>JBEVVR010000031.1:0-367889 GCA_040507035.1 Candidatus Thiodiazotropha sp.
AGGTATCAAGAAGGATCATCAACGAGGTGCATGGTATTTCGCGGGTGGCTTACGATATCTCCAGCAAGCCGCCAGCTACCATTGAGTGGGAGTGACAGGAATTTATAACCAATTGAATTATAAGAATAAAAAACTACCCAATTGATAATAAATCTGCATCATTAATGGTATTTTTCATGGTATTTTCAGCGCGCTGTAACGCAAATAGTAGCAATACCATGAGTGGTAGATTGGCGTAATCATGGTATCAGCGGTCAGCACTCAGATATCGCCTTCTGAACGAGTGTGGCGTGATTTAAGCCTATAAACACGCCAAATATTTATATAGTATGGCGTGAATAAATGCTAGAATCGCGCCATGAGATGGATATGGCAACAGCCCGACTGGCCAGATTTTCGCTATGACAATCGCGCGCTCGAAGATCGGGAACTTGAATTTCGCATAAACTCTGAGCGCCTGGCTGGCAGCTTTGATGCACTACCGATGGCATCTCAAGAGGATGCCACGATTGATTTGATGCTTTCCGAGGCCATCAAAACCAGCGCCATCGAGGGCGAGAGTCTCGACAGAGAATCGGTCAGGTCATCGCTACTCTCTTTGATAACATCGGATACGCTACCGGACAATACAGACCAGAAAGCGGCGGGGGCTGCTTCGTTATTGGTGGATGTTCGAAAGAATTGGCAAACAACCCTGACACATGATCTGCTGGGCAAGTGGCAATCCATGGCTGTCCCGGAACAGCGCTATACGCCTATTCTACGAGGCGTATACCGTAATGATCTTTCCCCAATGCAAATAGTGAGCGGGCCTTACGGTCGGGAAAAGGTTCACTATGAGGCCCCTCCATCTGCTAAGGTGCCTGATGAAATGGCGAGACTCCTTGACTGGTACAACCAGACCAGTCCTTTGAATAAAGATAAGAGGCTGCCAGGAATTGCCCGAGCAGGTATTGCACACCTCTGGTTTGAAATGGTTCATCCTTTCGATGATGGGAATGGGCGAGTCGGCAGGGCGATTGCTGACCATGCGCTTTCACAGTTTCTAGGCTATCCGACCACGGCTTGTCTAGCTACGGCGATAGAGGCGGATAAGAAAACCTATTACCTGCAACTGGAGAAAGTGAGCCGGGAAAGCCTGGATATTGATGCTTGGCTTGATTATTTCGCCAGCAAAGTCATCGAGGCACAGGAAATTGCCAGGGAAGAAGTGAACTTTGTGTTGGCCAAGACACGATTCTACGAAGCCTATGGTGACCAGTTGAATGACCGGCAGGCCAGAATGGTATCGCGGGTATTCGCTGAAGGTCGGAAGGGCTTTGAAGGCGGAATAACGACCAGGAAATATGAATCGATTACCAAGTGCCCAAACCGAACGGCCAGCCGTGATCTTTCTGACCTGGTTGCCAAGGGTATCCTCATCCCGTTACCAGGTGGTGGCAGAACAACCCGTTATGAGTTGGCGATTGCGGAACCGGCTCAGTCTGACCTGATGAGGAAATGATACCCTCCGTCCTGGAGCGACAATTTGGTGATGCCGTATGTCTGATGGGCGACATACCCCCATGGCTTGATACAGCACCTGAGGTGCATTGTTTTTAGAGCGTACTCATAATGAATAGGCGGTGTAGTTACGGGTCGCTGACGGAAAACTAGCTTTGGACTTGGGCGAAAAAAGGTTTATGCTTCCTATACTTCAGTTACATGCAAAGGAATTGACATGAGTCCATTTTGGAAGGGTTTTTTCGAATCCAACAGCCACAGTCAAGAAGAAAAAGTACAGAAACTATTGTCAGAAGCGCAATCTTTTGGCAGACAAAATGATTACGATGCTGCGCTTCGTGTTGTGAACAAGGTTATTGAAATTGATGATCAATGTGCCGAAGCTTATAACCTTCGTGGCGCTACGTTATCTGCAATGGAGAAATGGAATCTTGCGATTCCAGAATACAACAACGCTATTGAAATCGATCCTAAGGATTGGCAGCATTATGCGGGACGCTGCAATGCCTATGTTCAACTCCGCGCACTTGATCTTGCCCTCAAGGATGTTGATAAGGCGCTCGAACTGGATAATCAGAATACATTCCTCTATATGACAAAGGGCATTATTTATCTAAACGCCCACAATAGAAAGTTAGCCAATATTCAAGCTGCGGCTTGTTTGGCTATAGATCAGTACGACGAAAGTTCAGGCCAGCTTAACGCAGAAGTGAGTAAGCTAAGCAAGAATACTGTCAACCTGCTCAATAGCATACATGAGAGCAAAGGTATCTATGAAGATGAGGCTGGGGAATATGCACGTTCAGGTGGTCAATACTTGGCAGGATATTGGGGTGTCAATCAGGAACAATTCGGCTATTTGTGGACAACAAAAGTTGATGAGGCATTAGAGGTTTCTCCACGTACAGTGATGAGATTTGTCATGAGCGATAGCAACTTGCAGTGGGAAGGTGTCGCTGTCAATAAAGCAGACGATATCCAACCTGCTTGAGTTAAGAGTGTATCTATTTCTGGGGGCAGTATACTTATATCTAACAATAGCTATTATGTGGATCTAAGGAGAGACTGCTTTGTGGCCAGGATGACTCGTCTTGTTTCCTGATGCCTAATCATGTGCATTTGGTCATGGTGTCCAGTGAGGAGGATCGGCTTTGAGCGACACTTGGTGAGGATAAAGCCGATGGCGTATCCTGTCGACGACTACTACATTTTATTCGATCAATCTTTTTGCTATTTTTTCATCACTCTTATTTGACAATTCATTCAGTTCTGAAAGTACTGTATTGAGTTCATGTTTTATGTCTGAAAATTGATTTTGCTTTAAAGCTTCATTGATAAACATGATCCCTGTATCTGTGAACGGCAAGTTTATACCGGCCTTTGCGAGTTTATCCATCGATTGAACCCAATATAATATATAATCTTGATGCATTTGGGGAAAGGTTGAATATTCACTCTTAACAGCTTCGAGTGCTGAAGTGAACTCTGATTCACTGCATCCTCCTAAATCTTTTATATTATACCAAAAGAACGTTAATCCCATATATTTAGTTACAATATTCATTGTTGTCTCCATGATAATATTGACGCTTCCAACTTACCCGGTAATTAAGATTTTCTTCAACGCTGACTTATTCCACCGAAGCGAATCCTGTTATCCGGTGAACGTTCCGTGCTAATTCTTCAGTCTCCCAATAGGCTCGCAAGACCTTCCGAAACGGTTATTTGCGGTTGTTTAGATTCCTTGCTCATATCTGGATCTTCCTTAACTCGTTAGCGTCGAATCAAGTGTTCGAATAGCGTGAGCTACCAAGAGCGTTATGCTCTACCAATTAATTCCATTGTTTGCCAAAAACTGTTGTGCCTTTGGGTCCCCTAACCGAGCAACCTGAATAATGCAGCCGATAGCTTGATCGCGCTCCCCAATAGCCGAGTATGCCTTGGCCAGGAAATTGTACGCAAGGATATCAGGCATGTAGTCCAATGATTGTGTCAAATAGGATATTCCCTCTTCGAAAGCACCATTATCAGTATAGATAATGCCTATTTTTTTCATGCTCAGGTAGTCCGAGGGGTTGATTTCAAGCGCTTTCTTAAAACAGTCCAATGCTTCAGGGTTCTGTTTTTTCTCCATATAAGTATTCCCTAGATTGAACAAAGCCGTAGTGTGATTAGGGTTTATCTGCAGTGCAATCTTGAAATATTTCACAGCTTCATCACTGTCTCCGTTGGTATAGCTCATATTAGCTCTTTTGTAATATGCCTCGGCCAAGTCGGGATCGATCTCACTGGCTTTTTTAAAGCATATCAAGGCATCCTCTCTATTTTTAAGTTTGGCGTGAGCGTCCCCCATATAGACATAGGTCGCCGCCTCCTCATGCATTGCATTTTTATCTTGGCAGACACGAATAAGCTGATGCATGGCTTCTCGTGCTGCCACTTCATCAGCTTCTAAAAAATAGGAATCCCCAATACCTTTCAACGATTCCAAATTTTCGTGGTCTGACTCAAGCACTTGATTAAAAAGTAGTCGTGCCTGAATAAAGTCACGTGCAGCTAAAGACCTTTTCGCTTCTTCAATAAGATTAGATATGTCCATGATTACTCCTTGTCATTGTGCAATTGTATTGTCTTTGCATAATCACATAGCTCAGAATTGCCACCATCTACGTTTCTTTGCAGGAATATCGGCTGGAGATGATTGATCGAGTGGAACCTCCACTTTGTCGATGTTTTCGGCATTGTATTCTGCGGGCACAATAGCCTGCAGTTCATCTATGCATTCACAACGAAACTTCTTGCCATCATCAAAAGTAATCTGGACATAGCGAACCGTTCCCCCGACGGTATCACGAGCCATGCTCAACACGGCGAGTACAGCATCGCTCAGCAGGATCACATTCGCACCATTTTTTTCCTGCACACCCTCTGGGATAACGCATACTAATTTTGCGCATTCCATCTGGTTTGCAATGGAAGCCATTCCGGCTGCATTGATCCCTTGGAAATCTCGCATCGTTGGATCCGCACCCGACTTCAACAACATTTTGACGATTTCGGCCTGACCATGTGCCGCGGCTCGCATGAGAGGCGTAAGTCCTTTTCCAGATGCAAGGTTTGGATCCGCCCCTTTGGATAAGAGAAACTCTGTGATCCGGAAATCACTATTGGCACACTCAAGTAACGCCGTCCAGCCATCCGGTGTGGTGCTGTTCAGATCGGCGCCAGCCTCTACGGAGGCTTTGACCCCCTCAAGGTTTCCTGATTCAGCAGCGTCTAGCAAAATCCAATTTAGATCTTCTTTGTTGGCTTTATTGTCGTCAATAAAGACTTCCTCTCCGTTAACGATGGCGGAACGTTTTGCACCCTTTTCTGCCAAGAACTTAACAATATCGTTATGGCCCTGGCTGGCTGCTAGGGTGATCGGAGTCCATCCAAGATCATCGCAACTATCTAAATCCGCCCCGTTGTCAACAAGCAATTCTACAAGTGCCAACTGATTGTGTGCACTGGCCCAGTGAAGTGGAGTGGCTCCCTGTTTCATACGCAAATTTACATTCGCATCTTCACGGAATGCCATCTCCGCTAACCCTGTTTCGCCTGTAACCGCTGCAGTGTGAAGTCTACAATCAATAATCTTATTCGAGGTTTTATGGGTAAGAGTTAAAATGTCCCAAGCATCACCAATGTCACCTATGCCATCAATTCTATGACCGTCTCTGATGTCTATGACCTTTCCCTGTGCATCGGTCTCAATATCAATTGAATCGTTATATACCATCGATCCCCTTCCAAGGTTCAATCTTCCCGATGCCAGGTAATGTGCATTGGGTTCAAATAGGATAGTTTGTATTCTCATCCGAATGCCTCCTTTCCAAAAGCAATTGCTTGGGCAGCCCACTTCATGCTGTCGTCCCCCGCCCTCCGTCAACCATCATTGCAAGCTCGCCTTCACCTACCCGTAATTTCACCTGGTATCCAGGCTCAAGTCGTCCATCCACGAGCATCCCTGCAATCCCCTTCTCCACCTCCTGTTCGATCAGCCGACGTAGCGGTCGGGCTCCAAACTGATCATTCACGCTTCTTTCCGCGAGGTTCCCCAGTACTTCAGAATTCCAGCGTAATTCAATCTTCCTTACCTCCAGACGTTTGCTAAACTGCACAAGCAGAAGCTCGGCAATTCGCACCAGGTCTTCTTGCCCCAGCATCCGGAAAGGTATTACCTGATCGATTCGGTTAACCAACTCCGGGCGCAGTCCGGACTCTACCAGGGCGGTGCGTGGTCCATCTTCGTTTTCATCCGCATGGAACCCGATCGGTTGCTTTATTTCGGCACACGCGTTCGAAGTCAGAATAAACAGCGCGTGACTGGCATCCGCGGTACGTCCCGTGCTGTCGGTGAGACGACCATCTTCAAAGACCTGGAGAAACAGATTCTGCACCTCGGGGTGAGCCTTTTCGAACTCGTCAAGCAGCACCAAACAGTGGGGATTTCGGCGCAATGGCCCCGTGAGCTGACCTGCCTCGTCGTGACCGACGTAGCCGGGCGGCGCACCGATCAGACGGGCAAGGGTATGGGACTCCTGATACTCGCTCATGTCGAGGCGCAACATCGCTTTCTCGCTATGGAAAAGGAACTCTGCGGTCGCCTTTGCCAACTCGGTCTTGCCAACACCTGTCTTACCGACAAACAACAGTACACCGATCGGACGTTCCGAAGTCTTGAGTCCAAGCCGCGCCCGTTGTACTGCCTGCGCCACGGCCTCACAAGCATCGTCCTGCCCGATGACCCGCTGCCTGAGCTGCTCACTCATTCGCTGCAGACGTTCCCGCTCACGCTCGGTGAGCTGTTCAACCGTGATCCCGGTCCACCGGGCCAGTACACGCGCCACCGTCTCGGCGCTGACGCTGGTCCCTTGGTCTTCAACCGTCATCCCGGCGATCCGGCTGTTCCACCGCACCGCCAGGGTTGCACAGGCCTCATCGAGTAGATCGCGTGCTTTATCCGGTAATCGCCGGTCAGGCAGATAGCGTTGAGACAACTCCAGTGCGGCAATCAGAGCCTCATCCTCGATCCTAACCTTATGGTGTTCCTGCAGGCTCTGGCGAATACCCCGGAGGATCTCCAAGGATTCAGCGCTATCCGGCTCAGCGACGTTGATGGGTTGAAAGCGCCGTTCAAGGGCTGGGTCCTTCTCTATGTAACGTCGATACTCCTCTGCAGTGGTGGCGCCGATAACGCACAGTTCGCCGCGGGAGAGGGCGGGCTTGAGCAGGTTGGCGGCATCCATGGCCGCACCGCTGCCGGCACCGGCGCCTACCAGGGTATGGATCTCGTCGATAAACAGGATCAGTTTGGGATCGGCCCGCGCTTCGTTCAGTATTCCTTGCAGGCGTTCCTCGAAGTCGCCCCGGTACTTCGCACCCGCTATTAACGTGGTCATGTCCAGCTGCAGAATAGTACGTTCCTGTACCACGCTCGGGGCTGCTCCCTGTGAGATGCGCCAGGCCAGCCCTTCAACAATCGCGGTCTTACCCACCCCGGCGTCGCCAATCAACACAGGATTGTTTTTGGACTCTCTTGCCAGGGTTCGCGCCAGTTGCAGCATCTGCTCGCGACGTCCAATGGGAGGGCGGAGCTTGCCTTCCGCCGCGAGTCGGGTCAGATCGCGAGTGTAGCGGGATAAAAATAAAGCCCGCTCCTCGTGTCTGTTACCCTGGATGGCACTCAGCTTTTTGTCGTCGGTATCGGGGTTTGACGATTTCGCAGCTTGCTCCCGGAGAAGCGGAATGTTGACTCCTTTGTTCCGCAGTAACGAGACAACGATTTCTTCATCCAGTAAAGCAACCAGTAGGTCCATGACACCTAGGACAGAAAGCCCGCGAGTCGAAGCGCAATCCATCGCCCGTGCAAAAACTTGGCGACTCTGTGCCGATCGGTGGATCACATCGCCTTCCGCATGCTCTATGCCTTGGTCATCAAGACGTTCACGTAGTTCTCGCCGCAGCCGAGTCGGATCGAGCCCCAGCTGCTGAAAGCAGGCGGTGACAAGATTCCATTCTGACTTTAGTGCGAGCCGGGTCTGTTCCGCATTCGGTAGTTTCAGTAACTCATCGCTTGCGAGTATTTTTTCCAGACTGCAGAGCCCGATAAACAGATGCGGCGGCTCAATACAGGCATAGCAACCATACATGGCCTCACTGGCGGCGGTGAGCCAGGCGAAATGTACGCCAATCGACTGGTCTGACATTTCAACGCGCTCCTTCCCGTTGAACCTAGGAACCTCCACCGCGGGCGAAAGTCATTTTACTCCCTTGTCACGTTGCGGCGATTACTGGCTAGCCCAGTTAGGGTGGTTCTGGAATTCTGTAACGTTTTGCGTTTAACCTGCTCGGATGACTTGTTATGGAGATCGATAGACAGTATCAATCTTATCGATTGAATTTGGCCCCCAAGCCGTTTGTAGCAGACCCAGAATTACCCTATTATCTGTAGTGTTATATTACCTCAATTGTCAACTGGTGTTCAATCGATGTCGGGACGAGTCGGAAATTACCGTTTGGTTCGTCTTATTGGTCAAGGCGGAATGGGTGTGGTGTACGAGGCGATTCAGGCGGTACTTGAGCGCCGGGTTGCTGTCAAATTGCTCAACGACAAGCTCGCCTCCAATCAAGAACTGGCTGAACGATTTATCACTGAGGCACAGGTTGCAGCCAACTTACGCCACGACAATATCGTGACCGTATATGAATCCGGTATATCCGATGGCAGCTATTTCTATGCGATGGAGTACATCGATGGCTTTTCACTTTCTGAACTTATTGAAAAAAAAGGACCTGTGCCATCTAAAGACATATTGCCACTGATTATGCAGGCTACTGAAGGGCTGGACTGTGCATGGAATCAAGGGATCGTCCATAGAGATATTAAGCCTGGCAACCTGATGCTGACTACTAATGGAAGATTGAAAATTGCAGACTTTGGAATCGCCAAAGCTTACTCTGATAATTCCGCTCACGAGACACGAACAGGCATTGAAATGGGAACCCCCCTCTACAGCAGCCCCGAACAGGATGAAGATGCCAAACGCGTTGACCTTCGCTCTGATATCTATTCTCTGGGTGCTACCTTTTACCATCTTATTACCGGCTTCCCGCCATATGAAGGAAAGTACGCCAAAATAACCGAATCATTGGTGCCGATTCGCAGACGAGTGCCGGAAGTTCCTGATAAGCTGGCGAGCATAATCGAAAAAATGTTGGCCCAAAGGCCCGAGCACCGCTATCAGAACAGTCAGGAGATATTCAACGCCTTATCCCTACTCATTGATAAATTTGGGGGGCTTTCTCTCGAGGATCTGCTCAAAAGAGCGAATGCTGCTTTTTACCGGGGTGAAGTTAGAGAAGCATTGTCAAATATCAGGGCGGCCAACCAATTATACCAGCCGACTACGGATACACTTAATACTGAGGCTATCTGCCTTGCCGACCTCAGCGAGCATAAACAGGCAATCAACTGCCTCGACCAGGTGTTGGAAATTGATCAAGACCACACAGCAGCGTGGCACAACAAGGGCCGATCCCTACGTGCCCTGGGAGAATCCGGCGAAGCGCTTGTGTGCTTTATGCGCGCTATCGAATCGGGTAGAGAGCAGGACCAGATATGGATGTCGTGGAAGTCACTCGGAAATTGTCACCGCGATTTAGGTCAGCTTAATGAGGCGGCAAAAGCCTACAATAAATCGCTAAGTCTGTTTCCTGATGCCGAAACTCGAATCTCTCTTGATGAGATTCTGGAACAAATCAAAAGCGACTATTAGTTTCTCATACGCCTACATTGCATAGTCAAGTAGACGCCATGCTGAAAATCCTATAGCAAACAGTGTGCTTGATTCCAATTGTTTCTACTAAAATAAAGTCCACGCTGTTGTTTGATTCGCTGCCTTATCCACCTCCATATGAATAATGCAACTGGTTGGATGACTAGTGGTGTGCGTACGCTGGGATATTAACCGCTTCACATATTAGAAACAATTGTTCTCTGACCCGGTTTTTAGGCTGGAAACAGGCGTACGGCGCGCACTCCGTGGCGCAACGGGCCGGAAGTGCCGGCTATTGGTTGGTCGAACTCAGTAGAGCGGGCTGGCTTTTGAATAAGAAGGGTGTATATACTTCCTATACAAAGAAACCGGAATAAACAGCCGTTCAGGAAGGTATGACCATTCACATAAACTTTTGGCTTTACTGATGTTCCAAGCCTGGTATAAGCGGCATATTGACGATTAATATATGAAATACTCGATAAGCTTTGTTGTGCCAGCATTTAATGAGTCCAAGTACATCGAACTGTGCGTCAAGTCAATCAATAAACAATGTGATTCAGCTGAACTAAATTATGAAATTATTGTTGTTGACAATGGCTCAACCGATAAAACTGCTACTCTGGCAAATGATGCCGGCGCTACTGTGTATTCAATTAAAAGAGCTGCAGTTTCTCATGCCAGAAATTTTGGCGTCTCAAAATCGCGTTATCCACTTATTGCCTTCATCGATGGGGACGTTGAAATTACCAGAGAATGGGTAGATACACTAAAGCACCATTACAATGACCTCATTAGCAAGCCCTTATTTATTACAGGTCACCAATGTGTTGTACCTGAGTCAGGAGGATGGATTGAACAATATTGGTTCAAAAATTTAAAAGATCAGTTCTTGGGTGGAGCAAATATTATTACCTCAAGAAAGGCTTTTGACGATATAGGTGGCTTTAATGAATTATTAAAAACCGGTGAAGATTACGACTTCTGTATTCGATGTATTAGTGAAGGATATAATTACTTTACAGACAAAGGATTTGTTGCAATCCACTTAGGCTTTCCACATACTTTCGTGGATTTTCTTCGTAGAGAGTATTGGCATGGCGAAGGAGATTTCAAATCAATTCAAGTGTTTTTTAGCTCAATAGTCGCAATAATCTCAGTGATCTTTTTGCTTCTTATTATTCTATCAGTAATTTTTCTTGCTACAGGTCACACCTTAATAGCGATCATTTGCTTAGCAATCCTGTTGTTATTGAATATAGCCATAACACTTAAACGATTCGGTAGCTGCGGTATAAAAACAATAGTAGTTAATACTTTCCTCAACTTTAGCTATTTTTTTGCCCGGATAGCTTCGCTATACCGGGCAATCAAGAATCGTAAATACAACTATTAGTATATTGCAAGAAGTATGAATCTAGACTTAACTAATTCGCCTCTAATCCAGTAGAGTAGGTGGGCTAGGTTGTACGAAGGGGGTGCCATCGTTGATATGCAAATCATCAATGTAAAAGACAGTTTGCTCCGAAAAACCAGAGTTGGACCAGCCAAGCAAATAGAGCTCGTCCATGTAATTTTCACCAGCTCCACCATAGTTATCTAGGGTTGTCTCGTTCGTAACAAACTCACCATCCTTCCACATCTGCATAACGCCATCACTGGAATTCTGACTGCTAGGCGCCTTAATACGCGCTACAATTTGTATCCACTTGCCTCGATCGGCTTGGGTGATGAAACCCACACCGATGCCGTTTGATGGGGAAATAACACGTTGCTCGGATCCATTGCGGTATCTGTGGAGACTAAGATTAGAGCCACCACTGCCATCAGGAGATAATGACCAGTTGACTTGGAAGCCTGGATATCGGTATTCGTCTTTATAGACTGCCAGGAACTTGTTGTTTGCAGCTCCGCTTTGAGTTCTGTGCACATAGTTAGTTGGCACATATAAGTTGTACCTTATCCACAATTCATTGGTTTGTGGATAGTTCATGCGCTGCTCTGAGAAGGAGTCACTGCCATTCGGCGCAGCTGGATAGGTAAATCTCAACGAGTAGTCTCCCATGAGACTATTTTCAGTTGAGACAGCGGTTTCCACATTACCACCGTAGCTAACACCATTCGCAGAGCTACTCAAATCACCTGACTCAAAGCCGTCCATGAAAAGGCTCTCTGAGTGAGCCATTCCCGAAACAGTTAACAGGGAATGTAATGCGACTACTATCAACGACCGATGAAGTAGCTTCATGGCTGAAATACCTCGTTCCAATTGATTGCTAAGTTACTACTAATATAGTAGTTATTGTGGTAGATGTAAAACGCAAGCATTGGGAAAACTGTCACAGTTTCAGCACCCTCAAATCAAGTGAAACTGGAGATCTAGAACTGGTTCAAATATTCATCGAGGAATTTTCTAGTCAGTCATATCAGCTTGTTAATCAAAAGATACCATTCATCTTCATTTTTTACCATAATCAGTGCCGGCCAGAAACAAAAAAACCCTTGAAAACAATGAATTAAATATCAATAAGTCATAAAAAGGCCTGCGGTTTTGCACAACTGTTTTCACGAAAGCAACAACTCTTACACCAACAGGGTCTTACGTATGCGAGAAATCCATAGCGCAAAAAACGCGTTTATTTCTTGTCTATGCCCGGCACAAGTTTGGTGAGTTTCTCAGGCGGCTTTGAAATCACCTTGAAGGCCACCCGGAGACTCATCAAGTCTTGTAAGATTCACTAATTAACCTGGCAACCTAATATGTTGTTCAGGACTTCAAGACTGTACTTGATCAAGGTGTGGCTCGCAGCCAATGGCCATACCCTTGGCAAGAGCCACAATGCGGAGCACGGACATTCTTGAAATCCCTCACCGATGGATTGTTAAAAGACGTGTTATGCAGCAGAGGCCTTTCCCGATGTGTTTGAGCAGCGAGAACTTTGCCGTCAAAGTCATCAGAGCGGAACGCATTTTTTTGGAGAAG
The DNA here is from genome assembly GCA_040507035.1 of Candidatus Thiodiazotropha sp. Lineage (GTDB taxonomy): Bacteria > Pseudomonadota > Gammaproteobacteria > Chromatiales > Chromatiaceae > Thiodiazotropha. The sequence goes on from JBEVVR010000031.1 coordinate 12,307, forward strand.
GCCACGATTCTGCACCTGAAAGAAGCGATCGTGCACTGTATCGATATTGACTGCGATCTCGCAATCAAAGCGCTGCCAGACGCACTGTCGTGTGGGCCAGGCATGCCTGGATTAACCATGTCGTTTACACGAATTGAAATCGTAACACCCAACCGGCGAATCGGAATCAATGCGCCCGGCAGTGTCCGCTAGCGTAATTTGCTGTCCGCTGAGTGTGGCTTGTCGTCTAACAATCTAGCAAATTAAATTTCACGTTTTTGTTAGATATACGGTCTTCCTGGATATCCTTGACAAACCTGTCAATTGGTTATCTCCTTAATTAGAGCTCTAATCCAGGATCGTCCAAGCACCAGCTGGTGATTGAGAGATCCACCTATATCATGTATCAGCTCATCATCAACACGGGTCCAAAACAGCTCACGACAAGCTTCCTGGCATTTTGCGGCACTATCGCACAAAGCTTCTTAAATAGGATTCGGCTCAATACTCGTATCACTCCCGCCATGAGCATTGGTGTCGTTACTCGAACATTTATATTCACTAGGTTGATACAGTATCGCGGCCCGAACCGGGTTGAGACAAAATAATGCATACATGCTAATAAATAATGAGCACTATCAATAAGGCTGGTCTCATACCGGTCTTCCCGCAAAGTGCCGGTTCTTTTTTAGGTTTGTATTTTATAGCTCACATGACGGTGTCCAATACCTGTCACATCTGCCATCAACCCAGAGGTGCGGGTAGGGCAATCGTAGTCGACAGCCGAGTAACTGGATAGGTTACTAGTGGTGTGCTTTCGCTGGGATATTAACAACTTCACATATTCGAAACAGTTGTTTTCTGCCCCGGTTTTTTTCGTTTTTTCCAAAAAGTAAGAACTGGTTCAGCTTCGGTTAAGGTTAGATGGAATAAAATTTCCATACAGAGGTTGTCGGGTCGTAGCAGACAAAGCTAATGACCCACCGGACAATTCGGAAATTTCTGAAAATACATTGAGACTTGCCATGTCAGCGGCAGGTAATTCATTTAAAAATAAAGAAAAACATAATCTCATGTATTTCTTTATTCACACCCTGAATAAGTGATGGTGACTTATTCAGAGCATCTGAAATCATAGGGAGGTGTAAACGTTTTAAATTGCTATAAACGATTAAAGATGGAATAGATCGAAAATTACCCCTTCACGATTTTGATGGTCTGAATATAACAAGTTGCAATTATTCAGATCTTCTCTCAATTTTTCAAAAGGAATGAAACAATGTGCAAGAAGCGATGGATGACCATAGCCACTATCCTGGGAGCTATTACAACTGCTCCGCTAGCCCTTTACGCTGATGACGGAGATAGCAGTAGCGAGGGATTGTCAGAGCAACAGAGAGAGAGAGCCGAGGAGATTCAAGAGCGTCGCTCCGACAGGCGACAAGCGACACACGAACGCCGGTCAGAAAGGAGACAGGAGACTTCGGAGCGCCGGCAAGAGAGACGCGAAGAGATCGATTGGGAAAATCTGACCGATGAACAGAAAGAAGCGGCGAAACAGGTTCATGAGCGTCGTGCGGAACGGCGTGGGAATGTCCATGAGAACCGCTCAGAAAGACGCGAGGCAATCTTGGATCGCCGTAAGGATCGCTGGGATCAGCATCGCGATTGAGTGGAATGTACAATATGTGGTGCAGGATATTGTTGATATTCTGGATGTTGGGACTGGCGTCGTGTGGCGGCTCCAGTTCCAATGACCAGAGTCCTCTGCAATCTGATCAAAACACGCTGTTCTCCACACTCGATCCGGTGTTGTCCGAATTCGTTGCGGACAATTATGTATTCATACTGGGGGACGCGGACGGTCGCCTCTATAGCTACACCAAGGGCAATTCGTCTAGCGGTGAGGTGAAACTGGTCGCTTCCTATTCCAAGTGGCTGGCGAGCGCTGCCATCATGACGCTGATCGAGCAGGGAGTGATGTCGCTGGACGATCACCCGCAGCAATATATCACCTGGTGGACCGACGACCCGAACGACTCGCGGAGCCAGATCACATTGGAACAGCTGCTCTCTTTCACGTCCGGGTTCTCGATCAACGAGATTGAGTACTCCTGTGTCAAGAACCCCAGCATTAGCCTGGAAGAGTGCGTGATGGAGCTCTACCAGACAGGGATAACCGCCGAGCCTGGTACACAGTTCAATTATGGCCCCGCCCACCTCCAGGTCGCCGCTTATATGGCCCAGGTCGCCTCCGGCCAGGCATTCATGCAGCTGTTCGACATGTCGGTAGCACAGCCGTTGGGACTGACTGACACGCGGTTGCGTGAGGTCACTGACAATCCGTATGTCTCTGCGGGGTTCCGCTCCACCGGCGCGGATTCTGAACGTTTCCTGCGGGCGCTACTGCGCGGGGACTTCCTCTCTGCTCAGCGCTCGGTCTGGGATGCCGATCGAACCGGGGCGCCGGTTACCTACGGAATAATCCCCGCCGGTCTGAGGATCGACCAGAGTTCCTGGCGTTACGCCCTTGGTCACTGGCGGGAGTGCGCCGATTCCTCCTGGTCGACAAGTTGCGAAAACCAGGTGGTCGTATCCAGCCCTGGTGCGTTAGGCTGGTATCCTTGGATCGACTACGAGCACGGTTACTATGCGGTGATTGGCTACCAGGCCGATGTCGGTGATGTGATCACCAGTGATGGGGCCGCCGCGAGCTTGGCTTTGAGTAACGAGCTGCGTCCGCTGATTGAAGAAGGCCTGCAGACCCTGCGCGACCAGTAGATCAACGGGGTCAGACTAGGTTTCTATCATCCACCTGCCGGGTTTTGCCTGGCATCAGCATGAATTGTGAAAACTGCACGTTTTTTTCACGCAAGCTTACTGTGAGTTTGCTTTTCTTCGTTTTTCAGCCCAACGTTTCAACAATCCTTTTCTCGGCTCCTCTGTGGAAATAATAGGCGGCTCACTCGCAATCACAGCTTGTGTTTTAGAATCCAAGCTGCTCAGGAATGCTTCAACCTTAACCGTATAGTCATTATTTCCTCCTAGTGTTTCATTCATCTCTTTGTGGGATAAATCTTTACTGACGACGCTAGCTCTTATGCCAAAGGAATTGGCCATTTCTGCGAAGGAATTGGCTTGACTACAAGCACCTTTTCGTCTGGCCGAACAGGTTATTAAGAAAGGTGGCGCATCATATTTTAGCTGGTGTTGTGGAGAGGCCTTGACCCAAAAGTCACTATTTTTACCAAAAGCCTCATCATAAAAACCGTAATGTTTGCGGTTCATGATCCCGGGGACATCCAGAGCGGCACTGTCTAAAAGAACTGACCCCAACCAGCGTTTACCGCCCATACTCTGATGTTCAGCAATGGAAGAAGAGACTAAACCGACAATGTGCGCCCCCGCTGAGTGTCCCATTAATATGAATTTTTCCGGGTCTCCTCCCCAACTTGCAGCCCTATTTTGTGCTGTAATCAATGCATTACGGACATCCGTTGCTTGTTGCAAAGGGTCGGCTTTTGGCATTAAACGGTAATTTACGGAGATAAAGACAAAACCTGCAGGTAGCCAACGCTGAAGCTTGTTTTGGATAACACTGTTTGATTTTTTATCACCCATTTTCCAGGCGCCACCATGCACCATGAAAATAACGGGCGCATCCGTTAGGCCATTACGGGTATATACATCAAATTTTTGGGCACTATCATGACCATAAGAGATATTCTTATAGGTTTCGATATCAGTTGCACCGTAATTGGAAGATGTCTTCCCTGCTGCGCAAGCGTTCAAACTGGCAAAGCTAAGTAATAAAATCAATCTCTGAATAAAAACAGTTCTGAAAAGCATCTAAAACCTCCTGGTCCCTGCCCAGTAATAGCCAACCTGTTTTGCGAACCCGTACCATAACGAAGCGTTATTAAGAGCCCTACAGATGTCTTACGGTCGAGTAGGACCAAACGCCAGATGATTAGTTCTCTCTATTATGAGGGGCTAGTTATCAAAATAACGATAACCTAGTTATATTTCTCGCCTTCGAATAGGGGGTGAATATTGAGCGGGGTCTCAATGTGATTGAATACAATCGCTCTTCTAGCTCTTCTGTTACAGTAAGAACCATAAATCGCTGCTGAAAGTCATGGAGAGCAACTGGTAGGGTTGGAATTTGGGCCTGAGGTAGGGCCGTGAGCCATGGCTTGTCAGGGGGGCAGGAGGGTGTTATAAACGAATAAAAAACGGACAGATTTTCGAGGCGAGATATAGCGGGATTTGCGGCACACAATTCTCTCACAAGGAGCCAATAAAGTGAGACACTACTCTAGCCATAAGAAAAGGACTGGGATTGCGGTATTTTGTCTGTTTCTCATTCTATCAAGTGCAGCATGCCATTCCGGGTTCAGGGAGCGTGTAAAGGAGCGCATCGCAAACAGGAGCAGTTCAACCAGCGCCGCGTCAATTTCATCCTGTGATAGCCATCTTCCCGAAATTAATAGCGGATATGGTTCAGAGGGGCCATATGGCATGGCCGTCAAGACCATAAGCAACCCATTGTGGAAAAGAAAGCAAGTCGCTGTTTTTTTTCCTCAAGGTGCAACTGGCCAACGCCCTGTAATATTTTTTTCCCATGGTTTTGGTGCCAATGACTGGGAAGATTATTATACCCAGCTCATACGTCATATGGTTAGCCGGGGTAACATCGTCGTTTACTCGCCCTATAAGACCATTAGGGCTAGTTTTGATGAACGCTATGATATTCTGTGGAAAGGTTTTGAACTCGCTGCTAAACGCTTCGAAGATCAAATGGACCTTAACCGTGTCGGTTTTGTTGGTCACTCTTTCGGCGGCGGCGCCACACCGGCGATGGCCTATAAGGGTTTTGTCGGCAAGGGGTGGGGACAGAAAAGTGCCTTCATGTATATTATGGCCCCATGGTATGTGTTTCAAATTTCGCCTGATGAGTTAGGGCAATTCCCAAAAAACACCACCCTGCTTGTGCAGATCTTTGACAGAGACGAGGTTAACGACCATCGAATGGCAATCGATATTTATCGAAACATCAAATTGCCGAAGCACAATAAGCACTTTATGGTGCTGCGCTCGAAGGCAATGGGAAATTGCGATATCGTAGCTGATCATGCAACTCCGAATAGAAATCCCTCCTTACGGATAAAGCAGTATGGTATTTTTCTCCCGTTCGACGTGCTTTCCGACCTGGCTTTTAATGGTAATTCAAAACACGGAGATTTCATCACTGCTTCACAGATGGCATCAGAAAAAGAGGGATACAAGCCTTTAGAAAAAGATACGGACCCTGTACCGAAAATTGCGGAGAAACACTACAAATTCCCGTGGAGCAAGGAAATGAATCCGCGTCTCTTGTTTAAAAAATGGTAGAAATCTGCGATATTTTTAATCCCTGATCTTTTGTTCTCTCCCATCTTTACAAGAGTCTCACATAAAGCCCAACCTCAGTCTTGAGCTAAGCTTTTATAGTGAGAGAGTTAGATTGATCACAGTGATTCACAAGCGTCTTCTAAAGCGTCCGCGGCTGTCGAGATAGCATTGTCGTTAATTGCATTTTCTGCAGTAATAAGAAGTGGCTTGATGTCGCGCCAGATGCCGAAAGTCATCTCTTTCCTGCTGACAGCTTTTTTACCTACAGACTTGGCCTGTTCGATGAGCACTATGACCTGCAGAACGTCAGCTTCCACGGAATCAGGGCAAAGGTCTTCCAGTGTTGCAGCGTTTGCAAGTCGATCAGCTGCAGAGCAAATGGCCTCATTAAAAAGCAGATCCAGCCGTTCCGCGGTCCATTTACGGATGCCACCGGTAAGATTCTGGGTCGGTGGAAACTGACCAGGGTACTTTTTGGATTTGTACATCGCCTTAAACCGTCTGATCGGTGAGTGACCGACGTAAAGCGAGCCATCGGGTCCGGTGGTCATGACCCCAACCTCCTCTCGGCCCTCGGCGAACCATCGGACTTCACCGGTTGCACGGTCGAGCTGGCCCATTCCTATGTTGAATGGCAGCGTATTGTGAAACCCCGCTGCCGCCTGAAAGAAAAGTGCGTTGGCTCCGATGGCGACGAGGTTCATGTTGAAGTCAGAATACCCTTTATCGGCCCATTCTTGGGGAATATCGAAAACATCGATATTCGCCTGCCACTCAACGCGTCCATATCTGCCCTCATCGATGACTTTGAAGAGACCGGTGGGCGAGCCGACGTATATTTCGTTATTGTCAGATGAGATGCTCATGGATCCAGTTATCAGGTCACCCATTTCGAGGGTCCAGGCATCGGTGCAGTCATTGTTCAGCGCGATCAATAAATCACGGCGGTCCGACACAAAAAGGCGTGCTCCGTCGGTGACCATCGATGGCGTTGATGTGGTGGCGCCATCGAAGGCACGATAGCAAGCTTCCACAAATGTGTAGGTGTCACCGTTTTCTACCAAATCGATGCCGTAAATGGCACCCAGTTCAGAGACTCCGTCGGTAACACCGTCTTCCTCATCTGGTGCGGTGGTAGCAATAAATATCCGGCTGGTGTGGGGGTTGACGGCAAACTGGTTAGCCACAACGTTTTCGGAACCCTTGATCAAGTTAACGAAATCCAAATAGGTATCACCTTTGGGAAAATTTATGTATTGTCCCATTACGATCGTTCCGATCACTACGACATCATTCGGCGGTGGTGTGCTTGGAGGTGAAGGCGCTCCTGGCAGGAAATAGGGGGTCTCCAACAAGGATTCACCCGATGCACGATCCAAGGCGTAGATGGCCCCGTCAGCGGTAACACCTATAATGGCATCGTGCGCGGGGAGATAATTGGTTCCCATCACAGCATCGTTGAAATCGCCGTGCAAGGTCAAACCAGTGGGTACGTCCCATACAAAAGTTCCATCCGGACGAACTGCGATTGCACGGTCGTAGAGCATCTGATAAATAATGTCCTGGCCATCGTTTTCCGGATCATGAAGCACCATGGGCGACGTTCCGCCCGGAGGTGCTCCGGTGGTGTTTTCAATCGCCCAACGCCGATCTCCGGTATTTGGAGATAAGGAGACCATCACGATCTCTTCATGGGGCCACATTGGTGCAGCATATAAATTACCCTCGCGGTCGAAAACGGGGCCTGCTGGATAGTAGTGATTTTCCTCAGCGATCCATCCGGGTGAAAATACGGGTGCAAGGGCCTGGGGGATTTCATCCGAGTTGACCGAATCGGAATGAATGTTGCTCCAGCGTTCGCCATCGGGAAGAACAGCGTTGACAGGCGCCGCACTTCGACACCCTTGCGGCCTCCAGGTTGTTGGTTCAGGTGGATCGAACTCTTTCGGAACAATCTCCGCGCCGGCTAGAGCTGTCGCGGCTGATATCAGTATGGCTACCAAAGCTAGTTTTGAAAATCGAAATTTATTGATTGTCATTGCAACTACCTCCCGTGTATTTGTCCACTGCTATTTACTTCCTGGATTCATGGTCAATGAAAATACATCTGGCATTTTCATCCATGTCCAGTGGACCATTCCTGCTATCGTTTGCTGTTACTCGTAGACCATCATCCATGAGCCAATGACTTCGGATGGGATCGGTCCGACGCCGGAGGAGGTTTCGACATATAGGCGGCTGAAGGTGAAAAGTTCGTCATTATCCATTACTCCGATGGGTTGACCGGGTTCCGGGTACGGGACTTCCAGGCAATATCCGAGGTCAAGTTCCTCGGGATCACAGTCACGGGCAACACGAAATACGTAGAAGTCTTCATAATCGCCAATCTCCAGCCCTTCTGCATGCGGTTCAGCGTAGTATGCAGCACTGCCTGTAGCGTTTTCATCGGTGATACTGGCAACGCCGGCCGCGAGTCGTTTCAAGTAAATGGAGTGATTGGTATAGGTCGCCTTACCGGTGTTCCGATGAGCAGCGCCGATGAGATACCAAAAATTTTCAGGATCAGAGGTTAGGTACAGTGGTATATCGACATCTTCCTGTCGATAAAGGGCATCCTGATTGTCCGCGTTGCATAGTTCATAGTCGGTAATGCAGGCCTTACCTTTGGTGGACACCCAGTGCCCTTTTGGAAAAACCCTGGGGGTGAGTTCCGAGTGACGTCGCTTCAGTGCAGTGATAAGGGAATTCATCCGTGCCAGAGAGTTCTGAACGACGGAATGTTCGTAGTAGTTTGTACGACGCTCTTCATAGGGTGAAGCATCAAATAGTTCAAATTCGGTATCGGGTACACCTATACGCCAGACCGCCAGTGGTTCCAAATCCAGCCACATATCAAGTTCTTCGGAAACGAGTGGTAGTCCGACCCGCATGATCAATGTGAATTCATCTGCCTCTGTGTTGTAGCCGGTGTAGAGAGGCATACTTTCAGAAATGGTGGGGATCTCGATGATGTTTATGCCGTTGGGTGAGAGGCCGCTCTCGATCAAACGTCTCTCGAGATTTTCGGCCACTGCATGATTCGATGTAAGGATAACTGCCGCCAAGCCGTCAAAGGTCGTGAGAGTATCACTCCCTTTCTCCACGGCATTGATACGCAAATAATTAAGCGTATCAGCAAAACTGCCCAAAACGATTCGTCGCTTTCCCGGTATGATTGCGTCAAGGATCATGCGTGCCTGTACATAGGGTGTAATACCATAATAACGGACTGCTGGCGGGGTTTGCAGGAGCAAGACGACGGCTTCGGTGTTGTCAAGCATAAAACCGGTCGAGCCTTCGGGCTCATAGGTGCGGTTGGCAAAAACAGGATAGCCGTATGGTGTACTGGGATTGTTGCCGAAACAGTAAATATCTAGCCTGAAGCAGCGCTCGACGTTAAAAAAATACCAAGCACCTTGTTCATATGTGTAATCTTCAGGATATCTTTCAATTAAATCACTGAAAGCTCTCCTGATCCTGTTCCACTCCCAATAGGAATCGATCAGTTCATAATCTACATGGTGCTGGTATCGTGGCTCAGTGTCGGTTTGTAGATGATATGTCGAAGGGTCAGCGTAGGTTGCGAGGGGAACAGCCGTAATTATTAGATGAAAGAGCGCAAGAGTCTTAACTATAGATAGTCGCCTTAGCCTGGCTGTCGGTTGTCCATTTCCTTGGATATGGCGGTCAGTTCTATTAGAGCAGTGAACAGTGATAAACATAAACACCTCCGAGTTTTGTTTATGTTACTTGTGCCGATATTCTCTATGCCATTTGAGTGCAGTTGATTTTGTGTGGAATATTGCCGGATCAATGTCAACGTCGTATAGGGAAAACCAAGTTATTCATAGTATTGTGTGGGTCCTTATGATTGTGTATCCATGCTGTCGCGATAGCAGAACTTTTTTTTCTAAAACCCTGAAAAATCCAAGCGCTGAACAAATACGTTTCTGCCTAGTATCTAAAACCTCCTGGCCGTTTAGCTCAGGTATGAGAATATTATTATCAAAAACACCGACAGAAATAGGCGCCCACCAATAGCTAACCTATAGTAAAAGCTCTGCAACGCAGTTTTATTACAATCAAGCTAAACTGCACACCCGATAGTCATTTCTTTATGTTTTTTATCTATTCTAGGTATTGAAATGGGCAATAGCTTTTTGACATTTCACGCATCTGAAACAAGAGGTAAATAAAGATCAGGGTCTTAATGTGAACAAATACAGTAGCTCTAACGCCTCTTCTGTTTCAGTTGGTAATCTAGATAGCTGTTGTAAAACTTCTAAGGTATCATGAAATAGCGCTGGGGTTTCGACCCGAGGCTGCGCCCAATCATAGAGAGGGTTTTCATTTGAGTGGACTAAAAAGTCTGTGTGCATGAAATTTAGGCCATGATCACTGCTTTCAACAACGTGCATTTGCTTGGCAATATTATAAACCAGAAAGATTCGCCCATCAGCATGCAATGCCACTTGGCCGTAAACTGAATTATGCGGAAATTCAAGTATAAACGTGCTGCTCCAGTCAGCGCTGCTATGATTGTACCGGTAATATTTCAAGCGCTTCTCTACAGGCCATATTAGATGAATGTTACCTTGATCATCTACACTTGTACTGTAATGGCTTCCATATGGGTCATGAAAACTAGCGGCAGTTGTTTCAAGTATAACAGGAGAGCTCCAGCTGCCATCATCACTCATTCGAGTAAAATTTAGTGTGCTATTGTAATTCGCATTAGAGTCAGCAGAAACATCCGTATAAATCAGTCCAACATTTGAATCGAGACTCAATAAACGACCCGCTTTGGCGCGACGTTTATTTGTAGTTCCCCAGGAAGAAGTGGTGTCCCAGTTCAAGAGAGGATCGCTACTCGAAAAGCCTGTAAGCTGTACGAATTTATTTAGACTTGTTAATGTGCATACGACGTGCAGCGTTTGATTGTTTCCCATTGCAATGGTGGGAGCGCTTGGTGTTTGCTTGAAACTTCTAAAAATTCTGCGCTTTTTCAGATCCCACCATAATGTATTTACAGAATCATAATTTAAACTAGCATACCAAACTTGTTTTTCGCAGGTATAAACTATATGTAACTGGTCATTTTCCAGGAACATATCAGCAGTAGAAGTCTCATTCGTGCATTCAAAATCGATGACTTCATCCCAATTGGTATTACCTGGTATCTTTTGCATAAGAGCTAGCGCTCCCTTGCTCTCACTGTCGCGATTGCCTAAATTAACAAGTAAATGTCGGCTCCCGTCATTGGTAATAATAAATCGCTCCTGATGCCGATAAGAGATCATTCTCTCAGCAGAACCGGTGATATTTGTAAAACCCTGAGAAAGGAGATCCGCACTAACCAATGCGGGTGACAACAGTTTTATTAAAAGTAAAAAGCCGACGTACTGAAGTGAATGGCCACGAGGTAGTTTCATCCTTAAAATCCTTGGCAGCTAGAATTGTGCTTTGCCACGGCTTAGCCTGGGTTTTAAACTAGCTACCCGTTAGTACATTATGTTGTTGGGGGATTTACCATAGCTGACCTTTCCGGCCAACAAATCGGTGATACCTTCTGCGATGGATTGCTTCAGGTGCCGGGATCACTGCAGCAACAGGTTTGCCAATATGTTTGTTGCCAACCGGACTGTATCGTGTGTTGAAAAGCGCCTCACCAAATTCGCGTTTGGCGCCATCGGCGCTGAGTACATCCATAACTCACCTACATTAACCAAATCCATCAAGGTGGCTAAATCCTAATCTTTACAGCGCGTCGTGTCCAGCAAAACAGGCGTTAAAAGCCAGGTTAGAGAGAAATTTTCTCAAAATACACCAATAATCTGCCAAAACAATTTGCGCACTCTTCTTGGATTTGCAGCCTACTGGTCTGTAAATAGAGATGTTGTAACCAGGCAAAACTGAGCTTGGTTGCAATGGAATCCCAGGCCGATAGACTGTTTCGGCCTGGGATAGTGACTTAGCCGAGGGCTTTCCGCATGCGTTCGGCTCGGGATTTGGGTGAGGGATGAGTTGAGAGCCAGTTACTGCCTCCACTTGAGAGTTTCGCCAGTTTTTCCAATGCGGTTACCGCTGATTCACCTGGGTGATTGCGCTTCTTTAGAAACGCCAATGCAAAATCATCTGCTTCTTTTTCATTCGACTGTGAATGTTGAGCCAGAATTACTTTTTCGATCAGACCGCCAAGTTCAGAATCCGCGAGAACGGCCACCTTTGAGTCGCCGGCCGCAGTGGCTTCACGCAACGCGCCGGTTGTTAGCGCTGCTTTCATGCGTTTCTTGGAGTGACCGGCCTGTATGTGACCAATCTCATGTCCGATCACATAGCGAATCTCATCGTCTGTCATCAGCTCCATCAGGCCTGAATTGACACGGATGGAGCCGTTGCCGAAGGCGGCGGCGTTGATGTCATTGGTCAAGTAGACCTTGTACTCCAGCTTGAACCCTTCATATTCGTTCAGTCTCTTTGTCAAGGATACCAATCTCTTGGCGTATCTATTTCCCTTACCTGGGATCTTGTGTTGTTTATCGTAGAGGTCGGCGGCCTGTTTGAAGTAGGCATTGAGGTCTTCGTCAGAGAGTGTGACTGCCGTACCGAGAGATTTGGCGGCACCTATAGCCTTACCAAAGTCGAAAGCCATGCCGGGGGTGGCAATGGTGACACCCGTTAAAGTGCCCAAACATTTTAATAATTCACGTCTTTTCATAATGACTTCTCCCTGTGTAAAAGCTGTGGATTTTCCTACATATTGACGAAGTTGGCAGTGATCAGCCTTGGGGATTAAACGTCGGTAGATCCACTTATGTAAGCTGGTTAGATCACCCTCATCGAGTCAATGCAGATGTGTTGACTCTGGTGAGGGTGGTATGGCTTTAGTTAGGTTTAGATGGTTTAAGGCAGGTACTCGTATGCACCGATATCCCAGGCAGCTCCCTGGGGCCTGAAAACACCGTCGAAATCCACCTCGTCGCTTTCATTCGACACGGTATACCCCTGGTCAATCACCAGTGCCGACGCTGCTGTCGGGTGAAAGTCTTTGTTGGCCTGGTTGGCGTTGAATGGGTCAAGTAGATTGGCAACTCCTACCCTGCCGTGCAACTCCAGACCGTGATCGTCGTAGAGTGACTCAAGGGACCAGTAGATGTCGGTGCCGATCTGTAGCAACATCCCCTCCCGTGCATAGAGGTCGTAATCCATATCAATGTTGCCGACGATATCACTGTCGATATGGACCAGGGGAATGTCCGGCCTGGTATTAAAGAAAATATTGTTATAGATCGTTGATCCACTCATATCAGCGGCGCTGACTGTCAACACACGATGTACGTCATTCCGGTTGGGCTCATCCCGCCATGAATAGAGTGTGTTGTTGTGGATTTGGATATCTCTGGCCGGCGGATTGCCGAGCACGATAAGACCCTTGAACGACGGTATGGTATCCTGCCCAAAGTCGGTATAGAGTAGATTGTTCTTAATGGTGACGTTTTCCGTGAAATCGGTCTGGGTGCCACTCTGCGAGATCAATGTGATGGGATTGGGGCAAGCGTAAATCAGGTTCCCCTCGACCAGTGCGGTATCGAATCCTGCGCTTGAGTCCCCGCCGATCGAGACCCCGCCCATGTGCATGTTGTAGATAGTGTTACCACGTACGGTGACATTGCTCCCCCTACGGATTTTGATGCCGTCCACGGCATCGCGCATCACATTGTTTTCGATCAAAAGGTTGGTAGCGCCACTGGCGTAGAGGCTGTGATCAAATCCTATAGCATCATAGATCCCATTGTTGATGAACTCATTGTGCCTTACGATATAGTTATCATTGGCAATATAGAGCCCCTGACTGTGGGCACTGTTTCGACCCATATCCTGGACAGTGGAGTACTCCAAGATGCCATGGTGATTGGCATAGAGGGCGCCTCCATGGTCATAGTCATGGAAATAACAGTTCTTGATCGTGATATGGTGGGAATAGGTGTTAATCGGAAATTCCATGGCATACCCGCGATTGTCCATTTCGCTGGTGCTTGTAAACTCCAGATCCTGGAAAACCAGATAGGAGCCTGACCTCATCAGTAGACCTGTGGTATGTTCACTGGTGGTGAAGAGCGCTCTCTCACCCGTACCATAGGCGCCGATAACAATCGGATCGGTGGCTGTACCATCGTTACTGGGATTGAGTTGACCATGCCATTGGTCGCCACGCTTGAACAGGATCTGATCCCCGGGTTCGGCTGCGTTGATCAGAGACAATGCAGCCTCCAATGAGGCCTTAGGACAGGAGCCGCTTGATCCCTGGGTCCGGCTTAGGCCGTCACAATTGTCATTACCGTCACTGCTGCTGATGTAATAGACCATCCCAATGGGTTCGATTTCATCTAAAACCTGTATGGTGACGGGCTGAGTCGTACTATTGTTCGGGTCACTTGCTGCGACCACTATTTCATAGACATTGTCACCGTTTGCGTCAACGGGTGCTTCGAAGTCCGGCGTTGTGATAAATGTCAGCGAACCGGTGGATGCATCCACAGATAGCAGCGCTTGATCTGCACCGCCGGCAATCGAATAGGTAATAGGGTCCTGTTCGGGATCTATAGCCGTGACGCTACCTACAGCAAGAAGATTTTCCGAGACCTCGAAGTTGTCCGGGCTGGTAATCTGCGGTGGCTGGTTGGCTTCGCCTATGGTGTCGGTGCAGGTATACCTCGACATGGTATAGAGCGTAACCCCGCTATCCTCCCATTTACACAATTTTCTGCTAACTAGGGTCCAGTCATCTGTCACTACCCCATTAAATGTCATAATCCCGCTACCCTGGACCGCTGTTTCGGTGGTGGTGGATGCGGAATCAATCAAATATTGGGTCACTGTGCCGGCATTATCAAAATAGACCTCCTGCAGGAATGAATCCGTGATAGTGCCGAGTACATTACGCATATTTATCGCATCAAATGTCAGGGTGCCTGAGTTGCTACTGCTACCGATATTTGATCCGTTCCAGTATGCGGTAATGAGGCCCGCGGCGCGGCTGATTTCCAATGTATTGACTCTGCCATCCAGGCCGCCGGTGATCCTCCATGTAAGATCTGCCCCAGGAAACACCAGTCGCAGGTCTCTGGCTCGTACCCGAAGATAGCTGGTGTCATTAGCGACCCGACCCAAAGGGTAACTAAAACGCGGGCCATTGGATGCGAACCGGACCCGTATAGTGAAGTCGCCACTCAGTTCGACCGGGGTGATAGTTGCATAGCTATTGTTTGCGTTGGAGAATTCAAGAATGTTTCGACTCTCCGCCCTAAAACCAAGCAGGCATAGGGCCAGCATCGCGATAATCACAACTTTTCTCTTGGTGTTGTTAAATAACATGGGTTGTCCCTCCTTGTTGTGTTCAATTAATCAGAAAGCCAGATCCATCACTGGCTATAACGCAGATGCTTGGAGTCGGTTGACATCCAGGCCTGCCAGGGCAGGCCGATTATCGAGCGCTTTGAGTCAAGCATTTCCGAACAACAGCTCGGATTTGGTTTAGGGAAGAGATGATTTATCGAGTGAGCAGGGTATTTTTGTCTTGAGTAGTAGGAATTTCTGTGCCAGGTATTACCAAGCGGAATGATAATAAGTTATTGATAATAATGAATAAAAAAGGATTAATAATTATCGATAGGGAGTGGCCGGCGCTGGCGGGCATCGAGTTCACTGGAGTAAAGTTCTCCTGGTAGCGACCGATCTTAACTACATCAATACGCTGTGGGGTGGATAAATTGCATCTAGAAGAACTGTTAGTGCTACTCGTCGAGCCGTCGTTCACACAACAACGGGCCATAATGCGGCAACTCTCCCAGTTGGGTATAGACCAGATCATTACAGCAAAAACCGGAGAGGAAGCCCTGCAAGTGATGCGTGGCGAGCACCCAGACCTGGCTATCAGTACACTTTATCTCTCTGATATGACCGGTACTGACCTGGTACATGCCATGCGTCGCGATTCCAGTTTGGCTGATATGGCCTTCATGCTCATCTCCAGTGAGACCCGTTTTCGTTATCTTGACCCGATTCGTCAAGCAGGTGCGGTTGCTATTCTGCCCAAACCGTTCAAATCGGCCGAGCTGCGTATTGCCATGAACTCGGTGCTGGAGTATATAGATCCCGAACTGCTCAAACTGGATAGTTTCTGCCCAGAGGATCTTGAGGTCCTGGTGGTGGACGACAGCAGCATGGCACGCAAGCACATAACTCGGGTACTTAACACGCTGGGGATTGAACGCATCAGTAGCGCAAAGGATGGCCGGGAAGCGGTTGAGATTATCGCAAACAATTACTTTGACTTGGTAGTCACAGACTACAATATGCCGAACATGGACGGTAAAGAGCTAATTGACCATATACGTAGTGCCAGCAATCAGTCATCGATTCCTGTGTTGATGGTAACCAGTGAAGAGAACGAGAATAGATTGGCTGCTGTACAGCAGGCGGGGGTATCCGCTATTTGCGATAAGCCCTTCGAAACCAGTGTGGTACGCGACCTTATTCAGAAGGCTCTATCCGAGGCTTGATGCGCATTTCCAAACTGCCATTGGAGTAATTTCTGTCCAGCGCTAGCCATTTCGTTAGGCATCTGAAGATGACCTTTCCCATAATCCCGTGATATAAGAGCTACAGGCTACAGTGAAGGAGTATGTCGCCATGGACTCTGCAGTCTTTCTATACAAGCTTTTCATCTCATTTTGTCTCATCTACCTGGCTGGATGCGCAGGCCCCACCAAGCCCGATGTACCCGCCGATCTTCCACTAATTGGAGAGGGCAAGGGGCGTATCATCTTTACTCGCGAAAAACAGCTGGCGGGTGCCGCTTCACCCTTCATCGTCATCGATATCGGTGAGTCGATAGAACCCAATGGCATGATTTACATTGAGGGGCTGACTCTCGAAGAGGTGCTGAATCAGGAGAATATCGCCTCGGAGGTTGGCGTGGGGGTCGACTTTCTCTGGTTTGACCTGGCTACGGTCAAGCCCCTCTACTGCGCCGATAACGGTCCTGGCTGTATTGTCTTTAATTGGTCAGGCCGTTACCTTCCCGTTCCTGGCTTGGTGTTTGGTACTGGGATACAGGTCCATAAAGGCCCCCAATCCACCTGCACTCTGGTGGCTGATCAGCCGATTGAGGATGAAGTGTTCTACAAAAAGCTCATGCGTGATGAACTTGAGCAGGTGGATGTGTCGGTGGACGATGTGTGTTTGAAAGGTCTCTATTTTGGCATGACAAAAAGGGTGCTGGCTTTCAGCTACCCTCCTGGTAGCCTCTACTTTATTACCGCTCCCAGAAGACGAGGTCCATCTTGGGCTGGCGGCCCGGGGGTGGTCAGTACAAACATTCTTCCCCCCGAGGAATTAGAGAGGCAGATTCAGGTAATAGGCTCCACCGAAGTAGGGGAGACGCTGATCTGGGACAGAGCGCCAGGTATCATGCGCCTAGGATCCGTATGGCCCGACGGGGTTGGCTTCATGCCGCGTAATCTCATGGTGGAAGCGGGTAAAACCTACTACATTCACTACACAACGCGATTTGGACAGCGCTGGGAAGTGAAGGAAAACGAGTAGTTGGTCGGTGTAAGGAATCACCACTCGAGAAGATGCCCAAAGGAGGATTGACGGAGGCGTAATTGCTGGAGGATACTTGGTGGTACTTCGGACAAGGATGTTTATACTACCTATAATTGAAATCGATGCGGATGGATTGATATGTCAGGCAGCCTATCCACGGCAATAAAAAAACTTAAACAGGGCAAATTGTCCGAAGCAAGCAAGTTGCTATCCAGAGTAATCAAGAAAGAGTCAACAAACACGCAAGCCCAATACCTGTATGGTGAATGCCTGCTGCGTCAGAATCGTATCCAGGAAGCCTCAGACCACATCATGCAGGCGATTTCAGCAGGTATCCAGGAACCCTGCATCTACTTCCTGAGTGGAATGGTGTTGGAGAAATCCGGCCAGTATGAAGAGGCGGAAAAGTCCTACGATTTGGCAGAACGTCTTGGTTGTACAAAAGATCTCATGTATCACGTGGTCGGCAGTTTCAATGCCAATATCACTAAAAACTATGCCAAGGCAGAGATCTATTTCGCTAAAGTATTGTCCGGCAAACCCGATGCCGACACCACCTATCTGGCGCTGAGTAAACTATACAATAATCAGGGAAGATATGAGGAGGCCCTGCAGGTATTGGATCGCTGCTTGGCCAATGGTTACGAGACAGCTGAAGTCTATGTCAACCTGGGCCATGCGCTGTCGCACCAGGGTCGCCAGGAGGAGGCCTTGACCTGCTGTAAAAAAGCACTTGATTTGGCTCCTAATTTAGCAATCCCAAGGCAGAACTATCTGGCGCAACTACTATATTTATTCGACGATGAAGCGGAAATTTACCCTCAAGTTCGAACAATTACCAAGACTCTCAATGCTCGCTCTAGAAAAAAATATTCGGGTGAAATGAACTGTCTCTCAGGCAGGAAACTCAAGCTCGCATTTGTCTCAGCTGATTTTCGAAATCATGCCATCAGCAACTACTTCATGCCGGTTCTTAACAATCTGAGCAGAGAGCGGTTTCATGTTTACCTATACTCGAATAATGTTGCAGAGGATCATCTGACCGAGGTAATAAAAACAAGTTCAAATACCTGGTTTAACTGTAGCCGTATGGATGACAAACAGTTCGAAAAGAAAATCCGTGCTGATAAAATCGACATCCTGGTTGATCTGTCAAACAATACTGCAGGCAATCGCTTGACTGCCTTTCTCAATCGTCCAGCTCCCATGCAGGTTTCGATGATGGGTTTGCAGATGTCTACCGGCCTGGATTGTATGGATTTTGCCTTGCGCGATGAGTACACTACTGAAAAGTGTCAGCTCGAAAACTATTCGGCTGAAAAGGTTCTGACGGTCAAAGACTGTGCCTATTTTGACCCGCTGATTGAATTACCACCAGTTTCCGCTCCCCCAAGTGTTGAAAAAGGTTACATCACATTTGGTTCGTTCAATGGCTTGAAAAAGATTGATAAGCGAATGATTGAGGTGTGGGCTAAACTCCTATCTTTAGTCCCGGGATCGGTTATCAGGTTGATGACTGAGGACTATGACAATTCGCACATGAGAGACTATCTTTACGATAGCTTTGCTCAGTTTGATGTTGAACAGTCACGCCTGCTATTACAACCCAGGCTCCCTTTAGACGAATTTCTTGAGTCGCACAATGAGGTTGATATCGCTTTGGATCCCTACCCATACCATGGTGAGACTACATCCTATCTCTCCCTTTTAATGGGTCTGCCACTGGTCTCTCGCTGCGGTAACTCCAGCGCATCCAATGTGAGCAACCGAATACTCGCTGCGATCAACAGAGAGCACTGGGTCGCTACCGACTTCGATCAATATATCGAGATCGCAGTACGACTCGCCAACGATGTGGATGAGCTTGTTGCCAATCGTAAAAGCCTGCGTGGAGATATAGAAAACTCTTCTCTCATGGATTTCAAGCAGGTTACTCAAAATATCGAAAATGCCCTGCTCTCAGGATGGCAGTCATTATGCGATAGCCGGCAGCAAGATGGCCGGTAATGTTTTGTATTAGCTTATTACTCATTCGATGTAACCCCTCAACTGGTGAAATACGCCATGAGTAACACATATGTCACCCGTCCCTCTTTACCTCCACTGAGTGAATTTGTCGAGTTGTTGGAGCAGATTTGGTCAACCAAGCAATTGACGAATAATGGCCCTTTCCACCAGGAGTTTGAGGTGGCCCTGGCTGAGTACCTTGACGTGCCATATATATCCTTGTTCTGCAATGGTACGATGGCCTTGCAAGTCGGGTTGCAGTCATTGAAGATTACCGGAGAAGTGATTACCTCACCCTACACTTTTCCCGCCACAACCCATGCCATCTATTGGAATCATTGCACGCCGGTATTTTGCGACATTGATCCTGTTACATGCAACATCGACCCGGATGCAATTGAGTCTCTGATCACACCAAGAACCACCGGTATTCTTCCCGTCCATGTTTATGGTATGCCTTGCGAGACAGATAAAATTCAACATATCGCTGATACTTATGGGCTTAGAGTATTTTACGATGCTGCCCATACATTCGGTGCTAAACTGGGTGCCAGCGCGCTTTGCAGTTTTGGTGAACTGTCCATGCTGAGTTTTCATGCAACAAAGGTATTCAACACCTTTGAAGGTGGAGCGCTTGTCATTCATGATGAAAAGTTGAAGCGACGTATCGACTATTTGAAGAATTTCGGTTTTGCCAACGAGACTACAGTTGTCGCACCTGGAAGCAATGGAAAGATGAACGAAGTGCAGTCTGCTCTGGGTCTGCTGCAGTTGAAGTATGTTGATGAAACAATAAAACAACGGGTAGCACGAATTGAACTATACCGGGAGCAACTCAAGGATGTAGCGGGCGTGCGTATGCTCGACTCCATTGATGGCTTAACCACGAATGGCGCTTATTGCCCGATCTTTGTTGATGAGCAGGTCTATGGTCTGAGCAGGGATGGGCTTTACCAACGCTTGAAGGATGAGTCTATTTACGGACGCCGTTACTTCTATCCGTTGATCAGCCAGCTGCCAGCTTACCGGGGGTTGCCCTCAGCATCGCCAGACCGCCTGCCCCATGCCGTTGCTGCTGCCAATCAGGTCATCTGTCTGCCGCTATACGACAGTCTTGAACCGGAGACGATTATGCATGTCGTCGATATTATTAAAAAAAATGCAGCATCAAGTTAGATAGTGCAATAACATGAAACGAACGCTCCTGGTCGATACCAACCGTGCTGCTGTGCCGATTTATCGCGCACTTTGCGATCTTGGGCACGAAGTATGGGTGGTCGGTGCAAAGCCTGGTGAGACCTTGGCCAAACTGGCGTCAAATTACACTCAAATCGATTACTCAGATACCAGGTTGCTTGCTGACTTTGTCGAGGAAAAGGCTTTTGATTATCTGGTCCCGGGCTGTACGGATATCTCCTACCTCGCTTGCGCTGAGATCAATCGTGGCCGCTTTCCCTGTATTGACAAGCCATCCACGACAAAGAGGATAAACAACAAGCAGTTATTTCGTGAGCTAGCCGAAGATATAGGATTACCGGTTCCCCGTAAGCTGTCGCAGGAGCAGGCTATTGAGACCGAAGCGGTCATGGTAAAGCCGATTGACTCATTCAGTGGTCAAGGAATTTCACTGCTGCACAGGGCAACGCGCAGGCAACTTGATCAGGCGTGGGACCGGGCGCTTCAAGCTTCCGCCAGCGGGAGGGGGATTATCGAGGAATTCGTCACAGGCCAGCTGTTCAGCCACTCTGCTTTTATTCTTGCAGGTAAGGTGGTCGCGGATTTTATTGTGCAGGAAGACAGTTCGGTCAATCCCTTTGCAGTGGACTTAAGCCGGGTAGCAGAAGCGTTTCCCCAAGATATGCTTGAATCACTAAGGAGCGGTCTAGGTCGGCTCTGTTCCGAGCTGGAACTGAGTGACGGTTTGATTCACACCCAGTTCATTAGCGATGGGGAAGAGTATTGGATAATTGAAGCCACCAGACGCTGTCCGGGTGATATTTACGCAATGCTGATCGAGCTTACGACAGGCTATGCCTATGCAGCGAATTATGTGGCGCCTTTTATCGGTGGATTTCCAGAGCCGGTGAAGCATAACGCCCGCTTTGAGAGGATCACGCGCCACACTGTGACATCGAAGCAGGGTAGCGCGCTCTGGGGTTATCAATTTTCCGCACCAGTCGACATTCGTCTGTTTGTACCCCTTGCCACTTCAGGTGACTATATTCAGCCCAGCCCCTATGGTAGAGCTGGAATATTCTTCTTTCACTCCACATCGAAAACGTCCCAGGAGAAGCTCTATCAAAGCATCCTCGACAGGACACTCTACAGTATCAATTAAGTGCTAGACTGGCAGTTAGTTATGGCCTCACTGCTGATGTCTTAGCGCTCGCATAGAAATGAGTATTCTGCCGCGCAACAGCTTGGAGAGAGTGACGAAGCGGGAATTTATTGCCAAAAACAACGAAGGTGCAACATAGATGCTTGGACAACCGTTAAAACTTGCTTTTATCGGAGGGGGGGTTAACTCAGCTGTCGGTTATACCCATTTGATTGCCTCCCAAATGGACCATCGGTGGGAGCTGGTCAGCGCCTGTTTCAGTCGAAATACGGAGATCAACAAAGCGACGGCATCGCAATGGAATTTGCATGACATTCGGTTACATGACGACTGGAAGTCGCTCGTAGAGAAAGAAGTGGGACAAGTTGATGCCGTGGCAGTGTTGACGCCTACTCCGACACACTTCGAGATTGTCTCCAGATCATTGGAATTGGGTATTCCCGTAATTTGTGAAAAGGCCCTCACTACATCACACCAGGAAGGGTTGAAGCTATGTGAAGCGGTAGAAACAAGTAGCGGCTTTTTGGCGGTTACTCATAACTATACCGGATACCCTATGCTACGTGAGATCCGTTCCATGATCATACAGGGTGAGCTGGGGCGGTTGATCAATATTGCGATCGAAATGCCACAAGAGGGATTTATTCGAGTCGACAAAGATGGAAAATGCATGGCTCCGCAGGCCTGGAGATTGCAAGACGGCGTGATTCCCTCTGTCTCACTGGATTTGGGGGCGCACCTCCAGCATATGATCTATTTTCTTTCCAATGAGGATCCGCTTGCCGTGGTAGCGGATCAGGCATCATTTGGTCACTTTAAAGAGGTTGTGGATGACGTGTCCTGTATGGCGCGATATAAGAGCGGTATGAAGAGCCAGATGTGGTTTGGTAAATCCGCTATCGGCCATAGAAACGGTTTGAAAGTCCGCGTATACGGCACCAAAGGGAGTGCCGAATGGTTCCAGATGGAGCCGGAGATTGCACGGGTGTATAGCGTGGATGGGAACCAGATGGTACTGGATCGTGCCTCTGATGTGGCAGTTGCCAGCATGCCCCGTTATAACCGATTCAAATCCGGGCATCCAGCGGGTTTTATTGAGGCTTTTGCCAATCTATACCTGGATATCGCCGAAACTTATTTGGACTATCGGCAACATCGCAATTTGGATAGTGAGTGGATCTATGGGTGCCGGCGTGCGGTAAAAGGCCTTGCTGTCCTGGAGGCGATGGCAGGTTCGTCACAGGCTCATGAATGGGTAAATCCTGAGGATCTGTGATGAGGTGAAGTGGTTGTTTTGAAAACAGTCAGGTTAATTGACGGGCTCACAGGATTAATGTGACAGCGAAGAGAATTCAATGAAAACTTTGGTAATTGATGAAAACGTGTCTGACACTGCATGCCAGGAATTGATAGAAGACTTTTATAATCCTGAGTGCGAGTTGCCGAAATACATCATGGGACGAAGTGCTGATGGATATGCTGAATGCTTGGCCAAGGTTGCTGAGGTGGACGGCTTTATCGATGATTTTACGGATGAGGACTATTTTCTGGGGAAGCCGATTGTCAGGTCAGATGAGATAGGTAAAGATAGCTTGGTGGTTGTTTGTTCAACCGTAAGGCCACTGACCGCAATCAGGCGCTTATCAGAATGTGGTATTGAGCGTGTGACAGACTATACAAGCTTTTATATCCATGCAAAAGACAGTCGACTTCAATTGCGAATTATCGATACCTTTAAACAGGCGTTTTACGCAAATAGACAGCAGTTCGAGTATATCTTTAGTCTGTTAAATGATCGCGAATCAAAACAGACCTTTAGTGATCTGGTGAATTATAGGTTGAGCGGGAATCGAAAATATATGGAGGGTTATACTTTCGCACCTACGCGACAGTATTTCGATGCATGCATGATGTATAGTGTTGCGGAAGTATTTGTTGATGCCGGAGGCTTTGATGGGCAGACTACGAAGGAATTTATACGTCATTGTCCTAACTTCAAAAGGGTCTATTTTTTTGAACCTGAAGAAGAGAATATGCGCATGGCAAGAGCGAACCTGAAGGATTTTGATAATATCGTTTATCTATCTAAAGGGATGTCTAATGCAAAAGGGAAAGTCAGCTTTGAAGCCGCTGCGGGTTCAGCCAGTAGTATCTCTCCTTCAGGAACAGTGGAGATCGAAGTAGATACACTGGATCATCTGGTCGATGAGGCAGTCACTTTTATCAAGATGGATATAGAGGGTGCAGAAGCTCTGGCAGTTGAAGGATGTAGGGAACATATTGCCAAGGACCATCCCAAGCTGGCGATAGCGGCATATCATAAAGTGAATGACTTTTGGGAGCTTCCGCAGCAGATTCTGTCTATTCGCAGCGATTATGATATTTACTTGCGCCACTATACGGAGGGTACGGATGAGACTATCATGTATTTCGTTCCGATCAGCGACCGTGTGGCTTGAAGTTCTCTTTGCTCCGCAATCCCGCAAGTGTAGCGGCGTGTAGTCAAGTAAATAACCGGATCGGTTTTGTTTGCAGACAGTATACCCCTATAAAAAACCAAGATCGCGATAATACGCCGGGAACTGTTACGACTATAGTTGCTCTTGTTTGGGATTGTTACGGCGCTTCAGTGTGGCCTAGCGGTCCAGCAACAAGATTCACAAGATTGTGAAATTCTCTCAAAAACCCTCTCGAGTCCAGCGATCGCTAAAATCACCTTTGCGGCGTCCATTGCCTTGCCGGCGGGGCTCCTTGTCAGTCTCAAATCTTATAAGTTCACGACGGTCAGGTATTTGTCTGCGTTGAGCGACCCGTCGTTCCGGTCCGCTATATTGTGTGCGACTATTCATCGGTATAACTTCCTGTTAGGTATTTCCATCACGATAGTTTAACACAATAGTATTGGTGAATATTGAGTTTAGAGAGCAGTATTAAAAAAATTTAAACAGATCTTCTCTGGCCGCTTTCACGCATATGAATCCGGTCTATAGGCATCCCGATGGAGGTGCCTGGCCATCACAAACCTATCACGATTCAAGATGTTAGGTATCGTGGAGAAATATCGGGTCGTACAACCCAAGGATTGTACGACCCTTGCTTTAGTTATGACATCAACTTGTGGATGCTGTTTATTAACTCATCAGCCTGTGATTGCAGAACCTCCAGCTGTGCTGAGGAGAGCTGTTGAATGGCTTCAGGTCTGAATGTTTCACCCTTATCCTTGGCCTTGCAATATGCCTTAAGACAGCGACGAAATACATCTGCATCGATGCCTTGTTTTTCGAGACGTTCGAAAAAGACCTTGCTCAGCCCTTTATGTCGATATAGGCAGCATAGTAGTTCGACTAGCCCACCTGACCCCGGATCTTTACTGCCATCTCCACCTGGATGAGTGGTCTGTGGCGGTTGGTCACCTCCGGTCCATACTGATGCAGTCCGCAGTTGCTCTCGGGTAAACGGACGCTCGCGGTAGGTCGTACCATTTGCCCGATAGCGGGCGCTATAGAGTCCTGGATTGGATGCGATCATGGTTGCGGTGTAGTAACCATCTCCCTCATGGTTGAGTTGAACCGTGGTGACGGTACTATTTGGTAGAGTGATATCTGCCACTACAGTTGCCGAGCCGCGAAAAGGTCCACCATATTCGCTGATCACTGCATCAAGCAGTAGCTTCGCACCTGGTTCGTGGCTATCCTGGTTGAGGGTTACATCCATGCGTAAGTTCGAGTAGGTCTGGACCAGGGCAGAGTACTTCACTCCATGATTGCGCAGATCTGTAAGCAGTTCCAGGTAGGCCTGCAACACGGCTGAAGATTCCAGGTTGTCAGGTATGTGATCCGGAATCGACCCGAGGATCTTTTTGAACATCTTCACATCGAGTTTCAACAGTAGATGCCAGCGGCCTTCCCGTTGCGGTGATCCACCTGAAACCAGAGGCAGGGAGCTGCGAATCAGTATCGAATCATTGGATTTCGCATATTCTATGGATGGATCTACAGCCGCTTCCGAGACACCGAAGATGTCACCGTTTGGTGCCTGCAGTGCCATATCAACAGGTCCGGTCAGGTTGGCCAGGGTGATTACACTGATTTCAATATCAGTTTCGGCCACATCGAAGGGAATAGCTACCGTTGGGGCAGCAGGAGAGAGCCTTCCTTCTGGGTCGAGAATGATATCGTTGTTGGTGACACCGGCAAGGATCTGTAGATAGAACTTCTCCAGTAGGAAGCTGTCGTCTTGGGTCAACAAGCCGGTCATCAGCATGTACCCGCCCGTTGAGCCGGCGAGGGTCTCCAGGGTAACGGGGTTTATCTGTTCGGCGGTTCCCATGCCGATTGCGAAGACCGTCTGGTTGATGACGCCGTCATCTACTTCATCAACTGATTTTGAGGCCGTGTCCTTGCCGTCGGTCAGGACTATCATCGCTTGGTTATCGTAACCGGTTGCCAAATCTAGTTTGTTTTTAGCGAACTCGATACCATCACCGGTAGCTGTCATTCCCGATGGATTGGGTTCATAATTAGTGATGGCATTTCGCAACGCTGTACGTCCTACGCCTCCTAACAAGGGTCCTGCCACCTGGATCTCCATTGATGGATGAGCATCATGATCATAGGTGTTGACCCCAAGGCCAGTGTCCTCGTAAGCAACATCAGCCATCACACGCGCCGAATCCTTCAAAACGTCTTTCTTTAGGCGGCCTTCGGATGTCATGTCAAGCATGCTGCTTGATTGGTCGAAGACAAGTTGGACGGCAGCCGTTTCTCTTGGTACGCAGTTGCCTGAGAGATTTATATCCCACTCTTCGCCTGTTTCGACTAAGCGGATGGATATCGTGTCGAATGCCGAGCCGCTGGATGCAGTGCATTCATAGCGGACCCAAACCCGTGCCAGCCGAGCGCTACCACCGGCCGGGTTGGAGACCACCACGGGTTCATAAGCAACTGAAAATGGTGCCCCAGGAGCTGCGCTGACCTCGAAAGTGACCGGTTGACAAGTATCGACGCTGAATACCACCGGACGTACGGTGGATGTTCCCTCCGGGATGTCAACAAAAGCCACGGTGGGAGTGTCAAGCGTGATCGCTCCAGTGGTTGCCGGTGCGGCATAGGCACTCAGTGTGTCACGAATTGTTTGTATGCAGACAGCGCAGAAATCGGCACCAGTGGTGCGCATTTTACAGCTATATTGTGGACGGTAGGCATCGCAATGATAGTAGTCTGCGCCTTCGAAGGTCCCTACAATATTGGCGGCTACTGGACTGGGGCCGTCGTTCGTTGTGGAACAATCTGGATTGTTCATGGTTGGAACAGCACTGCCAGCATTAACCAGCGAGGACCATTTTACCAGTGCCGGGTCTGCTTCGATGGTTACGTTTGGCTGCATGGGTTCAGGTCCCGGGTGGTTATCCTGGCCTTCTTCATCGCCACCTGCATAGTAGTCGTACTCATCCGCCAAGCCAAAAGCGGCATGACCGAACTCGTGAAGCGCAACATTTTTCCAGCTACCACCAGTGGTCGTCCAGGCCACCGAGCCTCCTGCGCCGCCATAGCGGTTATCGTTGACGATAACAAGGATCTGTGTCCATTCGGGCAAATAACTCTCTACAGTTGTTTGGACTGAACCGCTATCGCCGGCCATCAGTCTGGTAATTTTTCCATCTGCACAAAAGGTTGCGTCAAAATAGGTAGCAACACTCGATCCATCACCCTCTCCGTCGTCACACATTGGAAAGTCGGCTCCAGATTCGTCAGAGATCACTTCAAGTCGATAGATGTTAAAGGCGCATGCCAAGTCTTCCTCATCAAATGGTGGAGAATTAAACAGATGGGTGACGAACTCATTCACATCGGATTGGAATTGGGCGATCTCTCCAACTTGGTAACCTTCTGCAACCAGTACGAGATTAAAGCGATCAGCTGGAGAACCGCCATCATGGACCTTTACTAAGCCCGATACATAGCCGTCTGAAGTGCTCATTGCTCGCCCTCCTTATCCGATTCAGGTGGGCAGGCCTTGTTGATGTCGAGACTGATCAACTCAACTGGTTTCTTTTTCGGGTCAGCGGATCGCTGTTCCAGGATATGGAAACTGTGACCTTGCGGATTGTCAGGAATGACGATATTGAAGAGCGAAACATATTGCTTACTGGAGACACGCGCAAAGGACTTGTCGGCAGCTCCAGTTGGTATTTCTGCTGCTCCACTAAATGTTTCTGTATCTATCACCCGTTGGTAAAGAGGTATGCCTTCTTTGTCACGTAGTTCTACCCAAATACCACCACCCCTTCCGATGTTGGAGATTTTTTGTTGTGGTGGAACACGCATCGATAAACGACGTGCTGTTTTAAGTTGAGGTTTACCCTCGATGATGTTGAATGTTAAGCGGATTGCAGGCATGACTATAACTTTCCTCCATGATTTTGAATGTAGTAATGCATGAGCTATGGCGGCATCTGCAGCCGCCGGTTGCAAGGGAAAATGGATTCCGGTTCCCAATGGCCATAGTATCGACCTTGGGATGGATTTAAATTGTTGAAAATTTCACATTCAGGTTGTGAGAAAACCACGAAACCAAAAGGCAAGTTAAGCTTCCGTTTTAATAATTAAACGGTCAATTACCCCTAAATTACCGGAAGGCAGTGAAGCTCAGGTTATTGGACTTATTTTTTGAGATGATCGTTGAGTAAGTAAGCATTAGAATGAAATAGTTGATGCATCTTTCAGTTATCAAGTTATGTGTAGAAAAAGCCATTTGCTGTGGATGACGGTACTACAAGGGTAGGTTTTACTGAGTAAGACTATTGATTGTGCGGTATTTATTAAGCTCAAAATGGCATGCCTGGGAATAACCGTCTCATTATCAGATTAAGCAAACACTCTTTGTTAGTTCTATATTTAGTTCTCCTAATCTAAATTAATATTCGCAATAATGACGCAACATGTATATATCGTTGATGTCTTCGCAGAACAACCCTACTCAGGAAACCAGTTAGCAGTAGTCGTTGGAAGGGATTTTCTCACTTCTGAAGCAATGCAGCGCATTGCAGCGGAGATGAACTATTCAGAAACGACTTTCGTAATAACTCAGCCGGACAGGGATGGTGCATATCCAGTAAGAGTATTCACACCTGCGCGAGAGATTGTTTTTACTGGTCATCCCATACTAGGCACGGCATGGGTGCTTCGCCACTATGTTGCATCTAAACCTTATTCTGAAATAAAGCTCAATTTGGCCGTGGGTCAAGTGTTGGTATCTTTTGAAAAATCTAAAGATGGACGCGAGGTTGCATGGTTTCTTGCGCCACCGATGACACTAGAAGCGGTAGCATCCGCTGAGCCGGTTGCAACAGCGCTTGGTATCTTGCCGACGGAGATCGACACCATTGCTCCGGTTCAAGTGGTATCAGCCGGCACCTCGGCGATGATTGTCCCACTTTGCTCGCTGGATGCACTGCAACGGAGTAAGCTAGACCTTCAGCAGTTTGCCTCTTTGTTGGCACAAGGTTTTCCACCTCTTATCTACCTGTTTTCCCAACAGGTACGAAACCCTGAGAATAATCTCTCGGCAAGGTTCTTTTTTGAGGCCAAGGGTATACGTGAGGATCCAGCAACGGGAAATGGCGCCGCGTTCCTGG
This sequence comes from Candidatus Thiodiazotropha sp., assembly GCA_040507035.1. Taxonomy (GTDB): domain Bacteria; phylum Pseudomonadota; class Gammaproteobacteria; order Chromatiales; family Chromatiaceae; genus Thiodiazotropha. Next base: position 41,310 of record JBEVVR010000031.1, read on the forward strand.
GTTTTTATCTATTGCGGCATCGAGTCATCCCTGAGACCGGGATATCGCTAAGCATCGAACAGGGCTATGAAGTTGATAGGCCCTCTTTGGTCATGTTGCAGGCGAGCATGCGGGATGGTGTTCCAGATGTGCGTGTTGGTGGTCATATCGTACCAACCCTACAGGGGGTGTTGCTTTGAAGCAAACAGTGTTTCGATGCCTAAGTTATAAGACATGCCTTGAGTCAGCATATCTATGTTTGTTGTTATGTACAATTGCTAGTTAAAATTGAAAAGAGTTTAAGGAAGCTTGATTTGACTAGAAAATAGATGGAAACGTGGTGAGGTTGCGGGGGCTAATTCGCTATAGATAATACCATCAACAGCATCCTGTGGATTGTATCCGCAGGCTCCGTTAAAGCTGCCACTGCTTCCATCGACACGGGTTACAAGTACCGGTTCTCCGCCGCTACGTTCGACGACTGCATTGGCCAAATCACTCACCCGGAACACCAGGCAGCCACTGTATCGATTATCTGGGACATCGCCCTCCTCAACACCGGTCACGATAAGGTAGGTGATTGTAGCGGTATCCACCAGCTCCGGGGCAGAGAAAAAGTCGATCGGTTGATCATTGGTGCTAAACGGAGCGGCATCGTCGGCACTGAGCAGATCCCCCAGATAAGTACAGCTGGAAAAGCTGCGGTCACAACGCAGCAGTATAATCTTTCTCTCCCCGGCACAATGTAGACTGATATAGATCCCCTCGCTACGCGCCAAAACGCCCGGCTCTGTAAATAGTATGCAGCCAGAGAGACCGGTGGTGAAATATGTGTCGAGGGGAAACTCGGGAGGCCCGATTATCTGGTCCATATCAGCGCTGTTGTAGAGTGAGCCAGTGAAGAGCTTGCGCTCAGTGTCCCAAGCGCTATCCGGAGATGCTGCGCTGCTATAGCCGATCCAGCTGTTCTGGAACAAGGCGGTTGGCGCCGGATTACCAATGGCCACGACACGATGCCAGAGCATTTTCCAGCGGCGGTTGCTGTCGTTGTCATAGGGATCGTGGAAAAGGCGTGATACCTCGAAGCGCCATGTGGCCCAATAAGTATCTGTACCGGCGGTCAGTTGAAAGTCAGGTGTCAGGTGGGAGTTGTTGGGGTCGATCCCGGTATCAACCCAGCTTGCACCACCATCCTGAGAGAGTGCGATGCGAGTATGTACCTGAGATAGTAGTGGATCATCGCTCGACCAGTTCACACTGGAGTGGCTCATCCACAAGCTGTCAGCACCATCCCATGCTGGCGCAGGATCGAATACACCATCATTGCCCGGTGTGCCGATTATCTGTAATTCTTTGGCTGTAGGTGATGTATTACTGTCACTACTCCCACCGCCGCATCCATAAACAAGCAGCAGTAACAGTAGGGGTAGAAGGTCATAACGCAACATACTTGTCGCCTGATACTGATTTTATGCCTGAAACATTATCACGATTTGTCCAAGGAACAAGATGTCTTTGTTCAAAAAGCAGTCCTAAAATTAATAAATTTAAACTGTGTCTCAATATCAAACAATATCATCAACTGATCGTCCCACGGCGGAAGGCCATTTGCTCGTGTTTACATGATTTCTGTCCTATTGCCAAGGTTCATGGGTACCTGGCCGATTTCCAACAGCCTCTATTCAGGGTGTCTCAGTCGTGACCTGAATCCCCTGCATGCGTAGTGCCACGCAAACCGGGTTGCGTGACTCTGTGGTGAGCCGTACACGGTTTGCCGCGGGAAGACAGTGGTGGGTATCGAGATAGACGCACTCGATTTCGCACTTCTGCTGCAATCCCTCGAGCACCGATTCTATGATGCGTTGTATTTCGACCACATAGGAGTTACAGAAGTAGAGATACTGAGTCTGCGGACTGAAGTGCACACGGCCCATATCCAGGTTGTAAACAATCTGGATTTCTCCGCTGTTCTTGCTGATGGAGACCTGGCGTCGGTGGCTGAGAACGGCCCGTCGGTTCTCATCGTTCAGTCTGGATACTGGCATTGAGGGAGATCCTCGGGAGGGAGTTATTGAACCTTCAGTATAGCGCACTTCACGCTGTCACGTGCCGACTATCGAATCCCCAGCTGGTCAGCGCAGCGCGAGTGCTTCATAATCTAGGGTCGAAGTTTGGCGTAAATATGGTGTTTTCATGCTATCGACAGTTGTGGTCTTCGTAAAACGGAACCTTCTATTATTGCTATCGGGCTTACTATCAAGGGAGTGGGAATTGGGCTTGGCAACTCACCAATTGGGATGATCGATGACCATCGATGAGTTGGACCTGAAGGATCGAAAGTTCATGCAGCAGGCGCTGCTGCTGGCGCAGCGGGCGGAATCCCAGGGGGAGGTGCCGGTTGGCGCCGTGGTTGTTCTGGATGATCAGATTGTCGGCGAGGGATGGAACTCTCCTATCAGGCTACAGGATCCAACCGCCCATGCCGAGATCCAGGCGCTTCGTGATGCCGCTTCAAGGCTCGGTAACTATCGTCTGCCGGATACCACTCTCTATGTCACCCTCGAACCCTGTCCCATGTGTGCCGGCGCCATCGTGCATGCCCGGGTGGCACGGGTGGTTTATGCCGCCGATGATCCCAAGGGTGGTGCCGCAGGCAGCCTTTTTGACCTGCTTCCCACGGATGATCGATTCAATCATAGCGTCACCGTAAAGGGCGGAGTCCTGCAGCAACATGCGACTGAACTGCTGAAGCAGTTTTTTCGTCAAAAACGCGTAGAACAAAAAAACGGAAGTAACAACAGATGAATTGCAATTATCAAATTATTGGTTTGACAATCTTGTTGTCGACAGTTCTGTTACCGAATCCTGCATCGGCTGATCCATTGGCCGACTATGAACGCTGTATTTGGGAACAGCTTCGGGACGGGGATCAGGCGATGCGTATCATGGATCTCAAGCAGCGCTGCCTGAATCGCCCGGATCCCCTCGAACAGCCGATGTTAAGTGAAGGAGAGGCCTTGCCACCGGTTACAGAGAAGAGCGTCTCACTGGTGGAGAAACGGATCCAGGAGGAGATCAAGACCCGCTCCAATCCCTTCGTGCTCTCTCCTCACAAACAGAACTATCTCCTGTTGGCATCCTATAACGACAAGCCGAACTATGAGGTTTACAATACTCCACCTTCTGAGTTTGATCGTGTGGAGATGAAGTTTCAGCTCAGTTTCAAGATGCCGGTGGTGGAGTCCCTGTTCGACACCCGTGCCGACCTCTATGCGGCCTATACCAACCTTTCCTTCTGGCAGGCCTACAATCGGGATATCTCCTCACCCTTTCGCGAGACCGTGCACGAGCCGGAGCTATTTCTAGCGATTCCCAACGACTGGTCGCTGTTCGGCTGGAGAAATTCGTTGCAGCAGTACGGGGTGGTCCATCAATCCAATGGCCAGGGCGGTTTTTTGTCGCGCAGTTGGAACCGTGTCTATGCCAACTTTATCTTTGAGAAGGATGACTTCCTGGTCGGATTCAAGCCCTGGTACCGTCTGGCGGAAGACAATGATGACAACCCGGATATCGATGACTTTCTCGGCAGCTATGAGTTGCGAGGGATCTATAAGCGCGAAAACCAGACCTATAGCCTGTTGCTGCGCAATCTGTTTGATAGTGAGAGCCGCCAGACCATGCAACTGGATTGGAGCTTTCCATTATATGGACGCTGGCGTGGTTACCTACAGTACTTCAATGGCTATGGTGAGAGTCTGATCGAGTATAACGTCAAGAGCCATCGCCTTGGCTTTGGTGTCCAGCTGACGGATTGGCTATAGCGCCTCCGGGTTGATCTTGAGGGCGGGGGACAACAACTGCTTGCCTCTCTCCGCCAACTCCATTTGCCGCAGTTGCCATTTCAGCAGCTCATAGTAGGCGCGGATATTGTCCACATAGTTGACCGGCTCATTGCCCCGGGCATAACCGCGCTTGAGGCTTGTATACCACTTTTTCAGGCTCAGCTTCGGCAGGTGCTTCTTCACATCGGCCCATTTGTCTGGGTCGTCCCCCAGGTGTTCGGTGAGGATGCGTGCATCCTCGAGATGGCCGAAACCCACATTGTAGCCGGCCAGGGTCAACCAGAACCGATCGGGCTCTTTGATCCGTTGAGGCAGCAGTTTTTCGATAAAGCGAAGATATTTCGCGCCACCGATGATGCTCTGCTTCGGATCGAGCCGGCTCTCGATCTTCATCTGCTTGGCGGTTGTCAGGGTCAGCATCATGATTCCTCTCACTCCCGTGGGCGATTTCGCCTTAGGGTTCCAGTGCGATTCCTGGTAACCGATCGCCGCCAACATGCGCCAGTCTATTTCGGTGATCTCCGCCGCCTCCTCGAAGAAGGTTTGGTATTTAGGTAGTCGGTTCTTTATGTGTTTGACGAAGGTACGCAGTTCGACGAAGTTGAGTCGACCGATATGGCCATAGTGACGTTCGATCAGCTGCGCCAGGGTGCCGTCCTCGCGGATGCGGCTAAAGAAGGCTTCCATCGCGTTGTATAGGCTGGCATCCTCAGCATGGGCCATTGCCCATGCCAGGGGTTGGGGTTGGGTGAGGTCGAAGCCGACCTTGAGGTGGGGCATGAAACGACGGGTAACGGCAAACTCGTTGGAATCCGCGATCGTGAAATCGATCTCGTTGTCCTGCACCATCTGCATCAATTCGGCGCTTTCAAGGTCGGTATGGCTGGTCCAGGTAAGATCGGGGTGCTCTCCCTTGAGCCGGATCAACTCCTCCTCATGACTGCTGCCCGCAAGGACATGCAGGTCCTTGCCGATCAGATCCTCAACCTTGCGTGGTCGCCGCTCTCCACCGCGGTAGACCACCTGTTGATTGATCTCCTGATAAGAGGGGCCGAAGCGGATCTCCGCCTCTCGCTCCGGGGTGACGGTCAGCCCGGCGGCGGCCAGATGGGCATCACCGTTGATCACTGTCGGCAGCAGATCATCGAAACTCTTGGGGACGATGAAATGTGCCTTCACCCCCAGCTCCTCGGAAAAGAGTTGCACCAGCTCATATTCGAAACCGGTAAGACCCTCAGAGCCCTCATAGAGCGTGGTGCCACTGTTCCTGGTAACCACCACCAGCTCACCGGCGGCCTTGATGCGTTCCACCAGTGGCGGTGGAATAGTGCAACTGCCCAGTAACAGTGTGAGGGCTAGCAGGCAGTGACTGATCAGGAGCTTGGTTGGTTTCGGCTGCATCTATATCTATGACTGGCTATTACTTTTTATTATGACTGCCAGAACGGTTCATGACTCCATAGTGATCGGATTTTATTGACTTGATTGGCTTCAAAATGGGACTCTTAGTACTTAACTTTAGCCTACTTAGTATAGAATCAGCTCATCGATACGGGGCCTCGAAACCCTCTTGGTACCCTATTTCGATAGCTGAGGCATTGATTTTAGGCAATTAACTGGGTTTATGATACTGACTACGTAGAATTGGGCTGAATCCCCAATCTCTCTATTCACACCCAATTCGGAGAGGTGCCGGAGTGGCCGAACGGGCCTGACTCGAAATCAGGTGACCCCCTCGGGGGTCCGAGGGTTCGAATCCCTCCCTCTCCGCCAATTAAAAAGGGGCCCAAGGCCCCTTTTTAATTGGCGGTGAGCGAGGATTTGATTCGAACCCTTCGTTCGACAAGGAGCGAAGCGACGCAGGACGCCTGAGTGTAACGAAGGCGCCCCGAAGGGGTGAGCCGTAGGCGAATCAATCCCTCCCCTGGGTCGGCACCCAAGCCAAGGAGTCCCTCGGCCCAAGGCCCCTTTTTAATTGGCGGTGAGCGAGGATTTGATTCGAACCCTTCGGTTTAATATTGATATTCAATTCGATGAAGAGGCGGTCCCCATGGACAGTCTTTGTCCCTCGTTTTGGGTAAATCACTTAAGGCCATAGAACGACCAGGTCTCATTCGCATGGTGGCAGATGATCCACTGCACAGTACGGCTTTTTCTTAACGGGCTGAGGCTTTTGATGTGTGGCTATCTTGATGTTGACACTGCCTGCTCTTCTCTAAGCAGGGAGGAGAATGCCAGGGCCGCCGGTGAGAGTGAACTGCCTCTTTTGGCAATCACCGCCAATTCACGGGCAATCTGCAGGCCGGCGACTTCGATTTCACAAACCCCGGCCAGGGTATCCACTCCCATGCGGCTGACAAAGGCGAGGTTGCCGGTGGTGGCGACCATGCGCAGGATGGCCGGTATCGAGCGCAGCTCCATCACCACATTCATCTCCACACCGGCATCCCGTAGCGCCGCATCGATGATCTGGCGCACCGCGGTGTCTGCCTCGAAGCCGACGAAGGCGAGCCCATCGAGGGCCTTGGCGTCAATCTCGCCCTGGCGTGCAAGTGGATGGTCTTTGGGGGCGACCAGGACGATGCGGTCGGTGATCAGGGGCCAGATCTGCAGCTCCCTGGTCTGCACAGGGAGGGTGACCAGTCCCAGTTCCAGACGGCCGCTGATAACATCTTCCGCGACTTCGATACTCCCCGCCTCCTTGAGTTGAAAGCGCACCCCCGGGTGGTCCTGGCGAAACTCGGCAATTGCTTTTGGCAGCACGAAGGAGACCGCGGTGGCGCCACCGCCAATACGCACAGTGCCGCCTTCCAGCCCCTGATGCTCCCGCACCTGTTCGCGCAGACGGTCGAAGCGGCTGACCAGGATGCGCGCCTCCTGCTCCACCAGGCGGCCAATCTCGGTCAGCTGAGCCCCTTTGCGTCCGGTGGTCAGGAGTTCGGCACCGAAATGTGCTTCCAGCTGCTGCAGGCGCCGGGAGAGGGCGGGCTGGGTGAGGCCGATTCGGTCCGCCGCTTCGGTGATGGTGCCGAAATCGGCAACGGCAAGTAGCGATCGTAGGAGCATGAGATCCATGATGGGATCACTATAACATGCAAAATATTTATATTATATATGCGAACAATCCATTATACGTATGGAAAAACCTCTGCTATCTTGCTACTCCACAGACCGTGAATAGCGGCATCCCATGACTCGGGACCCGGTCAGCGATGGCGGGCCCCTAACTGAAACGAGGTCAGCCATGCTCCAAGCCTATCGCCAGCAGCAAGAAGAACGCGCCAAACAGGGAATTCCCCCGCTACCACTGAATGCGCAACAGGTCGCCGATCTGGTGGAACTGCTGAAGAATCCCTCCGCCGGCGAAGAGGAGACCCTACTCGACCTGCTCACCAACCGGGTGCCCCCGGGGGTGGATGACGCCGCCTATGTGAAGGCCGGCTTTCTGGCCGCGGTGGCCAAGGGCGAGACTTCCAGCACACTGGTGGACAAAGCCAAAGCGGTGGAACTGCTCGGCACCATGCTGGGCGGTTACAACATCCAGCCCCTGATCGAGTTGATGGATGACAGTGAATTGGGCGAGCTGGCGGCGCAGCAGCTGAAGTTTACCCTGCTGATGTTCGACGCCTTCCATGATGTCAAGGAGAAGGCCGACGCCGGCAACGCCAATGCCAAGGCGGTGATGGCATCCTGGGCCGACGCTGAGTGGTTTACCCGCAAGCCTGATGTGCCGGCTGAGATCAAACTCACTGTCTTCAAGGTCACCGGCGAGACCAACACTGACGATTTGTCACCGGCCCAGGATGCCTGGTCCCGACCCGACATCCCGCTCCACGCCCTGGCCATGCTGAAGAATGAGCGTGATGGCATCACTCCCGACGAGCAGGGCAAGGTAGGTCCCATCACACACCTGGCGTCACTCAAAGAAAAGGGTCTGCCCCTGGCCTATGTGGGTGATGTGGTGGGTACCGGTTCGTCGCGTAAGTCGGCCACCAACTCGGTGCTCTGGCACATGGGTGATGATATCCCCTTCGTGCCCAACAAGCGTCAGGGTGGCGTGGTGCTGGGTGGCAAGATCGCGCCTATCTTCTTTAATACCGTCGAGGACTCCGGCGCACTGCCCATCGAATGTCCGGTGGATAAGCTTGCTATGGGTGATGTCATCGTGGTAAAGCCCTACGAGGGTAAAATCGAATCGGAATCGGGCGAGGTCCTTTCCGAGTTCGTGCTCAAGACTGAAGTGTTGCTGGACGAGGCGAAGGCCGGTGGCCGTATTCCCCTGATTATCGGCCGCTCTCTGACCGAGCGGGCCCGCGAGGCCCTGGGCCTGGGGGCCACCGACGTCTTCCGACGCCCCGTCGATCCTGAAGACTCCGGCAAGGGCTTTACCCTGGCGCAGAAGATGGTCGGCCAGGCCTGCGGCGTCGAGGGCATTCGTCCCGGCACCTACTGCGAGCCGCGCATGAGCACCGTCGGCTCTCAGGACACCACCGGCCCCATGACCCGTGACGAGCTGAAGGAGCTGGCCTGTCTGGGCTTCTCCGCCGACCTGGTGATGCAGTCCTTCTGCCACACCGCTGCCTATCCCAAGCCGGTGGATATCAATACCCAGCATACCTTGCCGGACTTCATCCAGAACCGAGGCGGTGTCTCCCTGCGTCCCGGTGACGGCATCATCCATAGCTGGCTCAACCGCATGCTGCTTCCCGATCAGGTGGGTACCGGCGGTGACTCACACACCCGTTTTCCCCTGGGCATCTCTTTCCCCGCCGGTTCCGGCCTGGTGGCCTTCGGTGCGGCCCTGGGGGTGATCCCCCTGGACATGCCGGAGTCGGTACTGGTGAAGTTCAGCGGTGAGATGCAGCCCGGTATCACCCTGCGTGATCTGGTCAACGCCATACCCTACGCCGCCTTGCAGCGGGGTCTGCTGACGGTGGAGAAAAAGGGCAAGAAGAACATCTACAACGGCCGCATCCTGGAGATCCAGGGTCTGCCGGATCTGACCGTGGAGCAGGCCTTCGAGCTCTCCGACGCCTCCGCCGAGCGTTCCGCCGGTGGTTGTACCATCGAGCTCTCCGAAGAGTCCGTCGCCGAGTACCTGCGTTCCAACATCACCATGCTGCGTTGGATGATCGACAACGGTTACGAAGATGCCCGCACCCTGGAGCGTCGCGCCCGGGCCATGGAGGAGTGGCTGGAGAATCCGACACTGATGCGTGCCGACGCCGACGCAGAGTACGCCGAGGTCATCGAGATCAACATGTCCGATATCAAGGAACCCCTGCTCGCCTGTCCCAACGACCCGGACGACGTAAAGCCGTTGTCGGAGGTGCAGGGCACCAAGATCGACGAGGTCTTCATCGGCTCCTGCATGACCAACATCGGCCACTTCCGCGCCACCGCCAAGCTGCTGCAGGCCTCCGGTGAGACCATCCCCACCCGCCTCTGGCTGGCACCACCCACCAAGATGGACGAGCAGCAGCTGATGGAGGAGGGCGTCTACAACGTCTACGCCGGCGCCGGCGCCCGTACCGAGATGCCCGGTTGTTCTTTATGCATGGGCAACCAGGCGCGTATCGCGGCGGGTTCAACCGCGGTCTCCACCTCCACCCGCAACTTCCCCAACCGCCTGGGGCAGGGCGCTGATGTCTTTCTCAGCTCTGCCGAACTGGCCGCAATCGCCGCGATCATGGGCAAGCTGCCCACGGTGGAAGAATACATGGCCTACGCCACCAAGATCGACTCCATGGCGCCGGAGATCTATAAGTACCTCAACTTCGACAAGATGGATGATTATGTGGAATCGGCCCAGCGGGGACAGGAGATTGCGGTTAAGTTTCTTGCTTGATGATCTTATTCCGAAGCCTTGCCTTTGTAGATTTTGCTAGATCAGTTTTCACTGCTAGCATCTTCTACCTCACGCAGCACTTGTAGATCCCTGTACGTCGCGCTAGTTTGCAACGTACCCATAACTGAACCATTACTAACCACCCCCTTTAGCATAAAGCGGTGGCGCATCCGAACTGACAATGCCTGCTCAATTCGGATGACCTAGTCGATAAATCTAAAGTATTAGTACTAATGATGAGGAATTATAATCAGGTGGAAAGATAATATCCGCTGACATTGACTTCGGACCCACCAGATTGATTCTCGACTAATGGTACTTTAACGACAACACGTGCATTCGAGGGTATGTAAATACGAATCGCCATACTAGCCTGCAGTACGCCACCGGGCTCACTACGTATAAAGGGCATTGAGTGAAAATGTGCACCAGTATCCAGTTCATACCCAACCGCGCCATAGTCGTTCATATTATCAGAAGGATAAGGAATGGCGTCGCCTCGTGTGACAACGGCCGAGGCATGTTCAAGAACAAATATACGATCAGCCGGTACAGTAAATACTTCATAGGCTGAAATTGACTGACCATAACTTATAGATCCAAACTGCCCAGGATCCTGAACACTACCGCTGATGCTTTTAAAGACAGGGTCCCTGCCCGGTTGGTCAATATTCTTAATTTTTAGAACACACTCTTTTAACAGATTGCACAGCATGATTCACCTCCTGTGTGAATATTGGACTTTTTCTGGTGCAAACAGTATGTGCCTAACAAATAAAAAAAGAAACCCTCTCCGAAATAATCAAAATCATTTGTGTCAGGCCTTACATATTGCATTAAAAGTTAGTTAGTAAAATATTAAATTCAACCTAATAGAAGCCAGATCACATTTATTGAGGGCGGATCAGGCCAGCCAATCGCATAAAAATAAAGGACACTCTTAACTTTCTTAACTTTTTCTCAGCTCTGCCGAACTGGCCGCAATCGCCGCGATCATGGGCAAACTACCCACAGTGGAGGAGTGCATGGCTACGCCACCAAGATCGACTCCATGGCGCCGGAGATCTACAGGTATCTCAACTTCGACAAGATGGATGATTATGTGGAGTACGCTATGCCTCAAGCAGCGATCACGGACCAATTGCCACACAGGTCAGTCTATAAGAGTTATCGGTCGCAACAGCCGCTTCTCTCTGATTGCGACGCCTGTGGGTGTGCAAAGCATTATGGCAATGTTGACTCATAGATGAGTCTTGAAGTTAGATCCAGACAGTGTAATCGCGTTGAAGCAGAAAACTGTTCCACAGAAAAAGAACGGGGGCTGTTACACCCCTATCCTTTTTCTTGGATTCTGTCGATGTAATGCTTATTACTTCGACTTGATCATTGCTGTCAGCTTACCCCATTGCTCGTCATTGAGTATTTCAAGGATGCGGTCCCGACAACGGGTTTTTTCTGCTGCTTTTCACTCGCGACGACTGATATAACCATGTCATGCATCTTTGGGCTGTTGGCTTTGTTCCAGGCCATTCCCTGATCCATTTGTTCTTTGTCTTGTTGATCTGGGGGGATCTCTCCCACCTCGTCGAGAAACAGGGTACCGCTGTGAACCAGTTGTAACCGTGAACATTTAGCTCCCCACGTCGCACCCGGTCGACAGCTGAGTGCCAACGCCAATCATCTTGTTGGGTTCGACGGTGGTATCGTCAACGGCGATATCGTTGCAGGTTAACGGTTCGTTTCCGAGTTTTATTCCGATGCCCCAGGTGGTCGAGATGATGGTGTTGTTGGTGATATTCGCTGTCGTTCCACTGCTGTAGTGCAACCCGACCGAGGGGGATGTGCCTGCCGCCACACCGGTGAGTTCCGTCACTGTGTTGTCAGTCAGGCTGAGATTGTCCGCATTGCCGACATAAATGCCGGTTCCCGTGTAGCCACTAACTTCGTTACCGTTTATGGTGGCACCAGAGCCCCCGATGTAACTGATTCCGAGTAACCTGGCAGTGACATTGTTTCCACTGATATCGTCACCCACGCTGTTCGATACGCTGATACCGAGATTGTCGGCGTTGATAACGTTTGAACGCATAAACAGTTGCTTACTGGTTCCGATGACGCTGATGCCAGTTAAGCTGTCCTGGATGTCATTGCCGTTGATGTGGCTGACCGCGCCGCCTTGGCGCCACACGCCGGTGAGGCTGCGATAAGGCTGAGCAGTGTCAAGACTGAGCATGACGTTGTTATTGATCAAGCTCGACTCTGAGCCGATGTCGAAGATGCCGATACCCATGTCAGCGACTATGTTGGCATTGACATTCGTGAACTCAGCCTGGTTGAGACGAATTCCGGTTTGCAGTGGAGTCTGACTGCCATAGGCAAAGTTCAAGGCGACGGTGTTTTGGTCCGGCTTCAGGTTGTTCGCTTCCTCCACCAGCACGGCCGAGCTCGTTGAACCGTACCATTCGATGACGTTGATGTCGACTTGGCTGTTGGTGATGTTGCCACTCAACACAATGCCATCGCCGGGAACTTCGCGGATAACATTCAGGGTGACTACGGATAGGTCCATCGCGGTGTTTTCGTCTTCACCATGCACGTGAATCGCGGGGCTCCAGTTGCCGTCGATGAGGTTCGTGTTGAGGACGTTGATCGAGCCACCGCCGGTGAGATAGATTCCCACTGGCGATTCGTCGTCCGTACCGTTGTACAACTCGTTGTGGGAGGTCAGATTGCGGTTGCCCTGGATGCGAACGCCCGCCCGCGCACCGTCCTGCATACCATCGATAACGTTCGAGGAGACAGTGTTCTCGTCACCCCATACGTCGATACCGCGACGAAAAATGGTGGAGAGCGTGTTGAAGTTGAAATTGCCGCCGTTCACCTCCCGGTCCGCGTCGCCGACTTTGATACCGATGTCGAAGCGACTGATGTCGCAGTGCTGCACGTTCACATCGTTGGCGAGTACGCGAACGCCGACGAAATCTCTAAGACTGTTTGCATCGCTATTACTGCCCGTTATTGATTCCTCGTTACAGTCCAAGGTCACGCCCGCAACCGGGATCTCGACGGCGGAAGGTTGCATGGCACTCGGTGTGCACGAAATCGGGCCGGTAAGCGTGGTGTCCTGGGTGATGACAACCGGACAGGGGGGCGTCAGCACGAGCGCCATCGATTGTTCATCTGATACCAACCGACGTGCTGTGACGGTAGCCCTCCACAGGCCATGTTCAAGGGGGGTGCCGTCGGTGTTGCTGATGACGACTTGTTCCACGTTATTGGTTGAGTCGCAATCGTCGGAGGTGCAGGGCTCTGCGGGTGTCGATCCGCTACCGTTGGGAAAGCCTAGGTCGAACGGACGATAGGCTTGGCCACTCGGACTGAATACAACCAGGTCAAGATCGTTCTTGAGTGATTTGTTTGCGGTATCTTCGCCTTCCACATCATCCCACGCCAGGGTAACTTTATAGGTGAACAGATCGGATGCAATATCGAACTCGAACTCGTGACTGGTACTTTCTTCGCTGAAGGTGTGTTGGCGACCCCATTGACTCCACTCTTGTGCGATGCGTACGGCGGGGGCGGGTTGAATGAGCCCGTATCCATGATCGAAATCCGGACCGGGAAGGCCGACGTCGCTTGCCGTATGAATCAAGATTGCTTTAACGGCGGCGGGCATGATGCTCTGTACGGTGTAACCCTGTTCCAGGAATGCTTCTCCGATCCAGCCGACCACGCCCGAGGTGACAGGAGCAGCGGCGGAGGTACCAGAAAAGATTGTCGGGCTTGATTCGCCGATGAGGTCCAAGTCCTCCAATCCGCCGATCGGTGTACCTGAGATGTCTTCCACATCAGTGATCCAAAAATCCAAGGTGTCGATATCCTCACCTGGCACAACCACGTCGGGCTTTAAGCGCCCGTCGGCGGCCGGACCCTTGGAGCTGCCGCTGGATAGGCTGTTGGTCGTGAGAGACCAATTGCCGACCATGATGGAGTTCTTGGCGTTGACAAAGCCCAAGCTGTAGTAGTCCGGGCTACATCCGTCCTCGGGATAGCCAACGGATGAACGGCCATTGCCTGCACCGTCGACCATAATGATACCGTGGTCGAAAATCGCCCGATCGCGATGCTTGGCGTGGCCAGTGTATTCACCGATTCGCCCGCACCGGTAGTCTCCCCAGGAGTTGTTGAACACCAATGCGTCGTAGTCTTGGCGCGCCTCCTTCGGGATTCCGAAGTACCGGCGTTTACGAGTCTGTACGCCATCTGCGGCATAGCTCACCAAATCGGCTTCTGGTAAGAACCCCAGGTTGTCGGGAAAGCTTGTTTCGTCCGCGATCATGATCGAAGCGACGTTCCAGGCGTGTTGCGTTTCCTCGTAGGCGAAAAACGGGATATTGCCGATGGTGATGCGCCCATCCATGTCGGGGTGGATCGGGTCGAGGCGTAGCGGACCTTTTTCAAACATGGCGACAGTCAAGCCGTTGCCGCGATAACCGAAGTGTTCACTGACCATAGTGCCGCCGATGGCGGCCTGCGCGTTCAACGTGTAGTCGACGGGGGCGCCGTCCATCTCGTCGATCCACTTTACACCGTCTTCTGCGGCGAGAAGCGCGAGCTCATCCCAACTGGCGAAACCTACGCTGTAGGTCGTGTCGTATTGGTGCTTGTAGTTGAGCCCGAGCTTGGACAGGAGAGCTTCGATAGCGGGTTTTGCCAAATCGTGAAAGAACTCCACCATAAACTCGAAGCTGCCGTCGTCGGCGCGCTCGAGCGCGCCGCGAAGGCGAATGGCCGGTGCTACGCGGTCGACTGTAGCCCTGGCGCTGATGCCGACAACACCGTCGACCAACAGGATCGATTGCAGTACGCTTGGGTCGGGCTGCAATGAAACGTAATAACTGTCGTCCGGAACATAATCGAGAATTTCCACGCCGAAGGATTCCAATGTCGAGCGCAGCGACTTTGACAACAACGCGCCATGCAAGGTTGGGGAAAGGTGCAGTAACACGTGGACTGTTTCGGCACTCGGCAGGGTCTCGAGTCTGGGGTCGAGTCCCTGTTGGGGGGTGAATACGCGGGATTTCAAGTAAACCTGCCGTTCCATGGGGGCGGTGGCGCCGATGCTGCACACCTCTGCTTGTGTACCATCGACTCGCTTCGGGTTGGGTAGGAATGGGCAGTTGTCGTCTTTGCTTGGTACGCCGTCGGCATCAGGATCCAAGGACGCGGGATCGGTTGTTCCCGGCAGCACCGGGGCGGGCGCGACCAGTTCATCGAGCACGGTGAATCTTGTGGCGGCAAAAGATGACTGCAAGAACAAAAGCGAACCCGCGACGAGCAACGCGGTTCGAAAGGACTGTGTTTGAAATCCCTGGAAAAAAATGTGACCCATAACTGCCTCCTTGGTGGATCCGCTGCAACGGATCTTTCGTTTGTCGTTTGAATATCAGCAACTTTGCGCGGGGGACTTCGTGCGTGCAGGTAAATTAGGCACTGCTGGTTTGTGAAAGATTTCACATGGATAGAAGGTGGACGTTTGAACTCGCTCACCTACGCGGTGAAGATTACAAAAATAAAAAAATATAATGGACGCCCTGAACTTTCTTAACTTGTTTTATAACTTTTTTGACAGGGCTGCTGCGGCAATGCTCTCTATGATTATTAATATACATAAGGCACTCTTCTCTGGATTACTTTTGCTAGCGCTAACTCCAACCGTGCAAGCGGCACTATACGATCGTGGCAATGGCATGATCTATGACAGTGACCAGAATCTGACCTGGCTACAAGATGCAAATTATGCTCGAACCAGTGGACATGACTCCGATGGTCGGATGACCTGGGAAAATGCAATGTCCTGGGCAAGCAATCTTACGTATGGCGGATACAATGACTGGCGTTTACCGTACGTAAATGATAATGGGGATGGTTGTATTCCCGCGTTCAGCGGAACGTACTGTGGATTTAACACAGATACCAGGGTTAGTTGCGGCTGCCGGTACACCTCCAATCAGGAGATTCCCGGTGAGTTTGCTTATCGGGACGCTCTTCCTGTCTGGCGTCTGCTGCGAAAACGTTTTCGATAGTCGCCCATGGTCATGCCGATACTGCGTTTGAACAGGCGCCTGAAGGAGCTGATGTCGGTGTAGCCGACGCTGTTGGCGACGCTTTCATGTGACTTGCCCGTACTCTCAAGCAGCCACTTCGCCTTGTCGATCCTGAGGTTTTGCAGGCAGGCGTTGGGCCCCTGGCCCGTGGCGTTTTTAAACCGCCGGATCAGGGTGCGGTCACTCACATTCAGGTGAGTGGCGAGTTCTGGGACCTGTAGCGGATCACTCAGGTTCCTCTGCATCAGTTCATGGGCCTTGGTGACCATCGGATCTTCATATTTACGTACGCTACTGACACGAAAAGCGGCCTGGGAGTGTCGGCTGCTGTCCAGCAGCAGATAGCGGGCGGTCAAATGGGCAACTCTGCTGTTGATATAGCGGCGGATGACTTCCAGCATCAGGTCCTGATAGGAGGTGGAAGCGCCGGCACTGAGAACGGCGTCCGCTGCCACCAGCAACTCACTGCTGTTGAGGTGGATATCCGGATACCTGGCGGCGAAAAGTCCTTCCACGGGCCACCCGGTGGTGGCTTGCTTTTGCTTTAGCAGGCCCGCCTCGGCAACGAAAAAGCTACCGGTACAGCTGCAGGTGATCAGGCTTTTGCCGGCGGCACGCCTGGCCAGCCAGTTGATCAGCGGTCGGTTGTTTTCAAGGATATTCACCAGACGGGTCTCATCGATCACCGACATGCCGGGGATGTAGACCACATCCACATCGCCGACCCCTTTCAGGCTGCAGTCCACCGCCTGCATCATGCCGTTGCCGGTTTTCACCGGCCGGCCGGAGACGGAGACCAGCTTCCACTCGAAACGGGGCAGCTCCCTTTTGCCCATGGCCTCGACGATTCTGTTGGCAGTGTAGAGCATATCGATGGAGCCGGCGATGGCCGAGGCCATGCACTCATCTATAGCAACGATAGCGACGGTAACGGTCGTTTTCATAATGGCGGATATGGCATTAAAGATGTCATATATGACTCTTACTGACACTCTAGTCCAGGGCTATATTTTTTTCAACATCGTCAATCTGCCCCTGAAGAGAACAGCGAGGAGAGTGAAAATGTCCCTATCCAACGCACAAGCCATATCCGGATCAGGCAACCGCAAAAGCAAGAGCACGCCAATTCAGTCTGCGTTCTCCGCCCTGGCACGGGTATCTCCCTATCTGGCCGGGCGAGTGGCCAACTTTCTCTGGTACCGCACCCAGCATCGCCCCGTGACAATGGAAGAACAGCGGGTGTTGGATCAGGCCAGTGTTGAAGTGAGAAAATATGGCGCCAAGTCAGTCCGTGTCTATCGATGGGGCGAGGGTGCGCCTGTGCTGCTGACCCACGGTTGGAACGGCGGTGCGGGGCAGATGACCTTGCTGGTGGAGGCGTTGCTGGATCAGGGCTTTCAGGTCACCGCATTCGATGCGCCTGGACATGGACGCTCTTCCGGCAACAGCACGGACATCCTGGAAATCAGCGGTTTTATCACTCAGTTGCTGCAAGAGTCCGGTGAAGATACGGCAGTCATCGCCCACTCCTTTGGTGGCATGTGTGCACTGCACGCAATCGCAAGCGGTGCCCGTGCCAGCGCCGTGGTCTGTATCTCTCCGCCCAAGGACGTCACCACCCTGTTGCAGCAGTTTTCCACACTCCTGGGACTCAATGAGGCGGTAGTCGGTCAATTGAGACGCCGTCTGGAGCAGCGATTTGGCGAAGATATCTGGGCGCGGTTTTCCATGCATGAGTGGGTTCGGGCTGTAGATATTCCTGGCCTGATCATTCACGACTCCCGGGATCGATACATCCCGGTCTGCAACGGCAGAGCGGTACATGCCGCCTGGGCGGAGAGTGAGCTGCAGATAACCCGGGGGCTCGGGCATATGCGTATCCTGCAGAACGGGGAGGTGATCAGTAGTATCAAACGATTCTTGGTCAACCTGGATCTGTGAATCAGGAGGGTGAAAATCAAGGGCTTGGTGGGCAGGAACCCACCCTACCCGGGTAGTCGTTATAGCTACCTGTGATTCCGGTGTCAGGGACAAAAAGACACGGTTGTCGTTGAGTAATAGACCTGATAGGCAGATATTTCAGGCATCCTCAGGTATGGTTTTCTGCCTTGGTGGGTGGGGGTGTTGCGGTTATTGTTCAGCAAAAATTCTGGTACCTAGACGGTAACTAAGCAATACTTACACCTCAAATATACGGATGGAACAGGGGTAACAACGCTGATTGCCCTGAGCGCAGATAAAGGATTAAACAGCATGCGATCTTTATTGTTTATTATTTTTTCTTTTCTATTTACACAGACCGTTTATCCTCAGGTTGGCTGGGATAAAAAAGTGGAAGGGAACACGGCAACCTATATCCCAAGCACCCTAAAGCCAGAGGAGCATTTTGCTATCTCCATCATTAATAATATAGCGCTGAATACCCGTTTAGATAAAGCAGTATTACAAAATTATATTTCAAATAAAGTCAATGAAAAATGGAAATTGACAAGCACCGGGAAAGTAAAAGCGGTAAAGGGAGGCAGGTTAATGGGTTATACCCAGTTCAATACAGAAACTCTTTCTGATATGACTGCTATTTTTATTGCCGTACCCATTGCCAACAGGAAAATGAATATCATGCAGGTCGATTACTCCCATGACTACTTAGTCAATCGATATGAAAATAAAATTAATCAATTAGGGAGCGAGCTGGGTAAGTCACAAGTTGCAGATCCTCATGCTAAAGCCACATCAACAACTCAAAACCAACCTGAAATACCAGTATTTAATAAAATATCCGGCATAAAAGGTATTGCTGTCATTTCAAATCTTGGACTAGATCTATTTACTAGGAGCTATAAATTAAAAAGCAGGAATATCCTATTGTTCGATAACGGACATTTTTCTAAGGACCTGGAAACCATTCTTGAAAAGGGAATTGCTTTTTCGCAAAAAAACAATCCTGATGAATGGGGTAAATTCAAGATAAGCAACGGAAAGCTTTCCTTGAAATATAACGATAGTACTAAATTTGATATTCAGAAATACTTCACTCTATATCCGCCTAATCCTGAAAATGAAAAATTATTGGGGTGCTGGAATTCCAGTAAAACCTTTGAATTTTCCGATGGTGTAAGTACCGGTAGTGGTATGGGTATTAGGGGTTATTGTTTTGATAAAAATGGCCGGTTTTCGAAAAACAATACCTTCGGTTTCAGTGGTGGTATCGAGAATTCCCCCTACGGGAAAGCTCTTAAATTGCCAGTAGGAAGTTATTCCTCAGCATCAGAAAAATCACAATTGGGTTGGTACAGGATTGACGAGTATACCATTCAGTTACATTATGATGATGGTTCCACAGAGACTAAATTTATCGGTATCGATGACATGCTTTTATTAGGTTATGCTCAATTGTTTAAAATTGAAAAATGAATGGGAAAAGGAGTCAGTGCTCTCAAAACGAATAAATAGATTAGACAGCCAGTTAAAAAATAACAATAACACTTCACCTTGAAGCTGGGTAGTTTTTAGCTTGAATTAGCGATGGGTGTCCGTTTAGTTCTCCGTTTAGTTCGATAAGAGAGGATAAGAAAGGCGCTATCCCCAGTGAACTTGCGCCAATCCTTGAGCGACTTGGTTTAAACCCGGATGCCTGGGTGACAAGTGTCAGTCACTATAATAAAAACTACTTCTCCGTATTGGGCGCGATTGATCGAATCAAGGCCTACGCCAAGATACAGAAAAAGAGTTGGCACCGAGGGCAGCGTGCTGTATTGCGAAGTTATCGTCTTGTCCCCCCTCGCTTACGGAATCGCCTTGGTAACATCATACGATGGGATCACCTGGAGTAATAACCACAACAACCCACTTTCCAGTCTTAGTAGGCCAGGTGAAATCGTAGCTGGGGAGCAACCAAGCGTTATATTTAATCCTGATACCCATCAATACGAAATGTGGTTTAGCAATGATACCGATGCAGAAAAATCTACCCTTCCCTGTAGCTTTAATACTGTTAACGGATTTTGGCACGCTGTCTCGAGTGATGGGGTTAATTGGACGCCCGATTACAATGCGCGAGATCTTTCATGCGACACGCGGAACGATTATGAATTACTTGGTTTCCTCACAGGTATTGAAGTTGTCTATGTTAATAACACCTACCAGGCCTACTACACTGCATGGGGTATTGAACAAATCCCGGATGAGTCCATCTACCTTTGCCCAGATCAGCTAGGCGCTTTAATTCCTGGCGTTTTAACACTCAATCGAGCAACTTTGCTTGTACCTTAATCAATGGCTTTACGCCTGCCATATAGGTGATGTTAATTTGCTTAGAGTTTTGTCGTGCTCGCAGTCTAGAAAACGCGCCAAATTCTCAAAACCAGACGTGCTGAATTAGCTCATGACTGATGCCATTGAGATGGATGTATCGTTGCGTAGGATGGCTTCCTAAACAACCAAAGAAGCTGTAGGCTTATAACTAATCTGTGGCCGGCCTTGCTTAGACTATCTATAGGGGGATATCAGGCTTATGACGATTAATGCGGCAGAAATACCCGACTTGGTCGAGAAAATGCCCGCTTTTCCTCAGGGGGTGACCAAGGTGCTGGACCTGGCCTCCCGTCCCGATTGTGCCCCCAAGGCATTGGTTCAGGTCATTGAGCACGATCCAGTGATGACCATGAAGGTGCTGAAACTGGTCAATTCCGCCTATTTCGGTCTGTCGCGCCCCATTAACTCGATCAACCACGGCGTGGTCTACGTCGGGATCAACACCATCAAGAATCTGGCCCTCTCCATTGCCGCCATTGGCATGCTACCCAAGAGTAACAAGGCGGGATTGGACATGAATCAGTTTTTGGCCCACTCACTGGGTGTGGCTTCGGTAGCCAAGTTGCTGGCGTCGCACTTGGGCGTACCGGACAAAGATGCCACGGATTTCTTTGTCGCCGGATTATTACACGATTTTGGTAAAGTTGTGCTGGCACAATTCAAGCCCGAGGAGTTCCGGCTCTGTCTGGATCAGGCCGCTGAGCGGGAACTAAGCCTGCATGAGACAGAGATGGAGTTGCAAGGGGTTAGCCACGGTGAGATTGGCGGACGATTGGCTAAGGTTTGGAGATTGCCCCCAGCTTTGGCGCACGCCATTCATTATCACCATCAACCGGAACTAGGGGTTGAAGCAGTCAATGATGGCATGTGTGAAGCGGTGTTTGCTGCTAACCAGATTGTACGTTCCTTGGACTTTGGTGATGCCGGCAATCCTGTGATTACCGAGTTTCCACCCTTGGTATCAGAGCGCTTTGGCAATGATCTATCGGGTCTGATGTCTGCATTGGGAGATCTCAATGGAGAATTGGAAAAGGTCCGTTTGTTCACCCAGCTCTAGATGATCAACTTTGGTAACTGCATAATGTTCCGGGCGCAAGGCCTCTGGTCTGTATCAGCGGGAAAGGATAAGCAAGGTGCATTTTAAATTTTGGGGAGTACGTGGGTCCATTCCATCACCCGGACCCGAGACTGTTCGTTATGGAGGCAATACCACCTGTATTGAGGTGCGTGGAGACAATAATGAACTGCTGATTCTGGATGGTGGCACGGGCATCTTTCCACTGGGTCAAAGATTGATACCAGAGTTTCCTCTCAAGGCCCATATCTTTATCACCCATACCCATTGGGATCACATACAAGGCTTGCCCATGTTCTTGCCGATTTTCGCACCGGGTAACGAGGTCACTATCTATGGCGCCGCCGATCCGATTACCCAACGGGACATAGGTGAGGTGCTGGCCCGACAGATGGAATATGCCTATTTCCCAGTACGCGAGGCTGAGCTCAACGCCAGCATGACCTATCTCAACATACAAGAGGGCCAGGAGGTGTGGATCGGCGGGGTCAATGTGCGCAGCATGTTGTTACACCACCCGGTGCTCAATTTCGGCTATCGCTTGGAATGCGGCGGCAAGGTGTTCATCTTTACCGGTGACCACGAATGGCCATACAACATCTATAACCAGGATGATGCGGACTATGCCGATTACCAGCAGTTGGTGAATGAGCAACGAGCCAGAGTGATCGGTTTTCTCCACGGCGCCGATGTTCTGGTAATCGATACGGCGTATACCGATGCCGAGTACCCGAAACGCAAAGGCTGGGGTCATGGCACCTTTGGCTCCAGTATCGGGGCGGCACGGGAAGCTGGAGTTAAACGGGTTTTTCTCACCCATCACGAACCAACCCGTAGTGATACCGATCTGGAGACGGCATTCGACGAAGCCAGGAAGGCCCATGGTTTGGGAAGGGAAGGGGATCCCCAGTTTGAATTGGCACAAGAGGGGGTGACGATAGAGATCTGAGGGGATGAAATGGCCTTGGGTAGGGGTAAAACAAATATCTGTACTATCGCGTCGAGCAGCGCACGCATGCCACTCTGTCTCATTTCGTATCTGACTTCTCGGACTCGGTCTGCTTCTGGCGGCGGGCTTTAAGGCGTTTGATACGTGCCTCCATGGCCGCTTTCCCGGCAACTCGTGATTCTTGTCGTTCCTGGGCTGTAACTCCCGACCGAAGCCGTGGCGGTGTAACCGCGGTCCTGCTCTGGGACTTTATCTTGAATAGCGCCAGCGATGTGAAATAGAGCAGTGCAAAAGCCAGCATGCGATGGGGTTCGTCCACCCAAATGCCACTTGCCGAGCCACCCAGTCCTGCAGCGATACTGGTGTGGAATTCCAGATCCGGAATCGGCAGTAGCAGCGTAGCGAAGAGCAACAGCAGCCACATGAATGTGGAAAATATCCACAAACGGATATTCTCATCCTCGTCACCGCCTATGCCCAACAGGGGAAGCAAGTAGCGTGATGCCAGGAGCCACCCAAAAGCGACCGTAGGCCACCAGCTGTCGATGGCCAGGCTCCCACCTGCTGCAAATGCCAGGTAAAAGAGGCTGCCAGCTATTAAGCCAGTGTAAATGCCGCCCAGGCGTTCAGGCATAAACAGAGCCAATATTGGGACAATGATCGTGGCATGAATGACGAGGAATTCGATAACCATAACCAGCATCATCGTGGTGATAAAACCAGTGTCGAATCTCTCCGGGACAATCCAGACCGCAAGACACAAGCCGGCGGTAACCAAATCCGGGACAACTTCGGATAACCGCCGTATCCAGCTGGGTCGAGTATCGGAGGAGGCGGTTTCGGTTTGCCTGGGAAGAGTCATAGCATCTCCGTCGCTAAAAGGGGTCAGTATCCTGTAACTGTTTTAATCGTTCAATCATCCTTCATTCGCTGTCTGAACAAGGACGTTTAAATACCCAGAAAGCCTTTTGGTAATGTTCATTTATGTGAGCAGACCTATGACCCATGAAGACGTGAATATGTCACAACCACCTTGACGATCTCGAGCGGCTTGACTATGAATTAGGATATTAATTCGTGTCGGCTTGCAGGCCCGCCGGACCGCCTTACAGGCCTGCTGATAAGGATGATGTCGTCTTGTGAAATCTGGAAAGGGAGTTTTAGGAATGACACAGACAAGCCACAACCGCCCCCTCCAGAAGTTGTTCAGCCCCCGTCATTTGGCAGCATTCAATTCCCACCACTATCTGACCAGATAGCATTGGTGGCATTTCCATGAATGTCAAAGATATAGGGCAGGTGTCTCAATATCCAATCAACACTATTTGAGGAGCTCTAATCATGCCGGTCCCCTTAACCTATCCGGGTGTCTACATAGAAGAGGTACCCAGCGGCGTGCGCACCATTGTCGGTGTTGCGACCTCGATAACGGCGTTTATCGGACGTGCCGCCAAAGGGCCAGTCAACGACCCGATCACCATCAATAATTTCGGAGATTTTGAACGCGCCTTCGGCGGGCTCGGGCTGGATTACCCGATGAGCTACGCCGTACGTGATTTCTTTCTCAACGGGGGGGTGACGGCCGTTATCGTCCGTCTCTATAACCAACCTGCACAGGGTGGCGCCTCCACGGCCCAGATTGACGCTAACGGTCTGACCCTCGATGCCGCCAGTGAAGGCTCTTGGGCGAATACACTTCGTGCACGTGTCGATCACGATGTACCGGCCCCCGCCAACCCGGGCGATCCCCACCCTCTGCCCTGGGTAGACAGTTTCGGCCTCAGCAGCGCTGATCTATTCAATTTGACTGTGCGGGATACGACGACTGGCGGTGAGGAGAGACTGCTCAATCTGACCGTCGTGGATAGTCCGCGTCGCGTCGATCGGGTGTTGCAGAGTTCGTCGAGCTTCGTGCGGGTATCCGGGGCATTGCCTGGCGCCATACCGAGTACTGACAATGCGATTACCGACCCGGCCACCGATCCGGTATGGACAGACGACAACTTCAGCAGTCCGGTATCAACGACGGCTGAAGACAGCTCGGCGCTCAACCAGGGGGCGTATGAAGGCAGCCAGTCCCAAAAGACGGGGCTCTATGCGCTCGAGGACGCGGATCTATTCAATCTACTCTGCATCCCACCCGATACACGTAGCGGTGATGTGCCGACAGCCGTCTGGGCAACAGCTCTCTCATATTGCCAGTCCCGACGTGCCATGCTGATTGTCGATGCTCCCTCAAGCTGGAACAGTGCGGCGGATGCCCGCGACAATCTCGACGCTGACATCGGGCTCTCCGGGCCGGTGGCGCGCAACGCGGCTATCTATTTTCCCCGCGTGCGCCAAGCGGATCCTCTGCTGGATGGCCAACTCGAAACCTTCGTACCCTGCGGAATCATCGCCGGAGTATTGGCGCGCACCGACGCCACGCGGGGTGTGTGGAAGGCGCCCGCCGGAACTGACGCTGCGCTTCGGGGTATTCAGGGGCTCTCCGTGCCGATGACGAATGACGAGAACGGCATGATCAATCCATTGGGTATCAACAGCCTGCGCACCTTTCCTATCATCGGGCGTGTGGTCTGGGGCAGTCGGACCCTGCGCGGGGCCGACCAACTGGCTGATGAATACAAATACATCCCGGTGCGACGTCTCGCGTTGTACATCGAAGAGAGCCTCTACCGGGGCACTCAATGGGTGGTCTTTGAGCCCAATGACGAGCCATTGTGGTCACAGATTCGGCTCAATGTGGGAGCCTTCATGCGCAACCTGTTTCGCCAAGGTGCATTTCAGGGCAGCTCACCACGCGACGCCTATTTCGTCAAAGTGGACAGTGAGACGACGACCCAAAACGATATCAACCTGGGTATTGTCAATGTGGTGGTCGGCTTCGCGCCACTCAAGCCAGCCGAGTTCGTCGTCATCAAGATCCAACAGATAGCGGGACAAATCGAGAGCTGAGGAGACAAGCATGGCCCAATTCAGCGTAAATACAGAGAGATTCGATCCCTATAAGAATTTCAAGTTTCGTATCAAGTGGGACGGACGTTATGTGGCCGGTGTGAGCAAGATCAGTGCCCTCAGCCGTACCACGGAAGTCGTCGAGCACCGGGAAGGCGGGGATCCGAGCACGGTGAGGAAATCCCCGGGGCAGACCAAGTTCGAAGCCATCACACTTGAGCGCGGCGTCACTCATGATACCGAGTTCGAGAAGTGGGCGAACAAGGTATGGAACCTGGGTTCAGGGCTCGGCTCAGAGGTCTCGCTGCGCGACTTCCGCAAGGACGTCATCATCGAGGTCTACAACGAAGCGGGACAACTCGCCATCTCCTATAACGTATTGCGATGCTGGCCTTCCGAGTTTCAGGCCCTGCCGGAACTGGACGCCAGCGCCAATGCTGTGGCAATCCAGACGCTGAAGCTGGAAAACGAAGGTTGGGAGAGAGACGAGGCGATCACGGAACCGACCGAAGAGAGTTTCACTGAACCGGCTGATTAGCCGGCTTGAGGGCCCCGGTTCGGCATCACGGGGAGGCACCTCATAAAGGTACTTGATTACCCACCCTGATCAGCCCTGCGGTGGTCGGTGCGAGAATTTGGGTGAAGTAGGTGATCAAGTAATGGTATGAAGCTGACGCGCGGAACCGATAACCGGTAGCTGATCCGTTTCGCGCCGCTCTGCACCACTCAACATAAGGATCTGCGGCTTACTGCAGTCTCAATGGCTATGCGCGAACTGACGCCACAGGAAATGATGGCGGCTTGGGAGGCCGGACAGGGGCACTCGCTTGCCACAAAAGCCTTGCTGTTGCTCTCCTACGCCTGTCCCGAACTCAGTTGGGATTCGTTGGCGGGACTGCCGATCGGTGAGCGGGACAGTCGTCTTCTCCAACTCCGGGAGTGGGCCTTCGGTAGTGAGCTGACCAGTCTCGCCACCTGTCCCGCCTGCAGGGAGGAGCTTGAGCTGAACTTCACCCTGGCCGATCTGCGTGTCGCCCCACCAAAGCCGGAAGAACACCCGCTGATCCTGGAGCAGGGTGATTACCGGGTGGAGTTTCGTCTTCTCAACAGCACCGATCTGGCGAACCTGGAGGGGATAGAGGAGATTCGCACACATCTGTTGCAGCGTTGCGTGGAGGGGGCCTGGTACCGGGGAAAGAAGCGGGCTGTAAACCGGCTGCCGGCAAAGGTATTGGGCGCCCTGGTGCAGGGACTGAGTGATGCGGATCCCCAGGCCGACGTTCATACCGGTCTCAGCTGTCCCGAATGCGGCCACTGCTGGGAGGCGGTTTTCGACATTGTCTCTTTCTTCTGGGAGGAGATCGAGAGTTGGATGAGACGCACCCTGCGTGAGGTGCACCTGCTGGCCTCGGCCTACAACTGGCGCGAATCCGATATTCTCGCCTTGAGTCCCTGGCGGCGCCGCTACTATCTCCAGATGGTGCAGCCATGAGCGACTTCATCGACAATCTGCTGATCCGCACCATCGATAACTCCGCAATGCTACTGCCTCGGCCCCTGTCCCACTTCGAGCCGACGGCAGCGGCTGATCTGCCGCCCTACGCTGAGCGAACCGACGCAGAGTCTGTGTCTTCAAATACGGACTATGAGGGTGTGGAAACCACTGCCCGGCCCCGGAGAATCGAGACTCCCCCGAAGGCGTGGGGGCAGAGACCTCTGCCGATTGGGACTGAGGAGATTGTCGAGAGACCCGTCTCTCCAGGACCCAGGCTTACCCGAGAGCCCAAGGTCCTGTCGTTACCCCAAGAGGTGGCCGAGTCGCATGCGTCAGTTGAGCGGGGCGGGATCGAGCGGCAGACCTCAACAGAAGCTGCACCTCTCTCCCCAGCTCCCGCGGCGGTCTTTGAGGTTGCGCAAACCCCAAGGGATGAGCCCCTACCCAGCCCTGCCCCCAACGAGGTCGATCCCGCGCCGAATACTTCGCAAGCTCCCAAAACCATCCTTTCGCCGCCGCCGGCCGAGCGGCTCGAGGAATCCCCATTGACAGGGCATGAGGCCGCTTCTCAATCTCAACACAATATTCTCACCGCGATGGTGAGACAGATGGTGTTGCAACCGGCCACACAGGAGCTGCCCGAACCAGCGCGAACAGAGCCGGTAGAGAGCCCGGCCCGGATCGATCCGGTGGCCCCCCGGATGCAGAGTCTGGCCAGTGAACCTCATAAGGACCTGGTTGCCGAACCCACGTGGCGCAGATCGAACTTGCCCTCAGAACCCTATCCATCCAAGGCTCCCCTCAGGGCGAAGCGGGAAGGGCTTCAACAAGCGATAGAGGCACAAGTGCTGGCCGTTCCAATACACAGGCCGGAGAGATCCCCCGCCGTCGCTCCCGCCTTGAAGCCGCTGACCCAGCCGCTACCGCCGCTACCGGAGGTGAGCCAATCAACCGAGGTCCATATCAGCATCGGCCGGGTGGAGGTTCGCGCCGTGACGGAGAGTGCCGTAACCCCGGCTGCGGCAAAACCGCAGGCCGAGCCCGAGGTGATGAGTCTCGACACCTATCTGGCCCAGCGCACGGGCGAAAAGGGTTAGCGCCATGAGCAACGCCCTCGCCATTGCCGCTGTCACCCGCACTCTGCGTAACCTCCTCAATCAAGTGGCTACGGCGGACTATAGCAGCCTGCCCAACGACACCAGGCCGACCTCCCAGATCGAGGTGACCACCCTGCCGCCGGACCGGGTCCGCCTGCCCGATGCGTCGCGCAATCGGATCAACCTGTTTCTCTACCAGACGGACATCAGCGCGGCATGGCGCAACATGGATATACCCAGACAGGTTCGTCCCGGGGAAAGCGGACACCCGCCGCTACCGCTCAACCTCTTCTATGTGATCACGGCCTATGCCGAGAGTGACAATGAACTGATCGGCCAGGTGCTGCTGGGCACAGCGATGCAGATCCTTCATGACCACCCGCTGCTCAGCCGCACCGAGATCGGCAGCGCCCTCGCCCTGAGTGAACTCGACAGTCAGATCGAGCGGGTGCGCATCACCCCCCAGCCCTTTTCGTTGGATGAACTCTCCAAGCTGTGGGCCGGCTTTCAATCCGAGTATCGCGTCTCTGCCATGTATCAGGTGGCCCTGGTGCTGATCGAGAGCCGTCGCCCGCAACGGGCACCCCTGCCGGTGCTGCGGCGCGGTGGTGAAGACCGGGGCCCGCTGGTGGTGGCGGCGCCGGCGCCGACTCTGCTGGAGGTCCAGGAGTTTTACGATCCGGCCCTGCCGAACCGGCCAGTGCACGGCAAACCCGCCGCCGAACTGGGCGACAGGCTGGTGCTTCGAGGCACCCACTTCGGTGACGAGACCATGGGGGCATTGCTGCGCCACAGCCGGCTCGACACCCCCCTCTCGCTGCCGCTTGCAGAACAACCCAGCGACACCGAGGTGGAGATAGGCCTGCCCGCGGCCACCGACCCAGGTACCCCCGCGGCCTGGCCGGCGGGGTTCTACACCGTGGAACTGGAGGTGCAGCGGCCGACACCGCCAAACTGGACCACCAATCGTCTGCCCTTCGGACTGGCGCCGACAATCACCGGCATCACACCCATGTCCCAGGCCGTGGGCACTCAGCCCTTCGACCTGACCCTGACCTGCACCCCCCAGGTCCTCACGGAGCAGCGGGCGGTGCTGCTGATGGGCGATCAGGAGATCGCCCCCAGCGGCGTCAACACCCCGGGCGATCCCGACAGCGATACCACGCTGGTCTTTCCCGTCGACGGCCTCGAGGCCGGCGACTATGTGCTGCGCCTTCGAGTCGATGGCGTCGACAGCATACCGATCGATTTCACAACCAGTCTGCCGCAGTTCGACAGCAATCAGACAGTGGTGATCACACCATGAACGACCAGGCTACAGAAACCAATTTGGAACAGCGGGCGACCAGCAGCGAAGAGCAGTGGCAGCTCAACAACAATGCCTATCTGGAGGCGGCCCTGCATTGGCTGCGCCTGCGCTTGAAGCGACTCGCGGGCGAGTCCCGCAATACGTCGGCCGAAGCGGTTGAAGAGCCGACCCGCAGCGGGTTCTTCCGTCGCCGCGAAACGGAAAAACAGCACCTGGCGCTACCGGCGGCGACCCCCTTCGAGGCGGAGCTTGAAGAGGCGGGCAGGCAGCTGAAGCAGGCGGAGTCGGTTGAGCCGCCCCCCGCGCTAATCATTCTCGCCAACCGGCTGGGACTCTCACGCTTCGAACAGGAGGTGCTGCTGCTCTGCGCCGCGATCGAGCTCGACACCCGCATCGCCGGACTCTGCGCCCAGGCACAGCAGAATCCCAATCAAATCTCGCCCACCTTCGCCCTGGCACTGACGCTTTTCGATCAACCCTCCTGGGACTTGCTCTCACCGGAGCGCCCGCTGCGCCAGTGGCGCCTGATCGAGGTCAACCAGCCCGGCGCGCAACCCCTGACCGCCAGCCCCCTGCGCGCCGACGAGCGCATCGTCAACTACATCAAAGGCCTCAACTACCTCGATGACCGCCTGACACCGCTGCTGGTCCCCTTTGATGCCGCGCCGCACCAGGCGCTCTCCCCCTCGCAGCAGGCCGCCGCTGAAAGGGTGGTGCAGTGCCTGCAGCTCGCATCCGCCAACGGCACCACCCTTCCGGTGCAGCTGGTCGGCAGCGATCCGCTGAGCAAGCAGTTGGTGGCGCAGCAGGCGTCGCAGGCGCTCAATCTCAACCTCTACCGGCTGCCAGTGGAGTTGCTGCCGCAACAGGCGGCCGACCTGGAGTCCCTGGCCCGGCTCTGGCAGCGCGAGAGTATTCTGTTGCCGATCGCTCTTTTTCTCGACGCCCATGAACACCAAGTGTCAGGCGATGGGGAGAAGGCCGCTGCGGCGACACCGCTACAGCGATTTCTCTCCCGCAGCCGGGGTCTGTTTCTGCTCAGTGTGCGCGAGGTCCATTCCGATCTGAGCGCCTCCATCCAGGCAGTGGAGATCAACAAGCCGACACCGGCCGAACAGGCAGCGGCATGGAAAGAGGCCCTGAACGGAACATCCGATGAGAGCCCTGCGCTACTCGCCGGTCAATTCGACCTCAGCACCCATGCCATCGAGCGGATCGCGAAGAGGGCGCTTGCAGAAAAGACGCAGCACGATATTCATCAAAGCCTCTGGCAAGCCTGCCTGGCCAATACCAGTCCGCGGATGGAGCAACTGGCGCAACGCCTGCGTCCGGTCGCCACCTGGGACGATATCGTGCTGCCCGCCGAAGAGATGAACCTGCTGCGTCAGATCGCGGTACAGGTGGCCCAGCGCAACCAGGTCTACGACAATTGGGGATTCAGGAGTCGTATGAATCGGGGGCTGGGCATCAGCGCTCTGTTCGCCGGAGAGAGCGGCACCGGCAAGACCATGGCCGCCGAGGTGATCGCCAATGAGCTGGGCCTGAATCTCTACCGCATCGATCTTTCGGCGGTGGTCTCCAAATACATCGGCGAGACGGAAAAGAATCTGCGCCGACTCTTCGACGCCGCGGAGGACGGCGGCGCCATCCTCTTCTTCGACGAGGCCGACGCCCTGTTCGGCAAGCGCAGTGAAGTGCGCGACAGCCACGACCGCTATGCCAACATCGAGACCAGTTATCTGCTGCAGCGGATCGAGTCCTATCGCGGGTTGGCCATCCTCGCTACCAACATGCGCGGTGCTCTGGACGATGCGTTTATGCGGCGGTTGCGTTTTGTGGTCACTTTTCCATTCCCCGGGCCACAGCAACGCCAGGCGATCTGGCAGCGGGCCTGGCCAGCCGAAACACCGATAGGCGAACTCGATTACGAATGTCTCGCCCAATTTGCTCTGGCCGGTGGCAACATCGCGAACATTGCCCTCAATGCTGCATTCATGGCGGCACAGCAGGAGACACCGGTGAGTATGCCCCTGGTCCTCGATGCGTCCAGGGCCGAACATCAAAAGCTCGAACGCCCCATCAACGATGATGACTTTTGCTGGAAGGAACAGGTTCGGGTGATGGAATTCGTGTCCAGTGACGTTACAGATGCGGGGGCAGCCACATGAACATCCATTTGCATATCGACGAACTGGTACTTGAGGGACTGCCTCCTCAAGCCACTGACTCTATTGCTCTCAAGGCAGCTCTCGAAACTGAGTTGGTACGCATGCTTGCAAATGGCGGTCCCGCGCCTGGCCCATATGGCGGAGGTTCTCGCCCGTCTGTCTCGACCGATGATATCCAGCTGGCAGAAGGCAGTACCGCTACGGTCCTTGGCCAGCAGATCGGGCAGACAGTCTACAGGGGGATCTATCGATGAACCAAACCTCGCTAGTCCAAACGCTACCACAAGTTACGCAGACGTCCAGTTTTGTAGTCGGCAAGTTACATCGCAAATACTCATGTGGGATGCACTCTGGCGGAAGTAAGTGCGATAGCTGCAGGCGCGAGAAGGAATACCGGAAGCGTGTGCTATCGTTTGATCAGGAAAGGATTACCGGTCACACAAGCGTCGACACAGCCTTACACACACCTGGCCGGGCGCTGGATACAGCGCCTCGGCGCTTCATGGAGTCTCGTTTCGGGCGGGACTTCAGCCAAGTGCGAATCCATACGGGACCTGTAGCCAATGAGTCTGCACGTTCCCTAAACGCTCTCGCCTACACGGTGGGCAATGATGTGGTGTTTGCCGCGGATCAATATGCACCTGATACCACAGCAGGTAAACGCCTACTTGCACACGAGCTGACTCACGTTCTGCAACAAAGGCATACCTATAGCGGAGTACAACGGAAAATGGCCGTTACTCACCCTGCCGATAGATCAGAGCGCGAAGCCGATCGCATAGCCGATGCGGTCGTGCAAGGGATCGGAAGGATACCCAGCCACTTCATGAGCGGACGATCAGCTATCCACAGAACATGTGAGGCGTCAGCCATTGGAACTCCTTCCTGCGACAATAGCCAAGGCCCTTCATTTGTTACCGGTTATCCGATTTACAGGTTCAAAGTGGCATGTGACGAGTTCGATCCTCCCACGGAGGAGCGTCGGTTGCGAACCGACGCGGCTGCACTGCCGAGTAGCGGTCCTATCCAGATCCATGGCTATGCTAGTACCGACGGTGATCCCACCTTCAACCGGCATCTTTCATGTGCGCGTACTTTGAAGGCAAAAGATATCTTGAGCGGGACAGGTGGCGTAGGTATAACTCCTGCACGAATAACTACCATCAGTCATGGCCCGACCCCGGGTCCGGTTGCCGACAGGCGCAGTGTCGTTATCCAGGGACCAGCGCCTACTCCTTCGCCACCCGCCCCCCCGCTACTGCCCCTGACAGTGGCCTTTAGCAATATTCAAGCGAGTACTTCTCCAGCTGGCATGCCGGATCGAATTCCGCCCAGGGTTGATACTACTGTTGGTGTCGGCGTTGTCGGATTCAGGCCACCCATGGCATCAATCTCCCTGTCCATCGACGGTGCCGGTGGAGGTAACGGAGACACCACGATAAATGGTGCCGCTACGGTCAATATCACAAGCACCACCTCGGTCCGGCTGCGGGGAACAACGCAGACCACGGTCGGAAATGCTGGCAATCTGCACCTAGTTGCTGATCAGGGTGGTACCAGATTGGCCACCAGCAATGCGTTCTCAGTGTCTGCAATACCTCAGAACTGGAGTATGGCGTTCAGTTGCCTCATTCCAAACGCAGGTTGCGCCAGCATGCTTCCGGGTAATCGACGAGGTTTCAAGGTTCAGGATTCCTGGGAATCTGACAGTGGTGTCGTAAGCGACCTGAATGAAACCGCGATTTCTGAAATCGTCGAAGTCAAAGACAGTGGGGGGTCGTTATCGGGTGCAGGCTTGCAAACTTCCGCGTTCTTGCCTGGAAACCTATTTTCGACAGATGAGCACTCGGTTCCGGCACATAGTAGCACTGGTTATAGCGTTTTGAGTCAAGTAAGCAAATTTAATGATCGCCGCTCCAGCGCGACCGACATCCCAATGAAGAATTCTGGGTATCGAATAGGACATTTTATCTTACCGATAGCTGGATCCGGTTTCTTGGGTTTCTTTGCAGACTATGAGATCACGACGATCAAGTTCGGTTCCAGGCAGACCGCTGGCGGAGTGACTTCTAATGCAGGTAGCGGCTCTGTCACAAGAACCCAACGGATATGACGCGAAAATATATCGAAGTGTGAAGCGCTCCGGGTATGTAAACAAGAATCGCAGTCGACACGAGGTTATGTATGACTAACGAAGATGGGAAGTATAAAGACAGTATAGACATCCAGAATATACCGGACCATCTCTCAGGATCACCCGGATTGTACGTGCGCGAATCTGGTCGAATTGTAGCTGCTCCAGAAGAAGACCTTTCAGTTGCTAGACGTTACCCAACATTCGCAGACAAGGGCCCACTTGTCGGTGGTAAGCGACTGACATTGATGACAAGCAAACAGACTTACAAAGTCCATGAACAGGTACGCGTTATTCATGTCGTAGAGGTCGTTGAGCCTGGCCAGTACGTATATGTGATGGGGCCCAAAGAAGTGTTTGGTGAGCATTTGGACGGCAAGTTGGTCTCGGCATCACTTCCAACTCGGGACGATCCACTCGTACCCAATACCTATGACGGCGCTGTTCTGCCAAGTCCGGCAGTCGACTACAACTACGAAGTCACGACCTACGTGTTCGACGAACCAGGGACCCATCGTATTTTCTGGCAGCTGAGTGCCCTTCGCTCCAATGTAATCCAGATTCAGATCGAAAAGCTGATGTCGTCTCCTGGTTTATCGGACGCACAGCCAAGCAGCTAAGGCGAGAAGAAATGCGTAAAGGCGCCATCATAGGACTAGATGCCCTCAACCCCGTAGCAAGCGTGGTGGTCTTCCAGTTCAATCCGGAAAAGCTGACGCGCACGCTGACGCCACAGACCTCAGGCAGTTCCGGATCAATCTTCGAGACCCAGCGTCTGAAGGGCGCACCGGAAGAGACCATCCGCATGGAGCTGCTGTTCGACGCCGCCGATGCGTTGGCGGAGGGTGACGGCACCACCGAGACCCTCGGCCTCTATCCGCAGCTCTCGGCGCTGGAGATGTTGATCTACCCCAAGAGCGCACTGGTCATCGCCAACACGGTGCTGCTGGCCACCGGGACCATCGAGGTGATACCACCGACCGGGCCGCTGACTATTTTTGTCTGGGGTCCGCAGCGCATTCTGCCGGTGCAGATCAAGGAGTTCAGCATCGAGGAGCAGACCTATGATTCCAACCTCAATCCAATCAAGGCCAAGGCCACGCTCAATCTGAAGGTGCTCAGCTACAACGACCTCTCCCTGATACACCCGGGTTACACCATCTTCGTGGGGCACCAGATCGCGAAAGAGGTCTTCGCCACCATGGGCAGTATCGGCAACCTGAGCAATCTGGACGACCTCTTTGCCTGAGACAGGAGACCTGAAATGTTCGAACCCAGCAGCCGCTACTTTGATCTGCAGACCGCCACTCTGACACTGCCGGACGGGCGGGAGGTGCGTTATGTGCGGCGACGTTTTCTGCCGCCGGTGGCGAGCGGGTCGGTCTTTGTTGAACACA
Source organism: Candidatus Thiodiazotropha sp. (assembly GCA_040507035.1). Lineage (GTDB taxonomy): Bacteria > Pseudomonadota > Gammaproteobacteria > Chromatiales > Chromatiaceae > Thiodiazotropha. The sequence continues at coordinate 75,979 of JBEVVR010000031.1, forward strand.
CCGTAACCGAAGGGGAGCGACTCGATCACATCACCGCCCGTTATCTGGGCGATCCCGAACGCTTCTGGCAGCTCGCCGACATCAACAATGCGATGCAGGCGCAAGCACTTGTCGCCGAGATCGGACACAAGCTGCGCGTCTCGCTGCTACCCGGCTCAATCACCCCATGAACCTGCTTGGCCTCCATCTGCAACTACTCATTGGCGAGACGGTGCCGACAGCGGCCCCGCTAAAGGTCAATGAAGCATTGGAGAGTGTGGTGGTAACTCACAGGGACGAAGGCCGCTCCGGTTTTCAGTTGGTGTTTCAGATCGGCCGTGGTGTATTCGATGTCATGGACTATTCCTTGCTCAAGGAGAATAGAATCAAACTCTTCAATCGGGTTCTTTTAAACATCCTCTTCGGTGTAACCCCTCAGCCGATCATGGACGGCATCATTACCAACCACCAATTGGCACCGGGCAATGATCCGGGCACATCCAAACTGACCCTCACCGGGGAAGACGTAAGTGTAATGATGGATCTGGAAAAGGAGACCCGAGCCTATCCGAACCTCTCAGATGAGTTGATAGTCTACGTCATTCTTTTTAGCTATTTGGTCCCCTACGGCATACTCCCCGACGTACAGTCGCCGGCAAGTTCCGAGACACGTACCGTGGCACAACAGACCACAACCCAGCCCAATAACAAGACCGACCTGGAGTATCTATCCGAGCTGGCCGGGAAGCACGGTTTTGTCTTCTATGTCGACCCAGGGCCTGCGCCCGGCACCAACACAGCCTACTGGGGACCCCCTTCTCGCCGTGGCAGGGCCCAGGGTGCCCTCTCGGTCAACATGGGTCCGAACACCAATGTGGAGTCGATCAGTTTCAAATATGACGAAATCACGCCGAAGAAGATGACCTTCACCCTGGAGAACGGCAACCAGGAGACCCTCGACCGCTATTCACGAACGCCGCCGCTGGCCAGCCGCATTCCCACCGCCCGCAAGCGTGACTTCCTTACCCGCCCTGACGGTATGAGCGACACGGCGGCGAGAGCCAAGGCGCAGGGGGAGGTTAATAAATCGTTCGACAAGGTGGTGACCGCCAACGGCACCCTCGACGCCTTGCGTTACGGCCGCATCCTCAAGCCCCGGGGCCTGGTCGACGTGCGTGGGGCAGGGGAGCACTACGACGGCACCTACTACGTAAAGAGCGTGACCCACAAGATCGACGTGCGTAAAGGAGAATACAAGCAGACCTTCGAGCTGACTCGCGAGGGGGTCGGTACCACCACTCCATTTGTGAGTACCTGAGCCATGTTCTACGGAAAATATCGCGGTACCGTCGTTAATAACATCGACCCACAACAGTTGGGACGGTTACAGGTGATGGTTCCCCAGGTGCTGGGTGGCAGCCGTCTCAGCTGGGCCATGCCCTGCGTGCCTTATGCGGGTCCGGGGGTCGGTTTCTTTATGCTGCCGCCGGTCGATGCCAGGATCTGGGTCGAGTTCGAGGGTGGTGATCCAGACTATCCGATCTGGGTCGGTGGATTCTGGGATCAGTCGAGCGACATACCGGCCAGTCCGCCGCTGGCGGAGAAGAAGATCATCAAGACCGATACCGCGACCCTCTCCCTCGATGACACGCCGGGGGCTGGCGGCATCACCATCGAAACCACATCGGGCATGAAGATCCTGCTCAACGCCCAGGGTCTGGAGATCGATAACGGGCAGGGGGCGACAGTCAAGCTGCAGGGGCCCAAGACAGCCATCAACGGCAGTGCACTGGAGGTGACCTGATGCCCGGTTTGATTCTCCACCAGGGTGCCACAGTGCTCTGCATGCACGCTGGGCAGGCACAGCCGATGGTGACCAATCCGCGGGTCAAGGTCAGCGGCCAGCCGATCCTTACCCAGACGACCACCCACACCATCGCCGGTTGCACTCTGCCGCCCCCTCCCAATGGCAACGGTCCCTGTGTCACGGCGCAGTGGGTCAGTGCCGCGACACGGGTTAAGGCCAGTGCAATACCGGTGCTGTTGCAGAGCAGTCAGGCGATCTGCACGCCCACAGGCACCGGCCTGAATGTGGTCGCCACCCAAACGCGAGTGAATGCCACATGATCAACATCGACTACCCCTTTCATTTCGACGATCGCGGCCGTACGGCGCTCACCGACGAGGACGATCATATCCGCGACATGATCGAGCAGTTCCTCTTCACCAATCCCGGTGAGCGGGTCAACCGGCCCGACTACGGCGGCGGCCTGCTCAATCTGCTCTTCGAGCCCAACAGCGATGCCCTGGTCTCGACCCTGCAGCGCACCGCCCAGGCAGGGCTGCAGCAATATCTGGGCGATCTGATCACAGTGCAGGTGCTGGTCGCTTCCACCGAGGAGTCGACCCTGCGGGTCAAAGTCAGCTACATCATTCAGCGCAACGGCGAAGCGCGCAGCGCGAGCTTCGAGCGGGTGGCGCCATGACAAACAGCAATATGATCTGTCTGCATGAGCGTCGCCGCCACCAGGTCAGGCTGCAGAACTACAACGGACTCGACTATCTCGAGGTCAGCGACGACCAGCTGACGCTGACGGTCTACTTTCTCGGTCCGGCGCCCCTGGAGCTGACCCTCGACAACTTCGAGATCAGCGGAGGCGAACGCATCCGCGGCATCCGCATCGTCGATATGGTGGTCTGCCCGCAGCACGACCCGGAACTGGACAACTGCATCGTACTGACCCTCGACCGGCCGGGAGACTTCTCCAGCTACCGGCTCTGCCTGGTCAATCTGCCGCCGGCTAGCCTGTTCGATCCACGCTATCTCTGCCTCAGTTTCAACTTCAAGGTCTCATGCCCCAGCGAGCTGGACTGCAAGCAGGAGAAAAGCTGTCCCCCTGAGCCCTATGCAAAGCCGGATCTCGACTACCTGGCAAAGGACTACGCGAGCTTCCGCCAGCTGATTCTCGACCGGCTCTCGGTGGTCATGCCCGATTGGAAAGAGCGCCACATCCCCGACCTGGGTATCACCCTGGTGGAGATCCTCGCCTATGTGGGGGACTACCTCAGCTACTATCAGGATGCCGTCGCCACCGAGGCCTATCTCGACACCGCCCGTCAGCGCATATCGGTGCGCCGCCACGCCCGTCTCGTCGACTATCTGATGCACGAGGGGTGCAATGCGCGCACCTGGGTCCATATCCATACCTCCATGGACGGCATTCTGGCGGCGGATCAGATCTCCTTTCTCACCCGCTTTAGCGGCGCCCCCGAGGTCGAGGATCGCCTCCTGACCTGGGACGACCTGAAGACGGTGCCCGGCCATGAGTACGAGGTCTTCGAGCCCCTGCTGGAAACCCCCGACGGTGAGATTCGGCTCTATCTCTCCCACAACGAGATCCACTTCTACACCTGGGGGGACAGGGAGTGCTGCCTGCCCCGCGGCGCCACTTCGGCCTGGCTCATCGACGGCGCGATCCTGTTCGAGGAACCCCCCGCCGAAGCGGAAGAGCCGGAGGAGACGCCACTTGAGCCGACCCCTACAGACCCTGCAGCACATGACCCGGAGGCGAATGACGATGCAAGCTGTGAGGAGGACGCAGCGGACGAGCCGTCCCCACCCCAGCGTCTGCTCCATCTGCGAGTCGGTGATCTGCTGATCTTCGAAGAGGTGATCGGCGCCAGGACCGGCGACCCGGACGATGCCGATCCCGCCCATCGTCACGTGGTGCGGCTGACCCGGGTCGAGGCCTCTGTGGATCCTCTGAACGGTTTGCCGCTGCTGGCGATCGCCTGGTCGAAGGAGGATGCGTTGCCGTTTCCCCTCTGTCTCTCCGTGGTGGGACCGGCCCCGGAGTGTGCACTGATCGAGCATGTCACGGTGGCCCGGGGCAACCTGGTGCTCAGTGATCACGGACGCCGTCTCGACGAGCCGGAAGGACTCGGCTGCGTTGCTGTGCAGAGCGAGACCCTGAGCTGTGTCCGCGAAGGGCGTGCCGCCGATCCGCTGAGGATTCCCGGGGAGTTCAGTCCCGTTCTCAAGCAGAGCCCGCTGACGTTCAGTCAGCCGCTGGCCGCCCGGTCCCCGGCATCGCAATTGTTGCATCAGGATCCGCGACTGGCGCTGCCCTGGATCCGTCTCTCCAGTTGGCCGGACCCGGATTGCCAGGAGGAGGGTGACGCGGAAGCAGCGGCCGCCCCACCCGCGGAGATGGAGACAAGGCAGTGGGAGACCCGGCGCGACCTGCTGGCAAGCCAGGAGGATGAGAACCACTTCGTGGTCGAGATGGACGACCGGCGTCGTGCCCATCTGCGCTTCGGTGACGGTGAGCTGGGCGCACGGCCGCAGAGCGACCAGCGCTTCGAGGCCCTCTATCGCGTCGGTAACGGGCCCCAGGGCAACATCGGTGCGGACAAGCTGCTGTTGCTGGTCTCCGATACCCTGGTCAGCGGTCTCAGGCTCCAGCCCCGCAACCCCCTGCCGGCAAGCGGCGGCACCGCGCCGGAGGCGGTGGCCGATGTGAAGCTGTTTGCCCCTCATGCTTTCCGCCAGGTGCTCGAGCGTGGCATTACTCCGGAGGACTATGCGCAGCTGGCCGCACAACACCCGAAGGTGGCCCGTGCCGCCGCGGAGCTGCGCTGGAACGGCAGCTGGTACGAGATGCGGGTCGCTGTCGATCCCCTGGGCGAGGGCCAGGCAGAGGATGAACTGCTTCGGGAAGTGGAGCGCTACCTCTACCGCTTCCGCCGCATCGGCCACGACCTGGCGGTCCTGCCGGCCCACTATGTGGCCCTCGACCTGGTGCTGGAGATCTGTGTCGATGCCGGCTATCTGCGGGGGCATGTGAAGGCGGCCCTGTTGCAAGGTTTCAGCAATGGCTGTCTGGCCGACGGCACCCTGGGCTTGTTCCATCCGGACGCCCTCAGTTTCGATCAGGATATCTCCCTGAGTCGGCTGGTGGCGGCGGCCCTGGCCGTCCCCGGCGTGGCGAGCGCCCGGGTGACAAGGCTGCAGCGACTCTTCGAGGGTGCCGACGGCGAGATAGAGCAGGGGGTGTTGCCCATCGGGCCATTGGAGATTGCGCGACTCGACAACGACCCCAACTTTCCCGAACACGGACGTATCCGGTTTGAGCTGCGAGGTGGACGATGAAAGACCCGACCTGTGGCTGCTGCGAAGGCACCGAAACCCTGACCCCTCTGGCCACCGCCAACCGTCCCGGCCTCGACGCCCTGAGCTATCGGGTGGGGACCCACGGCAGCTTTTTCGAGTCCATGGTGGCGCGTCTCACCAGCCATCGTCTGGCCGATGGCCGGCGCCCCCTGCGGGGGTTGCAGAGCCGCCAGCCGGACGACCCCTCCCTGGCCCTGCTCGATGCCTGGTCCAGCGTCGCCGATGTGCTGACCTTCTACCAGGAACGCATCGCCAACGAGGGCTATTTGATGACCGCCACCGAGCGGCGCTCGATTCTGGAGTTGGCACGATTGGTGGGTTATCGCTTGCGTCCCGGGGTCTCCGCTAGCGTCTTCCTCGCCTTCACCCTGGAGGAGGACTTCGAGCTTGAGATCCCGGCCGGCACCCTGGCCCGCAGCCTGCCGGGTCCCGGCGAACTGCCGCAGCCCTTCGAGACCGATGAGCCACTGCAGGCCCGCAGCGCATGGAACGCCATCTCCCCGCGCCTGTCACGCCCGCTCTATCTCCAGCGGGAAATTGGGTTTACTGAAGCGCGGGACCTCTACCTCGATGGCGTCGCAACCGACCTTAAGGTCAATGATGCGCTGGTGATCGTGCAAGGTAATGAGGCCACGGCCTACACCGCGCAGGCGGTGGAGACGGATGCCAGCGCCGATCTGACGACCCTGAGCTATCTGCCCTACGGCACCGCTCCACCTCTTCCCGGCAGCTCACCCACCCCCCACAGCGGCAGCCTAGACCCCCCCCTGACGCGACTCGCCGAAGTGGTGAGGGGACTGCGCAAGGCGCCCTCCCTGCAGCCGCCCAACCGCTTTCAGCTGGCCCGCTCGGCAGCCCTCGCCTACGGCGCCAGCGCCGACCTGGGTCCCCGTCTGCTGACCCGCTTCAGCCCGCGTCTGCAACAGACCCTCTACACTGCCTACGCCAATGCACCGGTGACCGGCATCGCTGCCGAGGAGCTGCCCCAGGTGGAGGCGTTCCGCCTCAAGATCTCCCCCTTTGGGCACAATGCGCCCCCCGATCTGGTCTATGCCGACAATGTCCTGGTGGGGAGGCGGGAGTGGGATCTGGCCGAATTCAAATCGAGTCTTGGCCTGCGCCTCAGCGCTACCACCCAGTCGTTGGATAGTGTCTTTGACCTGGATGTGGATCTGGGCAATGGCCTATTTCCGCCGCTGGAGCTTCAGCTCTTCGTCTCAGACGGAATCAACAACCTGGAGGAGGTGGTAACACTCGATCAATTGGATCAGACCTTCAGTGACTCCACCCAATCTACCTATGAGGGCAGCTTTGCGATTCAAGGCAGTTATGTCTCAGTCACGGTCCGCGCTGGGTATAGCGGTGTGTTGAGCAGTTCGAATCTTCGCGCCATCGAAGCGACGTTTACGGAGGCAAGTCAGCAACGAAGTATCCTGATTCGAGAGCCATCGAGTGTCGGCGTTGTTCTGGCGACAGTGGTCACTCCCACCAGCTTTTTTGATGTTGAAGTCAACGGCATGAGCGCGATCCCCATTGGCAATGGTCAGACCGTATCCCAGCCCGTGCCCGAAACGAATCAACATGTCAGCCTCTCCTTCAACAGTGCCGGCGATCAGCTGCAAGCCGGACTCGACGATTCGAACTTCGTGGTCAGCGATACGACGCTCAGTCTGCTCTCCCTCGATGCCACCTATGATGACATTCGGGTGGGTAGTTGGCTGCTGCTCGATCGACCCGACAGCGACCCCCAGCTCTATCGGGTGCTGCAGGTGAACACCCTCTCCCGGGTCGACTACGGCATCTCGGCGAAGGTGACCCAACTGCTGCTCGACCGGCCCTGGCTCGAGCAGAGCGATAGCTCCCTCTCGCTGCTGCGCGCCACCACCGTGTTTGCCCAGAGCGAGATCCAGGCGCTGGCCGAAGCGCCGATGGTGGAGGATGTGGCCGGCGGCGAGATCGAACTGGGCGCTCTGCATGAGGCCCTGGAGGCGGGGCGCTGGGTGGCGGTCAGCGGCGAACGTACCGACGTCCTGGATGAGAACCAACAGATCGTCGAGGGCATAGAGGCCAGCGAACTTGCCATGCTGGCCGGGGTGGAGCACAGGGTACAGACCGTTACCGACGTCAATGGCAATCTGCTGGAGCTGCCGGGGGACACCCTGCATACGCGACTGCTCCTGGCCGAAGATCTGGCCTACCGCTATCGGCGTGACAGCGTGAAGATCAACGCCAACCTGGTCAAGGCGAGCCACGGCGAGACCCAGCGAGAGATCCTGGGCAGCGGCAACGCCGCACAGGCCATGCAGACATTTACCCTGGGCAACAGCCCGCTGACCCATACCGCGGCCCCCACCCCGGAGGGTGTGGAGAGCAGCCTCGAGGTTCGCGTCAACGACATCCTCTGGCCGGAGGAGAAGACCCTGCTCTATCTGGATGGCACCCAGCGGGGGTACCAGACCAAGCGCGACAATGAGGGCAACACCAGCACAATCTTCGGCGACGGCAAGCGGGGTGCCCGTCTCCCCACCGGGGTCGAGAATGTCAGCGCCGTCTACCGCGCGGGTATCGGCAAGGCGGGCAATGTGGCGGCGGGCAGGATCAGCATCCTCGGCTCCCCGCCGCTGGGGGTGAAAGAGGTGACCAATCCGCAAATCGCCTCCGGCGGTGCCGATGCCGAGAGTCGCGACCAGGCTCGGCGCAACGCGCCATTGGCCGTGCTCGCCCTCGACCGACTGGTATCGGTGGAGGACTATGCCAGCTTCACCCGCACCTATGCGGGCATCGGCAAGGCCCATGCGGTCAGCCTCAGTGACGGGCACCGTAACCTGATTCATCTCACCATCGCCGGTGCTGACGACCAGCCCATCGAGCCGCAGTCCGATCTCTATCGGAACCTGTTGCGCTCCCTCGATCGTTTCGGCGATCCCCATCTACCCCTGCAGCTGGCGCTGAGGGAGGCGCTCTTTCTCTTCATCAACGCACGGGTGAGAATCCATGAGGCCTACCTCTGGGAGAAGGTGGAACCCGCCATCCGCGGTGCCCTGCTGGATCGCTTCAGTTTCGAGGGGCGGGAGTTGGGGGAGGATCTGCTGCTCAGCGGGGTGATCGCTGTCATCCAGGGGGTCGAGGGGGTCGACTACGTCGACGTCGATCTGTTTGATGCGGTCTCTGAAGCCGAAGCCGAAGATCCGCAGGTTCTGGCACAGCGGCTGGCGGATCTGGCAGCCTCGCAGAGAGGTGCCTCAGCGGGCGGCGGGGTCTGCGACGCCTTTGCCCAGCCGAAGCACTATATCCCCGTCGATCTGGCACGGCTGGATCCGCTCCTGGGTATACGTCCGGCGCAGCTGGCCTATCTGAATCCGGAGCTGCCCGACACACTGATTCTCACGGAGGCGACCTCATGAAACGCCACCCGGACCGACTCTTTGAGCTGTTGCCCGTGGTCCATCGACAACGCGACGCGGAGCTGGGCTACCCACTGCGTGCACTGCTACAGGTGATCGGTGAGCAGGTCGACATCGTCGAGGACGACATCGATCAGCTCTACGAAAACTGGTTCATCGAGACCTGCGAGGAGTGGGTGGTGCCCTATCTTGGCGATCTCATCGGCTATCGAAGCGCCCATGAGGCTGGACAGCCGGGCGACATAAGAACAGAACAACAGCGGGCACTGAACAAGATCCTTACCCCTCGTCGCGAAGTGGCGAACACCATCCGTAACCGGCGCCGCAAAGGCACGCTGGCGCTGCTCGAACTGCTGGCCCGGGATATCGCCGACTGGCCCGCCCGGGCGGTGGAGTTCTATCGGCTCCTGGCCTGGATGCAACCCCTCAACCACCAGCGACTCGAGCGCGGGCGATCGGTGGATTTGCGCGACGCACTGGCCCTTGAGCGTGTCGATGGCCCCTTCGACAGTGTGGCCCACACGGTGGATGTGCGCCGTCTGAGCTCCTGTCGCACCCGGGGGCGTTACAACATTCCCAATGTGGGGCTGTTTGTCTGGCGCCTGAAGGCCTATCCCATCAGCTGGGAGCCCGCCTACTGCCATGAGGACCTGGGTTCTCACTGCTACACCTTCAGCGTGCTCGGCAATGACGCCCCTCTCTATACCAGACCCAGCGCAGAGCCCTCGCCATACCATATCGCCGGGCCCCTGAACCTGCCCATACCCATTACCCGCCGCGCCCTGCAATGCCATCTGCAGGACTATTACGGTAGCGAGGGGAGCTTCACCCTCTGGGCGGACGGCTGGGGCGATCAGGATCTGTCAGCGCCGATACCCGCAGAGGCGCTGGTGGTGGCCGACTTGAGCCACTGGCGCTATCGGCCGCAACAGAACCAGGTGGCCATAGACCCGGTTCTGGGACGCATTGTTTTTCCGCCCCGGCAGTTGCCCAGGAACGGGGTCTGGGTGGCTTACCACTACGGCTTCAGCGATGACATGGGCGCAGGTGAGTACAAACGTTCACCCACCCAACCGGAGGGGGCGGTCACCTACCGGGTCGGTAGCGATCAGGCCTTTGAGCGAATCAACGATGCCCTGGTCCGCTGGCGCGAAGAGGCGCCCGAGCACGCCGTGGTGGAGATCACTGATGGCGGGGTATACACCGAGCAGATCAATATCGAGTTGGGCGAGGGACAGAGTCTCCAACTCCGCAGCATCGATGGCAGGCGCGCCCTGCTGCGCCTGATGGACTGGCACACGGCGCGTCCCGATGCACTCTCGGTGGTGGGTGAGGCCGGGAGTCGTTTTACCCTCGACGGCCTGGTGGTGGCGGGACGCAGCGTACAGTGTCAGGGTGCACTCGGTGAATTCACCCTGCGCCACAGCACACTCGTGCCCGGCTGGACCATCGATCCCGATTGCGATCCGCTCCGCCCCGCCGAGTCGAGTCTGCAACTTATCGACACCCAGGCGCGGGTCACAATCGACCACAGCATCCTCGGCTCGATCCAGGTGAGTCAGGACGAGGTCGGCAGCGATCCGGTCAATATCCACATCCACGACTCCATCCTCGACGCCACCAGCCCGCAACGGGAGGCCATAGGCGCACCAACCTGGCCCCTGGCCCATGCGGTACTGGTGATCGAGCGAACGACAGTCTTTGGCACCATCGAGACCCATGCCATCGACCTGGCGGAGAACAGCATCTTCCTGGGCTTGATAAAGGTGGCCCGGCGTCAGCGTGGCTGTATCCGCTTCAGCTATGTCACTCCCGGTTCGCGCACTCCCCGTCGTTACCGTTGCCAACCGGATCTGGCGGAACAGGCGGCCAAGGCGGCAATACCCAAGGAGTCGATAGGTCCCCCTGCGAAGTTCCCCGTGCTGGTCGCTGGCGCCGATGCGGATGCGGCTCTCATTGACTGTGGTGAAGACGAAGGTGGATTCAACCTGCAACTGGAGTTACATACCAGCGACCCGACGCCAGAAATCGACGACATTGTGATCTTTACCCTGAATGTGCGTAACAACGGGCCGCGAAACCTGAGTGGAATTGAGGTCGCCTTCGATCCGCCTATGCTGGAAGGCAACGTAAATCAAGGCTGTTTGGAAGCCGTAGACGGAAGTTTGACGCTCAGTCAGGGGATCTTCAATGGTGATGATGACCCGCCGGTCTGGATAGTGGGCGATCTGCAGGCGGGCAAGCATGCGATGCTGAGTGTTCCTCTCGAGATCATGGGAGTGTGTGTCCCTGACAGCTTGCTGGCCTCGATTACGGCATTCACCTGGGAGGACGACGGGCAGGCCCACATCGACGCGCTCATCGAAGGGGTAAGGGCGAGGGTCAAGCCCCGCTTCAGCAGTAGACGCTACGGAAATCCGGGCTATGCGCAGTTGCTGGTCGATTGTTCCAGTGAGATCACCCGGGGCGCCGACGATGAATCCGAGATGGGTGCCTTTCATGATCTGTTTCAGCCCCAGCGAATGAGCAACCTGGAGGCCCGGCTCGAGGAGTTTGTACCGGCGGGCATGGACATTGACATCATCTTATCCGATTAGTCAACACAATAGGGAGAAGGAATCATGAAAGGCGACTTCAGCCGCAATACATACGAACAGCGCCATCACTTCGCCCGCGTGCTGATGCAGCAAGGCCGTGTGCTGATTGATGCCGATTGGAATGAGCAGACTTCAATCCTGTTGCACTATATCAGAACGCTTGCCGTAGACTTGATTGGTCAACACGGTGGTCCGGGCAATGGATTCGAAATCAGCTGCAGTGGTGATGCAGACCATGCATTCGATTTCGTGATCGGCTACGGTCATTACTATGTCGATGGCATACTCTGCGAGAACGAACCGTTCAGCTACTGTCCTTCCGGCGAAGCCCCGGTGCCTATGACATATACCACTCAGCCCGATTTTCCTCTGTTGGAGAACGACGATGAAGCGAGGCTGTCCGGAAACACTTCCTATCTTGTCTATCTCGACGTCTGGGAGAGACACCTGAACCATCTGCAGGCCGACCACATTCGCGAGCCGGCCTTGGGCGGACCGGATACGGCAAGCCGTGCCCAGGTTGTCTGTCAGGTAAAAACGGTGGAGATTACCGATGATCTGCAGAATGAAACAGACTGTTCTCGGCTTGTAAACGCCCTGCTACCGAGAAGAACCCTGCCTTGTCTGCGGGCCAGGGCACGGGTGGAGGCTGCCACGGACGATCCCTGCCTGATTCCGCCGATAGCCCGCTATCGCGGTGCGGAAAGCCAGCTCTATCGCGTGGAGATTCATGACAGTGACAACGAACCGGGAACCACGGCGAGTGCAAGCTATAAATGGTCCCGTGACAACGGCTCTGTCGTATTCGGTATAAGATCCCTGCAGGGGAGTACCCTGACCCTGGAAACCCTGGGGCCGGATGAGCGGCGCAGCATCAGCGAGAATGACTGGGTTGAGATTGTCGATGACAATTCGGTCCTGCGCTTTACCTCCTACGGTCTATATCGTGTATTGACAGTAGACCCTGTCGGATTCACCGTTACCGTCGAAGTGCCTGGGGGTACGCTGCTACCGGTCTTTGACGAGACGAGCACCACCCATCCGATCCTTCGCCGATGGGACCAGGGGTCGGATGTCCTACCCGTAGAACCAGGCAAATGGATCAATCTGGAGGACGGTGTACAGGTCTACTTCGAGGCCGGCGGCACCTACCAGACTGGCGACTACTGGCTGATCCCGGCCCGTGCGGCAATCGGCGACCTGTTGTGGCCAGATGTCACAGGGCCGGATGGGGTGAGCATGCCGGCGGCGGTTCGACCCCGGGGAATTCATCACCACCGTGCGCCCTTGAGAGTTATCTCCCTTGATGCGAATGGCATCGTAAGCTGTGAAGAGGATTGCCGTTGCGGTTTCGATCCGCACTGTGCGGCGGCGCAAATCCAAACCCCTACACTCGGGGTCGGTGATCGGCCACCCGGCCGTTTCCCCGTCACTGAGGTTCGCGGCGTAGGGGAGACCTTTGCCTTCCGCCTTGGGGCTGCGGATATCATTGATGCAAGAGATCTGGTCAGACGCGAGCCCGCAGAGCTGGCCAGAATCCTGGCACCGTCCAGAGACCGTCCCATCCCAATCGACAGGGTGGAGCGAATCATTGAAAATGCCCGGCGATTTATTGAAGGGGTCGACGACGATGAAACAGATTAACCCCTACGCTGTTCGGCTGGTCGCGCATACGCAGACGATCGACGCCCGTCAATAGCTTGATAGGTTATTTCTTGAAGAAAGGCTTCAATCGTTCGATTCGTTGGCAGTCGTCCACTTCGAATACGGAGCGTATGCTGAGTATGATGATGAGGCGGGTTCTGCAATCTCGCCGGCGAAGCGTTTCTCCCAATGAGCCATTAATGAGAGGGAAAAGCTGTTACAACCAGCAATAGGTTCCGCACATGCGACCTGAGTAGCGTTGCTCGAATTAACTGAGCTGGTCAAAGATATCCTGGATAGATTGTATTGATGTCTCAATATGTTCCATCATCATCGTATCATGGGTGGTGGTGGAATCATGGTAGCTGTGGAACATGCGCACAGTATTACGTATCTGCCAGGTCAGCTCTTTGATCAGCAACTCGATCTCGTTGAATTCACCCATGACCTGTCCATCAACATCCGATATGTCTCTTTCCATTTGCAGCCACTCGGCAATTTCACTACTCAATAGACCGGACTCATGTAGGGTCGAGCGTATTCTATGGGTGACTGCGGCTATAGCGGAGAGCTGTTTGGCATCTTTCTGGTCTACTCTCTCGTTGAGCTCTAACAGGTTCTCGTGAATATCATCAAGGGCTTGCTTTGCATCACCAAGAATATCGATCTGTTTTCCCAGGTTCTTGGCATAATCCTTCGGGCAATCGTCGGGCCTCAATCTGACCGGTTGCAGGCCTGACTTTTTAACAATAGCCATAGTCGCGCGATACACTTCATAACCATTGGTGGTGGGATTGAGTTGCAGATATGGCTTGATGTCGCCAAGGGTTCGTTGACTGTTGCTAAAGGATTTGACCCGGATGGAGTGGATACTGTCGGTCATGTTTATGATCTTTCCAGGCATTCCAAGCTGGTCTTCATTCAAGGCTTGAGGATATCCTGCCCCGAAACAGTCTTCGTGGTGTTCTATAACGGCGCGGGAAATCTCTGGATAGATACCAGGCACAGAGTCAGCAATTATCTTACCCACTACCACATGAGCACGTACAGTCCTCCACTCATCGGTGGAGAGTTTCCTGTTGCTGCAGATAATGTCCGGATCCAAATGCAGCAGGCCTATATCGTGGATGAGGGCAGCTACCAGGGTATTGCGCCTCTCATCCAGGCTCAATCCCATCTCACGTGCAATCATGGTAGACAGCCAGGCAGCGAAAATGCTTTTTTCAAACTCGGAATGCATCTGTGCCTCGAGCACGGTCAGTTTTTGGGTAATTAGCGGATGCAGTGTTTCGAGTTGCAACAGTTTCTCGAACTCGGGTCCAAAATTCAGGGCCTCATTCACCACCTGTAGATCAGGATACTTATCCAACAGAAGCCTGAATGCCTTGATAAGGGTTTGGGTGTCCGCCTGGTGTTCCAGACCTATGTGGTTATCCAGAGGTCTCAGCAGCTTGTGTTTGATCAGCTGTTGTCGTACATCCCGGTTGATGTTGACACCCTTGCGTGCAAGGAGTACACCCTTGTCATTGAGAATATCAGATGTGGTGAAGGCCTGATTGCCCTTGTTTGAGATCTCTGCTAAGTGAACAGAGTAGAAACCGTTTTTGGCGTGGTCAGAATACTGCTGTATCAATTCTTCCATTACTGCCATGCTCCAAGGCTCTGCAGTATTTCACCGAGTGAAAAACTATCCATCATTCATGAATTCTTATTCTTAGTGCGTTGTTCTTTGGAGTCTGCCATCGAACTCCAGCCCACCTCACTTTTCGGCCGGCTAGAGGTAAACTTTATTATATAATCATATAGTCAGGAGTATTGTTCTTATTATTTAGGAAAATTATTAAACTTTAGGGTCAAGTGCGGTAGTTTCCTAAAATAACTCTCAATAGAAGTGGGAATCTGTCTATCGACACACGCTCCCTAGGAGTTTATTTCCTTGTCAGGAATCAGATTAATTATGCGCTTGGTCGTATCGCTATCGTCCGATATGTAGCATGATGTGGCCTCATCTTTGAGGTTGCTGGCAGTCTCAAAAAAACGGTAGTCACCAATAGAGAGCTGCACATTCGCAACAAGTAGAAGATGCTAATCGAGAATTACCTCTGATGTTACCTTAAACAGTGGCTTGTGGGGCAATTAACGCGTATTTCCGCTGACCGCTCCATTGTTATCGGTGACGATTACCCAGGAATTAGTATCGCCACCCATGGTTGAGTTGATCGCACAGTTGTTCGAATAGGCAAGCCAGTCGTCTCCACCGTTGAGATTGGCACCACGGAATTGAATCTGATTGTCATCACAGGTATTGCTGGCGACAGTCACTGAGTCTATCCAGCTGCGATCATCTGGATCTCCTGATTGAGCGTCGGTGTGAGATACCAATATCGCTGCGTTGCCATTTGCGTTGGTTACGTGGTTGCCGATGATATAGAGTTGCTGCATCGACTCCGGGGTACGATGACCGTACACCTGGATTGCACGGCCACCCTCATGGTTGGACAAGCGATTCAAACTGATGTGAAAATTGACGTTGGTGTCACGCCCCCCATGGTAGATGGAATGGGCATTGTTTTCACCAGAAATTCCTGTTGTGTCGGTGCGGTTGCCGACAACGAAAACGTTAACCGTATTGCTGAACTCGCCAAATGCACCACTACTGCCACTTCGGGCATGATGAACGTAATTATTGACGACCATGATCGCTTCCTTGAGCCCTTGGCGGTTTGCCCTGATAGCCCTTCCTGAATCGCCACAATTGAATTCGAAATTGGCGAGTGTCGATGCAGAAATATCACTCCCCCCGCCAATATCAACACCTACGTTGGAAGAGCAATCGATAACCGGCCGATTGCTGTTTAGAGGATGTCCGACAACTGTTACACCTGAACGTGCGCAAATGATTGGATTTGAACCTCCGCAGCTTGCTGACGAGTTGGTGTAGGTTCCTTCGGTAACGTATACCAGGTCACCATCAACTGCTGAGCTGAGATCAATCGATGAGCTGTTGTTGATGTTGATTATTGATCCACTTGTGACTCTGAACGGCAGTGTATTAGCGCCAGTCAGGGTAATATCATTACCGGAATTGAACGCTACAACCAGTTTCTGTCGCTGTGGAATGTTACCATGAGCGATGTGGTCTGAGTCAGCCACCACACCTGATACGATGGTACAGGCTTCTGATCCACAGGTAAGGTTGGGAGTTACAGACAGGTTTTGTCCCCAAACAGTAACCAGTGACCCGCTTGGTCCGGCGATGATATCGGTGTACAGCAAAACTGGTGAAGTGGTTTCAGGATTGGGCAGTGTATAGCCGTCAATCAATGCGCTGACAATATCGCTGCCACTACCTCCATCAGTGCCTCCATCGTTGCCACCGTCAGTGCCTCCACTGCTATCTTCGGCACTATCTCCGCTGCTGGGAGAAGTAGTGTCATCATCGCTGCCTGAACTGCAAGCAGCAACCGCGGCCAGCAAAATCGCAAATGCTGCAATGCTGGTAATCCGTCTCATTAGTATGAAGAATCTCATGGTATCTGATTCCGATACTGTCAAAAACCTATGTCTATCTATCTGCCTTGGCGTTAATCTTCACTAAGCATGTGCGTTGAAATTAGCACTCTTTGATCGACTACATCGTGTAAACTTGAGTGACCTCGGCTAATGAGTAACTTTAATGCAAGGATAAATTGTATCTTGTGGATTACTGCTCATTTATACGTCAAAAACAAGCATCAAGGGATAATGATTGGTCTCGCGATGGCAATGAGTTTCTATTAACTGCAACCGGTTGACGGGAAGTATGTAGTCTTCATGTCTAGCGATGAAACTAATGAGTCTGATCCGTCAGCAGAACTTTCCATTACAGATAGAACAAAAATAACTCATGCCAGATACAAACTATCTGATTCCTTGATAGATGATATTTTAAATCAAGAACTTGAGTCGTTTAGGTGAGAATAATCTTGCAATATTAGTTTTTTATGCGATGCTCAATTAAGCTATACTAGGATGGGTATACCCCAAGGACGATGATCTCCGGTGGTCCTGTTTATTGCCCGCTCTCGCGGTCTTTAGACTGAGCAAAAAGGATTTTGCAATGAAAAACTCACTCCAGACTGTGTGTTGCGTTCTCGCAATCCTCATCTCCGCTACCTGCCAAGCAGAATTTTCACCGCAAAATTTGCCGAGTATGAGAACTCTGTTTACCCAGATCGGCAACATGGATCGGGCTGATAGAATAGAGCTTGATCGCAATACATTCGATGCGCAGGGTAGAATCACCTCGAATATGCCTGCCCCGGAGAGTGCCAGGGGGGAAACCGCAAATCAGCTCGCCACTCTCCTCTGTGGAGGATCGGATGCACTTCGTCAGACGCTGGCCAGCGCCTTCCTGAATAATCGCGATCGGTTTGTGAAGAATCTATTGGACAACAACTATGCTGCTAATGACATGGGTGTCGCCTATGCGGTCGGTTTTGTTTTGCTCTGGGAATTGGCGTCTGAAAGAGGGTTGAGTAAGACCGCATCCGATAACGCAGCGAAGTTTCTTATCCGCGCATTTCGTTCACTGAATACGGAATATGTAAACATCACTCCAGATGATAAGGCAAAGATCTATGACTGGTTGATTACAACTCCTGTTGCCATGGCCTCACTAGTATTGGCCTATATTGAGGCGGGACGCCTGCAGGAGGTCAAGATGTTGAGGGATAAGTCGGCATTAATCTTTGAAGATGTTTTTAAACTATCCCATGACGAACTATTGATTTTAGAAAATGGAGAGATTGTTCTTAAAACTGAAAAGGTTCTTGCCTATCAGTAATAACAGAATCCGAGTGAAAGTTAGGAGTGTGCTGGACCAGCCGCATTTCATATCCACAGGCATCGCGAATACTTGACAATACACTGACATCAATTGCCTGTTCAATACAGTTTGAACCTAACCTTGGGTAGCCATTCTCTCTCCCTATCCAAGTATCGACTATCGCTAACCGGCTTTGATTTTGTAAGCCTAATCAATCCCACATTTTTCATCTGCTAATAAATCGATTTTGTTGGTGATCCACGTTTCTAGGCCCAGCGTAGAAGCCTGTGAACGCACGCTGGTAATCAAAAGGAGTACCCATTTGTATGTTGAATCGTCGAGCGTCGTTCGTTATCGATTTGGGTTTTTTTACAGATCCTGAACAACGCTACAACTTCAACCATTTGGAGCAATAAAATGAAAGCAAATAACACCGATACTATTGTCGTGAGTAATGTGCAAAAGAAAAAGATGCTGTTACCAATCGTCACTCTATTGATACCAGCCATGCTTTTCCTCTTTACCACATCGGCCAATGCCGGTTGGCGAGGCGGCTATTTTAAATGCGCTAAGACAGACATTATCGACGTAAGGCCAGCGACGATTACTGAAGGAGCGGTATCATTGGGCCTCAGCACCTTGGCAGCTGTACTTCCAATGGATGTGGCTGAGCTGCTTGATACCAGTGAAGGTATTACCGTGTTTGCACCGACAGACGAGGCCTTCGGCAATATCCCTGGTGACCTGCTTACCCTGATTGCCAGTGATGAGGATATTCTGACCACCATACTCGCCTATCACGTGGTGCCGAAAGAGGTCGATCCCAGGAGAGTTCGCTACATTCGTAAGTACGATACGCTTGCCGGACAGACTCTATTCGCCAATCTGAGTAGGTCAGGTCCGATGGTTAACCAGTCTGAGGTTGACTGTCAGGGTTACAGAACAGCCAATGGCCTTGTCTGGGTTGTTGATAGCGTATTTTTACCCCAATTCTAATAGGGCATTTGCACCAAACGGTCGATCCCCAGTCTATCTGGGGACGACCGCTTCGGCTAAATCGAAAACAAGGCTCAAATTACCACTCATATTAAGTGATCCAGTAGATAAGAGATTACGTAAAGAGGGATAGACAAAAAGGGGGGCAGAGCTATTATGTTGGCTGTGACTAACCTAAATACTGAGTCAGAAATCGTGCCTGAAGTGGCCCTGAATGAGGCTGTAGACTGGTTGTTATCGGTGGCAGAAAACCGTGACCGCTATGCCTTTGAGCGCCTTTATGGTTATTTTGCTCCCAGGATCAAGGGCTACATGATCAGGCAGGGAGCCGACGAGGCCAGTGCCGATGATCTGGCCCAGGAAACCATGGTTCAAATATGGCGAAAGGCACACCATTACGATCCGCAAAAGGCCGCAGTTTCCACATGGATTTTCAGAGTTGCACGCAATCTACAGATAGACCGCTTGCGCAAACGCAAGCTGCATGAGGTGGAACTCACTGCCGAAGAGGAGCAAAACGACGAAGGTTTAACTGCTCATGAGCGATTCGAAAAGCGACCGGATGCAGACAGGCTGCGGACGCTTGTAGGAGACCTGCCGGAGGAACAGATGGATGTTGTACGGCTTGCTTTCTTTGAGGGACTGAGCCATTCAGAAGTGAGTTACCATCTGTCGATTCCGATAGGAACAGTGAAATCCCGTCTAAGACTTGCCTTTGGCAAACTGAGAACGGGTATGGGAGAGAAGATATGAGGATCAATCACCACCCTGATGATGCAACGATTCTGGCCTATGCCGCGGGTGCGGTTACTGAAGGTTTTTCCCTGGTGCTGGCGGCCCATATGGAACATTGTCAACACTGCCGCGAGCGCATGGCGGAGGCGAATGCCCTAGGCGGAGAGTTGCTAACCGAGCTCGGACCGGTGGCTATGTCTGCCGGGGGTATAGATGACTTGTGGTCGCGTATCGAAACTGATCCGCAAGAGAGTATACCCGAGCCGGTAGTGCCGGCAGCTGTGGATGATCTGCCGGGAATCCTTGCCCCTTATGTACCGCAAGGATTGGATTCGCTGCATTGGCGAAGTCTTGTACCCGGCATCCGCCAACACATCATCAACGGGGTGGAGAGTGGAAGGGGGAGTGTTCGCCTGCTCTCCATAGCCCCTGGTACCACGATCCCTCACCATACCCACATGGGCGGTGAACTGACCCTGATTCTAAAGGGTGCCTATGAGGATGAATTGGGTCGCTTTAAGAGCGGTGACCTGGCCGATCTGGATGCATCGGATCAGCACCAACCGATGGTGGTTGGCGATGAGCCCTGTGTCTGTCTCATTGCCACCGACGATAGATTGCGCTTCTCAGGTGTATTCAGCCGTATGTTGCAACCTCTGATAGGCATCTGAAGCGCAACCACATGATTGTCGCCCTATAGGTTACATATCGTCACAGATGTGACCGCCTTCCTCCTGTTCTTCCTCTGTCGGGGGCATATAGGCTTGAGGCATGCCGGCCGTGGCACCCTGCATCAATTCACCGCATTTGCGGATCTCTTTCATTTTTGGATCGCTGTGCATCTGCTTGCTGTACTTCATCGCGGTACTCATTGCCTCATCACGCTTACCGGCAGCGCACAGGGCCTTTATATCGGACTCCATTTTTTTTCCCATCGCTTCAAGTTCTTCAAAGTCCTCCTGCTTAAACTTGCTAAAACACTTTTGAGCCTTCTCGGCGTTGAGCATCATTTGTTGCATCTGTTGCTCGTTCATGCCGGGTGCGGCTTGTGCGGTCTGAGTGAGAAGCATAAGCGCGAAGACGCTGTACGAGAGTGACTGGCTGATGGAAATTTTCATTACATTCACCGGGTTAGTGTTGAGAAATTCCGTAGAGTTGGCTGATAGGTTATCCTATTTAGCCGTAAACTCAAAAACTCATTCAACCCATTAATGTGAATTTGTCTCAACAATTTCCAATTGATTTCCGCTGCGATCCAATGGTTAGACCAGCCCGCAGCATGGGGTGTATCAGACTATGCATCAGGTCACAATAAAGGTCTCCTGGTCGGGAAGTATCGATTCAGCGCGCTCTTTTCACACTAATCCATATCTTTCTCCATACTTTCTCCTAAATCGATGGGTAGACTGATTAACTAGAGATTCAATTTAGATAAGGTGTACGGTATGAAAGCGCTATGGGTGGGATGTTTGGCAAGCGGATTTATCTCGATCTCAATGGCACAGACCCGGTTTGAACCCGGTGGCGGCAGACCGCCGGGTGGTGGACCGCCCCCTGAGGCGTTCCAGGTGTGCGAACAGAAACAGCAGGGTGCAGACTGCTCCTTTCAGGCGCCACATGGAGCTGTCGAGGGGAGCTGCAAGAATATGCCCGAAGGTCTGGTCTGCGTGCCGAGTGGCCATCGCATGGGGCCTCCTCCCGGTGAGCGACCGGATCAGGACCGTTTTGAGCCGCAACCGGGTGAACTCAGGCAACCGGCCGGCCCGGCTGTGATCCGGGTAGAACCCTCGGTATCCGCTGTTGTGTCGTCTAAAGGTGTGACAGCTCTGCGGAACAGAGTACCCGACACCGGGCAGATCGACTGTTTCAGCAATCGGCGGCAGGTGGTTTGTGCGGATGTTCAACCGCGCTTCAAGGGGCAGGATGGCCACTACAGCAGCAAACAGGCTTACTGGGATAATGGTGACGGCACGGTAACCGATCTCGTTACCGGGCTGCGCTGGCAGCAGGCCCATAATTCGCAACGATTGAGCTATCGGGACGCGGTGGAGGCATGCAGCCGGCTCGAGTTGGCGGGTAGCCGGGCATGGCGTCTGCCCAGCATCACCGAGCTCTTCTCCATCTCCCATTGGCGCAACCAAGGGTCGCAGCAGTTCTATATCGATCGCCGCTATTTCGACCTCAAGGTACCGGGTCCCGAGATTCTCGTTGGCGATCCCTATGCTTCCACCCACGACACCTCAATGATGGGACAGACCTGGTCTTCGACGCACTATGTGGGTGAGATAGCATTGGGGTCTTCCACGCCCCATGTCTTCTTTTTCAATTTTCTCGACGGCAGGATAAAGGCCGCACCCAAGCAGGGACGCAGCCGTCTGTTCCACCGCTGTGTCAGTGGTGAACCCTGGGGTGATAACCTGTTTCAGGACAATCGCAATGGAACGGTAAGCGATGCCGCAGTGAACTTGATGTGGCAACAAGCGGATGATGGCCAGCCCCGTGACTGGTACCAGGCCCTTGCTTACTGCGAAGGATTGAACCTGGCAGGGCACAGCGATTGGCGCCTGCCCAACATCAAAGAGCTGCAGACCCTGGTCGACTATCGTTATAACACTCCGGCCATCGATGCGAACCTTTTCAAACAACAGGACAAGGCCGGTTGGTTCTGGTCTTCCACCACCCATGGGGAGAATCCCGCCATGGCCAACTATATCTGTTTCGGCCCATGTACCTCGGTGGATGGCGAGGACGTGCATGGCGCCGGCGCCCAACGCAGCGATCCCAAAACCGGCAACCCCTCCCGTTGGCAGGCCAGGGGGGGACAGCGGGACGAGACCCGTATCTTTAACTACGCTCGCTGTGTGCGGGATGCGAAAGATTGAAAAGTCCGCAAATGAACGCGAATGAACGCAAATGTTTTTTACTTCGCGAGAACAGAGCGTAGGGTGCGGCTAGCCGCACCGCTCATCCTAAAGCATAGACCTCTTCTATTTGCGTTTATTCGCGTTCATTTGCGGACTTAATAAATAGAAAAGCATCATTTGTCTTAGAGCGGCAATTCGAGTTTATAACCGACCCCGTAGATGGAGCGGATAATCTCTTCATCAGGGGTCACGGCGTTGAGTTTCTTGCGCAGGTTCTTCACATGGGTATCCACGGTGCGATCGCTCACCACCCGCTGATCGGTGTAGAGATGATCCATCAGCTGGGCGCGGGAGTAGACCCGGCCGGGTTGATCAGCGAAGGCCTTGAGGAGTCTGAACTCCACCGGTGTCAGCTCCAATGCCACCCCCTGAAAGCGTGCCGAAAAACGGCTCTCATCGAGTTCCAGACCCGCCACTCCAGGTGTCGACTCGATGGCGGGATGCAGGCGTCGCAGGATCGCCTTCACCCGCAGCACCACCTCCCTGGGGCTGTAGGGTTTGCAGATGTAGTCGTCGGCGCCGAGTTCCAGGCCGAGCAGGCGATCGATCTCCTCCACCCTGGCGGTGACCATGACGATGGGCAGATCGGAAAATACGCGGACCTCGCGGCAGATATCGAGGCCGTCCTTGCCCGGCAGCATCAGGTCGAGGAGTATCAGGTCCGGGGGATTCTCCCGCACCGCCTCCACCACCCCAGTCCCCTCCCGCATGGCGTCGGTGCGAAAGCCCGCCGCCTTGAGGTAGTCCTCGAGCAGGTTCGCCAGGGCAGGTTCATCTTCGACGATCAGGATGCGTTGGGTTGGCTCACTCATGGTCATCGGTCTCAGCCGGCAGTTTTATATGGATGCGGATGCCGCCCAAGCGGGAGGCCTGGGCAGCGATCTTACCCTCATGGGCGGTGACGATGGTCTTGCAGATGGCAAGGCCGAGTCCGGCGCCGCCCTTGCTGCGGTTGCGCGACGCCTCCACCCGGTAGAAGCGGTCGAACAGTTTCGGCAGCTCACTCTGTGACACACTGGGGGCCGAATCCTCCAGGTTGATATGGATCTGTCGTTTTTTGCGCTGTGCCGTCAGCCGGCACTCACCGCCGTTGTCGGTATAGCGCAGGCTGTTCTTCAACAGGTTGTCGAAGACCTGCCGCAGCCGACGTTCATCAGCGAAAATCTCCAACCCTTCTTCTATGTCAGTGACCAGCATAATCTCTTTCTTTGCGAACTCACCCTCGGCGGCATCGGCGGCCTGTTGCATGATAGCGGAAAGATCGATTACTGACTTCTGATAGGTCAGTGCCCCCGCATCCACCAGGGCGAGATCGTAGAGATCGTTTACCAGGCGGCTCAATACCATGACCGTGTTGTGGAGCCTGGCTATCTGTGACTGATCCAGGGGCCGTACCCCGTCCTGAATCGCCTCGATGTCGCCACGCAGGATCGCCAGTGGGGTACGCAGTTCATGGGAGACATCCGCCATGCTCTGACGACGCAACTGCTCGTTACGTTGCAACACCTTCGCCAAGGCGTTGAAATCATCCACCAGCCTCCCCAACTCATCGCTGCCCTGGGGATCGAGGCGGATATCGAAACGTCCCCTGGCGAGGGCATGGGCGCCTGCGGCGACCGCTTTCACCGGCTTCAGCAGATGGCGTCCCAGGGGGATGCCGATCATCAGCGCCAGCAGCAGGGCGCCACCGGCAATGGGGTAGATCGCTTGGAGTTGTTGATCGCGAAAGCGGCGATCGAGATCGGATTCGGGCACCGGAAGAGGGCTCAGGCTCAACCAGCCGATCGTGCGCTGATCCAGTTCTATTGGCCGCAGCATGGCATTGCCGTCACTGCTGGGCGGTCCGATGATGTTGTTCTTCTCGGCATCGAGGAGACGCAGCCGGGTGCTCAAGCCACTGCGGTCCTGGGGCGCGAGGGGTGGTGTAAAGGGCATGCCCGGTGGTCCGAGGTTTCTGCCGGACGGTCTGGGTGGTAGAGCCTGGGTGTTGCGTGGATTCTGCATCGGCAGGTACTCCATCCAAGCCTCGTGATTGCCGCGTAGGAAATTCCATGAGCCGACTATTCTATAGCTGGCACTTAGGTCGGCAACGGTCCCATCGAGGCGCTCCAGTTCCAGTTCCGTCAGATAGGTGATAAAGCCCTTCTGAAAACTCCAATAGATCGCCGTCGCCATGGCGGCGACGATCAGAACGCTGGTCAGTGAAAGGACTGCGACGAGTTTGCCGGTGATATTGAACTTCATATCACTATTCTGGTACCCATCGCTTGTGGTTGCGAGATCTCAACCCATTCTTCACAAAATCTCCTCATTCACACCACAGTTGCTACTGATTCTGGGCATATTCTTACTCACAGAGAGAAAAACCAGCGCAGAGACAACAGATGCAAACATACAGCCTGAATATCAAACAAGAATCGGAAGGGTTGCGTACGATGGGATCAACAGATCATTCCAAAAGGGGTAACTGCAACCTCAGACTTGTGAAACATGATAATCAGTCAGTCTCCACAATTCGACTGCCAGACCGGGTTTCCGATCCAGTTACGCCTGATCAGCGATTGCAGACACGGGTTGATGAGCTTGAACAGCAGGTGGCATTGCTGCAGCAGCAGTTGGAAACCGAACGTAGACTTGCCCAGGTCGATCCGCTTACCGGTATTGCAAACCGGCGTGCCTTCTCCGAGCGATTGAAATCGGAGATAGCACGCAGTGAACGCAGCGGTTCGCCCCTGTCGCTGGTGGTCTGGGATATCGACCATTTCAAAAAGATCAATGACACCTATGGGCACCCCTTTGGTGATGATGTGATTCGATGTGTGGCCCAGGTGATAGATTCACACCTGCGCGAAAGTGATTTCACCGCACGATACGGGGGTGAAGAGTTCGTGGCGCTACTGCCCGAATGCGACGCCGAGGGTGCAAGAGCCCTGGCAGAAAAAATCAGCCAGGTGATTCAACAGAGCGGTTGTTGCTTCAATGTCATCGGATTGAAACTCACTGTCTCATGCGGTATTGCATCTCTTCACGGGCCCGATAGGGATGAGACACTCTTCAAGCGTGCCGATGACGCCCTCTACAGGGCCAAGGTGAGCGGAAGGAACCGGGTTGTGGTTGAGGACGATGTGATTAGTCTTTAAATTTGAACGTAGCTAAGCCAGGCCTGTCATACTATCCTATCTTGTACTCGATTAACCTGACAATCACAGTCCAACCTGGCGTGACGCCTCTTGTTATGTCTCGTGACTGTAACAATAAACAGGTCCTAGGGGTAATACATTGCTGCGAAAAGGCTAACCCCCATTGATCCTGTCAATACAGGTTGACGGATACTAAACGCTACGGATGGAGAAGGATGGAGGCTCTGCATGATCAAACTCAATGTCAACGGTTCAGATCATTCCCTCGACATCGATCCCGATACTCCCTTGTTGTGGGCGTTACGGGACCACGTCGGACTCACCGGCACCAAATACGGCTGTGGAATCGCGCAGTGCGGTACCTGCACGGTACACCTCGATGGTGAACCGGTTCGCTCCTGTATTACCCCTGTGTCGGAAGCGATAGGCAGGCAGGTGACTACAATCGAGGGCTTGGATTCTGCCGTCGGCAAGGCGGTACAGGCCGCATGGCTTGATCAGGAGGTGGTGCAGTGCGGCTACTGCCAGTCGGGCCAGATCATGTCAGCCACGGCCCTGCTCGAACGCAAGCCACGCCCCACCGACGCGGATATCGATGACGCCATGCGGGGCAACCTCTGCCGCTGTGCCACCTATGTGCGGATTCGCGCTGCCATCAAGGCGGCCGCCGCCAAGTCCGCCCAGGCTGCAGGGAGGAAAACGCTATGAAGAGTGAGTGGATTGCCAATCTGAGTCGCCGCCGTTTCCTCGCCGCGGGAGTCGCCACCGCAGCCGGGTTGACCCTGGGTATCATGCCGGTCAGCCGTGCGGAGATGCGCAAGTCGGGTCCCGGGTTTGCGGGTGTTGCGCCGGCGCAGGACGAGATCTTTCAACCCAACGCCTTTTTACGCATCGGCAGTGACAACCAGGTCACCGTGATTTCCAAACATCTGGAGATGGGACAGGGTACCTACACCGGACTGGCCACCCTGGTGGCGGAAGAGCTCGATGCCGCCTGGGAACAGGTAGAAGTGGTGGGTGCCCCGGCGGATGCGAAGCGTTACAAGAATCTCTATTGGGGCGAGTCCCAAGGGACCGGCGGCAGCACCGCCATCGCCAACTCCTGGCTGCAGATGCGCAAGGCTGGTGCCTCGGCGCGACATATGCTGGTAGAGGCTGCCGCGAAGCAATGGCAGGTGAAAGCGGATGAGATCGAGGTTCAGGAAGGTGTGCTGAGCCATGCCTCAAGCGGCCGCAGCGCCAACTTCGGCGAGCTGGCTGAAGCCGCCGCGCAACAGCCCGTACCCCAGGAAGTATTGCTCAAGGACCCGGAGGAGTTTCGTCTCATCGGCAAGCGCCTCCCGCGCAAGGACAGTGCGGAGAAGACAGATGGCAGTGCGATTTTTACCATCGATGTAAAACTCCTGGAAATGTATACCGCCCTGGTGGCCCATCCCCCGCGCTTCGGTGCCAAGGTGAGCAGTTTTGATGACAAGGCCGCGAGAAAGGTCAAGGGTGTCAAACAGGTATTGCAGATCCCTTCGGGGGTTGCCGTGGTGGCGGATGATTTCTGGAGTGCCAAGCAGGGTAGGGATGCGTTGCAGATTGAATGGGATGAGAGCGAGGCCTTCAAGCAGAACTCCAAAGAGATACTCGATGACTACCGAACCCTGGCGAAACAACCCGGTAGGGTCGCCCGCAACGAGGGTGACAGCGAGGCGGCGATGTCTCAGGCGGCAAAGGTCATCGAGGCCGAATACAGCGTACCCTTCCTCGCCCATGCCGCAATGGAACCGATGGATTGCGTGGTGCGCATAGACGCCTCGGGTTGTGAGATCTGGAATGGGGAGCAGATGAATACCGGGGATCAGATGGCGGTCGCCGGCCTGCTTGGATTGCAGCCGGATCAGGTGCGCATCAACATGCTCTATGCCGGCGGTTCCTTCGGTCGTCGCGCCAATCCCAAGGCCGACTATGTCCTCGAGGCGGTGCATATCGCCAAGATGATGCCCCCGGGGACCCCGGTAAAACTGATCTGGACCCGTGAGGATGACATACGCGGTGGTTACTACCGCCCCCTCTATCTGCACAAACTCAAGGCGGGACTGGATGCTGACAACCGGCCTCTTGTCTGGCAGCAGCGTATCGTCGGCCAATCGATCCTGGCGGGCACACCCTTCGAGTCGGTGATGGTCAAGGACGGGATTGACCAGACATCGGTGGAGGGTGCGGCAAACCTGCCCTATGCGCTGAAGAACATCCACATCGACCTGCACTCACCTCCACTGCCGGTACCGGTGCTCTGGTGGCGCTCGGTGGGTTCCACCCATACCGCGTTTGCGGTGGAGTGCTTCCTCGATGAAATAGCGGCCGAGGCGGGTAAGGATCCGGTGGCCTTTCGGCGCGAACTGCTGGCGGAGCATCCGCGCCACCTCGGGGTACTCAACCTGGCGGTGGAGAAAGCGGGTTGGGATGAACCACTGGGGCGCAACCGTGGCCGCGGCGTGGCGGTGCACGAATCCTTCAACTCCTATGTGGCCCAGGTGGCGGAGGTTACGGTTCGGCGCGGGGTGATCTATGTGGACCGGGTGGTGATTGCGGTGGATTGCGGGGTGCCGGTCAATCCCGATGTCATCGAGGCGCAGATGCAGGGCGGTATGGGATACGGCCTGGCGGCCACCCTGGCCAGCGAGCTGAGCTTCAAGGAGGGGCGGGTGGTGCAGTCCAACTTCCACGACTACCTGACCCTGCGTATCGACCAGATGCCCGAGGTGGAGGTCTATATCGTGCCCTCCACAGAGCCGCCTACCGGCGTCGGCGAACCGGCTACACCGGTGATCGCACCCGCCGTCGCCAATGCGGTCTTTGCAGCGACGGGTCAGCGTCTGCGGCAACTGCCACTGCGGCTTGCCTGAGCATGTTTCAATGCATGTGCGGCATTGTTTCCGGCTCCCGGGGTTCTCCCTGGGGGCTCATACCCTTTAACTCTGTTCTACCTAGGGCCAGTTAACACTAAAAGGTTATAGAGGTGAGTAATAGCGATACCTTGAGTGAGATGGTGCAGGCGGAAGACCGTGAGGTCATGGCCAAGGCCGCCGAATGGCTGCGTCAGGGAAAACGGGTGGCCCTGGCGACGGTGACTCAGACCTGGGGCTCCTCACCCCGGCCACCCGGGTCGTTGATGGCGATGAACCATGAGGGACGCTTCATCGGCTCGGTCTCGGGGGGGTGCGTCGAGGAGGAGCTGATCAACCGCTATCGCAGCGGGGAGCTCTCCGATGCCCTCCCAACCTCGGTGGGATTCGGTGTCGATAGCCAGGAGGCGGCCCGCTTCGGGCTCCCCTGCGGCGGCCGACTGCAGATGACCATCGAGCATCTCGACGCGGTTGATCCCATCGAGGAACTCTTGAGGCGCATAGATGGTGGTGAGCTGGTCGCCCGACGGCTGTCCCAAGATTCCGGCGAGGTAAGCTTAAGTGACGGTGCCGGCTATCCGGAGCTGAGCCTGAGCAATGGGGAGCTGGTCAAGGTCTTTGGTGCCGCCTGGCAGCTGCTGCTGATAGGGGATGGCCAGTTGGCCCGCTACCTGGCGAGGATGGCGCGTATGCTCGACTACCGGGTGACCATCTGCGACCCCCGGGAGGATTTCGCCGATCCCGATCCGCTCCCCGATGTCGCCTATAGCCGGCAGATGCCGGATGACGCGGTCAGAGAGCTGGCATCGAAACCGCGCACCGCCGTGGTCACCCTGGCCCACGATCCAAAGCAGGATGACATGGCATTGCTCGAGGCCCTCGATACCAACGCTTTTTATATCGGTGCCCTGGGCTCCACACGCTCTGCCGCGAAACGACGTCAGCGCTTGGTTGAAATGGGTTGCACCTTACAGCAACTGGAGCGGGTTCGGGGTCCGGCCGGTGTGCCGATCGGCAGCAAGCGGCCCTCGGAGATCGCCCTCTCTATCATGGCGGAGATAACTGCGACTCGGAACAGTGGAGTCGGGGTCGATAAAAGGATAGAGGTGGTTGCCTGAAGCAATAGATAAGCAGTATATATGTTATTGCATATTTACATAGAATAAAATATGCATTAGCATATATTTATGAGTGAAATAATCCGTCAACTCAGACAGGCGCGTCTCGACAGCAAGCTCAAACAGTCGGAGCTCGGGAGCAAGCTCGGGTTGCCGCAAAGCCATATCTCCAAGATTGAAAAGGGTGGCGCGAATCCCCGTCTCTCCACCGTGGTAGATATGGCACGGTTGCTCGATCAGGAGCTTGTACTGGTACCCCGCGCAATGCTCCCCGCCATCCGGGCGTTGCTATCCGCTGAAGATATAGAGCAGCCGAGATGGCGGCTGGATGAAGAGGATAGTGGATGACGGATGTTCTGGATGTGCGCCTGGGTGAGGTGAGCGTGGGCAAGTTGACCCTGCTCACCGGCGACCGTTCCTACTTTGCCTTTGAAGAGGCCTATCTCAATGATCCCCAGCGTCCCGTTCTGAGCCAATCGTTCATTGCAGCTTCCGGTGACCTGATTTCCGAATCACGTCCGGTGCAGACAAAACTGCCCCCTTTTTTCTCCAACCTGCTGCCTGAAGGGCATTTGCGTGACTATCTGGCTGCCCGCGGCGGGATCAAGACTGTTCGTGAGTTCAGGCTTATAGAACTACTCGGCGGGGATCTGCCGGGCGCAGTTAGGCTACTGCCTGTTGAGGGCGGGATGGCATTGCCTGAGGTAGAAGCAGCCGAGGAGATGGTCGATGCAAGTGAACAACCTTATAGGTTTTCCCTGGCGGGGGTGCAATTGAAATTCTCCGCGCTGGCGGAAGCGAGAGGGGGACTTACCATCCCCGCCAGTGGGGTGGGTGGTAACTGGATCATCAAGCTTCCCGCGCAGAATTTTCATCAGGTGCCGGAAAATGAGTGGGCGATGTTGCAGTGGGCCGGTGAAATCGGTATCCCGACGCCGCAGGCTCACTTGGTAGCCCTGGACAAGGTTGCCGGTTTGCCCGATCTTGGGATCTTGCCGGGCAATACCGCATTGGCAATCAAACGTTTTGATCGGATTGAACAGAGACGCATCCATATCGAAGATTTTGCCCAAGTCTATAACCTGTTTCCTGAAAACAAATATGGGGGTGTCAGCTCAGCCAATATGGCGAGTATGGTCTGGACATTAACTGGAGGGCAGGGTCTTGTGGATTTCATTCGCCGCCTTGTTTTCACCCTTGTCATCGGTAATGGTGATATGCATTTGAAAAACTGGTCTCTAATCTACCCCGACGGACGTAGTGCGCAATTGGCGCCCGCCTACGATTTTGTTTCGACCATTCCCTATATACCTAACGACCGCTTGGCGTTGAGCTTGTCCGGCGAGAAAAACATGAGCAAGATTACTCTGGAGCACTTCAAGCAGTTGGCTACCAAAGCAGGACTGCCTGAATTCCTGGTCTTATCAACGGTGAAAGAGACTCTAGACCAGGCATTGCAAGTATGGCGAGATAAGAAAATTGAATTCGCACTTCCAGATGCCATTCAGCAGCGACTTGAAAAGCATCTTGGAAATTTGAAACTGCTGGAAAAACCCGCATTGAATAGATAGGCAAAACATAATCCACAGTTATGGAAATTTGGCAGATCTTGATCTTGGCCCTTGTCGGTGTAGCCGCCGGCTGGCTCAATGTGATGGCCGGGGGCGGTTCGCTGCTTACCGTACCGGTGATGCTGTTCATGGGTATTCCCGGCCCAGTTGCCAACGGCACCAACCGTATCGCCATCCTGGCACAGAACATCACCGCGGTGACCGCGTTTCGCCGCCGCGGTTATTCCGATTTCAAGCTGGGGCTGAGCCTGGCCGCGGCCGCCTCGCTGGGCGCCCTGGGCGGCGCCTCTCTGGGAGTGCACCTGGAAGGGGAGTGGTTCGACCGTGTACTGGCGTTGGTGATGATTGCGGTGATGGTGCTAATGGCAACCGGGCACGACAAGGTGAAGCCGATCGATGGCGAAACCGAGGCCAAGAACCTCGCCGCGGGTCATCTGTTGATGGTCGGGGCCGGTTTCTGGGGTGGCTTTATCCAGATAGGTGTCGGCTTTATATTGATGCCGATCCTGCATCGGGTGATGCACCTGGACCTGGTGCGGGTCAACATGCACAAGGTGCTCATCGTGCTGGTCTACACCATAGTCGCCCTGTTCGTCTTCAGTTCGCAACTGGAACTGCTGTGGTGGACCGGGCTCGGGCTTGCCGTCGGCAACTCCATCGGCGGCTGGTTGGGGGCGCATACCACCATCAGTCATGGGGAGACGCTGATCCGTCGGGTGCTCTACCTTGCCCTGTCTGCCTTTATTGTGAAGCTACTGTTTTTCTGAAATTTAATCACCACTGCCACACACCACGTGCCGGGCAGATAAGCACAGGGTGCGGATCCAGTCGATCCAATCTGCAGATTCACCCTCTCTTTCCGATACGGGCGCTCTCACACCACTTCCGCGGCGCGATGGTCAGTGCGCTGCGCCAGTGTGCAACAGAGGGCGAACTCACGCGGGTCACCCGACCCGGTGAGATCGATCGCCTGCACGATGAGCTGATGGAGAAAAATGGGTAGTCTACGTCAAGCACTGTCTGAACCGCACCGAGCGCGTTGTCGACTACCTGGTGCGTTATACCCACCGCATCGCCATCACCAATGGGCGTATCCTGAAGGTCGATGAAAGGGGCGTGAAGCTGCGTTACAAGGATTACGCCGACAACAACAGAACCAAGGTAATGAATCTGAAAGGCGAGGAGTTTGTACGAAGGTATCTGCTGCATGTGCTGCCCAATGGTTTTACCCGTATCCGCCACTACGGGTTTCTGGCGGGTTGCTGTCATACCCGGCGCCTGGCGCAGATCCGTGAGGCACTGGCGTTGGCAGAAAAAGCAACTGATGAGACAAACACAAGCGCTGAGATTGAAGAGTACGATTACCGCTGTCCGCTGTGTAAGACCGGGTATCTGCGCTTGATCAACGAAATACCTCCCGAGCAGGAATGGGCTCGTGAGGTGCGACGACGATAACAGGTTGCTGAGGAATAAAATCCATCGAGAAACAGTGGCCTGTATCGATGGGCCAGACACACCCCTGCGCCAACGGCTGGTAATTGAGGAAAAACAACGATAAATTAACCCTATCAGGACGCCCAAGGGAGTGCAATGATGGTCGATGGAGACCTATGGATACCTGCCCGTAGCGAGTCAGCAGCGCCAACAGTTGCGCCAAGACAGGCTCGTAAAAAACTTTCCCCTCTATTAAATAGTGCGCCACGCTGATGGGCGGCTTAGTCCAACAGACATTTATCTGCCATGCTGCGCACTGCAGATAAATGCTTAGATGTTATGGTTGAACGAAGATGGCACTTCGAAAAATACTTGCAGCGTTAGTAATCTTAACGGGTTTTATAGGTATTATATTTGCGTCCTATCCATTCATTGACTCATTAAATCCTACAGAAACATCGCTAAATAAATGGAAAGTTGAGATCAATCTATCAGAGATTAAAGAAGGTGAATTAAGAGAATATATTGATGCACTCGGAAGACCAATATTGGTATATCACAGAACCGAAGAGCAAATAGATTGGATCAATAACTACTCACCTGTTAAGCCACATGAATATGTTCTCGAATATGCTGACACTGAGGAATTTGGTGGCAAATATAGGTCATTGGACCCAGAGTATTTTATATTTACAGAATGGCGTCATAGAGGAAAAACATACCTCAAACAAGAGCGCTCTTGGTTTCCATGTGGCACTATTCAGTATCACAGTGGTGATATAGATGTAGGTAATAGCCGCATATACAAGGGTGCTATTGCCTGTTTACAGGATCATACAGTAAAAGATTATAATTATCATGCACATATTTACGATGTAGCAGGGATGGCATCATATGAATACACACCACCCCTTCAAGTTCCATATTACGAGTTAAGAGATGATGGATATATTGTTGTTGGTCCAAAACCATAACCATGGGCTCCAGTGGATGCAGCCGCTATCGCGCCAGCCCCACTGAGCCAGGTCGTTAAGCGTCAAAAGAGAAGATTATGCCACTTGGAGAAATAGCAGGGGGGCTGATAGGAGGAACACTTCGTCTGATAGGACAGTTTTTTGCTGAAGTAGTCCTTGAAATTGCCATAAAAGGTCTTGGTTATTTACTTTGTAGAAAGTTTTCAAGGTCAATTGATCCAGATGGTATTTTGGTTTTAGTGGTAGGTGTTCTTGCATGGGCAGCGATCATACTCTGTCTTTTCGTAAGCTATGACTGGGTTAAAGAGTATTTGGAAGTAGATTCCTGCCTCGATTCCGGAGGTCAATTCAATTATGAAAATAAAGAGTGCATTTTTAAATAATAGAAGCGAGATCGCATATCATTACTCGCCTTTATCGCACAGTACGCTTAACGAGCGCGTAAACACGGATCGCCAAAAGCTGCGCCGCTTCGCTCTGCACCTTTGTGCGTCCGGATACGCAAATCCTTAGGGCAATAGAATGAATGGAATCCGTGAAAAAGCATTTTTAGCACTTATTCTATGTCAATTGCATGGATGTTCTGCATTAATTACTGCATCAGCGACTGACGAGGAAGACATCATTTGGATAGGGGCTTCAAAAGAGGATATAAGATCTACGCTGGGTGATCCAATAGAGAGCGAAGAATTTCCTGAGCCACAAGAACTTAAAAGTGTAGAAAACAATCGCCCAACTCTCATTGTTACTTCAAATTCAGTTCACATTACACGCACAAGCTATGCAATTGAGAAGGGATACTATAAATATAAAGGCAATATTCAAGGAAAACATGATGTTGGTGAGTTGGTGAGCGGAAACTTAATGACTTTGGGTGTGCTTGAGATATTTGCATTGCCCATGACAGTTAGCGATAGGCTGTCAGAACACGATTATTTAATAGAAGTATGGTTCGACTCAAAGGACAATGTCTCAGGTTATAGGAAAACTCGAAAAGTTGGTTCGGAGAATGATAAGCAATGAATAGCCCTAGCCAGAATGTCAACAATGTTCGCCTGCGACTCACTCGGGAAACTGCCGCTCTGCGGCAGCTGCTGTTTACTTAGGCATTAGGTGAAGAAATGACACTGTCAGCTTCCTGTCATTGTGGTGCGGTTCAGATTGAGGTGGCACGAAAGCCTCGCTCGTTGACAGAGTGTACCTGTTCAATTTGTCGCAGATATGGGGCGAAGTGGGCGTATTTCACACGAAAGTCAGTTAAGGTCTTGTGCAAATCTGAAAATATTCGGGCGTACTCATGGGGCAAGAAATCTATAGAGTTTTATCACTGTAAAAACTGTGGCTGTCTGACACACTACGAAACCACAGATAAAACTGAAAATGGTCGAATTGCTGTCAACGCCCGGATGATGCTGCCAAGTGATGTAATGGGAATAAAAGTAAGAATGTTCGATGGTGCAGAAACGTGGAAGTATATCGAGGAGTAAATGGTTGTGTTGCTGTTGTCACCACCTGAACAATGCAAATGCACTAGGAGACCCAAAAGCGCAGCTTCGCTCTGCTTGTTTTGCGTCGGTGATTTACGTTAGGCACTTATACCGATGAATACATTTATCATTTTACTAAGAGGAGTAATGCCGACAGGTAAGAATAAAGTCTCTATGGCGCTATTACAGAGTGCGCTCGAAGAAGCTGGTTTAAATAATGTAAAGACTTATATACAAACCGGTAACTTAATAGCATCATCAAAACTGACCCAAGCCGGTATTGAGAAGCTTGTGCACTTTACTATTTTAGAAAAGTTTGGTGGCAATATCCCTGTGTTAGCAAGAACACCGCAGCAATTATCGAGAATTTTGAAGCATATTCCTTTTCAAAAAATCGATACCAAGAAACTATATTTTACTTTGTTAGCTAATAATCCTGATAAACACCTTTTAGAAAAGTTTAATTCTATAGAATATTCTCCAGATCAAATTATATATAATAAGAATGTTATCTATACGTTATATAACACCAAGCATAGTGACTCTAAATTCAATAATAACTATTTTGAGAGAAAATTGAAGGTTACAATGACCACGCGAAATTATAATACTATGAATAAGCTTATTGAGCTGGTAAATACCTAACAATCCCAATATACATCATTCACTGCGCTCGTTCGGAAACGCAGAAAGACCGGAATCTGTTTGTGGTTATGCCGCAAAGACTTTTCAGTTCCTTATATTTGTGCGCTTTGATTATTTTAAATTCGCCACAGACCAGTGACAAAACACTATACTTGTTCATGGAACGGTATTTACGATAAAACGCTTCATGGGATGTGAGTGATCGACTCAGGAGGATGTCATATAAAGCCACGGCGATCTGTCATCGCCGAGCCCAAGCCTTGTTTAAGGCTGATCGAAATTTCCCTCAGAGGAGAAGAGATCCATGAAAATAACAAAATACGGGATTTTAATCCTGTTTCTTTCCCTCATCCTGGTGCTGGCGATTATGAATTATGGAGGAGTCTCGGATCGATCATCGGTTTCCGAAACGGGTCAGACGCCTCCAGTTACTGGGGAGAGGAAGTTCGAGGGGCAAAAAATCACCATGAATCTCAACCGCTCCCACTTTGTCGCGGGGCGTTATCTGGCGAAGAGATTTCACGAAGAGACTGGGGCGGTTGTCGAATTTGTCGATACCCACTACTCGCAGCTCGATGAGGTGATACTGGAGGATTTTCATTCTGATTCGCCCCGGCTTGATGTGCTGATGTTCTGGTATATCTATCTCGGCAAGATGGTGGAGGAGGGGGTTCTGCTCGATCTGACAGATTTCATCGAGCGACATGAGGATCGTCTGCAGACAGACGACTTCATTCCCTCGTTCTACCAGGCCTATACCCTCTACCAGGGACGGCGTTGGGGGTTGCCCTTCGATGCCGATATTCACGTCCTGCTCTACAACAGATCGATCCTTCAGCGTCATGATCTCGCGCCACCGGAGACCTGGGATGATTTTCTTGAGGTCAGCAGAGTGATCACTGAGAAGGAGCGTGCCAATGGCGTCTACGGCAGCTCGATCATGGCCTATCCCACCATTACCACCAATCTGTCCATCTACATGAACCGGCTGGTCGCCCATGAGGGTCAGTTGCTGGATGAGAACAACCAACCTAACCTGGATTCGACTGAGGCAATCGCGGCGCTGGAAGAGCTGGTGGAGCAGTCCAGGCATGCCCTGCCGGAGCCGACGAAAACAGACTACCCGGTGAGTGTTAACTCGTTTCTCGCCGGGCAAATCGCACTGCAGGAGAACTGGTCGGATCTCGGTGTGACAGCCGAAGATGAGAATAAGTCCCGGATCAAGGGTGAGTGGGGCATGGCGCCCATCCCGTCGGTTGAGAAGGGCGGCCCCCACTACCTGGCGATGAATGCCGGTTATCCTCTGGCCATCTCCAGCAAGGCGGTCAACCCGGAACTGGCAAAGGAGTTTCTGCTGTTTGCCTCGTCACCCCAGATGGGCTTGGAGCTGAACATGATCGTGGGGGCGAGCGGGGTGGATCCGGTGCGCTTTTCCACCATTAACTCCCCCGAGTACGGCGCCTTTGCCCCCATCAACAGTGCCTTCCAGCGCAAATATCTCGCTCAGGCCAAGCCCTGGCCGACTACGCCGGAGAGCCCTGAACTGTTGGAGGCCCTGGGGCGCCATATCCACCTTGCACTCAGCGGTGTTGTCACACCCAGGGAAGCCATGCTCAACGCAAACAGGGAGTGGACGAAAATGCTGGCGGAGTAGTTAATGAGATTTCCCTACCGGCATAAGGTCACTCTGTCGATCAGCTTCGTCGCCATCCTGCTCTCGGTGACGTTGATTGCCGTCACCTATCGCCTCTCTCTGCAGAATACCCAGGAGGTGACAAGCGAGACCCAGGCGATCCTATCCAACCAGGCTGAGCAGTACCTGCTGCAGATCGCCCGGCAACAGGCGGGCAAGATCAGTCTGATCCTGGGACAGATGCGTGGTAGTGTGCAACTGGCTGCTGCGGGCTTGGGTGAAACAAGCAGTCCGGCAGAGGAGCTGGCAAGTGGCTACCTGGACCACCTGCTGGAGAATGTAGATGGTTTTGCCAGGAGTGCCTTTTTCGTACCGGAGGAGAGATCAGAGATCCATGTCTCCGGCGGTAGATCCCTGCAGCCCGTTCCTTCTGAGTATCTCTATACCGACGAATCGAGTGGGGCCAAACTCAGTTATGCCCATCCGGACCGGCTCAACCTGGATGACCCCATGGTTATCGATGTTTACGCGCCCGTCTACCAGCAGGGGAGGCGAATCGGCCACATTGGGGTAAGTCTCGACACCTTGATGATGGTATCCCAGTTCAACGTCATACATGTTCATCACGATGGCTTTCTCATCAACGACAAAAACCATCTTGTCGCGGCTTCACCCCTGGCCTTGATAAAGATGATCGATCCTTCACGCCTTGAGGAGTGGAGTACACTGAATCTTCTCGATGATGCGGTGGAGGGGATGAAGAAGCCGCTCTCCGAGATGGTCCTGGGCTATGACAGCGTCTCCAACGTGAAACTCTTCGATGCCGAACACATCGTCACCTACGCGCCGGTGACGGACAGCCACTGGCGTCTCGGTATCATCGTGGAAAAAGCAGAGGCGGTCAGAACAGCCAGTCAGATTACCAAAGTATTGCAGCGGGAGACCGAAGACCTGATCTACACCATGCTGATATGGGCGGGCTTGATCCTCCTGGCGATGCTGCTGATCGCCCAGTCCTTTTCCAACAACCTGACCGCCCCCATCATGAAGATGGCTGAACTGGCGCGGAAGCTGCCGAAAAGCGGATTTCAACAGAAGATCGAGCTTGAACGGTCGGATGAAGTGGGGGATTTGGCAAAATCCTTCAACAACATGGCGTCAGAGCTGCGGCATGCGTTTGATACCCTGGAACAGAAGGTGGAAGAGCGTACCCATGAACTCTCGCTGGCCAAGGAGCAGGCGGAAGCCGCCAACCGGGCCAAGTCGATCTTCCTTGCCAACATGTCCCACGAACTGCGTACGCCACTGAACGCCATCCTGGGTTTCTCCCAGATGCTGGGCCAGGCCAGAGAGGCCAGCGAGGATCAGCAGAAGAAGCTGGGCATTATCAACCGCAGCGGTGAACATCTGCTGTCGATGATTAACGATGTGCTCGACATCACCAAGATCGAGGCGGGGCGCACGGACCTGGAACCGGAGGCATTCGATCTGCCGTCCCTGCTGCAGGAGATTGAAGATATGTTCGATGTCCGCGCAGAGAGCGCAGGGCTGCGTTTTACCCTGGAGCAGGACCCGGAGATGGCCCGCTTCGTCAAGGCCGACGCCGGCAAACTGCGTCAGGTGCTGATCAACCTGCTGGGCAACGCGGTCAAGTTTACCACCGAGGGCGGGGTAGCCATCCGTGCCCGGACAGTGCCGGTGTCGACAGATCCCGGGATGGTCAGCTTACAGATTGAGGTGGAGGACAGTGGGCCGGGTATTCCCCCTGAGGAGATCGAGCGCATCTTTCAGCCCTTCAACCAGGCGGGGCATTCTCCTTCCAGCACCAAGGGTACAGGTCTTGGTCTAGCTATCACCCGGTCTTACCTGGATCTGATGAGCGGTGAGATCCGGGTGGATTCCACGCTGGGCGAAGGCTCTCTTTTCCACCTCGAAGTGCCGGTGGTCCTGGCGTCGGAGGCAGATACCGTGCCGTTGAAGTTGACCCACTCCACCGTGGTGGGATTGAGCCCCGGCCAGCAGGAGTGGCGCATACTCATTGCCGAGGACAACCTGGAGAACCAGCTGTTGCTCAAGAGCATCCTTGAGGAGGTCGGCTTGGAAGTGCGGGTGGCCGAGGATGGGGAAAAGGCGGTGGTTCTATTCCAGGAGTGGCAGCCCCACTTTATCTGGATGGACATGCGCATGCCGGTCCTGGATGGGTATGAGGCGAGCAAAAAGATTCGTAGTCTGCCCGGTGGCGATGGGGTAAAGATAGCGGCACTCACCGCCAGCGCCTTCAAGGAGCAGCGACCCAAGATTCTGGCCGCCGGTTGTGACGACCTGATCCACAAGCCATTCCAAATCCACGAGATCTTCGACACCCTGGGGGAGCATCTGGGTATGCGTTTCATCTACGAAGATCATCCCGGTCTAACCTCATCTGATCCGCATTCCATCGATTCCGCCGCCATTGCCAGATTGCCGGTGGATTTGATCACACAACTGCAGGATGCAGCTAAAATGCTGAACATTGAGGAGTGCCTTCAGGTAGTGGAGCAGATCCGCGCGACTGAGCCTCAGTTGGCAGATGGTTTGGCAGACGTGGTTCAGACTCTCCGCTTAGACCTCTTGCTGAAGACGCTAAGTAATAATAAGGATGAAGTGCGCGGGTAGTTTTTTCAGCCAACAGAAAACAGCTTCACGTCTAACGGCAAAACCTAACACGTCCACCAATTGAAAAACCAGCTTTTACCAAGCTCCAACAACTAAGTTGCCAATATAGGAAACACATGGAGAACATCACGTATCAAGGATCGGTCGGTTGCAGGGGTGGTTGAACGCTGGCTTGCTCATTTTTGCACTTGGAATTTCACATTTGATGAAAATCTATTTCGATAAAGCCTAAGATAGATGCTTCTGTTGGTTAAAAAATCACTGCTGTCCCGTTAACTTTAGTAGTCATTGATGTAACCATTTAACAAAACTGGATTATTTCTAACGACAGCTGTTTGAGACATGAAAACGCACAAAGCCTCAGATTGCCAAGACTAATAATATCGTCAGTTTATAAAACAAGCAGGGAAACGAACTCCCCTCTCCCCTTGCGGGAGAGGGGCCGGGGGAGAGGGGGAGAATGAATGACTTAATATTCTTAAAAAACAACGCGATAAATATGATTGATCAATGGATTATTATATATTTGAACACGATGAAAGGCTACGCCTACACCCTCTCCCCAACCCCTCTCCCATCAAGGGAGAGGGGCTTCTTTACTTGCTGCTGGGAAGATTGAAAGTTAATGGGACAGCAGTGTTAAAAAATCTATGATTGCCATTGTGGTGTGGTTGGTGGATTTGCCTGTCAGGTTGTAATTACCCACTGCAGAAATAAACTGTGAATTCTGGATTTTAGGATCTGTAATAAAAAGACGCTAACACAAACCAAAGTAACCGGTGAGAAAAAACAAGCACACTGCGTGTTTGGTATTGACAGTGACATGACTCAGATTCAAGGCATACTCCTTGCGGCTGGCAGCGGGGTGAGATTTGGCAGCCAAAAACTACTTCATCCTCTGCCTACAGGTGAATTGATGGGTATTGCGGCAGCGCGTAACCTGATCACAGCTCTCCCCAACACCCTTGCAGTGATACGCCCCCAAGATTCCCAGTTGGCCCATGGATTAGTCGATCTGGGTGTGAGCCTGGTGGAAAACAGTGAGGCAGAGAAGGGCATGGGGTTGAGCCTGTCCAAGGGGGTGAAGGCGAGCGCAGACGCGCAGGGCTGGATAGTGGCCTTGGCCGATATGCCCTGGATTACGCCAGAGACCATCCGTTCCGTGTTCCATGCGCTGCAGCAGGGTGCCTCCATGGCGGCACCTGTTTATCAAGGGCGCCGTGGCCACCCGGTAGGCTTTGGGCGTAAATGGCGTCAGCCGTTGCAGACCCTGCAGGGGGATGCGGGAGCTCGTCACTTGCTATCCTCACACTCGGATGAGCTGCTGCTGCTTCCCTCCGATGATCCCGCTGTATTGCTCGACATCGACCACAAGGACGATCCGATACTTTCCAGTCCTTAACTATGCGGCCACCTGCGATGGGCCGGGAAGCGTCCGTCGGCCTCGGGAATCAGTCCCTCATCCGCAAGCCTGCGGTATTGTTTCTCGTTGCCCGGGTAGTCGGCGATCCGTCGCTGACCGGTGATCAGTCGATACCAGGGCAAGTCGCTGCCCCTGGGAAGGCTGCGCAGCCAGGCCAACACCTGGCGCACATGGACACCGCAGAGCTTGGCCATATCTCCGTAGCTGCAGTAGTGGCCGGGGGGGATGGAGGCCAGGGTGGTGTAGAAGATCCTGCGCATCTCCTCTGTGGCCACTGGTGTTATCCCCTATTGATGATCATGAAATGCATCGGCTTTAATAGTTTTGGCGTATGTTTAGGGAACGCAAGCTATCAATCAACAACAACAGTAGCAAGGAAACCCCGATGAAAAAGAGCGCCATTCTCACCTGGTCCGAGCTTAAGCCCCTTACTCCCACCTATGCCCTGGTAGCCGGTGTCGATCTGGTGGTGATCCGCTGGCAGGAGCAGCAGCGGGTCTCGGTCCTTTACGGGCGCTGCGCCCACCGGGGGGCGCTGATGGCCGACGGTCGTATCGAGGGCGAGGATATCATCTGTGGGCTGCACGACTGGGACTATCGCTTCAAGACAGGGATCAGCGCTTACAATCCCGCGGAGCGTCTGCACCCATTCCAGGCCTGGGTCGAGGAGGGGCAGGTCTGGGTGGACGAGGATGAGATCAGGGCGTGGGCCGAGGATAATCCCCAAGCCTACGACCGGGAGCAGTATCAGGGTCTCTACAAGGATCTCCACGGCGGTGCCGAAGAACCACACTACAACTATATCCAACACCTGGCCGAACACGGCCTGTCGAAGGTGGGTCATCACGGCCGGGTCAGCGCCATGGGGGTGCCCCGGGACGAGCTGCCGAAATGGGAGAGGATCCAACTGCTGACCGCCCAGCTGCACCGGGTGCCGTTGCTGGATGATCATCCGGTGGGGAGTGAAGTGGTGATCGGCCCCAATGCCAAAAAGCCGTTGCGACTGGAGATACCCCTATTTGTCTCAGATATGAGTTTCGGCGCCCTTTCGGAGGAGGCGAAGCTGGCGTTGGCCAGGGGGGCG
The DNA here is from genome assembly GCA_040507035.1 of Candidatus Thiodiazotropha sp. Lineage (GTDB taxonomy): Bacteria > Pseudomonadota > Gammaproteobacteria > Chromatiales > Chromatiaceae > Thiodiazotropha. The sequence continues at coordinate 118,296 of JBEVVR010000031.1, forward strand.
GAGCTGGCAGGCAGCGGAATCTGTTCCGGCGAGGGCGGCATGTTGCCGGATGAACAGGCCGCCAACAGCCGCTACCTCTATGAGCTGGCCTCGGCCCGCTTCGGCTACGCCATGGAGAAGGTGCAGCGTTGCCAGGCCTTTCACTTCAAGTGCGGCCAGGGGGCGAAGACAGGTACCGGTGGACACCTGCCGGGGAACAAGGTGAAGGGGCGTATCGCCGAGGTGCGTGGGCTCAATGAGGGGGAGTCAGCGATCTCACCCTCCCGTTTCCCCGACTGGGAGAGCGTGGATGATTACCGTCATTTCGCCGCCCAGGTACGGGAGGCGACCGGGGGCATTCCCATCGGGGTGAAGCTCTCGGCGCAACATATCGAACGGGACATCGAGGCTGCATTGAGGATCGGCGTCGATTACATCATCCTCGATGGGCGGGGAGGCGGCACTGGGGCGGCGCCCTTGATCTTTCGGGATAACATCTCCGTGCCGACGATTCCGGCGCTGGCCCGCGCCAGGCGCTATCTCGACAGGTGTGGACGTGGTGATGTCTCTCTGGTCATCACCGGTGGTCTCAGGTTGCCGGCGGATTTCATCAAGGCCCTGGCGCTGGGGGCCGATGCCGTTGCGCTCTCCAATTCGGCACTGCAGGCGATCGGTTGTCTCGGCATGCGCGCCTGCCACACCAACAACTGCCCGGTGGGTATCGCCACCCAGAAAGCCGAGTTGCGAAGCCGCCTCAAGATCGAAAAGGGCGCCGCGCAGCTGAACAACTTCTTTCGCGCCTCCACGGAGCTGATGAAGGTGATGGCACGGGCCTGTGGTCACGATCATCTCAACGGGTTCTGCACCGACGATCTTACCACTTTTGATCGGGAGATGGCCCACTTAACGGGGATCGCCTATGGGGGGGTGAGATTGGATTGAACTGTTGCTGTCGCTGCAATCTAACTGTCATGCGCGCTGTGTAGAGTTGGGGATAGTCACACTTAAATAATACTACCTGGTCCAATCAACCCCACGAATTGTTGCTTTTTTATCGCTAACGAATGGGTTTACATGACTGTCCGCTAAGGGTTTGAAAAAAACAGTAACCGAATCAGGGAGAGGGCAGGGTAGACAACCCGCGAACCTTCAGCACAAGGCTTTGATATGGATTCCAACATCACCATAAGAAGTGATCGTGATCGGATGATTGCCGAGTTCCACCGTGTCCGCGACCTCTCCGAGACCCTTTGCTTGCCTCTTCAGCACGACGACTATCAGATTCAATCCATCGTTCAGACCAGCCCTCCAAAATGGCATATCGCCCATGTCAGCTGGTTCTTCGAGGCCTTCGTGCTCAGCCACTTCGACCCGGACTACGAGCCGTTTGATTCACGCTTCGATTTTATCTTCAACAGCTACTACTACACCCATGGTTCGATGCACCCCAGACCCAGGCGCGGCCTGCTGTCGCGGCCCACTGTTGGTGAGATCTACCAATACCGCGCCCATGTGAACCAACGGATGCAGCGGTTGATGGAGTCGGTGGCGGAGAAGGATTGGGATGAGCTCGCGTTTCGGGTCATCCTTGGACTCAATCACGAGGAGCAGCATCAGGAGTTGTTACTGATGGATGTGAAGCATAACTTCTGGTCCAATCCGCTGAAACCCACCTATCGAGACGACCTAAGCTCGACCACCGGCAGCACTAGGCCGATACGCTGGATAGAGCGGCACGGGGCTGTCTATCGTATTGGTCACGGTGAACAGAATGCTTTCGCCTATGACAACGAGACCCCCGAGCATGAGGTGTTGTTGCATGGCTTTCGCCTCGCCGATCGCCTGGTGACTAATGGGGAGTATAGGGATTTCATGGAGAATGGGGGGTATCAAGAGCCGGCCCTCTGGCTCTCCGATGGCTGGGCGCTGTTACAGCGGGAGGGTTGGCGCCATCCGCTCTACTGGGAACAACGGGAGGGCGAGTGGTTGCAATTCACCCTGGGTGGTCTGCAGCGGCTCAATCCACACGAGCCCGTCTGTCACCTCAGTTATTATGAAGCGGACGCCTACGCCCGTTGGGCGGGCAAGCGTCTGCCGCTGGAGAGTGAATTGGAGATCCTGTTGGCACAACAGCCGGTGACTGGAAATTTTATCGACAGCGATCAGTTCCATCCTCTACCAGCGGGTGCCTCGGGGCAGTGGTATGGGGATCTCTGGAACTGGACGGCTTCACCCTATGCCGCCTACCCGGGATTCAAGCCCCTGGCGGGTTCGATGGGGGAATACAACGGTAAATTCATGTCCAACCAGATGGTACTCAAGGGGGGGTGTTGCGCAACACCGGTTGGGCATACCCGTGCCAGTTACCGCAACTTCTTCTATCCGGATGAACGCTGGGCCTTCACCGGCCTGCGACTCGCGGAGGATGCGTGATGGAAAATGTCACCTTTCATGACCACAAACCCCGGGCCCTGAGTCTCTACGATGCGGTGGTCACTGGACTCTCCAGGGCCGATAAATCGATACCGCCAAAATTCTTCTATGATCAGCGCGGTTCCGAACTCTTTGACAAGATCTGCGAGCAGCCGGAGTATTATCTGCCCACCGTGGAGTGCCGCATGCTCGCCGAGCTTGCCGAGGAGATCGCCAGGCTTAGCGGCAAGGGCCGGATATTGATAGAGCCTGGAGCGGGCAGCGCCAGCAAAGTACGCCTGTTGCTCGATGCCTTGAGACCGAGCGCCTTCGTGCCGATGGATATCTCCTTCGACTATCTCAAGTCGAGCGCCAGGGATTTGGCGATAGAGTATCCCTGGTTGCCAATACATGCCGCCTGTGTCGATTTCACCCACTCGTTACCGGTTCCCAAAGAGGTGCCCGAGGGTCCAAGACTGCTCTTCTTTCCCGGCTCCAGTCTGGGCAACTTCACTCCCGAGGACGCAGCTGATTTTCTGCGTCTGGCACACCGTACCCTGGGTGACCAGGGCATGATGCTGATTGGCGTCGATACCAAGAAAAACGCGGGTGTCTTGCATGCGGCCTACAACGATGCGGCGGGCCTGACCGCGGATTTCAATCTGAATCTGTTGCAGCGGATGCAACAGGAGCTGAATGCCGACATAGATCCCGATGTGTTCAAGCATCTTGCCTTCTACAACAGCGATGAGGGGCGTATCGAGATGCACCTGGTGAGCACTCGGGAGCAGACACTTCGGCTAAACGGGCATCACTTTGAGTTTAAAGAGGGTGAAACCCTGCACACCGAAAACTCTTACAAATACTCCCCGCCGGAGTTTATAGGACTTGCCAGGGAAAACGGTTTTGCAGAGGTGAAGCATTGGGTCGATGAAGATGGCTTGTTTGCTGTCTATCTGCTTGCCGTAAGCTAGGCTTTACCAAATAGAGCATCTTCTTTTGTGAGGGGGTTGTTCTCCTGTTCAAGACCAAAAATCCTGACCTTAAGCATTTGTATTGAAGATGAAAATCATTCTGTGCAGTTTATTTGTCGATTGAAAATATGCAAATAAGACGCTACCAAGATTCAGACTGGAGCAGTGTATGGTCAATGATTGAAAAGGTGTTTTCCGCCGGTGACACTTATCCATATTCACCACAAACCACAGAGCAAGAGGCCTACAAAATATGGATAGAAGCGCCCCATGAAACTTATGTTGCAACAGCATATGATGATGAAATTGTAGGCACTTACTATATAAAACCCAATCAACCCGGCCTTGGGTCTCATGTATGTAATTGTGGCTATATCGTCTCGGAGGCGGCCAGAGGAAAAGGCGTGGCTTCGAAAATGTGTAAACATTCTCAGCAAGCTGCAGTCGATGCGGGCTATCGTGCTATGCAGTTTAATCTGGTTGTGTCCACCAATGAGGGGGCAATTCATCTATGGAAAAAGATGGGCTTTAAGGTTGTCGGTGAACTGCCCAAGGCTTTTAACAGTAAAAAGTCTGGGTATGTTGATGCCCTTGTCATGTATAAACAGCTTAGAAGTTAGATCGTGGTGTCTGTCCGCCGAAGAGGGTTCCGGCAACAGAGGCAAGGTGACGTCCAACACGAAAAGTATCATGCAGTCTATTAAAATGATTCTAAGGTGTGAATACTATCAATAAACAACCTATGTTCAATCCGGCTCGTTGGGGCGTGCTAGTCCTGGCCTATTTCTTTCTCGCTCTGGCGCTTGTTGGTGTTGTTGTGCCCGGGTTGCCAACGGTGCCCTTTTTACTGCTAAGCGCATGGTTTGCCGCCAAGGGCTCACAGCGGCTGCATCGCTGGCTCTATCAGCATCCCCATTTTGGAAAACTATTGATTGACTGGGAGCAGCAAGGGGCGATTTCCCGCTCCAGCAAGGTGATGGCCGTGGTGCTGATCTTGGTTGCCTGGTTGATCATGTATCTACAGTTCGAGAGTGCCTGGTTGATTGCAGGTGTGACTCTGTTATTGATTGGTGTGGTGGTGTTTCTTATTAGTCGACCTGAGCCGTAGCTATGTGTCACGGTCACCCAGGTTGGCAGAGAAAATCCAGCGGACTTTTTCCGGGCTGTTCCTGGCGATGGGGCTGAAACTGGCTGCCCTGGAACGTTAGCGGGGTAGTATCCAAGATTGATGCTAAATTGATTAGCTAACGACATTTGTGGTGTGAATATGAATCTGGACCTGAACAAGCAAAATGCGATGGCATTTTACAGAACTGCTTATCTGGGAGAGCCTGAGAAGGCTGTTGAGTTGTATGTCGGTGATGAATACATTCAGCACAATCCTCTGGTAGGGAATGGCAAACAGGCATTTATTGACTACTTCAGTGAAATGGCAAGATCATACCCGGAGAAGGCGATAGAATTTGTGCGTATTGTGGCCGAGGGTGACTTGGTGGCCTTGCATACCCATCAAACTTGGCCGGGCAACGAAGAGTACGTGACCATGGATTTCTTTCGCTTCGATGATAACGGCAAGATCGTTGAACATTGGGATGCCATTCAGCCGATACCGGGTGAAACCATGAACGGCAACAGGATGTATTGAGTAATAAGGCGGGACAGGCTATGGACAGACGGGTTAAATGGTTAAGGATCTCCTATTGGACGGCGGCGATTGTAGATTTTTTTATCGCGGTATCGGTGCTCATACCGGAGAGAATGGGGGTGACCGGATATGTCTACCCGATGGGGCTTATCTCCGCGGTGGCCTTTTCCTGGGGAGTGATGTTGATATTTGCCGATCGAGAACCGCTGCAAAGGCGCTGGGTGCTAATGCCGACGATCCTGGTCGTGGCTCTACTGGGTATGGTGGCACTGCATGCGGGTTTGACTGATTTAATCTCTATGTTCAGGGCCATATCCATGCTGTGTATAGCGATCGTTGTGTTTACGATCCTGATCTACAGCTATTCTAACGCTCGGGAAGCGGATAGTATCTGAAGATCTTGCGACCAAACATCGATGGATTAGTGTTAACAAGCCCTAAGTGTGCAAATATCGGATTGATCAGGAGGCGGGTTATGGATACGAAGTATTGTGCATCTGTATTCATCAGGGTGTTAACGATTTCCACCTTGGTTCTATTTGTTTTCTCTGGCTTTGTGTATGCCGGTGAGGCCGACGTCGTCAAAGTGACTGTGCGTAAAAAAGGCGAGAACTTATACGATTTCGGAGTAACCGTATTGCATAAGGATGTGGGTTGGGAGCACTATGCAAACAGGTGGGAGGTGTTGGATGATAAGGGAGTAATCTTAGCCACAAGGACACTTCACCACCCCCATGTCAAGGAGCAACCATTTACTCGCTATTTAGCAAACGTAGTGATTCCGGCAGACTTAAGCTATGTCATAATTCGTGCGCACGACTCAATCCATCTCTATGGCGGTGTTACTAAGCGAGTACAACTGCCTTAGCTCATAGATATATCTCTTTCTGTTACGCCACGATTCGCAGCTATGGAACCGGTAAGCTGTTGCGATTTCTGGATCACACTGGCATTCGGTGCATCATCTGGGACCGTCTCTGTAAACCTATCCCTGCGGCCAACGCTTGCCTAGACAACTCAAGTCTATAGAGACTCATGTGCTTAAATCGAGAGCGGAATCAATGGCTGAGTATCGTGAGTAATCTGCTATCTGTTTAAGCTAAAAAGCATGAGATAACTGAAGGCATGTGGAACCTTATCGCTCAATTTTTAAATGGATTAATGAATTAACTTCATCAAACGGCTTAAACAAAGGGCTGTCGTACTGTCTGAATTCTCAAAATATCACGCTGAAACAGTCCCATAGGTAATTCTACCACTTGCGCAAGCACCATTTTGGTCTATGTATTGTTAATAAGATTGTCATCTTGTTGTAGCAATGGGGTAAAGCGTTTATGCAAGCAAGGATTATCGGAGTGGTGTTGTTTCTATTCTCTGGTGCGCTACATTCGGCCGGTGAACATGCCGCATGCCAAAAACCGAATGCCTATGAAGACTACAGTGCCAAAACACTGCTCTCCATAGCCCAAAGCTGTAAAGTCACTGAAGTTGCCGATCTCTTTTTCAATCGGGCAAACCATATACGCCGGGTGGAAAAGTATATCGATTTCGAACACAGTCTGCACAAACTGAAGGCGGGCGAGAACATCGCTTATATCGATTCCTATCGTATACACATAGCTTTGGCCGAGGCTCTACTCTATAAGGGGCTTGAACCCCATGAACTCCAGACCTTGAACCAATTGAATCGCATCTACGAACGCAGTGCCGAGATTGCAGAGCTACGCTTCAGGGGCTACGACCTGCTGGCGGACCGGCTTGAGCGACGGCTTAAACAGAATCCGCGAGTGCAGGACGGCTGAATCCCCGGCTAACGTTTTCCATAGGGGCTGTTAACGAAAGAGTTGAGAGACCGCTTTGAATTTTGGGTGATTTGCATCCGCCATCCACTCAAAGGCGACAGATTCACTATTGGTGATTTGCACGCCACTGTGGAGCATGCGCTTGATCGCGTTTTTACGGTGCAGGGGATTTCTAGAGGAGACGGCGTCCTCAACCACGAAGACTTGATAGCCCCACTGCTGCAGGCCGGAAGCGGTCTGCAGAACGCAGATATGCGCCTCGAGGCCGACAATCACGATCTGTTTGCGATCTCCGTTTTCCGCCAACTCCTCTTCGAAACCGGGGGCGGTACAGCAGGAGAAGGTCAGCTTGTCCTTGGCCTTGGTGTGGGGGGGCAGGTGTTGAGCAATTTCCGGCAAAGTGTTTCCCAAGCCCTTGCCGTAGTGTTCCGATAGGATGATCGGAACGTCGAGTTGACTCGCGGCCTGGCTGAGTCTGATGATGTTCTTTACCATCTGATCAAGGTCGGGCTTTGGCATCGCCTTGGTAAGCCGTTCCTGGGTATTGACGATAAGTAGCTGACTCCTGGTGGCATGCGTCAGCGGTAGCGCGCACTTGCTTATAGACATGGTCTCCCTCACTTTTTAGTTATTCGCTGTGCTGCGAAAGGCAACCGGGGAGCAGCAACAGGCTATGTGGTTAAAACTCAAACTCCACGGGTGCTGGGGCGTTGATCAAAGGTGCCAGCTCCGTTTCCAAAATGCTCTCTTCCTGAAATACCTTGTCTGCATGCCGGGTGATCAGCATGCACTCCATCACCGGTGCAGTACCGATGACGACAAACAATCGCCCGCCCTGTTTGAGTTGTTGACGAAAGATCTCGGCCTGTTGGCTGCTAGGCAGGGATCCAGTGACCGCGATGGCGTCAAATGGCGCCTCTGCAATGGGAGCCGCGAGGGCGTCGCCGCTTAGCAGGGTTACATTGTCGATGCCTTGCTCTTCGAGTCGCTGTTTCGCCTGGTCGGTGAACTCACTATGCATGTCTATAGTCACCACCTGTTGAGCCAGGTTTGCGAGACAGGCGGTGAGGTAGCCGCTGCCGGTTCCCACTTCCAATACCCTGTCGCTAGGCCGAATAGCCAGCGCCTGCATCAGCTTGGCTTCAATGCGGGGGAACATCATATGCTCACCCTGACCGATGGGAATCTCGGTATCGGCATAGGCGAGATGCTGATACTGCTGCGGAACAAACTGCTCTCTGGGGAGGGTCTCCATTAACGACAGGACGCGTTGGTCGAGGACATCCCAGGGTCGGATCTGTTGTTCAACCATGTTGAAACGCGCTTTTTCAGAGCTGCTTGCCATCATGCAAAATATCCTGGTCTAAATTGTGGTTATTGATAGGGCAGAACGCTAAGACTACGGATTTTGTCTCCCCCGGGCAAGATTCTCCGCTGGGTAGTGCCGGGATGACGGGCCGAGATTCCACCCCATTGCTGAGGGTATTCTACAGCTGACTCCCCAGATCGAAGGCTATTTCGTTGCGATCAGAAATACTTAACATAATGATTTAATTGCTATTTATTTTCTGCAGGGGTAGTGCGGGTCAGGGTTTGAGAGCGGCTCTCTGAGTCTATCATGGGTGGTGGATTCAAGTTATTTGGTTGGTCTCGGGCAGATTCGGGTTATACTGCAGTTCATACGCTGGGGGTGCTCGTAACAGGGGCTGTCACGGGCTGAGAAAGACCCTTACTACCTGATCCGGTTAATACCGGCGGAGGGAAGCTGGAACCTGCTGGGCTCTCCTTCACCTCTGCCACAGCGAGGTTTCCTGCATGAGTGCAATCCCTGAGGAGTTCATTAATAAGACCGCGAACCTGTCGGAAGCGGTGACACGTCCCTTTTACCACTCTCGCAAGATCTATGTGCAAGGCTCGCGTCCCGATATCCGTGTGCCCATGCGTGAGATCAGTCAGGAGGTGACCGCCGCCAGCTTTGGCGAAGAGGCCAATCCACCGATTCCGCTATACGATACCTCCGGGCCCTTTACCGATCCCGAACACAAGATCGACCTGATGAAGGGTATGCCCGACCTGCGCTCCCGTTGGATTGAGGAGCGTGGCGATACCGAGCAGCTGGCAGGCCCAAGCTCCGACTACGGCAGGGCCAGGCAGACCGATCCCGAACTTGCCCAGCTCCGTTTCGAACATATCCACGCCCCGCGGCGGGCAAAAGCGGGATGCAATGTTAGCCAGATGCACTACGCCCGCCAGGGCATCATCACCCCGGAGATGGAGTTCGTTGCCATTCGTGAGAATTGCCGGCTGCAGGAGCTGCGCCAGGATCCGCGCTACGCCAAGCTGCTGCGCCAGCATTCAGGGGAGGCATTCGGCGCCCATATACCCGACGAAATTACCCCTGAGTTCGTGCGTTCGGAGCTGGCGGCCGGACGGGCGATCATTCCCGCCAATATCAACCATCCTGAACTCGAGCCGATGATTATCGGCCGCAACTTCCGGGTCAAGATCAACACCAACATCGGCAACAGCGCCATCACCTCCTCGATCGAGGAGGAGGTGGAGAAGATGGCCTGGTCGGCCCGCTGGGGTGGTGACACCCTGATGGATCTCTCCACCGGTGACAATATTCACGAGACCCGGGAGTGGATCCTGCGCAATGCCCCCATGCCCATCGGCACCGTGCCCATCTACCAGGCCCTGGAGAAGGTCAATGGCAAGGCGGAGGAGCTCAGCTGGGAGATCATGCGCGATACCCTGATCGAACAGGCGGAGCAGGGGGTTGACTATTTCACCATCCATGCCGGAGTGAGGCTTGCCTATGTGCCCCTCACCGCCGAGCGGGTCACTGGTATCGTCTCCCGGGGTGGATCGATCCTCGCCAAGTGGTGCCTGGCCCACCACCAGGAGAACTTTCTCTATACCCACTTTGAAGAGATCTGCGAGATCATGAAGGCCTACGACGTGGCCTTCTCCCTGGGTGACGGTCTGCGTCCCGGTTGTCTGGCCGACGCCAACGATGCCGCCCAGTTTGGTGAGTTGGAGACTCTGGGCGAGCTGACCAAAATCGCCTGGGAGCATGACGTGCAGGTGATGATCGAGGGCCCAGGGCATGTACCGATGCAGATGATCAAGGAGAACATGGACAAGGAGCTGGAGGAGTGCTTCGAGGCGCCCTTCTACACCCTCGGTCCCTTGGTCACCGATATCTCTCCCGGTTATGATCACTTCAGTTCCGGCATCGGTGCCGCCCAGATCGGTTGGTACGGTACCGCCATGCTCTGCTATGTGACCCCCAAGGAGCACCTGGGGCTACCTAACAAGGAGGATGTGCGCGAAGGCATCATCACCTACAAAATTGCTGCCCACGCCGCCGATCTGGCCAAGGGCTTTCCCGGTGCCCAGCTACAGGACAACGCCATGTCAAAGGCGCGCTTCGAGTTCCGTTGGGACGACCAGTTCGCCCTCAGCCTCGATCCTGAAAAGGCGATGGCGTTTCATGACGAGACCCTGCCCCACCAGGCCCACAAAGTGGCCCATTTCTGCTCCATGTGCGGTCCCCACTTCTGCTCCATGAAGATCACCCAGGATGTGCGCGATTATGCCCGCAAACAGGGAGTGGCGGAGGAGGAGGCGCTGAAGCGGGGCATGCAGGAGAAGGCGGTGGAGTTCAAGCGGCAGGGTTCTGAACTCTATAAAGAGTTATGAATGGGTGGTGTGCGGCAGGCCGCAGGCTTGTTTGGATCCCCCTCTCCCTGCCCTCTCCCGCAAGGGGAGAGGGGACGCTCCTATCTAGTGCATCGAAAACTTCATGCTAGGTGAACCATACAAGCTGCTTGGTTAGGATCAGCCCTGATCAGTGTATTCCCTCTCCCCTCGCGGGAGAGGGCCAGGGAGAGGGGGAATCAACAGGGAATGTGAGCGAAGCGAACCCAATAATTTAAAATTCAACATTCAAAATCAAAAAATGCTCCGCCTAGACCGCTACCTGAGCAACGCTACTACCCTGACCCGGTCCCAGGCCCAGCGGGCGCTGCGTGGCGGGCGGGTGTCGGTGGATGGCGAGATTGTGAAGCAGGGTGCCACCCAGGTCTCTACGGATGCGAGGGTGATGCTCGATGGTGTTGCGGTCGGGCCACCACTGCCGCGCTATTTCATGCTCAATAAACCCATGGGTGTGGTTTGCGCCACCCGGGACCCTGGTCAGAGGACGGTGCTGGATCTTTTCGATCTTCCCAATCCTGAGAGGCTCCACATCGCCGGGCGGCTTGACATCGATACCTCAGGCTTGGTGCTGGTGACCGACGACGGCCAGTGGTCCCACAGAATCACCGCGCCCTCGAGCCATTGCCCTAAGTGCTATCGGGTCACCCTCGCCGAGCCCCTGGGGGACGAGTATGCCTCAAGGCTGGCTGCGGGTCTGCAGCTCAGGGGTGAGAGTAAACCCACAAGACCCGCGACCCTTGAAAAGCTCTCCGAATCGGAACTGCGTCTGACCATCACCGAAGGCAGGTATCATCAGGTGAAGCGCATGTTCGCGGTGCTTGGAAACCGTGTGCTGGCACTCCACAGGGAGTCGATTGGAGATTTGCATCTCGACCCGTCCCTCGAACCAGGTAGCTATCGTCCATTGCTGGCACAAGAGATTGCATTGTTCTAGGGCATGTTAACAGGCCCTAAATAAAACAGGGTTTTACCCGATTGTCCTAAAGTTCTAGGATGTGTTGGCCGACCTTTTAAGTAATCTATCAGCTTGCGGGTAGGGACGTGTGTGCATAAAGGTCATGAGCCGGCGCTTCCGGGTGCCGGATCTACCTATTAACCACAAGTGCTGCAAGGAACGGATGACCTGGCGCTGTGTACGATTAGCCGACGCTTATCGAGCATCTCTTTTCAGTCAGGGTTAATTCAAGAGGTATTGCAGTGCGGGTGAAGGGGTCAATAGAAAAACCTCAAGCGGGTGATTTTTCCCAGCAAGACCTGGTGCATCTACAAGAAGTGATCGAGGCGTGCGATGTCGGCCTCTGTCTGTTGAATGCGCAACGCCAAGTTGTTGCCTGGAACCGGCACCTTGCAGAGAGTGCCGGTAAATCGGATCATGAGGGACTGTTGCGTCCCCTCGAAGCGCTGATTCCTCAATTGGCCGGACCACGCTTCTCAAAAATGGTGCTCAACGCCATTCAGGCCCCCCAAGCCGATGGAACCCTGCAGACCTATTTCTCTGCGGAGAACACCCGCCACCTTTTCAATGTCGACGAGAATCGGTTCTTACAGGTCAGTGTGAAACCGCTGGCGATGCATCCGGGTTTCTGTCTGGTGCAGATCAGTGATAATGACGACAAGCTGGCCAGACAGGAGCAGCTGCATTCCGCCGGCATGGCGGATCAACGGACTCGGGCCATGCTCTCCTCGGTGGAGGATGCGGTGATCCTGCTCGATGCCGCCGGTAATATTGAGTTTGCCAACCTGGCCGCCGAGGGCATGACCGGCTATCAGAGCCGGCAGATGGTGGGACAGCAATTGATAACGGTCTACCGGGTAATCGATGAGACGGAATCGGAGCAAAACCCCCTCTCACTGGATGAGATCGTTCAGAGCGAAGGCAGGCAACTGGTCCTCAAGCACAGGGAGGGACCGAGTTTGCCTATTCAGCAGTCGATTACCCGACTCAGGGATGAAACGGGAACGCTGGAGAGCCTGGTGCTGGTGTTCAAGGACACCAGCCAATCCCGTAAGCTGGCGGCACAATTGAATTGGCAATCAAGCCACGATCCGGTCACCCGACTCTACAACCGGGGTGAGTTCGATCGTCAACTGGCAAGATTGCTGGAGCAGACAGCGATCGAGGGCGGTGAGCACTGTCTGCTCTATCTCGATGTGGATCGTTTCAAAATCGTCAATGACAACTGTGGTCATGCCGCGGGGGATGAGCTGTTGCGACAGCTGGCCAGCTTGATCAAACGTTCCATTCGCAACAGCGACCTACTCGCCAGACTGGGCGGTGACGAGTTCGGCATCTTGCTCTGCCAATGCTCAATACAAGCTGCCGAGCGCATTGCGGAGACCATACGCCATTCGGTTCAAGGTTTTCGATTCGTCTTCGGGGAGAAGAGCTTCTCTCAGAGCATCAGTATCGGCATGGTGCCCATCGACAAGCAGTCAGAAGATCTGGAACAGGTATTGAGCTATGCCGATTCGGCCTGTTTCTCCGCCAAGGATGAGGGCAGAAACAAGGTTCACATCTTCGATCCGGTGAGTAGTCCCGCCGCCAAGCGACATGGTGAGGCGAAGTGGGTTACCCATATACGCAGTGCCCTGGAAGAGGACCGGTTCACCCTCTTTGTGCAGCCGATCAAGTCGATCAACAACACACAAGCATCGGATCATGTGGAGGTGTTGATCCGCATGTTGGACGACGCGGGGGAGCTGATTCTACCCGGTGCTTTTATTCCAGCGGCGGAGCGGTTCGACCTGATGCCGAATATCGATCGATGGGTAATCGATCACTTGATTCACCATATCGTCAGCAACCGGGATGAGTGTCTTGCCGCCGGCCGGCGTTTCTTTGTCAATCTATCGGGTCACTCCCTGTGTGACGATGAGGTGTTACAGATGATCCTGGAGAGAATTCGCCAGCATCAGATCCCCAAAGGGATGCTCTGTTTCGAGGTGACGGAGACCGCGGCGATTTCCAATCTCACCTCGGCGGAGCACTTCATGCGAACCCTGCAGCGATTCGGTTGCGAATTTGCCCTCGATGACTTTGGTAGCGGTCTCTCCTCATTCGGTTATCTAAAGCAGCTGCCTGTGGAGTATCTGAAGATCGATGGTGCATTCGTCAAAGAGATGCTGGAGAACGCAATTGACGATTCGATGGTGGATGCGATCAATCGCATCGGTCACATCATGGGCTTGGAGACCATCGCCGAGTTCGTGGAAAACGAAAGGGTCTTGCGTCGTCTGCAGGATATGGGTATCGACTATGCCCAGGGTTTCGGTGTCTGCCGGCCGTTCCCCATCGAACGCTTGTTCACCACGGATGTAGATCAGCCAGTAGAGGATTGAGCACCGCTTGCAGTCGGTCTTGACCTTATAGGGAGATAACCAGGCGAACCGCATCCAGGCGTATCCTGGCGGCCTGTAGGTGTTTATGTAGTTCAAGCCCCTGTTCCTGCATGACTAGAATCTCCTCCTGGCGAATGCCGGGATTGTGTTTTTTCAGTGCCGTCATGCGCTGTATCTCTTCCGTGTAGTGTTCCATCATGGTGTTTAGGGCGCTGTTTATAATCGGCGCCATGTTGCCATGCGCCGCGACTTCCGCCTCCCTGTTGAGCACTCTTATCTGCTGTCGGTAGCTGTCGATCACCGGTAGGATCGCCTGTGTCTGTAAGGCCTGGGCGTTTTCCAGCAGTTCATCACAGCTGAGCGACTGATCCCATCTTTTGCCATCGGTGTCGAGCAGGACGCGGATCAGTGTCGGCGGCAGAAAACGGGCCACATGCAGCTTGCGCGGGGCCAGGCATTCAACGATGAAGAGGGATTCGAGCAGCAGCTTTCCCGCCTTGAGCTTCGGGTGTTTGATGGCGATGGCCGAGCTATTGCCGGTCTGTTGCCCGATTACCTGCTCCATGGCTCCGCTGACCAGGGGATGTTCCCAAGTAAGCAGTTGGCGCTCCTCATGGGCCAGGGCATCTGAGCGGCTGTAGGTGACAGTCATGCCCTCGCTGGACAGACCGGGTAGTGGTCCGGCGATCACCTGCTCTCCCGGGTGTAGCACCAGGCCTGCCTCGCCCAGCTCTTCGCTGTCGATGTTGTAGCTGTCAAACAGTTGATCAAGATAGTGACGCAGCTCATGGGATAGGTCCTGTTGCCGAAGCTGGTCGACCAACCAGCTGGCGATAGGCTCTCGGCAGGCGCCCAACTCCAGCAGATGATCCCGGCCCTGCTGCAGGCGTCGCTGGGTCGCCGATCTCAGTTGGCGTGTCTCTTCGAGCAGCTGTTCGAGGCCGCTCGACGGGGTTGTGGACTCCAACACCTCCCACAGCATTGGGCTGAGCTGCTTGAACAGCTCATGGGCACCCGGCACCGGGCGGCTGAAGGCGTCGAGACCGTCTCTGTACCAATGCAGCAAAATAGCTTGCGGGCCCGGATCGAGATAGGGTACATGAATCCGTACCTGCTCTTTTTGACCGATCCGGTCGAGCCGACCAATGCGTTGCTCCAATAGATCCGGATCGATGGGCAGGTCGAAGAGGATCAGGTGGTGGGCGAATTGAAAATTTCGCCCCTCGCTGCCGATCTCGGAACAGATCAGCAGCCTCGCACCCTCGGGATCGGCGAACCAGGCGGCAGAACGATCCCGCTCGATAATGCTCATGCGCTCGTGAAACAGGGCGGCGCCAATGCCACTCTGCACCCTGATCGCCTCCTGCAGTTCGATGGCGGTCTGTGCATGGGCGCAGATCAGCAGGTATTTCCTGCCTGGTTGCTCTTGCAAACGATCGATTACCCATCCAACCCTGGGATCCTCGAGCCACCAGGCGGGAAGGCCTCTACTGGCATAGTGTCGTTCCGGGGCCAGGTAGAGTTGGGGCGAGAGATCGGTTGGGCTCTGCAAACTCGGTTCATAGCTTGCGGGCAGTGCCAGTGGGTAGCTATGAAGCTCCCGTTTGGGGAATCCACTGACCCCGCTACGGGTGTTGCGAAACAGTACCCGTCCAGTGCCGTGGCGATCCAGGAGCCTGGTGATCAGGGTTTCCCTGGCCTCGACTCTCCTCAATTCATCGCTACTGGTCTCATCGAGGAGGATTCGCAGCGGTTGCTGCTCACTCTCATCGAGGATCTCCCGGAGTCTTTTTGCGGCAGCTTCGGTCAGCCTTTCATGCTGCAGTAGTTGCTCTACGGCATCCGCCACTGGCTGGTAGTGGTGTTCCTCCTCGATAAAGGCCTGTAGGTCGTAGTAGCGGTCGGGATCGAGCAGCCGCAAGCGGGCAAAGTGCCCCGCTTGACCCAGCTGTTCCGGGGTGGCCGTCAACAGCAGTACCCCGGGTGTCTTCAGTGCCAGGGCCTCCACCAGCAGATACTCCGCACTGGGATCCTCGGCGGACCAGGTCAGGTGGTGTGCCTCATCCACGATCAGCATGTCCCAGCCACCCTCCAGCGCCTGGCTGAGACGCTGTGCATTGTGGTGGAAGAGGTCGAGGCTGCAGAGCACCAACTGTTCCGCATGGAAGGGATTGTCTCCCTGCCCCGAGTCTTGAATCGCCTGGCAGGTCTCCTCATCGAAGATGCGGAAGCGGAGATTGAAACGCCGCAACAGCTCGACCAGCCACTGATGCACCAGGGGATCGGGTACCAGGATCAGGGCCCGGCTGCAGCGCCCGGTCATCAGTTGGTGATGCAGGATCAGGCAGGCCTCGATGGTCTTACCGAGCCCCACCTCGTCGGCCAGGAGCACCCGGGGGCTGGGCCGGTTGGCCACCTCGTGAGCGATATAGAGCTGATGCGGGATGAGATCGATTCTGGGTCCACCGAGTCCGAGAATGGGAGATTGCAGCTGGCGCCCAAGCTGGTTGAGGGTCTGGTAACGTAGATTGAACCAATGGGGTGGGTCGATCTGTCCGGCGGCGAGACGCTGCTGGGGTTGATCGATGCGCAGGGAGTCGCTGAGATCGGCTTCGGGCAGGCTGGCCTGATTCCCCTGCTTGTCATCTCCGAGATAGATCAGGCGACCATCCTCCTCGATTACCCGGGTCACCTCCAGAGAGCTGCCGCCCCGGCTTTCGATTCTGTCACCGACGCTGAAGGCTACCCGGGTCAGGGGTGCGCCCTGCTGGGCATAGACGCGATTCTCTCCTGCCGCGGGGAATTGGATGGTGACAGTGCGTCCCTGGGCCTCGACAATGCAACCCAGACCCAGTTCCGATTCGCTGTCGCTGATCCAACGTTGTCCAGGAATAAAGCGTGGCATTGACCCGAGGTCCCCGAGAAAAGAGGCTGATGATAATCAGTTCGCCAGCGTCAATCCAGTTTGCCTTTGCTGGAAACAGAAAACTCAAGCAGTGCTATATGGTGGGGCAGGGCCCCACCTACACTCTATCCAGCTGGGTAGAGTGGGGCCCTGCCCCACCATTTCCTCGTTCCCATGCTCCTGCGTGGGAATGCATACGGCGGGTTAATTGAGGTGAGTTATGAGTTCCCACACAGCAGCATGGGAACTAGTCATTACCAAATATGGTGAATGTTGAGCTGCACTTTTCCAGGAAATAACACTTGAGTCTGGATCACAGCTGGGAATAATAGGCCGACGGTGAGCAGAGCGTGGTGGATCGTGGAAAATAAGTTTGAACAAATTCTTTGGAGCAGTCGACTTGTCGTCCTGGCTGCTGTGGTGGCGAGCATGGCTGCGGCGATCGCCATGTTCTATATGGCATCGGTGGACGCCTTCTACATGATCACCCACCTGGGAGATTATGCCTCGCCTTCACTCACCTCGGAGCAGCGAGTCGATTTGCGCTCTACCACCGTTACCCATGTGGTGGAGATCGTGGATGGTTACCTGCTGGCCACTGTGTTGCTGATCTTCTCCCTCGGTCTGTATGAGCTCTTCATTAGCAAAATCGACCATGCAGAGCACTCGGAGAGCGCGTCGAATGTCCTTATGATCACCAGTCTTGACGACCTCAAAAGCCGGCTGGCAAAGGTGGTGATGATGATACTCGTGGTGCGCTATTTTGAATTTGCCCTGGGTATGGATTTCACCACCCCCATGGATCTGCTGCAGTTCGCCGGCGGTATTGCACTGCTTGGATTGGCCCTCTACCTGGCCCATTTGGCCGACAAGGATGGGGCTCATTAAGCTGCCGTTCAGGGTGTTCCTGTAGACTTGTCCACTATCGGGTATCGCTGTTCTCGGCGTTTCAATAGCCGCTGTCAAGGGCATAAGGTACGTTGTGATTTAATGTAAACTAACCCGATTGATAATTGTCTTTGATAGCCATTAGTGGTCTATTTACTTTATAATCCGCCGAGTTTTAGGGAAGGGAGTTTCTAGTCCCTGCAGGTGTATAAGTGTTAACCGTTTGAAATTAGAGGAATATTCCTGATGAGTAAAATGAAAATGATGCTGCTGGCTGCCAGCACGACAGTTATGTCTCTGGGTGCAGTAGCGACTGCTAGCGCTGATCCTGTGGCTCTTGCCACTCAACGTGGCTGCATGGCATGTCACCAGATCGAGACCAAAGTTGTGGGCCCCGCTTACAAAGAGGTTGCTGCCAAATACAAGGGCCAGGAAGACGCCGTAGAGATGCTTTCAGCTAAAGTAAAAGCAGGCGGTTCCGGTGTCTGGGGTCCCGTACCCATGCCACCGAATGCTCATGTCAGCGATGAGGACATCAAAGCCATCGTTGAGTGGGTGATGACCCTCTGAAGCGATCCTCTCCGGATAGAGAGAAGATCCGGATAGAGAGAAAAAGCGTCTGAAATCGTTCAGGCGCTTTTTTTTTTGCCCTAAGATCGGGCAGTCACGGTGATCAGCCGGACAACATGAGACGATATATGTCAAATGACCTAATTTGTGTCAAACGACTCAATTATATAAGAAATTTATAGAAAGCCACCCACTCGGGTTTGCCTTGAACAGGGCTTTAATGTCATCCTCATGCGCCGCTGATCCAACCTGATGAAGGTTGATTTTTACACAGACAGACTGAGAGGTCTCGATTAGCCTCAGGAGTTTTACAAGTATGACCAATTCCACTTCTTTTTCCCTTCTTGGCTTGCTTCTTATGGCCATTTGCCAGGCAGCTGTTGCCGGATCTGTCGCCGATGGCATCATGGTGGATGATCCCTATGTCAGGGCTGTCCCCCCAGGCCAACCCAATTCGGCCTCATTCATGGTGTTGCACAACAAGGGTGACGAGGGGAGCGCACTTACCGCAGCCAGCAGTCCTGCCGCCGAGGTGGTCGAGCTGCATACGCATACCATGGAAGATGGCATGATGCGCATGCGCAAGGTGGAGAAGATAGACCTGCCAGCGGGTGAGGCGGTGAGTCTGCAACCGGGTGGGCTGCACGTCATGCTGATCGGCCTGAAACAGCAGCTGGCTCCCGATCAGAATGTGCCTATTACGCTGATGTTCGAAGACGGCTCCAGCGTGCAAGTTGACGCCCCGGTGCGTAAACTGCAGATGAAAATGAAACAGGGTGACCACAAGGGTCATATGCATTGATAGTTGATAGCATCTCCATTTGACTCCCCGGAGCAGCTGAAACAGGCATTTACTTCGGGACTGCAACGGCTGATTGGCAATCCGGGTTTGGGCAGCTATATCCTGGTGCATGCCAATGCCTGCTTCGATAGTGAAGTCTATCAGGTACTCAAGGACGACCTGGTGCAGCGCTTTGACCAGCTCGCCGCCAGCTGCCGGACTACCCTCAGTGAAGGGCGTGAGCCCGCAGGCGCGGAGGATGATCAACTGGTCTTTCTGAAGCTGATGGCGGTTGGATTCGAAGGCGTCCATGCCACCGAGTTTCGGCAAACGGGGGAGTGGGAGCTGCAGTTCAATCACGTCAGGGCCTTTCGGCCCTCGCGCATAAGTAGCGAGCCGGCAGCGGGCATCAGCCGTGATTTCGACCCGAACGCTTTCAACTTCAATAAACCCTATCTGCGCAAAGAGGTCTTTTGGGCTGGGGAGTTGCTGGGAAACGAGGTGGAACTGCTCTACAACAAGTTCCCCTTTGCGCCGATGCATGGGCTGCTGGTTCCCCATCGCCGTGCTCGGCTGCCCCAGCTCTTGAACGCCAGCTATCACGACTATGTCTGGAACTTGGTTGAGGCGTTGGGGGAGAGCTTGCCGGGATTGGGTATTGCCTACAACAGCTATGGCGCCCACGCATCGGTCAATCACCTCCACTTTCAATGCTATATTCGCACCAATCCGCTGCCGATAGAGGATGATGATTGGGGCCACAACGGCGGAGAGAGGGGGTATCCACTACCCTGTGATGTGTTCACCTCAGGGAGCGAGGCCTGGGGCCATATCGCCGACCTGCATGCCCGTGATATCAGCTACAATCTGCTCTACCGCCCCGGCAGGCTCTACTGTCTCTCCAGGAAGCGCCAAGGCAGCTATCAGCAGGCCCCCTGGACTCACGGATTTGCCTGGTATGAGCTCGCTGGGGGTATTACCACATTCAGCCGGTCCGATTTCGACACCTTGGATGCTCAGGCCATCGAACAGGAGATGGCAAAGCTCAGGGTGTGATCTTGCCTCGAAGCCTGTGTGAGAGCCTCTAGAGCCATTTCAGCAGGTAGTAGAGGCGAAAGCCTTCCGAGGAGCGGGAGGGCCCCATGACCTCCGCTGCATGGCAGTCTTTGCGTGCTGCAGCGATGCTCAGGGCCTGCTCCGCGCTGGCAACCGGTTCCACACAGTTTTCCGGGAAGCGCTTGCGACGGCGGCTGGGGGTGTAGATCACCGCATAGCAGTTGTCGACAAGGGATAGATCGGGATCTTTTTGCACGGATTGAACCAGCTGTTTCAGGAAGTGTCTGATTTTGACCTTTATTAGAAAATTCTGCTATAGTTTCGCAGCTTTTTTTGGGGGCTTTCAGGAGTGCCGGCCAGCCGCATGGCGGGGATCATTAAGCCCGGAATTTAACCTATCAAGCAGATTTCTGACCAGGATTGATCATGATTAAATGGCTCGTAACCGTCACTATCGCCCTTAGCTTTGGACTCAGCCTGGCCCAGGCCGCCGGTAACCCAGAGGCAGGGAAGACACAGTCTGCAGTCTGCGCAGGTTGCCATGGCGCTGACGGCAACAGCCCGATCAATCCCATGTGGCCCAAGATCGCTGGACAGCATCCACGCTATATCGAGAAGCAGATCAAGGATTTCAAGGCCGGTAATCGCACCGATCCGACCATGACACCCATGGCGATGCCGCTCAATGATCAGCAAATCGCTGATTTAGCAGCCTATTACTCCAGCCAGCAGCGGCAGGTTGGCGAAGCCGCTGCCGACATGGTCGCTGCCGGCGAGGCACTCTATCGGGGTGGCAATCCCGAGACCGGGGTAGTCGCCTGCATGGCCTGTCACGGTCCTGCCGGATCGGGGAATCCACAAGCCAACTTTCCCGCCGTCGCCGGCCAGCATGCGGCCTATACAGAGAAGGCACTGAAGGATTTCCGCGATGGTAAACGCACCAACGATAACGCCAAAATGATGCAGGGTGTTGTCGCTCGAATGACCGACGATGAGATGGCGGCAGTGGCCCAGTACATACAGGGTCTGAGCAGATAATTGGTGATTTTGCCAACCATGGGGATAAAAAAAGGCGGCTGATGCCGCCTTTTTGTATTTGCGTGCTATTGTAGTAAAAACTTGGAATTTCGTGCTCAAGTTTTTCGACGCTGATGCCGTAAAATCTATAGCAATCGGGGAATAATTAAAAACACTTAGCCAGAATATGATTGATCAAATCGTTCAGCATCAGGCCACACTAGATGGCGCATACCGCCTTCGCCTGCTCAGTTACAACATTCAGGCAGGGGCTGATACGCGACGCTATCGTGAATATGTAACCCGCGGCTGGAAGCAGATGCTGCCGCACAAGCAGCAGCTGGATAATTTGAATCGCATCGCTCACCTGCTGAAGGATTTCGATGTGGTGGGACTGCAGGAGGTCGATTCCGGGAGCCTGCGCAGCGGCTTCATCGACCAGACCGCCTATCTGGCGGAGCATGCCGGCTTTCCCTATTGGTACAGGCAGGTCAATCGCAGGCTGGGTAAACTGGCACAGCACAGCAACGGGGTGTTGAGCCGGGTCGAGCCGAGTCTGATCAGTGAACATCGTCTGCCTGGTCTACCGGGCCGCGGTGCCGTGTTGATGGAGTTCAAGACCAACGAAAAGCCCCTGGGTATCTGCATGATGCATCTGGCACTGGGGCGTAGGGCGCGTCTGCGTCAGCTCTCCTATGTGAGCGACCTGGTATCCCACTACTCGCACCTGGTGTTGATGGGAGACTTTAACTGTGGTTGCAGCTCGCAGGAGTTTCGTTATCTGATCGAAAGAACGAATCTACAGGGGAGCCTCTGCGATATGATGACATTCCCCAGTTGGCGCCCGATTCGCAAGTTGGACCATATCCTGGCATCTCCCAGCCTGAAGGTTTCAAAACACGAAGTGCTCAATTATGCCCATTCGGACCATCTGCCGGTCAGCCTGGAGATAGAGTTACCAAAAGACGTTGTGCTGCCTATGGTGGCTTGATCGAGCTTCCGCCGGGTTACCTTTGATGACAGCACAACTGCGAGTCGTTAGCGAATCGCGATGATAAAAGCGATGAATGAAAAAGATTGGAAACAGCGATACGAAGATCTGCTTCGCCAGCATGAGAGCGAGGAAGAGGCGAACCGTGAACTGGAAGGGTTGCTGACTCGAACCATCATCCGCCTGACCCTTGCCGCCAATGGTCTCGATCCGCGCCTGGACCCCCATCTGAAGGGAGTCCGCGATGCCGTCAGGGGCGGCATCAACGATCAACTCAAAAGCAAACTCAACGCCCTCTCTGACGGTCTGCTCCACTTCTCCGAAGCAACCGGGGAGAGTGAAAGTGGTGTTGCGGATGAGCACGACAGGTTGCTCGCCAGCCTTCATTTAGGAAAAAAACAGGCCAAGGAGGCAGCGGGGCTGATGCGCCAGCTCAGCGATGATCCGTCGCAGATGGATGATGATCAGTTTTCCCGCTTGATCGCTCTGTTGAGCCCCGAGCAACCTGCAAAAGGAAAAAGGGGGGGACTCTTCGATCGTCTCTTGGGTGGCTCTCAGGAGGAGAAGGAGAGCGGTCCGAAACCCAATGAGATTCTACTCAATCTGTTGGAACAGGCCTCCTGGCCCGGGCATTGGGGAGAGGAGGTCACTCGACTGAAACAGGGTCTGGGTCGGGAGGCGGCGGAGGATGCCTGGGCCGAGGTTCTGCATGACCTGCTGGAGCTCTCCGCCAAGTCCTATGGCCAGGTGCAGATGGAGATCAAGGAGGCGGAAGACTTCCTCGAGGAGTTGACCCAACGCCTACAGGATCTTGGCATACATCTTCAGACCGCCCATGATGGACGCAATGAGATTGCCGAGCATGGCCGCAATCTCTCACAGCAGGTGACCAGCCACGTCGGGGATCTGGGTGCCAGCGTCCAGGAGGCGACCGATCTCCAGCAACTGAAAAGCACGGTGCGTGAGCGCATCTCCCTGATCCAAAGCAATATTGATAGCTACCTTCAGCAAGAGCAGGAGTGGCACCAAAAGAGTGAGGCGAGCGAAAAAGAGCTCAAGCATCGGCTGGAAAAACTGGAGAAGGAGTCCAGCGAACTGCGCTCAAGAATGGTGGAAGCTCACCATATGGCGCTGATCGATGCGGTGACGGGACTGCCCAACCGCCTGGCATACGAGGAGCGGGTTGAGCAGGAGTATGCACGCTGGAAGCGATTCGATGAGCCCCTCTGCATGCTGGTGTGGGATATCGATGATTTCAAGTCGATCAATGACCGCTTCGGTCATCAGGCCGGTGACAAGGCCTTGCGGGTGATTGCCAACAACCTGCAGTCGAGGTTGAGGGTGACCGACTTTATCGCCCGATACGGCGGCGAGGAGTTTGTCTGCCTGCTCTGCGGTACCAAGGGTGATGAGGCCTTGAAAGTCGCCGATGAGATGCGTAAATCAGTGCAGACCAAGGGTTTTCACTCCGCCGGTAAGCCTGTCACGGTGACCATCTCCTGCGGGATTGCACCCTTTCAAAACAACGAGTCCATCGATAATGTCTTTTCCAGGGCCGACAAGGCCCTCTATGAAGCGAAGAAGGCTGGCAAGAACCGTTGCCACCTGGGTTAGCCAGAACCTGCTCACTCCTGTTGATAGAAATAGACCCAGGTCTGCCCGTTGCTGCTCCGTTTCAGCGCTTCAAGCAGCGCGGGCGATGGAATCGCTTCCTGGGGAAAGATGTTCTCCACGCATAGAAACAAGCGCCCGCAACCCGCACTCTGACGAAAATCATAGGTAACCGGGTCCTGGTGGTGACCGCAATGGGGGCAACTGGCCTTGCAGCGGTTTGTGGATGCCCGACAGGATTCGTAACTGGTCTTCCAGCTGATCAATCTTTTTCGACAGGCCTCGCATCGGGGCGGCTGGGTGTTTTTGCCCTGCAGCAGCTTGGGCTGGGGGTAGGGTCCGTCCAGTCGCAGATGGCAGAAGGGTTCTTCAGACCCATCCGGTTCTAACCGGATATAGGGCGAACAACCCATGAAGGTTACCAACTGCATGAATCTGTCACCCAGCAGGTATCCCGGGGCTTGTTCCAGGGCTTTGTCGATGAAACCTATCTCATGCAAGCCGCTGAGGAGTGCGTCAGGACTATCTGGCAGCAGATAGGGATCCTCCGTTGTCAGTACCAGGCGACCGGGGTGTTGCGCCTGGTTCATTGGCCACTGGGGGCGGTTGGAGGCAGGCGGGAAGCGGGATTGTAAAGAGGGACTGCCGTGATGCTGTTTTTCGGCGAGCCATCCACCAGCTTGTCACTGTAGGTCATATAGACCAGGGTGTGGCGTTTGGTGTCATAGAATCTAACCACCTGCATGGTTTTAAAGAGGATCGATGTGCGCTGTTTGAATACCTCTTCACCGTCCCGCGACCTGTCCTGGATATCCGCGGCGAGATCTACCGGTCCGGTCTGGCGGCAGGCGATGGAGGCATCGGAGGTATCCTCGGCTAACCCGATGGCACCGCCGACACCACCGGTCTTGGCGCGGCTCAGATAGCAGGTGACACCGGCAACAGCGGGATCGTCAAAGGCCTCGATGATGATTTTGTCATTGGGGCCGACGACGCGGAACTTGGTACTGACCTGGCCCAGCTCTTCGCCCTGGAGGGGTGGAGGAATCGGGAGTGAAAACACCAGCAAAAAGGTGAGAAGTGAGGCTCTGGCTAGATCTGATCTGTTCATCTGATGAAGGCGAGATACCCGCCGGCTCTTATTTTATATGAAGAGCCATCTTAACCCTGAATGGCTAGCCGAGCGAGTCATTCAGGAATAGCGCCGTCATCGGGTATTCTGGATCCCGGTATGTGCCGGGATGACGGCGGTTTTCGACCCAAGCGAACGCCACTCATCTGCCGTGGTGAAGTGATTGAACCAGGCAGACAAGCCCCGGGGGCATCTCTAAGAGCTGCCCCATGCTCTACTGCTTGAATTACACTTTGCCGCTGGAGCGCCTGGGCCCCAATCCTTGCATCCTTAGATGCAGCTGCGCCCCACCGGCTTTGTCAGCCCGGCGTAACGACAGGCCATCTTGGCACCGCCGGGGAACAGGTTCTCGATATAGCGTTTGGTCCAACGGCAATCGTTCTGATCCTTGCAGAGATTACGCGCCAGGATCGGGATCTCCGGTGCGATCTCGTACTCTTCATAGAAGCGATGCAGAAAGTCGATCAACAGCCAGTGTTCATCGGTCAGTTTAACCCCATCTGCCTCAGCCAAGGCCTCTGTTACCGCCGGGCTCCAGTCACCGAAGTCGAGTAGATAACCTTCATCATCGATGGCGACCATCCTGCCCTCTACTTCTATGGTCTTGCTAGCTTTGACCGCATCTTGCGGCTGTACTGCATCCTGGTGTTCGAGTCTCATGACGGCCTCCTTGGTTATTTGAGTGGTCATTTTTTTATGCTTGTCTCTTAAAAATAGCAGGATAAATCAGCGGTTTTTTGAATTGGGATTGATACATGTCAACTCTTTAATACTTAAGAGATATTGAATATAGTTGATCTCTATCAATGTCAGGAAATAAATCAATTTTGGTTAGTGGTCGCTCAACCCTCAAGCTATCTCGTGCAGTGTTGAAGGGTTCTTTATTGCTCCACCAATCATCCGCTTATAAGGGGATGTTCCCATCGACGATCTCGACAAACGCCTGCAGGGTCATCTTCGGCTGCTCTATGGTGAGTTCAGGGCCGAAGAGCTGCTACCCCGAGTCCATGAGCTGATAAAACGCCATATCGAGTTGCGTCAGGGGCAGCGCTGGAGTCTACCGCGCTGGAGTGAGAATGACTGCGTCCTTATAACCTATGGGGATAATGTGCAATTTCCTGGCATGACCCCGCTAGCCGGCTTGAACTCCTTTCTCGACAGGCGTCTGGATGGTGTCTTCAGCATGATCCATATCCTGCCCTTTTTCCCTTTCAGCTCCGATGACGGATTTTCGGTGTCAGACTTCAGATCGGTCAATCAACAACTGGGTGATTGGGATGATATAGAGGCCCTTGCCGAGGGCAGGTCGCTGATGTTCGATCTGGTATTGAACCATATATCCCGCGAACATCTATGGTTCGTCAACTTTGTACACGACGAGGCACCGGGACGGGATTATGTGCTGGAAGTCGATCCCAATGAGAATCTCACCATGGTGGTCCGTCCCCGCAATTCACCGTTGTTGAGCCGGGTGCGTACTCCCCGGGGGATCAAGCATGTATGGGCGACTTTCAGTAACGATCAGATCGATCTCAACTATGCCAATCCCGATGTGTTGCTGGAATTCATCGATGTCCTTCTGGAATACATCAGACATGGTGCCAGAGCGATACGTCTCGATGCGGTGGCGTTTCTCTGGAAAGAGATCGGCACAAGCTGTATCCATCTGCCCCAGACTCATGAAGTGGTGAAGCTGTTTCGTACCCTGGTGGAACTCCTCGAGCCGGGGGCCATCCTGCTTACCGAGACCAATGTGCCCCACGCGGAGAATATCAGCTATTTCAGCAATGGCGATGAAGCGAATATGGTCTATCAGTTCAGTCTACCGCCGCTGATTCTGCACGCCATTCATCAGCAGACAACCAAGCACCTGGTGCCCTGGGTAGAGTCCCTGCAGAGCGAGGCGGTGCCCGAAGGTTGTACCTATCTCAATTTTACCGCTTCCCATGACGGTGTCGGCCTGCGTCCCCTGGAGGGTTTGCTGCCGGATGATGAGATCAACCGCTTCCTGGATGAGATGCGTAAGCTCGGCGGCTATGTCTCGATGCGGGCCACCACCGATGGCACGGATCGACCCTATGAGTTGAATATCAGCTATTTCGATGCCTTTCGTTCCACCCAGGAGGGTGAGGATCATTGGCACATTCCCCGCTTCATGCTTTCGCAAACCCTACCACTCTCCATGCGGGGTATTCCCGCGGTCTATTTCAACGCCCTGGCTGCCACCGCAAACGATCCGCTGGGAGTGGAGAGAACCGGTATGACCCGCGCCATCAACCGCCGTAAATGGGATGGTTCGGAACTGGAGAGGCTGATCGACAATCCCCTCTCCGACACGGGAAAGGTGTTTCCTGAGTTTATTCGGCGCCTGCGGCTGCGCCGGGGCATCAAGGCGTTCCACCCCGATGCCCCGCAACAACTGCTGGATCTACAGGATGGGGTCTTCGGCCTGGAGCGCAGCAGTCTGGATGGCCGTGAGCGGTTGCTGGCGATCCATAACCTGACCGCGGATACCCTGACAGTCAGCCTTCCAAGTCTGCTCGATGGAAACATCAGGTGGTACGACGCCTTGCAGCAGACCGTACCCGATATCACTATAGAGGGGTTGAGACTGAGGCCCTATCAGGTGGTGTGGCTACTGCAATTGAAAAGCTGAAGCTTTATGCGTTTTTGTGCTGAGCTTTTGAGCTGGGATGTTTGTTGCGCTCATGGGTTTAATATCCCCCCTCTCCCTGGCCCTCACCCGCGAGGGGAGAGGGGACGTGCTTGGCGAGTGCATCACGAGCTTCTCCTCAGGTAGAAGTGCCAAACTTTCTGTTTGTCCCTTTACCTGATCTGTGCATTCCCTCTCCCCTCGCGGGAGAGGGCCAGGGAGAGGGGGAACTAATAACCAGTGAGCAACGCGAACTCATCACACTCAAAAGTGTTGTTCACTACAGCTTCTTTGGCTGTGTGTCGCAGCTAGTCAAGAAACTTAAAAAAACTCCAAAAAGTCGGTTATGGACGGTTGTGTTAGCTTGGACAATCAAGGTTAATTCTGACTATCTGCCTCTACAGCTCGGAAAAGTCGTTCGTTGAAATCGGGCATGGCGGAGAGTATCCGTTTCCAGTTGGGTATGAACGGGGCTTCCAACGGGTTGTCGAGAAAGGCCTGGCCCGCCTCCACAATGCTCTGTTGGAATACCTCAATGGCCTCCTCTTCGGCGTGACGGTTGAATGAGAGATTGTTGATCGTCGCGTCATGGTAGTACATCTCCACCATATCCAGGGCCTTTCGCAGATAGGCCGCCTTGAGGCTGCGGAAGAAGGCTTGATTCATCTGAATGCCTTCAGTGGCCAGCTTGCGGTAGAAGGATTTGGCGATATCCCGGCTCATCTTCGCCAGGCCCCCTTCACGGTCCTCGGCCGACAGGTCCTGGTGTTTGTGGTCGTATTGGTCCGCGATGTCGACCTGGCAGATCTGGTGTCTCGATATGTTGCGATAGACTTCGGACAGCAGTCCCACCTCGAGGCCCCAATCGCTGGGGATGCGCACCTGGGATGCCAAATCCATGCTCATGGCGAACTCACCGGATAGGGGATAGCGAAAGCTATCCATGAATTCCAGATACTCCAGGGAGCCCACCATCATGCGCAGTGCCCTGATCAGCGGGGTGACGAAGAGTCGGGTTACCCGGCCGCCGAGTTTGTTCAGATTGACCCGGGCGTAGTAGCCCTTGGCATATTCAAAGCTGGAGTTGGGATGCACCAGTGGGTAGAAGAGTCTGGCCGGAAGATCCCGCTCATAGGTAAGGATATCGCAATCGTGCAGTCCCACTGCGGTCAGTTCCTCGATGGCCAGGGCATAGCCGAGGCAATACCAGACGTTGCGACCCTTTCCCGGCTCCGGTGGTGAGAGATCCCGTTCCCGCAGTTCATCATCGAGGCTGCGCAGACGCGGTCCATCCTGCCACAACAGATGAGTGCGTTGTGGCAGTCTGGAGAAAAATTCCTGGGCGTGCCTGAAATCCGCTTCATCGGCGCGATCGAGGCCGATAATGATATGCGAGATGTATTGCGCATGCTGCAGCTCATCCAGGATCTTTGACAGGGCGGGACCGGAGAGTTCGGAGTAGAGGCTGGGCAGGATCAGTCCGATGGGATGTTTCTCCACATATTCCGCGAGCTCACTCTCCATCTCATCGAGGGGTCGACTGGTGAGACGGTGCAGTGTGGTAATCTCACCGTTCTGATAAAAATCCGCCATATTCAGGCCTCATATTGTTGTAATAACTTGTGCACAGCCTGGTTCCAACCCGCGGGTCCCGGCAGATCGGTGATTATGGCATCGGGCCGCTGTTCAAGAGCGATATGTGTGCCATCGTGTTTTCGTACGATGATTGGAATATCCACCGCCAGCAGCATCTCCTGGTCGTTGTCGCTGTCACCCAGAGCAATGGTTGTGGTGACCGGGTAGCCGTTTCTCTTCAGGTGCTCCGTAACATAGCGTAGCGCCTTGCCTTTGTCCGTGTCTCCCAAGAGGTGATGAAAGCGTCCACCCGTGAGTAGCCTTAAGCCGGCAGCGGCCACATCCAGACGGAATTGACTCAGTCCGGCTGATTCGCCCTGCCAGAGAAATGGTTCGGAACCAAGCCGGCTTTTTGCCCGTGCTGCCATCTGCCTATCCAGGCCGGTGTGTTCCATGACCTCTTCCAGTGTCATGTCACCGAATCCAAGTGTATCGTAGTCTGGATTGGTCCGGCTATCGACAAGAAAGTCGCGGATCTGCAGATAACCGGGTGGAGCGATCTGAGGCTCCTCCCCGGGATAGATGATTACTGCCCCGTTCTCGCCGATTATCGGACCCTCGAGTCCAAGCAGCTTCATAACAGCGACAAGTTCAGCCTGCGTCTTGCTGGAAACAGGAATAACCGGAATTTGAAGATGTTTCAGTCTCTCCAACGCGGGGAGGGCATCCCGATGGTCGTAGCTATGGTGATCCAACAGCGTGCCGTCTAGGTCTGTGAAAATTAGCAATCCCGTTGTCATTGTTGGTCATTCTATATTACAAAATTGCCTTATATCCTTATGTTCATTGGAGATCCCTCTTCTCTATGATTGGCATTAGCATACCTTGAGATTCGTCCATATTATTGATCTGGGGCAATTGACTGGCTATTCATTTTGACCTGAAAAAGGAATCTTATCCTGGTTCAGCGCTATTCTTAGCCGCAGAATAGTCTTTCCCAGTGTCAACTCCAGGTGGAGTTTGGCAGAAGTAAAATCCTCTTCATCATTGGGAGGTGCCATTCAGCGTTGCCGCGGGATGGGCTATGATTGCAGCGGTTGATTTTGGAACCAGCCAGGGAACAGAGCAGAATAAACCCTTGCAACCAAAGCTACTCTGGAGTGAGTTGCGGATATATCCTGGTCAAAATAGTGATGCTATGGAACTCGACGGCCAAACATGTTTTCAAACCATACCAAGCCTTTTGCTAAACAGGTTACCCGCAGAATCAATGTGTGAATAGAGGTCTCATGCAGATAGGATTGAACATATTATTGCTGATGTTGCTGTTGCCGTTTATGACGACAATTGGCTGGTCTGCAGACAAACCACCTCCCTTGGTTATCATTGCAGAGGTTAGTGAAGAGGCGTTTGTTGAGCGCATTGAGGCACTGGGTACGCTGAAGGCCAACGAGTCGGTGGAACTCACCGTGAATGTCACGGAGACGGTCACCGCGATCCATTTTGACGATGGTGAGCGGGTCGAGGCCGGCCAGGTGCTGGTGGAGATGACCAACCGCGAGGAGCACGCCCAGCTGCAGGAGGCCAGGGCCACGCTGAATGAGGCAAAGCGGCAATTCAACCGGGTCAGCCGACTCGAATCCAAGGGCATAGAGGCACAATCCCTGCTCGACCAGCGGCGGCGGGAGGTGGATACCGCACGTGCCCGGTTGGCGGCAATCGAGTCCCGGCTTGCCGATCGCTTGATCAAGGCCCCTTTCTCAGGGGTCATAGGACTGCGCGATATCAGTGTCGGCGCCTTGGTGGAGACGGGTGACACCATCACCACCCTCGATGACGACGCCACCATGAAGCTGGAATTCGCGGTACCTTCGGTCTATCTCGCCGATCTGCAACCGGGCTTGTCGATTCGTGCCCGAAGCCGAGCCTACCGGGAGCGTAGCTTTGAAGGAAAAGTGAAGGTTGTGGACAGTCGGGTGGACCCGGTCAATCGTACGGTCCTGGTGCGGGCCATGATCACCAACCCTCAACGTTTGCTAAAGCCGGGTATGCTGATGACCGTAGAGCTGCTGCACAACCCGCGACGCACCCTGGTAATACCGGAGTCCGCGCTGATGCCCAAGGGCAAGGATCAATTCGTCTTCGTGGTGGAAGGAGATGACAACCGGGTGGAGAAACGCAAGATCCTCATCGGCTCCCGCCGTCCGGGAGAGGTGGAGGTATTGAGTGGCCTGCAGATGGGAGAGCGGGTCATCACCCACGGCACGGATAAGGCAAAAGCCGACGGCAAGGTGCGGATCAAGGGAGTGCAGAATAATGAGATTGCCATCGATACCTTGCTGAAACCTTTGGTCAAGGCCGCCAAGGGCGGGCAATGATCCTCTCCGATATCTCGGTCAGACGACCGGTCTTCGCCTCGGTCCTCTCACTATTGCTGATCGCCTTCGGCCTGATTGCCTTCGATAAGCTGCCGCTGCGTGAATACCCGAATATCGATTCTCCCATCGTCTCCGTGGAGACCCTCTATCGGGGAGCTGCGGCGAATGTGGTGGAGACGCGGATAACCCAGTTGATCGAGGATCGCATCTCCGGCGTCGAGGGAATACGCTTTATCTCCTCGGTGAGTGAGGATGGCCGCTCCAGCGTCACCATCGAGTTTAACGTGGATCGGGATATCGATGGCGCGGCCAACGATGTGCGCGACCGGGTCTCGGCGATCCTGGACAACCTGCCGCTGGAGGCTGAGCCGCCGGAGATCCAGAAGGTCGACAGCAATGAATCGGTGATCATGTGGCTCAATCTGGTGAGCGACCGCATGACCGTGCCCGAACTCTCTGACTATGCGCGGCGCAACCTGGTCGACCGCTTTTCGGTGATCGATGGGGTGGCCCGGGTGCGGGTCGGGGGCAGCCAGACCTTCGCCATGCGGGTCTGGATCGATCGCCAGGCTCTGGCCGCACGGGGACTCACGGTAGCCGATGTGGAGCAGGCCCTGCGTGCCGGCAACCTGGAACTCCCCGCCGGCAGCATCGATTCCCGGGAGCGGGCCTTTACGGTACGGGTCGATCGCAACTTCCATACCGCGGACGATTTCGCCAAATTGGTGATTGCCCGAGGGGATGATGGCTACCTGGTGCGCCTGGGCGAGGTCGCCCGGGTTGAAAAGGGGACCTCCGAGACCCGCACCTTCTTTCGCGGCAACGGTGTGCCCATGGTCGGCATCGGCATTGTCAAACAGTCCACCGCCAACACCCTCG
Source organism: Candidatus Thiodiazotropha sp. (assembly GCA_040507035.1). Taxonomy (GTDB): domain Bacteria; phylum Pseudomonadota; class Gammaproteobacteria; order Chromatiales; family Chromatiaceae; genus Thiodiazotropha. The sequence continues at coordinate 150,606 of JBEVVR010000031.1, forward strand.
CGGTGGCCCAGGCGGCCAAGGCGGAGCGGTTGCGGATCAACGCCACCCTGCCCGAGGGCATGGAGATCAAGCAGAGCTTCGACCGCTCCGTGTTCATCGAGAATGCCATCAACGAGGTCTACAAGACCCTGGCTATCGCCATCTTCCTGGTGGTTGCGGTGATCTTTCTCTTTCTCGGCAGCGTCCGCGCCATGATAGTGCCGGCCGTGGCGGTACCGGTGTCGCTGATCGCCACCTTCCTGGTACTGTTGATGCTCGGTTTTACCATCAACATCCTCACCCTGCTCGCCCTGGTGTTGGCCATCGGCCTGGTGGTGGATGATGCCATCGTGATGCTGGAGAATATCCACCGTCGCATGGAGGAGTATGGCGAGTCGCGTCTGGTGGCCGCGTTCCGCGGTGCCAGGCAGGTAGCCTTTGCGGTGATATCCACCACCCTGGTGTTGGTCTCCGTGTTCACCCCCATCGCCTTTCTTGGCGGTGATATCGGACGCCTGTTCTCCGAATTCGCCCTCACCATGGCCGCCGCGGTGGGTTTCTCCAGCCTGGTGGCACTGACCCTCTCGCCAATGCTGGCCTCGCAGATTCTGCCATCAGGGAGGGTGGATAGGGTGAGTCTGAGCCATTGGGTGGATGCCCTGTTTGGACATCTCCGCGACTTCTATATCAAGACACTGCGTGCAGCGATACGTCACTTCTGGCTGATGCTATTGTTGTTTGGCGCCATCCTCGCCATGGCCTATTGGTTGTTGGGGCAGATACCCGATGAGTATGCCCCAAAGGAGGATCGTGGTGCCTTCTACCTGATCGTCAACGGCCCCGAGGGGGCCTCTTACGACTATATGAAGGTCTACATGGATGAGATCGAACGACGCATGATGCCCTATGTGGAGTCCGGTGAGATCACCCGCCTGCTGGTGCGGGCACCACGACGCTTCAGCAACTTCGCCATCTTCAACGGTGGCATAGTGATCAATGTCCTGGGTGATTGGAACTCGCGTCGATCCGCCTGGGTCATCATGGATGAAATACGTAAGAAACTCTCCGATCTTCCTGGCGTGAAGGCCTTTCCGGTGATGCGTCAGGGCTTTGGCCGACGCATCCAGAAACCGGTCCAGTTCGTGATCGGGGGCGGTACCTATGACGAGTTGGCGCAGTGGCGTGACCGGTTGTTACAGGAGATCGAGGGAGACAACCCAGGCCTTTTGGGGATCGATTGGGACTACAAGGAGACCAAGCCGCAGCTGAAGGTGGATATAGACTACGATCGCGCGGCGGAACTCGGCGTCACCGTGGAGACCATCGGCCGCACCCTGGAGACCATGTTCGGCTCACGCCGGGTCACTACCTATATCGAACAGGGGGAGGAGTACGATGTGATCCTCGAGGGCGAGCGCAGTGATCAGCAGACACCCAACGACCTGAATCATCTCTATGTGCGTTCCGCGACCAGCGGTCAGTTGGTGCAGCTTTCCAACCTGGTGAACCTGAAGGAGTTCGCCGACTCGATCAGCCTCAACCGCTACAATCGGGTGCGTGCCCTCACCATCGAGGCCAATCTGGAGGAGGGGCTGGCATTGGGTGAGGCGCTGGACTATCTGGAGGGACTGGTACGTGAGCATCTTCCCGCCCATGCCGTGATCGACTACAAGGGGCAGTCGAGGGACTACAAGACCGCGGGCAGCTCGGTGCTGTTTGTGCTGATCCTTGGGGTGGTGGTGGTCTATCTCGTATTGGCCGCCCAATTCGAGAGCTGGCTGCATCCGCTGGTAATCATGTTGACCGTACCCTTGGCCATGGCGGGTGCCTTGCTGGGACTCTATCTGACTGACCAGACCTTGAATATCTATAGCCAGATCGGCCTCATCATGCTGGTGGGACTGGCGGCGAAAAACGGTATCCTCATCGTTGAATTCGCCAACCAGCTGAGGGACGCGGGCAAGGTCTTCGGCGATGCTCTGCTTGAGGCCGCCCATGTGCGCTTCCGCCCCATCGTGATGACCGGTATCACCACCGCCGCCGGCTCCATACCCCTGCTGCTCTCCTCGGGAGCGGGATCCGAGACACGTACCGTGATCGGCACCGTGATCCTCTCCGGGGTCATCGCCGCGACCCTGTTCACCCTCTATATCGTCCCGGTCGCCTACCATCTGCTGGCGAAACACAGCAGCTCACCCAAGCAGCTCAGCCAGCGCTTGGAGAAGGAGCTGTCTGAACAGTAGTGTTGAGAACTACACTAAGGTTACTTAGGATTAACCGCAAATGAACGCAAATCATCGCGAATTGTCGCCAATGATATTCGTGTAAAGAAATACAACAGTAAATGGCTATCCATATACCGACTGTGAATATATTTGAAATAATTTGCGTCTCATTCGCGGTGATTGGTGTCCATTCGCGGTTTTGTTTTTCTTTTTTCCACTTAGTGTTTAGACGCGGCTTGCCGCACCATTCCACTGATCTACGAGAACAACTCAATCAGTGATTTCATTGGTAGGAATAACCGAATATGTCCACTCTGCCGGTATAATTCCTGAAACCCGTACTGCTCATAAAAGCCCTGTACTCCATCATCCAGGGCATCCACGACAACACTGTAAGAGGGCAGGTGCGCATTGATTGCAAGACAATGCTGGAGTGCCCGGATCAGGGTGATTTTACCAAGCCCCTGACCCTGGGCTGCTTTGTACACGGCAAGCTGCGCAATAAGCAATACCGGCACCGGGTATCGAGGTAGCTTCTTAAGCAAAATCAAGGGCAGGGTTTTGCGCTCAATCTGGGTATGGGAGAGTGTGTAAAGGGCGCAGATACCCGCCTTCTCAGTCTTGGGTGATTTTGCGGGCAAGACCATGGTCTTGCTGATGCCTGCTTCGCGGTGCCGCACAGCAAAGTTGCGGATAAAAGTGTTTAATTCCTTTGTGCCGCAGTTGAATGAGTTGCGGTCATGCCTTTTTTTATCAAGTTCGACAAATTGTGATTCCGGGATCACCTGATACCGCGCTCTTTCGCATAGTCCCTTGCCTCACGCAGCTTTTGATCCGGCGCTTCGGCGGCTTCACAAGCGTTCATAAAGCGGTCGAAAACATCGTCTTCAACGACTATGGATTCATGCTCGCTAATGACCCGTCGTGCATCCTTTTCGATCAGACGAACGATATACTCGGTAAGGCTTTTTGTGCCCAGAAGTGCCGCTGCCTTCTCTGCCGTCGCTTTGATCTCATCGTCAATGCGCATGTCAATACGTGATGTGGCCATATCCTGGAACTCTTTGAAAGTGCGTGTTGGGACAATAGCATAACTCACTCAATTTGTACAGCACATTTCCGTACAAGAATGACTTCAGTACATATGTTGCCCGCCATTGACTGACAGGGTCGAGCCGGTGATAAAACCTGCGTCGTCGGCGACCAGGAAGAGTACGGAGCGGGCAATGTCCTCGGGCTCTCCCAGACGCCCGACCGGTATGGTCTTGATGATCTTCGCCAGGATATCCTCAGGTACGGCGCGCACCATGTCGGTGGCCACATAACCCGGGGCCACGGCATTGACGGTGATACCTTTGGTCGCTCCCTCCAAAGCCAGGGCCTTGGTGAAGCCGTGGATACCCGATTTTGCCGCGGCGTAGTTGACCTGCCCATACTGCCCGGCCTGGCCGTTGACCGAGCCGATGTTGACGATGCGGCCAAAGCCCCGTTCTCGCATGCCGTTGATAACCGCGTGACAGGTATTGAAACAGGAGGCCAGGTTGGTCTGGATCACCTTGTCCCACTTGTCGAAGTTCATCTTGTGCATGGTGCCGTCGCGGGTGATGCCGGCGTTGTTGACCAGGATCTCAACGGGGCCTATCTCTTGCTCAATCTGAGAAATGCTGCTCTCCACGGCACCAAAATCGCTGACATCGAACTTATAGGCGGGGATACCGGTGCGTTCGGAAAACGCCTTTGCCGACTCCTCATTACCGCCATAATTGGCAGCGACCGTGTAACCTGCATCCTTCAATGCCACGCAGATTGCCTCGCCAATACCACGGGTTCCCCCGGTAACCAATGCTACACGTCCCATTGCATGCCTCCTCTGTATGATTGTTGCTTTATTGCTTGTAGAGGGCCTTAAGCCCCCGGATTATGGCTATCCATGCCGTTTATTATCAGCAAATTCTATCTCAGTATATATGGATCAGCCAGAAAATTTGCGCATCATACCAGGCCATAACAACCACAATTTTAAGGATGGATAAAGGTGAAGGCTGCCTCGTCAGTTCAAGGATTGCAGTCTATGAAAAGAAGATCCAAGCATGAGTTGCGGGTGGGGAAGATTCCCCCGTAGATTCCAGTTTTCCGGGGGAAATATTCCGTGCTGGTCAATCAGGATATGATCCCTTCGTCCAGGCGGCTTTGCTCAATGAGAAAATCGTAGCAGTGGTCGCGGTTCTTCTTGTCCGCGCGCCGCTTCATGGCTGCACGCGGGTGCTGATTGAGATGGCCGCTGATGCCGTAGATGTCGTTGAATCCCCATTCGATCTCCTTGCGCAGGGGGACGAACTCCTCCTGGATCACCTTGTAGATCGGTTCGACGTCGAACTTGGGATTTTTGAGGAAATTGAGCAAAAGCTCCAGGTTGCAGTTGCCGGCGCCACGGCCGATGCCGTTGACCGTCGCGTCGAGCAGGTTGACGCCATCGATGATCGCCTGCTGGGTGTTGGCGAAGGCGAGCTGCTGGTTGTTGTGGGCATGAAACCCAAGCTCCTTGCTCGGCGCATGTTTCTTGTAGAGATTGAGGTAGTCGGTCACCTGTTCGGAGTAGAAGGCGCCGTAGCTGTCGACCAGATAGAGATAGTCGAGTTCATCCGTCTCCTCCACCTGATTGAGGGCCTCGATCAACTCGGTGCGGATCGCGGCGGAGCAGGCCATGATGTTGATGGTGGTTTCGTATCCCATATCCTTTGAGCGTTTCACCAGGTCCAGCCCCTTGTCGATATCGGGTACATAGCAGGCGACCCGGGCCATGTCGAAGGGGCTTTGATCCCTCGGTTTCAGGCTGTCGAAATCGACCCGTCCGATATCGAACATCACCGCGACCAAGGGCGGGTTTTCGCATTCGTGGGAATCGATGATCATCTTCAGATCGTCATCATCACAGAAATTCCATTTGCCGAACTTGTCCCGGCTGTACTCCTCACTGACAGCGAGTCTTTTCCCCAGCTCGATTATATCCACGCCTGAATCACAGGCGGCCCGATAGACCCCCTTTACGAAGTCGTCGGTGAAGTGGTAGTTGTTGATCAGACCGCCATCTCGAATGGTGCAGTCAAGGACTTTCAGCTCTTTGCGAAACACGTTGCGATTCCTCGTGACATGGAAGTGAGGGAAAACAATAATCTTAGCCGATTCGCTGATCTGCTACTACATCCAGTGCCATGAGCATGGTCACCTTCACGAACTATTTTTACGATGGATTTTCCTGGCCTTCAACCAAGAAACGGGATTGACGATGTCTTGGACTGATTCACTCCCGAATCGGTATCACCATCACCGGAACCTTGGAGTGGCGGATGACGCGTCGGGCAGTGTCGCCCATCAGACCGCCACGCAGAATGCCTTGCCCACGCTTGCCGATCACCACCAGGTCGTAATTGCCGCTTTGGGCCTTTTCGACGATCTTGTCACCGGGTTCGCCTGTTTCCACGGCTATGTCATAGGTTACATAGGGTGAATCAGCACCATCCACCATGGTGTCTTCGCAGAACTGCTGTATATCGTCCCTGATTGAGGTATCCCCTCGTTTTCGTTTCACCAGTATCTCTCTGGCCTCTTCCACATTGCGGTTTCTGATCTGGTCCCACAGCTCCTCATCGAAGTAGCCTTCGAGAAACTTCTCGAACTCGCGGGATTCCACCACATGAAACACGGTGAGTTCGGCATTGTAGCTGTTGGCCAGGCTGGCGGCGTGGGGAAAGGCCAGGCGTCCCTCTTCCGAGAGATCGGTGACATAGAGGATCTTGTTGTAGCCGATCCGGGGCAGTTTTGTGTTAGGCATATTCGGATCTCGTCTATCAGGTCTTTGCCGGGGACTTCTTGAACCAATCCAGCCAGATACCGCTGAGCAGCCAGGCGTAACCGTAGGTGCCGAAAAGGATCAATATGAAAGTGACCACGATATCCTTGACGGAACCGTCCAGTGAAAAGCCGGGTACGTAGCCGAACAGGAAGGGGCCGAGGTAGAGAAACTTTGCAAATTTGAATGAGGTGAAAGCGGTCTTCCACATGTTGGCCTTGGCGATGGTGGCGCCGGCGAAGGCGGCGATGCAGACCGGTGGCGTGATGTTGGAATCCTGGGAGAGCCAATAGACGATCATGTGGGCGGCGATTGGATTGACCCCCAATTCGGTGAGGGCGGGTACTGCCACCACCGCGGTGATCAGATAGGCGGCGGTGACCGGCACACCCATGCCGAGAATCAACGAGGCGAGGGCGATCAGCAGGATGGTCAACCAGAGTTTTCCGTCCGCCAGTTCGATGACGATATCGGCGAAGGTGAGCACCAGGCCACTGTAAGTCAGTACGCCGATGATGATGCCGATCACGCCCACCGTGGCGCCGATCTTCAGGCTCGACTCGGCGCCGGCCCGGGAGGCATCGAGGAAACCTTTGAGATCGATGCGGGTCTCCCTGCGAAACCAGCTGACCACGATACAGGCGACGATACCGAGAATCGCCGAGTAACCAGGAGAGTAGCCCGCCAGCATGAAGATGGTGATGATGACCAAGGGAAGGATATAGAACCACTCCTTTTTCAGGATCTCCGTGGCGCTCTCTTTCGATTTCTCGCCAACGATGTTGAAGCGCTTGGCCTCATAGTGGACCATCACGAAGACACTGAAGAAGTACATCAGGGCCGGAAAGATCGCCACCAGCATGATCGTGGAGTAGGGCACGCCGGTCAGTTCCGCCATGATAAATCCGCCGGCACCCATGATAGGAGGCATGAACATGCCGCCAATGGAGGCGGCGGGTTCGATACCACCGGCCACATGGGACCTGAAACCGGCCTTCTTCATCATCGGGATGGTGAAGGCACCGGTGGAGACGGTATTGGCGATGGCGCTGCCGGAGATGGAACCGAAGAGCCCGGAAGCAATGACCGAGACCTTGGCGGGACCACCGATCTTGTGGCCCACCGCGGCGAGGGGGAAATCAATGAAAAAGCGTTGTGCCCCGCTCTTCTCCAGAAAGGCGCCGAAGATCACGAAGAGGATGATATAGGTCGCCAGCACGTTGGCCATGATGCCGAAGACGCCGTCGCTCTTGTAGAAGATGCTGGTACAGAGATCGGGGAAGGTGTCCCCGGCGTGGGAGATTATCTCCGGAGCGTACTCTCCATATACGCCGTAGAGCAGCATGATCGCGCCGATGATAACAAATACACTGCCGACCACCCGCCTGGCGAGTTCGACGCCTATCAACACACCGACCACCGCAATCCATTTGTCGAGTTCAGTCTCCGCGCCGGCGCGATAGTTGATGGCTTCGAAATTGAGGATCCAGTAGCCGATGGAGCCAATGGAAGCCGCGATCAAAATATAATCCCACACCCGGCCCCAGACCGTGGGGGTGCGGTAGAGCATAAACACCAGAATATAGGTGATGATGATATAGATACCGCGGTGGTATTGGGTGGCTGCGGGTTCCAATACCGCAGAGTAGGAGTAGAAGAGCACCAGCATCAGTGCGAAGGCGTCGAATAGATACTGTTCGATTCGGTGTAGTTTTTCATAGAGCATGGTGTGGTCCGCTAGCTAGTGTTAACAGGCCCTAAGAGATAACAACGCCGAGAGAAGGTATCTTCTTGGAGTCGTGCCTTCGGCTTTCTGATGACGGAAGTGGGCACGCCCCGAATGAATAAGTATCGAAATCGTAATAGTGATATGCCATTCTCTCTTATTGTCTTGGCAGGCGATCTTGATGGTTACCTTGCATATGCATGGTCATCCGTAAACCATAGTCGAAAAACGGGATCTATGCCAGCCGCTGGCATAGATCCCGTCTCTTTTTCAGAGCTTGCAGCCTTGCCCTGTTACCAGCGTGAAGAGCTTATGCAAAGCCAGATAGACTCAGTTATTGGTATCTAATCCGAATACTCCATAACTCATGCTGGTTTGATTATTAAGCGCCATTCATCTCTAATTTCTGCTGGCTGTCTGTGTTGCTGGAGCGATCGGTCTCGCGCACTATCTCGGCTACCCGCTGCATGGTTTGCAATGCGGGGATCACCTCCTTCCATCTTCTTGTTTTGAGTCCACAGTCGGGATTGAGCCACAAACGCTCTGCCGGTATGTGCTTCAATGCTTGTCTTATTAGCTTCAGCATTTCATCCAGGGCCGGAAGGTTTGGCGTGTGAATGTCATAGACACCCGGTCCAATGGCGTTGGGATAGTCAAAATCTTCAAAGGCGTTGAGCAACGCCATGTCTGAACGGGATGTTTCGATACTGATCACATCCGCGTCCATGGCAGCGATGGCCTCGATGATATCGCTGAATTCGGAGTAACACATATGGGTATGGATCTGAGTCGAGTCGTCAACCCCGTTGGTGCAGAGTCTGAATGCATGCACCGCCCACTCGAGATAATTTCGCCATTCGCAAGGTCTCAGGGGCAGCCCTTCCCGCAGTGCCGCCTCATCGATCTGGATTATTGCAATACCGGCTTGCTCCAGATCGAGTACCTCGTCTCGCAAGGCAAGGGCCAACTGCAGGCAACTGGTGGCGCGGGGTTGATCATCGCGTACGAATGACCAGTTGAGCATGGTAACCGGGCCGGTAAGCATTCCCTTCACGGGTTTGCTGGTGAGGGATTGGGCATAGCTTATCCACTCCCGGGTCATGGCTTTAGGGCGCGTGATGTCGCCATAGATGATCGGTGGTTTGACACAGCGCGAACCATAGGACTGCACCCATCCATTCTCGGTGACGGCAAAGCCATCCAGTTGTTCGCTGAAGTACTCCACCATGTCATTGCGCTCCGCCTCCCCATGCACCAGCACATCCAACCCGATGCTCTCCTGTTGTTGGATGCAGTATGCGATCTCATGCCTCATGGCCTGCTTGTAGGCATGCCATGACAGCTCACCTTGACGATATTCTCTGCGATATTTACGAATCGACTCCGTTTGCGGAAAAGACCCGATTGTTGTTGTGGGAAAAGTCGGCAGCTTCAACCGACCCGCCTGTAACCGACTCCGTAACGGATAGGGATTGTTGCGTACCGTCATCGATGAATCGATGCTGGCCATGCGTTCATCAACAGACGGGTTGAACACCCATTCAGAGCGCTTTCGTGTGAGCAATGCATGGGCGTTTGCCTCCAACTCTGTCGCCACACTAGCCTGTCCGTGGTTGAGTGCCTTGGCCAGCAGTTCAAGTTCCGTGAGCTTCTGTGTGGCGAAGCTGAGCCAAGATTTGATCTCAGGATCCAGCCTCTGCTCTCTCTCCACATCCATCGGGACATGTAGTAGAGAGCTGGAGGGGGCGATCCATAGCCGCTCCCCCACTCGGCAATGAACAGGCTCCAGCCACTGCAGAATTGCCTTGAGGTCGCTTTTCCAGATATTTCTGCCATCGATGACACCCAGGGAGAGGATCTTGTGTTTTGGCAGCCAATCGATAAGTCGCTCGACCTCATCCTGTTGTAGGGCGGCGTCGATGTGCAGCCCGGCCACCGGTAGTTCCCGCGCCAGTTGGAGGTTTTCCCGCAGTTGGCCGAAATAGGTGGTCAGTAGCAGTTTCAGCGGAGCACTTTGCAGTTGAAAGTAACTCTGACGCAAGGCGTGTTGCCAGGCGGGCGAGAGTTCGGTCACCAACACCGGTTCATCGATCTGTACCCACTCTATTCCCCGCTCTGCAAGCAGGGCCAAAAGCGCTGCATAGACAGGCAGCAGGCGTGGCAATAGATCGAGCTTTTCGCCAGTGCCTTTGCTCTTGCCCAGCCAGAGATAGGTCACCGGGCCGATCAGCACCGGCTTGATCCGTTTGGGATTCAGAACAGCCTCATCGATCCTGGAGAGCAGGATATCGGCTGACAATTTGAACTCAGTGGTATCTTGAAACTCGGGTACGATGTAGTGGTAGTTGGTATCGAACCACTTGGTCATTTCAGCGGCTGCAAGGGAGGGACTCCCTTGTTCGCAGCTGCCGCGAGCAACTTGGAAATAGCGATCCAGGGGTGCGGCTTTGCCTGCCTGACTGAAGCGGGGTGGGATATTGCCCAGCAGAAAACTGCTATCCAGTACCTGATCGTAGAGGGAAAAGTCACCCACGGTCGCAAGGTCAAGTGGCGATTGCAGTTGCAGGTTCTGATGGCGAATCTGTAATCCAACCTGTTCCAGCTCCTGTTGATCCATGCCCCCTCGCCAATAGGTCTCGAGGGCAAATTTCAGTTCTCGGTTTCGGCCGATGCGGGGGAGTCCAAGATTGTGAGTCGTTGCCATGATCCCGGTTTTTCAATGTCTGTTGTACCTGAAGGGATTGTAGGCAGAGCAATTATGAAAATATAATGATATATTTTGCCAAAATTATGAATAATACACATATATGATAGAGCTGATTCATCTGAAAATCATCGCCGCCCTGGAGCAACAGGGAACCCTTACCGCCGCCGCCAATTCCCTCTGTCTTACCCAATCGGCGCTCTCCCATAAAATGCGCTATTTGGAAAAAAAGCTGGGGGTTGAGGTTTGGGAGAGGCATGGCCGCCGATTGCGATTGACTCCCGCCGGTGAGCAGTTGTTGAAGTCGGCACAGCAGATTCTGCCTCTGCTGGAACAGTCGGAAATGGTCCTCAAGGCGATGGCGGCCGGCAAGCAGGGGGTGCTGCGTATCGGCGTGGAGTGTTATCCCTGCTATGAGTGGTTGAGTGGCATCATTTCCGACTTTTTAAGCAGGGAACCGAAGGTGGATCTGGATATCTTTCACAGGTTTCAATTTTCCGGACTGGAGGGGTTGCTGAATCGCCATATCGATCTCTTGATTACCCCGGACAAGATGGCGCACTCGAGTATCCGTTTCGAAACACTGTTTAACTATGAGTTGGTACTCTTAGTATCGACATCCCATACGTTAGCTGATCAGAAATGGGTAGAACCCGGTCAGTTGGCAGGAGAGAGACTGATTACCTTTCCTGTGGCCCCGCAACGTCTCGATATCCTCACCCTTTTTCTCTGGCCGGCGGCGGTGAAGCGTGTAGACCTCAAACAGGTCGAATCTTTAGAGATCATGCTGCAGCTGGTGGCCTATAATCGAGGTATATGTGCCTTGCCTGACTGGTTGGCTGCTAAAGTATGTAGTGAATTACCGCTGAAGGCGGTGCGCTTGGGTAGCAGGGGCATTACCAGGGAGCTCTATGCAACATATCGTCTAGAAGACAGGAAGATTGGTTATCTGCAGCGATTTCTGCAGCGGGCTGAACATTTTGCTCCCACTGTTTGAAACCTTGTCCGATGACGATTAACTGATCCATTGTGGCAGACAATGAAGAGATTTCTTTTATGGCGTGATGACTGGCGTCTGGGTATCGAGGGGATCGACAATCAACACCTGCGCCTGGTTGAACTGGTAAACCAGATCGCCGATGCGCTGCATGCCTATGAGTCCGGCACTGCCGAGCAATCCACAGCGATGCGGTTGGTGCTACAGCTACAGATAGAAACAAGGCTGCACTTCAGGAGTGAAGAGGCGTTTATGCGCGAATGTGATTACCCTGAATATGTAAGCCACCACCGTGAGCATGCGATGCTGCAAGCCGAGCTAAAGGAGTTGTTAAGGGAGATTGAAGAAGGAAAGCGGAAATTCGACATCGATACCCTGACTTCACTCAAACACTGGTTGATCAATCATGTCATCGATAGTGATCTTGAGATCGCCCGCTATCTGCACAAGGAAAAACCCGCCCCGGCAGAAGATCAGCTTTCACTGAATGAGAGAAAAATCAGCTTGAAGTGATCTGCCATAGTTACTCTCTGGCAAGAGAGGAGGGCAGCTCCCCGAAAACTTCTCAACATACCCCTTTCAAGCTAAAGGATATTTCGGTTTTCGCTCTCTAGGCTTTGGGTTATTATCTTTATCTCCTATCCGCCGGTTGGCTGTAATTTCTATCAGCGCCTATTTCAATAACACAACTGGCTTCATGGAATATATGGTTTCACAGGGATAGTAATGGCATAGGCTTATCTTCGGTCAAAAGGAAACGGGTTGTCATGGCGGTTAGCGTTTTCGATCTCTTCAAAATAGGCATAGGTCCCTCGAGTTCACATACCGTTGGTCCGATGCTGGCGGCCAGGCGTTTTGTTGAAATCCTGGATACCTCATCCCTTTTATCCAATACAAGAGGCTTGTCTATTGAGCTGTTCGGGTCTCTGGGTGCCACGGGCAAGGGGCATGGTACGGATAAGGCGCTTGTTCTTGGCCTCATGGGCGAGGCGCCCGCGACAGTGGATGTTGAGGCCATACCTCAGCGTATCGAAGCTGTTAGAGAACAACGGCAACTAGTCTTGGCCGGTGATTTCAAGTTGGCTTTTGACATGGATAGGGACCTACAGTTTCATCGCAAGAAGCAGCTCAAGCTGCACGCCAATGGGATGCGGTTTTCAGCGATTGATGCAGAGGGAAAGGAAATATTGAATAGACAATTCTATTCCGTGGGTGGTGGTTTTATTATCGAGCAGAATGCCCAGGGAGAGGCGGTGCTCCAGGAAGACAAAACACCCCTTAAATTTCCTTTTCACTCCGGCGAAGAGCTATTGACACGCTGTGACGAGCAGGGATTATCCATCAGTCAATTGATGATGGAGAATGAGAAGGCCTGGCACAGTGAAACAGAGATACGCGAGAAGTTACTGCAGATATGGCAGGTCATGCAGCAGTGCGTGGAGCGGGGATGCAGCAGCGAAGGGGTGCTACCCGGTGGCTTGAAGGTTAAGAGGCGCGCCCCCCGGCTCTATCGGCAACTCAGTCACGATGCGGAACTCAACCAGGTGCCTCTGGGTACCATGGATTGGGTAAATCTCTTTGCCCTGGCTGTCAATGAGGAGAATGCGGCCGGGGGCCGGGTGGTGACCGCACCCACCAACGGCGCCGCTGGGATCATTCCCGCGGTATTGCACTACTACTGGCGCTATTCACCCGGTGCTTCAGATGATGGGGTGGTTCGTTTCCTGCTCTGCGCCGGCGCGATCGGCATACTTTATAAAGAGAACGCCTCTATCTCCGGCGCCGAGGTGGGTTGTCAGGGTGAAGTCGGGGCCGCCTGTTCCATGGCGGCGGGTGCATTGGCTGAAGCGCTGGGGGGAACCCCGCGTCAGGTCGAGAATGCGGCGGAGATAGGGATGGAGCACAACCTGGGTCTGACTTGTGATCCGGTTGGCGGATTGGTGCAGGTGCCCTGCATCGAACGCAACGCCATGGGTGCGGTGAAGGCGATAAATGCTGCACGTATGGCCCTGCGAGGGGACGGATCGCATTTTGTCTCCCTGGATAAGGTCATAAAAACCATGCGTGAGACCGGAGCCGATATGAAGACAAAGTACAAAGAGACATCAAGAGGTGGATTGGCGGTTAACTTGGTTGAATGTTAAAGGTGGTCTCTAAAAAGGAAGCGGTTGAATTCAGACGGCAATGAATGTTACATAGGGACTATGAATGAACAAGGGATTTTCTACAGTTGGGAACAGGCATGTGACTATGTTGGTGACAGTCGCTTTTTGAATGAGCTCGACGAACTCTATTTTCACTTTGCGGGTTTTGCTTCCGTTGAGGTGGAGCGGGGTAACTTCGACAGAGTCTACGTCGATGGTTATTTAAAGCTCTACCAAAGCGATGTCAGCGAGCTTAAACAGAAACTACCGGTTGCCTATAACAGCGCGATCATCGACCACAACATCACTATCAATGGGGCGATAAGGGATGATCTGTTTCAGAAGTTCCTGGTGTTTGACGATGAGCTGCTGATTGGTTCTGGCAAGGGTGAACAGGATAATGAGTACAACTATCCTGACGATATGCATTTCAACCAGATAGACTTGAACCGTGTCTGCGATGCATTCGGTATACAGCGGCCGGAACTGGAACCTCAATCGAAACCGCTGATTGTCGAGGATGAGGTTATGCTCAAGGTGATCGGTGCCCTTGCCTGCATGCTTGCCATGAACAACGATCTCGAGGCCTCGCTGCAGGACGAGAAACACATCTCCGAAATCATAATCGACGATCTATTTGCCATGCTCGAGGGTATGGGGGTGGATATCGATGGTAAGCAGAAATTTCTCTACGAGCGCCTTATTTCTGATGGCGTCAAGAGCATACTTGAATCTTGATCGGGATATGGGTTAACCCTCGGTCGGTTGGGGTTGAGGTATCCTCGATATAAGCGAAACACTACAATTAGTTGCTGTTTTTTAAGTATATTTTTTTTCATTCCTTAGAATTACTCCAGCGATAACCTTGAATTTCCATTGGGTATAATCCTTGTAAAACGCAATACCCGACTATATTACTGTGTTATTGTTTTTTCAGTCGTCGGCCAATCTTGGCCCGGGCGAATAGCTGAGATCCCGCGGAGGCAATAGATGGCGCATGTCGATAGCAGTGTAGATCGGGTGATAGAAGGTGGCTATGCTGAGGGTTTCGTTACTCGAATAGAGTCGGATACCCTGCCACCAGGACTGGATGAGTCGGTAATCCGAACTATTTCCGCGCGCAAGGCTGAGCCTGAGTGGATGCTCGAGAGGCGTCTACAGGCCTATCGCCACTGGCTGGGCATGGAGCCACCCGACTGGGCGGCCGTTCGTTACCCAGCCATCGATTTTCAATCGATCTCCTACTACTCCTCGCCGAAGCAAAAACCACAGCTGGAGAGTCTCGACGAAGTCGATCCGCAGCTGCTTGCCACCTATGAAAAATTGGGGATTCCGCTGGATGAGCAGAAAGCACTAGCCGGGGTGGCGGTGGATGCGGTCTTTGACAGTGTATCGGTGGCGACCACCTTTCGTGAAACCCTGGCGGAAGCGGGTGTGATCTTTTGCTCCATGTCCGAGGCGATTCGTGAATATCCCGAGCTTGTGCAGGCCTATATGGGCTCGGTAGTTCCCTATAAGGACAACTATTTTGCGGCACTCAACAGTGCGGTCTTCAGTGACGGTACCTTCGTCTATATCCCCAAGGGTGTCAGCTGTCCGATGGAGCTGTCTACCTACTTCCGCATCAATGAGGCCCGGACCGGTCAGTTCGAACGCACCTTGATCATCGCAGAAGAGGAGAGTCAGGTGAGTTATCTGGAGGGCTGTACCGCACCAATGCGGGATGAAAATCAACTCCATGCCGCTGTTGTCGAGCTGATTGCAATGGCCGACGCAAAGATCAAATACTCCACGGTACAAAACTGGTATCCGGGAGACAGCGACGGCAAGGGCGGCATCTACAACTTTGTCACCAAGCGCGGCGACTGCCGCGGTGATCGTTCACACATCTCCTGGACCCAAGTGGAGACTGGCTCAGCAGTCACCTGGAAGTATCCAAGCTGTATCTTGCGCGGCGATGATAGCGTGGGTGAATTCTATTCCGTGGCGGTGACCAAGGGACTGCAACAGGCAGATACCGGTAGCAAGATGATCCACATGGGACGCAATAGCCGCAGTACGATCCTCTCCAAGGGCATTTCCGCGATGCAGAGCAGCAATGCCTATCGCGGCTTGGTGCGGATCGCGGCGAAGGCGGAAAACGCACGCAACCATACCCAATGCGACTCCCTGCTGATCGGTGATCGTTGCGCCGCGCATACCTTTCCCTATATCGAGGTAAAAAATCCCACTGCCCAGGTTGAGCATGAGGCCACGACCTCGAAGGTGAGTGAGGATCAGCTCTTCTACTGCCGGCAACGGGGTCTGTCGGAAGAGGATGCGGTGTCAATGATCATTAATGGTTTCTGCAAAGAGGTTTTCCAGGAACTGCCCATGGAGTTCGCGGTGGAGGCGCAAAAGCTGCTAGCGGTGAGTCTGGAGGGTGCGGTCGGTTGAGTCGGAACCAATTACTGAGGTCAAAATGTTAACGATTGAGAATCTACATGCCGGTATTGAAGAGAAAGCGATCCTGAAAGGAATCGATTTGCGCATCAATGCGGGTGAAGTACATGCCATCATGGGCCCCAATGGTTCGGGGAAGAGTACCCTGGCCCATATCCTCGCCGGTCGGGATGGTTACCAGGTGAGTGATGGAGCGGTGAACTATCTCGGAGATAACCTGTTAGAACTGGAGGTGGAGCAGCGGGCTCAGAGAGGACTTTTTCTCGCCATGCAATATCCCGTTGAGTTGCCGGGAGTCAACAACATGAGTTTTCTGCGGGAGTCGTTGAATGCGATACGCAAGGCTCGGGGCGATGAGGAGATCGACGCGGTAAGTTTCATGAAACTTGTACGCGCCAAGGCCAAACAGGTGAAGCTGGACGATAAACTGCTGAAACGACCGGTCAACGTGGGATTCTCGGGTGGTGAAAAAAAGCGTAACGAGATTTTACAGATGGCTGTGTTGGAACCCCGGTTGGCTATTCTGGACGAAACAGACTCCGGCCTCGACATCGATGCTTTGCGCACCGTCGCCGACGGCGTGAATATGTTACGCAGCGAAGAGAGAGCGCTGCTTGTGGTGACACACTACCAGAGACTGCTTGAATATATCCAACCAGACTTCGTGCATGTGTTGGCGGCCGGCCGCATCATCCGCTCCGGCGGTAAGGAGCTGGCCCTCGAATTGGAGGAGAAAGGGTATGGATGGTTGTTGAATGAGGCAGCAGCATGAATCTGGAGAGCTATCGGCAGATTGCGCAACGCGCGATTCAGTCTCTACCCAGTGAGCATGGGGATTGGCTTATCGAAAAGCGTTTGGCCGCAATCAGACAGATGAGCGATCTGGGTATCCCTGATGCGCGCCAGGAGGCATGGCGCTACACCAGTGTCGAGGGATTGACGGCGAAAACGTTTCAATTCGACAACCTGGTACTGGATGCTACCTTTGACTCGCCGGAACTATCTCCCCTCAATGAACCAGTGGCGGCGCGTCTGGTGTTTATTGACGGCATTTATAATCCGGCCCTCTCGGTTGGTGACGGTCAGCACGGATGTAAAATTACAAGCCTTCGTAGCGCCATGGCTGAAGGGGATCAATCGGTGTTGCTCTCGGTGGCTAAGCTATCCGGCGTTGGCGATCATCTGTTTACTGCGTTGAACATGGCCACAGTGCAAGATGGTGCGGTGATTAAGCTGTCACCTGGTGTGATCATAGAACACCCTGTTGAGTTGTTACACATCACCACCAATCGAAGTGATAGCCATGGGCGGCAGTTGCGACACCTGGTCGAGCTGGACAAAGGTGCTTCGGTGAGTCTCATCGAACGTTATCTCTCTATCAGTGATGACACTGACTATTTCAATAATGTGGTTTGTGAGATCAGCCTGGCAGAGGGTGCCGAATTAAGGCACCAGCGGCTTCAGCAGGAGGGCGAGCTTGCCTACCATCTGAGCAACGTCCATGTCGAACTCGGTCAAGGCGCCCGTTATCAGGCGGTGAATGCCGCTCTTGGCGGGGCATGGTCGCGCACTGAACTCCATAACGGTTTCTCAGGCAAGGATGCGGAGTTGGATGTCGCCGGACTCTATGCGGCAGGTGATGGTCAATTGACCGATTTTCATCTCGATGTGGATCATGCCGTGCCCCATTGCACGAGCCGTGAGAATTTCAAAGGTATTCTTTACGGCGCTGGCAGGGCCGTGTTTGATGGCCTGATTCAGGTGCAGGTCGATGCGCAGCAGAGCGAGGCACATCTGCATAACGCCAATCTGATGTTGTCGACACAAGCCGAAGTGGATACTAAACCGCAGTTGGTCATTCTTGCGGACGATGTAAAGTGCAGCCATGGCACGAGCGTGGGCCAGCTCGATCAAGAGGCGCTGTTCTATCTTCGTTCCCGCGGCATAGATGCAGCTCAGGCAAGGCGTATTCTGTGCCTGGGCTTTGTCGGCGAGATTATCGATAAGTTTGAAACGCCATCCCTTCGCGAACAGATCAATAGTGACCTACTGCAAAGAATGCGGTTTTGATCATGGGTGTCAGAAGATGAACAGTCTGCATGAACGTGAATCATATAGTCGCGCAGTACCCTCCAGAGAAGAGCTGATCGAAGCGCTGCGTTCAGTATACGATCCGGAGATAGCGGTCAATATCTATGATCTGGGATTGATCTATCGTCTGCAAGTGGATCCTGAGGGTAGGGTCGAAGTCGATATGACCCTGACTGCCCCCGCCTGTCCGGTTGCAGGTACCTTGCCCCACGAAGTGGGCAGGGTGATCGATGCTGTACCAGGGGTCACCGACGCGACGGTGAAGTTGGTGTGGCAGCCTCCCTGGAGTCAGGAGAGGATGAGCGAAGAAGCTAGGTTTCAGCTCGGTCTGCTTTAACAATTGTGCAGACAAAACGGACTGGTTGGTTAAATGTAGGAACCCAAGCTGTTTTTGAATCCATGATTCAGCTTGGTAGCGAGGTGTTTATGGCGATCCAACTGACAGAGAGTGCCGCCAGGCATGTCAAATCGATGCTGACTCAAACAGAGGGAGCAATAGGCTTGCGTCTGGGTACCCGGAAGAGCGGCTGTACCGGTTTTGCATATGTGGTTGATTACGCGCGACAGGTTGAGGACAACGACGAGCTGTTCGAATCCCAAGGGGTGAAGATCGTCGTCGATACAGAGAGCCTGTCTATGCTCGATGGCATGACGGTGGATTATGTCAAGGCGAATATGCTCAATGAAGGTTTTGATTTTATCAATCCGAATATCAAGGATCAGTGCGGTTGTGGTGAATCGTTTAGTGTATAGCAGGTCAACTTCAGCTATGGAGCCCGGGATGAGAGAGATCGACGAGGTGGTGGAGAATTTTCAGTTCTTCGATGATTGGGATGGTCGTTACCAGTATCTCATTGAGTTGGGAGAGGCATTACCCGCCATGCCTGACGAACTGAAATTGGAGGAGAATTGGGTCAAGCCATGCATGAGCACGGTCCATGTCTCCGCACATTGGGAACCAACCCAACCTGCGCTGATCTACTTTCGTGGGGATTGCGATACCGCGATCATAAAGGGGGTAGTAGCACTATTGGTAGACCTGCTTTCACAGCGCACCCTGGATGAGATCCGGAGCTTCGACGTGGACTCCCTGTTTAGGCGGCTTAAGCTTGAAGAGCACCTCAGTCCAAGCCGACATGTCGGCATCTACGCCATTGTGGAAAAAATGATCGAGAGGGCCGAGGCCCTCTCGAAACTCAAGACTTCAAAGCTTGAGCCAACCATCCTTTTATAATCTATATAACTGCAAACGGTTGTTATCCCTGAAATGGAATTTCTCAGGCCTCGTCCGTGCAGAGAATATGTGCATTCTCCTCGCCAGCCTGGGCCAGGCTTTCGAGGTTAGAGATCACCTGCATGCTGGCCTCTTCCATCAGTGAAATGTTATCGATTGCAGCTTGCTTATCCCCGCTTTCGATCAGTTTCAATGCCTGTTTACCATGTTTATGCACCTGCTGATGCGGCCCTTCGATTTCACGATAGCCTGGAAGATTGGAGAAGCAGGAGACCCCTTCGCCCTGATAGTACCACTGACCCAAACGACAACTCTTGTGGTCGGTTAGGGTGTCAGCGGTGAGATCGGCCAGACCAAGAAATGCCCGGTATATGCCGAACTTGAAAACCAGATGGTCAAACTTCGCCAGTTCCACGAAGCTTCGCAGTGAAGATGAAGAGATAGCCATCTCCATCGATTTGGAGAGATCGAACTGCTGTTTAATGGTGGTTATGGATTGAGTGACCTGGTCCTGAAAATTGTGGGCCACATCCCTCATCGATGACATGGTATCCATCGATTTTTTGGTCTCTTGAGTGATCGTATCAACCAGTGAGGCGATCTCTGTGGTGGCATCCCGGGTGCGCGCTGCCAGGCTTCTGACCTCATCGGCTACCACGGCAAAACCCCGTCCCATCTCTCCCGCCCGAGCGGCCTCGATTGCCGCGTTCAACGCCAGCAGGTTTGTCTGTTCCGATATGCCCTGAATGATGCTGACGAAATTGCTGATGTTATCCGCAATTGTTCCAAGCTTGTCTACACTTTCGGAGCTTTCCGAGGAGATCTTGGTCACGTTGTCGATCTCGTTGTGCATGACTTCAACACTGGCGATTGCCTTGCTTGAAATCTCAGAGCCGCGGATTGCATTCACTTTCTCGTTTTTTATGTTGCTGGCTGTGTGCATCAGCGAGTGCTGAAGTTCACTGAAGGAGTCACTCAGGGAACCGAAATTTGCCAGCAGCAGCTGCTGAACTTGTTCCTCTCTTTTCGCATCTTCATACTGTTGCCGCAGTTGTTCGTTCTCTTCCTGGAGACGGGTGATTTGCGCTTCCTGCGAGTCGAGCTGACTGGTTTTTTCGTTGAGTTGCTGTTGCAACTGAGAAATCTGCTTTTTATTTGCTATGCCAAACATCGGAGTTCTCGTAGGTTGTAACGGATCAAAAAATCTGGATCTATCAACCTGTTAGCGGCCGGAAGCTGCCAAGTTTGAGATCTAAATGCCTTAAATTGTAAAAAATCACTGTTTTCCTGGGAGATCAGACGGTTGGCGCCTTGGAAATCAGTCGTTTTTACCCCTTGATGGTGGCTATTGCTCCACCTGGAGCTCAATGGTTCCACTGATTTCCACCCGCAGGCTCTGGCTTCCGGCCTCGAGGGTGGGAGCCGCCCTGGATTTCTCCATGGCCATCATATTGGCACGCATCATGGGTCGAAACGGCCTGTCAGATGTCGCTATCGTCATCTCCACCAGGCGATATTGCTTACGTCCAAACTGCTTTGTGACCAGCTGCGCACGTTTGCGAAAGGCGTCGATGGCCTGCAGGGTCAATTTTTCTTCCACTTTTTCCCGTTGTTGCGGTGAAATCCTATAGCTGATCGACTCAAGAGCCAGGGACGTCTGCAGCTTGTGCAGCAGTTGGCTCAATCTGTCGTTGTGCATGCTTTGCAGACGCATGGATTGGCGTACACGCCATCCTGAGAGTCTCTGTTGCTGGTAGATCGGTGATGTCTGATAACCGAGTGTCTGAACCTTGATGCCCTCACTCTGCTTCGCTTCGCTGACAGCCTGGGTGATCAGTTGATTGACACCATCACTCAACACGGTTGGTTCGTTGCCCTCCTTCTGGGCGTAGAGCACGGCGATCAGGGTGTCGTTCTCCACCTCTGCTGAAGCGCTGCTTTGCAGTTTTATGCGATCGTAGTGGAGGGCTTGCTCTTCAGCGAAGAGTGAGGATGTCGCCAGATTGAGACAGATGAAGATGGAAAATAGGGCATTTGCGAGTCCAGTTCTCACAGGCAATCTCCAGTATTGATTTAAAGAACTATATTTTACAATGTGTTGCTAACCCAGGTCGATGCACAGGGGGGGCGGAGGTAACCCCCATGAGGCGGTGCATAGCCATGGTCATGCAGCTCTCAATCATCTGACCGAGGATTGGCAGAAGGATCCACAGCTGCAGAGAACGATTATCGACACCTAAAAGGAGATGGAGCACGCTAGTGACAGGGTAATGGATCGCATCGATGCCATGATTTCTGAAAAGCACAACTGATGGATCTGCCATGGGGCGGGTGGGCACTGATTATCAGCCGCTGACCAATAGTCTGGTCATGGTGCTGAAGGTATGGGGATTCAGTCAGTGGGGCAATATTGCAGAGGTGTTTGAATTGGCCTGATCGAGGGTTTCACTCATGTGCCGGTCTGTCAAGGCTGGGGGGGGTGCAGTCCATTGCAATCACCAGAGAGCGTCCGCTGTTTATATCCAGTTTTGGGAGGGCGGTGCCTGAACTCCATTTTTGGCAGCATATGGTCTCTCTGCTCCTTCCTTCTCATATGCGCGGCCAGTTTAGGGTTGCTATGTGACCATCATGTGTGGTCAGAGTGACCGTTTCTCTTCCCGGGGGAGAATTTGTGATGGAGTTGGAATTTAGCGCTCAGCTATCGCTGGGTAGCTTCAGCTTGCGCTCTCCGAGCCAGATCACCAGGCGCTGCAGTGGGTGATGATTACCCCCCGGGCGCCAGGTGCGACGCAGGCGGTTGTGGTAGGCATCGAATTGAAGTCCCCGGGGCGCGGCTGGCACAGGCCCCCGGCCGAGTAGGATCTTCAGTACCTGGGATGCGGCAAAGCCGGCACACAATTCGCATCCCATGGGGGTTGAGGGCCCCTTTTTGGCGACCAGGTCGATACGCTCGGGCAGCACCAGGTAAGCGGCATGCAGCGCCGCCGGTGCCAGGCCTACAAGGAAGCGCAGATACTGCCGATATTCACCCACACCTTCTAACTGGAAGTACTCCTCGAAACTCATCCCCCCCGGCATGAAGTTCAACAATGCCGAGCCCATTCCCAGGGGGGCGGCGGTGACCGCTGGAAGCCTCATCTTTTCACAGCCGGCAAAGATCGCCCGTCTCGCATCGAGGGCGAAGAAATCGAGACCGTCGAGATAGAGATCGCAATCTTGGAGGAAGAGCTCCGCCTGCGTCGGACTAATCCCTTCAGGGTAGGACCTGATATCGAGTTCAGGATTGATCGACAGTGCCATCTCGAGCAACACCTCCAGCTTGGGTCTGTCCACCGTATTGATATTTGCCCCTGCCTGGCGGTTGAAGTTCTCCAGCGCGAAGCTATCGAAATCGGCCAGATTGAATCCGCCAACACCCAGCCGGGTCAGGGTCAACAGGTGGCTGCCGCCGACCCCGCCCAGTCCGGCGATGGCGACCCGGGATTGGCGCAGTTGTTGAAGCTCTCCCTGTGTCACCCAGCCAATGGTACGAGAAAAGGCGGTAAGATAATCAAACCGGGTCATTGCGTCGCCGTTCGATGGGGTGACGAACTTGAGGCCATGACTGTTCTTCGAGCTCCTCATGAATGAAATCGTAGAGTGCTCTGATCTGAGAATTCATGTGGCGGGTCAATTCTGTGCGGTGCAGGGAAAAGAGTGCCCGCTCGCCCCGCAGCGGAAAGGATGGGCTGATCTGTTTGAACAGCAAGCCATAGCGTTTCAGGTGGCGCTGCAGCCTGGGTTCCATCACCACCAGCGCGTAATCGAGATCACAAAGATCTACCATGGCGATAGCCGAGAGGTAGAGACCGATCGAGATGTTGGGGAAATTACGACGCTCCTCCTTGGTGAATAGGCTCGGGTTGTGATCGTCTAATATAAATGGCTTGCCGGCCTCATTAACCCGTCGTCGAAAGCAGCTTGGCACCGCTAATCTTGATATCTCCCCCACGCTACCCTTTGAGAGCTGCTTTAGCATATCGTTGTTGATGGCTTGGATGTCGTGGAGTTGAAACGGCAGGGGCGACTGTGAGTCGTCGGGAGGAGGTATTACCAGACGTACGCAACCGGCAATATCACCTGTGCGTTTATGTTGCAGCAGGCAGTGATGTGCGTAGTCATCACACTCATCCCGTTCGAGATGACTCTCATTCAAGGGTTCCCAGCCAAGTTCCTCGGCATAGACCTGATAACGAATGACGTAGCTGTATCGTCTTTGATGTCTCGTTGCAGCGTACTGGGGGTGAAAGTAGATAGCAAAATTGCTGACCACGCTACTATCCATTGTGTTCTCCCTGGCATATTCCATTGTGATATCCCTTCAAGCCTTGGTTGTGTCCTGTTCTCGGCAACCGATCCTATAGCGGGAGATGATCGAATTGCCTGCTGGTAGCGTCAGGCTTCACTATATAACGATAGACAGAACCGGGAAAAGTGACAACGATTTAAATTGAAATAGGTGGATCTGTTTTCTTCGCTTTTCTGCCTCGTGGAGTTGTTTCAGGGTGTGACAATTGACCTGGATCACGATTTAAACTATTTGCAGTTAATAATTCATCTCACTGACCGCTATATTGGACTCCACATTGATGTGGGAAACAGTTGGGATGAAGTACTTAGCAAAAATGTATGTTTCACTGATCGAGTCGTTAGGAATTCACACCAAAGATCAGCTTTTCGAGCTGTTTAGCACCAAGCAACACGGAATACCTATCTCCCGCCATCGTGCTGCTGTGATGCAGAGTCGAGTCTTTTTCTTCAGTGTGATCTTTGCCCTGCTGGTGCCTGCATGGTCGCTTATCGATATCCTCTATCTACCAACTGGGCTGTGGAAGCAGCTACTGTTGATCAGGATGCTTACCGCGCTTAGCTTTGCCATCATTGCCTGGCAATCCCGTGGCGAGCCCGATCTCCTGAGAGCCCGCATACTGCTTGCCGCCATGTTGGCGGTAACGCCGATTTTCTATCTCTTTTCAGATCACTTTATTCAGGCCCACCAACTCGATGGCGCGGAATTGGTTCTTGCGGAGATCTACGCACTATTGCCTTTTGTCATGGTCGCAGGCTTGACCCTGTTTCCATTGGCCATCTCGGAGTTTCTAAGCTTCGCATTGCCGATTTTCTTTGTCGTGGTCTACTCGGTCTTTCCTCAATCATCAGCCGAGATACCTGAGGCGGTCTCCACGATCTGGTTGCTGGTTCTGTTGCTGGGTGTCGCCCTGTTCGCGTCGATGACCCAGCTGCGCTATATGCTCTCCCAGGTTAGCCATGCCAGTTACGATGTGTTGACCGGAATGCTCTCAAGACGCGCTGGCATCGAGGTTCTTGAGTTGCAGTTCCGCCTCGCATCGATGAGTGAGAAACCCATGTCGTTACTCTATTTCGACCTGGATAACTTCAAGGCGATCAACGACACCTACGGTCATGATACCGGTGACTCGGTACTGCGTGTTGCTTCCCAGCAGATTCGCGAAACGGTGAGAAAGGGGGACAGTGTGGTTCGATGGGGGGGTGAAGAGTTCATCGTCGTGCTCCCCACCGCTGACCATAAAGAGGCGAATGACGTCATTACCCGGATCATGCTGGCAGGTCTCGGCGATCGACCGGACGGCTCTCCCGTCACCGCCAGCATCGGTATCGCCGAAGTCAAACAGGACAGATTGAAGGATTGGAAATCACAGGTCGAGCTGGCGGATCATCGCATGTATTCCGCCAAGTCCAACGGCAGGGCGCGTTGCGTCGGCGCTGGCGGGCACTCCATGGAGTGGGTGGTGGCCCTCGATGAGACTTCCGGCTTTTAAACGCCTGGCGGACAATAAAAATCAAATGGCATAACCTGGCTTGTATTCAATCTGTATTTATCCATGAGTGCTTCTTAGTGAGCGCTATTCCTGGCCTCGATTTCTACACCCTCGGTGATCTTGTCACCAGGATGCACGACTATACTCTCGCCTGCAGAGATGCCGGAAAGTATCTCAGCCTCCAGGCCGGTGCGCCGGCCGATGTCGACCTGACGTTTGCTTGCCTTGCCATCTTGTTCCACAAACACGGCCCATGTATCACGCTCCCTGAAGAGGGCGGTCAAGGGTAGCTTGAGTACCCCATCGCTACGCCAGAGCACGATCCGCACATCGACCTGGTAGCCGTGGGCGATACGCGACCAGGCCTCCTTGGGGGAGGTGAAGTCGATGATCACGTTTACCCGCTGCTCTTCGATGCCCAGGGCCGAGACCTTGGTGAAGCCGAAGGGTTCGACCCTTCTCACTACCCCGGCGAGGGGTTTGTCGCCGCCCCAGTTGTCGATGATCACCGGCTGACCCTGTTCCACCTTGACCGCATCGGAGGAGAGCAGGTCGGCTACGATCTCCAGATCGGTGGGGTCGCCGATCTCAACCAGGGGTTCACCGGCTGAGACCACCCCCTCGCTCTTGTGCAAAATCTTCAGGATGCGACCATCCACAGGCGAGCGGATTGGCACGCAGGGGCAGTCCTCGCTCTTGACCCGCGCTTCAGTAGGTGAGATGAGCTGGGCACGGGCCCGCTCCAGTTCTGCCTGACGCGCCTGGCGATTGGCGATAACGGTTTCCAGTGCCGCCTGGCGAGTGCGGAAACTACGTTCCGCATCTTCCAGTTCCCGTTCCGACATCACCGCGTCCGCGCGCAGTTTGCGCGCCCGATTGAGCTCGCTGCGGGCGAAGTCGAGTTCCACCCGTGCCTCTTTCACCGAGGCTTCCGCCAGTACCAGGTTGGCCTCGGCGGCGCGGATGTCGGCACGGGCCTGGGCCTCGCTGCGGGGATCGAGCAGGGTGGCGTCGGTGGGTTCGATCTCCGCCACCTTGGTCTGTTGTGCCCGCACCTGGTCACCCACCTCGGCGTCGATACGCAGGGCGCGGCCGCTGATGGGGGCGGAAAGGACGAAGACGTCACGTACCCGGGTCTCGCCCTCTTCGTCCACGGTCACCGTCATCTCGCCCGGTTCCAGGGTCAACATATCCACCGGGATCGGCTTTGGGATGAAGGCCCAGACCAGGATGGCCACCAGGATCAGACCCAGCAGGCTCCAGACTAGAATACGTTTGGCGTTGGCACTCATGACAATAATCCTATGCCTAATGGTTCACTCACGGGTTTTCAGTACGGCGATCAGGTCCAGGTGGTCGAGCCGGTTGCGCACCACTGCCGCCGAGAGCAGGGTGGCGGCCAGGGTCACCAACACCGCCATGGCATTGCTGGAGGCCTTGATCACCAGGGGAATACGATAGAGCTCCGAGTCCATGGCGCTGGTCATGAACCAGCCCAACCCGGCCCCGGCCAGCACACCCAGGGGTAGGCCGACCAGGATCAGCAGCCCCGCCTCGCCGAGCAGGATGTAGGAGATCTCGCCGCGATGGAATCCGAGCACCCGCAGGGTGGCCAGCTCCCGCCCCCGTTCGGAGAGGGCGATGCGGGTGCTGTTGTAGACCACGCCGAAACCCAGGGCGCAAGCGAAGGCGCCGAAGAAGGAGATATAGATCAGGATGGTCTCCGCCATGGTCTCGTTGAACTCATGCACGGCGGCATCTTTCAAGGTCACTGCAGCCACCTTGGGCAGGGCCTTGAGCTCTTTGTAGAGGGCCGGGAGCTGGCTATCGTCCACCAGCAGGGTGACATACTCCAGGCTGCCCCGTTCCCCCATCAGGCGGTTGAAGGCCTCGATGTTCATATAAGCGGTCATGCCGATGTAGGTCTCGTAGAGATCCACCACCGGGATGCTGCGTTTGGGCCGTCGTCCCTCCAGCACCTCGACCTGGACCCGGTCGCCTATGCCTAGGTGCAGCTTGTCCGCCAGGGCGGTGGAGAGCAGCAGGCCGTCTGCTGGCACCTCTACCACCCGGCCGCCTGCGTCATAGACCCGCTGCAGCTGCGGATCCTCAGGGATGCCTTCGATGGCGCCCCGATGGGTGGCGGTGCCGGCATGGAACTCCACGCTGGTGGCCCGCATGGGCTCTGCGGCGAGCACCCCGGGCATGCGACGGAACTCCAGCAGGGTGGTATCGGACTGGGTCTCCACCAGCCCCACCATCATGTCCTGGCGCTGGGCATCATGGAAGAAGACGTCGACGATCTTATCGATGGAGTCGAGCCACTGCAGGGCCATGATCATCACCGCCACCGAGCAGGCGATGCCGAGACTGGTGAACAGCGCCTTCATGGGGGCGCGTACGATCTGGCGCAGGATGATGCGGGTGGGTTGGTCGAGCCACATGATGAAGCGGCTGCCGGAGAGGCGGGTCTTGCGGTAGAGGGGGGGTGCCGGTGGCATCATCGCCTCCGCCGGGGGCAGGTTGGCGGCCTGGCGCACCGCTCCGATACTGCCGGCGAGGGCGGCGATGAGGCTGACCATGGCACCGATGGCGAAGACCCCGGGATCGGGGCGGAAGATCAGCAGCGGAAAGCGGTAGAACTCGGCGTAGATTTCGGTGTTGACCCGGCCGAGCCAGGCCCCGGCGGCCCAGCCCAGGAGGATACCGACGCCGGCCATGGCCATCACCAGTTTGGCGTAGTGCCAGCCCACCTGCCAGTTGCTGTAGCCGAAGGCCTTCATCAGGCCGATCTCGCTGCGGTCGGTGGCGATCAGCCGGCCCAGCACCATGTTGCTGAGGAAGGCGGCTACTGCAAGGAAGATGGTGGGCAGAATGGTCGACATGGTCTTCTGCATCTCGATCTCGTTCATCAGGAACCAGTTGGAGATCTGCTCGGCCCGGGGGATGGCGCCGGTGCCACCGTAGCGCTCCAGCAGCTGGTCCAGGCGTTCGATCACATCCTGGGGGTTGGTGCCGTGGAGCAGGCCCAGGCTGAGGTCGTTGAAGGCACCGTCGAGGTCGTAGGCGGCTTCCAGTGCCTCACGGCCGATCCACATCACGCCGAAGCGACGGTCGTCGGGCATCAACGCGCCGGGGCCGATGGTGTAGACATACTCCGGGGAGAGGGCGACACCGACCACGGTGAGGGTGCGCAGGTTGCTGTTCATCAGCGCCTGGAAGCTGTCGCCGGGCTGCATCTCATGGGCTTCGGCGAAGGGCTCGCTCAACACCACCTCGTCGGGATGGTCAGGGCTGACCAGGCGGCCCTCACGCAGTACCAATTGATTGAGACGGGGCTGTGCGCCTTCAGGGATCGAGACCAGCTGGCCGATCACCGGCTCCTCGAAGCCCTCGATGGAGAGGGTGGCCAGGTATTTGATCCGATGGTCGACGGAGCGCACCCCGGGGATGGCGCGGATCTGCTCGATCAGCCGTTGCGGCGCCCGCTTGACGCTGGCAAAGACCTCGCCGAAGCGCTGCCGTTCGTAATAGGCCTCGGTGGTCTCGGTCAAGGCCTGCAGGGCGGAGAGCGACATCACCAGCACCGCCACACCGGAAGCGATGACGATACCGATGGCCAGTACCTGTCCCCGCAGTTTCCAGAGATTGCGCACCAGCTTTTTATTCAGCGCCCGCATTAAAATTCCCGGTGGGGCCCTGCCCCACCAATAAGCCTGATCTTAAGACCCCAACTTCTCAACCCGTTTATCTTTGTCGATCCAATGTCCATCACCAACTCAACTCCCCCGCTGCGCGCCGCGAGTCGTTACTTTCCGTATTCACCACATGCCCATCCCCAAAGTGAATCACCCGGTCCGCCATCTCCCCGATCACCGTGTTGTGGGTAATCACCGCGGTGGTGGTGCCCAGCTCCCGGTTGACCCGCTCGATCGCCTCCAGCACCAGGATGCCGGTCTCGCTGTCCAGCGCACCGGTGGGCTCGTCACAGAGCAGTACGTCGGGACGCTTGGCGATGGCACGGGCGATGGCCACCCGTTGTTGTTCCCCCCCTGAGAGCTGGGCCGGGAAGTGGTCGAGGCGTTCGCCGAGGCCGACCAGGGTCAGCGCCTCCGCCGGGTCCATGGGATTGCGGGCGATCTCGGTCACCAGGGATACGTTTTCGCTGGCGGTGAGGCTGGGGATCAGGTTGTAGAACTGGAACACGAAGCCGACATGGAAGCGCCGGTAGCTTGTCAGCACCGACTCATCGCCCTCGGTGATCTCGGTGTCGCGGAAACGTACCCGGCCGCTGCTGGGGGTATCGAGGCCACCGAGTATGTTGAGCAGGGTCGATTTGCCGCTGCCGGAAGGGCCCAGCAATACCACCAGTTCACCCTCGTAGAACGAGATATCCACCCCGCGCAGGGCGTGCACATCCACCGCTCCGGTATGGTAGGTCTTGGTGAGAGAGCTGCCTTCCAGGGTTATGGTCTGTTGCTTTATATGACTCGACTGGGACAAGACTGCTACCGCTCCTTGTTGCCGGATGGGTAGATATAGCCTGATATATCCATATCTTCTTTAGGGAAGTATAACGGGCAATCTAGAGGTTGGATTGATTGGCGGCAATTCAGTTGCCAAAATTGTATTTCACATTCGCATGCTTCTGGGTGGGCGCTAGAAATACTCTGTGCCTCCGTTCTGCCAGCTAGCTATAGATGTAGGGTGCGGCTTGCCGCACCGAAGCAATCTTCGATATCACTCTTACTTATGATCGAGATAAGCATGTGGTGCAACGAGCCCTACCCATTATTGGTCTAGAAATATTTAAGCGTCAGTTTCTCGCACTGCTAAATAGTTACGGTGGCTGATGTAGCTCTTTCTCCGCCGCCCCAACAGCACGTCCGTATGCTGACGGGGCTACCGCGGCATCCCTGCCGCTGCTGCGAAAGAGCTACACCAGCCACCTCCGTTCTGCCAGCTAGCTATACATGTAGGGTGCGGCAAGCCGCACCCTACATTGGTCTGAATTCTATTTGCGTTCATTTGCGGACAAACAAATATTCGCGAAAATTTGCGGTTATTCCGGTTTGGCTTTATTCGAGGTTGCCGCACTCGGTAACAGATTGATCTCACCCTTTTCACTGAAGGGCAGGGCCAGCATGCTCTCCGGTGAGCTCAGGCTGCCGCTGATCTGGTAGTCGAAGCTGCCGTCCTTTCGATTCTGCAGCGCGCTGAACTGCTTTATCAGGCCAAACACGGTACTGCTCAATTCCACCTCCAGCAACGATTCGCTGAACCCCGGGACGCTGGCCTTCTGGTTGCTGACTCCCGAGGCGAAACGCTTTCCGTTTAGATCCAGGTCGAAGCTCATGCCGTCAATCGTGAGCTCCTCTTTCGAGCGGTTCTGCAAACGGATCTTGACCCGATAACGCTGCTCCATGAGGGTCGACTCCATTGGCTGCAGATCGGCAATGGTGACTCTGACCCGCTCCTGCTGCATCTGCAGGGAGGCGCAGCCGGATAGGATCTGCAGCAGGATGAGTAGCCCAATAAAGAGACTGAGCCTGTGGTGGGAGTGCAACGGTGGATGTTGATCCCCGTTGTGGATTTGTTGCATAGGGTTTTTTATGGAACGCATCATTGTGGATCCTGTTTGTTGTGTTCAATAACTGGTTGTTCTGGTGCTTTGCTCTTTTTCCAGGAGCCAAACAGCAGTGTCAACAGCCCCAGCAACAGTTCATCTACAAACGGAATGAAATCGGGAATCAGCAGATCAACGGCAAACAGTGAAGCGGTGAGCAGAAACAGCTGACGGAATTTCAATCGGTCGGCATATTTCAGCAGGGCTGCGATAATGGGTATCTGGGTCATCTCTATAGGGTTCTACCAGGCTTCAATGCGAACATACCAATCCAGGGCCGGCTTTGGTGTTGTCTGCCCTATCCCTGACAAGGTCTATAGTCCCCGAAATGGCCATTGTCAGTCCAGTTCCAGGGTGTGAAATTTTATACCCCCATCGCTTTTGTATGGATCCTCATCCTTGCCGTTATCCCTTAGCTTATGCGGGTTGTTGTGTATGGGGAAAAGTAGGGTTAATACCCATGATAAACATAATAACTTTGGGGTAGTGTTGAGATGAGCTGATTCACAAAAGTTAACAAACTTCGAAATAAATGGTTTGTGATCTTGGCTGGTGGTGATTTCAGAGATGCACTATCGGCAGGCTCACGTAAAGGGAAATGGATGGGGTGAAAAAGGGGGGGTAACAGACACATCGCCAGGTAAATCGGGTTTTAGGGGAGCCTCTAGGTGCTGAATGTCTACGCTCTGGATAAATTCAGGTGTACTCAATACCTCAGGCAGACCGATTTACTTGGGTCTCTGTTAGGCCAGGCTGAAAATAATAAAAACAGTTGTCAATCATGAGGCAATGTCTTCTGCACGACCGGTCTTGTATGGGCAGTCAGCCGGTCTTGCCTGATTGCCTCATATTCTTCTGTCAATAGGCTGATCAACCTCTCTTTCATACTCGGATGCAGTCTGCGGGTGTCGCTGATTGTTGTCCATCTCCAACAAATCAAGGGTCGTTAACGGGTTAACAGCTACCGATGGCAACTTGTGCTGTCGGCTACTGATTGACCTTAAAGCAGTATCAACGGCTGAGTTAAATAAGCGTCCACTGTAGGGAGAAGCGTATGAATATGAGACTCACGATATTGCATAGTTATGCAATGGGTGTGCTTTTGTTGATCGGGAGTTTTGTAATACCTGATGACGCAAGCGCGGTACCGGCATTTGCACGACAGACAGGCATGCCCTGTAGCGCATGTCACTTTCAGCACTTTCCCGCGCTCAACTCTTTTGGCAGATCGTTCAGATCCGGCGGCTATACACTGACCGGTGGTCAAGGCATGATCGAGGGCGATGATATCTCCCTGCCAT
Source organism: Candidatus Thiodiazotropha sp. (assembly GCA_040507035.1). GTDB lineage: Bacteria > Pseudomonadota > Gammaproteobacteria > Chromatiales > Chromatiaceae > Thiodiazotropha. The sequence goes on from JBEVVR010000031.1 coordinate 182,765, forward strand.
TGATGCTGAATGCCTCGGTAATTACCAAGCTGCGTTATGTGAAGTCCAACGGCAACACCAACGCCGGCACCGATTATGGTGTCATTGAGTGGCCCGACGAAGCGGCCCTGCTGGTAGGCGGCAAGTTGGCGAAGGATGCCGGTTTTCTCATGGAGCTGGGATTGACCGATGCCAACTCCTTCCTCTCCACCAAGGTCCATTTCAATCTCGGTAAGGCGGGGAATACCCAATTCAGCGCCATCCCCTTTTCAACCGACGGTCTGGGATCGGCCTATGGGTTCGAGTTGCTGAATACCGGGGCGCAACGCTCACAACGGCCGATCGAGGAGCGCAAGGGTTTCAGTGCCGCCCAGGCATTGGGTCTGGGTAGTGGCGAGGCCACCGGTATTGCCCTGGTCGCCTCGAGTCACAACTTTTTTATCAACTACACACCCTGGGTTCCGGGCTGGGAAGAGAATAACATGGAGGTCAAGCCCTCCGGGCTGGCGCACTATCTGCGAGCCGCCTATACGCCCTTCATCGGTTCCTGGGACAGTGGCTTTGGTTTTCAGCTCTGGTCGGGGGATGCGGAAGTGGCGGATGGTGCCGGCGGCGAAACCCTGATTGCGACCGATGGATGGGTTATCGACGGTCAGCTGCAAGGCAGCGTGGGGAGTCTGCCTTTGGGGATCTATGCCAGTTACGGCAGCTGTTCCGCGGATGAGTCCCACTTTCTTGAGCCTTGTACCAATGTGGATGACGGCAAGGCGTTTGGTATGCTTGCTCAGCTTGGGGTGTTGCCCAACAAGGCCAACATATTCGCCGCCTACCGCTCACTGGATGATGGTGCGGAAGAACGGTCGGAGTTCAATGCAACGACGGTTGGTGCAAACTATCTGTTCTCGCAGAATATCCGTTTTGAGATCTTCTATGTGAAAGAGAGCGGGGATGGAGTGGACGGCCGCGGTGATGAGCGCGACAGTAAATGGCTGTTTCAGCTCTTTGCCGGTTACTAAAGGAGAATTTGCGCCATGTTGAAAAGACAACAGACTTATGCAGTCGTCCCGGTTGCAAGAATGCATTACCCGACACAAGTGAGGATTAACTCATGAACAGAATAGTTACCACAATGGCTAGATTCACGGCGTGGGTGATCGCTTGCGGATCGATTTCAATCTACGCCTATGCAGGCAATGCCTACGAGGGTTATACCCTGTACAATCAATCTTGCTTTCTCTGTCATGGTAGAGAAGGTAAGGGCAATGGACCGTTAGCGAAGAAACTCGATGTCGCTCCTGCAGACTTGACCGATACAAATGGTGGTGCGGCAGATCAATCGGACCGGCAGCTGTTTGGTATGATCCAGGGCACTGTGAAACACGGTTCGGGGACCAGCGCCATGCCCCAGTGGGGATTGGCCATGCCCGGCAATCAAATCGAATCCATTGTCTCTTTCATACGTTTCCTGCAAAAGTCGAAGCACAACCTGCTAGGTGACCCGCAGGTGGGAAAGCGGATTTATGAGGATAACTGCGCCGCCTGTCACGGTCGATCCGGTAAGGGTGACGGGCCTTTGGCAGAGGTGTTGGACTTGAAAGCGATGGACCATACCAACGGTGCCGAATTGAATAAGCATCCAAACTCGCATCTAATTGAAATTGTAACTTTTGGAACCCCAGGGAAATCGTTGATGCCGGGTTGGAAGGAGATGCTTACCCAAGAGGAGATCCTAGGGGTGATCAGTTACCTGCGTCTGTTACCGGCCTACTAGTTGGTAAAAAAATAAGAATTGGGTAGCGCCGCTGCCATTCGGCAGCGGCTTTTTTTTTGCATTAAAGTTCGTCAAGAATTTTCTTTCGTGCTTGCAGATACTCTTGTTCGGAGATTATACCTTCCCGTTTCAGGTTATCGATTCGTTGCAGGCGTTGTTTGATCGACAACCCGGTGGACTGCTTGTCGGCACTATCTTTCTCTGTTTTGTGGATGGGTTGTTCCGCAGAAGCGGGTAGAGGATTACCGCCAGGCTTGGCAGCACCATCCGTACCCTCGGGGGTGTCGGGAATCCCCTCATTCAATGTAGGTGTTGAGAGAGGAGGGGGTGCGGGGGAAATGCTTGGCTGCGTAGTCACAGTGTTGGTTTCTTCGCATTTGAGAGCTGCCGATACTCCCGAGCTGAAATCCCGGTAGTGAACCCGCTTGGTGAGATCCTCGCACCCTTCTTTACTAAATGAGAGGGATCCGTAATTCTGCTGACTGCCAGCCTCGTACCCTGGTGGGTAGAGCTGCTGTTGAGAGAGAGTGATAGGGGTTTCGCCGACTGCCTTGCCCAGAATATGGACTGTCGCACCCGGTGGGTCAGACTCGACTTTGAGCGGCATGTCTCCCGATACCGCGCCAATACCGCTGCAGGCCTGTAACAGTGTCAGGCATGTGAATAGACTCGACAGATGCATGATCCTTGGTGTTTGCTGTTTCCCCATACTTCTCCCCCTCGCGGTTTCGGCCTTTGATTTAAACGGCACTATAAATCAAGCCTCGAGAAAAGGCATCCATGGCAGAGATTGTTGTGATTGGGCGTCACAGCCAGCCTGGAGATACTGCACTAGAGCCCGCTTCCAGTCATGATCTTAAGTCTTAATTAAGTCTTAACAAATTGATCACACATATAATTATTATTCCATGATTTTAAGTCTGTTTTAAGAAACAGGGGCTAGTGTTGGTTTACAGCAAGACCACAAAGAAACTACTAAGTGGTTTTAGTTTGGGTTATTAATAAAAAAGATTTCGTTTAGCCTAAAGTAGTGAGTCATTTCTTAATGATGAGCTATCGAAGAGAGTGAAACAGTAGGCTTTTTATCTGGTAGAAACTGATTTTAGTCGTAATTTATCGTGCCAAGTCTATTGCACTCCGGAGGTTTAACATGAATATCAAACGACCATCTTTCCTAGTTGCGTTAGCTCTACTGATGGTGCCATTGTGGGCAACAGCAGATAAGATCACAGGTTCTTTCGTGGGTCAGATGCCCCCTGTGAACCTTGAAGATACCTTGGTTATCGTAGATAAGATCATGGGTATAGATGACCAGGGAAACCATCATGTCCTCTATAACGAAGCGAATGGACGTGTCTATCGGTTGCGTAATATCGAACAGGCAATCCACGACTTGAGTGCGCGGGGAATAGCCAGCAAGGGGAGCTTTCGTTCGTTGCAGGCGGTATTGAACGACACTGTATATTTGATGGGAGAGAACAGAATCCCCTATCCGGCACAGCGCTCTGTGACCCAGATACCCCAGGCAGTTAAGCTATCGGTGGAAAAACTGCGTGTCACCAAAGACCGGATCATCGCTATCTACACCACCAACTGCAGTCATGGTGCCATATAGTCTCTTTTTGCCTTCCAGGACAGATCTGCCCATAGGCCAGTCTGTCCCTTGGGAGGTGCTGGTGTATAAGCGCAGGTAGATGGGGTTGCCTAGGCGTCAGTTGTTTGACTTTCTGATGACCTGCTAACTAGCCTTGTTGAATCTGAATCTCGTCTTCGACCTCAAGCTCAGTGCCATCCTCTGACTTCGATTGTTGCTTGAGGAAATCAGCAAACAACCTGTCGCTGTAGATCACATGGTCGATCTGCCAGTGCTTGAGTGCGGTCAGGGTCGCCAGGGTGAACGGCTTGCTTTCGGTTTCGATCTCCCGAAGATATTCCCGCAATTCGGCCAGTAACATGAGATGCTCACGACGGTGCTCTACCAGCCTGGGATAACCCCGTGCCTGCATCAGTGCCTCCTCGGCTTTAAAATGGCGTCGTGCGATCTTAACCAGGCTGTTTATATGTTGACATATCTCATCCTTGTCGTCTTTATGCTTCGTATCCTCACGGACCACGAAGTGGTGTAGTTGGTTTAAAACATCGACGAGTTCCATGTGCTGCTCGTCCAGGCAATCAAGCCCAAGCTGCCAGTCGTCTCGCCAAAGCAAAAAAGGTTTTTTCATAACAATCTCCATATCTATGTACAGCTCGTATGGGATCTACTCTCAGACCTATAGCGACGTCTCGCTGGCTCTACCACCAAAGGGGTAGTGATTCTCACCGAATGCTTATTTTTGGTCTGAGTTTGTAATTTTTATAGATAAAGCCTTGTTAACTTAGCATAGGTATTGCCGTTTTGTACATGAAAGCATTGAAAAAATGATCAAGTTCGCAGTTTTTCTCAGCGATCAACAGAGTTAGTGATGAATATCAGTAAACGGTAATAATCGACGTCATAGAACATGGTCTATTTGATTACCCATGGATTACTTTTTTGTTTCCCCTTGGTTTCATGTTGCATCCAATGAGGTCTTGTGGACAAGGACAGCTAGGCTTACTCTTTTTGGCGTGGCACACCAAGCCGCATCGACTCCCTGCCGAACTTGTCACTGATCGCATCCATGGTTTCATAGATGCGATCCTGCTTGGGTTCGGGTTCGTCAGGCAGATCCTCGAACAGGTCGCCTTGGCCCGCCAACTGGGAGTCGTCACCCTCCCATCCGCCTATACCCAGGCCAATCAGTCTCACCGCTCGTCCCTGCCAATCCTCGGACTGGTAGAGAGCCCAGGCCTGTTGGAAAATCTCCAGGTCGGCGGCGGTGGGTGTCTGTAGTGTGCGGCTGCGGGTATGGGTCTCGAATCCCTGAAAGCGGATCTTCAGGGTGACGACACGCCCCTTGAGGCCTTCATGGCGTGCCACATAGCCGATCTCCTGTGCCGCCCAGTGCAGGGTCTCCCGCAACACCTCCGGGTCGCTCACGTCCTGCCCAAAGGTTGTCTCCTTGGAGATCGATTTGCGATCGTTTGCGCAATAGACCCGGTTGCAAGCAATGCCACGGGCCTGTTCATGGATTTTGCTGCCTGCAAGCTCTCCCAGCTGCTGACGCAGTTCAAGCAGGGTTAGCCGGCGCACATCGGCCACGGTTCGCAATCCGAGCCGTTGCAGTATCGCTGCACTCTTCCTCCCCAGTCCACGCAGCACTGTCAGCGGTTGGGGATCGAGAAAGGCCGTTACTTGATTCGGCAGCACAACAGTGAGGCCGTCGGGCTTGCGAAAATCGGAAGCGAGTTTGGCGATCAGGCGATTGGGTCCGATTCCAACCGATGCGGTCAGGCCTACGGCCTCATGGATAACCGTCTTGGCCCGGCGGCCGATGGTCTCCGGGGAACCGATCAGACGCTGCATCCCTGAGATGTCGAGAAAGGCCTCATCCACGGAGACCTTCTCCACCAGCGGAGAGATAGTCTCCAGGGCGTCCATGATCTGTTGCGAAACCTCCCCGTAGCGGGTGATGTCGGGGCGCAGGTAGACACTCTCCGCTGGCAGTCGCCGCACAGCCTCGCTGATCGGCATTGCCGAGTGGACACCATAACGCCGTGCCTCGTAGGAACAGGTGGCCACTACCCCGCGTCTGCCCGGTTTGGCGCCGACCACAAGCGGACGCCCCTGATATTCGGGGTGGTCGCGCTGTTCGATGGAGGCGAAGAAGGCATCCAGATCGATGTGCATGATCAGGCGTTGGGTCATGGTTGGAATTTTATACCAATGCCTAATGGCCATGGGTAAATGTTTCTATTCAGGATTGGCGAAAACGATCTCCATGGTCAATCCGAGTTGATCTTTTTCGGCAACAGGGGGAAGGGAGATGAGTTTTTCAGTATAAGTGGCAGTCACCGCACCGACCAAGGCGTCGAGGATGTCATCATCGGCGAGATCCTTCTTCAACCATCTGGCACGCACCTTTTTGAGGATCGTTCGGCTTTGGGGGAGGTATTGGCTGAGTACCGCAAGCCGCTCCCCCTGACCCTGGGGCCTCTTCTTGTTGTGTGCCATTGGCTGGCCCCGGTTGAGTGCACGGAAACAGACTTCCGGATGCATCTCCCGCAACTTCGTTTTCACTGGCAGGTCGCGAATGAGGCGGTCGGCCTCAGCAATCTTCGGTACTATCCCCCAGCTCTGCCGTGATAGCTTTCTGCCGGTGAGCGCATGATTGAGCTCGCTCCCCTCCTGGTAGTTGTTGCAAGCAACTGCCTGGCGACAGGGTACGGGGAAGACACTCGATGACCTGCGGCCGAGCAGACGTCTGGCCTCGAGATCGCAGCTTCGCTCCTCCTTGCCATGGGATTTAAGCCCGATTGGGATATCGATCAAGGTGAGGTCGGCGCCAATGATGATCTCGCGCAATGTGGAGAGCTCTTCGGCTATACCTGTCTCATAGTTTTCCGCATCGAGGAGTTGTACATAGAACCAACCGCGGCGACAAGCGTCGATACCAATGGCATTCATCCGTCAACGATCGGATATAATGAGATCCCCATTAGAATCGAATCTCCTGTATGGCCGGTTTGATGTCGTCGCCACGGCTGTAGACATAGGCGCAGTTACGCCCCTCCTCCTTGGCCGCGTAGAGTGCCATGTCGGCATGGCTGAGCAGGGCATTGAGGTCGTCGCCAGGGTGCTCCTCGACGCTGGCAAGACCGATGCTCACCGTGACCTCGATGCCGGCTGGGTGCAGAGCCTCGATCACCTGACGCAGATCCTCGGCCCTGGCCGGCATTTCAGTACCGTGGGCGAGGACGACAAACTCCTCACCGCCAAAGCGGCAGGCCAATCCATCCTTGAAGCGCTGGTTGAGCAGCCTGCCCAGGGTCATCAATACCTGGTCTCCGACCAGGTGACCCTTGGTATCGTTAATACGCTTGAAGTGGTCGAGATCGATGATCATGGCCCAGCCGTTCACAGCGCTCAATAGATAGCGTTGGCCTTCGTCCACCAGGTAGCGCCGATTGCGGGTGCCTGTTAGTGCATCTGTGGTGGCAATCCGCTCCATGTCCTTGGTCTGGTGGCGCAGCCTGTCATACTGGTACTTGACCAGCAGCAGCGAACGTATGCGTGCCATCACCACCTCCTCTATCAAGGGTTTGATGACGAAGTCATTGGCCCCGGCATTGAAGACCTCCACCTGGGTGTGGGTCTCCTCGTTACCGGTGGTGACCAATACCGGCAGCTCCTGTTGCGAGTAATGGAGGCCGACGCGAATGAAATAGAGCAGGTCGCCACCGGTCATTTCACCCTTTAGGTGGAAGTCGGTAATCACCAGATCAAAGCCTTCACTCTGCTGGTTATGGGCTTTCTGGAGCAGGGACTGGGCCTCTTCAACCGAGGTGACATGAAGTACATCCATGCCGTGCTGTTCCAGTATCTGCCGGGTCATCACGGCAACGGTCTTGCTATCCTCGATATAGAGGATGCGGCCATAGAGGTCTGGATTACGCGCCATGAAGGATTTAATGAATTCACCAAAGCCTTTGAAGCCAAGGGCCTTGTCAAAGTAGTCGGTGACCCCGGCATTAAAGCCTTCGTGGAGCAGTCGGCGGTCGGCATCGGACGAGACCACGACCAGGGGGGCGTAGCGGTTGCGTTTGCTGGTACGGATTTTTCGGCACAGGTCCAGACCGTCCATGTCGGGAAGCAGCAGGGCGGTGGTGATCAGCGAATAGCGTTCCTGCTCCAAGTGGTTGAGGGCCTCGGTGGCGCTACCGCAACTGGTGATAGGGATCTCCGGCATCGATTGCTGTAAGCGCCGGGCGAGCACCTCGCGGGCTGCGCTTGAGCTGTCCACCAGCATGATTCTGTTGCCCATTATTTTTTTCCGCTGCCCAATGATGGAGACGATCTGTCTGCCTATTTATACCACTCATAGGGATATGTGGCATCACTCACGATAGGGGGCAAGACTGGTTTCTGAGAGGTGGGGCGAAGTTTATGTCTCTATAAGAGCTATCTAGCGAAGCCCATAGTTGATGGGAATGGTGAAGTCCCACTGTTCGCGCTCAATCTCATCGGGAAAGGGGAGTTTGCCACTGGTCTTCTCCACCGCTTTGATGGCGGCTTTGTCGAGGAGCCTGCTGTTGGAGCTTTCGACAATGCGCAGGGCTTCGACGACACCGTTGCGGCGGATGGTAAATCCCACCACCACCTCCCCCTCTTGGCGCAGACGCACCGCCCGCCGCGGATAGCCCTTGTTGGTTTCGATGGCGCGGCGCAACCTGGCCTTGTACTCCTCTTCGAGGCGGCGGATCAGACCGATATCGACAGCCGGCAGAACCGGGGCCGCTACAGCCACTGGAGGTTTTACCGGGGGAGGAGGGGGCTTTACCGCCTCAACGGGTTTCTTTTTGACGGGAGGTTTGGGCTTCGGCTTGGGCTTTGGGGGTGGCGGCGGTTCAGGCTCAGGTTCAACCTCCACTACAGGTTCGGGTTCCGGCAGCGGTTCCGGTTCTGGAATAGGCTCAGGTTGTGGAATCGGTTCCGGCTGGAACATCTCCAGGCTTACCGCCAAGCGGGTCTCCTGCTGGGTATCGCTTGGCAGCTGCAGGACGCCGGTCAATACCAGGGCCAGCATACCGAGATGGATCAGGGCGGAGATCAGAAAAGCGGGAGTGTGTGTGCTCATCGATTGCTACGGGCAACAATAGACAGCTTCTCCAGTTTGTTCGCCTTGAGAAGATCGATCACCGCCACGAAGCGGTCGAAGCGTACCGATTTGTCCACAAACAGTGTTACCGGCGTCTCTGTGGCCAGCAAAGCGAGCTCCTGCCCAAGCATATCGGTGTCCACCGCGGCCTGATTGAAGTAGATCTGCTCTGCTGCGTCGATGGCGATCTCCACCCCATCCAGATCACTGAGCATCTGCGTATGTTCCGCATCCGGCAGATCGAGGGATATCTTGCCCTGGTAGATGAAGGTCGCAGTGGTCAGGACGATCGCCAGCAGCACCAGCATGATGTCGATGAAGGGAATCACATTGACCTGGTCGAAGCGTCTCATGACGCCTGCATCCGTTTCCAATGCGCGGTCATGACATCGACCTTGCGCAGCAGGGCGTTGTAGAAGAGGATTGCCGGAATCGCCACCACCAGTCCGGCGGCGGTGGCCTTGAGTGCCAGGGCGAGGCCGAGCATGATCGTCGCCGGTTCGATATTACCGCCCTGACCGAGATCGAAGAAGGTGATCAAGATCCCCAGCACCGTGCCCAGGAGACCGATATAGGGCGCATTGGCACCGATGGAGGCGATGGTGGTCAGGTGCGCGGTGAGGGCGATATTGAGGGTGTCGGGATGGTCGTAGTCGGCGAGCTTGACGCGAGCGAAGAAGAGGTAGCGCTCGATGACAAACCAGACCATGACAAAGCTCATCAGCCCGAGCAGACCAAAGACAAAAATATCAAGATACTGTTTTAGAAACTCCACACTGCCTCCGACTCATACCCGGAAAAAACAAGGGCCGGGATCACGCCTGGATGATGCCTGATGCAGACCCCTAGGTCCACTCACCCAAAACGATCAGCCGGCCCACACCGAGGATAAAAAATTACACGCTACTCGCTACGCAAAACCCGGGCCCTTCAATAAAACTTGTAGCTGACTCCGGTCCACACCGCCCTTGGCGAACCGGGGGAGATGAAACGGGGATTCTCATAGTCGTCCCCCAACACCTCGTCGGCCTCACCGTAGAGGCCGAAGGTCTCGTACTCCTTGTCGAACAGGTTGTCCACCTTGGCGAACAGCTTGAGCTTGTCGGTGGCCTGGTATTCACCCCGCAGGTTGACCAGGGTGTAGCCGTCGATCTCATCATCCAGGTTGGCCTCATCACCGCGCAACACGATATCGGAACTGTATTGGAGATCGGCGCCCAGGGAGAAGTTCGAGGTTACCTTGTAGGTCGCTCCCGCCTTGAGCAGGTTCTCCGGCAGTCCGGGGAGGCGGTCCCCGGCGCTCACCGCGACCTCGCCATCCTCCGCCAAGGGGTTGTTGGGACTGGCGATGCTCAGATTCTCCTCGAAAGTGGCCTTGAGGCGGGTGTAACTGAGGAACCAGTCGAGGCGGTTGTCGGCCAGGCTGCCGTTGAGGGTGAGTTCCAGGCCCTGGCGTCGGGTCTCACCCACGTTGTCGAAGAAGCCCTGATTGGTCAGCGCGCCGGCGCTGATGAAGAGGATGTCATCCTCATTGGTGGTCTGGAACAGACCCAGGTGCCAGTTCATTCCGGGTAGCGAACCTCTCAGGCCGGCTTCCCAGGTCTTTGCCACCACCTGCTCCAGGGGTGGATCGGAGAGGAAGGCATTGGGTAGCCGGCAGGGATCCTCCGGATCGGCGCAAGTCAGCTCCATGGCCGTGGGGGCACGATTCGATTCGCTGTAGCCAGCGTAAAAGTTGACCCCCTGGTTGATGTCGTAGGCCAGGCCCAGGGCCGGGTTGAAACGGGTGAAGCTGTGGTCGCCGTTGAGCGCTGTGCCCAACTGGTCACGCAGCTCGATCTCTGTCTTGTTCCAGCGACCGGAGAGGGTCAGTGCCAGCTGTTCGCTGACAGACCAGGTGTCGGTGAAATAGAAGGAGAGGTTCTTGGTCTCGGTCTCCACTTCGGTGAAACTCTCCTCGACAAAGACGCCGCTGCCGATGGCCTGGCGGCTGTCGTCGAGGCTGGCGAGCTCGGTATCGGAGGAGAAATCCACCTCGCTGCGATCCGCCGCCATGCCGATGATGAGTTGGTTGTCGCGACCGCCGAGGGGTTGCAAAAAGGCTGTCTGCAGACTCAGGCCGAAGGTATCCTGATCGCTCTTCGAGCGGTTCACGGTACCACCCTCCACATCGTCATCCGCAACGATGGGATTGCCATTTTGGTCTAAGACAACCTCTTCCTCTTCCTCTTCTCCTTCCTCTCCTCCTTCCTCTTCTTCACAGATAAAGCCTTCGTTCTCCTCATCCTCGCACTCTTCAAAGTCGGAGTCATCGCCGTTGAGGGTGTCTATCTGGCTGTTGCGGAAAAAGATCGCGCCCTCCAGCACGATCTCGTCACCCAGTTCACGCTGACCGCCAAGGCGTAGCAGTGTCGCCTCCTGTTCGGTGATGTCGGGGCGGGTGAAGATCGCTTCCCGATCCTCCTCCAGCAGATCCTCAGGCAAGGCTCCGTTACCGATCAACTCGCTGTCACTGAGGCTCAGGCTTAGGTCGAGGGAGCCTGTTTCACCCTGCCAGCCGAGACTGCCGAACAGCTGTTTCGACTCCGATGGGGAGTAGTCGCGCCAGCCATCCTCATCGAAATAGTTGCCGCTGAAAAAGTAACCGATATTATCCTTGCTGCCACCAACGCTCGCCGTGGCCATGTAGCGATCAAAGGAGCCTCCCGAGATCTCCACCTCGGCCCCGGGATGGGTGAAGCCGTTTTTGGTCTTGACCGAGAGGGCGCCGCCCAGGGTGTTGAGTCCGAACAGGGGATTGGAGCCCGCCATCAGATTGACCCCGGCGATGGCCGATTCGGGAATCACCGACCAGTTGACGGTATCGCCAAAGGGTTCGTTGATGCGTACCCCGTCCATATAGACCGACATACCCTGGGGCAGTCCGATCAGGGGAGAGGCGACAAAGCCCCGGTAGAGCAGGTCCGGCTGCAGGGGATTGTTCTGCGCCTCGTTGAGAAAGACGCTGCCGAAGCGCTGGTTGAGAAACTCCGAAAGATCGAGACTCTGTTGGCTTGTTATATCTTCATCGCTGGCGGTCTCGGTGTGCATCGGCAAGCGATTGCGTTGAATCTCTATCCCATGGAGCGGGGTCGTGCTGATGACATCGATGGCCGGTAAGCGCTCTTCCGCCCACCCCGTCCCGGAGCCCGTTAGGACGAGGCCGGCGGAGAACAGCAACCAGATGGGTTTTAATTGTTGTTGTGAAACTCCAGGCATAGTCGTTTTCTCTCTTCCTTTTCAATAGCTTTGTGTGAAGTTATATGTGCTTCTGCGGCTGAGTTGAAGAGGAGCTTTTCTCGGGATTTCGGGAAATCTTCCCGTGCCAAATTAGAACAATTTTGAACAGTGTCACACGTGACACCGGCAAGTATTGGATCAAATCTAGAGTGGGGCAGGGCCCCACCCTTCTACATCGGTAGCTGTTTGGTTACAGGGTGTATGCATTCCCACGCGGAGCGTGGGCACGAGTCGCTAGAGACATTTGCGTTTATTAGCGTTCATTTGCGGACTCATAAAACTACTCACTCACCGGATCGATGATCCCATGACGTATCGCCAGGTGCACCAGCTCGGTGGTGGTCTTTACGTTGAGCTTGGTCTTGATCTGGGTGGTGTAGTTGGCCACGGTCTTGTAGCTCAGGGCCAGTTCGCTGGCGGTTTCCGCCGGGGTCTTGCCGTGGGCCAGGAGGTTGAAGATCTGGAACTCCCGGGTGGTTAGGCAATCGAAGATCTCGCCACCCCCGCCTGCCCGGCGCAGGGCCATGTTCTGTGCCAGCTCGTGATCGATGAAGGCCTGGCCGGACGCCACGGCGCGGATCGCATCGACCATGATCTCGGCGGCGCTGTTCTTGGTGATATAGCCCTTTGCCCCGGCCGCCAGCGCCTTCTCCACGAAGGCGGTGTCATCGTGCATGCTGAAGACCAGGATCGCCGCCTCGCTATCCCTGGCGACTATGCGACGGGTCGCCTCCAGGCCGCCTATGCCGGGCAGGGAGAGGTCCATCACCACCACATCGGGCAAAAGTTCGGCGAAGCGTTGGCACGCCTCTTCGCCCCGTTCAGCTTCGGCAACGACCTTGATGTCGGGGATGCCCTCGAGCAGGGTACGGTAACCCGCCCGCACCACGGCATGATCGTCAACCAACAGTACCCGGATCGAATTCATCTGAATGTGTTCTTGTCCTAGTCTGCATCCTTCAAGGTGAAGGGTATCTGGATATCGATTGATACACCCCGGCCGGGTTCGCTGGCAAGGGAGATTTTCCCATTCAATGCTTCGACCCGTTCGCGCATCCCCAGCAGTCCCATTCCCTTACCCCGCTGGTTTTGGTCGAAGCCGTGGCCATCGTCCCGTACATGTAATGCGATTTCGTCTTTGTCATCCCGCTGAAGCCGTATCTCGATTTTTTCTGCCATGGCATGCTTAGCGACATTGGTCAGTGCCTCCTGCACGATACGATAGAGGGTGATCGCGGTATCTTCATGGATATCGTCGAAGTTGCCTAGGATAGTGAGGGCGCAGAAGCTCTCTTCCTGGTGGTCGTTCCAACCATCCACCAGGCGCTCGATGGCGGTGACCAGTCCCAGCTCCTCGAGGGCTACCGGGCGCAGACGGTTCATCATGTCACGTACCACACCATACATCTGGTTACAGACCTCGATGATGGCGTTGGCACCCTCCGGTTTATCGGCGGTTTGTTGCCTGAGGGTCACCGCCATCGCCTTGATGGCGCTGATCGACTGTCCCAGCTCGTCATGCAGTTCCCTGGAGAGGTGGCGGCGCTCCGACTCCTGCACCGAGAGCAGGCGCTTGTTGAGCTGACGGTTCTCCCGCTGCTGTTCATCCAGCACCTGGGCCATGTGGTTGAACTGCTGGGAGAGGCGGTTGAGTTCGGGCAGATTGAAATGGGGCAGGCGTGCGTCATAGTTCCCTGATTGAATCACCCCGAGACCGGTGCTGATCTGGTTTACCGGCTGCAGGGAACGGCGAATGATAATCGCCATCAGGATGATGCAGAGGAGGGTGAATATAACAACCAAAATGACGATCGAGCGTGCTTCCCGCCAGGCATCCTGGATCTCGTCGCTGGGGTCGGCGAGAATCACGATCTCGCTGGTGCCGATCAGAGGACTGGCGATACGCTTGCGATACTCCGCCGGTGGCGGCTTGACCAGGTCGACGAACCAGCTCGGGACACTCTGTCGGGGGGCTTGTTGCCGTTCGCTGAAGGGATAGATGATCGTGCCGTCACCGCGTACCACGGCGATGTTGAGGTGGCGGATATCGTCGAGGCGCTGCAGGTGGCTGATCAGGATCTGCTGCTCCTGGGGTTGATTATCGGCGCTACCGCTGATCAGGGCGGCAGTCAGCAATTGCATGGTCAGGCGGGCGCTCGATTTTACCTCGTCCAAAATGTTGTTACGGGTAAAGTCGATGGCGTAGTAGGCGCCACTGGCCAGCATCGTCATCACGATGGCGATTACCAGCAGTATCAGGCGATGGGTCAGGGTCATTGGGAAAATCGGTCGATGGATGTCGGGAAAATATCCCATGGCATCCCGGGTATAACTGGATTATTTATTGCATTAAGCAAGCCGTACATAATTTTGGAGTGAATCACGATGACCCTTGTTCGTCAAACCCTAGCGCTGCCATTTATAATAACCACAACCACGCTGTTCAACCCTTCGATAGCTGAAGAGACGGCCGGGTCGACCCCCCTTGACGACATCTCGGTCACCGCCACCCGGGTTGAGAAAAGCCGGGACACGGTCCCTGCCGCCGTCGGTATCGTGCAACAGGAGGAGGTGCAGTTTGCTGAACCTCAGATTGGCCTGGATGAGTCCCTGAGCAAGGTGCCCGGCATCTTCATGCAGAATCGTTACAACTTCGCCCAGGACCTGCGGGTATCGATCCGCGGTTTCGGTGCCCGCTCCGCCTTCGGCATCCGCGGCATCAAAGTCATCGTGGATGGTATCCCAGAGACCCTGCCGGACGGCCAGGCCAATGTGGACAGTATCGACATAGGTTCCATCGGTAACATGCAAGTGATTCGCGGACCTGTCTCCGCCCTCTACGGCAACGCCTCCGGCGGTGCGCTGCTGATTGAGTCTGAGGAACCGCCGGAGACGCCCTTCATCTCCCTGCGCCCGACCTTCGGCGAAGACGGTTTTCAGAAACACCAGCTCAAGTTCGGCGGCAAGGCGGAGCGTTTCGACTATCTGCTCAACCTCTCCAACCTGAGCTACGACGGTTATCGCGAACACAGCGGCACCGAACTCAGTGCCCTCAACAGCAAATTCGGTTTCGATCTCGATGGCGGTGCCCGTTTCTCCACCGTGCTCAACTATACCGACTCGCCCAAGGCCGACGATCCCGGTGGCCTCACCGAGGCCCTGGTCGACGAGGATCCGACCCAGGCCTGGACCCGCAACCTGAGCCTCGATTCCGGTGAGAAGTTGGAACAGACCCGGCTCGGCTTTGTCTACGACAGGCCGCTGGGTGATAGCGGTGAACTGCGGGTGCGCAACTACTATGTCTCCCGGGATCTGGCCAACCGTCTGCCCATAGGCGCCACCGGTCACGGCATCCTCTTGGATCGTTTCGCTGTCGGCGGCGGTGCCCAGTATACCCATACCGCCCCCCTCTCGGGTCACGCCAACCGCCTCACCCTGGGTGTTGACCTGGATCGTCAACAGGATGAGCGCAAGCGCTATCTCCTGGCAGGAGAGGTGCTTGGCACCAAGATCCAGGACCAGGACGAAGAGGTCGACAGCATCGGTCTCTATATCCAGAACGAATACAGCATCAATGAGCGCATGGAGTTGACCCTGGGAGGGCGCTACGATCGCCTCGACTTCGATGTGGAGGACAACTTTCTCAGCAATGGCGACGACTCCGGCGACGTCAGTTTTAGTAAATTCAGCCCGACAATCGGTCTGCGTTTTACTCCCAGGCCCGGGCTCAACCTCTATACCAACATCTCCCGCTCCTTTGAGTCACCCACTGCGGTGGAATTGCGCGATCCCGACGGCGCCGGTTTCAACCAGGAGCTCGATCCCCAGCTAGCTACCAACTATGAGGTCGGGGTAAAAGGCAGGCTCGGCAACAAGGTCCGCTATGACCTGGCCCTGTTCACCATGGATGTCAAAGACGAGTTGGTGCCCTTTGAAATAGATGACATAGAGTTTTACGAAAATGCGGGTGAATCGAGGCGCAACGGCCTCGAGGCCCAGCTGGTCTTCGAGCCCATGGCGCATCTGCTCGCCACCCTGGCCTATACCTATTCCGACTTCGAATTCGATGAGTTCATCGATGACAACGGTAACGACTTCAGCGGCAAGACCATACCCGGGGTGCCGGAAAATCTGTTCAGCGCCGATTTTACCTATACCCATCCAAACGGTGTTTACGGTCAGTTCACCGCCCTCTACGTGGATGAGATCTATGCCAATAATGAAAACTCGGTAACCAACGATGCCTATACCGTGGCCGATCTGCGTCTTGGCTATACTAGGTTCTTCGGTCCCTGGGAGCTGTCACCCTTCATCGGTGTGAATAATATGTTCGACAAGGAGTACAACGGCAATGTGCGTATCAACGCCTTTGGCGGGCGCTATTTCGAACCGGCTCCCGACCGGGACTTCTATGCAGGACTGACCCTGCGCTACGATTTCGAAGGATTATGAATGAAACCAAAGTCAGGGTGATTTTTTCAACAGCGCAGATTAATCCCGGGTATCGGTGCGGCAAGCCCCACCCTAGGCCTATAATTCCGGTAGGGTGCGGCTTGCCGCACCGAAGATGGTAAAAATACAAGTTAAAAAAGTAAGTGAGATATACCACTGAGGAGAACAACCATGGCACTCACCGATACCTGCTGTACCCTGGTTCCCTACTTCAAGATCCACGAAGGCAAGCTTGACGAATTCCGCCGCCTTGGCGAGCAGTTTGCGGAGAAGACCCAGACAGAAGAAAAATGCATGCACTACGGTTTCAGCTTCAACGGTATGCAGGCCCACTGCCGTGAAGGCTATGCCGATGCCGAGGGGATACTCGCCCACCTGGAGAATGTGGGGGCATTGCTGGATCAGGCACTGAAAATCGCCGACATCATCCGCCTCGAAGTTCATGCTCCCGCCGCCGAGATCGAAAAGCTGCGGGAACCCCTGAGCGCGTTGAATCCGGAACTCTATACCATGGAGATCGGCTTTCGGCGATAACATGACTGGGGGTGCCGATGAATGCCATCCCCGGCATTCATTGGCCTATGCCCCTGTGTAGCAGGAGCCATAAGCTCGACAAGTGGTTGCTACGCTTTGATGATCATCCCATGCTTGATGGCGAGACGCACAAGCTCCACAGGGGAGCTTATATCAAGCTTCTGCCTGATGTTGGTTTGATAATTGGCGACTGTCTTAAGCCCAATGTCAAGCTCAGCGGCGATCTCCTCTATCGCCATGCCCCGGGCCAGCAGCCGGAACACCTCAAACTCTCTCGTTGTCAACAGTTGTGCGGGATCGTCATCACCGGTGACGCTATTCAAGGCTATTTTCTGCGCCATATCCCCGCTTAGGTATTTTTCGTTAACGCTGGCCTTTTTTACCGCATTGATCAACTCACTTGTGGGGCCGGATTTGGCAACATAGCCCATTGCGCCGGCCCCCATTGACTGGATGGCGTAGTTGGTATTTTCATGCATGGTATAGATGATGATCTTGGCGTCAGGCCAATCCCCCAGGATTTGCCTCAATGCCTCGAGTCCGCCCATGCCCGGCATGGATAGATCCATGATCAATACATCCGGTAGTTGTTCGGCGTAGAGTCGGTAGGCTTGTTCGCCATTCTCAGCTTCGCCAATCACCCGTATCTCGCTGTTTTGCTCCAGCAGCCTGGTCAACCCCGATCTGACAACGATATGGTCATCTGCCAGTACGACATTGATTGCCTGACTCATCTACTCTCTCCTGATTTTGGAATGCTGATCCTGACGCTTGCCCCAACACCATGTGTGGAGTCTATAATCATATTTCCATTGACACTATCAACCCGCTGCTGCATACCTGAAATACCAAAACTGGACCTCTGTTGATCAGCATCAAAACCTTTTCCATTGTCTGACACCTCGAGCAAATAGGCTGTTTCACCCTCTCGCATAGTGATTTTGACTTTTGTGGCGTTGGAGTGACGGCTGATATTTGTCAGACACTCCTGCAAAACGCGATACAGGGTCAGTTGAATGGTCTCATCGTTCAAGCTGAAATCACCCTGGATTTGAAAATCGAGATCTGTCTGCGTGTGCCTCTGTTGCCAGGAATCGACAAGTTCCTGCATGGCATCTACGAAACTCAGTTCATCGAGACCGCCGGGTCGCAAGCGTTTTAGCATACTTCTTAGAATTGCCGTCATGTGGATGGCAATCTCGTCTATGGCTTGGGCGCTTTTGATACTGGAGGAAAGATCAGTAGACTGCTTTATCACCGAGGCATCAACATGTATCGCCGTTAGGTGCTGGCCGATTTCATCATGAAGCTCCTGTGCCAGGCTCTTACGTTCGTTCTCCTGCAGGCGGATGATGCGCTGGGTCAGGCGTTGATTATGCTGAATGCTGTCCTGCATGGTCTTGGCCATGGTGTTGAATTTTTGACTGATACTCGCCATCTCGGGCAGCTTGAAAATGGGGAGTCGTGTTTCAAGCCGTCCCGCTTCAATGTCTGACAGGGCCTTGATGATGTGCGTAATAGGCCTCAAGGCATTTGCGACCACCAGATAAACCATGATATTCACCGCGAGAAAGACCAGCACAATCATCAACAGCAAGGTTTTTGTCTCTGCCCAGGCTTCGCCGATTTCACTGTAGGGTTCGGGGCTGACAACAAGGTCACCCAACTTGGTTGTATTGCTATGGACGGGTAGGCGTTTTTCAGGGATATCCTGTAGTGCGGTGAACATAAGCTCCTTGAACCAATCGGGAGCGGTTTGCGCGCCTTGCTGCGGAATTACCTTGTTACTTTCAACTAAGTTATTTTCAAGATCGTAAAAAGTGATCAGAAGATGGCGGATGTTGGCTAACTGATCGAGTTTAAATGGGGTGGATTGTTGCTCGGTCTCTGCTGTCTGCGCTACATGACGTAACTCTGCTGCCAGCATATGCATGGCAAAGGCCATTGCCGATTCCGATTCTGCACGAACGTTGTTGCGCGCCGTATTCACTGCCTGTACGGCGCTGATCGCAAGAATGATCAACAACACCAAGGTTACGATAAGATTGAGTCTGAATCGAAGGTTCACTTTATGAGATCCGGTATTTGGATGTAGATCAGGTCTATTTTAGTGTTCCACGGCGAGATGTGGATAGGAAAAAGTCTGGCGTAAGGTGTTATTGTCAATCTAGACGATTGTGCAGTTCTCCCCTGAAAAAGGCCTGGATATTTGCGCACACGCCGTCGATCAAGCGTTGCCTGGCCTCACGGCTGGCCCAGGCGATATGTGGGGTCAAGATCAGGTTGGGAATGTCGGGATCAAGCAGTGGGCTGCCGTCCACGGGCGGTTCCGTGATCAACACGTCTATGCCAGCGCCCCCCAATTCGCCACGGATCAGCGCTTGCGCCAGCGCTTGTTCATCCACGATGCCGCCACGAGCCGTGTTGATCAGCAGGGCGTGGGGTTGCATCAAACCCAGCTCGCGGGTCCCGATCAGGTTGCGGGTGTTTTCTGTCAGTGGTAGGTGTATCGATAGCACATCCACCTGAGGCAAGAGTCTATCCAGCGCCAGCCGACCTGGGGCGGGGCCGCTTCCTGGTCGTTGCGCCACCAGGACCTGCATGCCAAATGCCTCGGCCAAGCGGCTCACGCCACGGCCCAATTCACCATAACCGATAATGCCCATGCGCTTCCCCGCCAACTCCCAGATGGGGTAGTCGAGAAAACAGAAATGGTCAGCCTTTTGCCACTCCCCTCTGGCGACGGCTTGTTGATAGTTCTGCTGCTGGGTGATGAGAGAGAGGATCAATGAGAATACGTGTTGTACCACCGAGGGTGTGGCATAGCCGGTTACGTTTGTCACCGCAATCTCGAGTTCGCCGGCTGCATCCAGATCGATATTGTTGCTCCCGGTGGCTGCGATACAGATCAGTTTGAGGTTTTGACAGGCAGCCAGGCAGGCGCGATCCAGCACCACCTTGTTGCTGATCACAAGATCGGCATCGATGATTCGTTCAAGTGTCTGTTGGGGACTGGTTAACTGATGCCACCCCCAATCCCGGGCCATGGCCTGTAGCGGTGCCCATGCGATATCCCCAGGGTCGATCGACCCCACATCAAGAAATACCCCTTTGTTGAACAAACCCCTCTCCAATCTGGTTGTTTTGTAGCCTTCAAACTGACAGGCCAAGTAACATGTGTGAGCTCGGTTTCACTACCGCTCGTTGCTATCTCTGGTGAAAATATCCAGTCCCACCAGCACCCTCTCACGATCCGAAAGGTCACCGATAATGCGTCGCATTGGCTCCGGCAGTTTCTTTATCAGCACCGGAGTGGCAAGAATCTTCTCCTCCTCCGCCAAGGATGGTTGATCAAGCAGATTGATTACCTCGGTATCGTAGATGGCATTGAACTCCGGTTGTTCGCATAACAGTTTAAGGTTTTCGATGGCGCGTTGTGCAATCGGGGTATATCCTAAGACATAGAGCCGAACGATCTGCTTCGGCATGGTCAATCCCTCAGTTCCCGCATAGCATCCCGTTGGTCGATCGTCTGCCCGGCCTGGCGTTTCAACTCAGTGATCTTGCGCATCAATTCACTCTTCTCCGACTCGTATTCGGCCCCCAATACCTTCTGTTTCGATTCGTAAGCGGTTTGCAGAGTGGATAGGGCCTGTTCAATTTGGTCGAGTTCGTAGCGCTTGCGATCCATCGCCTCCTGCTCCTGCTTGATACGGGTGACTCTGGCGCTGCCGACCACCACTTCCCCCTCGCCGATATAGGGGTCCTCCAAGAGGATCCCGTTTTCACCGATGGTGAACTCCTTGACCTGATTGGAGGTCTTGGAACCGCGGGATTTGACCACATAGATCAGGCGGTTGAGTTCACCGTTACTCTCCACCTGACGTAATCTGAACCAGGTATCCACTAAACTGGATATGGCCAGGTCGCTGTAGTCGGCGGAAGCGTCGGGGAGTAATTCAGTCAACACCAGGGTCGTCCCCACTGTCTTGATGTGGGAGATGAAACGGATCATCAGCATCTTCACCATACGTGACGATCCCATGTCCATCAGTGCGGAGACCGGATCAAGCACCAACAGTCGCGGTGATTCAGTCTCAACCAGGTCGATGATGGTGATCAGATGGTCTTCCAAACCCATCTCGATGGCGCGACCGGAATGGATAAGCAATTGCCCGCTCTCCAGGTGGTTGGTTAAGTCAATGCCTACCGATTGCAGGTTGCGTTTGAGATCGCTCTGGGACTCCTCGAAAGAGACATAGATCGCCTTCTCTCCCTGTTGCAGTACTTGGTTCAGCAGGCTGCTGGCGAGGATGGTCTTGCCGCTGCCGGAGCGTCCGCTGATCATCAGGCTGGCTCCCTTGTAATAGCCTTCACCTCCCAACATACTGTCTATTCGAGGAATGCCGGTGCTGATCCGTTCCAGTTCCATGGTGCCATCGAGGTGTGTCGCCGTGATCGGCAGCAGAGAGACACCTCGACGGGTCAGACTGAAGGGATAGCTGTTGGAGCCGTGGGCTGAACCCCGCATCTTGAGTACCCGCAGATATCGAGTCATCAACTGGTTGTCGAGATTCTGGCTCAAATGGATCACGCAATCCACGGCATACTCTTCAAGCAGGCTTGGCTGCTGGTCATCCAGTGAGGCTGACATAGTGACTAGGGTGGTCACCCCCTTATCGCGTATCCAATCAAAAAGCTCCAGTATCTCCTTTCTCGGTTTGTCTACTCCCAGTCCCAGCAACAGGTTTTGCAGGGAATCGATGATCAAGATCTGGGCACCGCTGTTTTCAATGGCATGGCTAATGCGTAGCAGGATGGGTGAAAGGTCATACTCACCCACCACGGTCTCGTCCAGATTGGGACGAAAGTCGAGGATCACCAGTCTCCCGGAGGCGAGATGTTCTGTTCCCTCCATGCCAAAGCTATCCATATAACCCACCAGGCGTTCCGGGGATTCGTCACAGGTTGCTATCACCGCAGAACCCCCCTGTCGTAGTTGGGCATGGGTAAAGCCGAGGCTGAATACCGTCTTGCCGGTTCCAGGCCCACCTTTTAGCAGGGTTGGACTGGCGGCTGGGTAGCCTCCCTTCAATACAGTATCCAGGCCCTTGAGGCCTGTGCTTATCTTTTTGTCGTGCATGGATACTCCCGATTTTCCGATAGCATTAGCTGGACTTGGGTAGATGTTTTATTTTGCCAAGTATTTCTTCCGCCTTTTTTGCCATTTTGCTGGCTTCCTGTTTCATGCCGGCAGCCGCGATGAAGATTTCCGAATTTGACAGGTCTCCAACAAATCGATGTTTTTTAGATTCGGGTGTCTCTATCTCCAATGTGGGTACCGCAATGATTCTTCGATGTTCAAAAAGCGCAGGATTATCATGTAGGTCTATGATTTCAAGGGTATAGTCCTCAAGCATATGCAGGCGGCAGATGGTGTGAAGCCGGTCAGTGACATGTTGCGATTTTGTCTTTGAAGAGTCGATATAAAGCAGGAAGTGGTGCTTTTTGTCACTAGCATTCTTTTCAGAGGGCATATCAATAACCTACTCAAGGCCGTTTATTTCCGCCAATAACTGTAGACTCTGAACAGTCAGTGCTTCCTGCCCAACTGCATTATCTTCACCCAGCTTGCTACGAATATCATCAGCATGCCATAGATCGCATGACTTTTCGTCACTTGGTTTCGATAGTTTTAGAATTGCAGCATCATTGGATGCATATAATTGGATAGCTCTGTCGTTCAGATATCGCTGCTTTTGAACATGGATGGACTCAGCACATGCTTGGATAGCAGGCGGTAGAATTCGGTACGATTGCGTCCTGCCAGGCGTGCCGCCTCCGAGACCCTGCCGCCGGTGATTTTCAACAATCGTATCAGGTATTCCCGTTCGAACTGCTGTTTTGCATTGGCGTAGGTCAGATCGCTTCCCGCTACCTTGTTGTGCAGGGCTCTAGCCACCAGGGCCGGAGAGATTAGGCTGGTGGTGCTGAGTACGCAGCACTGCTCAACCACATTCAGCAGTTGCCGGACATTGCCCGGCCAGTCGTTGGCGATGAGCAGTTCCATGGCTTCCGGCGTGAAAGCCTCCGCGCGTCTGTTTTCCGACTGTTGCTCGAGGAAGTGGCGTGCCAGCAGAGGAATATCCTCTCTTCTTTGCTTCAGCGACGGCAGTGAGAGGCTCACCACATTGAGCCGATAGAAGAGGTCTTCCCTAAAATCCCCCTTCTCCACCGCCTCTTCGAGGTCGCGATGGGTTGCGGATATGATTCGCAGATCTACCGGTATCATCTGACTGGAACCGATGGGTCTTATCTCCCTGTCCTCGAGTACCCTGAGCAGTTTGGCCTGCAGGGTAAGCGGCATATCGCCGATTTCATCCAGGAAAACGCTGCCTCCGTTGGCGCTCTTGAAGAGCCCTTCACGTGCCGCAACCGCGCCCGTAAAGGCCCCTTTGGCATGACCGAAGAGTTCTGATTCGAGCAGCTGCTCCGGGATCGCGGCGCAATTGATGGCCACGAAGGGCTGATCGACCCGTGCACCGGCCTTGTGAATGGCCCGGGCCAGCAGCTCCTTTCCAGTACCCGACTCTCCCTGAATGAAGACATTGGCGTCGCTTTCAGCCACCAGCCGGGCCTCTGCAAGCAGCGAAACCATGGACGGGCTGGCGGTAACGATCTCCTCCCGCCAGGACTCACTCGCCTCATCGTGAGACGACTCACCAGGCAGCGGCAGGGCGACGGCTCGTTCGATCAGCTGCAGTAGGGCCTTGGGGTCGTAGGGTTTGGTGAGGTAGGCGAACACCCCGCACTTGGTTGCCTGTACCGCATCCGGGATGGTGCCATGGGCCGTGAGTAGGATCACGGGCAGGGTTGGATCCTCGTTGTGGAGCTGCTGAAACAGCGCCATACCATCCATGCCGGGCATACGCAGGTCGGTGATCACCAACCGCGGCCTGACCAGGGCGATGTTGGCCAGGGCCTCCTCAGCACTGGACGCTAGCTCCACATGGTAGCCGGCAGATGTCAATCGTATCGACAGCAGTTTCAACAGGTCGGGGTCGTCATCAACAAGGAGGATACGGTTTCTGTTCACGGTTGCCGAGGCTCTCCAGACGCGGGATTCAATGGTTCCTGCATGCGGGAATTCGATTTGTCGAGATCCTGCTCGAGTCCTTTTAGGCGTTCTATCTTCTTTTCCAGGCCGATGCTCTTGTTGCGTTCCGAACGGTACTGCTTTTTAAGGATAAAATAGCGACGATGCAGTAGTAGTATCTCTTTTACAATGCGGTCATCAACCCGCGTCTGTAACTCATTGAGTATGGAAATGGCTCGGTTCAGCGACCTGCTGCTTGTACTCTGCTGGGTGATCAACAAGGCAAATTCATACTGATCAGCGGGATTGAGCTGATCGAACCTGGCATCCATCTGCTGGATACGTTGTTTAGTCGAACCGGGTTCCAGGGTGGCGACACGGTCCAGGCGTTGCAGCAACCGGGAGAGTGTCAAGACTTGTGATGTCTCGGTAGCGCTTGATGGTGTTGCAGTTTCAGAGTCGATTGTTGAGGCTGCTCCTGGTGGCTGGATTGTTTCTGCCTTCCCGGTTAGATTGCCGGTCTCCTCGATGTTGGCGCTATCACCAGGATCCGCCTTGCCGATCTGCTCCGTTACAGCGCAGCCGGTAAACCAGAGCAGGGTGAGTACTAAAGCACCTGATTGCTTAAGCTTCATCGTCTATCGTCTCTCTGTCTGCCGGCAGGCTGATCTGAAAACAGGTAGTGGATCTATTTCCTTCCATCAGAATGAGTTTTCCTCCATGTGCTTCAATATGTGCTCTGGCGATTGCCAGTCCCAACCCGCTGCCCTGGATCAGGCCGGGGGTCTGATTTTTGCCCTGATAAAACGGCTCGAAGATATATGCCCTATCGTCAGTAGGAATACCAGGGCCTTGATCACAGACAGTGATCTCTGTTTCATCTTTAACGGTTTCCGCCCGAATCTCTATTCTACCGCCTATTGGACTGAAACGGATTGCATTGTTCACCAGGTTTTTTATGACTGTCTCCAGTTGCGTTTCGTCAACCTGCAGCACTACCCCTGATACCGATATCGAGAGTTGAAGCTGTTTAGCCTTCAGGGAGAGGTTGAGACTCTGGGTAACCTTATGGATCAGCGATTCCAACAAAACCCTGGCGCGCTGCCGGTCTTTGGTCTGGTGCAACGCATGTTGATAGTTGAGCAGCGCTTCAATCTTCTCTCTCAAGGCGCGCACGCTGCTATGCATGATACCGAGGATTTCCCTTTGCTGGTGGGTGAGGTCTCCCTGTACCTCGTTGGATAGCAGATCCACCGCTTCCCACAACGCGGCCAGGGGGGTCTTGAGTTCATGGGATACCTGACGGAAAAATCGTTGTTTATCCTCTTCCAGTTCGATCAGCCGCGTTCTCAACCAGTCCAATTGATTGCCCAGACTGACCATGTCGCTGGGACCCGTAACCGATACCCTGGTCTCGAGATCGTCATCCCCCAGTAGACGTATACTGTTGCTCAGCTGTCGCACAGGTCGGCTGAGGAGCCAGGAGAGCAGGGCGGCCAGAAGCAGCGACAGCACAATCAAGGCTGCACTCTGCCAGATCATTGTGCGCTGCACATGATCGGCCATCCTGCGCAGTTTGGCCTGCTGCTGCTGAATCAATGTCCCCAACTGGT
This sequence comes from Candidatus Thiodiazotropha sp., assembly GCA_040507035.1. Taxonomy (GTDB): domain Bacteria; phylum Pseudomonadota; class Gammaproteobacteria; order Chromatiales; family Chromatiaceae; genus Thiodiazotropha. Next base: position 208,226 of record JBEVVR010000031.1, read on the forward strand.
CTGTCAGGGTGGAGACGCTCTGGTGAATATGATCGAAATCGGGTTTGAAGGACTCGAAACCATCCGCCCCGGTTCGACGGGAGCTCTTAAGTTGCTGAAACAGGGAGGACTCACGGTTGGCGATATCGTTGAGTAGACCCACCTGGGTGTCGTTTAGCGGCATGCTATGCAGGCCGCTGATGGTCTCCTGGATTCGTTGATGTGATTTCTCGAGTCTGCCCAGAAGGGCGGGATCTTCGAGCACATAGTATTGGCCTGACGCCCGCTGCAGAGAGAGCACGGCCTCCGCCATCTGGCGGCTCATCAGGGTCACTTCCTCGGTTACCATGACGGCGCGACGGCCGTCAGCCGCGATACGATCCAGCTGATAGCTGATATTGAAGATCCCTCCGAGCAGGGGAAACAAGACCACGAGAAATCCACCCAGTAGCAGGGAGGAGAATGAGAAAAAGGGTTTGGCTTCCGACTTAGATTTCATCCTGAGTCAGGATGATATCTGTCTGCTTTCACTCTTCACAAGTAGGGAGCGTGCGCTTGTCGTGATTTTGACTGCCCTGTTTGCTGTTTGTCGCCTTAAGGCGACAAAGAAATGTGCTTTGTTTCAGCTGGTTAAGAAAAACCATGGAGATCTGTCTGTGTGTGGCGACACTTTATCTGGGTTTGGAGAGGTGGCAAGGGGAATAAGATTCGCTATCCGTTTGATTCTTCATGGTTCTCGTCGATTGGCACGGGCTGTGCAAATAAAGCAGCCGAGTTCAACTCAAACTCTATTATGAGGAGGAAATTATGAAAAAGAGAACTCTGGCTACTATGATTGGCATGATCAGCGGACTGGCTCTCAGCACCGCACTCGTTGCTGGTACCGATTTCGCCACCCTCGATGCAAATCAGGATGGTTCAATCAGTGCTGAAGAGGCTGCTGTTGATGCAGAGCTGAGTAAGAACTGGAGCAGCATCGACAAGGACGAAAACGGTATGGTTGATGCGGCTGAGTTCAGTGCCTTTGAAGGTATGGGCGGTGAAACCCCCGAGGCACCCGCTGAAGTAGAAGCTAAATAAGCGACTGCTGAAGTAACCGTTAAACACGGTTGAAAAAGAACCGTCAGGCGCTTCCGCTTGGCGGTTTTTTTTCGGCTATCACCTCTCGCTCTGTCACAAGGCTGTGAACTCTCCTTTCTCCAGGATAATCTCGGCCAACACCTCTTGCAGGGGCCGCGGTTTGCCGAAATGGTAGCCCTGTCCATAGTCCACACCCATGCTCTTTAGGGCCAACTCGGTATTTTTATCCGCAACGAACTCGGCGATTACCTGTTTGTCCATGAAATGGGCGATCTCGGTGATCGAGTTGATCATGGCGTAATCGGCTGGTTTGTTGAGAATTTCCCGCACAAAGACCCCGTCAATCTTGACGTAATCGACCGGGAAATCCCGCAGATAGGAGAAGGACGCATAGCCCGAGCCAAAATCATCGAGGGAGAAGGAGCAGCCGAGTTGGCGAATTTGATTGATCGCAGCCGCGGTGTCGCTGATATCCCCGACCAGCACCGTTTCCGTGATCTCGAATCCAATATGCTTGGTTTGTAACGGCGATGCCTTGATGCGTTGAATCAAGCGATTTTTAAACTCATCATCGCCCACCGACATTCCCGAGAGGTTAATCGAGAAACTCTGTCTCTCCGGCAGTCTATCGGCGTAGGGTTCAACCTGACTGAAGAAGGCCTCTACCACCCAGTTGTCTACATCCCGCATCAGATCATACTCCTCCGCGGCACGGATGAAGGCCTGGGGTGATTCGAGATTTCCGGCGTCGTCACGGATACGCAGCAGGATCTCATGGTGGAGCGACTCGCCGTCCAATCCCTGCAGCGGAACGATGGGTTGCACGAAGAGTTCCAGACGCCCCTTGGCCAACGCCTCCTTGATCGCCGGCAAAGACTCCACCAGTTGTTGATGTTCCTGATAAATGGAATCACTCTCCAGGTAGATCCTGGTACAGTTGCCCCCAGCCTGTTTCGACCTGTTGCAGGCGGCAACCACGGCTTGTAACAATTTGTCTGCTCGCTGGCTGTCCGGGCCTATTTCAACAACACCGACGCTGGTGGATGAGGGGATCATCCTTTCCTGCCATTCGAAGTCATTCTCATAGATTGCCTGGCGCAGCATCTCCGCAACATGGTAACCATCTTCCAGGTCGTGCCGAGGCAGCAGCAGGGAAAACTCGTCATCACCAATGCGTCCAAGGTAACCATTCTCCGGCATATAGTTGAGAAGAATATCGGTCACTTTCTGCAGCAGGTTATCGCCGCCTTCAAATCCACAGAGGTTGTTGACCACTTGAAACTTATCCAGATTGAACAGAATTAAACTGCCGCTTTCCTGCTTTCCATTGGATTGACTAATGTGTCGGCTCAGTTCGGTTTCAAAGCTACGCCGGTTGCTGAGACCAGTGAGTGAGTCGATGGCTGACTCATGCATGAAGCTGTCGTAGGTATTGGAGAGGATGGTCTCGATGGTGCGCTCTACGATCGGTTTTGTCTCTCTTTCCATTGGATAGATCTGCTGCTCAGCGAAGCGCACTGCCAGGTCGGTGAGTTTTTCATCAAGTGCCTTGTAGCCGTCTCCATCCACCAGCAGATAGCGGCCTGTCTCTGGATTTTTCCAGGCCAGGCTGAGTATCCTCAGATTACCCTCGTCACTTTGTTGCACCAGCCAGGTATCAAGTGCTATCCCGTTTATACGTCTCTGCCAGGTGCCATTTTCGTGTTCTTGCAACTCGCTTGCGGGATCGATGTCCATGCCATGAAAATGGTGTTGTAAATAAGCCTCGTCCACCTCGATCAACTGCTGAGGAGTGAACGGGTTATTGTCTTCCTTGTTCAGTATTTGACGCAGCTCCCGCTGAAACGACTCTGTTTGATCGGCGTAGATCGGGTAGTCGGTGAAACCCTTGTGGATCATCGACAACAGGGCATTCTGTTGATCACTTGTCAGCTCATGGCTTTTCGCGCTGTCGGCAAACTGTCTGTGGAGCAACTCGACAATCTGCAGATAGTTTTGCCACCCCTTGCCGTCCGCGTTCTCCAATACCGCTGTTTGCACCAACAGGTTGACCCAACCAAAGCGTAGCAGCTTGTCGATAAGCGGGGTGATCGATTGCTGCAGCAGCAGGTTCGCCAGGGCCTCATAGGTCGCTACCTGGGCTTGGCGTAGTTTTTCGTCCTTCAGACAGCGTGAGATAGAGAGTTTTCGATTCGATTCAAATCGTTTCCGCTGCTCCTGTTGCAGCGACTCGATCTCCAGGGTTACCTCATCCACATGGTTGTAGCTGCCACCCTCAACGGCCTCTGTGATAGTGATGAGCCGCTGTGAGTCACGGTCGCGCAATAGAGAAGCGTGGTTTCCTCTGTTGACATAAGGTTTCAGCGACTCCACCGAGTCGAGCAGGCGCCGTACCGAATGGTTGGCGTTGTCCAGCAGGCTGGTATCTTGCAGCACCGCTTCGATGACAAGAAATTTGAGACTGCCCAGCAGTGATCGTAACTCTTCTGTGATCAGCGGGTCTTGACTCAATGTGGCTATCAGCTCCTCACCCGCACCGATCGCGGCACGGGCCTCGTCAGACAACTCCACCGGTTTACCGCTCTCCTCCTGTAGCAGTTGCTGAACCTGTTGCTGCAGGGGCGCTGTCTGCAATCGGGAGAGTGAGGCCAGGCTGGTCAGTACCCCTTTGCGTTCGGTCTCCGACATGCTCTGTGTCGACCCCTGTTCATGCTCAAGCGGATTGAGGTTGTTCAAGGCAGCGATGTTTTCGATGGGACTGCTGCCGGAATGGGTTGGCTCCGGACTCTTAACAATGGTCCAGCGCTCCTGGACCTCTCGCTCCAGCCCGATGATCTTCTGCTGCCGTAAGAGCGCTAATATCTCTTCGTAGAGTGGGCCGAGACTATCCAGTGGGGTTTTGCAAAACCTATTCAACAATAGCCTGGTGACTGCTACATCGAACTGATAACCATCGACAATCTTTTTAAAGATGGTCAACAGACTGATCGGAGCGATTGGATTAAGCTCGTTGTGGACATTATCCTGACAGAGATAACTGAGCGCGGTCTCGATATGGTAGAGGTCACGTGCGTTATCGGACTCCAGCCGTCGTGCCAGTTTGTTGATCAGAATCCAGGTGTCCACTTCCTGAGTATCCACTAGCGCCAAATCATCGGTCTTCTTTGATGAGGATTGCTGTGTCTCTGTCTCCTCTCCCAGTAACAGGGCGAAGTTTCTCTCTACCAACAGCAGAAAGCGATTGCTGAGATTCGCCTGGTCATTTTCCAGGCTGTTGAGGGCGTAAAACAGTGATGCCTCCTCCTGATGGTCACTGCTATCCGCGATCAGATCCTGGAGCTCTTGCCCTGCCTGGGAGAAGAAGTCCACCAGGCCGGCCTCGAGAAAGGGTGTTGTCTTCTGCTTGAGTTGGTTTATAAGCTCCCTGCTTTGAGCTGGGTTGCAGACAGGCTCTTTTTCTCTGCCATCCCTTGCGGATCTGTGGGCGTAGAGTGACTCATAAATCTTATCGCCCTCGCTGTCGCAGAATGCGAGTCCCATGCCCCCGCCACTGAAGTAGACAACATGGGCGCATGTTTTGAGTGACTCATTCGGGATGGAAAGGTGTACCTTCTTGCGTTCTGATTTGGCAACATAGCCTTGGGGAAGGGCTTTGCTCAGGGCTTCGTCGTTACATCGCAGGTAGACACCACCCCGGGAAAAGTTGAGCATGCGGCAGCTCGAGTAGACTTGGGATTGGTATTCGATCGCTGCCTGGATATCTATATCCAACCGGGGGTATCGTCTGCGATTCCTTTGATCATTCATTTAAATTTCCCATAGATACCCAATCCGCAATACTGCCTGATAGATTCAGCGGTGAACCTAAGGTTCATCGGCCGGAGGATGAGAAGGCTTTAATCACCTTAGGCATTGAAATGTGAATTCTTTGTCCGGTTTTAAGGGTCAAGAAAGAAAAAATGGCACTCAATTCTCGAGGTTTTGAATCGAATGGTCTACTGCGTAAACATATTTTCGATCTCCTCGAATCCTGTTGTGATTGCAATCGAGGGTATCGGGACGGTCCGAAGCGAGGAGAGGGTCTAATAAGGTATTGAAATTGTGGCTTTTTTGATACAGAGGCAAACCGAGTGGAGCCTCTGGGATACAACCCTTTCGCTCCAAAACTGTTACCTATGTCCTCGGAATAAAGTGTTACCAATGTGACCGGTAAGCACCCATAAAGATTTGGCGCGCCCGACAGGATTTGAACCTGTGACCCCCGCCTTCGGAGGGCGGTACTCTATCCAGCTGAGCTACGGGCGCGTTGTAGGGTGGGTAGTGTAACGACAGGGGAGGACTGCGTCCAACATCATGGCGGACAAGGCTAATCCGCCAGGACCTGAGGTTTTATCCCCACCCAAGCTGGAAGTTGGTTCGAACTTTTTGCCGCCTATGGGTATAATCGCCGGGTTTTGCGAATTGCCCATAGTCTGGGCCTCAAGAGTTACAACGGAGGAAGAAGCCCGTGAAGATCAAAGCCGTATCCCTGTCCGCCCTGATTGCCCTGGCGGGAGCATCCAGCCAACTGCTGGCCGAGGAGCGGGCGGATGTGCTCGAAAGAATTGCCCCGATCGGCAAGGTGAACCTGGCTGGCGAGGCGAAGCCTGCAGCCGCACCTGCAACGGCAACAGAGACCGCTGCTGCCGAGCCTGCAGCTGCAGCAGCAGCGTCTGCTGAGGCGTCCGCTACGGCCGCTGCACCTGCTGCAGGGGGTGACCCGCTGGCTTTGGCCACCCAGTCCGGTTGCATGGCCTGCCATCAGATCGAAACCAAAGTGGTGGGTCCGGCCTACAAAGAGGTTGCCGCCAAATATAAAGGCGATGCCGCTGCCCTGGATATGTTGATAGGCAAAGTGAAGGGGGGTGGTGTAGGCACCTGGGGCCAAATCCCAATGCCGCCGAATGCCCATGTCTCCGACGAGAACATCCGTACCATCGTCAGCTGGGTGCTTGAACAGTAAGATTTTTAGTCCGCTAATGAACACAAATTAACGCAAATGTTGATTTGTAGGGTTCCCACGGTCCATCGTGGGAACCCAACTCCCCCTGCCGCTGTTGCGAAAGAGGCGCACCAGCCACCTCGGTGCTGCAAGTCGTATCTAGAGTAGCTGTTTACTAGTTCCCATGCTCCTGCGTGGGAACTCATCACTTAGCTTAATTAACCCGCCGTATGCATTCCCACGCTGGAGCGTGGGAAACCCTGCCAAGTTGATGCGCCGCTCTTGCACCCTGCATATTTAGAAACATTTGCGTTTATTCGCGTTCATTGGCGGACTTTTTATTCAAACAGGTCCGCAGCCGCCACTATGAGAGCAGCGACTTGAGATTGGCCAAATGGGCCGAGCCCCGTTGCTGTTTCTCCTCCTTGCTGAGCTGGCTGCCGCGTCCATCCCAGACCACATCCTCTTCGGGCAGCTCCTGTAGGAAGCGGCTCGGTTCACAGGGCACCATTTCGCCGAAGCGTTTGCGCTTGGCTGCATAGGTGAGGGTCAGGCTGCGCCGTGCCCGGGTGATGCCCACATAGGCGAGGCGGCGCTCCTCCTCGATATTCTCCTCCTCGATACTGCTGCGATGGGGCAGCAGCTGCTCCTCCATGCCGACCAGGAAGACATGGGGAAACTCCAACCCCTTGGCGGCATGCAGGGTCATCAGATGGACCTGGTCCTGCTGTTCCTCTTCGTTCTGTCGTTCCAGCAGGTCCATCAGGGTGAGGTGGTTGACCATCTCCTGCAAGCTCTTCTCCTGCAGTTCGCCGTGGTAGAGGGCCTTGATCCACTGCAACAGATCCTTGACGTTTTCCATGCGCCTCTCCGCCACGCTGTCGCTGCTGGCGTTGGCGCTGATCCAATCTTCATACTCGATCTCTCTTACCAGGCCGCTGACAGCCTCCACGGGGCTGTTCTCGGCCTCTCTAGCCCGGGCCTGCACAAGCGCGGAAAAGTGGCGAAGACGATCATAGGCTCGGCTGTTCAACACACTCTGCAGCCCCAACTCGCGACAGGCCGGCAATAGGCCGATGCCCCTTTCACGGGCATAGGCGCCGAGTTTCTCCAGGGTGTTGGGACCGATCTCCCGGCGTGGTGTGTTGACCACACGCAGGAAGGCACTGTCATCGTCGGGATTGGCCAGCAGCCGAAGATAGGCCATCACATCCTTCACCTCCGTGCGCGCGAAGAACGAGGTGCCACCACTGAGAAAGTAGGGGATATTGTGACTGCGTAGCGCCTTTTCGAACTGTTTTGCCTGGTGGTTGCCGCGATAGAGGATCGCGAAGTCACTGTTCGCGGCCTTTGCCGTGAACTTGAGATGGATGATCTCGGAGACCACCTTCTCCGCCTCCTGCTCCTCGTTGCGGCACTCCAGCACGCGCAGTTCAGGTCCCGGGCCGAGATCGCTCCAGAGACGCTTGTCGAAAACATGGGGATTGTGGCGGATCAGATGATTGGCGGAACGCAGGATGCGTCCGCTGGAACGATAGTTCTGTTCCAGCTTTATCAGCTTCAGCCGGGGAAAGTCGGACTGCAGCTTCGCCAGGTTTTCCGGGCGTGCGCCGCGCCAGGCATAGATGGACTGATCATCGTCTCCGACCACGGTGAAGGCGGCGCGCACGCCAACCAGTAGTTTGACCAGTTCATACTGGGCCTGATTGGTATCCTGGTATTCGTCGACCAACAGGTAGCGGATTCGGTTCTGCCAGGCCTCGAGGGCATCCGGGTGTTGGCGGAACAGGGTAACGGGCAGCAGGATCAGATCGTCGAAGTCGACGGCGTTGAAGGCCTTCAGGCTGCGTTGATAGGCGGCATAGAGTTGGGCCTGTCTAAGTTGTAAATCGTCCTCTGCGCGACGCAGTGCCTGTTCGGGGGTGATCAGATCGTTTTTCCAGCTCGAGAGGGTCCACTGGATGGCGTTAAGTTCCGATTCACTGCCCAGGTCTTGTTTGCGCAGCATCTCTTTAAGCAGTGTTTCGCTGTCCTGCTGATCGAAGATAGAAAAACCGGCCTTGTAATCCAGTCGTTTCAGCTCGCGGCGTATGATGTTGAGTCCCAGGGTGTGAAAGGTGGATATCGCCGGAGCTGTCGCTTTATCACCGCCGATCATGCCGGTCACGCGCTGTTTCATCTCCCGTGCCGCCTTATTGGTGAAGGTGACCGCGGTGATCGATCTCGGATCGACGGCACAACGTTTTATCAAATGGGCGATCTTGGCGGTGATCACCCGGGTCTTGCCGCTACCGGCGCCGGCGAGGACCAGCAGCGGGCCGTCGATATAGTTGACCGCTGTTTGTTGATGGGGATTGAGATCGGACATGGGTGGCGGTGTTGCGATAATCCAGTTTGGGGGGGAGGTATCGAAAGGCGGAAGGTTACGCAGGGACGAGGTCCATTTCAACAACCTGGGTTGCTTGTTATGATGAGCGATCTGTGCCGCAGCGGAAAAAAAGAACACGAGTGAACATTTAATGGCAATGACAAGAGACCGACGCAGGAGCCCCAGGGGGGGTAACGAACGTCAGCTGACTCGAGAGTCCTGGCGGGTATTTCAGATCATGGCGGAGTTTGTCGAGGGTTTCGAACAGTTGGCCCAGATCAGTCCCTCGGTGAGTTTTTTCGGTTCCGCGCGCACGCCACGGGATCACCATCACTACGCCTTGGCGGAGGAGATCGCGCGCCTGCTCTCGGACAGTGGCTTCTCCGTGGTCAGTGGTGGTGGGCCTGGCATCATGGAGGCGGCCAACAAAGGGGCCTTTGAGGGCAAGTCCACCAGTATCGGTCTCAATATCCAACTACCGATGGAGCAGGCGGGGAATCCCTACCAGGATATCGCCCTGAACTTCCGCCACTTTTTCGCCCGCAAGGTGATGTTTGTGAAACACGCATCGGCCTATGTGGTGCTCCCGGGGGGCTTTGGTACCCTGGATGAAATGGCCGAGATCCTGACCCTGGTGCAGACCGGAAAGACCCGTAAGATACCGATCATCCTGGTGGACGGGGCATTCTGGCAGGGATTGCTCGACTGGTTTCGCGGTACCCTCTGCGAGACGGGTACCATCAGTCCCGAAGATCTCGATCTGGTGCAGGTCTGTAATCAGCCGAAGGAGGTGGTGGACGCAATCTTCGCCCACTATGAGACACGTCGCTTCGAACCTTCGCCGGCGGAACAGGAGATTCTGCTCGAACTCTAAGCTGGCTGAGATATTTCACCCGGGCCGAGGGGCTGTTAGAATTTTTTTATAATGAGTTGGACGGCCCGGCCGGTACTCTAAGTGGCTCCCAGGAGGGAGAAGATGCCTAGTTATAGTTTGATGATCCTACCAGGGCTGATGCTTTTGTTGCTTGCCAGCGGTCTGTCCGCAGCCGAGGATGAGGCCGTGCCTGAACCGCCGGAACTACCCCTGCCTGAGATCATCGTTGATGGCGAAGTGATCGAACCCGAGGTAACGATCATAAAACGGGAGGAGGGGACGATCTATGAGTACCGCATCAATGGCCAGCTCTATATGGTGAAGGTCCAGCCCGATGCCGGACCTCCCTATTACATGGTGGATCGGGACGGTGACGGTGAATTCGATTCCCGCTCCTCGGATCCGACAAATATCTCAGTGCCGAAATGGATATTGATGCGTTGGTAGTGGTCAGTAGGACTCGATGAAAGCAGTCGTAGCGGCACTCGAGCCCATCGCCCGGTTGTTCGAGTCAATCAACGAGTGGACGGGGCGGGCGGTCTCATGGCTGAGTCTCTTCATGGTCCTGGTCACATTCGCCGTGGTAGTGATGCGTTATGTCTTCGACCTCGGCTGGATCTGGCTTCAGGAGTCGGTGACCTTCATGCACGGCGCCCTGTTTCTGGTCGGTGCGGCCTATACCCTGAAGCATGGCGGCCACGTCCGGGTCGATATCTTCTTCCAGCGTTTTTCGCCACAGCGCCAGGCCTGGATCGATATGCTTGGCAGTCTGTTGCTGCTGATGCCGGTCTGTCTCTTCATCTTTATTGTCAGCTGGGACTATGTGGTCCAGTCCTGGTCGCTGCGTGAGGGCTCGAGGGAGGCCGGCGGGCTGGATGGTGTCTACCTTTTCAAGAGCCTGATCCTGGTGATGGCGGGGCTGTTGCTGATGCAGGGGGTGGCGACGGTGATTCGCTCGCTGTTGCGACTGCTTGGGTTGGCTGATGCACTCGAGGCACAAGAGCATGGCTGAGTTTCTGCCCCTGATCCTGTTTCTCGTCGTCTGTCTGGTATTGCTGCTGGGTTACCCGGTCGCCTTCTCCCTCGGTGGCACCGCCCTGGTGTTCGCCTGGCTGGGCAGCATCAACGGTTATTTCGATGACGCCTTCCTTCAGGCCCTGCCCAATCGGCTCTACGGCATCATGACCAACGAGACCCTGATTGCGGTACCGTTGTTCGTCTTCATGGGGGTGATGCTGGAGCGATCGCGGGTGGCGGAAAACCTCCTCGACACCATGGCCAGCCTGTTTGGACCGCTGCGTGGCGGGCTCGGTATCTCGGTAACCCTGGTGGGAATGTTATTGGCGGCCAGTACCGGGATCGTCGGCGCCACGGTGGTGACCATGGGGCTGCTCTCCCTACCCACCATGTTGAAGCGCAACTACCACCCGGGGGTCGCCAGCGGTGTCATCTGCGCCGCCGGCACGCTGGGCCAGATCATTCCCCCCTCGATTATCCTGGTGCTGCTGGGGGATGTGCTCTCCGCCGCCTATCAGCAGGCACAGCTGAATATGGGGATCTTTTCACCGGACACGGTCTCCGTCGGCGATCTCTTCGTCGGTGCCATGGTGCCCGGCCTGATACTGGTGATGCTCTACCTCTTCTACCTGGTCATAGTCGCCATCACCAAGCCGCAGACCGTACCGGCCATTCCCCGCGAGGAGCGAGAGCAGGAGAGTAAGTTGCTGCTACGAGTGATCAAGGTGCTGGTGCCGCCCCTGCTGCTGATCGTTGCCGTACTCGGCTCCATTCTCGGTGGCCTGGCCACCCCCACAGAGGCGGCCTCCGTGGGCGCGATCGGGGCGATCCTGTTGGCGATCAGTCAGCGTCGGTTTACCTTGGCCACCCTCAAAGAGGTGATGAGCGGTACTACAAAGGTGACCAGCATGGTGTTCCTGATCTTTATCGGCGCCTCGCTGTTTTCACTGGTGTTCCGAGGTTTCGGCGGTGACGAAGTGGTGACCGAGCTGCTGACCGATCTGCCGGGTGGGGTGGTCGGTGCCATGGTGGTGGTGATGCTGGTGATGTTCCTGCTCGGCTTTATCCTCGACTTTATCGAGATCACCTTCGTGGTGGTGCCGATCGTCGGTCCCATACTCCTCTCCATGGGCCTCGATCCGGTCTGGTTGGGGGTGATGATCGCGTTGAATCTGCAGACCTCTTTTCTGACGCCGCCGTTTGGATTCGCCCTCTTCTATCTGCGCGGTGTGGCGCCCCAAACAGTGACCACGGGTGCCATCTACCGTGGTGTGGCACCGTTCATCGTGATCCAATTGTTGATGTTGGGGCTGCTGGCCTACTGGCCGCAACTGGCCACTTGGCTGCCGACCGTTGTCTATGGTTAGAATCGGTTGGGGATGCTGATCCCCGGCAGGCCGGGGATCAGTTTGGCTTAGATTCAGTCGAGGGGGATACGGATCTTCTGACCGGGATAGATCAGGTTGGGGTCCTTGATGACCTCGCGATTGGCCTCGAAGATCTTCGGATAGTCGGATGCGTTGCCGAGGTAGCGTTTTGCGATGCCTGAAAGGGTATCGCCGCTCTCAATGGTGTAGTATTCGACCTTGGCCTCTTGTGGCGGCGCACTGACACCTTCCACGGTGACCTCGCTGACGCCCTGTACATTGCCGGCGATCAATACCGTCTTTTCCAGGGCTTCGGCGCTCTCGGCGTCACCGGAGAGAACAACCTTACCGTCCTCGAAGCTGACATCCAGATCCTTGATGCCCGGATTGTTCTCTTCAATCTGCTGCTTTATCTTTGCAGCGGGATCATCATCCTTGCCAAAAAGTTTTTTCCCCAAATTTGCGGCGAAATCAAACAGCCCCATACTATTCTCCTCATGATGTTTCCTGAACACAACGAAACAGGATTTCGAGTGAAAACAACCAAGTCATCAGTTGTGGCGCTCGATTATCCCAGACTACAAAGACAAGCTGATTACAGAGTATTGCCGGTATACGCCAATTATGGATCTACCGGCAGAGTTGCATCAATCCTTCAATACGAAGGTTACTTTCATGGTTACCCGGTATTCAGTGACCTTACCGTTACTGACGCTGACCTGCTGATCCTTTACCCAGGCCCCCTTGATATTCTTCAATGTTTTATTCGCACGTTTGATGCCTCTATTCACGGCGTCATCAAATCCCTTGTTGGATGAGGCGATAATTTCAGTAACTTTTGCGACTGACATGGTGGTATCTCCTTTATGGAAATTGATTATTTTAAGGTCTGTGATTCGGCAGCCTGGCGCTATCAACTCCAATAATTCGAAAAAATAAAGGAAAAATGGCTCATATGAGTGCGTCCAGATGCCTGTAGGTTTAATCTTAGGCGATTACTGGTTCAACAGACCAGCCGCTAGCATAGGATAAGGCTATACTCCCCGACAACAGGAACCTGTAAAAGACACAAAAATTTTCATTCACACGACCCAATGAAGGGGGTGTCAAGGCCGTTAACGGCTCAATGCCTGTAGCAGGGCCTGTAGTGCCTGTCCCCGGTGACTGAGACTGTTTTTGACGTCAGGCTCAAGCTCTGCGGAACTGCAGTTATGGCTAGGGACATAGAAGATGGGATCATATCCGAAACCATTTTCTCCTTGGGGTTGGTGTAGGATTCGGCCTTCCCATGTGCCCTGGCAGATGATCGGGGTCGGGTCCTCGGCGTGTCGCATATAGACCATCAGACATTGAAATCTGGCGCTGCGCTGTTCATCCGGTGTCTGCTTGAGATGCGCCAGCAGTTTCTGCAGATTTGCCTCGTCCGATGCAGCGGGTCCGGCAAAACGTGCCGAATAGATACCGGGAGCGCCATTCAGTGCATCCACTTCGATTCCCGAGTCATCGGCAATGGCTGGCAGGCCACTTAGCCCTGCGGCGTGGCGTGCCTTCTTGATGGCATTCTCAACAAAGCTAAGTCCATCTTCAATCGCGTCCGGAATATTAAAATCCTTTTGTGCAACCACGGTGATCTGTTCGCCGGTTAGCAATTGGTTTATTTCGCGAACTTTACCGGCATTGTTACTGGCAAGTACGATCTTTTCACCTTTGTGTTGTCCGCTCATTCCAGTCACTATCCTATCTTTACTAAATTTTCCCTGTTTCACAGACTCTATATCTTAATAGTTGTCCATATCTGTCGAGACTAACGTCTAGTCCTGTTTAACCATCGATAGCCCGGTGCTGAATCTGGATGATATTGGTTATACCCTGTTGTGCTAGGTCCAACATGGCATTCAATTCACCACGACTATAAGCGGCGCCTTCGGCGGTACCCTGGACCTCGATAAAGCCGCCGTTTTCATTCATTACCACATTCATGTCGGTCTCCGCATTAGAGTCCTCGGCATAGTCGAGATCGAGTACCGGCATGCCGTCGTAGATACCCACGGAGACCGAGGCGACCATGCCCAGCATGGGACTATCCTTCAACAGACCGAGTTTTTGCGTGTGAGCGATGGCATCGGCCAGGGCGACGCAGGCACCGGTGATGGAGGCGGTTCGAGTGCCACCGTCGGCCTGGATTACATCGCAATCGAGGGTAATGGTGCGTTCGCCCAATCGCTTGAGATCCACCGCGGCGCGCAGTGAACGGCCAATCAGGCGCTGGATTTCCAGGGTGCGACCACCCTGCTTTCCACGTGCCGCCTCTCGCCCCATGCGGTCGGTGGTTGAGCGCGGCAACATACCATATTCCGCAGTGATCCAACCCTGGCCGCTACCTTTGAGGAAGCGGGGAATCGACTCTTCCACGCTGGCGGTACAGATCACCTGGGTGTCTCCAAAACAGACCAACACCGAGCCTTCGGCGTGTTTTGTATATTGGCGGGTAATCGTGATCGGCCGCAGTTCATCGGCTTGGCGCGCGGATGGTCTCATTGAAGAATTGACTCCGTGGTGTCTGGTGATTTTCGGCCTGCGTAGGGCAAACCGCAGCGGATATAGGGGGCGACATTATGGGTGAAACGAGTGGTATTGTCAGCATTTATGAGGAATTGTCACAATTCAACCTGGTGTCGGGAGGGGTTGGAAGAGAATCTCAACCTTAAGAGCAACTCGAAATTGTTTAGCCCTATGGCCTGGTCATTGGGTAGGGTGGGAGAGGGCCCCACCCGGTTCGTCGCAGAAGATATCAGCGGCCACCGATGATGGATCCGAGGATGCCGCGAACGATCTGTCTTCCCAGTTTTGACCCTATGGCGCGAGCCACGGATTTGGCGAAGGCCTCGCCAACGCTCTGACGTCTGGAACCGCCACTGCTTTTGCTGGCCCGTTTCCGTGCTTTCTCTTCGGCCTCCTTTTTCGCCTGCTCTTGCCTTCGCTTGATCAGCTCCTGCTCACGCTTCTTCAGCATTTCATAGGCGGATTCTCTGTCGACCTCTTGGTTATAGGTGGTGCTGAAAGGTGAACGCTTGATGATTTTCTCCCGCTCGCTCTCATCGATGGGTCCGAATTGGGAGCGGGGTGGGGCCATCAGAGTCTTCTCCACCATGCTGGGTACACCTTTTTCATCGAGGGTGGAGATCAGGGCCTCGCCTACTCCCAGGTTGCTGATCACCTCCACGGTATCGAAGGCCGGATTCTCGCGGAAGGTTTCAGCGGCGGCCTTGACCGCCTTCTTGTCCCGCGGAGTAAACGCCCGCAGCGCATGTTGAATTCGGTTGCCCAGTTGGCCTATGACCTCGTCAGGTACGTCATTGGGATATTGGGTGATGAAAAATACACCCACACCCTTGGATCGTATCAGCCTCACGACCTGGGTGATCTTTTCCAGCAACGCCTTTGGTGCGCTGCTGAAGAGAAGATGGGCCTCGTCGAAAAAGAAGACCAGCTTCGGCAGGTCGGCATCGCCCCGTTCCGGCAACTCCTCCATCAGCTCGGAAAGCAGCCACAACAGGAAAGTGGCATAGATACGCGGTGAGTGGTAGAGGGTGGTGGCGTCGAGAATACTGATTACGCCGCGACCGGAAAAGTCTGTCTGCATCAGATGCTCGATCTGAATCGCCGGCTCGCCGAAGAAGGTTTCACCTCCGGCCTCCTCCAGCACCAGCAACCTGCGCAGAATGGCGGTGACACTCTGCTTAGATACCCGACCATACTCCCGTTCAAGTTCGCGGCTGTTGTCAGCCACCCAGTTGAGCATCGATCTCAGGTCTTTCAGGTCGAGCAGCAGAAGCCCCTCGTCGTCGGCGAGGCTGAAGGCGATCTGTAATACCCCTTCCTGGGTCTCGTTGAGTTCCAGCAGATTCGCAAGCAGGGTCGGCCCCATCTCCGACACTGTGGTGCGAACAGAGTGTCCCTGTTTACCGAAGACATCCCAGAACAGAACCGGGGATGGTTCAAACTGATGTGCCTCGATCTTGATATAGTTCAGACGTTCGGTGATTTTCGAATGTGCCTTGCCGCCCCCGGCAAGTCCCGAAAGGTCGCCCTTTACATCGGCGGTGAATACCGGTACACCCAAGCGTGAGAAGGACTCCGCCAGAACCTGCAGGGTAACGGTCTTGCCGGTACCCGTGGCCCCGGTGATAAGGCCGTGTCGATTTGCCATGCCTGCATTGAGCAGGATCTGTTGCGCGCCGTTGCCGCCAAGCAGGATATCGTTGTCTTTCATCTTCCTCTTCCTGGATCGCGAGTTGACAAATATTTAACATTCTCGCCTGTCATGCGTTTTTTTTTCGGTTAGACTCAGCCAACATCGGTCTGGGGAGTTCTCACCGGAAACCACTATTTAACATGCCAGTCGTGATTTGGCGAATCGGCAATGACGGACATTCTTGCGACCAACCTCTTCGATGAGGAGCTATTCCGGGGTTTCTGTGGGATGCGCGAGGGTGTACCCTGTAGCATCATCAGCAGCTGGTTTGATCAGGCGTTTCAGCAAAGTTATGGGGGTTGAATAGATGCGTTGGAGAGGTCAGCGAAGAAGCGACAATATCGAGGATCGCCGTAACATGCGGGCGCCATCTCCGATGGGTGGCCTCGGTGGCGGCGGCGGAGGACTGCTCAATCTGATACCTGCGGTGTTTAAGTTGTTTGGTTTCAAGGGTGGCATGGTCGCGGTCTTGGCAATCGGCGCCTACGCTCTGATGAGCGGTAATCTGGGTTCCATGCTGGGAGGAGGCGGTGGCCAAGAGCTCTCTGAGCATGAAGCGGGTCCGGTGAAGCAGAGTGCCGAGGAGAAGACCCTGGTGGATTTTGTCTCGGTAGTATTGGCTGATACCGAGGATACCTGGCGCCTACTTTTTAAGAAAATGGGAGGCGAGTACGAGGAGCCGAATCTGGTGCTGTTTCGGGGTGCCACCAAGACCGCTTGCGGTTTCGGTCAGGCGGCGATGGGTCCATTCTATTGCCCCGGTGACCACAAGGTCTACATCGACCTCTCTTTCTACGACGATTTGAAAAACCGTTTCAAGGCTCCGGGTGACTTTGCCCAGGCCTATGTCATTGCCCATGAGGTGGGCCACCATGTGCAGACCCTGTTGGGGATCTCGCAAAAGGTACACAAGGCGAAGCGATCGTTGAGTGATGTGGAAGGTAACAAGCTTTCGGTTCGCCAGGAGTTACAGGCAGACTGTTTTGCCGGTATCTGGGCCTACCATGCCGACAGGTCGCGTCAGTTGCTTGAGTCGGGTGATGTTGAAGAGGGACTGAATGCGGCAAGCGCTATCGGCGACGACCGTTTACAGAAACAGTCGCAAGGCTATGTCAGCCCGGACTCGTTTACCCATGGCAGCTCTGCGCAGCGTGTGAAATGGTTCAAGGTCGGTTTCAAGGGGGGGGATTTGAAACAGTGCGATACCTTTTCTGCAAAATCCCTGTGATTAAATTGTAGCTGCAAGCTTGCAGATCACGCTCTGGGTTGAATATCGGTGTTATCCGAGTCTCAACGACAACAATTTGGACAATTGAAGAGGATTGGCTATGGGTATTATATCCTGGATAGTGCTTGGATTGATTGCTGGTGCATTGGCCAAATTGCTGATGCCCGGGAAGGACGGCGGTGGTTTCATCCTGACTACCCTGTTGGGAATAGCTGGCGCCATGGTAGGGGGGTATATCGGCGCTTTCGTCGGCTTGGGCTCAACCAGCGGATTGAACATCGCCACCATTTTGACCGCCACGGCGGGTGCGTTTCTTATCTTGTTCGCCTATCGTTTGATTAAACAACCCGACAAGGGAAAAGATGCCTAGTCTGCATCGATATCATCGACGAACTTGCGCAGGTCGTTGATTGCGTTTGTGACATCGACCTGTTCACTGGGCGTGGTAAGCAGATCCCGTTTTTTTCGTGATAGGGAGATGCTGGCATCGGCGGCAGCCAGTTTGGCCTCTGTTTCGCGCCAGCCCAGAGCGACTACGGTAACATTATCGCTCTCCGGGTGGCTTGTGGCTGCAGCCTCATTGGCCAAGCGGGCTACTTTTTTTACCAGGGATGCCTGCTCACTGTAGAGGGCATCGACCATCGGCCGTTCGGACAATGGACCCCAAAAGCCGTCGCTGCAGAGCAATACCACATCACCTTCCTCTAGTTGGTGTGGTCCACTGAGTTCCGCCACCGGGCGGTTGTTTGTGCCGCCCAGGCAGCGTGTCACATAGTTACGGAATTTATGGGTATGCACCTGAGCCGCGGATATTAAGCCCTGTTGGCGCAGATGCTCGACATAGGAGTGGTCATCTGTACGGATATGGATCACACCATTTCGCATGACGTAGAGTCTGCTGTCGCCGATGTGCGCCCAATAGGCGCACTCTTCCTGTACCAGGCAGAGCACACCTGTGGTGCGGGGTTCGATCGGCGGCTCCTGCCGGGCGCCGAAATCGAGAATCTCCCGATGGCTCATCTCCATCAAACCGGAGAGGAAAAAGCGTGGATTGGAGATGGGTTTGCGGCTGGTGAGAAATGCCTTGCGGGCGTTGTCCATCAGGATTTGTGCCGCTTTCTCTCCTTTGGGATGACCGCCCATGCCGTCCGCCAGTGCCAGTAGGATGGCATCGGGTGCCTCCATGATCAGATAACGGTCCTGATTCGTGGAACGATCACCCATCAGGGTGTATTGCGCCGTTTCGTATTTCACGATATCGCCCTTTTCTCACCCAGCAGATCAGAAATGACGCTTTCGCTGTCCACATTTTCCACTTCCAGGGCCTGCAACAGTTCACCGGCGTTCTGCGGGCGTTTCTCGTACTCGATCTCCATGGCCCAGTCGATCGCCTCCAACATGCTTGCCGGATAGCGGCGACGATAGATTCTTGCAGCCGGTTTCAATTTCTCTTTGGCATGACGCTCTATGGCGGAGGGTGGTGCCTTGCCATCGAGACAGGCGCGCATGCTGGCGCCGATGGCATAGACGTCGCTCCAGGGGCCTACCTTGCCGGACTGGTAATATTGCTCGACGGGGGAGAAGCCCGTGGTGACTACGCGACCGGTCCGGCTGCCCTCATTCTGTACTTCATGTACAGCGCCAAAGTCGAGCAGCAGGGGATTGCCGCCGGTGCGAAGATGGATGTTGCTGGGTTTGATATCCAGGTGCAGCAGATTACGCGAATGGATCAGGTTGAGGGCATCGAGAATCGGCGGGAAGACTGTCATCAAAAAGCGGGTGCTTAGACTGCCGCTGCGTTTTTTGATGTAGCTTGCGAGATTCTTCCCCCGCTCGTGGTCCATCACCAGATAGCCGGTGTTGTTGGCAAGAAAAAAGCCTCTCACCTGTACGATATTGGAGTGGCGCAGTGAAGCCAGGACCTTGGCCTCCTGGTAGAAGAGGCGCAGGCTACGATTGAAGTTGTCGGCCTGCTTGTCGTCGAGGGGGACAACCTTGCCGTTACTCCCACGCTTCGCCAGCTTCTTCGGCAAAAACTCCTTGATGATCACCTCGTCCTGGGTGTCTTCATCTTCCGCCAGATAGATCAGGCTGAAACCACCGCTAGCGACCAATTTCATGATCACATAACAGTCGATTTCAGTACCGTCCGGCAGACTGTCTCGGAGCTTATCCATGCCGTTTCCGTTCTATTCGTGTCTCTGTCAAAGATGGTATGAGCATCACACTGATTATAAGGACATTTTTCCAGAATTACCCAAACAGATTGAGAATTTTAACCCTGGCAATGGAAAAAAGTGATTCTCATCATAAAAAAATGTTGAAACTCCGGCACCTGCGACCACAGTGGTTGTTAATGCGGCCGCTGATACCCAAGCATAGCGGCCTTGATGATGAATTCTGTAGCCGTGGAAATGCCAGTCGCTTCAATGTCAGGTATGATGCCTGGCTGTAGCAATCCAAAGTCTACCAGGATGGCGACTGCATGCCATCCCAAGGCAAGATCAGAGATCTCAGGCGGTAATATATGATCAGTAGTATGACAGCCTTCGCGAGGGAGGAGTACCGGGGTGACTTGGGAATCCTCAGCTGGGAGATCCGTTCGGTCAACCATCGTTATCTCGAGGTTTTCTTACGCCTTCCCGAGGAGCTGCGGGTGCTCGAACCGGTGGTGCGGGAGCGCCTCAACGCCAGGCTCGGCCGGGGCAAACTCGATGTCGCGCTGAAATTCAGACCTGGTGGAGCTGCAGAAGCGGGTTTGAGTGTCAATCAACGTCTGTTGCAGCAGCTGCTCGAGGCGGAGCGGCAGGTGGCCGATGCCACGGAGCTGAGCGAGAGCCTGCGTACCGCGGATTTGCTGCGCTGGCCAGGTGTCCTGGAGGAGAACGAGCAGGATTTTACCCCGGTCAAACAGCAAGCCATGACACTGCTGGAGACAGCCATCGACAGTCTGATCGATAATCGACTGCGAGAAGGCGAGCGCCTCGGTGAGATCATCCGTCAGCGCTGCTATGGATTGAAATCCCAGGTTGAACAGGTACGTGATCTGATGCCGGAAGTCCTGGATGGGGTCAGAAACCGGATCAGCGAACGCCTCGCTGAAGTTCTGGAAGAGGTTGACGAGACCCGTTTGGAACAGGAGATGGTACTGCTGGCGCAGCGGCTCGATGTGGATGAGGAGATGGATCGCCTTGAATCCCACCTGGAGGAGGTGGAACGGGTGTTGGAAGTGGACGAGCCGATCGGGCGCAGGCTCGATTTCCTGATGCAGGAGCTCAATCGCGAGGCCAATACCCTCACTTCCAAGTCGACCAATGTTGACGTGACCCGTGCCGCGGTGGAGATGAAGGTACTGATTGAGCAGATGCGCGAGCAGATTCAAAATATTGAGTGACATTCAACTTTAGCCACCCCGGCAATTGATCGATTAGAAGGTTATTTATGGGAACAGCTTCACTATCGCCCCAGGGCACCCTGTATATTGTCTCCGCTCCCTCCGGTGCAGGTAAGACCAGTCTGCTGAAGGCCTTATGCGAGAAGGACAATAGGCTACATATCTCAATCTCTCACACCACGCGCCCGATGCGTCCGGGTGAGGAGGAGGGGGTTCACTACCACTTTCTCGATCAGGCCGGTTTTCTGGACAAGGTGAAGCAGGGTGATTTTCTCGAGCATGCGGAGGTCTTCGGCAACTACTACGGCACCGACGAGGCTTGTGTACGCAAGCAGCTCGAGGCCGGTAAGGATACCGTGCTGGAGATCGACTGGCAGGGGGCACAACAGGTGCGCCGGCGATTTCCCGATGCGGTCTCAATCTTTATCCTTCCCCCCAGTCCGGAAGTGCTCCGCGAGCGATTGAGCAGCCGAGGACAGGACAGTGAAGCGGTGATCCAGGGGCGCATGCGCAAGGCGGTGAGCGAAATGTCCCACTATGTGGAGTTCGACTATCTGATCTTCAATGACAGCTTTGAACAGGCCCTCAGTGAGCTCTGGTCGATCGTGACCGCTCAGCGGTTGCGACTCCCCAATCAAGCGTTGCAATACGCCGATGCCATTTCCCGGTTACTGGCTTAACAGCGCGTACGGGCAACGGCCCCGCCATTTTATTTCCACACTTTAATCCGGTGTTGAGCTGGTGAGAGTCGAACCGGTAAAATGGCCCTTTATCCCTGACTAGCAGATTGAGATGGCCGCGAAACTCTATATCAAAACCTTTGGTTGCCAGATGAACGAATACGATTCGTCCCGCATGGCGGATGGCTTGCGCGTGGCTGAGGGCCTGGAGTTGACCGCGGAGGCCAGGGAGGCCGACGTGCTGCTGTTGAATACCTGCTCGATCCGCGAGAAGGCCCAGGAGAAGGTCTTCTCCCAACTCGGGCGCTGGCGTCCCTGGAAGGAGAAAAACCCCTCCCTGATCATCGGTGTGGGCGGCTGTGTGGCGAGCCAGGAGGGTGAAGCGATTCGCGCACGGGCGCCCTATGTGGATATAGTCTTCGGTCCCCAGACCCTGCATCGGCTGCCCGAGATGATCCGTCAGGCGCGCCTTGAACAGGCGCCGGTGGTGGATGTGAGCTTTCCCGAGATCGAAAAGTTCGACCGCCTTCCGGAGCCCCGGGCTGACGGCCCCACCGCCTATGTCTCGGTGATGGAGGGGTGTTCGAAATACTGCACCTACTGTGTGGTGCCCTTTACCCGGGGCGAAGAGATCAGTCGGCCTTTCGATGACGTCATCGCCGAGGTGGTCGGGCTGGCGGCCCAGGGGGTGCGGGAGATCAATCTGTTGGGACAGAATGTCAACGCCTATCGGGGCGAGATGGCCGACGGCGAGGAGGCCGACCTGGCCCTGCTGATCGAATATGTGGCGGCGGTGGAGGGTATAGAGCGCATCCGCTTCACCACCTCCCACCCGCTGGAGTTCTCCGACTCGTTGATCGAGGTCTATGGCCAGGTGCCGGAGCTGGTCAGTTTTCTTCACCTCCCGGTACAGTCGGGCTCCGACTCCATCCTGGCGCAGATGAAACGGGGCCACATGGCGATCGAGTACAAGGCGAAGATCCGCCGCCTGCGGCAGGTGCGGCCGAATATCACCATCTCTTCCGACTTCATCGTCGGATTCCCCGGTGAGACAGAGGCCGATTTCGAGGCCACCATCAAGCTGATCGAGGAGGTGGGTTTCGACCACTCCTACAGCTTCATCTACAGCCGTCGTCCCGGCACCCCCGCCGCCGATCTGCCCGATGACGTGCCTCTCGAGGTCAAGCAGCGGCGGCTCGAGCGCCTGCAGCAGCTGATCAATACCCAGGCCCAGCGCATCAGCCGGCAGATGGTGGGAACCCTGCAGCGAATATTGGTTGAACGACCGGCGAAGAAGGACCCGGCACAGCTTGCCGGACGTACCGAGAACAACCGGGTGGTCAACTTCGATGGCCCGAGGGACCTGATCGGTCAATTTGTCGTTGTAAGGATCACCGAGGCGCTGCCGAACTCACTCCGCGGGGAGTGGATCGGGGCCGCCACGGACAGCAGGGCGGCAAACGCCTAGGATTGACGATTGGCTGAACACCCCGAATCCCTCGATCTGCTTCTGGAACCCGCCGACAACGAAAGGCTGGCCAATCTCTGCGGCCAACTCGACGAACACCTGCGGCAACTCGAAGGGCGCCTGGGTATAGAGATCAACAACCGGGGAAATAGCTTTCGCCTGATCGGCGAGCGACCCTCGATCCAGGCCGGTGAGCGGGTGCTGCTCGATCTCTATCGCGCCACCAGCAGTGAAAACCTCGATCCGCAAAGGGTCCACCTCTATCTGCAGGAGGCGGGGGTGGATGAGCTGCTGGAGCAGAAGAGCACCAACGACCTGCCGGATACGGTGATCAAGACCCGACGCGGGCTGGTGCGGCCCCGGGGGGTCAACCAGAAGGAGTACCTGCACAAGGTGCTGACCCACGATATCAATTTCGGTGTCGGTCCGGCGGGTACCGGTAAGACCTACCTTGCCGTCGCCAGTGCGGTGGATGCCCTGGAGCGGGATCAGGTGCGGCGTATTCTGCTGGTACGCCCGGCGGTGGAGGCGGGGGAGCGCCTGGGTTTTCTCCCCGGCGACCTGGCGCAGAAGATCGATCCCTATCTGAGACCCCTCTACGACGCCCTCTACGAGATGCTTGGTTTTGAAAAAGTGGCGAAGCTGGTGGAGCGTAACGTCATCGAGATCGCCCCTCTCGCCTATATGCGCGGCAGAACCCTGAACGAATCCTTCGTTATCCTCGATGAGGCGCAAAACACCACCCCGGAACAGATGAAGATGTTTCTTACCCGTATCGGTTTCGGTTCCACCGCGGTGATCACCGGTGATGTGACCCAGATAGATCTGCCCCGGGGACAACAGTCGGGCTTGCGCCAGGCCACCGAGGTATTGGCCCATGTGGAGGGTATAAGTTTTACCTTCTTCAACGCCAGGGATGTGGTGCGTCACCCGGTGGTGCAGCGGGTGGTGCGCGCCTACGACGATTTCGAGCGCAAGGATTGAAGTGGTGGAATCCCTGCTCCTTGAGGTGCAAAGGGTCACCCAGAGTTCCGTTGAGATGCCGACAGAGGCGGATTTCAGACGCTGGGTGGAAGCGGTATTGCCCGCAGACAACAACCCCGTGGAGCTGGTGATCCGCCTGGTGGACGAGGCGGAGAGCCGCCAGCTCAATCGTGACTACCGGAGTAAGGACGGGCCGACCAATGTTCTCTCCTTTCCCTTTGAGGCGCCGGCACATGTGATGCTGCCGTTGCTGGGCGACCTGGTGATCTGTGTCGAGGTGGTGGCTCGGGAAGCGGCTGAGCAGGGCAAGGAGCCTATGGCCCACTGGGCACATATGGTAATTCACGGTGTGTTGCATCTGCTGGGATACGACCACCAGGAGAGCGCCGAAGCAGAGCGGATGGAGGCACTCGAACGGGAGATCCTGAGTCGTCTAAACTTTTCCGATCCCTATATTGACGACCCGTGATGAAGAGCGAATCCTCCACTCATGCCAGCAATTTCTCCTTAGAATAAAAAACATCAACGGATCTGATTTTGCAGTCAATCGCCAAGCAAAGCCTCACTCTCCTGTCGCGGTACCCAACCCTGACGGCGCTGGTAGCGGGTGGTGTCACCACCCTGGGTTTCGCGCCGTTCGGATTTTGGCCGGCGGCACTGGTGGGGCCTGCGCTACTGTTCCTGCTATGGCTGGAGCGACCCCGGCTCGGTTTCAGAACAGGGCTTGTGTATGGCCTGGGTCTGATGGGCAGCGGTGTCTCCTGGCTGCATGTCAGTATTGCCCAGTTTGGTGATCTCGGCTGGCTCTTTCCCCTTGTGGTCACCGCCGGTTTCGTGTTGTTGATGGCGCTCTTCTACGCCGGCATGGGTTGGTTGGCAGGGTTATTCAGGAACACCAGGGCGCAGTTGCTGATTCTTGTCTTTCCCTCGCTTTGGGTCTTGTTTGAGTGGTGGCGAGGCTGGTTTTTGACCGGCTTTCCCTGGCTGCAGATAGGCTATTCGCAGATCGATTCCCCGCTGGCGGGCTATGCTCCCCTGCTGGGTGTCCTTGGCGTCAGCTGGGTGGCACTGGTTGCGGTGGGGTTGTTGCTCTCCCTGGGTGAGCCGCTGCGCAAACGAATCTGGTTTGCGGCTTTCGCAGCGGTCATCTGGGTGGCCGGCGGGTTATTGGCTGGGATCGAATGGAGTCAGCCGATTGGCAGCCCGATCCGGGTAGCCCTGATCCAGGGAAACATCCCGCAAGCGGAAAAATGGGCCCCTGAACAGCTACTCCCCAGCCTGGTGCTGTATGCCAACAAGACCAAGGAGAATCTGGATCGCGATCTTATCGTCTGGCCGGAGACCGCTGTCTCAGCATTTCAGTTCCAGGTGGATGAGGCCTTTATCGAGCCACTGGAGAACACGGTCAAGAATAACCATACTGATCTGGTATTCGGCGTGGTGCAGATGGATGAGGCGCGGGAACGCTACTTCAATGCCATGGTGGCCCTGGGCAACGATCAACGGGACCACTACTACAAGCGCCATCTTGTGCCATTTACCGAATATCTGCCATTGAAGGGGATCCTCTGGCCGCTGGTCGATCTGTTCACCATTCCGATGTCGGATTTCAGTACCAGGGAGACCAAACCGCTGATGCGGGTTGGAGACTACCTGGCGGGTCTCTCAATCTGTTATGAGGATGCCTTTGGCAACGAGGTGATCGAGGCGATTCCGCAAGCGGCCTACCTGATCAATGCCAGCAACGATGCCTGGTTCGGCAAGTCGCTGGCACCCCATCAGCACCTGCAGATCGCGAGGATGCGGGCATTGGAGACAGGACGCTATCTGTTGCGCTCGACCAATACCGGGATTTCAGCCATTATCGGGCCGGACGGTGACCTTGTGGCGAAATCGCCGCTGCTCGAACTCGATGTATTGAAGGGGGAGATACTCCCCATGCAGGGGGTGACGCTCTATGCCAAGCTAGGAAATCTTGGCATTCTGTCGCTGTTGCTGATCACCCTGATCATTGCCTTTCCCAGGCGTGGAGTCTGCTCAGAGGAGTAACAGCAGATCCTGTTCATCGCGACGTTGTCGATGCTCTAACTCTTCGTAGCGTAACAACTCGCGCAGTTGATGAATCACCATCTCCTCAGTGCTCCATTCTAAGGAGGGCTTTGCCGCTGGGCTGCTGGATCTGTCGCAGCCCATCAGACAAACCAGTAGAATGAGGGCAACAGAAGCTGTCTGCGTTATAGTCATGAACCTGATCATAACCCATTGTGGTTTGTTACCTGGTGTACAGGAACAAGTATAGGTCCTCGCGCAAACCCAGGGATATTTTGGTTTATTTACATGGTTGAACAACGATGAAGAAAACTGTCTTGATTACGGGTGCCTCCTCCGGTTTCGGCGAGGCCTGTGCACGTCGTTTTGCTGCGCAAGGCTGTGATCTGGTGCTATGCGCCAGACGCCTGCAGCGGCTCGAGGCGTTGGCCTCCTCACTTCCGGCTTCCTCTCGTCTCCATCTGCAACAACTGGATGTTACCGATCGAGAGGCGGTGGTGAGTTTCGTTGAACGACTCCCGAAGGGGTTCAGGGAGATCGATGTGCTGCTCAACAATGCCGGACTCGCCCTGGGTATGGAGCCCGCCCATGAAGCCAACCTCGATGATTGGGAGACCATGGTCGATACCAATATCAAGGGGTTGATTCGCATGACCCGTCATATTCTGCCGGGGATGGTGGAGAGACGGCGCGGTCATATCGTCAACATCGGATCCACGGCGGCCAATTGGCCCTATCCGGGCAGCAATGCCTATGGTGGCAGCAAGGCCTTCGTGAAGCAGTTCTCCCGAGGCTTGCGTGCCGACCTGCTGGGCACACCGGTACGGGTTACCAATATCGAGCCCGGATTGGCGGAGACCGAATTTTCTCTGGTTCGCCTCAAAGGCGATGAGCAAAAGGCCGACAGTGTCTACACCAATACCCATCCCCTCGGTGCCGAGGATATCGCCGAAATTGTCTACTGGGTAACCTCGCTGCCGCCCCATGTAAATGTGAATATGCTGGAGGTGATGCCGGTATGCCAGGGCTGGGGGCCGATGGCGATCGATCGCAGCTTGGGTGATGAGGTTTGAAGGCGCTGTTGAACAGTGCCGTTGATCTCTGTCTGCTACGCAGTGCTCCCCAGGATCTGCCGGCCTCGATCCATCTGTTTTGGTTGCTCCTGATTCTGAATCTGCTGGTCGGCACCTTGATCGTGTTGGATGCCCAGTTTGGGCTGTTTCGCGCCCTGGTGGAGAATCTGTTTGCTTTGACACTGATGCTTGGTTTGCTGGCCGCGATACTTACCATCAGCGGCAGGCTGTCTCGCTTCAAGCAGACGGCAATCGCCATGTTGTTGAGCGGTTTGCTGCTGAGCCTGCTGGCACTGCCTCTGGTCGCCTGGCGTCACCGCAGTGAATCGGCGGAATCCGAACTGCTGTTGCTGGTGATCTTTATCTGGAGCATCCTGGTGCTGGGCCATATCATTCGTCATGCCTTTGAGATCAGCTTTAATCTGGCTATCGCCATTGGGCTGCTCTACAACATCCTGGCCTGGAGTATCATGAGTCAACTCTTTCCGGTGGCCGCCTGATGCATATTCATATCCTTGGAATCTGTGGTACTTTCATGGGCGGTATCGCACTCCTGGCACGAGCTCTCGGCCACCGGGTCAGCGGTTCCGACGCCAATGTCTATCCGCCCATGAGTACCCAGCTAGAGCAGGCGGGGATAGAGCTTATGCAGGGATTCGAGGCCGATCATCTGCAACCCGCCCCCGACATGGTGGTGGTGGGGAATGCCATGTCCCGGGGCAATCCCGCGGTGGAGGCAATGCTGAATCGGGGACTGCCCTACACCTCGGGACCGCAGTGGTTGGCAGAACATGTCTTGCAGGGGCGTTGGGTGTTGGCGGTGGCAGGGACCCATGGTAAGACCAGCACCGCCAGCCTGCTGGCCTGGATCCTGGAACAGGCGGACCTTAAGCCCGGCTTTCTCATCGGTGGAGTCCCGGAGAACTTCGGTGTTTCCGCGCGTTTGGGGGAGACACCCTTCTTTGTGGTCGAGGCGGATGAGTATGATACCGCCTTTTTCGACAAGCGATCCAAGTTCGTCCACTATCGACCGCGTACCCTGGTGATGAACAATCTTGAATTCGACCATGCCGACATCTTCGAAGATCTGTCGATGATCCAGCGCCAGTTTCACCATTTGGTGAGAACGGTTCCTGGCGAAGGCTTGATCATCACGCCCTTGAATGACGGTAACCTGAGTGAAGTGCTGGATATGGGGGTCTGGACCCCCCTGGAGTTCTTCGATCCCGAGATCGAGGCGGGTTGGCATGCGCTGCAGGTCGCGCCCGACGGGCACAGCTTCGATGTCATCCTCGAGGGTGAGAATCAGGGGCGGGTCAATTGGGATCTGATCGGTAGACACAACCTGGCAAATGCCCTGGCGGCCATCGCCGCGGCACGGCATGCCGGGGTGCCCCCCAGGCTGGCAATCGAGGCCCTGGGCGGTTTCAAGAATGTAAAACGGCGCATGGAGCTGCGCGGTGAGGTGGACGGGGTTCGGGTCTATGACGATTTCGCCCACCATCCGACAGCCATCGAGACCACCCTTGAGGGTTTGCGCAACCAGGTGGGTGAGGAACGCATCTTCGTCCTCCTGGAGCCCAGATCGAATACCATGAAGCGGGGTGTGCATGCGGACCGACTCGCGGCTGCAATGCAGTCCGCGGACCAGGTAATGATGTTTTTACCCGATGATTTGGGATGGAGTGCCGCTGAGGCCCTGGCTCCCTTGGGAGATCGTGTGGAACTCTTCATCGATACCCCATCGATGGTCACCCGGGTGATGGAGCTGGTGGCTCCCGGAGACCATCTGCTGGTGATGAGCAACGGCGGCTTTGAGGCGATACATCAGCGTCTCTTGGATGCCCTAGAAGCCAGGATATGAAGATGAAACAGAAACAGGCCCCTATTGCGGTGGCTATCACCGGTGCATCCGGAAGCGCCTACGCCTTGCGTCTGCTCGAAACTCTGCTCGCTGCAGAGAGGGATATCTACTTGATGATCAGCCAGGCTGGGCAGATCGTATTGAGAATGGAGAGCGATCTCGATCTGCCGGGTCAGCCTGCGGAGATGGAGAGGTTGTTGAGCGAGCGCTTTCAGGCAGCGTCTGGCCAACTACAGGTGTTCGGCCGCCAGCAGTGGATGGCCCCGGTGGCGAGCGGTTCCAATCCACCCGCTGCGATGGTGGTCTGTCCCTGTACCACCGGTACCCTGGCGGCCATCGCAACCGGTGCTAGCAATGATCTTATAGAGCGCGCCGCGGATGTGGTGTTGAAGGAGCGTCGCAAGCTGATTCTGGTGGTGCGGGAGACCCCGTTTTCAGATATCCATCTGGAGAATATGTTGAAGTTGAGTCGCATGGGGGCGGTTATCATGCCGGCCAATCCCGGTTTCTATCACAATCCATCGACACTCGATGAGATTGTCGACTTCATGGTCGCACGGATTCTGGATCAGCTGGATATCGACCACGGTTTGATTCCTCGATGGGGTGCGACAAACTCTTGAGGTAGCTGGTAACGAGCGTTAGAGAATGGTGCAACGATTACGGCCGCTGTTTTTGGAACGATAGAGGGCCATATCCACGCGTTTCATTAACGATTGCATATTGTCGTTGTGGGTGATGATGCTGGCGCCGAAACTTGCTGTGACTCTCCCGGCTATCTCATGTTCGATGTTCTCGATGGCGGTTCGTAGTGACTCGATCATGGAGAACAGATCATCCTGGTCTATATCCGGGGCAATGATCATGAACTCTTCGCCACCCCAGCGAGCCAGGATATCTGACTTTCGAATTCGCTTGTGAAGCAGGTCTACAGTGGTTTTTAGTACAGCATCCCCGATGTCATGGCCAAAGTTGTCATTGACATCCTTGAAGTGATCAAGGTCGAGCATGATCAGGCCAAAGTAGTTGGAACTCAGGCCTGCCCAGGCGATTTGTTTTTTCAACTCTTCGTCGAATTTGGTTCGATTATAGATTTGCGTGAGACTGTCGGTTTCGGCGATGTACTGTAGCTGTTTCTCCATATTGATGGTATCAGTGATATCCCGATGCGACTCGATGATCTGTGTAACATGTTCACCGGTCTCATCGAATATCGGGGTGGCCCGTACATCCACATACATCACTTTTCCTTCGTTGTTATAGTGTTTGTGGATCACTGATACGCTCTTTTTACTCTTTTGAATTTCGGTTATTGGGCAGGGATCGTGTTTACCGCTGCATGGTGTGTTGCGCTTATGTGATAAGCGGTAACATGTCATACCTTCCTTTAGTTGGCTTTCGTTGGTATAGAGGTTGAGAGCGGATTGGTTGACGAGTTGCAGTTGGTGAGTGTTGATATCGATTACCAAAGTGGGGTCGGCTATGGCGTCTACCACTCTTTGGATGTAGTTGTGAGAATCGGTAAGCTGCTCTTCAACCTCTTTGAGGTGGGTAATATCGCTGATATGGACAAAAAAATGGGTGAGGCGGCCGACTTCGTCACGAATCAGATGGGTGGTGTCCTGGACCCATTTTCGCTTCTTGTCTCTGTCCAGAACCCTATATGGGCTGCGTTTGAAATTGATTACTCGATCCTGGTCGGCTTCAAGGTTTTCACGAATGTAGTGTTGCAGGTGATCAGGGTCGAGGATATTTGAGAATGAGAGTGATCCATTGATGAATTTATCCGGTCCGTAACCAAGCAACTCTCGGACATTTGCGGATATGAACTCGACAGGCCACCCCAATTCGTTGCGTAATTTGGCAATTACGCTGGGGCCACTTAGAAAAAAGTCGTGTTCGTCGGATATCTGTTGGTTGAGATTTTGAAGTTGCAGCTCATGATTTTTTCTTTTTTCCCGGTTCCATATCGCAACGCTTAAAACAATAAACAGGATAAACAGGGCGGAACTGAGAATATATACTGAATTCGAGAGTTGTCGCCACAATCTCGAAGTGATCAGTTCGGTCGGTATATGCAAGAGTACGCGTAGGCAGCTGGAGCAGTATTTGTTTAACTTTTCACCGCTAGGGTCAATCGAGTCGAAAGTATAGAGGCCCTGCTGATTGAGCAACTGTCCGCTATGTACTTGCTGAATGGCCTGCCAGACATCGGCATGCTTTACATTGATTCCGACCTGGGGGCTGTCTGGAAACATAAAGCCCCAGTCTTGAGCGCTTTCCGGGCTCAAAAGTGTGTAACCCTGCCAATTTAGTAAAATAGCGTCTCCCGAATAGCCGGCGGAGATTCTGCGAAAATCATTCAAGATGTTTGTTGCAAGGTAGTTGAGAATGATTACGCCAATGGTTTCATTGTTGCTGTCTGTCACCGGGGATGCGAATCGAATTGTGGGCTTTAATGGTAGTTCAATCTGTTTATTTTCGATGTTGAGATCAAGAGGTGAGCTGTAAATCGCGCCGGGTGACTTGCTGATGGATTCCGTAAAATAGTAGCGGTACTTTTTTGATTGCAGCTTGTCCGCGCTTACAATGAGCGGATTACCGTCGTTGTAGTTTATCCGTATCTGTTCCATTCCATTGGCGTCGAGGTAGCGAATCTGGTCATATCGTTTTCGCTGCAGGGCCAGGGATTTCCATGATTCATGCAGACTGAGTATTGCTGCCTGTCTCGTGGACTCCGAGTTGAGTTCGTGGAGTTCCTGTTGCTCTATGACATACAGCAGGTCGGAGTGTATCTCAATGAAGGCGAGACTGATCTGTTTGGTTATTTGATTGATCAGGTTGTTGGATTCAAGCTTTAATTCGTTAACAATGCTGTTCAGAGTCTGTTGGTGAATGGCCCAAAAAAGTAAACCACCGAAAGAGATGATGAATGTTATCAGTAGCAAGTAGATTGCTAGCAGTCGCCCTCTCTTCATGATGCGACAACTGCGGGCTTGTCAAGACCAGGACTTGTGTTGCGATGAAAGACTACAACCGCACCGACTACATGTTCGCCCTCTTTGATCGGTGTGCTGATATAATCAACCTGAAGCGGTTTACCGTTTTTATGCCAGATTGTCTCCTGTTCGGCGCGATGAGTGAGGCCGTGTTTAAGTACACTGGTTATCGGGCATTCAGATAGCGGGTAACTGCTTCCGTCTCCTTTGCTGTGGTGCCAAATGGTATGACAGTTTTTTTCTAATAGTTCGTCGATCGTGTATCCCAACATGTTCGCGGCAGCCGGGTTGACAAATATATGGTTGGCCTCATTGTCGATACCGAGTATGCCATCACCGGCGGAGTCGAGTATCAGTTCTTTCTCCTGTTTCGTACGCAATGATTCCATCTCGATTTTTTTGTATTGGTCGATATCGTCAATCACCGCTACCAGAAGATTTTTGTCATCGGCATGCTTGGGAACTATAGAGAGTGAGAGCTGAATCCATTTGGTTGCGCCGTTTGCACAAACCAGGCGCAGCTGTGTCGAAATGCTGCTCTTCTCTCGGTTGCGAAGTTTGTCAAATGCGCGGGTACATGCCTGTACATCGTCGCTGAATAACAGATCCTTAAGGTTGATATCCATAATCTGTTGTGGTGAGAGTGCGACAATTTCGCTCAATCTGTGATTCAGGCGCGTTATCCTTCCATTCAGGCTGATGTGGGCAAGGCCGACCGCTGCTTCGTTGAAGATGGTGATTTGTGCCCGTTCGCTCTCTTCGAGATTCTGCTTGTGCACCGTCAATGAGCGATTGAGTCTGGCCAAACGTGCAATAAGCAGGATAAGGATTGACAGTACAACGGCTCCCAGCAGATACCAATGCCAGATGTCAGTGACCGAGTCTGCGAGTTTGTCTTTCAGTCGTTTGTTATATGGAGGCATCTCCAATAGTGACAGCAGGTCATGTACCGTCTGGTAATTTTCGGGAATCGTCCAGCCGTGGATTCGGGCATTGCGGGTTGCCGGATGGTCAGGTGGCAGCTCAAGCAGTGCCACTGCGACCTCACGCGCGACTTCCAGAGAGGTGTGGGGTAGTTGCGAAAAAGGCCACTCAGGATAGAGAGGTGTGCTGATCGCATAGGGAAAATTCTCATGGATCTTGGGTGAGACGGTGCGCAGATCCCGCAGCTCCAGTTTGCCTTCCTGAGCCATTCGTTCCAAGGTGTCGGTTCTGACGATCCCAACCTCGGCTTCCCGTTTCAATACCGCGTTCACGACCGCGTCGTGAGTATTGAGAAACAGCAGGGATGCGAAATCCCACTTCTCAATCCCCGCGACCCGCAACTCCCTGCGCGCCATTATCCAGCCGCCGAGTGATGTGCTGTGGACGGCCGCCACACGTTGATTCTTGAGATCGTTCAGGTCTTGAATGTTCTGTCGATCCCAGAGTGTGAAGATGACGCTACCGAATCTCGATACCTGACTCTCATTCGAGAGCTTGTTGACTAAAGTGAGGACGCGCCTGACACCATACTTGACTGACAGGTTGACATAGATACCGGGATTGACGATGACGAAATCGACCATCTGGTTTTTTACCAGGATCTGGATATCGTCAAATGCCATGGGAACTATCTTGAATCGATATTCGGGTAGGGTGGCGTTGAGATAGTCAGCTGTGGCGCTCCAACGTTCCAGGCTTTTTTCAGGGCCTCTTTTTGCCAGCACACCGATGCGGATTTCAGCTGTGTCAGCAAAAACCAACGATGCGCCCAACCATAATATGCTTACGGCAATGAGTCGTTTGATTGGAGAATGGTTTATTATATTCAATGGCTTAAACATACTTTGCGTTGTTTGGCGTCCATTCTCTATCCAGTATCATATTCAGTTTAGGACACCGCAATAATCTCATCTAAGTTATTTCGATATAAGGTTTATTTCGACCGGTTCACGGTTTGCTTTAACCCTGTGCCGGGTAATGCGGGATTGTACTCAGTCACTATCCGCACTCAATGTCAGTCTGATCAGACGGCCTGTCTGTAGTTCGCTGCTAACCCCCGCTTCAGCCAGCGCTTGCAGCAGGAGGTCGACGGGTCGTGCGTACTGTTTCGTGGTGCGGGGGATGGTCAGCATGCCGATCACGGTTTCAGCTTCTTGCAGGGTCACATTGCCGATGGATATCTTCAGTGCCTTCGGGGTGAGCCTGAGTGGAGTCGGCCAGAGCCTTAACACCAGACGCTGTTGCTCAGTCAACTGCTTGACCATGACCATCTCCTCATGACGCGCATCATGAACCTGAGGCGGGACGGGCAGGGTTGCAAGCTGAGCATGCGGGGCCAGCAGGCGCAATATATTGCCCCATCCCAGCATTTCTGCCTCTTGCCAACCCTGCTGCCTGAGTAGAGCGACAAGCTGTCGATGATCACCTGCCAGCTGCACATTGAGTGGTTGATTTTTGTCGCCGAAGATATCGTTGCGGAAACGGGGAAGTTCACTGCTGCCATGCTGCCATCGATCCGGGGTGAGCTCGACAATTTCAGCTTGGTGCTGGAAGGTGCTGGACCTTTCAGCCGCGTTAAGCCAGGCGTAAGCTCCGCAGATCAGTAGCAGTAGGAGCGTGGAACCGATCATGGCGGTGGTTTGAGTCTCAGCCTCCACATGGCGATAGTAGGCAATGCCCAACAAGGCGATCCAGGCGATGCCCAGGGTTAGACTGGCCAATATATCGGTCCCCCAATGCACCCCCAGATAGAGCCTTGAGAGGGAGACCCCGCCGATGGCCAGGGCCGCAATGCTGTAAGGAAACCAGCGCCACTCCTGGCTCATGGCGCGGGCGATCATTATCGAAACAAAGCCGTAGAGGGTGACGCTGCGCAGCACATGGGCGCTGGGGAAGGACCAGGGACCGAGGAATTCGGGGGCACTGGGAGGGCGGGGTATGCGCAGGCTGTATTTCAGCAGCAAGGGTGCCAACAATCCAAAAGCGCTTGCCGCAAGCAGATAGTAGAAAGCGCGCCTATGTCCCTGCATCAGCAGCACTATGGCAATGCCGAGGGTGATCAGCAGAATCGGCCCAAGATCACCCAAACCGGTGAACAGCACCATCAGCTGGTCACCCCAGGGTGTGCGCAAGCTCTGCAGTGCATTGTAGAGCAGCAGGTCTGCCTGTTTCGTCAACGAGCCGTCCAACACCACACCGGTGATCAAGGCAAACAGCAGCGTGGTCAACAGCAACAGGGTGGCAAGAAAGGCCAGGCCCTTTGCCTGCGGATGATTCGGGTCGGCCAGAGAGCTGGAAATCGATCTGAACCCCCTGTGCATCTGACCCCACTCGAATCCCCACTGCACCAGTGATGTGGCGTGGGGTTGGATAAGTCTGAACAGGGTCCGGGCAAGCATAAACAGCGCCCAGGCGAGAACAAGCAGCAACAGCATCAGGGCGACCAGGCGCAACGCGACCTCGGAGGCGAGCTCCAGTGAGGCGCCAAACACAATACCCGGCAACAGATAGGCCGGTGCCCAGGCCAATGCGGAGAGAACATTGGCGACAATGAAACGCAGGGGCGACATCCCCAGCATGCCGGCGACGAGGGGGATGATGGCACGCACCGGACCGAAGAAGCGACCGAGGGCGACGCTCTTACCGCCAAAGCGCTGAAAGAAATCTATACCCCTTTCCAGGGTGGCGGGATGGTGGTTGAAGGGCCAAAAGCCCTGCAGCCTATCCTGGAAATGGTGCCCCAGCCAGAAGCTGATCCCATCCCCGACCACCGCGCCGGCCACGGCCCACCAGAAGACGGGCCAGAAGTCGAGAACACCGGTGGCGATCAGGGCCCCGAAGCCGAACATCATCACCACGCCGGGAATCAGCAGACCGACAATGGCGACCGATTCGGAAAAGGCGACAACGAACACCGCCAGCCCCGCCCAGAATGGGTTTTCGCCGATCCATGTCAGCAGTGGGGTGAAATACTCACTCATCTATCTCCACCCTGTCAGCCTCAATCCAAGTGTTTAAACGACTCCCCGGCGGCATGGATGGTGTTGTTAATATCTTCGTCGCTGTGGGCCTGGGAGACAAATCCCGCCTCGAATGCGGATGGCGCCAGGTAGATGCCCCGTTCCAGCATCCCATGATAGAAGGCCTTGAAGCGGGTCAGGTCGCAGGCGGTGGCGGCAGCATAGTCTGTGACCTGGGATTCGCTGAAGAAGAGGCCAAACATCCCGCCAACATGGTTTTCCGCCATCCCTATCCCCGCTGCCTCTGCCTGTTGCATGATCCCCGCGACCAGCCTTTCGACTTTCTCCGCGAGCTGAGCGAAGAAACCCTGCGCCGAGATCAGTTCCAGGGTCTTCAGTCCCGCGGTCATCGCCACCGGATTGCCGGAGAGGGTGCCCGCCTGGTAGACCGGTCCCAGGGGGGCGATCTTTTGCATGATATCGAGACGACCGCCGAAGGCGCCCACCGGCATACCGCCACCTATGACCTTGCCCAGGGTCGTGAGGTCGGGGGTGATGCCGTAATGGCCCTGAGCGCCACCCAGGGCGACCCGAAATCCGGTCATCACCTCGTCGAATATCAATACCGTTCCATATTGATCGCAGACCTCGCGCAGGGTTTCGAGAAAACCGGGAACCGGGGGGATGCAGTTCATGTTGCCCGCCACCGGTTCGACGATAATGCAGGCAACCTGATCGCCGACCTGGGCGAAGGTGTCACGTACCTGTTGGCTGTTGTTGAAGCTCAGGGTGATCGTATGCTCAGCCAGGGCGGCCGGTACTCCGGGAGAGGAGGGCTCACCCAGGGTCAGCATTCCGGAGCCGGCCTTTACCAAGAGGGAGTCGGAGTGGCCGTGATAGCAGCCCTCGAACTTAACGATCTTGTCGCGTCCGGTGAAGCCCCGGGCAAGACGAATCGCCGACATGGTGGCCTCCGTGCCAGAGCTGACCATGCGTACCAGGTCCATGCTCGGTACCAGTTCGCACACCTTGTCCGCCATCTGGTTCTCGAGCTCGGTCGGGGCGCCGAAGCTGAGCCCTTTATTGAGCACCGAGGCCACCGCCTCGATCACCTCATGATGGGAATGGCCAAGGATCATCGGTCCCCAGGAGCCTACATAGTCGATATACCTGTTGCCATCCGGGTCGAAGATATAGGGCCCGGCGGCGCAATCGACAAACACCGGATCACCACCCACCCCATGGAAGGCCCGGACCGGTGAATTGACACCACCGGGTATATGTTTCTGCGCCTGGGCAAATAGCTCATGGGAACGGCTCATCTTGGTCTCTCCTCCAGCTCGAATAGTCTTGTAAAGCGACGGCAGGCTGCTTGGATATCGGTCTCCCCAAATACCCCTTGTATGACCGCCAGCATGTCCGCCCCCGCAGTGATCAATGGGGCGCCATTCTCCGGCGTTATTCCGCCGATGGCAACCAGCGGCAGTTCGAGTTCGGCTTTCGCGGCGGTTAACAGTTCGCTATGGGCCTGTACCGCATTCGGTTTGATGCGTGAAGGGAAGAAGCGTCCGAAGGCAACGTAATCAGCACCGCAAGCGGCCGCTTCCCGGGCAAGGTCGAGTCGGTTGTAGCAGGAGATGCCGATGATGGCATCCTTGCCTAATTGTTTGCGGGCGAATGATAGCGAGCTGTCGTGCGCTCCCAGGTGAACCCCGTCGGCATCGACTTGGGCTGCCAGCTCGACATCGTCGTTAATGATCAATAGTGCTTCGTGGTCTCTGCACAGGCTGTTTAAGGCGGCAGCATCCGCAACACGTTGGCTGGCAGCGCCTGTTTTGTCCCTGTATTGAATAACCGCGGCGCCCCCCAGCAGTGCCGCTTCCACGTGTTGCAACAGACAGGCCCCGGGGCTGAGCCGGGAGTCGGTGATTGCATAGAGACCGTGCAAACTGGATGCTCTATTTTTCGCCATCGCGGTGCCCACGTTGGAGTCTCAACAGCCGTTCAGGAATGGCCTGGCAGCGTCCTGTCTTGAAACCATTCGAGATGGCCGACCAAGTGTAGGCCAAGCCCTGCTCCACCGCGGTCTCCAGGCTCTCTTGCTGCGCCATTCTCGCCGCAATGGCAGAGGTCAGGGTACAACCGGAACCGTGAAATTCGCCCCTTAATCGCTGCCAGCGCGAGAGCATCGGGGGGGTGGAGGGCTGATAGAGACGATGCACGATCTCCTCTCCCGGTTGCGGATCGTGGCTGCCGGTAATCAGCACCGCATCCGTGCCAAGCTCGAGCAAGCGGTCGGCAGCGACTTGGTAATCGCGCAACAGATCCAATCCGGCCAATCTTGCCGCCTCCGGTGTGTTCGGCGTGAGCAGTCGACACAATGGAATAAGGGCGTGACGAAGATACTCAACCAAATCTCGATTGCTCAGATCTCGGCCGCCCCCTGCCGCCAACACCGGATCCAACACCAGGGGTATCTTCGGGTGCTCCCGCAGGGTCTCGACAATCGCTTCTGCCGCAGCCAGGCTGCCCACCAGTCCTATCTTGATTGTGGCTACCCGGCAATCTTCCAGGGTCGCGCTGATCTGATCCTTGAGGATCGAGATATCGGTGGGAAGCAACTGACTGAGATTGCAGCTGTCCTGCACCGTGAGACAGGTCACAGCGGTGGTGGCGTGGCAACCGTTGGCAGCGATGGCTTCGATGTCTGCCTGAATCCCGGCACCGCCTCCGGGATCGTGTCCACCGATTGCCAACACCACGGGCAGATGGGGTGATTTATCGTACATGTCGGAATTGTAACCCTTTTTTCGTGCTCTGTGGCTTTACTGACGGCCACGCAACCAAGGGGTTGTGGTGGCCTGGAAACCCTATATCCTATGCCGTCCCGAACCCTGGGGAATATATTTTTTCAATTGAAATGGAGATTTGGATTAAGGGTTTTTCCTAGGATTGAGCGCTATCGCTGCTAGACTCAGGGGGTAAACGGAGTATGGGACAGCGTCAAATGGTGCAAACCAACGACGTTCATTAAGTAACAGGCTGGCAGCCATGTTTGCAGGTATTAATGAAAAAAAATGATTGTGAGGGAATGAGTTATGAGCCCACAAATAGAACAACTTGAAGCCCTGGCGCGCAACTACTGCGAGCTGGTTGAGAGCCTGCAAGAGGGAAACACCGGGTGGTTAAAAGAGGTTGCCAGCCTGCTTCCACGCCTGCATGCGGCGGTTGCCGCCCTCAATATGCCGGCTCCCCGCAAGAGCCACTACACGGCGGCCGATCTGGACGCCAGGTTTGAACTCTATACCTACCTCAGGGAGCTGTTGGGTGATCGTGACAGCTATTGGATGGAGTATGACGTTGCGGGCGACGGACTGAGTATGAGCGGCAGCCTGGCGGATGATCTCACCGACATCTATTGTGAGCTGAAGAACGGTCTCAATCTGCTGGATGGACATCCTCAGCGGGCCGTCGAAGGGTGGCACATGGGATTCCATCTCCACTGGGGGCAGCACCTGCTGGATGCGGAGCGCCACCTCTATGATCTCAACGCCCGGGATCGGCTGGCGATTTAGTCGCGCACCCGCCTCTATCCCAGGCAGAAAGAGAAGCATAAAAACCAACTTTCTTTCTATGTTAATTGGCACAGCTGTGCCATTTCTTGATAGTATGGTATCCATACTCTAGTAAAAGAATCAGGAGACCCGGCATGAGTTTAAATGCCCTTAACGAAAACGACTTAACCCTGACCACTACCGCGCAAAGCAAAATGGTCGAGCTCTTTCAGCAGGTCGATGAGACCATCGAGGGGGTGCGGGTTTTCGCCACCCCGGGTGGTTGCAGCGGTATCAGCTTTGGCATGACCTTCAGCGATGCCATCAACGACAACGATGGTGTGCTTGAGTGCAATGGATTCAAGGTGATCGTCGATGACGGCACTCTGCAATACCTGCGGGGCGTGGAGATCGATTTCATCGACCAGGGCGACGGCAATGCGAGTTTTGTGTTCAACAATCTGCAGCCGGTAGGTGGAGGCTGCAACACCTGCGGTTCCTCGTCAGGAGGCGGTTGCGGCTAGGCAAGGGTGAGTTGTCATCGCTTCTTCCTGATTTCGAGGCGTGTGTTTTGGCAATAGGATAGGCGCTAAACCAGTTAGCATATGTTGTATTAAGAAACCGTGTTCAGTTAGTCTGGCACGGTTTTTCTTTGCAGAATTTTCAGGGTAGCGGGATGAGCGACAGGGTTGTGGATCTGTTAGTCGTGGGGGCGGGGATCAGTGGCCTGGGTATGGCGCTTATGGCCAGGTGCAGAGGGGTCCAATCCCTGGTTCTCGAGGCCAGCGGTCATCTCGGTGGTGCCATTAACAGCCATAGATTCTATACCGATGAAGGCGTCTTCTGGGCCGAACTGGGCAGCCATACCTGCTACAACAGCTACGGCAATCTGTTGCAGCTGCTGCAGGAGACCGGGCAGCTCGCCAGCCTGCAGCCAAAACAGAAACTGCGCTACCGGCTGCATAGTGAAGGAGAGCTGAGATCAATCCCTTCCCAGTTGAGTTTCCTGGAGCTGCTCGGGGTCCTGCCGCGTCTCTGGCTGAGCGGGAAACAGGGTCGCACTGTCGCTGACTATTTCGGCCATATCATCGGCCGGCGCAATTTCAAGCGGGTGTTGGGTCCCGCCCTGGATGCGGTGATCTGCCAGCCGGCCGCCGATTTTCCCGCCGATGCCATATTCCGTAAAAAGCCGAGGCGTAAAGAGATCGTCCGCAGCTTTACCGGTCCCGAGGGGTTGCAGTCCTTTATCGAGGGAATGGCATCCCAACTCGAGATACGGCTGCATAGCCCGGTGATCGATCTGCAGCGGGACGGGGATCACTATCGGGTCGTCATCGAGGATCAGACCATCAAGGCGAAAAGCGTCGCCCTGGCAGTGGCGCCGGATGTTGCCGCAGGGATTCTGGCGGGGTCCATGCCGGATCTGGCGACACAGCTGGAAGCGATTGAAATGGCCGCCATCGAGAGTCACAGCGTG
The DNA here is from genome assembly GCA_040507035.1 of Candidatus Thiodiazotropha sp. Classification (GTDB taxonomy): domain Bacteria; phylum Pseudomonadota; class Gammaproteobacteria; order Chromatiales; family Chromatiaceae; genus Thiodiazotropha. The sequence continues at coordinate 248,861 of JBEVVR010000031.1, forward strand.
TTGCTAAGAGCCGATCGGCTCGATATCCCGCCACTGGCCGGCATTATCGGGGTCGCTGACGATTTCTACTCTGCGGTATCGAGGGATCTGGTGCCCGATGAGCACTATCGCGCCTTTACCTTTCACTTTCGCCCAAACGCTGTCGATGAGGCTGGGCGTCTGCAGAGGATCAGTGAGGTTTTGGGTGTGGAGCCTGGGGCTTTTGAGTCCCATGTCAGTTGTGAAAATCGGCTCCCTGCACTGCGGCTTGGCCACGCCGAGCGGGTTTCCCGAATCGACAAAGCGCTGCAGGGAGGCTCCCTCGCGTTGACCGGGAACTGGTTTTCCGGGGTCTCCATCGAGGATAGCCTGATTCGCTCCAGTGAGGAGTGTGAGAGGCTCTTTGGCGCTAGGAGCGGGGTGGTACCAGGCTCAGGGTGACCGTCTCCGGTGGCAGGCAGACCTGGTCGTTGCAGGCCTGAAGACGGATCTCAACCGGCAGTGACAAAGGTAGGGAGATAGTGGCGTCCTCGTTGGAGAGAAAGGCCTGCAGTCGCACCTTGCCGGTATAGACGGAGAGGGGCTGTTGCTGAAAAGCAAGCTGTTGCTGTTGCCCCCGGGGATAGGTAACCGGTCCCAGTCGGATACCTTTGGCCCCCTCAGGCAGACGCAGCTCAGTTGCAATCAGATCCTTGGTCATGGGTTGGTTTGAGTTGGTGTGCCACCCATCCGGGATGTGGATGTCGACCTTCAGCATCGGCTGTTTCGAGGTCGACGACAATGCCCCCTCGATTCGTATACCTCCCTGGGCCGCGTAGGCTCGGGCATCCAATTCGCCATGCAGATGGTTGGCCGCGGCGTTGAGAAGATAGCCGTAGCTGGTGGGACTTCGCTCAACGGAGGGGGCGAAGCGGGCGATCAGGGCATCCGTCAGACGGCGGAAATCGAGCTTACCGGTACGCTGCCAGAGGCGTTGCAGCAGATGGATCGCAACCGAACTGCCGGAGGGCATGGCATTGTCCGAACCCTCGTCCTTGGGGCGACCCATGGCGGTGATCGTGCTCTCTGCCTCGCTCATGAAAAAGCCATCGTTTTCTGCATCGAGAAAGCGATCGATCAACGCCTGGGCCAGCTCTTCGGCGCGCGCAAGCCATTTAGGCTCTGCAGTCAGATCGTAGAGATAGAGCAGCGCTTCACCGAGATAGGCGTAGTCCTCCTGGGATGCGGCGATGGAGGATTGGCCGTCCAGATGTACCCGCCACAACAGGCCTTTGCCGCGCCGGTTGTGTTGCCAAACGAACTCGGCCGCCTCGATGGCTGCCTGGCGATAGTCCGCGCGCTCAAGGATATCGGCGGCCTGGGCGAATGCGGTAATCATCATGCCGTTCCAGGCGGTCACGATCTTGTCGTCCCGCAGGGGGGCGGGGCGGCGGTTTCTGACCTCGAGCAGCTTGCGGTTTATCTGATCGAGTTGCTGACGCAGAGACTTTACCGGTAGCTCCTGCTCTTCGGCATGGCTTTCCAGGCTCTGGACCAGGTGGAGGATATTGCGCCCTTCGAAGTTGCCACCAGCTGTCACCCCGTAGAGGGCATTCACCAACGTCACTTCATCTGGCTCCAGCGCGGCCGCCAGCTCCGCTTCTGTCCAGGTGAAGAAGCGGCCCTCTTCACCCTCGCTATCGGCGTCGGTGGCGGAGTAGAAACCCCCCTCGGGAAGCCTCATCTCCCTCAGTACATAGTCCAGGGTCTGGGTGGCCACGCGGCGGTAGGGCTCACCTCCGGTGATGCGCCATGCGCGGAGGTAGACGCGGCTGAGGTGGGCCTGGTTGTAGAGCATCTTCTCGAAGTGGGGCACCAGCCACTCGTAATCGGTGGAGTAGCGGTGAAAGCCACCGCCAACCTGATCGTAGATGCCGCCGCGGGCCATATGGTCAAGGGTGACTTCGAGCATCTCAAGGGCCTGCCGGTCATGATCCCGCTCCGCCCGGTCGAGGAGTAGATAGAGCCAGGGCTCGCGGGGGAACTTGGGGGCCTGGCCAAATCCGCCCTGTATCTCATCAAAGGAGTTCTGCATCGTCGCAACCGCAGTCTCGATAACCGCCTTGTCCAAAGTCTTGGCCTGTCCCTCAAGGCTATTGCTGGTCTGCACCGCCGAGGCCACGTGTTCAGCCTGTTCCTCGACTTCGTCCCGGCTCTCCAGCCAAATTCGTTTAATCTGCTGCAGCAACGAAGTGAACTGTTCAGGGGCGAAGTAGGTGCCACCGTAGAAGGGCTTGCCCTCGGGGGTGAGGAAACTCGACATCGGCCAGCCCCCATGCCCAGTCATCAACATCACCGCTGTCATGTAGACCTGGTCGACGTCAGGGTGACTCTCACGGTCGACCTTGATCGGGATGAAGTGCTGGTTCAGAAGAGCGGCGATGGCGGGATCTTCGAAACTCTCCCGCTCCATGACATGACACCAGTGGCAGGTGGAGTAACCGATGGAGAGGAAGACCGGTTTGTTCTCCTGTTTCGCCCGCGCAAAGGCCTGCTCCGACCAGGGATACCAATCCACCGGATTGTGTGCGTGCTGCAACAGATAGGGGGAGTCTTCAAGGATCAGGCGATTGATATACTCGGGAGTGCCGTCAGCGTTGAAATGTTCGGTACGGGGACGATAGGCGATACCCTTGGCGAGATAGGCAGCTTTGAGTTTCTGCTCCATTTGCGGTGACCTTTCGACTTGGTAGGCATGGCTGAAGATGGGCAGAATCAAGCCCAAAAAGGTACCGAGAAGGAGCCTTGCACGCCTGATCATCGGCTGAGGATGGTTGTGACTATCGCCTGGGGTAAACCCCTTGATCCCCCCGGCAGTCTGGCGGTGTTGAAGCACAATGGGAGTGCAGGGCTCAGTCAATAGCTCAGTTTGACCTGCTGTTCCATCGGCAGTGCCTGGTTGGCCGCCCACTCCTGAGTGGAGCCGTCATAGAGCTTGGCCTGACGGTTGCCCATGATCTCGTGGGAGACAAACCAGCCCAACGCGGCCCGGTTGCCGGTGTGGCAGTAGTTGATCTGGTGCCCCTCCAATGGAACACTGCTCGATGCATAGATGCGCTGCAGGTTCTCCAGACTGTGGAGTTTGCCGCTGCCGTTTATCGTCAGCCAGTCGTAGTTGAGGTGTCGTGCATTGGGTAGCCTGCCGGCCCTCTCCTTGCCGCCACCGCCGTAGATACCGAGATATTCCGCCCGGGTTCTGTTATCCACGATCTGGGTGCCGTTGTTGATTGCCGACTTCACCTCTTCGGCGCCGGGATTCATCTGTTTGCGATAGCTGGCCTTGAAGGTTTTGGGTTGCAGCTGGTTGTTTCCCTTTTCCAGGGGGTAGACCCGCTTTTCCGCATAGCCGACCAGGCCGCCATCAAGTATCGAAATATGGTCGTGCCCCAGCACTTTGAAGGTCCAGTAGACCCTGGCGGCCGCGGCCATGTCCCCCGCACTTGCGCCCAGGGAGATCAATATCACATGACTTTTGTTGTCTATACCCAGAGAGCCAATGAGCTTTTCGAGTACGGGTATAGGCGGTATGTTCTTGGGCTGGCCCTTCTTTTCCATCCGCCAATGGGCATAATTGGTGTTGATCGATCCGGGAATATGAAAACGCATGTAGTTCTGATTATCCTGCAGATCAAGTAAGACAAGATCGGGTTTATCTCTATTGTCATGCAACCAAGCAGGGGTTACCAAGGGTTCGACAGCAGCTGCCAGAATGCCTGGAAACAGCAGTAGCAGGAGCATAAGGGATCTTTTCATATCGGTTATTTCCTTGATGGCCAAATGAACGCTGGTTTGAACACACTGCAGCATGATCGCATCATTCAACAGTCAGATCGATATCACGTAGGAAAGTTGCGTGGTTGTTTAAACTGGATCATCAGTGTGGATTTCCCCTCGTGCTGTGTCAGAATAGCGTGAATATAGAGTGATTAACCATGATCAAGTTTCAACCAGTACTTATCCTTTTACTCCTGTTTTTCGTGGGGAATCTCCCCGCGGCTGATTTCGATGAGGCGATGGAGTCCCTCGCCAACGGCGAACACAGGGAAGCCTATCGCGGCTTCAAGCGCCTGGCGAAACATGACCATGTGGAAGCGCAGTTCCAGCTTGGCATGCTCTATCTCTTCGGCAAGGGAGTGGAGGAGGATGCGACCCAGGGTATCGCCTGGTTGAAGGAGGCGGCCAGCAACGGCTCCTATCTGGCAGCCAATGAGCTGGGACAGATCTATCTGTCTGGTAGAGGTGTGGATGTGAATGAACAGGAAGCGGTCAAATGGCTGGAGCTGGCAACAATGATCGCGGAACAGAACGAGGGGGAGGCCGAGGATGGCTGCGAATAGCCACCCTGGTATGGCATGAAATTCAGCGATTTCGGTTTCGAAGAGAATCCCTTCGCAATAACCCCTGATCCCAGATATCTCTATCTCAGCAGGGGGCACGAAGAGAGCCTTGCCCATCTTATCTACGGCACCGGTCCGAATGGCGGTTTTGTGCTCTTGACCGGCGAGGTGGGTACCGGCAAGACGTTGCTGCTGCGCAGTCTCCTGGCACAGCAACTGGAAAACGTGGATATCGCCCTGATTCTCAATCCCCGCCTCTCGAGACGGGAGTTTATCGCCACCATCTGTGATGAGCTGGGCATCGAGTATCAGGGGCCGCCATACTCCATGAAGGTGCTCTCGGATATCCTGATTCGGCATCTTTTAAAGACCCATGCCGAGGGCAAACACACGGTACTGGTGGTGGACGAGGCACAAAACCTCAGTCCAAGGGTACTGGAGCAGGTACGCCTGTTGACCAATCTGGAGACCTCCCGTCATAAACTGCTGCGTATCATCCTGGTGGGACAGCCGGAGCTGCTGCAGATGCTGGAGCGCAAGGAGATGCGCCAGGTCGATCAGCGCATCACCGCCCGCTATCATCTGCAACCGTTGAACGCCCAGGAGAGCAGCCGCTACATCGCCCATCGCCTTGCCGTGGCCGGTATTCGCGAGGATCTGTTTACCCCGATGGCACTGCGCTTGATACATCGCTTTTCAGGCGGCATCCCAAGGATCATCAATGCCATCTGCGAACGGGCGCTGTTGGCTATCTATGCCTCGGGCAGGCAGCGCGCCGGTGTCAGATTGGTATGGCGGGCCGCTCGGGAGGTGAAGGGGAGGCGCCTTGGACGTCAACCCTGGCTGTGGGCAGGTGCCGTGCTGCTGCTGGCGATCGCAGTGGGTTTGTGGTTCACCCTGCGTGGTATCGATGAGGTATCTGTGCAGCCGCAGAGTGAAACCTCGGCTGAGCCTGTGGTTCCGGCTCTCCCGGTTGTCGTCGAAACCCCTCCCAGCGTCGAAAAACCCTCCCTGCCGGAGACTTTCACCGAACCCGTTGAGGAGGCCTCGATTCCCCGGGCGGATGATGTCGCAGCTATTGAAATAGCCAAGCCTGAAACAGTATCAGCTGAATCGGTCGAAGCAGGGGAGGTTGTGAATGAGTTCAAGCTGGCGACACTTTTCAGTGAGCCACAAAACCGTGCCGCGATGTACCAGGCATTGCTGCATCTTTGGGATGCAGAACAACAGCTGCAAAACTCCCCACCCCCCTGTATGCAGATGAAGCAGTTCGGCCTGCGCTGTCTGATAGCGGCCTCGGACTGGGAGAGCCTGTTGCGGTTGAACAGGCCGTTGCTGTTGCAGCTGAAACAGGACAAGCAGAGACGCTTGCTGCTGTTGAAGCATGTGGACGATGAGTGGCTGCTGGTCGACAGTGGCTTTGCACAGGGCGTGATAACCCGCGATCAACTGCAGCGCTACTGGAAAGGCAACTACATCATGTTGTGGCGGCCGATGACCGATATCGCGCTGATTGGTGAAGGCTCATCCGGCAGCGCGGTCAGCTGGTTGCGCAGTCGCCTGCAACAGGTGGATGGGATCGCCGCTCCCGCAGCCAAGGGTCTTGACCGTTTTGATAGCGAACTCGAGAGCCGCTTGCGGGCATTTCAGCAGCAGCAGGGATTGGCCGAGGATGGGGTCGCCGGTCAACAGACCATGATCTACCTCAACAATCTGGCATTGCCAGCGGCGACGCCGACATTGGTCTCATCCCGGGACCTGGCGGGAGGCTGAGATGTCACTGATACTCGAAGCCTTGAAAAAGGCCGAACGCCAGCACAAGCTGGGGGAGGTCCCGAAAATCTCCCCCAATGCGGAACAACCGACAACCTCTGGCCCACACGGTATGGGTTGGGTGATGATAGCGCTGCTTGCACTGATACTGCTTGGGATCGGCATCTACCTGGGAAGCAATAGCTGGCTCTCGCCCCAGGGGGTAGACGCTGAAATCCCCCTCTCTGAAACCGAGCCGAAGATCGATTTACCGAGCAGCGAAGCGCAGAAGACGCCACCGCTGCAGCGCGAAGAGGCGATCGGTGGCTCCGATCCATCTTACGTTGAGTCCCCTGTGGTGAAGCAGAGCCAACCCCAAGCGGAGATTCCCACGCCCCAGCCGCTGCAAGCCGAGTTGCCCCAAGTGAATGAAATCGAACCTGCCCAGGTGACAGAGGCTGAACCTATGCCGCCACCCCCCCCTCCCGCGCCGCCGAAACCCCTGCATGAGATGCCCAGTGGTTTCGTCGCCAACCTACCGGCGATGAACATCGATATCCACAGCTACTCTAGCCGTGCCGCCAAGCGTTATGTGCTGATCAATATGGAGAAATATCGCGAGGGAGACTATCTTGCCGAGGGCCCGAGAGTGGTGGAGATCCTACCCCAGGGGGCGGTGATGGAGCATATGGGAGAGCGTTTCATTCTACCCATCGGTAATCAGTGAGCCACTGCAGATCAAACCACCTGATAATTTAGGATCAGGTGGTTTGAGCACTAGAACATTGAGGTCCGGGCAACTGCCCAGACATCGACCCTCTCTGCCCCCGCTCTTTTCAACACCCTGCAGAGTTCGCTCACCGTGGCCCCCGTGGTGATCACGTCATCCACCACCGCCAGGTGCATCCCGCTCACATCCGCGCATACCTGAAACGCCCTGCGCAGGTTGTTTCGCCGGGCTTCGCGATTCAGTTCCGCCTGGGCCGGGGTATGTTTAATGCGCCTGCAGAGTCGCCAATCCTGGGAGAGTCCGCATCGCCTGCTCAGGACCCGGCTGATCTCCAGGGATTGATTAAAGCCCCTTTGACGCAGGCGCAGAGGATGCAGAGGGACCGGAACCAATAGATCGGGTCTGTCGTATTCCGCTCCCAGGCGCTCGATGAGCAACCCGGCCAGGGGCTCTGCCAGATGCAGTCGGTTGTGGAATTTGAGCATGCCGATGAGTCTGTTGATGGGGGGTTGATAGGTCATTGCGGTGATGGTTCGGGTGTAGTCCGCGGTTCGTCCGATACAGCGGCCACAGAGCTCGGATGATGGCACATGGGGGGGCAGTGGCAAGGCACAGCGGGGACAGGCGTGGCGGTTGAAGGGGAGGCTATGGTGACAGGGCGGGCAGAAGTGGTGTTCGAAATCACCCTTTGCGCCACACAGAAGACAATCTCTCGGGTAGAGTAGGGACTGTATATAATTTATACACTTGTTGACCTTCATAACCATCCTTGGTTGACAGGGGTGGGGCAATCCTTACCATAGGCCCTCCGCTGTGCGCCGCACAATGCTCAAACAGAGGTTGGATCACCATGACCGAGACGATTTTACGCCATGATTGGCGCCTGGACGAGATAGAGGCCCTCTTCGATCTACCCTTCAACGATCTGCTGTTTCAGGCGCAAAGCGTACATCGTTCCAACTTCGATCCCAACCGAGTGCAGATGAGCAGCCTGCTGAGTATCAAGACCGGTGCCTGTGCCGAGGATTGCGGCTACTGCTCCCAGAGCGCGAAACACGCCACCGGGCTGGAGGCGGAAAAGCTGATGCCCCTGGAGGATGTGGTGGCGGCGGCCGAGGCGGCGAAGCAGAAGGGTGCCAGCCGTTTCTGCATGGGTGCGGCCTGGCGCAATCCCAGCGACAAGAATCTGCAGCGGGTCATCGAAATGGTCGAGGCGGTGCACCATCTGGGTATGGAGACCTGCCTCACCCTGGGGATGCTGACCCAGGACCAGGCGAGCCGTCTGCGCAGTGCCGGGCTCGACTACTACAACCACAATCTCGATACCTCGCCGGAGTTCTACGGTAATGTGATCACTACCCGCACCTTTGACGACCGTCTGCAGACCCTGGGTCATGTCAGGGATGCGGGGATCAATGTCTGTTCAGGGGGTATTCTGGGAATGGGGGAATCCAGACAGGACCGTGCCAGCATGCTGCGCGAGCTGTGCAATCTGCCCCGCCACCCGGAGTCGGTACCAATCAATATGCTGGTCAAGGTCGAGGGTACGCCGCTCCAGGATGTGGAGGATCTCGATCCCCTGGAGTTTGTGCGCAGCATTGCGGTGGCACGCCTGCTGATGCCGCGTTCCTATGTGCGTCTCTCCGCCGGGCGTGGGGAGATGAGTGACGAGTTGCAGGCGCTCTGCTACCTCGCCGGGGCCAACTCGATATTTTATGGTGAACGCCTGTTGACCACGGAAAATGCGGAGGCGGACCGTGACCGGGAGCTGCTGCAGCGGCTGGGGATGGAGACCGAGCAGCTGCTGGAAACCGAGGTCAAGGCGGCCAAGGTACCCTGTAGCAAGGCCCAGGCCGGGTAGCTTGCGCTCTGTCGATGATCGATTTGCCAACCCCATGAATCGGCTGACCCAAGCGCTGCAAGCGCGCCGCAACCAGGGGCTCTATCGAAGCCGTCGTGTGGTGTCGACACCCCAACAGACGGAGATGATGGTCGATGGTAAGCAGGTTACTGTTTTCTGCAGTAATGACTACCTTGGCCTGGCCAATCACCCGGAGGTGATTGAGGCGATGCGTCGGGGGGCGGAAAAGTATGGGGTGGGGAGCGGTTCGGCGCACCTGATAACCGGCCATAGCAGCGCCCATCATCGCCTGGAAGAGGCCTTGGCGGAGTTTACCGGGCGGCCGAGGGCGCTGCTCTTTTCCACCGGCTACATGGCCAACCTGGGGGTGGTTAGTGCGCTTCTCAACAGGGGTGACAGGCTGTTCGAAGATCGCCTCAATCACGCCTCCCTGGTGGATGCGGGACAACTGACCCGGGCGAAGATGTCGCGTTACCAGCATCGGGATCCGCAGAGCCTGGAGCAGCAGCTGACACGCAGCGACGGAGGCCAGGCACTGATTGCCACGGATGGGGTGTTCAGCATGGATGGCGATCTGGCACCGCTGCCGGAGCTGGCGCAACTCGCGCGCCAACACCAGGCCTGGTTGATGGTGGATGATGCCCACGGTCTGGGCGTGTTGGGCGCCCAGGGCGGTGGTATCCTCAGCCACTTCGGTCTCGGTGTCGATGATGTGGAGATATTGATGGGAACCCTGGGCAAGGGGTTCGGTACCTATGGTGCCTTTGTCGCCGGCAGCGAGATACTGATCGAGACCCTGATCCAGCAGGCGAGAAGCTATATCTACACCACCGCCCCGCCAGCCGCACTGGCCGAGGCGACCCTGGTCAGCCTGCGTCTGGCGCAACAGGAGAATTGGCGGCGGCAACGACTGCAAAGCCTGGTGGCTGATTTTCGTCAGGGCGCGCAACAGATTGGCTTGCCACTGATGGAGTCGAGCACGCCGATCCAACCCATTGTGGCGGGATCCTCGGAACAAGCCCTGGCCTGGAGTGGAAAGTTGGAGCAGCAGGGGCTGCTGGTGAGTGCGATTCGACCACCTACGGTAGCGGAGGGTAGCGCCCGGCTCCGTATCACCTTCAGTGCCAACCATACGGACCGCCAGTTGGAGCGGCTCCTGAATGCTCTCTCCACACTGCCGCAGGTGGTGGCATGAGGCTGGCTATCGAGCAACAGGGAGCAGGGCCTGACCTGGTTCTGCTCCATGGTTGGGGAATGAACTCGGCCGTCTGGGCTGACTTCGCCGAGGGTTTGGCCGCTGACTATCGGGTCACCCGGATCGATCTGCCGGGACATGGCCACAGCCCCTACCAGGATCAACACAAGCTCACGGCCTGGGCCGAAGCCTGTCTCGATGTTGCCCCCGAGCGAGCGGTATGGAGCGGATGGTCACTGGGGTCAATGGTAGCCCTGCAGTCGGCCCTGCTGGCGCCATCCCGGATCGAGGGGGTGGTGGTGATGGCCGGCATGCCACGTTTCGTCAAGGCATTGAATTGGCAACATGCCATGGCGACGGAGACCCTCGATCAATTTATCCAGATCCTGCACAGGGATCACCACCAGGCCCTGGAACGCTTCCTTGCGCTGCAGATGCTCAACAGCGACCAGGCGACACGGCAGTTGAAGCGGCTCAAGTCGCTGTTGCGGGAGCGTCCCGATCCGGTCCCGCAAGCCCTGCAGAGCGGGCTTGAGCTATTGAAATCGGTCGACCTTCGAGACCGCCTGGGGGACCTGAGTTGTACAACGACCTGGATCTACGGCAGCCGCGACACCCTGGCACCGGCCCGGGCAACCGCTGATCTGCGTCAATGGCTGCCCCAGGCGGAGACCTATATCGTCGAGGGTGCCGGGCATACCCCGTTTCTCTCCCACCCGGAAGAGAGCACTCGCCTGTTGAGGCGCAGTCTGGAGTCGATCCATGGATAGGGATTCAATCGGCATCATCGACAAGCGCCAGGCCCGCGCGGCCTTTTCCCGGGCCGCCCCCCACTACGATGAGGTGGCGCAACTGCAGCGGGAGATCGGCCAACGGATGTTGCAGAGACTGAGCTACATCCGTCATCAGCCAAAGGTCGTGCTCGATGTGGGTGCCGGCACCGGCGAGGCGACCCTGGCACTGAAAAAACACTACAGGAAAGCCCACACCATCGCCCTCGATTTTGCCCTGCCGATGCTACACCGGGTACGCAAGCGGGGTGGCTGGCTGGCAACACCAAGCTGCCTCTGTGGCGATGCGGAACAGTTGCCCCTGGCCGATCAATCGGTGGATATGATCTTCTCCAACGCGGCGCTGCAGTGGTGTAACGACCTGCAAGGCACCTTCAGTGAATTCCTACGTATTCTGCGCCCCAACGGTATGCTGCTTTTTTCCACCTTTGGACCCGATACCCTGCATGAGTTGCGTGCCAGTTGGTCAGAGGTCGACGGTCTGAGCCATGTCAGTCCGTTTCCCGATATGCACGATGTGGGTGATGCCATGGTGCGGGCCGGTTTGGCAGAGCCGGTGGTGGATGTGGACCGCATGCGCCTCAGCTACGATGATGTTCCCTCATTGATGCGTGACCTGAAGACCCTCGGTGCGCATAATGTCACCAGCAATCGGCCGCGGGGTTTGACCGGAAAGGGTAGGTTGCGGGCGATGTGTGAGGCCTATGAAAGCTTTCGCATGGATGACAACAAATTGCCAGCCAGTTACGAGGTTGTATATGGACATGCTTGGGCGCCAAAACAGCGTCAGGTGGATGGCGTGACCGCTATTCCATTGGATCAGATCGGCAGGGGAAGGCTTGGTTAGCGATGACGGGTGGCCTGTTTGTTACCGGCACCGATACCGGTTGCGGCAAGACTGAAGTCAGCCTGGGCATGATGAGCAGTCTGCAGCAGCAGGGTGAAACAGTGCTGGGAATGAAACCCATCGCCTCCGGCGCAGAACCTACTGGTGAAGGGCTGCGTAACGAGGACGCCCTGCGCATTCAGCGCCAGTGCAGTCTCGATATTCCCTATGGTTCAGTGAATCCACTGGTTTACCAGCCTCCCATTGCACCCCATCTAGCTGCCCAGGCGCGTGGCGAGCCGATCAGGTTGGATGAGATTCTTCAGGGTTATCAGCGACTGCAGGAGCTTGCCGACAGGGTGGTGGTGGAGGGTGTCGGCGGTTGGCATGTGCCCCTGGGTGAGGGTATCACCCTGGCCGACCTGGCTCTCGCCCTGGATCTGCCAATGATCCTGGTGGTGGGTATCCGTCTCGGTTGCATCAACCATGCCCTGATGACCGCCGAGTGCATGCTCAACAGCGGGGTCCGCTTCGAAGGTTGGGTAGCGAACCTGGTCGACCCCGAGATGCTGGCCATCGATGAGAACATCACCACCCTGCAGGCCTGGCTGCCGGCGCCCTGTCTGGGGGAGATCCCCCATCTTCAGACACCCACCCCGGAACAGATCGCATCCTATCTCGATGGGCCGCTGTTGGAGACGATCCTATAGATACGTTGGTTGTGCTTTTGCAGCTGCAGCATAGCCTTGTCAGACGTTAGATAAGTGTGTCCAGGGTATGCAATAGATCGTCTTTCAGCGCATTGAGCGTTTGCAGGTTTTGTTGCTGGCTCTGCTCGTGTGGTGGCAGCTCTCTGCTACACAGCTTGTTAGCCAGGTCATGCACCTGTTTGTGCAGCTTTTTTATTTGTTTGAGATTGGGATGATGGCCATACTGTTTTTCTCCAAACTCATCTAGCCATTTGCCGAAGCGGCATTCATGGGTGTCCAGTTTGAGGTCGGAAACCACCTGGCCTTGTAGACAAGTTTCAACCTGTCTTATCCATGCCCGATGTTCGACACAGGCAAACAGCAGCGGTATATCCTCGCGCCGGACGGTCTTCTGGTGCACCCACTGAGGATCCGGTGACCAGCTTTGCATCCAACTGCCGAGGGCACTGGCGGGCATTGGCTCTGCGATTATAAAGCCCTGGGCCTGTTCGCAACCCAGCTGCAGTAGCAACCGACCATGTTCGATGGTCTCCACACCCTCCGCGATTGCTTCCCGTCGAAACGCGGTGGCTAGACCCAGCACACCTTCGAGGATTGCCAGGTCCTCAGGGTCGTCGAGCATGTCGCGTACAAAACTCTGGTCGATCTTGAGCAGGCCGGCTGGAAGCAGCTTGAGATAGGTCAATGAGGAGTAGCCGGTACCAAAGTCATCCAGGGCAAAGACTATACCCATCTCGCTGCAGGTTGTGATGACCTCGGAGACCTGGGCCAGGTCTTCAAGGGCGCTGGATTCAAGGACCTCAAGCACCAGACGCTTGGGATTCACCCGTGGGTGGTTCTGAAGATGCTGGCTGATTTGGCTAACGAAATCGCTCTTTTGCAGGAAGCGGGCGCCAATATTGATGCTGATCGAGAGATCGAGATCATCAGCCTGCCACTGCTCCAATTGATTGAGGGCGCTGTCTAAAACCCACTTATCCAGGGATACCGCGAGCTCCTCGTTTTCGATCAGTGGTAGGAACTCTCGTGGTAGCAACAGGCCGCGAGTTGGGTGTTGCCATCGGATCAAGGCTTCCACACCAAGAATTTCACCGCTACGCATGTTCACCTTGGGCTGAAAGAGGAGCGTAAATTCATGATTGTGCAGACCTTCACGTATCCTGGTAACCGTCTCATGGTGACCGCGTAAACCTCGATACTCGTCGGCCTCGAAGAAGTGGTAACGGCTCTTGCCTGTCACTTTTGCGTTGTACATCGCCTGGTCCGCCTGGCGCAGAAGCTGATCCGCATCCACATCCTCGGCTTGTGGATAGAAGGTGACGCCGATACTGGCTGACGCCTGAAGATTAAGGTTACCCACATGGACCGGTTGTGCCGCAGCAGCGAGCATGCGTTCCAGCAATGGGATGCTGTCCTTCTTATCCTGAAGATCCACCAATACAGCGACAAATTCGTCGCCTCCCAGGCGCGCAATGGTGTCCCCCTCTCGTAAATTCTCCTTCACTCGATGGGCGAGGGCGACGAGAAAGAGATCCCCGGTGTCATGCCCATAGTTGTCGTTGATCTCCTTGAATCCATCGAGATCGAGATAGGCAACGGCGAGTTCACCACCACGGCGGTTGACCTGGGCCATGGTGTGATTCAAACGGTCTGCCAATAGGGTGCGATTTGGCAGGCTGGTGAGGCTGTCATGGTAGGCGACATGTTCGAGCTTCGTCTTCTTCTCCTGCAACTCCTGTTGGGTTTGGATATGGGCGGTGATATCCCGTGAGGCCTGTATCATACCGGATACCCGGTGTTGCTCGTCGAAGAGTGGTGAACCGACCACCTCGAACAAGCGCTCGCTGCCGTCGGCTGTTTTGTGGCGATGGATTACGGTTACCTGTTTGCGGGTCTCTAACACAATTTCCAGTGGGCAGGCGCAGTCATCCTCGGCACAGGGCAGGTCGCGTTCATGACTGACTTGGTAACACTTGTATTGATCCAGGATATCGGTAACCTGCGGCGCCTCTTTGGCGGCCTTGTTCATGAGTTTGATGTTGTAATCTCTATCAACCACCATGATCGGATCAGCCACGCCGTCGATGATCGACTGCAAAAACTGATGCTCGGCCAGAATCCGCTGTTGCGCCATCACCCTATCGGTGATGTCGGTGGCGATCTGCATGCGTACCAGTCGACCGTCGGGCCACCGTATTGCCTGGTCGCGGCAATCGAGCCATTCACCGCTCTCCTCGATATTACGTTCCCAGACATGGATGCCGGTGGGAAGACCGTTTGCACCCAACAACTGAATGTTCGTGCAAAATTTACAGGGTCCGTCCAATTTGTTGCGCATCATCTTCCAGCAGCTGTCGCCAATCATGTCGCCCCAGCGGGCGATGGCCTTTTGATTCATGAAAAGTACTTCATAGCTGCTCATATCAGAGACATAAACCGCAGCGTCAAGTGTATCCAGGACGGCGGTGAATCGATCGTGAGATTCGCGAAGTTGGTTTTCAGATTGTAGGCGTACGGCGATCTCGCTTTCCAGCTCGAGGTTGATGTCGGTTAGCTGGCGGGTACGTTCGTCAACGATCAACTCCAGGTCACGCTTATGTACTTCGAGAAGATCCTGTGCTCTGTCGTGCTCATCGATTTTTATGTTCAGGGTTTCGATTAACGCTTGTTTGTCCTGTTGAAGGCTCAGCGTCTGCAATAGGATGCGATTGGTATTGATTGCTGTATATATAACCAGCGCCGTATAGACGGTGAGTGCGATAAGAAGCAAAAGAGTACTATCGTCAGGCCATTGCAGGATAACCACGAGCAGAGTGATTGCTGGTGGAAGGCTGGCGCTGAAAAAAGCCGACAATACGGCAGAAAGCACGGGTACCGTGGCTGCCATAATGCCAAGCACGATCATGGTGATAACGATTTTGTGAGCGGGGTCCGCTGCAGCCAGAGCGAACAGACTGACTCCTGCCCATCCGATTCCGGCCAGGAAGGCGGAACCGATTATCAAGCTTGCCCATGTGTTGATGCGATAACGGTGGAACCTTTTATTGTAATAGGTGTATAGGGCCAGACGCGTGAATGCCACAAACAGCATATACCCGGCCCATAGATTGAGCATTGAATTCGATACCGCTCCATCCAGACCAATCCAGGCGAGAATGGTGATGGTGAGAATGGCTAACGTGGATGGGAGTGCATTAGCATAGATCAGCTTAATCTGCTCGGTGAAGAGTCCTGCCCCTGGATAGTTGGCTTGTTCCCTCTCTGTCCTGTTTTTATTGAGGTTGCGAAGCATGTATATACTGCCGGTCAGCTGAATGAGCCTATTCCATGCCTATCGGTAGAGAACACAAAAACCTAAATGGTAGATTATCAATTTCTTATGAACTATTCTTTGATACTGCACAATGAATGCCCTGTTTTTATGGCTTTTGGGAAAAATAATCTGATAAAAATAAAGCATTTACCTTGATGTGTATAGTTTTCTGCAATTTTCTCACCCAGGTTGCAGTGAAAAAGTACATCGCATTTTGATGGACACAACTGTCTTTTATTAGCCTTATTGCTGTTGCTTGGCAGAGGTTGAATAGACTATCAACAATCCATTGATCCAATGGCTGGATGAGTTGGCTTGTTCAAGGAATAGTTATTTGTTGAGATTGCTCAGTTGTGCAGACCCTTGGCCAATCTAATTGCCCCAGGGATTTAACAGGATGGAGGGAGAGATATCGGTCAAGCTTTTTTGCCGACTAAAAGAATATTTTTCCCGATAGGGGGAGATAAGAGCCTTTCTAGAGGGCGCATTATCGGTACAACCAATTTGTCATAAAGAGAGACGCTGCCGCTACCGATTGAGTGCTTGAGCAAAACAAAATTGACATACCAGGGAAGTATACCGGCAATGTCAAAATAGTGGGCTTTGATGATTTTGAATCCTTGCCTTTGCACCAGGTTTACAAGGTCGTTCTTTAGATATCGGCGAAAGTGCCCGACCTGTTTATCGAGTTCGCTATACAACCAGGGTAGTGCCGGGACAAATACCAGCAGGTGGCCGTTTCGGTTTAACGCTGTGTAGGCGTTCGCGAGCTCCGCCAGGTCATCTTCGATATGTTCTAGTACATTTACGTATAAGACTGAATCAAAGCTATCTGTCGCGCTTGTTTCGCCAAAGAAGCTGTTTATCGCAACCCCTCTTTCATCTGCGCTGAGTGTTTCAGCGAGCATTGGGAACATGTTGCGTGAGGGTTCAAATGCACTTAAATGATCAAGCTGGGTTTCAAGCAGCAGCTGTGAAAAAGTCCCGCTGCCTGCTCCTACCTCGGCAGCTCTGTTGCCTAGGTAGGGAGAGAACTCTGAGAGTATCCATTTATGATAATTGACTGCAAAGGACATGGCCTCCAGGTCCTTGCCAAAATAGTCTGGCATCTTGTCCGTCGTAGATTTCATCAAACCGTCCCTATTGTTGGCTGTCCTGTGTTGCGGCTATGGTATAGCCTGGGTGTTAGCGTTGCTGCGCATTAGCTGCCGTTGTGCTGTAAGTATTGGAGAATCTGAGTCATCAAACCGTTTACTGTCCGGTATGACTCTTGAGCTGTAGTCAGTATCTCTTCCTCGGTTTGAATGTAGTTGCCATCGATGAGTTCATCCCGGCAGTTTTCTACGATTGCTTTTGCGGAGCTTGGAGTTGTTTCCAAATGAAACTGCAGTCCCATGACCTTACGCCCAATCTGAAAGGCCTGGTTTTTACAGCCTGCACTTTTACCGATGCGGGTGGCGCCGCTTGGTAGGTCGAATGTCTCTCCATGCCAGTGAAATACGGTCACTTCCTGAGGAAAACGAAACAACGAGTCATCTTCTGATTCAACGCCCCTGATGGGAAACCAGCCGATCTCTTTTTCCGAATTGGGATAAATTTTACTGCCAAGTGAAGCGGCTATAAGTTGTGCGCCCAGGCAGATACCTAGAGTGGGTTTCTCCGCATCGATGACACTTTTTATGAACGGCTTCTCTTCTTTCAGCCAGGGGTACAGATCTTCATCGTTGACACTCATCGGTCCTCCCATGACGATGAGCAGATCTATATCCTCGATATTCGGTAGGGTGTGGGATTGAAAAAATCGCGTGCTGGAGATTTCATACCCGGATTGGCGCAACCAATCCTCAATACTGCCAAGACCCTCGAACGCCACATGCTGTAAAAAATGGGCTCGCACCTTTACTCCGTTTTGATAATCTGGATTCCGTCACGCTTCCCTGGTGATACTTGGCTCACCCGGGCAGGGTAATCAGGGATTCTATTTTTACAGCAGGCTTGAAATACGTATAGCCGCGCTACACGGGCTCAATGGTACTGTGTCCTATCAGGCGAGTTGTGCCTTGAGCTTGCTCATGGCGTTCTTCTCGATCTGACGGATACGCTCCGCGGAGACCTGAAAGCGATCGGCAAGCTCGTGCAGGGTCGATTTTTTCTCACCCAGCCAGCGGGACTTCAGGATCTCACGACTGCGCTCGTCGAGACCCTCCAGGGCATCGACCAGGCGCTGTTTCATCTGGGACTCACTGTCGGATGACTCGAGCAGGGTGGCCGGTTCCATGCGCATGTCGCTGAGGTAACCGGCGGGGGTTGCTGTCAGCTGCTCCTCGTCGTCATGGAGGGGACCGTCGAAGGCGATATCCTGTCCGGAGAGGCGCGACTCCATCTCGAGTACGGTTTCAGGTTTAACCCCGAGATCCTGGGCCACGTCGTTCACCTCCTCCTTGGAGAACCAGCCAAGGCGCTTTTTCGAGCTGCGTAGGTTGAAGAAGAGCTTGCGCTGCGCCTTGGTGGTGGCGACTTTCACGATACGCCAGTTTTTCAGGATGTACTCGTGGATCTCCGCCTTGATCCAGTGGACGGCGAAGGAGACCAGACGCACACCCATGTCGGGGTCGAAGCGCTTTACCGCCTTCATCAGACCGACTGTACCCTCCTGGATCAGGTCGGGCAGGGCGAGTCCGTAGCCACTGTAGTTGCGGGCGACACGCACCACGAAACGGATATGTGAGGTGATCAAACGTTGCGCAGCCTCGAGATCCTTGTGATCACGGAGCTTGATCGCAAGAGACCTCTCCTCCTCTGCACTCAACATGGGCAGCTGGAAAGCGGCGCTGATATAGGCGTCCATGCTGCCTGAAGGCAGAGCGGTCAGTGCGATGTCTTTGCTCATTGAGTCTCCCCATGTATATCTGCTTGATAGATATTAGCACTCTCAAATGAGGAGTGCCAATCGATAGATATGACAGAGGATCTGGAGCAAAAGTTCCCCCCAGGGATAGGATGCAAAAGTCCTTGTTTTGTAGGGGAATTTGTTGGAAATCCTCCGCTGTCTAAGCTACCGTGATTTCTGCATCACACTGGCGTTTGGTGCATCATTCGGGACCGTCTCTGGGGACTTGAGTTGGCTAGGAAAGTCGCTGTAGACCCATCCCTGGGCGCTCGATGGCCGCATCCCTGCGGCCAACGCTTTTCATAGCCAACTCAAGTCCCCAGAGACTCAGGTGCTTAAATCGAGAGTGGAATCGATGGCTAAGTTTTGTAAGTAATCAGGTAATATTATTTAAGTTATTGAAAAAATAGATAATTTATTACTGAATGGAGGAGGGTCGCAAATTCATCACTGTAGGGCTGTTGTCGGGCAGATCAGCTGGGCTCAATGGCACTGAGGTGCCTGCCAACTGCCAGCCAGGAGCCGGCCAGGCCCAACAGACTGCTGCCGAACAGTAACGAGAAGATGGTTGAGAGGTTGAGGGAAGAGAGGCTGAAGCTGCTTTCGTAGAGGTTGGCCAGGTTGGCGATGGGCCCGCTCAGCAGGGTGATGGCAATGGCCACCAACAGCCAGGCAATGACACCACCGAAGAGACCGTACCAGAATCCGGTATAGAGAAAGGGACGCCGAATAAAGGCGTTGGTGGCGCCGATCAACTTGGTGATCTCGATCTCCGCGTGGCGGTTCTGGATCTCCAGACGAATCGTGTTGCCGACGATCAGCAGCACCGCCATGCCGAGCAGGGCGGCGAGCACCACCACCGCTCTCTGGGCGATAACGGTGATCGCCTGTAGCCTGCGCACCCACTGCAGGTCGAGCTGGACAATGTCGGCATCGGGCAGGAGTTTCAATTCACGCACCAGCAGCTGGGCGGTTTCCGCCGTGGTGTAGTCGGCCTTGGGTTGGACGATCAACAGCGCCGGCAGTGGATTGCTGTCGAGTGCCTCCAGGGCGTCGGCATAACCGCTGAGCTGTTGAAACTCCTCCAGGGCCGACTTGCGGCTAATCAGCTCCACCCCTTCGATGCGTTGATGCAGGCGCAGCTCTTTTGCCAGGGCTGCTGCCCTCTCATCGGAAACAGTTTGCTTGAGAAAGACAGAGATACTGGCGCCGCTGTCCCAGGCGCCGCTGATACGCTGCAGGTTGCCGAGCATCACATGCAGTCCAAGGGGCATGGCGAGGGCGATACCGATCACTGCACAGGTCATCAGGGTCGCAAGTTGGTTCTTGACCATGCGGCCGAGGCTGGACAGGGCCACCTGAGCGTGGCGCTGGAGCCATATCTTGGGTGCGTTCAGTAAACGCTTACTCACCGCCATCAGCAGGCTCCGTCTTGGTATCAGCTACCAGCTGTCCCTTGTTGAGGGTGAGGATACGTTTTTGCATGCGGTTGATCAGATCGATATCGTGAGAGGCGATCAACAGGGTCACACCGACCTGGTTGAACTGCATGAAGAGTTCCATTATCTCTTCGGAGAGCGCGGGATCGAGGTTGCCTGTGGGTTCATCGGCAAGCACCAGCGGGGGCTTGCTGACCACCGCACGGGCGATGCCGACCCGCTGCTGCTCTCCCCCGGAGAGGGTGATCGGCCCGCTGCGCTCCTTGTGCAGCAGGCCCACCTTGTCGAGGGCTGCGCGAACCCGGCGCCCGATCTCCTTATGGCCGACACCGGCAACCACCAGGGGGAGCGCCACGTTGTCGAAGACCGTGCGGTCGTGGAGCAGCCGGTGATCCTGGAAGATCATCCCCACATCGCGGCGGTGGTAGGGGATCTGGCTCTTCTTGAGACGGCTGAGATTGCGTTCATTGACATGCAGTTGCCCGTTGCTCGGGCGTTCCAGCAGGCCGATCAGCTTCAGCAGCGTACTCTTACCCGCCCCCGAGTGTCCGGTGAGAAATACCACCTCCTCCGCCTCGATACGCAGACTGACATTACTGAGACCGGTATGGCCTCCGGGGTAGCGCTTACTGACGTTATCGAAGTGGATCAAGGTGTTGTTAGCTTTGGTTTTGGGTTTCAAAAAGGGCGTCTATAAACTCGTCCGGATCAAACTCCCGCAGGTCTTCAATGGCCTCTCCGACCCCGATGAAGCGGATCGGAACCTTGACCTTGTCGGCGATGGCAAATACCACGCCACCTTTTGCGGTACCGTCCAGCTTGGTGATCACCAGCCCAGTCAAGCCGATGGTTTGATGAAACTGTATCGCCTGGTTGAGGGCGTTCTGACCGGTGCCGGCATCCACAACCAATAGTACTTCATGGGGGGCGTCCGCATCGATCTTCTTCAAAACCCGGCCGATTTTCGCCAACTCTTCCATCAGGTTGGATTTGGTATGCAGGCGTCCTGCGGTGTCGGCGATGAGGACGTCTGTATTGCGCGCGGTGGCCGCCTGCAGGGCATCGAACACCACCGATGCAGCATCCGCCCCGGTATGCTGGGCAATCACCGGGATCTGGTTGCGTTCGCCCCAGGTCTGCAACTGTTCAACCGCGGCGGCGCGAAAGGTATCCCCGGCAGCGAGCATCACGCTCTCGCCATCGAGTTGGAACTTGCGTGCAAGTTTGCCAATGGTGGTGGTCTTTCCCGCGCCGTTGATGCCCACCATCAGCAGCACCAGGGGTTTATCACCTGTGTGTTTGGTGATCGGCTTGTCACAGGTTTGTAGTATCTCTCTGAGATGCTGCTTCAGCAGCTGCATCAATTTGTGCGGATCGCTGAGCTCCTTGCGCTTTACCCGCTCGGTAAGGTCGTTGATGATGCGGCTGGTCGCGTCGACGCCCACGTCGGCGGTGAGGAGCAGGGTTTCCAGCTCCTCCAGGAGATCGTCGTCGATGCTCTTGCGCCCGAGCAGCAGGTTGGCCACACCATCGGTGAGGTTGTGCCGAGTGCGCGAGAGACGCTCTTGCAGTCGTGAAAAGAGACCGCGCTTCTCCTCTTCAGGAGTGGCCGTCACAGCTGTCTGTTGTTGCTCTTTGTTGCGTTTGCCAAATCCGAACATGCGGTTGTTTACCGGTGCTAAGTTTGGAACTCTGTGGTGATCACAGGTTCATAGTTGTAGTTTGGACAATCCTTTCCGCCTCTGGAAGAATGCCCCGGATTGTCGAGGACGCTATTCTACAGCGCCCTGGGACCATATATAAAGAGAGGATCTATTTCATGCGAAGATTGATCACTGCACTGGCGTTGACACTGCTCGGCATTGGCCATGTCGGGGCGGATGTGGTTGAACATAAGCTCGATAACGGTATGAAGGTGATAATCAAGCAGGATCGTCGTGCCCCGATCGTTGTCTCCCAGGTCTGGTACAAGGTTGGATCGAGTTACGAATCCGGTGGCATAACCGGCATCTCCCACGTGCTTGAACACATGATGTTCAAGGGTACCACGAATCATCCTCCCGGAGAGTTTTCCCGCATCATCGCAGCCAACGGCGGGGATGAGAACGCCTTCACCGGTCGCGACTATACCGCCTACTTTCAGACCATGGCGAGCGACCGTTTGCAGGTCTCCTTCGAACTCGAGGCCGATCGTATGCGCAACCTGTTGCTGCTCACCGAAGAGTTTGAAAAGGAGGTCGAGGTGGTCAAGGAGGAGCGCCGCATGCGCACCGAGGACAAACCACAATCACTGACCTACGAGCGTTTTATCGCCGGAGCCTATGAGAGCTCTCCCTATCGGAACCCGGTTATCGGGTGGATGGCGGATCTGGACGCGCTGCAGGTCGATGATCTCAAGACCTGGTACCGCAAATGGTATGCGCCGAACAATGCTACCCTGGTGGTGGTGGGGGATGTGGATCCCGAACAGGTGATAGCGCTTGCAGAACAACACTTTGGCCCCCTCAAGCCTGAGCAGGTGGCGAAGCCAAAACCGCGCTTGGAGCCCGCCCAGCGAGGCAGCAAACGCTTCACTGTCAAAGTCCCCGCTCGACAGCCCTACCTGATCATGGGTTACAAGACCCCGGTGGTGGGCAAGGCGGATCAGGTCTGGGAACCCTACGCCCTGGAGATGCTTGCCTATATCCTGGATGGCGGCAGCAGCGCACGTCTCAGCAACAATCTGATCCGTGGTAGCAAGCTGGCGGTTGCGGCGGATACCAGTTACAGCGCCTTTACCCGGCTTCCGGGGATGCTTGTGATGGACGCGATACCGGCTCCTGACAGCAGCATCGAGGCGGTTGAAAAGGCCCTGTTGACAGAGATCGAACGCTTCAAGACAGAGCGGGTGAGCGAACAGGAGATGGAGCGTGTGCGCAACCAGATAATCGCCGCCAAGGTCTACGAGAAGGACTCGGTGTTCTATCAGGCGATGCTGATCGGCCGCTTGGAGACGGTAGGGCTCGATTGGCGCCTCGCCGATGAATATGTGGACCGCTTGAAGCGGGTCACAGCGGAACAGATCAAGCAGGTCGCACAGAAGTATCTGGTAGAGGAGAATCTCAGTGTGGCGGTGCTCGAGCCGCTGCCCATGGAGACAGCGATGAATAACCCGATGAGCGGGGGAGTTGCCCATGCCAACTAATCTCTGGATCAAACTGGTTATCTTGAGTGGCGCCCTGTTGCTGAGTGGATGGCTTATGGCGGCACCCCAAATTCAGACCTGGCAGACGCCAAACGGTGCCAAGGTGTTGTTTGTGGAGGCACCCGAAATCGAGATGGTCGACGTGCGACTCGTGTTCGATGCGGGAAGCGCCAGAGATGGTGATAGCGCGGGTGTCACCTCGTTTACCAACAGTCTGCTGAGCGAGGGGGCCGGGGAGTGGAGCGCCTACCAGATCGCCGAGCGCCTGGAGAGTGTGGGTGCACAGCTCGAGACCGGGTCGCTGCGGGATATGGCCTGGGTGGCGGTGCGATCACTGACTCAAGCCAAGGCGCTCTCCACCAGTCTCGAGACATTGGCCGCGGTGGTTGCCGAGCCCAACTTTGCCGAGGAGGATGTCGAACGCCAGCGCCAAGCCATCCTCGCTGGTTTGGTGCAGGATCAACAGTCCCCGGGGAGCCTGGGTAAAAAACAACTCTACCGGCTTGTGTTTGGCGATCATCCCTACGCCGGCGATCCCGATGGCAGCATCGAGTCGGTAAAGGCGATAACCCGCGAGCAGCTGATTGCCACCCACCAGCGTCTCTATGTGGCACAGAATGCCCTGGTCGCCATTGTCGGTGCGGTATCCCGGAGTGAGGCTGAAGCGATCGCCAAGCAGGTAACCGCAGGACTCAAAGCCGGGAAAAAAATGCCGAGTCTGCCGCCGGTGGCCCCTTTGCAGGCGGCTGTCGATGAGCAGATCTCTTTCCCCTCGACCCAGTCACATCTCTATATCGGACAACCGGGCATGCGTCGCGGCGACCCGGACTATTTCCCCCTCTATGTGGGCAACCATATCCTCGGTGGCAGTGGCCTGGTCTCGATCCTCAGCAACGAGGTTCGGGAAAAGCGTGGCTTGAGTTACAGTGTCTACAGCTTCTTCCTGCCGATGCGTCAGATCGGGCTGTTTCAAATGGGTCTGCAGACCAAGAATGATCAGGCCGGGGAGGCGCTGAAGGTGGTGAGGAATACCCTTGAACGTTTCATCAAAGAGGGGCCGACAGAGGAGGAGCTGGAGGCATCGAAACAGAATATAACCGGAGGTTTCCCGCTGCGTATCGCCTCCAACGGCAAAATCGTCGAATACCTGGCGGTGATCGGTTTCTACGATCTGCCACTCGACTATCTGCAGCAATTCACGACCAAGGTCAACGCGGTGAGCCGGGAGCAGATCAAGGATGCCTTCCAACGACGTATCGATCCGGGTCGTCTGGTCAGGGTGCAGGTCGGGCGTACCACGCCTCTAGCTCAAGTCTCCAAGGAATCAGACGCTGATAGCAACAGTAGGGATTGATAGCGAACAAAGAACAACGAGATAAGGTTTCAAAGCAATGTCCAGTCAGACGGCTTGTCAAGTAAGGATCATTGGCGGAATACATCGCGGGCGTCGTCTGAATTTTCCCGAACTGCCGGGATTGAGGCCAACGGGCGACCGTATTCGCGAGACCCTGTTCAACTGGCTGCAGCCCTATATAGAGGGTTCGCGCTGTCTCGATCTGTTTGCCGGCAGTGGTGCGTTGGGTCTGGAAGCGGCGTCCCGTGGTGCCGCTCATGTGGTGATGCTCGATAGCGCGTTGGCTGTGGTCAGACAGTTGGCTGAGAACAAACGCCAACTCGGTCTTGATCAAGTTCAGGTGGTGCGGGCGGATGCGCTGCAGTGGTTGGAACATGATGCGTCTCCCTTCGATATCGTTTTTCTCGACCCCCCATTTGTCGATAATCTGTTACAGCCGCTGTGTCAGCGCTTGAGCATGGGTTGGTTGGCGGATGGCGCCCATGTCTATTTGGAAGATGCGGTGCAGAGAAATATGCCCACCCTGCCGGAAGGCTGGGAAATGCAGAAGCAGAAGACCGCGGGTCAGGTCCACTACGGATTGGCCTACGCCCCACTTCCCGGCTGATAATTGTCATTCATTGAGCCGGTTTCTGATACTATTATGCCCTTTACCAATTTCGTGAGCCTATGATAATAGCCGTCTATCCCGGAACCTTTGATCCGATCACTAACGGTCACAGTGATCTGGTGAGAAGGGCCTCAAAGCTTTTCGATCACATCATATTGGCCATCGCCAAGAACAGTGGCAAAAATCCGGCTTTTAACCTGGAGCAGCGCCAGAGGCTGGTGGAAAGCGTTTTGACTGGGGTAAAAAATGTCGAGATTCGTACTTTCGACAATCTGTTGGTCGACTTCGTACAGCAGTGTAATGCGAACGTGATATTGCGTGGATTGCGCGCGGTATCCGACTTCGAGTATGAGTTTCAACTGGCAGGTATGAATCGCCGCCTGGCACCGGAGATCGAGACCCTGTTTCTCACCCCGGCGGAACAGTTCGCCTTCATATCCTCAGGGTTGGTTCGAGAGATCGCCTCCCTGGGTGGCGATGTATCGGAGTTTGTCCATGCGGATGTACAGGCGGCGCTGAGCAAGCGCTTCGGTTGATCTGGAATCCCTGGGTGGTGCAGGGTTAAATAGATGAAAAATCGATGTCAAACTCACGGTAAAACAACAGAATTCTGAATCTAGCGATTTTTGTAGGAGAGAAAAACATGGCGCTTATAATCACTGACGAGTGCATCAACTGTGATGTCTGTGAGCCTGAATGTCCAAACGGTGCCATCACCCAGGGTGATGAAATCTATGAAATTGAAGCCGATCTCTGTACCGAGTGTGTCGGTCACTATGATACCTCGCAGTGTGTAGAGGTATGCCCGGTGGATTGTATTCCGAAAGATCCCGATCACGAGGAGAGCTACGAACAGTTGTATGCCAAATACCTTAAGATTACCGGTGAATCCAAATAGAGCGTCAATGCGAATGAGGCCAACCCTAAAGGCTCCCTTGTGGAGCCTTATTTTTCTCTCTCTATTCTGTCTGCAACTGGCGGCCGCGGAGAAGCCTGGTGTAGCCGCCATTGCCAGTGCCCATCCTTTGGCGACTGAAGCGGGCCACCATGTGTTGAGTGCCGGGGGCAACGCCTTTGATGCGGCCGTGGCCGTGAGTGCGGTTTTGGCTGTGGTCGAACCTTACGGTTCGGGAATCGGGGGTGGTGGTTTCTGGCTGCTGCATCGAGCCAGTGATGGCTTTGAAACCATGCTGGACGGTCGTGAACGAGCCCCCCTTGCCGCTGACCGTGATATCTATCTGGATTCGCAGGGAAAGGTCATTCCCAGGCGCTCCATCGATGGCGCCCTCGCCGCCGCTATTCCGGGACAGCCCGCGGCCCTGGTCCACCTGGCAAGATACTATGGCAGGCTGCCGCTTGCGGAGACATTGCAACCGGCGATCAGCCTGGCACGGGAGGGTTTTCAGGTCGACAGCCACTATCGAAGAATGGCTGGCTGGCGTCTGGCGGTTTTACAGGCCCATTCCGCCTCGGCGGCCCAGTTCCTGGATCAGGGTAAGGTGCCAGCGGAGGGTTTTCTCATTAAACAGCCTGCATTGGCTGAGACCTTGGAACAGATCGCTGTGCAGGGAGCGGATGGATTTTACCGGGGTGAGGTTGCGCTACGCCTGGTAGAGGGAGTGCGAGCGGCAGGTGGTATCTGGAGTCTCGAGGATCTGGCCAACTACCGGGTTGTGGAGCGCCAGCCCATTGTCGGCCGCTATCGGGGATTGAAGATAACCAGTGCGGCACCCCCCTCATCCGGAGGGATCGCCTTGGTGACCATGCTGAACATCCTGCAGGGATTTAATCTTCCAGCACAGAATGAGCTCCAGCGTACCCATCTGTTGGTGGAGGCGATGCGCCGCGCCTATCGGGACAGGGCCGACTATCTGGGTGATCCCGACTATGTTGACATCCCCGTTGAGGCCTTGACCCATCCCTGGTACGCGGCCGGCTTGGCGCGGGATATAGAGTTGCACCATGCCAGCCCCAGCGTAGGCAACCTCAGTTCAGCGCAACAGGGGCGTGATACCACCCACTTCTCGATTCTCGACCGGGAGGGCAACCGGGTGGCGGCAACCTTAAGTATCAACTATCCCTTCGGCTCGGGTTTCGTGGTGCCGGGAACCGGTGTCTTGCTCAATGATGAGATGGACGATTTTTCCTCCAGCCCGGGTGTGCCCAATGTCTATGGTTTGATCGGGGGCGAGGCGAACGCCATCGCTGGGGGAAAACGCATGCTGTCGAGCATGACGCCTACTTTTGTCGAGGATGATCGGCGGCTGGCGATCCTGGGTACGCCTGGTGGCAGCAGAATCATAACCATGGTGTTGCTGGGTATTTTAGATATGGCTGAGGGAAAGGCTCCGGAGAAGTGGGTGGAAACGGCTCGTTTTCACCATCAATACCTACCCGATGAAATCCAATTCGAACCCGGTGCATTCAGTGAGTCCCTGCAACAACAATTGAGCGCGATGGGGCACAAACTAAAGCCTCTTGAACGCGGTTATGGAAACATGCAGGCGATATTTTGGGACAAAGAACTGAATCAAGTAAAGGCTGCATCCGATCCACGGGGGCTGGGATCAGCACAGGTCATAAATGCAAGTTCTGTGCATTCGAAGTGACTAGCTCGCGAAGTTATGGCAAAAATTTGAAAAAAGTTCTTAATTTTGAAAACTTGCCATTGAATTTGTTTGGATTTTAGCTCAAGCTTTCGTGCCAGATGCTGTTACTCCTGCAGCCCGGTTATATGGATGCAGCCAGTTAGGGAGTAAACAGCTACCGCTGTCATAACGGGGTTGGTGGTGAAGCTGACCTGTTTGACGGGGAAAGGACTGTTTGTTACCTGGTCCTTGGGGAGGAGTATCCCACATAGGCCGTGACATGCAGTGTATTTCTAGGGTCTATTTGGGAAGCTCTGTATCAGCACGACCAGGTAGAAGGGGTGTGTCGCGCAAGCCACACAATGTAATAATTAATTCGTAGAGAGATCGAGACTAATTATGAAAACCACCATGATGAAAACTGCCGCAATGATTCTCACTGTTGGCCTGTTCGCAGGTTGTGCAACCAATGGTCTGCAAGAGGATGTCGCCAATGCTCAGGCTGCCGCGGACGCTGCCATGAAAGCTGCCAAAGAGGCCCAGCTCGACGCTGCCACTGCTCAGGGCACCGCTGACGCAGCGCTGAAAGCCGCCAACTCTGCCAAGGACGCCGCAGAGGCTTGTAGCGAGCGCTGTGGTCGCATGTCTGAGAAAGCGATGGCTAAATAAGCCAGCCGTTTTCAAGGCGCTACAACTAAAAACCCCGGCATGGGACTTCCCTGCCGGGGTTTTTTATTGCGCTATCGACAGTCGGGTCAGTGGTGACCGTCTGCCACCGTTTTCCCCTGCCAGAGGAAGAGGGGCATGGGTATCCCGGTCTTCTGTTCGATGATGGTATAGAGTTGATCCCAGTCGGGACGGCGCTCTACCTTCTGTAGTTTATCGATCACCGCATCCACCAACTCGGTGTAGTTGTGGCCCCGCTGCTCTACATATTCGACCAGCGGCGGATGTACCTGCACAAACAGCTCACCCTTGAGCCAACCGGCCTTGTACGGCTTATTGATAATCCTCACCGGGGCGCCGACCTCAACCTCTTCGAAAAAGAGTTCCACATTTTCCGGATAGAGTCGAATACAGCCATGGCTGACCCGCATGCCCACGCCGTAGGGTCTGTTGGTGCCGTGTAACAGATAGCCGTTCATTCCAAGGTAGATGGCGCGATGCCCAAGCGGGTTATCGGGGCCAGGAGGAACCACCGGTGGCAGGGGATCGCCGTCCGCTTCGTGCTCTTCAAGGATCGATTCGGGTACTGTCCAGGTCGGGTTCTTCTTCTTGCCGATAACCTGGGTCTCTCCCGTGGGCGTGCTCCATCCCTCGCGGCCTATACCGATCGGATAGGTGATCACCACGGGGCGGTCCTTGGGGAAGTAGTAGAGGCGAAGTTCAGCCAGGTTGATGACTATGCCCTGGCGTGGTCCCGGCGGCAGCACATATTGCTGGGGTATCACCACCTCCGAGCCTTCACCGGGTAACCAGGGATCCACATCGGGATTGGCGGCAACCATCTGACGATAACCGATATCATAGATGCGCGCGATATCGGAGAAGGTCTCCTCATAGCGGGTGGTCAGGGTGAAAATCTGCCCCACCACGTCCTCACCCTGCGGCGGCAGATCGAAGGTGACGGCCCGGGCAACACCCATGGAGCAGATGATAAGTAACAGTGTTGATAGAAAATTCAATGGCATAACACTAATAGTGTACCTGAGGTTTGACCATTTTTGATGAGAATTGGGGTACAGATCCGGTCGCGAACTGTTATGGATTGTGTCAAATGCGGTCGAGTCCCTGAAATCCTCCTCAGAAGAGGCATCTAAAGAAATGGATTACAGGGTCGATACTCATATTGGGATAGTTTTTTCTTTTAAGATCAATTACCTCTGTTAAATTAGCCGAGGGCTGCCCTGAGCATATTTCTCAACAACGGACAGGACAAGCATGCGACGAATTGCGTTGATCAATCAAAAAGGTGGTGTGGGGAAGACCACGATTACCACCAATTTGGGACATGCGTTGGCGCTGGCCGGTCACCGGGTCACGGTAATCGATCTCGATCCCCAAGGGCAGCTGGCATCCAGTTACGGTATATTCCGCACACCGGCCAAGGGAATCGACGAGGTGATGTTAAACGGACTCGAGCCAGGATCGGTGAAGCAAGGGATCAGAGACATGTTGACACTGATCCCGGCTGGTAATCGTCTGCAAGAGATCGAGCAGCTGCATGATGGGGGCGCATCGAGGGCCCAGTTGTTAAAGCGTGCGCTGGAGGGTAGGTTGGATGATCAGGCATTTGTTCTCTACGATTGTCCCCCATCCTCCGGATTGCTGGTGGCAAATGCCATCTTTGCCGCCGATGAGGCACTGATACCGCTGGCAGGCGACCATATGTCATTGAATGGATTGGCAAAGATGATGCTCACCATAAAGAAATTCGAGCCCTACCTGAAACAGCCGCTGCGCCAATGGATTGCCTTGAATCGCTACTTTCCCCGCAGGCGTCTGTGCAAAGAGATATCAGCGAAGCTGTTAAAGCACTTTCCCGAGCAACTGCTCAATACCCAGATTCGGGAGTCGGCAGTGATTGCCGAATGTCCGGGTGTCGGTCGTACCATTTTCGAATATAGGCCCAGCAGCCAGTCGGCCAATGAGTTCAAGGCGCTGGCGTCTGAATTGATGCAACGCTAGTCGGGGTAAAGCCCGGCCGGGTTGTGACGATATTTAGAGCATGCGTATTAGTGATAAGGGGGCATCATGTCCATAGCCACAGAAATTTCACCCGATGATCAGCGTGTCACCATCGTGATATCCGGACGCTTCGACTTTTCCGTCCATCAGGAGTTCATGCAGGCCTATAAGGCCTTTCCCAAAGGCGAGAAGAACTATGTCGTCGATCTGACTGACGCAGACTACCTGGACAGTTCCGCGATGGGTATGTTGCTGCAGCTTCGTGAGCATAGTGCCAAGGAGCAGGACGGGGTCGTTCTGAAGAACGGCAACGAGTCGGTACAGGATGTGCTGCGGATCGCCAATTTCGGTAAATTATTCACCATTCAGTAGTTCTGCAAGATCAGCTGGGCCGAAAGGTCCAGCCATCTCTGCAGGCACAACCATCACACTGAAACCATTCATCCTGGTGTTGACAGGCCTTGGGGCTGCACAACAGAGCACCTTTCAGGTATGCTTGCCCCTTTTTTTCGGGGGTCACTTCAGATGGGTTTCAAATGCGGTATCGTGGGTCTGCCGAACGTGGGTAAATCAACGCTGTTCAATGCCTTGACCAAGGCGACGATCGCAGCGGAGAACTACCCCTTCTGTACCATCGATCCCAACGTCGGTGTGGTGCCCCTGCCCGATTCCCGTCTCGATGTGATCGCATCGATCGTCAATCCCCAGGCGGTAATTCCCACCAGCATGCAGTTCGTCGATATCGCCGGACTGGTCGCCGGGGCCTCCAAGGGTGAGGGGTTGGGCAACAAGTTCCTCGCCAATATCCGCGAAACCGACGCCATAGCCCAGGTGGTACGCTGTTTTGAGGATGATGATGTGGTCCATGTGGCCGGTCGTGTCGATCCGGTGGGGGATGTGGAGGTCATCAATACCGAACTCAGCCTGGCGGATCTGGAATCGGTGGAGAAGGGGCTGGAAAAGAGTCTTCGCCAGGCCAAGACCGGTGACAAGAAGGTACTGGCCCGCAAGGCCTTGCTGGAGCGGGTGCGGGATCATCTGGACGGGGCCAAGCCGGTGCGCAGTATGGCGTTGAGCGAGGAAGAGCAGGCGGAGCTGCGTGACCTCTTTCTACTCACCATTAAACCGGTGCTCTACATCGCCAATGTGGCCGAGGATGGCTTCGACAACAATCCCCACCTGGATGCGCTGCGTGCGTTGGCGGTCGATGAAGGGGCCGAGGTGGTAGCCGTTTGTGCCGCCATCGAGGCGGAGATCGTGGAACTGGACGAAGATGAGCGGGGCGAATTTCTCGCTGACATGGGGTTGGATGAACCGGGCTTGAACCGGGTGGTCAGGGCCGGCTACAAGCTGCTGGGTCTCGAGACCTACTTTACCGCGGGAGAGAAGGAGGTCAGGGCCTGGACCATTCCGGTCAACGCTACCGCGCCCCAGGCGGCCGGTGTTATCCATACCGATTTCGAACGCGGCTTCATCCGCGCCGAAGTCGTCGCCTATGACGACTTTGTCAACTTCAAGGGTGAGCAGGGGGCGCGGGAGGCGGGGAAGCTGCGCTCCGAGGGTAAGGAGTATGTGGTCAGGGATGGCGACGTCATCCATTTCAGATTTAACGTCTGATATTGACAGGGTGGTATGGCAACAGTATATTCCACGCCCTTCACAACAGCTTCTGGCAAGGTAGCTCAGTTGGTTAGAGCACAGCACTCATAATGCTGGGGTCGGCAGTTCGAATCTGCCCCTTGCTACCATAGAAAAAAGGCCTGACTCGTGTCAGGCCTTTTCGTGTGTAAAGATATTGGCGGCTCTCAGGCTTGGTTTCAGTCGAGGTTGGAGCTGTCCCAGACAAGCTGGATCTGGGTACTGCGCCTGATCTCGGTGAGTCTCTGTCCGAACTCCTGAATATTGCAATCCAGCAGGGATGTGAGCTCAAGTTTGGCTTCCCGGGCTTCATCCAGCTCCTGGCGCTTTTGTCTCAGCTTGGCCAGGCTGCGGCGCCTGCGACCATCTTCCAGATAGAGGATGTTGGAGGCAAAGGCGTGAATTTTCCGGCTGCTCAGCTCTCTGCTGAGGGATAGGATCTGCTTATCCGTCTGGTGGATCTCATCACCGATGTTTTGCAGCACTACCAACTGCTCTTCCCAGATCGAGAAGAGGTTGTCGACGCCCTCCTCGACCCAGTTTTGGATCTCCTGCAGGTGTTCTTCCTTTAGCATTTGCAGGATGGTGATGGAATCGGGCATGGAGACAAGATGTTGATAGATATCGAACCAGCTCTCTTCCCGGTTGCTGAACAGCTTGTCCATATAGTGCAGCATCAGCGCGATGGATTGGCTGTAGTCATAACTGCTGTAGTTATGACTGATCGTATTCATGATATCGGCGTAGTTCGCCGCGGTTCCGGTGAACGCCCTGTCATCCTCCACCTGTACTCCTTTTGCATAGATGGCGGTGAGGCGATTGAGCATGCGCATGTAGCCGTCGGCCTTTAGCTGGCTCTTGTCGGAACCGATGAAACCGTTGATTTCGGTCAGCAACTCGCGTAGCTGTTCGACATCGATTTGGGCGTGGTTTTGGGCAAACGTCGATTCAAGGTAGTCGAAGTACTGTTTGATCACTCGGCATGACTCGTCCTGGTGCATGACAGGGAGGTGCTCGACACTGTCGATCCTGAAGGACTTGCCCTCATCGCCTCGCGGATTCGCCTGATCATTTCCCTGGTCTTGACTGTTCATTTATAGCCGTGCCCGAATAGCTTTCAATTTGCTAGTTAAATTATATTAACGATTTCTTATATATCAAGTAAATTCGTCACTAAAATAGCATTAAATTTGTGGTATTAACATCTCTATCGGCTTTTATATCAATAACTTGAGATGACGTCGCCTTGAGAATCATACTCTAACTTACTGAAAAAAATAAAATAAGTATTTTTTTGTAAATTAACTTAAAATGCCGAATTTGATTGGGTGCCCGCAGGCGATAGCCGGAAATAAAAAATGAGGGGAAATCATGGTATTTCGTAAATACAGAACAAAAGTTGGTTTTTTGGCCGCCATGTTGATGGCGCCAGGCCTCTCCCTGGCGGAGGAAGCTACCCTGAATGGGGCCAATACCGGTTGGATCATGGCGTCTACCGCCCTGGTGCTTTTCATGACCTTGCCGGGCCTGGCAATGTTCTACGGTGGCCTGGTTCGGACCAAAAATGTCCTCTCTGTATTGATGCAGTGCTTCTCGATTGCAGGAATAGTATCCATATTGTGGTTGATTGCCGGTTACAGCCTGGCCTTTGGCGAGGGTAATGCCTGGATAGGGGATTTCAGCAAGGTGCTGATGGCGGGTATCGGGCGAGAGACCCTCTCCGGTGATATTCCTGAGTCCCTCTTCATGCTCTTCCAGATGACCTTTGCGATCATCACCCCCGCGCTGATTGTGGGTGGATTCGCCGAACGTATGCGATTCTCCTCGATGCTGCTGTTCAGCACCCTGTGGCTGTTTCTGGTCTATGTACCTATTACCCATTGGGTCTGGGGCGGTGGCTGGTTGGGCAGCATGGGCCTCTACGATTTTGCCGGTGGCACCGTGGTGCATATCACCGCGGGTGTGGCAGCCTTGGTGGCGGCTATGGTGATGGGTCCCCGGCGCGGATTCGGCACCGCCTCCATGATGCCGCATAACATGACCATGACCATCGCCGGTGCCGGTATGCTCTGGGTCGGGTGGTTCGGTTTCAACGGCGGTAGCGCATTGGCTGCCGACGGCAATGCCGCGATGGCGATGCTGGTGACCCACATCTCCGCCGCAACCGGAGCCATGACCTGGATGGTGCGTGAGTGGATCAAGTTCGGCAAGCCGAGCGCCTTGGGTGCGGTGACCGGTATGGTGGCCGGTCTCGGTACCATCACCCCCGCCTCCGGATTCGTCGGTCCGGCAGGGGCGCTGGTGATCGGTCTGTTGGCGGGTGCGATCTGTTTTTCCGCCACCAACTATCTGAAGCAGGTACTGAAGATCGACGACTCCCTCGATGTGTTCCCTGTCCACGGCGTCGGTGGCATTCTCGGTACCCTGCTTGCGGGGATCTTCTCCTCAACCTCCCTCGGGGTCTTTTCCGGCTACGGATTTGCCGACGGTATCCAGAGCATGGGCGGTCAGGTCACCGTGCAGGCTATCGGTGTCGTGGCCACTGTGGGCTTTACCGCAGTGGTAACCTTCGCAATCTTGAAACTGGTCGATGTCCTGTTGGGATTGCGGGTCAACAAGGAACAGGAGATCGAGGGTCTCGATATCGTGCTTCACGAAGAGCGTGGCTACAACGAAATCGGCTGATCTGCTGACTACCCCCGGATTGTACCTGGCTCCCATCTATCTGCTTTCGCCAAGCGCTTGGGAGCCGGGTCGACCCCTGGCCAAATAGGGATCAACATGGGCCTCGGTCCTTCGGCTGCTGAGTTGTCTGCTTGAAGATCGGGTATCAGGTAGTGGCTGGCGGCTTGCGTCTGTAGCTGGCCAGTGCACTCTCGGTCTCGAATATCGCCACCTCGACCACCGGAAAGCCCCCCGCCTCCACATATTCGAAGATCAGACGGGCGATATTCTCCGCGGTGGGGTTGTTCTCCATGACATAGACCGATTCACCCGCCTGCTGCAGCAGCGGCAACACCGGATCGTCTCGATGCAGCAACATATTGTGGTCCAGGGTCTCCTCGATCCAGCGCTTCACATAGTCACCGATATCGGAGAAATCGCAGACCATGCCCATGGAATCGAGCTGTTCCGCCTCGAGACGGATCACCGCCTTGGCATTGTGACCATGGAGGTGGCGGCATTTCCCCTGATGGTTGAGTAGTCTGTGACCGTAACAGAAGTGGATATCTTTACTGACTGCGTACATGTAGCGAACTGTCTCTCGAGGCTTTTGGCTAAGCATCTGCCGGGGTCTGGTCTGCAGCCACACCACTGTATTGGTTTGCGGGTCCACAGGCCCTTGCACAAGGGGATCAGTATAAGGCCAGGCCTGACCGGCTGCCAGTGGTTGTAAAGGAATTGAGGTCTATGCCGTTAAACCAAGTGTGGTCATTTGGGCAAATATGGTTATGGACGAAGAATTGGAACAGATAGTGATAGAAGGTGACGAGGCTGATGCCGTGTTTGCAGCGAGAGAGGCCGTTGGTCATCTTCGACGCATCACCCGCGACTTTCCGCACCTCACAACCCAAGCGGTCCGTGTGGCATTGGATACCTGGGATGAGGAGATGTTTCGCAAGGGTGAGTTGATCCTTGTAGAGAAACAGCGTGCCAAGGCAGAACTTGACGCTATGGAGCAACGCGCCATCGATATCATCGAAACCAGTCAGGTCGATGATGCCCTCGATATTGTGAATCGGGAGTTCTCAAAGGAAATGGACTATTACGGCCTGATCGATCTGGTCGGCAAGGAGCGCTATATCGCTGCACTCTCTCGCGAGGCGGTTGAATTGAAGCTCAATTCGATCTCCCCGGAACAGGCGGCCGAACTCTGGAATACTTTGGGTAAACCCACTCTAGGCGGTGAGCGCTGGAACGAGACGGGTGTCAAGCTGTTGATGAAGGGTGACTAGGGCCTGTTAACACTAATCCAATACGCCCTGATATCGTCAATACGACACCGACCCCAGGGTTGTCAGAAAGCAGCTGGTATAGAGGTGATGCTCTGTAACCAGATAGCGGCCGTGAAAATCGAGGTCTTGTGGAAACTCCACTTTGCAAACATCGGTGGGTTCGAAATTGAACCGCCCGTTTGAAGTATCGATATCCAAGCTCACAGAGTGAAAACCGAAGAAGCGTTTGATCAAGGGATGGTAACACTTATAGAGGCTCTCCTTGGCGCTGAATATCAATCTTCGTGGCAGCTCCGGATGTCGCTCCATGAACACTCTCTCCTGATCCGTGTCGATATAGCGCGCAACCCCGGGCGATAGCGGCTTTAGCGGTTCGACATCAATCCCAAGGCTCGGCAGATCCTCAGCCGACACGCAGGCAGCAACACAGCTGTCTTCGCAGTGGCTTATGCTGCCAAGGTATCCCCTGGGCCAGACCGGTTGTCGATTTTCATCGCGAAGCAGCGGACCTGACGGGGCATTGAGCTGTTTCAGCGCGGCATGGGCCGCGTTGCGTCCGGCACGAAACTCCCGTTGGCGTTTTGCAACGCTGCCCTCTATCAACCTCTCCTCTTCACTGCACAGAGGTGTGGTCCACATCTCATTGGTGGCCTTGAGTATCACGACCTGGGGGGGGAAGAGTACGCTGAGGTCCATGGCAAGAGGTGGGCTGACTGTTTCATTGGGTCTGGATTGTATCACTGCCGACAGATTTCAATATCAAGTTTCATGATTTTTTCTCTCGGATTACATCCAGCGTCTGAATTATCCCTTGACCTTGTCACTTTGAGCATGCATGCTGATTGCCATGTATAACCTAACGCAGACAAAGATGACCTTTAAGCGCCGTTGCCTACCCGTATGGGCAGTGGTCAAGTTATCTGCGTCCGGGAGTTTGATGCGAAGTTAGCAAACACTCAAACAAGTTTTTTCACAAGGCCGCAGATGAGACACCATCTGCGGCCTTTTTCGTTATAGGAGGTAGATAAAATGTCTGTGCCGGCCGCCTATCTGGGGATAGTGCTGATCTGGGGAACCACGCCGCTTGCCATCAAGTGGAGCGGCGAGGGTGTTGGCTATCTGTTCGGCGTCACCGGTCGCATGGTGATCGGCGTCTTCCTGGCCCTGCTGGTACTGCGCCTGATGGGTCAGCCCCTGGTGTGGCATAAACGTGCACGACGTACCTACCTGGCGGCGGGCCTGGGGATCTTTGTCGCCATGAGTGCGGTCTATTGGGCCTCCCAGTTCATCCCTTCGGGTTGGATTTCAGTGGTGTTCGGTCTCACTCCCATCTTCACCGGCCTGATGGCCCGGGTATGGCTGCAGGAGCCAGGGCTCGACTTGCAACGTTTTCTCGCGGTAATAATTGCACTGGCGGGCTTGGCCACGATCTTCTCCGTGGGAATAGATCTCGGTGTCGGTTTCGTGCTTGGGCTGATTGGCGTATTGATTTCGGTGATCACCCACTCGGCCAGCGCGGTATGGGTAAAACGCATCGATGCCCAACTGCATGGTCTGGTAGTGACCGCCGGGGGATTGCTGGTGGCGGTACCCCTGTTTCTGCTGAGCTGGTTTCTGCAGGGAGAGAGCTGGCCTCTGGTGATTGAGCAACGAGCCCTCAACTCGATTATCTATCTAGGCGTGGTTGGGTCGGTGCTTGGCTTTGCCCTCTACTTCTATGTCTTGCGTCATGTGGAGACCACAAAGGTTGCGCTGATAACCCTAATCACACCGGTGCTCGCCCTATTGGCCGGGAATTGGCTGAACGCCGAGGAGTTCGATGTCAAGGTATGGGTGGGTACTGGGTTGATAATGCTGGGCCTGGCCGGGTTTGAATTGGGCGACCGGATACGTGCTCAATTACGCTCCAGCAAGGCCAGTGAGAGTGTCGGCCAATAGGTGATGATCAATACCGCGCCAAAGAGGATGAAAAACCAGGGAAGGGTGGCGCGGTATATTTCACTGATCGGTTTGTCGAAGCGGTAACTGGCAATGAACAGATTCATACCCACCGGAGGGGTGAAATAGCCGATCTGCATGTTGGCGAGAAAGATAATCCCGAGATGGACCGGATCGATACCATACTGTACGGCTACCGGGAGCAGCAGCGGCACCATCAATACCACGGCTGAGAAGATGTCGAGCATGGTGCCGAGGGCGAGGAGAAAGATATTGAGCAGAATGAGGAAAGTGAGGGGGTCTTGCACCCGTGCATGCAGCCAGTCGAAGAGCCGGCTTGGAACCTCCGCATCGATCAGGTAGTTGGTGGACGCCATGGAGAGACCGAGAATGATCAGAATCCCACCAACCAGCAACATCGCTTCGCGCATCACCCTGGG
Source organism: Candidatus Thiodiazotropha sp. (assembly GCA_040507035.1). Classification (GTDB taxonomy): domain Bacteria; phylum Pseudomonadota; class Gammaproteobacteria; order Chromatiales; family Chromatiaceae; genus Thiodiazotropha. Next base: position 287,119 of record JBEVVR010000031.1, read on the forward strand.
AAGCTGTGTCAGAGGTATCTCCCGGTAGATGAAGACTTCGACGGTCAAAACATAGACCGCGGTGACAGCGGCGGCTTCGGAGAGCGCGAAGTAACCGCTGTAGATACCTCCCAGCAAAATGAACGGCAGCGGGATCTCCCAGGCTGCCTCGCGGATAGCAGACTTGGCTTCGTTGAGGGTAAAGGTCTTCAGCGGCAGATCCCTACCGGACCAGAGTCCCCAGGCGAGGAGTATCAGCAACATCAGCAGTCCGGGCAGGATACCCGCGAGGAACATGTCGTCGACGCTGATGGAACCGCCGATACCCAACTGTTGCGCCACCACCGCATAGAGGATCAGTGGCAGGGCAGGGGCGAACAGCAGCCCCAGGCTTCCGGAGGTGGTTACCAGGCCGAGACTGAAGTTCTTCTTATAGCCCGCTTCGCGAAGCGCGGGGTAGAGCAGGGCACCCAGGGCCACGATGGTGACACCGGAGGCGCCGGTGAATGCGGTGAACAGCGCGCAAGCGACCAAGGCGACAAAGGCCATGCCGCCGGGAACCCAGCCAAGTAGTGCCTCGGTCAGTCTGACCAGGCGGTGGGGTGCGCCGCTCTCACTGAGCAGATAACCGGCAAAGGTAAACAGCGGGATTGCCAGCAGCACAGGCATCTCCGCCAGGCGGAAGAACTCGATCACCACCACCGATAGATCGATATCCGATTGATGGAAACCCCAGAGTGCGCTGGCGCCGATAATGGCGAACAGCGGGGCTCCGCAAAGTGCCAGCAGAATCAGCAACAGCGCAAAGATCATCCGCCATCCGGTTGCAGCAGCTGCAGGGAGAAGTTGAAGAGAAAGCGTAGTGTCATCACCGCAAAACCTATCGGGATGATAATCTCCCCCAGCCATGCGGGAATAGTGGCAAACAGGGTTGCGCCATCCTGCCACTCCGCGTAGACGAAGCGCACCGCGTGCCAGGTGATGATGCCACAGACTAAAGCACTGAACAGATTGTTGATCGCAGCGAGGATCGACCGCAAGCGAGGTGACAACTTGTGGCTGAAGAGATCGATGCGAATATGGCGGTTCTCTCTGGTAGCGGCGATTGCACCTAAGAGGGCGAGCCACAATACCATGATGCGCAGGGTCGGGTCGGCCCAGATCAGGCCGCTATCGAAGAGGTTGCGCAATAGAATCTGGCTTGCCGCGAGCAGAACCGTTGCACTTAGCAGGAGCACCATCAGGCCGTCTTCGAAGAACAGGATCAACTGCTTGATGCGCTTTAGGGTGATTAACATGATGCACAACTAGGTGGAGATCACAGAATATGTATGGCGAGCCAGATGCAGTGGGGTTGATGGCTCGTGGTTAAGACCCTGTGCAGGGTATTGGAGGGTATCAGTACGCTGTCACCTCGATAAAGGGTGATCTGCCGATCGTCCATTTCCAGCTTAGCGCTCCCTTGTAGTACGCAGACCCACTCATCATGGGGTTGCTGTGATAAATCGGTGATGGTATTCGGCGGGCTGAGTATGCGCTCAATGGTGATGTTCTCAGATTGCAACAGTGTCTCGAAGTACTCCTTCTCACTATCGGCCCTGTCGGGTTTAAAAAGATTGATGCCGGTCATTTTGCTAGATCCGGTGATAACAACCAGTCGTGTAATCCGGGTGAATTTTAAGAATTTCTCGCCAGCACCACATAGGGGCCGCGGGTTGGGTGAATGACCTTTGTTGCATCATGGGTTGATACTTTTCGTTCTGGTTGGCCCCTAAGTGTAGTTTATATAGCACCAGGTTGTTTGTTCTTCTAGTGGACCATAGCGACCTCTCTCTGTTGGTGGATCAGGGTCTGCATCCTACTGAACATTGTTTTGCTGAACAGCTTCTGTTCACTCAGTTTCAATAAGGTAGTATTGGCATGGCTCTCCCACGCCTGTTGTTGATCCAGGCTGGGCCTGACAAACTTGATACCCTGCTTTCTCAGTGCGGCCAGGGCCTTTTCGTTCTCAATGCGGTTCTGATGGTCGATCTTGTCAAAGGTGGCCCCCATTATCTCCTTGACAATGGACTGATCGGATTTCTGCAGCTTGTTGAATGCCTTCTCCTTCACGATCAGGGTTGCATAGAGATAGGCGAGGGGTACCTGTGTCAGATAGTTGACCCGAGTATGCCATTGCAGGGCAATGGCACCGATCGGGGCGCTTGCGATCGTGTCGATGAGCCCGGTTTGCAAGCCGGTGAGCACATCGGTCAGAGGCAGTGGCACGGGGGAGATCCCCAGTGATTGGAACATACTTGCGTTGATCTGATCGCCCTCGGGTATCCAAATTTTCAAATCCTTCATGCTTTGTGTGGATTTGACCGGGCTATTTGAGAGTAGATAGGCAAAACCGCCTTCACTCAATCCAAAGCTGATGTAACCTGCGTTTTGCAAACCCGCGATAATCAGCGGGTCCATCACCCGGCGTACTGCGTCGACTTCTTGAAGATTGCGAAACTGGAATGGCAGGGTATAGAGCTGGGCGTCCTTGTAGACCGCACTAAGCCCGCCACCGGTGACGGCGCCACCGTGTAGCTGTCCGACGCGGATCTTACGCAGTACGCTGCTGTCATTTCCCATCACGCCGCCCGGATAGAATCGAATCTTTACCCTGTCCTCGGTTCGCTGCTGTATCTGCTTTGCCGCAGCGCGCATCTCTTTCATCCAGCTGGTCCCATCGGGTGCCAGCGTGGCAATTTTCAAGGTGGTACTCGCCTGGCTGAACGGGCTCAATAGCAGCAGTGGCAGCAGGGTGATCAAGATGCGGAACATGGTTGAATCCTTGTTATGAACTGGATGGTTTGACCGGGTCCATCATTTAACATTTCGAGTTTACAGGGCTATTTATCTTTAGTGTACGTAGTCAGACAACATTCGGACGCAAAATACTGGCCACCAGCTTGTCGACTCAGTGACGGCGCCAACCGGGGTGCTGATCGCGGGAATCAGGCAGGGAGCTAAAAATAGTCATCCTCAAGCAACGCCCTGGCCTGCTTTTGGGCCATGATGTTGCTTAGGGTGAGGCCGGGTTTTACCGGATCGGCATCGATAACCTCATTCAGCAGTCTGTCGTGAAGGGTTTTATCAAAAACCAGGCGGGCATAGTGTCGAGCGAATTCCAGTTTTACCATCAGGTCGTCTCCCGATGAGAAGTTGATGGCCTGTTCGAAATGTTGTCGCCCAATCTCCGGCTTGCCCCCCAGGGCGGGAGGGATCTGACTCCTGATTACCCCGAGGTAGAGTTGAGCCCGGCCACCTTCATAACCGGGATCCATGGATATGAGATGTTGCAGCATGGCCTCTGCCTTGGCGAGATCGGCAACCGCATTCCAGTCGTCACTGCGGGCCTCTATCCACCCCGCCCAGCTGGTAGCGTAGAGATAGAGACCCTCCATATCCCCACTATCCACCTCATGAACCGCAGCGATAAACTGCTCGTAGGGCTTGGTGGCCAATTGGCAGATGGCAGGTTGATGTTGACACAAACCCCGGCCCGCATAGTCCAGCGCCTTCTGGGTGAGGCCAAGTTTTCTTTCGCTATCGGTCACCAATCCCCCCGCATAGGCACTGTAGAGCCGGGCTCCGGTATAGAGCAGGGTTGCATCCTCGGGGCTCTCTTCGATGAGGGAGTCAAGCAGCAGCAGATAGGCGGGTGCGCCGTGTCGCACTATCTCCGGATCTGTCTGGTTGAGCATCGCGTTGGAGAGATTGGCAGCGAGGCGGTCGGTGGCCATCGAGACACAGCCGATATGGGGGAAGACAATGATTGCGCAGAGGACGCATAGAACACCGAATCGACTACAAGGTGTAGGCGCCGAAGTCTCCATGAAAATAGTCGTTCTCCACTCTGTCTGCTTATGCCGACCCGTTGATAGATCGCGGGTTGAAGTTCACGCGGCAACCCAGGCTGCAATCGGCCTGTGGATCCATTCTTCAGGGTGCTGTGCCAATCAGCGGTGTTTTCTACCCACCTGTTCCATATGGTGTAGCCAGTTGCTGAACATGATGCCGATGGAGCCACTGCCGCTGCGGCGACCTTTGAAGGTATGGAAACAGCCCTCTTCTTCCTCGGAAAATCGGGCCGAGCCGATATTCAGAAACATATACATCAACAGAATATCAAGCACCAATAGGGCAACGGCAATCGGTATATGAATGACCGCATCCCGCTTCAACCAGCCGACAATCGGTGTATGGTAGGCGAGAACAAAATAGAGGGTGCCGAATAAGAGCGCTACTGCTAGCAGAGAAAAGAGATCTGCCAGACGTTCATGTTTCCGGGTATACCCTTTGAGACTTTTGCAGACTGACATGGGTAGGATCCAAATACATGTTGGGTAGATCCTTTGAGGTTAACCGGCAACCATCTTTATCTCAAGGGATTTTTCAGGATAGGGGATCTCTTTTTTGAATTCAGTGATCTGGGGTGTGTATAGTGGTTCATCAATTGTGGGTTGCTGGTGTTTGCCGAGAAGGGATTGACAGGCACATGCTGATACCGGATAGATGCCAGCTAAGCCTTTGAGGTTTAACTAAAAAAGAGGGGTACCAGGGGTGGAAAGCGTGACTGCATTCATTGATTGGTTAAACGGAATCGTCTGGGGTCCACTGATGCTGGTGCTGATTCTGGGCACGGGTCTGTTTCTCATGATTGGGCTGAAGCTGATGCCACTGGCACGCCTCGGCTACGGTTTTCGCATGCTGTGGCGCGGACGCGAGGGGCTGGGTGAGGGTGAAATCAGTCCCTTCAACGCCCTCATGACCTCGCTCTCGGCCACCATCGGTACCGGCAACATTGCGGGTGTGGCCACAGCGGTCGCGATCGGTGGCCCGGGGGCCATCTTCTGGATGTGGTGCACCGCTCTGGTGGGCATGGCCACAAAGTATGCCGAGGCAGTATTGGCGGTACGCTATCGCGAGGTGGATGAAAACGGCAACCATGTGGGCGGTCCCATGTACTACATCAAGAACGGCCTGGATGCCAAATGGGCCTGGTTGGGTACCCTGTTCGCCATCTTCGGTGCCCTCGCGGGCTTTGGCATTGGCAACACGGTGCAGGCCAACTCGGTGGCCAATGCCCTGTCGACGAACGAGGGATTGCAGATCGCGCCCTGGGTGACCGGCCTGGTGATGGCGATCCTGGCGGCGCTGGTATTGATCGGCGGTATTCGCCGCATTGCCGAAGTGGCCGGAAAATTGGTGCCCTTCATGGCGGTGGCCTATCTGCTTTGCGGATTAGTGGTGCTGCTGATCTATGCCGGGGCCATTCCCAGCGCTCTGGCGCTGATCGTCAGCGAGGCCTTTACCCCCACCGCCGCCACGGGCGGCTTTGCCGGCGCGGCGGTCTGGCTCACCATCCAGTTCGGGGTGGCCAGGGGGATATTCTCCAATGAGGCGGGTCTCGGCAGCGCCCCCATCGCCCACGCGGCGGCGGCGACGGACAACCCGGTGCGTCAGGGATCCGTGGCGATGCTTGGCACCTTCATCGATACCATCATTGTCTGCTCCATTACCGGACTGGCCATCGTGGTCACCGGCGCCTGGACCAGCGGCGAGACCAGCTCGGCACTCTCCTCGCTGGCGTTTGAGACCGCCCTGCCGGGAATCGGCAGCTATGTGGTCTCCCTGGGGCTGGCGGTGTTCGCCTTCACCACCATCCTCGGATGGAGCGTCTATGGGGAGCGTTGTGTCGAGTATCTGTTCGGGGTGCGCTCCATCACCCCCTTCCGCATTGCCTGGATCGTGATGATTCCCCTGGGCGCTGTGGCCCAGGAGTTCCTTACCTTTGTCTGGCTGGTGGCGGATACCCTCAATGCCCTGATGGCGATACCCAACCTGATCGCCCTGTTGTTGTTGAGTCCGGTGGTGTTTGCCCTCACCAGGGACTACTTCAGGCAACAGAGCTGATGCGCTTCAGGGTAAGAGAAAACTCCCCTGCTCCCAATCCGTGCAGAGGGGGTGATGATTCGTCATGAGTGATCCCTATCTGCGGCGGATCAGGTTCATCGTCGGCGGCCTGCTGCTGTTTCTCCTGGTCTGGACCTTCCTGCCCTTGCTCGAGCGCTGGATCGTCAGTATCACTTCAGAGCCTCGAGTGGTCACCCCCCGGGGGGATCTGGCAGCGGACGAGAAGGCCACCGTGGAGATCTTTCAACAGGCGAGCCCCTCGGTGGTCTACATCACGACCCTGCAGCGGGTGCGCAATCCCTGGACCCGGGATATCTTCAGCGTACCCCAGGGTACGGGCTCGGGTTTTATCTGGGACGATCTCGGCCACCTGGTGACCAATCACCATGTCATCTCCGAGGCCTCGGAGGCGAGAGTACGGCTCAACGACGGACGCAGTTATCGCGCGGTGTTGATCGGTAGCAGTCCCGATCACGACCTGGCGGTACTGCGCATTCGGGTCCCCTTCGATCGACCACCGCCCGTGCCCGTCGGCAGCAGCGACAATCTCAAGGTGGGGCAGAAGGTGTTTGCCATCGGCAATCCATTCGGTCTCGACTATACCCTGACCACCGGAGTGGTCTCGGCCCTTGACCGCTCCCTCTCCGAAGGGCGGGATGGGGTTGCCATCGACCACCTGATCCAGACCGATGCCGCCATCAATCCAGGCAATTCCGGCGGTCCCCTGCTCGACAGTGCCGGCCGCCTGATCGGTATCAACACCGCCATCTACAGCCCCTCGGGGGCCTACGCCGGGATCGGCTTTGCGGTACCGGTGGATACGGTAAACCGGGTGGTACCGGAGCTGATCGCAAAGGGGCGTTATGTACGACCCTCCCTCGGTATCTCGGTGGATGAAGAGATCAACCGGGTGATCCTGGAAAAACTCAAGCTGGATGGGGTTCTGGTGCTCCAGATCGAGGTCGGCTCGGCTGCTGAGCAGGCCGGACTGCAGGGTACCTTCATCGATGTCAACGGTGACGTGGTTCCAGGTGATGTGATACAGGAGATCGACGGCCGTGGGGTGACCACGGTGAATGAGCTATTGGGGCGCCTTGACGATTTCAGTGTCGGCGACCAGGTCGAGGTCAAGATCTGGCGCAACGGGGAAGTGCTCGATCTGAGCCTGGTGTTGCAGCGCAAGTAATATTGTTATTGATTACCGAGAATGCTCAATCATACCGTGAGTGATCAGGTTATTAAGTCCGCAAATGAACGCGAATAGACGCAAATGGAACTGTTTTTACTCTTGATTACGCACACTACTTAGCCATTGATAGCGCTCTCGATTTAAGTGCATTAGTCTCTGTGGACTTGAGTTGTCTAGGAAAGCATTGGCTGCAGGGATGCGGTCATCGAGCGCTCAGGGACCGGTTCACAGCGACTTTCCCAGACAACTCAAATCTACAGAGACGGTCCCAGATGATGCACCGAATGCCAGTGTGATCACGAAATTGCAATAGCTTAGAGTAATGTTCACTTACCTGTTCCATAGCTGAGAATCGTGGGTGATAAGGCGGGTGAGCCTGGTGTGATAACCGCAGGCTACTGCCTCAACCTGCCATTTGGGAACCTAATAGCGTCTTATTTGCGTTTATTCGCGTTCATTTGCGGACTTATTAAAGTTCAGGTCTGTTTAGAGCCCCCCAGACAGGGTGGGGAGTCGGCTGTCCTGCCCCCTTGATCGAACCAGTCTTCCGGGGTCAGGGTATGCAGTGCGATGGCGTGAACCCCGCCCTGCAACTCCTCAGCCAATACCTTGTTGACCCGGCGGTGGCGGTTGATCAATCGCTCATCCTTAAAGGTATCGCTGACGACTACGATCTTGAAGTGGGATTCCGCGCCTTCGGGTACATTGTGCATGTGGCTCTCGTTAATCACCTCTAGATGCAGTGGTGAGAACGCCGATTCGAGCTTCTTTTGTATGCTCTCCTGAGTGGTTGTCATCTCAATACCTCCATTCTGCATAGTTCGAGTATATCCCTTCACAGATTCAGGATTTCACGTACAAATGGTATGGTCAGCCGCCTCTGCGCGGCAAGGGAGGCCTGATCGAGCCGTTCTATGAGCAAGGTAAGCGTATGGATGTCCCGGGGTGCGCGTTGCAATAGAAAGTTGGCTATCTCCACGCTCATGGTCATGCCCCTGCGCTCGGCATTGCGGATCAGCAGTTCCAGCCGCTCTTCGTCGTTCAACGGAAACAGCTGGTAACAGGGTCCCCAACTCAGCCTGGAGGTGAGGTCTGCGAGTTTGAGCGCTAGTTTCGCTGGGGGGCGATCGCTGGTGACGATCAGTCGGGAGCCCGCTTCCCGTATCTGATTGTAGAGGTTGAATATCGCCAACTCCCAATCCCGCTTGCCTGCCGCAACCTCCAGGTCGTCAAGACAGACAAGGGAGAACGCCTCAAGCCCCTCCAGCATCGCCGGCTCCAATCCATGTTCGGATTTGAATGGTAGGTAGGCGGCTTGATCCTGCTCCTGTTGCACCTGATGACAGCTGGCCTGGAGCAGATGGCTCTTGCCGCTGCCGGATACCCCCCAAAGATAGATGAAGGGATCCGATTTGCTGCGCAGACGCGACTCCACCTCGCCGTTGCGACCGACAATAAAGGCGGAGAAATCGATCCTGGGTCGAATGCTGAGGCTGAGTGGTAGCTGAACCGGCATACCGATCAACAGGGTCAGCCGCAGAGGCGTTTCACGGTCTCAGCCATGCGCCTGCCCTGGGTCTTACAGATGCGTTTCTCTTCCTCGCTCAAGGGCAGATTGCTCTCCCCTCCGGCCAAGTGGCTGGCACCATAGGGTGTGCCGCCACTCCGGGTGTTGAGCAGGGCGGTTTCACTATAGGGCACCCCCTGTAGCAGCATGCCGTGGTGGAGCAGGGGCAGCATCATCGCTAACAAGGTGCTCTCCTGGCCTCCGTGGAGGCTCGATGTGGAGGTGAAGACCGAGGCAGGCTTATCGATCAAGGCACCGCTCATCCAGAGTTGGCTGGTGGTGTCGAGAAAGTATTTCATGGGCGCGGCCATATTACCGAAGCGGGTCGGACTGCCCAGGATCAATCCCGCGCAATCGCGCAGGTCAGCCTCACTGACATAGGGTGCGCCGCTCTTCGGGATAGTGTCTTCGCTGGCCTCGCAGAGGGGGGAGACCTCCGGAACCGTACGCAGTCTGGCGTCTACCCCCGCCACCTCTTCTACACCCCGGGCGATGATTTGCGCCATCTCGGCGGTGGCGCCGTGGCGACTGTAGTAGAGTATCAGCACTTCGGCCATGATGGTTCCCTGGAAACTCTGCGGTTTCGTTTAGCGCCTGTGGTTAGAGAATCTCGAGGACTTTTTCAGGTGGCCTGCCGATGGCGGCTTTGCCGTTCTGAATCACGATCGGACGTTCAATGAGTTTGGGATTGGCGATCATCGCCTCGATCAGTTGGTCACGGCTCAGGTGCGGATCATCGAGTTGTAGTGCTTTATACTCCTTCTCCTTCTTACGCATCAGCTCTCTCGGTTCCAGACCGAGCATATCGAGGATCCGCTCAAGGCTAGCCTTGTCCGGCGGGGTCTTGAGATATTCGACCACATCGGCATCGATGCCGTTCTCCTGTAACAGCTGCAGGGTCTGTCTCGATTTACTACAGCGCGGATTGTGATAGATCTCGACACTCATGATTGTTCTCCTTCGGCTAGCGCTGCCATTTGGCGAATGCGGATTGCCTCAAATTGAATTTGGCGTCATTGTATCCATACAGAGGGAATGGCTCCAGAATCGGTTATATCGATTCACTAGGGCCTGTTAACTGGCCCTAGATAAAAAACGTGGATGTCATTAATGAACCGGTTATCTGTAAAAGCAAGGATTATCTCGACGCTACGACATTTTAAATCCTTCCTGTTGTTGTGGGTACACCATTTCAGCAACGATGGTGTCAACCGGCATGTGGCCGCATTGACCTATACCACGCTGCTCTCGCTGGTGCCTCTAATGACCGTCATGCTGGCCCTGTTTTCCATTTTTCCCGTCTCTGAACGGGTCTCCGAGCAGATAGAGAACTTCCTGTTTCAGAACTTCGTTCCCGCGGCCGGGGAGGCGGTACAACAGCATCTCAGAAACTTCAGCCAGAAGGCGGCACAGCTCTCGGGGGTGGGTTTCCTTTTTCTGATCCTGGTGGCGCTGTTGTTGATGAGCAATATCGACAAGGCTTTCAATACCATATGGCATGTAAGGCGTAAACGCTCAGCCCTGGCCAAATTCACCGTCTATTGGGCAATTCTCTCCCTCGGCCCGTTATTGATTGTGATCAGTGTGGGTGTGACCTCCTATCTGGTCTCCATTCCCTTCTTCAACGATGCAGAAGCGGTGGCAATGGTTCGATCAAGGCTGCTCGGTATGATGCCTATTCTGATATCGGCAGTTGCCTTCACCCTGCTCTACGCATTGGTTCCCAACCGTTCGGTGATGTTGCGCCATGCACTGGCGGGTGGTGTAATCGCGGCGTTGCTGTTTGAGGCGACAAAAAGGGGGTTTGCCCTCTATGTCACCACCTTTCCGACCTATGAGGCCATCTATGGGGCCCTCGCGGTTGTTCCCATCTTCCTTATCTGGCTCTATCTCTCCTGGTTGGTAACCCTGTTGGGCGCAGAGTTTTCATACTGCCTCGGCATCTATCGCTACGATTGGAAGGAGAAGCTGGAACAAAGGGGGGATAGGTTTATTCTCGCGCTGGAGGTTATGAGGCTGTTGCGTGAATCTCAGCACTCGGGTCTGTCAACCACAACAACTCAACTCCAGGAGCGGCTGAACGATAGTTCCGAAGTCCAGCTTGAATCACTCCTCAGCTCGCTACAGCGGGCACGCTTTGTTTTGTTTACGGATGAAAAGGGTTGGGCGTTGGCGAGGGATCTGAGTGAGGTTAGCCTGGCTGAGCTTTTCAGTTCCGATGCCTATATGTTGCCGGATGGTGGTAGCTTGCTCGCGGCATCGGACGAGTTTCGTAGCTTGATCGAGGAGGCGAACAGTGATTTGAAGGAGAAGATGCAGCGCCCGCTCAGTGAGCTGCTCTAGGGCCTGTTAACGGGCTCTGGATCTATGTGTTTTTTATCCGGTAGCGTTCGAATTTTCCGGTTGTCTCGAGCAGTTGCAGCGGGGTGATGGTGGGTGCGGGAAGCATCTCCTCCACCCGGTAATCCTGTCCGATCACGAAGAAGTTTTTCGGTACGATGAGGGAACTGCGGTGACTATGTCCCTGGTCGATGAAGATTGCCGGGCGATCCTTTACCTCCTCTGATTTCTGATGCTGATTTACCGGTCGCAGGGTGATGGGTTCAACAATACCGAGTATAAACTGGATGCCAATATCCAACAGATTGTCGTTACTGCTCAATGCCCGTTTAACAATACCAAGTTTCCAATCGTTCTCCTGTCGCTGCTGGTGATTGGAAAAGAGTACCAGTTCCCCGACCAGTGGCGTCTTGGCGTTGTTTTTGGCGATCTGCAGGGCAACACCGGAACGGCTTTGGTTGGTGCGAACAGCTGAGATTCGCTGACCCTCTGTGGATGCAGTATCGCCTTGGATGCCGCCATGGTGGGTCATATCGATCTCATCATCCGTTGCCTGCGTTGTCATGCTTTTGCCTCTGAGATAGGCATAGACTGCATCGATACCGATCCATAACATCACCTCGCCGGAGGTCGAATGGCGTTCACTGTCGCGCTTTAGTCGGATATGCCAAGACTTTAGCATTCGCGCCAGGAGATTGGTCGCTTCCTGCATGCTCAATATCGCGATCGCTTGCGGTTTCCCCCCCTCGGACCTTTCCATCTGCCTCAGCTTTTTATGTAGCCCCTTACTGACCGTGCTGAGATCGAACAGGGCAAAACGTGGTTGGGGCATTTTATCCAAGCACTCGGGATTGAAGAGATAGGGGGGTACCTCCCCCAATCTGTCGATGACATAGCGTCCAGTAGGATCAGTATCGGCGGTTGCGCTGGTGATAAGAGCATTTTCCGCCAGGCTCTCGAGAAAATCGAAACACAATCGGGTTTCGCCCTGTTGTAGATGGCAGGGATCGAGTAACAGCAAAAGCATAAAGCGATTGTATTGATGAAAAATGGTGGCGAATTCGGCTTGGGTTTGCTCACTATCCTCGACCTGATTGCGATGGATGTTCTGCTCTTCGGCAAAGGTCATCAAGCGTGTGACGTTGCGATAAACCCTTCCGCTCCTGCAATCAAAATCCTCACAAGCCAGCAGGTATTCGAAAACGTAGTACTTGATTGCATAGTAGATTGCTTCAGTAAGACGCTGCAGGTTTTTTCGATTGGCTTTACTCTTGATGCAGTCATTGGCGACATGGCTGTGTCCGTAGGCCATCTCCAGCATCACTTGACGAATCAGTTGCAGTGGAGCTTCTGTTTTACGCTGCGCGGCGCCATGGGTCAGTCTTATACAGGGGGTTGTATAGATATCCATCAACTCAGAGCGTTTCTTCACCACACCGGGGTAACGGTTGAGCCGGCTTAGACTGGTGATAACAGTCTCTGCCAACTGTGCCTGATTGGCGAACGGCAGTGCTGTCGCCCACTGGCGAAGTAGAGCGGGGTCGGTCTCCACCAAAGGATTTTCAAATGGATCCGGTTGCGGCACATAGAAAAGTGCCTGGGTTGCTGGTGCGCTCCTGTGGGAAAAAAAATCAAACATATTGATCTGAAAGCCTGCTACTCCGGGCGTCTAATCAATTGTTCACTATATCATCCAGTTGAAGAGGTGGAACAGTTTTGATCGCCCCAAAAAGGGGGGTGGTATTCGGTGGAGAGGCTTGGGGATCTGGAAATTTAGTGGTTATTGTGTGGTTTAATGGCTATAAATCAAATAGATAGAGTAACCAGGAAGATTCGATGAAATGCTATGTGCGAAGCAATCACAATTTCAACAGAGGCCGATGAATCTAACGAGAAGGCTGCCGATAACGATTCAAGGTTGTGGTTTACATGAATTGCACTGACTGGAATTTACCTTGAGAATGCATGTCAGAGAAAACTGCCGGGTATTACTGCTGCTGCGATCAGGGTTGATCGGCCGATAATTTAACAACTAATTAAGTGATAACAGACAATAGTGGAGAGAAATATGATCCGTGCGAGACCGCTACTGCGTCTGCTGGGTATTACAATGCTGTCGCTCTTTTCCCTTGCGACAGTGGCAGAAACAGTGGATTTCGAACTTCCAGGGCTGGACGGTAAGCGCTATCGCCTCTCCGATTATCGTGGTAAATGGGTATTGGTAAATTACTGGGCAACCTGGTGTCCTCCCTGTCGGGAGGAGCTGCCAGAACTGGAGGTATTTCATAATAATCATAAGGATACTGACGCGGTTGTGTTGGGTGTTGCGATGGAACGTATCGAAATGCCACGGTTGAAGGCCTTTGTCGACGAGCAGTTTCTCAGCTATCCCATTCTTATTGCCAAGCCGGCGGCGCGCACCGAGTTAGGTAGGGTACCTGGACTTCCCACCTCATTCCTGGTCAGTCCCGAAGGAAAATTGGTCGCCCGCCAGGTGGGACCTGTGACCCTGGAAGATCTTGAGGGTTTTATCGATTCGACGAATGAGTAAGGAGACGATTGATGCCCCGATTTCTTTTACTGTTTGCCTGCTTGCTAGTCACCCTTGGCGATATCCATGCCGCCACCCGGGATCCCGGGGAGCACTTTTTCGACCAATCCCTGGGTGATTTCAGCGAGGAGCTGGAGGTGGCGAGGGAAGAGGGAAAAAAGGGAGTGCTGATTATGTTTGAAATGGATGAGTGTCCCTTCTGCCATAAAATGAAGACCCGGGTATTGAACCGGGTTGATGTTCAGGACTATTTCAAACAGCACTTTCTCATCTACACCGTGGACGTCGAAGGTGATGTGGAGATCTCAGACTTTCAAGGCAACACCATGAAAGAGAAGGACTTTGCATTCAGGTACAACAAGGTCCGCGCCACCCCGGTGTTCGGCTTTTTTGACCTCGATGGAAATAGGATTTTCCGCTTTACAGGACCAACAAAGGATGCGCAGGAGTTTCTGTGGCTGGGTGAGTTTGTGGTCGATGATCACTATAAGACGACTAAATTTTCCCGTTACAAGCGAGAAAAGAGAAGGGCGCTGAAGTAAGCGAATGAGTGATGACAGACGACCCTTGTCAATATCTTTCCGCATAACAATGGGTAGCAAGCCTTCTTCATTTTCCACATACCGGATAGCGGTGTTGCTGATACCGCTTTTCATACTCTCTCAACCGCTCCACTCGGCCGACCCACTGCCCTCTCCGTTGACCCTTGAGTACGCCTTGGGACTGGCAGATCAACTCCATCCGCAACGCAGCATGGCCGAGGCCGAGCTGGCGCAAGCCAGGGCAGTCAGAGAGCAGGTCGAGGCAAAGGACGATATAGATGTGGCGTTCAGTGCGGCATTGCGTTACATCGATCCGTCGGATGTTGCTGAGGACGACTCCAGCAACGACAGCCTGGCCCGTCTCAGTCTGAGCAAGCAGCTCTACGATTTTGGCCGTAGCAGTCATGCCGAAGAGGCGGCCGAGGCCGGGTTGGCTTCCAGGCAGTGGCAACTGCTCGAGGTGAGACAGCAGCGCAGGCTGGATGTGATGGCGAGATTCTTCGATGTCCTGCTGGCCGATCTGGAACATGCCAGGGATAACGAAGCCCTCTCCATCGACTATATCCGTTTCGACAGGGCGCGCACAAAGAACGAGCTGGGTAAGGTCTCGGATATCGAGATGCTGGAGCTTGAGGCGAGCTATCAACAGGCGCTGCGTAAAATGCGGGCGAGTCGCAACAAGCAGCGGATCACCCGCTCTCAGCTCGCCATCAGTTTGAATCGCCCGCTTGATCTTCCCGCGGATTTGGAGTCTCCGCAATTCGAACCCTTGGGTGAATTGCCCGAGATCGAGCCGCTGGTTGAGAAGGCGTTGCGGGAGAATCCGAAACGCAAAGGTCTCCAGGCCGAACTCCAGGCGGCGATGAAGCAGCTGCAGGCCAGCGAGGCCGAAGGCAATCCGGTATTGCGGGCGGAGTTGGAAGCCGCTGCCTATCGACGTGAACTCGGCGGACGCAATCCGATGACCGCGGCACTTGTTTTCGAACTGCCCCTCTATCAAGGCAATCGGGTCGATTCCGAAATTGCCAAACAGCGAGCCCTGGTGCAGAGAAAGCAGGCTGAGTTGGCGCAGCATGAGCTGGCGCTGCGGCAGCAGTTGCTGGATCAGTGGCTGGAGCTCGACCGACTCAAGGTCGATTATGATGCACTGCTGGTTACGGCGGATTTTCGTGATCTCTACCTGGATCGCAGTCGAACCCTTTATGAGATGGATATGGCGACGGATCTGGGCGACTCCATGACTCAAATCACTGATATTCAGTTACAACAGATGAGAAATGAGTTTCAGATACAGCTGGTCCATGCACGGATCAAGGCGCTCACAGGGGAGTTGCTGGCCACCCCGGTCGAGGAAAAATGAACAATAAGGGGGATAAATATGATGAAGCATCTACTGCTTATCTGTCTGCTCTTTAGCACAGAGCTGATCGCTCGGGACCTGGAGGCATTGACTGATTGGAACAACAGGGTGGAGCTGACCACCCTGGTCAGCGGTATGGTGACCAGGGTCAACGTGGATGTGGGATCCAAGGTAAAGCGTGGTGAGGTGCTGGTAGAGCTGGACCAGCGCGGCTATCAATCGAGAATTGCTGCAGCGGAGTCACGCCTGGAAGCGGCTTCACAACAGAATGAAGAGGCGAAACGGGAGTTGGACCGAGCCCTGGAACTCTATGATCGCACCCTGCTGTCTGACCATGAGCGCAAGCAGGCTGAAATCGCTGCCGCCACCTCGGACACGAGCTACCGTGAGGCGGAAGCGAAACTGATCGCTATTCGCCTGCAGCGGGAATACAGCCGGATTGCAGCACCCTTTGACGGGGTTGTGGTGTCGATACATGTAGAGCCAGGGCAGGCGGTGATCAATCGCCAAACGGCGATGCCGATCCTGACCTTGATCGACAACAGTAGCATGAAGGCGGTCGCCGAAATCGATGCACAGACCATTGCCACACTGAGACCGGGTATGGCGATCAAGGTCGGCGTGCGTGGCGAATGGTTGGATGGCACAATCCATATATTGGGTCTAGATCCACTGGCGACTGACCCAGGGGGGGCTAGATACCGTCTCGAAGCGCTCTTCTCCCCCTCAGCGGAAATGGCGCTTCGCGCCGGTGAAAAGATAGTAGTGAGGCTGAATGATGAGTGAACAGGCTGATAAGCGTAACAACAAGATTTGTGTTCGCTGTCATGTGGCGGGGCGTGTTCAGGGTGTATTCTACCGGGCATCGGCACGTCATGAAGCCCAGCAGTTGGGGGTCAAGGGCTATGCCAAAAACCTCCTCGATGGCCGTGTCGAAGTGGTGGCATGCGGCAGTGTGGAAGCGATCGATGCACTGCAATCCTGGTTACGCAAGGGTCCGCAAAACGCCAGTGTGAGCGGCGTCTCTTGCGAGACTATCGACTATCGCGACTTTCAAGAGTTCAGCATCGGCTGAGGTCTGTGACACTCCCTGCGGGGACTATTCAGAATAGCCGGGTTGATCCAGCGGTCTGAACTTCATCTGGGTTTCTTGGGTGGCGGGTTGGTTGATTCTGCCTTGCCCATACCCTCCCTGTGGGGCCTCCTGGTATTGCGGTGCGACGGCCTGGCCCATGGGTTGGGCTGGTACTGATGAGTTGATTTGCTTGGTAATGGGTGAACTGCTGTTGTTGTTGTTCGCAGCAGGCTCGTTGGCCTCCAAGGGGCGGAAACGGTATTTCTTGGTAAAACCGGGTTGCACAGAAGGGGGCTGGTTATAGGTGGCTGGGGGTGCGGGCTGCACATTGGCAGTCGACGATTGCGGCTGCTCTGTGGTGGGACCGGGCGCGGGATAAGCGCCGCTCTGTGGTAGAGGCTGATAGCCTGGGTAGAGCGGTGGGTATCCATAGCCTGCGCCGGGATAGCCATAGGCCGGGGGATAACCGGGAGGTGGGGCATAAGGATAGCTGTAATAGTCATTGGGGTAAGGGTCCGAACCACCGAAAAAGTTATTCATGGGGTTGAACATACCACCCATCATATTGCCCGGATTGATGGTGAATTGCCTGTTATCGTAGCCGCTATCCTCGGCCTTGAGCTGGTATGAGATCAATAATGTACCGCCAACAATCAGCCACACCTTGGTTTTCATTATCTGTTCCCTCCACTGCATTGGTCGTTTAATTCGAAGTTCTGAATCCTGGTGTGTAAGCAACACCCGTTTGTTTCAGCATCTCTTTTAATAGGTTTGTCAGATGACATCCTGTCATCGACTGCCATATAAATGACATAATGAGATAATACACCAACCCTATGCAACTACCACCGCTCACCAACGGAAGAATCCTCAGGCGTTACAAACGCTTTCTCGCAGACATCGAGCTGCCGGGAGGCGAGGTGGTAACCGCCCACTGCCCGAACACCGGTAGCATGCTCGGCTGCTGGCAGCCCGGTGCGCCGGTTCAGCTCAGCCATAGTGACAATCCCCGACGTAAATTGGCTTGGACCCTGGAAAGGGTGGATATGGGACAAGGCTGGATCGGTGTGCACACGGGCAGGACCAATCCGGTTATCGAGGAGGCGATAAGGGAGGATCGGATTGAGGGATTAGCCGGCTACCGATCCATTCGGCGAGAGGTGGTCTACCATCAGCAGGGTGATAAATCGAGATTCGATTTTTTCCTGGCGGAGGGTGGAGGCACCGATGCATGGGTCGAGGTGAAGAATGTCACCCTATGGCAGGGGAGTGGGTTGTCCTTTCCCGATGCGGTGACACAGCGTGGCCGTAAACATCTGGAGATGCTTGCGGCGGCTTGCGGGCAAGGGTACAGGGGGGTGATGGTCTATGCCCTGAATCGCCCTGAAGGGGACCATTTTCATCCTGCTGAGGAGATCGATCCCGGTTATGCAGAGACCCTGCGCAGGGTTGTCCGCGAGGCAGGGGTGGAGATTATGGCATTGAGAATCGCCCACAGCGACAACGCCATGGAAGTGAAGGCAGGGGTTGAGATAGTCCTGGGTTGATTCTCTGTGCGCTTGGCAGGTGGCTCAATAGCCCATCGAAGCGAGTTCGAGCCCCGAGGGAATTTCCGGTAGAGAACCGAGCCCTGTCTCGATGCTTCCATCGGCCTGCAGGCTCAGCCATCTGTAGCCGGGGGGTGTGGCGTCGATGGCGAAGTTGTCCTCCCCTGGAACGAACTGTACGCAGGTGGAGGGTGAACCGATCAGACGTATCCCTTTGTGCTCGGCATCGAAGGTCTGGTGGATATGTCCGCAGAGTACCGCCTTGACCTGGGGGTGGGCTTCAATCAAGTTGAAGAATTGATTCGGCTGATCGAGCACCATGGTGTCCATCCAACGGCTGCCGACGGGTATGGGGTGGTGGTGCATGCAGATCAGGGTGTGTTTATCGCTGTGTGCCTCCAGCAATACCTTGAGCAGACCGAGTTGGCCCTGGTCGATACGTCCACCGTCACTGTTGGGTATGGTGGAGTCGAGAAAGATCAGCGACCAGCCTTTGGCCTGGACACTGGGGATACAGTGAACATTGTCCTGATTGAGTATCTGCTTCATTTTACCGGGCAGGTCGTGATTGCCAGGCAGGCAGTAGGTTGGGATTTCGGTCAGTTGCAGTCTGCCGAGGAGACGTTTGTAACCTGTGTCGGAGGCGTCATGTACCAAGTCGCCGGTGGCCAGAATGAGATCGGGGCGGCCGGCTTCCTGCAGGGCCTGGGCGAGCACCTGATCAAATGTCTCCAGGGTGTTGATGCCTAAAAGGCAGCGGGACGGGTCTGCATAGAGGTGACTGTCCGTGAGCTGCAGCAGCTTAAGCCCCTCCTCTGGGAGGTCCTTGAAAATAGGATGCTGGTTGTCAGGACTGCTACCCATAGAACGGTTCGCTTTTCTGTATTTGAGTCTGACGAGCAATTTATCTCTCCGCGCCCCATCAGGACCTTGTCATCTTGCCATAATATTAGAACAGGATTTGTCAAAGCAAAATCCAATTTTTTACTTCTTTGCCCTATGCTTAGGGATTATTCCATATTCTGCTTCGATTTCTGCTGAGGCGTTAACAGTTTTCAAGCTGATTAGTTTTTTCTATCTTTCCGGCTACACTATAGGTTATGACACTCAACGAACTCCGATATATCGTCGCAGTGGCGCAAAAACGCCACTTTGGACATGCTGCAGAGGCCTGCTATGTGAGCCAGCCTACCCTCAGCGTGGCGGTGAAAAAGCTCGAGGAGGAGCTGGGTGTCGGTCTGTTTGAGCGTGGTCAGGGCGAGGTAAGCCTCACCGCGGCGGGTGAACGCATAGTGACCCAGGCCCAGCGTGTGCTGGAAGAGGCCGGTTTGATACGCCAGCTTGCCAGCCAGAGTGTGAACCAGTTGGCAGGGCCGTTGAGGGTGGGAGCCATTCACACGGTGGGACCCTATCTCTTTCCCCACCTGGTCCCCCAGTTGAAGCAGAAGGCGAGTGAAATGCCCCTGGTGATCAGGGAGAACTTCACCACTGTCTTGACGGAGCAACTGAAACAGGGGGACCTGGATGTCATCGTCATCTCCTACCCCTACGATGAACCCGGGATTGTTACCCGCCCTCTCTATGACGAGTCGTTTTCCGTACTCCTCCCCCTGAACCATCCCTTGGCCAGTTTCGAATCAATCACTGCGCAGCAGCTCCAGGAGGAGAATTTGTTGCTACTCGGGGATGGCCACTGCTTTCGTGAACAGGTCAAGCGAATCTGTCCCGGTTGTGTGGATAAAGTCAATAGCGATGCGAATCTGCAGAAGAACCTGGAAAGCAACTCCCTGGAGACAATTCGTTGTATGGTGGCCAGTGGTGTTGGCATAACGGTGCTACCGGATACCGCGATCAGGGAAGAGTATCTAAGCTGGCATATGCTTACTGCCAGACCGCTGGCTGTGGAGTCGCCGAAGCGCCGTATTGGCCTGGCCTGGCGAAAAAGCTTTCCCCGTCCCCAAGCCATCGACCTATTGTGGGAATCGATTCGCGCCTGCCATCTGCACGGGGTGAATCCGGTGCCGGAGTCAGCCAAGCTGGCTGTTGGCTAACCTGCCGATCAGTAACTCCCCCGAAGACGAAGTCAAATCACCCTGTCATTACCTCCGTCCACCGGTATTTGCGCACCGGTTGTCTTGTTGAATCGCTGACCACATAGTTCCGCAGCCAGCTCCGCCACGTCTGTGCTGCTTATTTCACAGCGCATTAAATTGCGCCTTTTGTAGTCGGCGACACTTATCCCATAGTGCTCTGCCCGGGCGGTCAGGACCTCTTCCGTCCAGATTCCGGTATCGAAAACCGCGTCAGGATGGAGGGTATTGATGCGAATCCCATCCTCGGACCACTCCAACGCCACCACCCGGGCCAGTTGGGTCAATGCCGCTTTTGAGGCGGAGTAGGCGGCCGCTCCCTGGCCGGGTGCGGGGACGTTCTTTGAGCCGATGACAACCACCCGGCCAGAGCGGGGTGCCTGTCTCAGATAACCGTGGCACTCCCGCAACAAGCGCAGGTTTGCATCCAGGTTGATCCCCATGACCTGGTGCCAGGTGGCATCGTCCAGCTCGGATACCGGACAGCCCCCGGGGAAGATACCGGCATTGAGGATCAGCATATCCACCCCGCCATAACGCAGCACCGCCTGTTCCAGGGCATCCTTGATCCCCTGTGGGTCGCTGATGTCACAGTGTAAACCGAGGAAGGGGGTGCCGGGGTGTTGATCGACGATGGCTGGTGATATATCGAGGCCCACCACGGCGGCCCCCCTGCGTAACATCGATTCGGCACAGGCCTTGCCAATGCCCGAGGCCGCTCCTGTAATCACCGCGACCTCACCCTGGAAGGGGGGTGGTTGACTGCCCTTTTGCAGCTTGGCCTGCTCCAATTCCCAATACTCGACGTCAAAAATCGCCTGACTTGGGAGGGCTTGCCATCCTCCCAGCAATTCGGCCCGTTGTATGATCGCCATTGTGTGGCGGTAGATATCGGCCACGATGGCCGCATCACGGGGGGTTTTACCCACACTGAGCATGCCCAGCTCCCCATCCAGAATTACCCTTGGTGCCGGGTCGAGCATCTCCACAGGGGTTCTGGAGGCAGGGGCGTGTTGCTCAAAATAGCGCTGATAGTCGGCGACATACTCGATCACATCCCGACCCAGCATCGGCAGCCGTTTGGTGCGGATGACATGATCGGGGGTGGCCGGTCCCCGTTGTGAAATCTTTGCGATATCTGTTCTTTGGCAGAAAGTCAGATCGGCGTCGTTGCGATGACTCTGCAGGATCACTGGAAATCCGGCGGCTTCCGAGATCTCCTTGCGTAGTTGCACCAATATATCCGCTTGGGGCTCATAGGCCTTGCATTGCTGGGGCAGGTCCCAGGCCGCTGACTGTTGCAGATGGTTTTCGGCCTCGTCGACCAGTTGCACCATGCGCTCATAGGATTGTTGTGCCGTGTCGCCAAAGGTGAACAGACCGTGATTCATCAGCACCATACCCAAGGTCTCCTGATGGGCATTGCAGGGAAACAGTCTGGCCACCGATTTTGCCAGATCAAAGCCCGGCATGACGTAGGGAATGATCACCACCCGGTCGCCGTAGAGCTGGCGAATGATCTCTTCACCCCGGGGCGTGTTGGTCAAGGTAACGATGGCGTCCGCATGGGTATGGTCAACATATTTATAAGGCAGAACAGCGTGCAGGATCGCCTCAACCGAGGCCGTGGGTGCGGCGGCGCTGGTCTGATGGGTCTTCAGCTGGTTGACCATCTCGCTGTCGCTGAGGGACTCCAGCTCGGCGAGCTTGAGTAGGTGGTTCATGCGAACCGGGGTGAAGCCCGGCGCCTCGATGCTAACCAGGTCCCAGCCACTTCCCTTTACATAGAGGATCTCCTCCGTTTCGCCGAACAGGTTCTTCTCACTGATCTTGACCGAGGTGTTACCGCCACCGTGGAGCACCAGGGAGGGCTCTGAGCCCAACAGCCGGGAGCTATAGACACGCAACGCAAGTTCGCTTTCACAATTGGCGGCTTCGTCGTTGTTCCACAGGCTCTTCATTGGTGGTTCCTCGGTTGGATTTTTTAAATGAAGAATATAACGCAAAGGGCGCAATGAAACGCTATGCTCGCAAAGGGGATTAAGTCTGAGTCATAGCGACATTTTGAATCAGAAATGACCCGATAACCACCCGTGTCATCAAAATACCAAGAGATATTACCTCACAGCACAAGTCCGGCGACCGTGCCGGTGAGCAGTGTCGCCAGGGTACCCGCGACGATCGATTTGATGCCCAATTCGACGATCTCGCGACGGCGCTCAGGAACCATCGCTCCCAGACCACCGAGCATGATGCCCAGGCTGCCGAAGTTGGCGAATCCGCAGAGGGCATAGGTGAGAATCAGGCGGCTGCGCTCCCCCAGTGCTTCCTTCGGCAGACGGGCAAGATCGAGATAGGCCAGGAGTTCGTTGAGGACGGTTTTGGTCCCCAGCAGTGAACCGGCGGTGACCGCCTCCGACCAGGGGATGCCCATGATCCATGCCAGGGGTGCCATCAGCCACCCCAGAAACCGTTGCAGGCTCAGGGGCTGATCCTGGATAGTCGGCAACAGTCCGAGGAGTTGATTCAGCAAGCTCACCAGGGCCACCAGCACCAGCAGCAGGGCAATGATATTGGCCAGCAGTTTCAGGCCCTCGAGGGTGCCGTTGGTGATCGCCTCCATACTGCTGTTTGCCGTCTGAATAGCTGTCAGCTCGGCGGCGGTGCCGGCCATGGTTTCCGGCAACATGAGGCGGGAGATCATGATCGCGGCTGGCGCCGAGATCAGGGATGCGGTCAGCAGATGGCCGATGGGATTGGCGATCACCCCCTCGAGAAAGCTGGCGTAGAGAACCAGCACGGTGCCGGCGATGGTGGCCATGCCCAGGGTCATCAGACTGAAGAGTTCGCTGCGGGTCAGCCTGTTCAGATAGGGCCGAATCAACAGTGGGGATTCCACCATACCGACAAAGACGTTGGCTGCAGCACCCAGCCCCAGGGCGCCGCTGATACCCAGGCTTTTGCGCAAGAGCCAGGAGAAGAGTTCCACCACCAGAGGCAATACCCGCCAGTGGAAGAGCAGGGCGGAGAGGGCGCTGATCACCAGGACCAGGGGAAGGGCGCGAAAGGCGAGGATGAAACTGCTGCCGCTGTCGCTCGCCAGGAAGGGTGACTCGGCGCCGCCCAGATAACCGAAGACAAAACGGGTTCCCGCTTCAGTGGCCTGTTGAACAATCAGAAGTGCCTGGTTGAGCTGGATGAAGAGTGTCTGAAACAGGGAGAGCTTGAGCAGCAACAGCGCGATGACCAGCTGCAGGGCGAGTCCGGCAACCGGCACCCGCCAGTTGAAGGCGCGCCGGTTTTCGCTGATCAGCCAGGCGAGCAGGGGGATCAGAAACAGACCCAACACTCCCTGCAGCGTGGCCATCGGCCTGAGGGATCAGAAGTTGTCAGTGGAGGTGAAGAGCCCTACTCGCAGATCCTTGGCTGTATAGATCTCCCGTCCATCGACCTTCATCACCCCGTCGGCCACACCCAGTACCAGCTTGCGTGCGATCACCCGTTTCACGTTGATATGGTAGCTGACCTGCTTGGCGCTGGGGAGCACCTGGCCGGTGAACTTCACCTCCCCAACCCCCAGGGCGCGACCGTGTCCCGGATTGCCGATCCAGGCGAGAAAAAAGCCCACCATCTGCCACATGGCGTCGAGTCCGAGGCAGCCCGGCATCACCGGATCGCCGGGGAAGTGGCAGTCGAAGAACCAGAGATCGGGATTGATATCGAGTTCGGCAAGGATTTCGCCTTTATTGAACTCACCGCCGTCGTCGCTGATCCTGACGATGCGGTCCATCATCAGCATGTTGGGCGTGGGCAGTTGGGCATTACCGGGACCAAACATCTCGCCATGGCCACAACTCAATAGCTCATCGCGGTTGTAAGCGTTTTGTCTGGTCATTCTCTCGCCTCTCTGTGAAACACCCGGACCGGGTTAAAAGCGGCATAGTTTCCCCGTTTCCGCAGTAGGCTGTCAAATCTAAGCTGCTGTTCTTTGTTGTTGAACACGATATTATTAATTACCCTGAGAACAGTTGTTCACCACAACTCGAGATCAAGGAACCTAGGGCCTGTTAACACTAATCCAATTGGCCCTGTTGCGCCTGAAAAAGCGCCAATCAAGGCGCGAGGAGAGAAGTTTGGTAATTGCAAATGAACGACGAGCAACGCCGAGTGGCGCTTTTGCAGGCGCACCCCAAGGGCACTTCCTTCGGGGCGCAACCCGAAGGGCTGGGGCTATTTTTCCGCCCAGCGGCGTTATCATTCGCTCATGTAGCATAACTACACCACGCTCATTCTGCCTTGCTGGACGGAAAAATAGTCCCAGCAGGGCCGATTGGATTAGTGTTAACAGGCCCTAGCAGACGATGATGCGTGGAATAGTGGTTTTTAGCCTTTTGATATCCCTATCTGCAGAGGCGGATATCCGCGCCAGACCCTTGGAGTGGGCACAGCCGATGCTAGGGAGCGAGCTGGCAAATTTCTATCGCCTCAGCAACGAGGTCTATCGCTCAAAACAGCCGGATGATGAGGACATGTCAGCCCTGGAGGCGATGGGGATGCGTGCCATCCTCAATCTGCGTGAGCACCATTCCGACGAGGACGAGGCAAGGGGAAACCGGCTCAAACTCTACCGCGTCCCGGTCAATGCCGGGGATATCGATGATGACTTCGTGGTGCAGGCATTGCAGGTCATCGCCGAGTCGGAAAAGCCGATCCTTATCCACTGCTGGCACGGCAGCGACCGTACCGGTGTGGTGGCGGCAATGTACCGCATGGTGTTTCAGGAGTGGACAAGAGAGCAGGCGATCGATGAGTTGGTCAACGGGGGATATGGTTATCATGCCAACTTTTATCCCAATATCGAGCGCTATTTACAGACGGTGGATATTACTGCCATTAAGCAAAAGGTGGGAGTTGGTTTGGACACTGCCACGGCTATTCGGCCTCAGTAGGTAAAGTTATCAGCGAGTCAGTGTGGATAGTGAATTGGTGGGGTTTTTAGTAAGCCGTAGTCATTCAGAAATTTGCCCTCGCCCAATTGCATTTATGCGACTCACCCCAAAGAATTGCACCTCTCCCTTTGAAATGATAGCCAGCGAAGCATGATTACACACCTGCCGGTGTGCGTGGCTAATGTGAAATAGGGATGTTTTGTTATGAGGTATATCAAGGTCGGAAATCTGAGTATCGCGCTGTTGCTGGGACTGTGCATTATACGGGGAGCCTTTGCAGGAGTTTGGTTGAATCTTGAAGGGGACAACGGCATCGACCCGCAAGCGCTGAACCCCAAGCTCAATTGGCTCGATCAACAAAATGACCTCAATCCGAACATCGATCCCTGGGTAGGGATGCGTCTCTACCTCACCTGGGGTGAAATACCTTTCACAGGTGACAAAAACGATCCGAACACGATTCGTTATGACTTCTCCTCCATTGTGGAGCTTCTCAACGCGGCCTACTACAGAGGAGACAACAGAAGTTATAAGCTAGCCCTTACGGTGTCCGATAAGCTATGGATCTTTCAGCATAACGGGTCTTACAAATACCAGCCTGGCGCTTTGCCGAGGTTTTATGCGCAGAGCCTTGGGGGCGGCGACTGGGCAAACAGTGGTGTAATTCCTGATGGGAGTACGAAACTGATCCTGGCCCATGAAGATGAGAACGGCGATGGTGTGTCAGATAATCTGAGATTTGCAGTCGCCAATTCACATAGCAACAACACAGCGGCGAGAAAGTACAGTGTGGTACGCTGGAACGAGCATATCAGAAACCTTTGGTACGACTTCTGGTATCAGTTCGCCAACTACAGCTATAACGAACAGGGCGTAGAGAAAAAGCTGAAAGATCACCCGGCCTTGCACGGGATCATTACCCCGGAGAGCTCACTCTCCGGTATCACTCACAATAACAATGAATTGAGCGAAATAGGCTATGTGGGCGCAGACGCCTATGCAGAGCTGATGTTGGTTCAGGCGAAAGTACTGAACGATTACTTTTCAACCCTGCCCATCATCAGCAGCATCAACTGGATTTCTGAAGATACAACGAGTCGACCCGCCCCCTATTATCAAAAATATCTGGGCAACAGCCTAAGTGCGATGAATCAGACGTCCGATACTTATGGCTGGTTTGCCCAGGATCTGCGGCTCGATGGCCATATGGGTAAGAGCAGCTATGAGAACAATGTCTATCCCGAGTTCGTGAAATTCTCCAAGTCCTTGCGCTATGCCATGATTACCGGTGATACCTACAACAACAGCCATTTCTCGTCGACCTCGAATGAGGGAAAAGCCCGCGAGCTGGTTGATTTAGCCAACTCGATTGGGGTTGGAGAGCTGCTGTTCTTGAATCAGGAGCAAGGCCAGGGGCCGGGTATTAATTCCGAGATATTCTCGCTAATTGCCGCAGCTGACTATTCCGACTACAGCTTCCTGCCCGATGAGGAACCCAGGCTGCTCAATGCGGTGGTGTATGAAGGTTCCCATGCAGACAGAATCGCGCTCACCCTCTCAGAGGCGGTGAAAAATGTCTCCGCCAGCGACTTTACCGTCAGCGTTGATGGGTCAGAGCGATCAATTCTACAGGTGCAACCGCATCCCACCGATGCAGCGAAAATATGGATAACCCTTGCTGCCAGAATCTACAGTGGCGAAGAGGTTGGGCTTGTCTATGGAGGCAACGGGACGGTTATCGACAGCGATGGCAATCATCTTATCGCAGCCAGTCTCGAGGTGTCGAATCGAACCACCACGGTCTATGATCCGGCACCAAGCATGCAGGGCGCGGTGGTTTATGAAGGGTCCCACGCCAATCGAATCGCTGTCACCCTTTCAGAGTCAGTGAACAATATTTCAGCAGCCGGTTTTACCCTCAGGGTAGATGGCGGGACAGCACTCATTAGCGGCGTCGAGATTCATCCAACAGATACGACGAAGATCTGGATAACCCTTGCTGCCAGGATCTATAGCGGCGAAGTGGTGGAAGTGGCCTACAGCGGCAAGGGGACGATAACCGATAGTAGTGGAAACGGTCTCGCTGCGGGTCGAATTACAGTGACAAATCGTACTACCGGGGTATACGACCCGGCACCCGCGATGTTGAGCGCAGTGGTTTATAAGGGTACCCATGCGGAGCGTATCGCGGTGATCCTTTCCGAGGCCGTGGAGCATGTCTCCGCGACCGGTTTTAGCGTCAAGGTGAATGGTCGTAAACAGTCTATTCTGAGTGTCAGTCGTCATCCAACAGATGCGGCAAAGCTATGGGTCACACTCTCCGATCAGGTCAAACCCGGTGATGATGTCGTACTTCAATACAGTGGTCGTGGCACGCTTGAGGATAGTGCGGGTAATGGGATGGATGCCGGTGTGGTCAATGTCAACAACGCAACATAATCTCCAATTTCAGTACAGGCTATGGCTTGATCTGTTGCCGGATATAGCCAACGATTCGATCCAGGGAATAAAGGATGAATGATTTACAAGTAAACAAGGGGTTCTTCATTGGGTCGAAGGTTATTTTCATCATATTGCTACTCTATGGCAATTCAGCCTTTTCTCACCCGGGCTGGGATAAAAGAACAGAAAACAGTCTAACGGCCTACACCCCAAAGGATTTGAAAGTGGGAGAAACCGTTGCTCATTTTGTTTATCCAGCGCAACCGGCAAAGGGTGATGATAAAGAGGAGATATTGCTGAACTTTGCGAGACAAATAGAGAAGCGAATAACTGGAGGCTCAGGGAAGTGGGATCTTAAGCAATCAAAAGTCGGTGATTTTTCTGCTTCAAAGGTCATGGATTATAAAGGCAAAACCCTATTATTTCTTTTGCACATAATAAGTCTCCCGAATGACAAGTATTATATTATCCAGTCGATTGCGGATAATGATAATGCTGTTAAAAATAAATATTTGAACAGATTGAACGAATTGGTTGGGGTGATCGGAGACCCGACTCATACCTCGAAAGAAGCCATATCGAAGAACAACAGGCCAGGCAATGCGGCTGATTTCAAAAGGCCGAAAATGACTAAGGCCGCTTCTCCCAAAGGATTAAAAGAGTTACGTGGCACCATGGAGTACGGAATCCAACCTGCTGGCACCTATGGGCTTACGGGAAAGGTGGTCGCGCTGTTTGATGACGATAGTTTCACACGTAAATTGGGCGTTGTATTTTCCAAAGGAACTGAAAGGGCGAAAAAAGAAAATCCTGAAATTTGGGGGAAGTGGCGCCTGAAAGGTAAGAAGCTGGAATTAAAAGATGCAAAAGATAGTAAGTTTGGCAAAACCTATGGCAATTGGGTTGCCGAGCCAGGTAAAAAGGATATGAAACTAAAGGGATGTTACGGCAATATCACATCGTCAAGCGGCGGAATGATAAATGGTATAACCAAAGGCCAATCCAGTTCCTGGTGCTTCAATCCGGATGGCAGGTTCGCCTATGGTGCGGCCGGATACGGAACTCAGATTTTTGATGTTGATACAAGCAAAAGAGGCATGTCGAAAGCAGGCTACTATCGAATCGACAAATACGCGGCACACTTCATCTTCGATGATGGTACCGATATTACGACGGCTTTCTGTTTTCTAGATGATGAAAAAGAGCATATTGCCATCAACGGTAAAAGGCTTATGTTGAATTACTAAGGAAGGTCTGATTAATTTGTTTTTCGCCATCCCGGCGCATGCCGGGATCCAGAAATGTCAAACAGATGGATTCCGGCTTTCATCGGAATGACAAGTCAGTCAGCGTTTCCCTAACCTAGGGCCTGTTAACAGGCCATGGAATCATGATGCTCCGGTACTGCCAATTGTTGCCTCCAGATTGGGTTATTCGACGAGTCGATTGTTAATATGGTCGACTATGTCGGAGAGGGGGATGAAGCTGTTCTCGCTCTCCAGGCGGCCGCGGTACTCCACCTTACCCTCGTCCAGTGACTTCTCCCCAACCACGATGCGGTGAGGAATGCCGATCAGCTCCATGTCGGCGAACATGAAGCCGGGGCGGACGTTGCGGTCATCCAGCAGCACTTCGATACCGGCATCCTGCATTTCGGCATAGAGCTTCTCCACCGCCTCGCGCACCCGTTGGGACTTCTCCATCTTCATCGGGCAGAGGGCCACCTGGAAGGGGGCTAGGGCGGCGGGCCAGGTGATGCCCTTGTCGTCGTGGTGCTGCTCGATGGCGGCGGCCACCACCCGGGTGACGCCGATACCGTAGCAGCCCATGGTCATCACCACCGCCTTGCCGTTCTCATCGAGCACAGTGGCGTTCATCGCCTCGCTATACTTTTGGCCCAACTGGAAGATGTGGCCCACCTCGATACCCCGGGCGATGGTCAGATTGCCCTGGCCGTCGGGGCTGGGGTCCCCTTCCTGGACGTTGCGCAGGTCGGCGATTTCGGTGGGGTCCGGCAGGTCGCGACCCCAGTTGATGCCGAAGTAGTGTTTGCCGTCTTGGTTGGCACCGGCGCTGAAGTCGGCCATCTTGGCCACGCTGCGGTCGACGATGCAGGGGATCGGCAGTTCCACAGGTCCCAATGAACCGGGACCGGCGCCGATGGCGGCTCGGATATCCGCCTCTTCGGCGAACTCCAGAGGCGAGGCGACCTGGGGCAGCTTGTCGGCCTTGATTTCGTTTAGCTCCTGGTCGCCGCGCACAAGCAGGGCCACCAGTTCCGCATCCTCTTCCTCGGCGGCCTTCACCACCAGGGTCTTCACCGTCTTCTCGATGGGCTGTTCGAACTGCTCCACCAGCTCCTGGATGGTCTTCGCATGCGGGGTGTCGACCAGGGTCATCTCTTGGCTCGGCGCAGGACGCTCACCGGCCGGGGCAACCGCTTCGGCCAGCTCTATGTTGGCGGCATAGTCACTCCCGCTGGAGAAGGCGATGGCGTCCTCACCGGATGCGGCAAGGACATGAAACTCATGGGAGCCGCTGCCGCCAATGCTGCCGGTGTCCGCCGCCACGGGACGGAAGTCGAGGCCGCAGCGGCTGAAGATACGGGAGTAGGTCTCGTGCATCACCTCATAGGTCTGCTGCAGGGAGGCCTGATCGAGATGGAAGGAGTAGGCGTCCTTCATCAGGAACTCCCGGGCGCGCATGACGCCGAAGCGGGGGCGTACCTCATCGCGGAATTTGGTTTGGATCTGGTAGAAGTTCACTGGCAGCTGTTTGTAGCTGCGCAGCTCGTTGCGCGCCAGGTCGGTGATGATCTCCTCGTGGGTGGGTCCGTAGCAGAACTCCCGCTGGTGACGGTCGTGGAGGCGCAGCAGCTCGGCGCCATACTGCTCCCAGCGTCCCGACTCCTGCCACAGCTCGGCGGGCTGCACCGTCGGCATCGACACCTCCAGGGCACCGGCCCGGTCCATCTCCTCGCGCACGATCTTTTCCACCTTACGCAGTACCCGCAGACCCAGGGGCAGCCAGGTATAGAGCCCGGCGGCCAGTTTGCGGATCAGGCCGGCCCGCAGCATCAGCTTGTGGCTGGCGATCTCGGCGTCGGCGGGGGTCTCCTTGACGGTGTGCAGGGGGAACTGGGAAGTACGCATTGGGCTGAATCTACCTGATTGGAAAAAGCGTGATTCTATCCCGCTTCGGTTGGCGGGTCACGGATCAAGTCGTGAATGGACGCCAATCGCAAAAAATGTAGGGTGCGGCTTGCCGCACCGTAAAATTAGCTAGCCGGTTTCAACCAAGCTGATATGGGTAACTGTCAGCGGACTCTATCCATCGGCATTGATCAGATACATTTCACCATCTCCTGTTTGGATTCACAGGTCACGACGTTGGCCAGGATATGGTCTTGTTGGCGGGTTAGGCTGATGGTGGATGCCTGTTCATTGATGCCGTAACCCCCGATGGAGAGCTGGTAGCTTTGTCCATCGACGAGATACAATGACTGCCTCACCAGCTGTTCATTCTCCTCCTCACCGGTGGAGAAGGCGAGGATCACCTTGTAGCTCTCATCACCCTCCATGTAGAAGATGCTCGCGTAGCGGTCCGCGAACTGCACCGTGGTGGCGGCCATGGGGGTATCGATCAGGACTTCCTCTGAGATTGCCAGGGGAGTACTGAAGTATAGCGTGACAGCAAGTAGGGCTCTTAGGTAGTTCATAGTGACTTCATCGTTGAGGGTAAATCGAATTCAGCCACTATACGTAGGGTTATATATTAGTCAATAAGAATATACCGGTATTATTACCTAAATTCTGGTATTGACACTGCTGTCGAGGGTTCTCAGTACTTTTGCTCGGCGTGGGTAGATGGTTTAGCAGGAGATCTATAACGCAATAAAAACCACATAGCTCAATCCTTGATTGAAACCGAGTGGGTCTCCTCGATATAGGCCTTCTCCGCCTCGGTCAGCTCGATATTGTCGTAGCCGGTGATCATGGTCTTGATATAGTGGGTCGGCGTCTTGCCGGTGGTGGTCATGTAGACGTGAATGATCACGAAAGTGCCCATCAGGTAGGCAGCCGCGGTGTGGATGAAGGCGATCACTGTCAGCCCCTGACCCGACCAATCGTAACCGCTCCACATATCGTAGAGCAGATAGACGATACCGGAAGACCAGAGCGCCGGGCCGATCAGCAGCATGAAGCTCATGTAGGCCAAAGACTGCAGGGCGTTCTGCTTGCGCTGCAGCCCCTTCTTGTAGGGATGGGGCTCGCCCACCAGAATGCCGTAGGCATAGAAGCGGATGACCTTCATCACCCCCTCCTTGAACAGGTATTGGCGCCACTGACCGGTGGTAAAGTTCCAGAAGGTGGTGAACATCCACAATACGATCAAGGCCAATGCCGCATAGGTGTGAATGGTGACCGCCAAATGGAAGTCGAGCCAATCATGTAACCCATGCAGCCCCAGGCCGGTGTAGAAGAGGGTGAAGATCAACAGCGCCTGGGACCAGTGCCAGAAACGCTCATAGCGGGTATAGAGCATGACATAGTGTTTCTCGCCCCGTTGCTTGAAGCTGGCGCGTTCGCGGTGGATTTTTTTATCGCTACTCATGATCTGCTCCCTGTCCGTGTCTCACTCTGAAGAGTTTGCGCAGCAATGCGTGTAGCAGCACACCCAGCAGCGCACCACCCAGGGCGAGATAACCCAGAATGTCGAGCCATTTGAAACTGTCCCGGCCCGGCATGTAAAAGCCTTCAAGCTGGTTCAGACGGCCGTCTTGGCTATGGCATTCAGCACAGCCAAGAGCATCCTCACTGGGTGCCACCATATGGGTGATGGGCCAGAAGGAGTAGGTCTCCACGAAGCCGAATTCACCGCTGTAGGGGATATTGTTCCTCTCCATGCCCACCTTGATGGCGCGGCCGAAGTCGTAATTGCCCCAGTAGGAGTCGTCATCGTCTCCCCACAGGTGCATATAGACCATGGTGTTGTTGCCCTTGTCATAGGGCTGCACCGTGTGCATCCGTTTGAATGGCCAGATGCGGGAGACGCCGTCACCGCGGCTGCCCGTGAAGCCATTGATCTCCACCGGTCCCTGCTGCGGGTCGAATTGGGTGTCGATGGTGGTGTAGAGCATCTGACCGTCGAACCAGTCATAGTGGGGGGTCAGATCCTCGCCGTAGGTGAAATCGCCCTTGATCGATTTATAGGTTGCCCGATGGGCGCCGTTGCCCTGGGTGTAGTTCTTCTCCTTGAAACCCTCGCCGTTCTTGGTCTTACCAGCGGTACGCCAGTCCCAATCGACCATGGTCGCCACACCGCCACGGGCGATACTGGGAATATGGCAAGTCTGACAGGCGATCTTATCCACATGGCCATTCAGCTTGATCCCGGTAAGCTCAGTGTTGGTGTGGGGAGCGGTGCTGTGACACGACTCGCAGGTGGCCACATCGCGGCGTTCCCCGGGCAGGCCCAGTCCCTCGGTGTCATGGGCCATGACGTTATAGCGGCTGCCGGCCCATAGGTGCTGCCGGGTGACATGGCAGGTGGTACAGGCGAAGTTGAGACCCTCGGCATCCATGTGGACGTCGAGATGCTTGTCGGGAAACTTCAGCGAGGAGTCGAGGTCGCCGTGTTTGACGCCGTCACCACCGCCGCCGTAGAAGTGGCAGGTGCCGCAGTTTTCCCGTCCCGGTTTGCCCACACTCTGGGCCACCTTGGCCCACTGAATCGGCTCTTTGTCCTGGAACATCACCGAGCAGGCCTTGTTGCCCATGCTGTTGGGGGTCTTGTAGTAGGTGCCGGTGCGGTCGTGGCAGACCAGACAGTCGATGTTGCTCTCATCGTTGAAGTCGAAGGCCTCATCCTTCCAGCCGTAACCGGCGTGGCACTGGGCGCACATCCCCTCATTGCCCCGGGCGTTGGTGCAGAAGGTGTTGATCAGGTGCTTCTTACCCAGGATCTGGCCGGTATCGGGGTTCTCATACTCCCAGGTCCAGTGGATCGACTCCTTGAAGTGGCGCCCCGCTTCGGTATGGCAGGCGAGGCAGGCCTTGGTCACTTCCGGGCCACTTTCGAAGGGCCCTTCCAGGCTTTCGAATTTGCCATGGTCAGCGGTGGACTCACCATCGTCGCGGATACTTGGTCGGTTATCCGTAACGATGCGGAAGTTCATGTCTTTATCATGACCCGCCTCGGGGTGGTGTTCGTCGGCGGCCAGTGTTTGGTTAGAAATTCCCAGAGTCAGGGCTGTAAGGCAGACCAGGACACTGAATCCTATGCCCAGTTTCACTTGTTTATGCATCTTCATTTCCGTGATGACGGTTAATGACCGCGACACATAAACAGCATTGTCCGGTCTCTATCGCGTGACTTGACCGGCCCATATCCAGCATGGCACTACCGGCCTTCAAAAAAAGGGAATATTCTCCCTTATCTGGGCGAGAGTACTCAGCCTCGCTGCATATGACATTGATAATTCCCAATGCGAGGGCCAGGAGAAGAGTCTCTATGCAGATGAGATGCCCGTTAGCTCTGCTGTTAGGGAGGGCACTTGGTGACCTTTGTGGCGAGATAGAAAAAGTACCGGTTATGTGCCATGCGGTCGAAGACAGGAGATGACTGATCCTGAAAGAGCCTGGCACACAACCGGTGAGACCGCTCTCCAGGTCCCGCGGAGATCAGGCCGTGGAGGCTGGTCAGCTGACACTATAAAAAAGCGAGGAAGCATCGGTCATTGATGCTTCGCAAAAACATTATTAAGTGTAAGTGATTGTCTCTATTGATAAAAATCAATCAGGAATGGGGTGAAGTTGGGCTTAATTACCCAATCTGTGTCATCAGAATGTCGTGGAATTCCATCCCCACTGATGGCGTTCTGCGCGACTGAATTCGATATAGACCCGCTCCGTGGGGATCGCCAGTTCATCCTCCATCAGTTGACACAGGGCTTGTGACAGCTGTTGAGTCTGGTCGTCCGGCAGGCCGATGCTCTTCAGTTCCAGGTAGGCCAGGAGGTCGTCGCTGCCCGCGAACAACATCTGTGGATTATGCTCGATGCTGATCATCACATAGCGCTCCGGCTTGCCCAGAATCTCAGCAACCCTGGCAGAAGTCTGTTTCAGGAAGTCCCCTGACCGGCCTTGGTCGAGTGCCTTGTTGCAGATGATTTTGAGTAGCGGCATGGTGTTTACCGTTTGCAGTACTCTTTGATCTGGTCTCTTGCCTCCTGCATCCTCTGTTGGCGATCCTCCTCGGTGAGGCGGACATAGTTGTCGCCGACCTTGTAGAGGCGGTTCCCCAGTGCGGTGAGCTGCTCCAGATTTTTCCTCGCCACATTGCAATTGTGTCTGCTCTCTTTGGCGATTGCTTCAGTCTCTTGCTTCTGCGCCTTTTTCAGCGCCCGGTCCTCGGCGCTGTCGGCCAGTTTTTGACGCAGCTCTTTGAGTCGCTGCTTCGAGGCGCCGGAAGCGCTGGCGGGTGCGCTCTGTATCTTCACGGTTTCGGCCTTGGCATCCGGGGGTGGTGTTTGAGAGTAGGTCACCACGCCCTCTTCGTTGACCCATTTATAGGTTTCTGCGGAAGCAGCGGTTAAAAAAAACAGCAACAGAGTTGCGAGTAATACGGTCTGTTTCACGAATAGGATCCCTGTGTGATGCATCTATGATCAAAGCTCATTATGGAGCATGTCGGCCGATTCGCAAGTAGCTAAAGGGCAAGAATGTACAAAATGAGGGGGATATACGCTTGACCTCCATAGAGAGGATTAGTATTTTGCACTGTTCCTATAAATTTTAGTGTTCGATAAGACGATCGGCGCAATTGGAGGCCTAAAGGTGGAACTTAGCGGTGGCGAGATCATCGTTCAATGTTTGAAAGATGAGGGTGTGGAGCATGTTTTCGGTTATCCGGGCGGTGCTGTGCTGCATATCTACGATGCGATTTTCAAGCAGAAGGATGTGAAGCATATTCTGGTCCGCCACGAACAGGCGGCTGGCCACGCAGCCGATGGTTATGCCCGTGCCACCGGCAAACCCGGTGTGGTCCTGGTGACCTCCGGGCCGGGGGCGACCAATGCGGTGACCGGTATTGCCACCGCTTTCATGGACTCCATTCCCATGGTCATCCTGACCGGTCAGGTGCCGACACCGGTGATCGGCAGTGATGCATTTCAAGAGGTCGATACCGTCGGCATCACCCGCCCCTGTGTAAAACACAATTTTTTGGTCAAGCGCCTGGAAGATCTGGCGGAGACGATCAAGAAGGCCTTCTACATCGCCACCACCGGTCGACCGGGGCCGGTGGTTGTCGATATTCCCAAGGATGTGACGGATCCGGGGATCAAGATACCTTACAAATACCCCAGCAAGGTCAAGATGCGCTCCTACAACCCGGTGATCAAGGGGCATCTCGGGCAGATCAAGAAAGCGGTGAAGATCCTCATGGAGGCGGAGCGTCCGGTCTTCTACACCGGTGGCGGGGTGGTGTTGGATGATGCCGCCAAGCCACTGACCGACCTCGTCGACAAGCTGGGATTTCCCATTACCCAGACCCTGATGGGATTGGGGGCCTACCCGGGTAGCGGCAAGAATTTCCTCGGCATGCTCGGTATGCATGGCACCTACGAAGCGAATATGGCAATGCATGAGACCGATGTGCTGATTGCCGTCGGTGCCCGTTTCGATGATCGTGTCACCGGGCATGTGAAACAGTTTTGCCCGGATGCCACCATCATCCATATCGATATCGATCCCTCATCGATCTCCAAGAATGTGCGTGTCGATGTTCCCATCGTGGGCCCGGTCAAGCAGGTGCTTAGGGATATGCTCAAGGTGGTGGAAGAGGGCAGTGCCAAGCCCAAGAAACAGGCCTTGAAGCAGTGGTGGGAGCAGATCGAGAAATGGCGCTCCATGGATTGTCTGAAATATGACCAGAAGAGCAAATTGATCAAGCCGCAGTACGCGGTTGAGATGCTGCATAAGGTTACCAAGGGTGATGCCTACGTGACCTCCGATGTTGGGCAACATCAGATGTTCGCTGCGCAGTTCTACAGTTTTGACAAACCACGTCGCTGGATCAACTCCGGTGGTCTCGGCACCATGGGTTTCGGTCTGCCTGCCGCCATGGGGGTGCAGATGGCATTTCCCAAGGCGGAAGTGGCAGTGGTCACCGGTGAGTCAAGTATCCAGATGTGTATCCAGGAGCTGGCGACCTGTCTGCAGTATGAACTGCCGATAAAGATCATTCTGCTCAACAACGGTTATATGGGCATGGTGCGGCAGTGGCAGGAGTTCTTCTACGAGAGTCGCTACTCCCAATCGGGGATGAGCGTCACCCCCGATTTCGTGAAACTGACCGAGTCCTACGGCCATGTGGGGATGCGTGTCGATAAAACCAAGGATCTGGAGGGGGCCATGAAGGAGGCCTTCTCGCTCAAGGATCGACTGGTATTTCTGGATGTGGTGGTTGATCCCTCAGAGAATGTCTATCCGATGATTGCGGCGGGCAAGGGGCATCATGAGATGTATCTGTCACCGGGGAGTGAGTTGGTCTGATGAGACATATCATATCTATCCTGTTAGAGAATGAGTCCGGTGCCTTGGCGCGGGTGGCCAATCTGTTCACTGCCCGTGGCTATAACATCGAATCACTGACGGTGGCACCCACCGAGGATCTGAGCCTCTCCCGCATGACCCTGGTAACCAGTGGCAGCGACGAGATCATCGAGCAGATCACCAAGCAGCTGAACAAGCTGATCGATACGGTAAAGCTTGTGGATCTCACCGAGGGCAGTCATATCGAACGCGAGATGATGATGATCAAACTGCGGGCTGAACGTTCCCAGCGAGAGGAGATCAAGCGCCTGGTCGACATCTTCCGCGGCAAGATCATCGATGTCACCGACACCAGCTACACCGTCGAGTTGACCGGGGCGGCGAGCAAGCTTAATGCCTTCATCGAGGCGGTGGACGAGGAACTGATCATCGAGGTGGTACGCACCGGTCCCTCGGGCATCGGCCGTGGCGCCAAGGGGCTCGGGCTCTGACAACCTAATTATGAATTTTGAATTATTAATTTTGAATTGAGGTGTGCGCTTCGCGCACGCCGATTCATGGATAATTCAAAATTCAACATTCAAAATTCAAAATTTTTCCGAAGGAAATCAAAATGGCTATCAACGTTTACTACGACAAAGACTGCGACCTGAGCATCATCAAGGGGAAGACGGTCTCCATCATCGGCTATGGCTCACAGGGTCATGCCCACGCCAACAATCTGC
Source organism: Candidatus Thiodiazotropha sp. (assembly GCA_040507035.1). GTDB lineage: Bacteria > Pseudomonadota > Gammaproteobacteria > Chromatiales > Chromatiaceae > Thiodiazotropha. The sequence goes on from JBEVVR010000031.1 coordinate 324,981, forward strand.
AGGACTCCGGTGTGACTGTCATCGTTGGCCTGCGTGAGGGTTCTCCTTCGGCGACCAAGGCGCAGAATGCCGGGTTGACAGTGAAATCGATCGAGGAGGCGGTAGCGGCTGCTGACATCGTCATGATACTGGCCCCCGATGAGTTTCAGGCCAGGCTCTATCGCGAACAGATCGAGCCCAATATCAAGGAGTCAGCGGCGCTTGCCTTCGCCCACGGCTTCGCCATCCACTATAACCAGATCGTGCCGCGGGAAGATCTCGACGTCATCATGATTGCTCCCAAGGCGCCGGGCCACACGGTGCGTAGCGAGTATGTGAAGGGCGGCGGCATTCCCGATCTGGTAGCGATCTATCAGGACGCCACGGGTACCGCCATGGATACCGCGCTCTCCTACGCCTCGGCAATCGGCGGTGGGCGCACCGGTATCATCGAAACCAGTTTCAAGGATGAGACCGAGACCGATCTATTTGGTGAGCAGGCGGTACTCTGCGGTGGCGCCGTGGAGCTGGTGAAGGCTGGATTCGAAACCCTGACCGAGGCGGGTTACGCCCCGGAAATGGCCTACTTCGAGTGCCTCCACGAGCTGAAGTTGATTGTCGACCTGATGTACGAGGGCGGCATCGCCAACATGAACTACTCGATCTCCAACAATGCGGAGTATGGCGAATATGTGACCGGCCCCAGGGTGATCAACGAGGAGAGCCGCAAGGCGATGCGGGAGGCCCTGCATAACATTCAAACCGGTGAGTATGCCAAGCAGTTCGTCTCCGAGGGCGCCCTGGGCTATCCGTCGATGACCGCCTATCGCCGGCTCAACGAGGCCCACGCCATCGAGCAGGTGGGTGAACAACTCAGAGCGATGATGCCCTGGATCAAAAAGATCGTGGATAAGTCAAAGAACTAGGCGATTTAAATATCAACCCAAGGTGCGGTTACACCGCACCTTGTCATTTAGACCGGATTGGATAGGCGTTACCCCGGGTCCTAGGTTTTGTAGATGGGTTGAGCTCCCAGCTGTTCATGGATCAGGTTACTGACCTGGGGTGAGATCCGGGTTGCCTGGGCCAGATTATGCAGATACTGGGCTTCGGCCTGGGTATCGAGATCGATTGCCATCAGCGACATGGTATAGACCTGCTGCTCCAGTCCTGCCGGGATGGAACGCACAAAGCCCTCCAGGTCGAGGGGTTGAGAAAGTTCGTTACGGACGAAATCGATCTCATCCTGGGTAACCTCACCAAGCTTGCCGATTATCTTCTGCTGCTCTTCCCTGTCGACTTCGCCATCGGCCTTTGCCGCGTTGGTCATGGCGCGAATCAGCAAGGTTGCCTGATCGCTTGCCTGTTGATAATCCATCCCCTGGGGAAGATTGTCGCTGGACTTGAAATGGCTTGGCTGGGCGCCAGACTGTCCGCCGAACTGAGTCATGGCGGCACCGATCAGACTCCCCAGTCCCGCACCGCCACCGCCCCCGTTCAGCAGTCCGCCCAGAAGGTCGGTGATATTACCCCCGCCCGATTGGCTGCCCCCCAATGAGTTGCTGACCCCGCCCAGGAGATCACCGAGACCGCCGCCACTGGATTGAGTACTGCCCCCGCCGAGCATGCTGCCAAGGATACTGCCGAGACCGCCGCCACCGGCTTGAGATCCGCCTCCAGCCATGGCTCCGATGACCGAACCTAAAATATTAGTGCCGGAACCGCGGGACAAGACACCACTGTTGAGTATGCTGCCGAGTAACTTTATCGCATCGATATTAGCCATTGTTCGTTATCCCTATTGGTGGAATCAGTGATCTTTTTAGCTTGACATACGATACACCCTGGAGTGGGCTGAGTCCCAAAATACCATGAAAGTTAACAATTTGGCAGGGATCATGGCCACTGCCAAAAAGCGATGGAGGCCATTGTCTCGATTAGGAATTTACTTGAATGTCGATACCGTTGCGCTGCCTGCTTGCGGTTGTGAGCCAGGATCGCATTCGATGCGATTACGTCCTGACTGTTTGCTGCGATAGAGCGCGTCGTCAGCGCGCTTGATCAGCCTGTCCTGGGAGGGGTATTCATCCGCATCAGTCGCCAGCCCGATACTAAGGGTGATATGTTTTTCCGTAGGAGAATTGGGGTGGGCTATGCTCATTGCGGCGATTTTCCGTTGGATGCGCCTGGCAACCTTCTCACCTCCCGCGATGTCGGTGTTTGGCAGGATGACAATGAACTCCTCACCGCCGAACCGAGCGCAGAAGTCACCGCCGCGCTGCAGGGCTGTATTGATGGCTTTGGCCACCTTTACGATACAGTCATCTCCCTCCAGGTGACCGAGGGAATCGTTATAGTGCTTGAAGTGGTCGATATCGCAAATCATCAACGTCAGCGGGGTCAGGTTACGGCTTGCACGTCTGTATTCTGCAGACAAGCGTTCTATGAAGTGACGACGATTGGGGACTCCGGTCAATGCGTCCATGATCGACTGGCGGTGCACCCGTTGATAACTTGCAGAGAGTCTCTGCGAGAGGATGATGATAACCATGAAACCGATGGCGCCAATGACACTATGACCGATTACGATTCCCTGGATAGGGGCTGGATGGACATCCGGAATGGTAACGCTGATGCCGCCGCGCAGGTCCCCAACCTTATATCCCTGTCTTTCATGGCAGCGCAGACAGGCACGGGTAGTCATCAATGGTGCCATGTAGAAGAACCGGTATCCGCTTCTTGTTGCCAACAGACGACTATATTCCTCGGTCTCGCCGGTTTCAAAGCTGTGCAGGGCCTCACGCTCCAGTTCGCTTGGTCTGTTTTGCGGACGAATCGGATCGAGGCTGGTGATGTGCAGTTGAATGCCGTCTCTTTGCGTGGCGAGTTCGGACACCTGCCGGGTCATGTAGGCAGGATTGACCAGGGTCAGTGTCAAGCTGTCGTCTACCACAATCTCACGCTTGTCGATTTCGAGGTATCTATTCGGTGGGGTGGCTTCTGATACCGGCACATAGACACCACCATGGTTGGCATTCCACTCTCTAACCAGGGTGATGTGATCAAAAATCAGCTTCGCGGTATCTCTCAGAAAGTACTGATGCTCCACCTGGGTGTGTTTGATATTCCATCCGAGAGAGATCAGCACCACCAGGCACCATGCGGTCAAAAGGAGGAAGGCCAGTTTTTTATAGTTCAATCGCCTCAGCCGTCAATGTGAGTCGGGGTAGGGTGTGTCCACAAAGCCCAAATCAGTCAAATTATAGCAGCAGATTTGTCATCAATTGTGCTAAAGAAGAACAGGAATCCTAGCATTTCCGCCTGTATCGAGGCTCTTAATCATGGCATATCATCAATCGTAAGATGGGTTATAATCGCCGCCTTTAGTGCATCTTATTGGGAGATAGCAGATGTCCAAATACAACATAAAGAAGGTTGTCCTGGCCTACTCCGGTGGCCTCGATACCTCGATAATCGTCAAATGGCTGCAGGACGAGTATCAATGCGAAGTGGTTACCTTCACTGCCGATATCGGGCAGGGGGAGGAGGTCGAGCCGGTTCGCGCCAAGGCGGAAGCGGCCGGCATCAGCGAGATCTACATTGAGGACCTGACCGAGGATTTTGTGCTCAACTATGTCTTCCCGATGTTCCGCGCCAATGCCGTCTACGAGGGTGAATATCTTTTGGGTACCTCTATTGCGAGACCCCTTATCGCCAAGCGTTTGATAGAGATCGCCAACGAGACCGGCGCCGACGCCATCTCCCACGGGGCTACGGGCAAAGGCAATGATCAGGTGCGCTTTGAACTCAGTGCCTATGCACTGCGTCCCGATATCAGGATCATCGCTCCCTGGCGGGAGTGGGATCTCAACTCCAGGGAGAAACTCCTGGCCTATGCCGATGCCAATGGTATTTCGATAGAGATGAAGCGGGAGGGTAAGAAGTCGCCTTACTCCATGGATGCCAATCTGCTCCACATATCCTATGAAGGCTATGATCTCGAGGATCCTTGGAATGAGCCGGGTGAGGATATGTGGCGTTGGAGCAAATCCCCCGAAAATGCGCCAAATAAGGCAACCTACGTGGAGATCGGTTTTGAAAACGGCGATCCGGTCTCCATCGATGGTGAGAAGCTCTCTGCTGCGGCATTGCTGTTGAAGCTGAATCAGTTGGGTGGGGATAACGGAGTCGGACGTGCCGATATCGTCGAAAACCGTTATGTCGGCATGAAATCCCGGGGCTGTTATGAGACCCCTGGCGGCACCATTATGTTGAAGGCGCATCGTGCCATGGAGTCATTGACTCTGGATCGGGAGGCGGCGCATATGAAGGATGAATTGATGCCCCGCTATGCCAAGTTGATCTACAACGGCTACTGGTTTACCCCGGAAAGGGAGATGCTGCAGGCGGCCATCGATCAGACCCAACAGGTCGTCAATGGCGTTGTCAGAGTCAAGCTCTACAAGGGTAATGTCTCCATTGTCGGGCGGCGCTCCAATACCAACAGCCTGTTCGATGAATCGATAGCGACCTTTGAAGACGACGCCGGTGCATACAATCAAAAAGATGCGGAGGGATTCATCAAGCTGAATGCCCTGCGCCTGCGGGTGGCGGCAAGCAAGGGGCGTTGATAGTTCAGTCCGCAAATGAACGCGAATCAACGCAAATGGGCTTTTGTTGATTCTGCTCGGCACCTCTATCACGTGGGGCGCTGCCCCACCGATATCTGTACATAGTTCCCACGCTGGAGCATGGGAATGAGGCAATGCAGTTGTCGCATTGTTAAACAGTCACGGCGGCTGGTGCGCCTCTTTCTCCGCCACCCCAACAGCACGTCCGTATGCTGACGGGGCTATCGCGGCATCCCTGCCGCTGCTGCGAAAGAGGCACACCAGCCACCTCCGTTCTGCTAGTTTCCTGGTTCCCATGCTCCTGCGTGGGAACTCATAACTCACTTAATTGACCCACCGTATGCATTCCCACGCTGGAGCGTAGGAACGAGATAAATTTGCGTTAATTCGCGTTCATTTGCGAACCCATTTTCTTAAGCGGCGCGGCTCTCGCTCTGCGCCAGGTTGAGAGCGGAGATGATCGATTTCAGTGAGGCGCTCAGGCTGTCCTGGTCGAAGGCGGCACCGGTGATGCGTCGATCATCCACCTCAAGCAACACATAAGCCACAGCCTCAGCATCGGTGCCTTCGCCGATGGCGTGCTCACTATAGTCAATGACTTTTGCGCTCATGCCATAGGCCTGGGTCCAGGCGTCAATAAAGGCGGAGATGGCACCTTCACCCATGCCGCGAATCGTGATCGGTCGCTTGTTGTCGCTAATCTCAGCTTCGATAAGATCAACCCCATTCTGCCTGTCGAGGCGGTAACCTTCGAGTTTCACGGGTGTCGTATCGGCTACAAACTGCTGCTGGAACATAGCATAAATGGTGGCGCTGTCGATCTCTCCCACATGGGTTTCGCTGGCTTGTTGCACCAGTGCGGCGAGTTCCAGTTGAATCCAGCGCGGCAGCACCAGGTCGTAGTCGCGTTCCAACACATACGCGACCCCCCCTTTCCCCGACTGGCTGTTTACCCTGACCACAGCCTGGTAGTCACGACCAATATCCCTGGGGTCTATGGGCAGGTAGGCGACCTGCCAGGGTTCATCCACTTGTTGCTGATGCAGGCATTTACGAATCGCGTCCTGATGGGAACCGGAAAAGGCGGTGTAGACCAACTCGCCCACCCAGGGGTGGCGGGGATGTACCGGCAGACCTGTGCATTCACTATAGACCTGAATGATCTCATCGGGTCTTGAGAGGTCGATCTGCGGATCGATTCCCTGACTATAGAGATTCATTGCCATGGTGATCAGGTCCATATTCCCTGTGCGCTCGCCATTACCAAGCAGGGTGCCTTCGACCCGGTCGGCGCCGGCAAGCAGGGCAAGTTCCGCAGCGGCTACCGCGCAACCCCGGTCGTTATGGGTGTGAACCGAGATAATGACAGATTCCCGTTGCGCTAGCTGTCGGCAGAAGTACTCGACCTGGTCGGCAAACAGATTGGGTGTTGTGCTCTCTACCGTGGCAGGCAGGTTGATGATGCAAGGTTGTTGTGGTGTCGGTTTCCAGACATCGATGACCGCCGCGCAGACCTCCACGGCATAGTCCCATTCGGTATTGGAAAAGCTCTCCGGCGAGTATTGGAAGATCCACTCTGTATGCGGGTGGTTTTCTGCTTCCCGCTGCAACAACTGCGCACCTTTGACAGCGATCGCTTTGATCCCTTCGCGGTCACTCTTGAAAACCTTTTCGCGCTGTACCCTGGAGGTCGAGTTGTAGACATGAACGATTGCCCGATCGACGCCCTTCAGGGATTCGAATGTCTTTTTGATCAACGCCTCACGGGCCTGAACCAGCACCTGTATGGTAACGTCCTTGGGTATTTGATCCTCCTCTATCAGCCAGCGTACAAAGTCGTAATCCTGCTGGCTGGCGGATGGGAAACCCACTTCGATCTGTTTCAGCCCGAGATTCACCAGTAGAGTCCACAGGCGGCGTTTCTGTTCCACATCCATCGGTTCCAGCAGCGCCTGATTGCCATCGCGAAGATCGACACTGGCCCAGATGGGTGCCTTGTCGAGATGGTTGTTTGGCCATTGGCGGTCGTGCATCGGCACTACCGGTGTCGGGCGATATTTGCGATGGTCAAAACCTTTCACAGTGAATCTCCTGCTGGCTCGTTGGTCGGTTATACACCTTGCCCGGCAGCTAGCCGGGCTTGCTCCACCTTCACGATTTCACAGCGCATATTCGGGTGGGACGAATAGCTCCGATGTGCATACCCTTGTGGGGTGTTTGCAAGGATCCGGAATTGGTGATTCCGGGTCCGGGGATATATGGCTTGTGGCCGATGCTGAAATCCTAGCGCAATCTGCTAGACAGGTGATTGCGAAATATAACCTGAAATATTTAAAAAATAGTAAAAAATGCTAAATATGTTCTAAAATAAGCAAATAAATATCATTATATAAGATTAGTAGGCAATACCATGAAACTGGATCGATATGATCGGCATATTCTGCAAGTGCTGCAACGGGATGGGCGAATCAGCAACCAGGATCTGGCTGAACGTATCGGACTTTCGCCATCACCCTGCCTGCGCCGGGTTCGAGCGTTGGAGGAGTCTGGCATTATCACCGGCTACCGTGCCCACTTGAATGCCACCAAGTTGGATCTCAAACTAACCGCCTTGATTCATATTGCCATGGATCGTCATACGCCCGAGCGTTTTGAAAACTTTGAACGCAAGATCAATAACCTGCCAGAGGTGATGGAGTGTCTGCTGATTACAGGCCAGGACGCGGATTACCAGGTCAAGGTGGTGGTGAGGGATATGGAGGACTACCAGGCTCTATTATTGAACAAGATCACCCGTATCGAGGGAGTCACCGGCGTCCACTCCAGTTTCGTCATGCGCAAGGTGGTGGATAAAACCGCGTTGCCCATGTGATCCTCTACGAGCTAAGGACTACACCCTGTGTTGCGCATTAGGAGCCAAGGGTGCTTGATAAAAGTGATGTGCCAGCCAATCTATCGCCTCCCCTTTGTCGAAAAAGGATTTAACCGCAATATCCTTGAAGTAGGTGCTGGCGGCGATGCGTGTCATGATCACATCCTTGTGATCACGTTCGATAAAGGCAACAGCCTTGAGACGCTTTTTGGTCTGCTGCAGCAAGGCTATCTGCACCGGTATGGAGATGGAGTAGCGTCCTTTTCTTTCAATCAGCGCCGGAAGGGGCTCTGAGAACCTGTCCAGATAATCGGTAACCGGCTTGATGTCATCTTCAGCCAGTTCGTCATTGGTATAGATGACTGCATGAAGATAGTGGCCCTCTTCAATGCAGAGGGTGACCTTTCCTGTGTCTACGGTTTCCATGGCTTGAGTATAGTCGAACTCTACACACTATCGAGGGTAGTGGAGATCGCCTCCTCAGGGCTGTTATCACAGATATTCGATAAAAATAGGGAAAGCACACCCGGGCTAGTAGGGCGGTCTAGATCGAGGTGATTGCAATGAGTAGTCCCAAGGCAATGGAGCTTGCGGGGGAGGGCTGGATGAAATCCGTCAACGGCAAGAGCTATGGCAATTGATCTCGCGGAATCTATCGGGGGTTTTGAGAGCCATCACCTGGTAATTGAGAGGATTCTCACATTTCTTTCTCTCTGTCTGTGCGATCCATATTTTACCACACAGGACGATAACGTTTTAAAATCAGTGAGTTAGTAAAATATACCGAATAGCCCCCTTAATAGAATATTAATAAAAAACTTCTTGAACATTTCTGAATTGTTCATATACTTCCGTGTAAATGGGAAATAATTCCCAATTTAGAAAGATCTAATGGATGGTTACCTACAGACCGGGAACCGGTGTCTGTATATGCGGAGGTTACGACTATGAATCAGTCGAAAACAGTTTTACTGACTAGCTTGATGGTTGGGATTCTTACTGCCTGCGGAGGCGGCGGTGGTGGTGGTGATGTCGGCAGCAGCGGCGGCAGTTCGAGTTTTACCACCGTGGGCAGGATAGACGGCTTTGGCAGCGTCTATGTCAACGGCACCAAGTTTGATACCTCCGGTGCCGAGTACCATGTTGATGATGAGCAAGGCTATGACGATTCCGACCTGGCGGTTGGCATGAAGGTGCGGATTGAGGGTACGGTTAGTGAGGATGGCACCACAGGTGTCGCCGATGTCATTACCTATGATGATGACCTGGAAGGGCCCATCGACAGCGGTTCTCTGGTGGTCAACGGTGATACGGCAACCTTTACCGTTCTGAATATGGCCGTATTGGCAGAAAGGAACGACACCATATTTGATGATGGCGCCTCATTTACTGGGCTGGTCGAAGGGCAGGAGATCGAGGTCAGCGGCTTCTTCGATGGAGATCAGATCGTGGCATCGCGGATTGAGCTGCAGAGCGACAGTGATAGCGATTACGAGGTAAAGGGTACGGTTACCAGCTATGACGGCATTGAGATTGCACTGGTGTTGCAAAACGGTGTCGTGGCGGGACCCTATCCGATAAGTTCCAGTGCCGATCTGGATATACCTGCAGATCCGGTTGGGCTGTTTGTTGAGGTGAAACTGGACAACAGCGGGGGGTCGCCAGAGGTTATACGCATCGAGAGTGAAGATAGCGACATGATCGATGACGACGACGATGAGGTCTCGTTTTATGGAATTCTCGCCGATGATGGCAGTGGTAACTATTCAGTCGAAGGTGTCTCCATAGAGCTATCCTCAGAGACACGCTATAAACCTGCTTCCCTTGAGGGCAATCTCAGCGCGGGGATGATGGTCGAAGTTGAAGGCTACATGCAGGGAGACATCCTGATCGCGAAGAAGGTTGAGGCGGAAGATAGCGAAATCGAGATTGAGGCCCGGGTTGTTATGGTTCAGAGCAGTGATGCGAAGAACGGGACCGTTACCCTGGATCTGGGTAACAGTCAGACGTTGGATGTGGTGACTGACAACTCAACCCTGTTCAAAGATGACTCGGACTATGATGACAATGATGATGGCAGTTTCAACCTGGACGAGTTGATGGAAGGTGATTTTGTCGAGGTCGAAGTCATTCAGTCCGGAGATCAATATGTCGCGATCAAAATAGAACGCGAGGATGAGTCTTCTGAAACCAAAATCGAGGCCCCCATCGAGGCGATCAGTGAGTTTGAGTCAGTCACCATGCTTGGCGCCCTGTTCACGGTTTATGAGGGTACAGAGTATGAGCTGGGTGACGACTATGTCACTGCCGAAACCTTTTTCAGCGAAGTCGAGGTAGGTGACAGGGCTGAGATCAAGGACAGCGACTCGGACGGTGCCATTGAAGAGATAGAGATAGAGTGATTAAGAAGCACTAAGCAGAACTACAAAATCTTCACCCTATCAATGCGTTTTGCCAGAGCTTGGCGGCAGATGTCTTAATATTGAGACATCTGCTGTCATTTTTTTTTATTCGGAGTTGCCTATGGCTGGTTAGTTGATATGCTTCTATGTTCAGCATGTATTCTAGGCTGTTGGCATCTGCGCAACATAAACAGAGGGGGCTTGCAGGCCTCTATGGATCGACACAATGTCTGTCATCAGGTCATATATTGAGCATCTAGGTAAGCATTCCCACATCGACTCGATGCAAGAGTTGGATGATCTCATATCCGCAGACGAACATCCGGGATATATGCGCAGTCATCGCACTGAGTTGCTGCTTGGACGTATCCGCTTTGTTGCTTCTCTGCTTGCTGTGTTGGTTCCTCTTTGGTTGGTTGTCGACTTTTTGTTGTTGCCTTTTGAGCTGTTTTGGCCGATTCTCATCATCAGGTTGCTGTCGACTGCCCACTTCGTATACCTCGCACGCTATCAGGCAAATGAGGTATCGCTGAAGTCGAGCTTACTGTTGCTGGCGGGAATGTTGATAAACCTCCCGCTGACCTTCTTTGCATCAGCTCACTATCTGGCCATGGTGCCTCCCGATAGTATTTACGATTTACCGGTACAACTCTATACACTGCTTCCCTATATCTCAGTTGCAATTCTCGGGCTGTTTCCGTTAACGGTATTGGAGTGTGCTTCATTGGCTCTGATGCTGGTGGTGTTGACGATGACAGGCTGGGGATACTACTCCACGCTGCCTGCATTGGAGATGCTGCCAACACTTTGGCTGCTGATAATCATTCTCGGAATAGTGTTGTTCACATCGACGATACAGCTGCAGTACATGATCACTATGGTTAAGCGGGTGGATCATGATCCTGTGACTGGCGCGCAAACCCGTAAGTCGGGGATGCAGAGTCTGGCGAAAGCTCTACAGCAGGCAAAGCTACACAACGAGTATCTCAGTATAGCGCTTGTCGATCTCGACAATGTGCAGGAGATCATCACTGAGTTCGACTATGGGACATATGACCATGTTGTGCAGGAGGCGGCGGATATTCTTTTTGACGACCTCCGACATAACGATATGCTGATCCACTGGGGAGAAAAGGTTTTTATGCTGATACTGCCTGGTACCGATTGTGAAGGGGCGAAAATAATTGCACAGAGGATTCACAACGAGGGACTTGGCAATCTACCTGATGGTCGACCGGTAACCGCAAGCATCGGGGTATGTGAGCGATCAGTGGATAGTGTCGATGAGCTATCCGCCATGCTGGAGCTGGTCGATAGTCGCCGGGATGATGCAAAGCGCCAGGGGAAGGACCGTTATATCCTGTGCGGTGATAAGCCGGGTTCAGCGCGGAGTTCCGAGAGTCCCCAAAACAATCCCTGATCTGCCCAACCCTCTGACTCAGCTATTGCAGTTTCAGGAACTCCGGGATCAGCCATGGGTCACCCGCCACCACGCTCAGGTGGTTGACGAACAGCAATATAAACCCCATAAACAGCAGGGCATAACCTGATAGGCGTTGAATCTCCGCTACTGCCTCTGTCATGGTCGTCTCCTCGTCGTTGCAGGATTGTGAGATTTAGATATAGCAGCTGGTCCCTGAGAATAACAGAGTAATTTAGTAAGGAAATAGGGGGCGGCTCGCATCTCTTTGACACAGGCAACACGGGTGGCTGGATCAGAGCCTTTTGATAAAGACCTTGGCGTTTCTGCGGTAGTTGTAGAGCAGCCGCTTGCGCATGGGTAGATCCTTAAGCTCGGCCTGGGCGAAGCCGCGCTCTCTAAACCAATGAGCTGATTGGGTGGTCAGGATGAAGAGCTGCTCGATGGCTTGCTGTCGCGCCTGGTTCTCCATATGGGTAAGCAGTTGGTCACCCCGGTCGCTGCCCCGGTAATCGGGGTGGACAACGACACATGCCAGCTCGGCCATCGACTCCTTGGGATAGGCATAGAGTGCGGCACAGGCAATCACCATCCCGTCCCGTTCCATCAGGGTAAAGCCACCGATCTCGGTCTCCAATACCTCTCGGGAGCGGCGTACCAGAACACCTCTCTTCTCCAGGGGTTCGATCAGCTCGAGTAGACCGCCCACATCGTCGATACGAGCGGTGCGGGTCTCTTCATAGGGCTCCGCGGTGATCAGCGTACCTATGCCGTCACGGGTAAAGAGCTCCCTGAGCAGGGCGCCGTCCAGGGAGCGGTCGACGATATGTATCCGTTTCACCCCGCTGCGGCAGGCGTTAACGGCTGCCTTGAGGTGTTGCCTGAGGTCTTCAGGCAGCTTTTTCCGCCGCTTCAGCAGATCATCCACCTCTTTGGGCACGATGTTGGTGATCAACCGGTTACGGGAGTCTGTCACCCCTTTGGCCTCCACCAGAGAGATTAACTTCTCGGCGCCTAGTGCTGCAGCGACCGATGCGGCGACATCCGCGGCACTGAGATTGAATACCTCCCCCGTGGGTGAGTACCCCAGGGGCGGCACAATGGCGATGGCACCCGATTCCAGGCGTTGCTCCAGTCCTGCAGCATCGACTCGGCGTACTTCACCGGTGTGACAGAAGTCGAGGCCGTCTCTGACCCCAATCGGTTTTGCGGTTACGAAGTTGCCCGAAGCGGCGCGGATCCGCACTCCCGCCATGGGAGAGTTGGCAAGTCCCATGGATAACAGGGCCTCTATTTCGACCCGCACCGATCCGGCGGCCTCTTTAACACAGGTCAATGCGGCATCGTCGGTGACGCGCAGGCCATCGATAAAGGCTGTTTTTACACCCCTGGTGATGAGGCGCTCCTCGATTTGCGGGCGCGCACCATGTACCAATACCAGGCGTATCCCGAGGCCATGCAACAGGGAGATGTCATGCACCAGGTTGGCAAAACCGGCATCCTCCACCGCCTCACCACCGAAGCAGATGACGAAGGTGCGTCCCCGATGGGCATGGATATAGGGGGATGAACCCCGAAACCAATCGACGAAGCTATCTGTGGCGCTGTTTTTGGGTTTGGTCATACTGTTTAACCCATTGTCTATAAACAAAATTGCCTAACCAGAGACTGTATCAGGTTGATCGCGGGTTGAATATGCTTGAGGGGAAGATATTCATCCGGTTGGTGGGCCTGATCGATACAGCCAGGTCCGCAGATTACCGTCTCCATTCCCATGCTGTTGAGATAGGGGCCTTCGGTACCGAAGGCGACGGCACTGGACTTTGCCCCCGTTAGCTGTTCAACGGCCCTGACGATAGCCGCCTCACGGGGCGTCTCCATTGCCGGAATACCATCGAAGACCGATATCATTTCCCAGTTCAGAGCCGTGTCCTGCAAGCAGGCGTTGAGCCGCTGTCTAAGTTCGCCGCGCAGATCCTCGAGGACCATCCCCGGCAGTGGCCGCAGATCGAACTGCAGTTCGCACTGACCGCATATTCGATTTGGATTGTCGCCACCGTGAATATGCCCCAGGTTGAGTGTGGGGACAGCGACCTCAAAGGCTGGATTCTGAAAGCGTTGTTGCAGATCACTGCGCCAGCGGAGTACCTCACCGAGTACCCTGTACATGCCATCGAGGGCGTTCACACCGAGGCTGGGATCGCTGGAGTGGCCCGAGCGACCGCTGAGGCGAATCGCCTCCATGGAGATACCCTTGTGCATGTGAACCGGTTTCAGTGCGGTGGGTTCGCCGATCACTGCATGACGTCCGAGTCGGCGATGAAGTTCAGTGAGGGACTTCGCGCCGCACATCGTACTCTCTTCGTCTGCAGTGGCGATAATCACCAGGGGTTGTTTCAGCTGTTGCAGCGGTAGTTCGCGAAGCGCCTCGATGACAACCGCGAAAAACCCCTTCATGTCTGCGCTGCCGATACCGTAGAGACGCTGGTCACGCTCCACCAGTTTCAGTGGATTACTTTGCCACTTCTCCTCGTCGAAGGGTACGGTATCGGTATGCCCCGAGAGGACAAGTCCTTGATCTCCATGACCGCTGCTGGCGATCAGGTTGTACTTGTTCGTATGACCCGGAATGGGTAGCACCTCGGTATGGAATCCCAGCGTGCTGAACCAGCCTTCAAGTTGTTCGATGACCTTCCCATTACTCATATCCCAGGCAGGATTGACACTGCTTACCGATGCGGCGCCGATCAGCTGCTTTAACATATCTTGCAAGGTTGGTGTTTTCATGGCACTGATTCTGTGGTTAGAGGGCGGATCTTGCAACCGCTTATGCCCCTGGGTCGCCTGGACTTGCAAAAATCGATATCCTTTGCTTTTGTTATACTTATTTAGGTACCGCCGCTGCCCCAACGCAATATGGCGAGAAAATAACGATATGCGTCTCTATATCAGACACCCCACCGACGTGCCGATAGATTTCCAGATTGGTGGACAAGCTTCCACCAATCGTGAAACCTTGACTAACTATAGTGAAGGCGGGCTCTGTTTCGTCTCCGAAGTGAAGATAGAGCCGGGTACAGAGATACATATCGCCATCCCCATCACGCCTCCACAGTTTCATGCCACCGGAATTGTGGTGTGGTGTCATGAGGAGGATGACAACTACCTCATCGGGATTAAGTTTACCGAAGAGGAGACGGCTTATGCGGTGCGCATGGTGGAGCAACTCTGTTATATAGAACATTACAAGCAGAGTATTAAGCAGTCCGAGGGGCGCAACCTTACGGGTGAAGAGGCCGCTATGGAATGGATCGATAAATATGCCGAGGACTTTCCCGGTTAAGGGAGTCACCGGGTCAGATGATAAAACCAGTCACAAGTTTGTTGCTTCTACTTCTTGTTTTTCATCACGCTTTGTTTGCCAAGGACATAGTAACCCATAAAGCAATCAGCCCCGATCTTGCCCTGGAGATGGTGAAGTATGCGCTGGAGGCGTGCAGGAAGGAGGGATATCAGGTGACCGCGGTAGTGGTTGCCAGGGACGGTGCCGAAGTGGCACTGATGCGTGATGTGCACGCCAGTAGGTTTACCATCCAGATTGCACGAGAAAAGGCGAATGCAGTCATCCTGTCGGGGATTGCATCGGGGGAATTTCGTGTCAACCGACGCGATATCCAGCAAGAGATGAACCATGTGGAGGGTCTTTTGGTATTGCAAGGCGGGCTGCCGATAGCCGCGGGTGGTTATCAGCTGGGGGGCATCGGTGTCAGCGGTGCACCGGGGGGGGATAGGGATGAAAAGTGCGCAAAGTATGCCCTTGACAAGGTTCAGGATCGCCTTGAGTTTGCCGACTAAGCCTCGATTTCGCTGTTGATATAGAGAGCTGCAACCTATTTCATGAATATGCCTGCCGCGACGGCGCCGATACTCAACACAAAGAAGATGGCCGCCGAGGGTTTCCACATTGTGTAGTTCAATGTCTGGGCATTCTTATCGTGCAGCGCAATAGCAAGGATGCCGGAAATGAGAAAGATACCCCCGGCAACAAAGGCGATGACCTGCAGGTACTCTATCTTGACCCGGGTCGACCCCTGTACCCCGCCACCGATGGTTTCAAATTTGTTGGCCAATAGCGGCGCGGTTGACAAGAGCCAAAGGGATAGGCTCAGCCCCAAAGATTTTAGACAACGAATCAGTCCTGATTTCATAGCGGTATTCTCCACTAATTGTCTGAAAGTTACTCGTCATTATCGGTTGTCGGCACCAAATCCCATTTCTTCAGCCTTCCAGGGCTGGCCCTAATAGTCGTGGGGCATCTCCAGCATCTCCCGGTGCTATGCTTATTACCAGCAGCGGCTTCGATATCCCGGAGATTCAGGGATATCTACTCATACAACGATAGAGGTGTGCCATGTACAGTTTCACCACCCGGGTTGAAGGTGACGTCAAGCGTGTCGAGGCGCGGGTCGTGGAGGCATTGAAGGGCGAAGGATTCGGTGTGCTGACCGAGATCGATGTCCAGGCGACAATGAAAGCGAAGCTGGGTATCGACAAGCGCCCCTATAAGATATTGGGCGCCTGTAATCCTCCCCTTGCCAATCAGGCAATTGACGCCGAGCCGGATATCGGTCTTTTGCTGCCCTGTAATGTTGTCATACGCGAGGAAGAGGATGGTGGTGTGACTGTGGCCTTCATGGATCCTGTAGCCGTACTGCAGTTGGTGGAAGGTGAGGAGATCGCGCAGATGGCCAGGGATGTAAGAGAAAGGTTACAGCGGGTGCTCCATGAGCTAAAGCATTGAAACAGGGTTGGTTACTTTGCTAGGGCATGGCAATTACTAACACGGCCATGCCCCAATTTTCATTCGATGATCTCCACGCCCTGCCAAAAGGCCACATATTCCTTGATCTTCTCCGCTGCGACAGAAGGGGTTGGATAGGACCAGGCTGCGTCCCTGTTCTCATTGCCATCCACGTTGATGGTGTAGTAGCTGGCGGTGCCATTCCAGACAGCTCTCATTAAACCACCTCCCCGATAGATGTAGTAGTTGTATAGAGTTGTAGCTTATGTCAGTTTAAATCCATTATTTCCATCAGTTCCTTACTGGAAACAACATGGCAATAGATCATGTTGATGATCTCCAGTTCCCTTTGGTGCAGTTCATCCGTTCCGGCGGCACAGCAATCTTCGACCACGATGACGTTAAAACTCTCGTCTGCCAGGCTTCTGACCGTGGAGGAGACACACTGGTCGGTGAAAATTCCACAAACGATTACATTTTTAATCCCCATGTTGTGCAGTATCAAGCGCAGGTTGGTGCCAGTAAGTGCACTATCGGTGGTCTTGGTCACGACGATCTCACCCGGCGACGGGCTTAGCTCGGGAACGATCTGAGAATCATCAGAATTGAGTGGCAGTAACAGGTAGTTCCACCCAGGTTTCTTCTGGCTCAATGAACGGTCGCGCCCATCCTCCAGCAGGCAGGCAATTCGAGCATGCACTAGATCCATGCCCTTACGGCGGAAACGGTTCTGCAGCTCCCGGGTGGCAGGGATGACTATTTCATTCATGCGCTGTCTGAAAGGAGCCCAGCGTTCACGTTCAAGGGGATCCTCGGCCGGCTTCAGATAGGTGTTTTGTACATCGATGGTCAGTAGTGCTGTGTTATTGTGGGGAAGTTCCAGGTCCGTAGGATCAGGAGCACCTTCGTAGTAGAAAGAACGATATGCCTGTTTCCAGTTCATTTTTCCTCCGTAAATTCAACAAAGCCAAGCTTAAACTGTGTGGTGATAGACTGGGTGAAAGTGTGCCGGGTCGATTCTTCTCGATTGTAACGGATCGGCTCCCGTTGTTAATATCGGTAATTTATAGTCCATCCGAAATGAGCATAGGGACCCGCTTTGTGACGCATAATAGTCTTATCACTGCCGTTTCTTTATCAATCCTCAGTATCTCCATAATCGGCTGTAACAAGACCGGCAACGGAGATCTGCCCCCGGCCTTAGCGGATTGGGATCGGGACATAGTAATGACAAACCTGATCCTCGATCTCGATAGCTTGAGGGCAAGCGCGGACATTGTCATAGCGGGTTCCCTTACCTCAACAGGCGCCTCCTTCGAGATCGGCGACTTGGCAATTGAGCGTGTAACTTTCAATTCAAGTCAACTGAACTATATCGCTGAGCAGGGGCAGCTCCATGTGGGCGTCCCACAATCTGGCGAAACAATCACCCTGACTATCGATTACAGTTTTGGCATACAGGACGATTTCAATGGTCTGCTTCAAGGTGGGTCGACTTTTACCTGGCCCTACTACTGCGGCAATATCTTTCCCTGTAAGTCTGAACCCGCCGAGGGTAGCAGTTATAGCCTGATGCTCGAGGGTGTACCGGAAGGGGCAGTGAGCCTCTATGCGGATTCCCTTGCGCTGGATGTACCGGCCTATATGCTGGGCTGGAGCGTCGGCAGTTACCACTATCTCGCCCTCGGCAAGACAAGCGCTGGCACCGAGGTTGGTGTCTACTACCTGGCTGGAGAGGAGCAGGATGCGATAAGCGGCTCACAATACCTGCGACAAGTCTTCGACTGGTATGAACAGACCTTTGGTGAGTATGGTTTTGGTCACAAGGTTGCCAGTGTCTCCGTGGATTGGGGAGCTGCCGCCTTTGGTGGGATCGAGCACCACCCCTATTGGCATATCGCCAACGGGTCTATGTCAGATCCGGTTATCCATGCCCATGAGGCAGCCCATGGCTGGTTTGGGAATGGAGTTCGTATCGACTGCTGGGAGGATTTTGTACTCTCAGAGGGCATGGCAACCTATCTTGCGGCACGCGCCCTCGAAGCGGTCGCGGGGATGGAGCGTGGCGATGTTGTATGGGCCTCCTATCAGAGTCAGCTCGACTCACTACAAAGCAGTGGTGAGAATAAAATTGCTTGGCCCCAGGGCTGTAATCAGATTGACATAATCGAGGATGGTCTTTTTGGCACCGCGCCCTATATGAAGGGCGCCTTCTTTTTCAAACACCTCGAATCCATATTGGGTGCCGATCTGCTTGACCGATTGTTGAGGGATTTCTATAGCACACAAAGGGGGAATGCGGTAACACTGCAACAGCTGTTGACCTTTATAGAGGATGGCAGCGGCTACGATCCCACTCAATGTGCCCAGGCATGGCTGCGGAGCGAAGCCCTTCCACAGGGCGGAAGTTGCAGCTATTGAAATTACCCCAACGATTTTTGCAGCTTAAGGTATCGGAGTTTGTGGGGATTAATCTCCATCTCACTCTAGATACTATACTTGTCTCTAGCGTAAGATCGAATAAGCTAAAAAATTAGCATACTCAAACGACCAAGATGAATGCTGAAACAAGTACCATATATGAGTTGGATGCCGGCAACCGGATCTGCCTCATCGAGGGTAACTGGGATGAGTTTGTAAGGAAAAACATATCCGGTGACCAGTCGTCAGAACGTTTGATCAAAGAAAATGTTCTTGGCAATCGGCTTGAGAATTATATTCATGATGATGCCACGCGCATGCTTCTGTATACTCTCATCGATGGCGTTAGGCGTACAAAACAGGTAAAAACAATAAGATATCGTTGTGATTCGCCTAACATGAAGCGCTTCATGCGGATGGTGATCGAGCCACAAAAGCATGAAGGTGTCAGATTGATCCACTCCTTTTTGAGATCTGAAAACCTCGATCCTCCAGTTGAGATCGAACCCGTAACCGCCGATACGGCAAAGCATAATGTGCGATGCAGCATCTGTAATCGTATCGAATTGAATCGGTGTTGGCTCGAGCCGGATGAAGCCGCGATGAAATCAGGCAAAAAAAGATTCCATGTCAGTTACACGGTTTGTCCCATCTGCATGAACACGGCATGACATCTGTGAGTCGCCTGGTCGCAAATTTTTGATTTTGTTGTCTTTAGTTAAAACAGATACTACTTTTTGGGTATAATGATCTAGAGTCTTTAGCTTTAAATAATAAAGAGTGTCCTGCGTTATGAATGATGAAAAAAGCACCGATCCGACACTAACTGAGGAAGTTGAAAGGCGGGATGGACCTAGCCATATCGTCGGTATTGGTGCCTCTGCGGGGGGCTTGGAGGCCATCGAGGCCTTTTTCAAGGCGATGCCTCCCGATAGCGGCGTCGCCTTTGTTGTGATTCAGCACCTCTCCCCCGACCACAAAAGCCTGATGGCGGAATTGCTCTCAAAGCGAACCCACATGCCTGTCCATCGCGCCGAAGATGGCATGTATGTTGAGCGTAACTCTGTCTTCTTGATTCCACCCAACAAGAATCTCAGGCTGTTTCACGGTCGTATCATCCTTTCGGAGCAGGATCGGGATGCTCGAGGAATCAATCTGCCTATCGACATTTTCTTCCGCTCCCTTGCGGAGGATCAGGGGGCCAAAGCAATTGCGATCGTGCTTTCAGGTACCGGTAGCGATGGTACGAGCGGTATCCGTGCCATCAAGGAGGAGCTGGGTATGGCCATGGTGCAGGTGGAGGAGACCGCAGCCTTCGACGGTATGCCACGGAGCGCCATTGCCACGGGTTTGGTGGACTATATCTTGCCTCCCGATGAGATGCCCGCTCAGCTTCTCTCCTATTTAAAGCACCCCTTTACCGCCAAGAATGAATATACCAGCACCATGCTGACCGACGAGGATGGGGTGACTCGCATCTTCGCACTGCTGCGGGAAAACAATAAAATCGATTTTACCTACTACAAACCCACCACCATCATCCGCCGTATCGAACGCAGGATGGCGGTCAACCAGATCCACGATTTAAACGACTATGTACGTTTTCTCGAGAGCTATCCGGTGGAACTCAACAGTCTCCATAAGGACCTGTTAATTGGGGTCACTAGCTTTTTTCGAGATCCGGAAGCCTTTGAGGTGATCTCGAAAAAGCATCTACCGATACTGATGAGAGAAGCCGATGAAGACAAGTTACGCATCTGGGTAACTGGCTGCTCAACTGGTGAAGAGGCCTATAGCCTGGCCATTCTCTGCTGCGAGGTGATGGAAAAGGAGGGACTGCATACCGATGTAAAGATATTTGCAACCGATGTGGATCGGGAGGCCATTGTCGCCGCCAGTGCTGGCGTCTTTGCCGAGAGCGCGGTTGCGGATATCGAGCCGGTCATGCTGGGTAAGTATTTTTACCGTAAAGACGAGGGTTTCTATATCAGTCGTCAGGTTCGGGAGATGGTGGTATTCGCCCAGCACAATTTGGTCAAGGACCCGCCGTTTACCAATATCGACCTCATCAGTTGCCGTAATCTGCTCATCTATCTGCAACCCGTGCTGCAAAAGCGGGTCCTGGAGCTATTCAACTTTGCCCTCAACCCTAAAGGTTTGCTCTTTCTCGGTAGTAGTGAAACCACTGGTGATATGGCCGAGTACTTCGATCCCCTGGATCACAAATGGCGGGTCTACCAATCCAGGGGGCGTAAACGCCACGCCGAGTTGTCAGAGCCTGCGATCAATTTCGATGCAAAACGCTGGTACAACAGCAACCGCATGACAGGAAAGGGTACAGTCACTCGAATCCACGAAGAGGAGCGGCTCCTCGAGCGACTGGTAGAGGGCATCGCCGGGGATTATCTGCCGTTCTGTATGGTGGTAAGCGAAACGCAGGAGCTTATGCATGTTGCCGGTGACTCTAAAGACTATCTGCAATTTTCCACCGGCAAGGTTGTCAATGACGTATCCAAACTGGTGATCAGGGATCTGGCGATACCACTCAACACAGGGTTGCAAAAGGTTATCAAGAGCAAGGAAGAGCTGGTCTATTCCAACATTCATCTAAGTGGCAATGATGTGCAGAAGGTCGTCAACATGCGCCTGAAACCACTGCCGACGAAGAAACAGCAAGTGATGATGATTGCTGTCTTTGTTGAAGAGGTGCGCACTTCGAAAGAGTCGGATAAATCGTCGCCGGAGACCTACAATGTTGGTAAGGAGGCGGAACAGCGGATTGTCGACCTGGAAAACGAACTGCAGTTTACGCGGGAAAATTTACAAGCCACTGTTGAGGAGCTGGAAACCTCGAATGAGGAGTTACAGGCTACCAATGAAGAGTTGCTTGCCAGCAACGAAGAGCTGCAGAGTACGAATGAGGAGCTGCAATCGGTCAATGAAGAACTCTATACCGTCAATGCTGAATACCAGGGCAAGATAACTGAGCTCACAGAGGTCAATAACGATCTCGATAATCTGTTGAGTAATACCGGCGTCGCCACACTGTTCCTTGATGAGAATCTTGAGATACGGCGCTTTACGCCAGAGATATCCTATCTGTTTCGTATCATCGATCAGGATATCGGGCGGCCGCTCAGTCATCTCTCTCACAAGCTGAAAAACGTCGATGTCATTTCCCTGGCCAAGCAGGTGAGATCGAGTGAAAAGGGTTTGGTTCGCGAGAGGATATTATCCAGCGAAGGTAACGAGTATCTAATGCGGGTGTTTCCCTATCAGATAGCACCGGATACCTATTCGGGGGTTGTCTTTACCTTCATCAATACAAGCAGCTTGAGGGAGGCACGCAAAGAGCTGGTTGAACGTGAGTTGCGCATGGAAACCCTGTTAAGTGTGACTGATGCCTACATATTGATCAGTGAAGACGGGCTGATTCAAGAGGTTAATGATGCTTTGCTCAAATTGGTCGGTTATGAAGAGACTGAACTGTTGGGCAATAATGTATCGATATTGATGCCGGCGGAGGTTTCCGAAGACCACGATGTCTATATAGACCGCTATCTCAAGGAAGGAAAGTCGGACATTATTGGTCGCAGCCGAGAAGTGAGTGTGAGGCAAAAAAATGGGGAATTGATCACCCAGGTACTGTCTGTGGCGGAGATGATTATTGGTAAAAAACATTGGTTCGTGGGGCTGATCAAAGCACCAAAGTAACGGGATTATTGTGAGTGACTGATAAGAGAAAAACGACCTTAAATGATGCTAAACAGCAATTCATGCGCGACAAGGCCGAAGAGATTGCACGCAGCAGAGAAATAACCGAATACGAAAAGAAACTGGCGGATCGTGACAAATTACTGCAGGAGCTGCATGTCCATCAAGTTGAACTTGAGCTGCAAAATGAAGAGTTGCGCCAGGCTCAGGTAAAGCTTCAGTATACCCATCAACAGTACCTCGATCTCTATAATGAAGCCCCCATGGGTTATGCCAGCCTTGATGACGGGGGTATCATCATTCGTACCAATCAAATGCTTGCTACCATGCTTGGAGTGGAAAAATACAAGCTAACCGGTCGTGCGTTGGCGGAGTTCATGGCGCCGGAAGACCAAACAATATTCAGGAGCAGATTTACCGCTTTTGCCAAGCATCCCGAAAATAAATATATAGACAGCAAGTTCAAGTGCTTGGCTGGTAGTGGCAACGAAAGTGGTTTTGTAGGCAGAATTCAAGGAAGACGGCTCGATAGAAATGAGACAGTAGAAAGTGCGATGCGTTGGTCCGAGACATTGTTGGTGGTGATTGGTGATGTGACTGAGTTGAAAAAATCCGAGGAGAGGATTCATTTCCAAGCGCACCATGATGTCCTTACCGGTATACCGAACCGAGCTACACTCTATGATCAGTTGGAGAACTCTCTCTCCTTGGCCAAGCGTCAGGACAGTTATGGTGCATTGCTATTTATGGATCTTGATAGGTTTAAAACTGTCAATGACTCGCTGGGTCACCATGCCGGTGATCAATTGCTGGTTGGATTCACCCGGCGTATGCGCAAGCATATAAGAAAGGAGGACATGCTGGCGCGCATGGGGGGAGACGAGTTTGTGATCCTACTGGCAGAGCATCATCATAACAATCATGTGATGGCAGTGAACGCACAACGCTTTGCAGAGCATATAATGGAGTCTTTGTCAGAGCCACTAATCGTCGATAAACAACCATTTCAGATTTCATTGAGTATCGGTATCAGCGTTTTTCCATTTCATGATGAAGACAATGTCAATGATGTTGTTCGTCAAGCAGATACAGCAATGTATCAGGCCAAGAGTGATGGTCGAGGGTTGGTGCGCTTCTTCCATTCGAGCATGCAGGAATCAGCACGTCAGCGTATGACAATGGAGGCTGAGCTCCGCGTTGCGATGATTGAAGAACAGTTCATGCTCTATTATCAGCCACAGTTGACCATGGAAGGTGAAATACATGCTGTAGAGGTGCTGGTGCGTTGGAAGCACCCTTATCGAGGTGTAGTCTCTCCTGACAAGTTCATCAGCGTAGCTGAAGAGAGTGGAATGATTATCACTATAGGGGAGTGGGTTATAGAGAATGCAATTAAGCAGATAGTCGAGTGGCAGAAGGACGAAATTGTAACTAAAGACCTCCGCTTTTCAATTAATATCAGTGCAAGGCAACTCGAGGTAACATCTTTTTGCGAGCGAATAGAGGCGATAATCGATCGCTATGAGCTGAATCCGGAGTGCCTGGTTTTTGAAATCACTGAATCTTTGTTAATTCCAAATGACCGAATAGCTGATGTGACTCTTGCTCGCTTATCGAAAATAGGTTTGACTTTCTCTGTCGATGATTTTGGAACAGGCTTCTCTTCCCTTGCTGTTATTCAAAATAAACCTATCGGGCAACTTAAGATAGACAAGAGGTTTATTATGGGTTTAAAACAGCGGGAAGAGATCAATGATGATGTTACGCAGAGCAAACAACATGCGATGGTGAAAGCAATTTTATCCATGGCGAGCGCACTCGGCCTCGAGGTGGTTGCGGAAGGGGTGGAAACTGAGGAGCAGAAGCTTGTTCTGGACGATCTGGGTTGTCGTTATATGCAGGGCTACTATTTTACAAAGCCCATGCCTGCGCCTGAACTTGTAAGTTATATAGGTGACTATGGCATTTCAGGCAATAGAAATATCTAATCACTACCCGACAACTGGAACAAAGAAAATTTCACAAGGGTTGCACGAAAAAGCTACTTGCCTGCATAGGGTCAAATGCATAATGATGGTATAGGTCGCTCTCAGCTTCCGACCAACCGCCATAGTCGAGTGTCTCACCCCTTGGGAAATAATCAGAAAAGTCCGGGATAAGAAAACGCAGCACAACATAATCGTAGCCGGGACCGCCTTCCCCCAGTTCACCGTCTGAATGTCCGAGATGATGATGTATGTCGCCATCCGGAAAGCCAAAATTGGAATAAACAAAGGGTGGGGTACCGTACTCAAGGGAGAAGGCGAAAAAGATATCTATACCGTCTATCCCTTCGCCTCCTGCACCTGTCCCAAGATCGTTGTCGGAATTGAAATTGATGCTGATGCCCTGACCTGTGACCGACTGGGCTTCGATCTCACCAGAAGCTTCGATAGGGTATTCAGCCGTCGGTATGACGCCGGCAAAATCGAAACGAATATATAGATAGTCTCCCTCTATTCCCATGGAGAGGGCGACTAGATCTGCAGGTGGGTAGTCAATCGGGTCACTGTAGGGCGGGGCGCCGCCAGGGGCTATCTCGGAATCGCCGCTAGCTTCAACACTGGTTATGTTATAAACCGCATTGATATCATCAGGCCAGGGATCTGAAAAAACAACGGAATTCAGATAGGACCCAGAGTCTGAGCCGTTCTCGCCACCACCACCGCCGCAGCCAAAAAGTATACTTATTGAACAAAACAGGGCTAGCGCTTTATATGCAGCATGCATGTCGCTTACTCAGAAAGTAACCAGCGAAGAATCTACTCTCTATATTCGGCAGTAAGGAGCATTGCTTGAGCCGAGCCAAATTCCTAAGATGGCCTGGCGTTCAATGCTGATTGATGTATGACATAGGTGGATGTTTGGGGTCGTGAGAGCTTTTTCAAGCCCTCGGTAGTTTGAGTATAAACAGCTATCTTGGCCGTCTCTGGGCGGGCCAATTCCCATTGAAGATCCCGCTTATGTTCGTGTATATCAATCCCTGCCTGTTGCCAGCCGTGCAATAACTACATTCAGCGAAACTTCGGCGTTCTCAAAGGCATCCGCCAGGTCATCGATTGTCGTCTCCCCCAACTCGGCGCCATTTAGTGCATTGGCGATTTCTGCTATTAAACCACTAACGGTTGTAAGGGCGTCATCGCCACCGGCGTTGTATACCTGGGTGACAGCATCTGTTATCTGATCATATATAGCAGTTGGAAAAGCCATGGGATTACCTCAAAGATCAATATTTATCCAGACTGTACAAAAGGGAAAAATCGGGCGGTGGCTGCTGCGGCACCGCCCGCCTGCAGTGGCAGGAAGTGAGGAGAGGTTGAAAAGCACTTCAGGGATATCGTAGTGCGTGTCGTGCAAAATGCCCTGATTGAAGAGATAGACGATCCTTCCATTGATCTAAAGTCCTTGTAACCAGTTGGGTGCGTCCGCACACGGGACACTCGTACCTCGACTGCTCTATACGCCCATCCTTTTGCGTCTCAATCTCAGCCATCAGCGAAGAACAGTGTGAGCAATGCATTGTTAATTTACCCCGCCAATTTTTCTAACGATTACAAAAGGTTGCGGAAATCTATCACTATATAATAGGCTGTGGTTATGTAAAATTGTTAATAATAACAGTAGCCTAGCCCGTTTGGTTGCTGCAAACGGACGTGAGTCTATTGAAGGGTAAGATTAGCCTAGTTACAGAGTTGCTACAAGATATTGTGCAAAAAAAATACTATGGACACTATATCTTGATTATTCGGGCACGATTGGGGGTGAGGGCAAATTCAATTGTATAGGTAGATTTGACGATGCTGTTTCTCAGTTTGCGCAGCTAACTTACTGATTTGAGAAGTCGTTGAGGCGTGCCGAACACTCGGTCAATGAGTGTAGTGGTTTATATAACCAGGTAAGGCTTAACCGATGTTGTCGATCGGTAATATTTACGCCAATACTGAGTTTCCGACATATATAGTAGAGGCCTGGATGTTAAGCCGGTTATAGATGAGTGGAGCATAGTCAATGAATTTTTTGAAACGAGCCTGTTTGTCCACTGCTGCGCTGGTGACCCTGCTTTTGCTGGGTAGTGAGACAGTCCTGGCTGCCTGCAACGCCACTATAAATGGGCGGCCGATGACCCACCAGGAGTGTGCATTGACCATACAAGTTTATGGCACTGTGATACCCGGAGCCTATTTGATGGACGAGCATGGTAACTGGGTAAATGCCAACAATCCGATGCATCGGGGTAATACCTACAAGGACGCACAGGGTTCACGCGGTGGATCTTGGGGAGGTCAATCCGTTTTCAGTCCCCGTGCAGTCTACGATGCGAGCGGTGGCTGTGAAGGTGGTAGCTGCGTCAATATCATCGACTGAGTTGTCAGCTTCACGCCTGGCCGCAAGAGATATCCGATGCATCCCTTAGCCGTTGTGCAAGATGTTTGGAGGGGCGCCCGTCTCTCACTTCGACATCGGCAGCTGTAGTCACTGATCGAGTAATTGTGGTAATACTTCGTCCAGCCAACTGTCTATACGCTGATCCGTTAATAGGTGTTGCAGGTGTTGATCAAGTACCAGACCCACGAATCGTCCGTTATCAACAGCCTTAGAGTGTTTGAATTCATAACCCTCGGTATCGCAACCTCCTACAATTTCACCACCCTGACTGTTGAAGAAGCGGTGGAGATGCATGAGGGCATCGGCAAAATGGTTCGGATAGGTCTCCTGGTCACCCAGTCCGAAAAGGGCGATCCGGATCCCGCTGAAGTCCATGTCAGCCAGTTGGGGAAGAAACTCTTCCCAGCTCGACTCCTCTGTACCGTTCGTTTTACCCGGCAACACACCGTCACCATAGGTAGGTGTGCCGAGGATAAGTGCCTGATATGCCAGTAGCTGGTCAGCCTCAATACGATTCACGTTGACCGGTTTGGCTGCTATCGCTTCACCCAATCTCGATTTTATGTTTCGTGCAATCTTTTTCGCGATAAGCCGTGTGGTTCCTGAGTCGGTACCGAAGAAAATGCCTATTTTGTGCATTGGAAAACCCCAAAAAACAAGTTGTCCCCCTCGCTTTGCGGGACGAAACTCTATTCAAAGCAATCTTTGCACCAGTCGCTGTTAATTGATTCAAATCCAGGAAATTTATGGTATTTTTGATTGGCATCAGGCTCCCGGTATGGTGCCGTTTCCATCATTACGGTGTGATTGGTAGGAAGTGCGACAATTTTTAGAAAAGGAAGCAAGCATGAAACATCTATCGTCATTGATATTCGGATCAATCCTGATCTGTTTGCTGCAGGTGCGGATTGGGTTTGCCGCAGAGCAGGGGCTTTTGTGGCATATAAAAGGGAAAGATGTGGATTCCTATCTGTTCGGTACCATTCATAGTGAAGATCCCCGTGTCACCCGGCTGCCTGAAGTTGTTGAAGAGAGTTTTAACCGTGCAGATATCCTGATGTTGGAGATCTCACTCGATCAGACGACTATTGCAACGGTTGCAACCAAAATGCTGCAAGGGGCTGACGGTTCCCTCAGTAAACAGGTCGGAGAGTCATTGGCTGAGGAGGCGGCAGTGGCGATGCGCTCCCGCGGTGTTCCTCCTGAGGTTACTGACTTGATGCAACCATGGGCAGTGGTCATGACCTTGAGTTCGCCACGTCAGGTGACGGGACAGTTTCTTGACAAGCAACTCTACAACAGGGCTATACAGGTCGGTAAACAGTTCCAGCCATTGGAAAACCCTGAGGAACAGCTGTCGGTCTTCACCAAGCTGACCCTTGAAGAACAGAAATCACTGTTGCGCCATGTACTTGGTGAATATCGAAGCTACTCGCGTATGTATGAAAACTTGACTAAAGCCTATCTGGCGAGGGATCTTGACGCGCTTATGGAGATCAGTTTTGCCAATCCCATCAGTGAGGATCCCGCGCTGCAGGAAAAGTTCATGGCGCAGATGCTGACGGGGAGAAACCATCGCATGCTTGAACGGATGGGATCCTATTTAACTCAGGGCAGAGTCTTTATTGCGGTCGGTGCGTTGCATCTTGTAGGTGACGAGGGATTGATTTCCCTGTTGCGGCGGCGGGGTTATAAGGTCAACCTGCTCTACTGACAGCATATGAAGACCAGTGGTTCAACGCCAATCCAAAGAGTATTAAGGATCCTCGCGGTCTTCTTCGGGTTGGTAAAAATCAGGCCATTCCCGTGCGACTACCGGCCCATCGGTTGCTAAAGCAAAACAGGTATCCAGTATAACCGGTTTTTCCTTACCGTCATTGCTAGGCTGCCCAGGATTTTTCAGGCTGTTCAAGGTCTGATAGGCGGTGGTTGCCATCTGTGCCAACATTTCCGAGATATGGGTGCAGCCTTTTGTGCCCCCAAGGATCGATCTGACACGTCTGTTCCAGCCCGGTCCGATCTTTTCTCCAACGAGGTTCTTAAAGGAATGGGTTGCACCCTGGCAATGATCGTAGGGCGCCCAGTCGGTTGTCGCCTCCGCATAAACGATCCGGAAATCGATATCCAAGGTCAGGCGAATCCACATTTCATGCAGTGGCTCCCCCGAACGAATCTGGCCGCCGCGATCTCTGTTAGGGATGTCGAACGGCTTGGTATCGACCAGGTGACCCTCGATATCCAACAGGCCATCCTCTCGAAGATGGCCTTGAAGGGTCAGTCTACGGGTATGCAGTGGTTTGCGTCTGACAGTAGGTGATAGGGGCATGGTGGAAAAGAACCGGCAAAATGATAATAATACAGGATTGTTGCGCTGCAATGAACCAACTGGATTGGGCGCAATAAATAGAGATTTTAACTACATGAGCTATCGGGGAATATTGATCTGGGGTTAAGCTCAAGCCAGACCGATTGAATATTTTTTACCTAAGGCTGCATAACCCGGTAGTTCTCTATTGTGCATTATTGAGAGAAAGTCACGACGACATGTTCGACTATATAGAGCCGGTTTTCCGTCCCCCCAGTGAGGCGGCGTCTTTGATCCTTCAGGTGACAAACGGCTGTTCCTGGAATAGATGCACCTTCTGCGAGATGTATACCCAACCGCAAAAGCGGTTCAAACCCAAGTCGATCGAAGTGATCCGAGAAGAGTTGCAACAGTTCGTCAGTATGGGGATTCCAACGAGACGGGTCTTTCTCGCCGACGGGGATGCGATGACACTGTCGTATCGGCGCCTGTATGAGATCATGCAGGCGATCAATGAATACCTGCCCGAAATTCAACGGGTCTCCGCCTACTGCCTGCCGCGCAATATCATTAAAAAGTCTGTTGACGAGTTGCAGGCATTGGGTCAGATGGGGTTGCAGCTGCTTTATATCGGTTGCGAAACAGGTGATGACCTGGTGTTGGAACGGGTCAACAAGGGCGAGACCTGGCAATCGTCACTGGACGCCCTGTTGAAGCTGCAACAGGCGGGGATCAAGCGATCAGTAATGATCCTCAACGGGCTTGGCGGTGTGCGCTACAGCGAGCAGCATGCACTGAATTCGGCATCCCTGATGAACGAATCGCAACCGGAATATCTCGCCACCCTGGTTGTCAGCTTCCCCATGGGACAGCAGCGCCTCAAGCAGGGTTACGGCGGGGAGTTCGAAGCCTTGAACCTACCTCAGTTACTCAGGGAGGAGGAGATGCTTCTATCCGCACTGGAACTCGAAAAGACCATATTCCGTAGCGATCATGCTTCCAACTACCTGGTGCTCAAAGGCGTATTGAACAAGGACAAGGAAAAGTTATTGCATCAGCTCCGAAGCGCACTCACAACCCCCGAGTCAACAAGATTTCGCGCGGAATGGCAAAGGGGTTTGTAATCTATTGGCGGTTACGTGATTCCCGCGCCGATCGCAGCTGTGCTCGCGGATACCGATACCACGGCAGTGGTGGGCCTGCCAGCCAGTCTCTCTCTGAGTGTAACCACAGAGGTGGCGCCGAATTGGGAGCTGATGGCGGACATCACCTGGACCCAATGGAGCAATTTCGATGAGCTGCGAATAGAGTTCGACAATCTTCTCAAAAGCAGAGAGCAAGCAGCATGGCCGCACCCTGCAATTATTGACTGCACTGTCCTTTGGTAGCCATTCCCAGTTCCATGATATCCGCTTTACCCGTCTCCTCGTCTACCTGTTCCAGGTTGGCGCCGCCGACGAATACGCCCATTTTGATATATTGTTTGATGAAGTAGCTTTCACCGCTTATGGTCTCGAGGACCAGGTCATTGGGTGAAAATTCAGATTCTGTTGAAATGGTGTGGGAAATGTCGCCTGTAACTTCCTCATAGAAAAAGATTCCTGGAGCGGTCTCGCCGATACACTTGCCATCAATCCAGACATCTTTTTTTAAGGCGCCGCCGCCTATCGATTTCTTCCTGTAGACATAGATACCCGCCTGTCCTTCAGTCGGTTTGTTGAATGCCTTGGCGAGATTCGATGCTTCGTCTCCTGTCATCTGAACTGACGCACAGCCACTGACTAGTAGTGCCAATAATGAAATAAAACTCGTCCGCATGAACATCATACTGCTCCAAAAAAGATGGTGTGGTTTCAGATCTGATATAACCGGTCTGTTACTACAATGCACTACCCCACTGCTGTGTGGGGTAGTGCATGTATCAGTGACCCGATCAGGTAACCTTAATACTGTCATTCAACTGGAGTAAGCGTCAGCATTTTGTATAAATCAGGATCCCGCATATAGGCCAGGCGATGACGTATTTTCGTTGTCCATGGCAGCTGTTGGAAGTTTCTCCAGCCATCCTTGTCCGGGTTGGCATCCATCTGTTCCTCATAGACATCGGCGGAGTCGCTGTCCATTACACCATTGTTGTTGAGGTCTAATGCGAACGGCTCATGATTGGTGTCCAGCATTATAGTTCCGCTTTCATAGGCGTATTTATACTGACCTACGAAACCTTCCCAAATGTTACGTACATTGGTGAATGCGGGGCCGTCTATCCCATACTTGGCAGGATTTGCAAGCACATTGCCACCGCTGACACTTCTTTTACCAGTGCGACACAATGTCATGATCAATCTGTCGGTATCACCATGTACAGTGTTGTAGACCTCCCAGTAAAAAGTCTCCTCGGGTTGGGGGTCGCAGTCAGTGCATACTCTGGGATAGGGGATATTGTGAGCTCCCAGGGGATGACCTGTCGCATACTCTTCGAGCGATCTTACGTCGATGAGTACGGGCTTACCCTGTTTTTTGTGTTTTGCGATGTGTGACCAGAGTTTAAGCTCCTTGAAAGCCTGGGCCGCACTGATCTCTGAGTGGTAATCACGTTCTAAATTGTAGCGGTTACCTTCTGCATAGACACTCCCTGCAGAAACGGCAATAACAGCCGCGCTAATAATCATCTGAATCGATCTGAAATACATACTGCGCTCCTTGTAAAATACCTGCTCCCTGGCTGCTTTTATCTACTCACTTGTATAAAAAACAGTCAAGATCGTTCTGCATGAACTGCTATTGGTACGTTCGGCAACAGAACGAATGCTTCACATCCGATCACAATCATTGCGGACAAAACAAGTCCATGGGCGTCGGAGTAGATGAGATTGTTATGAAATAAATTCCAGCTTGTCAATTGATTGACGCGATTATTGTGTGCTAACCCACAGTAGACATTGAATTGCGATCAACTGTGGTTGAGATAGAACAACTGTATAGAGCCCGTGAATGAAGGTAACGTTGGTTATGAAGAAGCGATTGCTACTGATGTAAATTCCACAACAAAAGAACTGTTAGTAGCTCTCGTCACCACTAACAGACTGAACTACTGTTATGGATTGTAGGCGTCAATCTTCGATTGTTGAAAGGGAGCGCTCAGTCCACGGGTTGATGTATACGCAAAACAAATAAGCGGGCTTAACGCAATCCCCTGCCTGACGATATTGTAGGGAGATTACTGCCAGCGCCGAAACAAGAAATAGATAAGGAACCCTGTATCTTCAGGGAGGAGCTTAATGCCATGAGAGTCTTTGTTTTCCTGCTTGCAGCCACTGTCTCAACCCTAATCGCGTGCGCACCGATCAAACACTCGGATAAGCCCAGATTCAAATCCTCCGAGATGCTGGAATCGATGAAATTGAATCTGCCGACTAAAGACAAAGCGGAGCGTAACAGGGCTGACAGAATTCTTTTACGTGTCACACCACAGTTGGTCAAGCAGGCAAATAAGCATCAAATTGCTCCAAACCGCAGTGGCAGAGCACGCCATGTGGCCGCTCTTCGCAAGGATCGCAGCACAACCCTGTTTGTCGAGAATGAGCTTATTATCGTCTCACCGAAAATCGAGATACTGGACGCTATCACACATGACCTGGATGCCAAGACTGTCGCCACCCACAATGTAACAGCGATTCTCGATGGAGAGAAAAGAGCGATTTACCAGCGTTTGATCAGAGTCGACGCCGGCAACTACGAAAATCCGAAGATCCTTCACGACATAGAACGCCTCCTGCCAGGCGCTTATGGAGGGATCTACGAGGTCTCATCCTCAGATGCCAGAGCTACACTGCGACTTGCCATCGCGCTGCACCTTGAGGGTAAAGCCTCTATCGGTATCAATTGGCTCGGACACCCCTTCTCACTGGAAAATGAAATCCTCATCGAGGGGGTTTTGCCCAGCAATGCCGGCTTCGTCAATCCTTTTCTGCTCAACTACCTCAACGCTACGGGTACGGCTGCGATCGGTGTAACAGATGCCTGGCATCTGATGAAGGCCGCTGGCGTCCTGGATAATAACAATTTTGCTACCCCGCCCCATCAGATTGTTGCCGGTGTTGCCGATACCGGTTTTTGGTCAGGTGTCGACGTGACCAATCCGACGCCGAATGGTGGCCCGATGGATATACCGGCCAACGCTACCTGTACTGGGGGATTTGTCTGTGAGTGGCACGGCTCCAACACGGCCGAGGCGATGGCTGCCCGGCTGGGCAATGGCAAGGCCGTGGCTGGACCGGCGGGACCGGTAGTCTCACAGATGATACTGCAAAACTTCGAAGGTTATGAAACCTGGTCGTTGATCGGATGGATTGCCGGTCTTGGCAAGACAGTTGTTGAGCGTCCGCGTGTCGTCAGTATGAGCTTTGGCTACACTGTTCCCGCACTCTTCGAATGGAGCACCACGCCGTTGGATGTGGCCGCACTCTCTTTGGAATCGCTAGGTGTACTGCTGGTTGCAGCTGCGGGAAACGACGGGGAGGATATCGACGCCAGCTACTGTCCCGAGAGCAGCCTTGCCAACTGTTATGAGACAGAGCGCAAGTTACCCTGCGAGCTGACCGGGGTGGTATGTGTTGGAGCGCTCCGCGCCAACAGTACACAGCGGCTGGCGCAGAGCAACTTCGGCAGCGGCACCTTTGGGCAGGGTAAGGACAGCAATACGGTCGATATCTACGCGCCCGGTAGTGGCATCTTCGTCGGCGCCGATCCCCAATTTCCGGGGGCGCCGAATGATTCGGTTCAATCCGCTTCCGGGACCTCGATTGCGGCACCACTGGCAGCGGGGGTGGCGGCATTGATTACAGCAGTCGAACCCACACTGAGCCCTTCGCAGGTGACGGATCTATTGCTATCGTTGGCCTCGACCAATGAGAACAATCTGCCGGATGGTGCGGTTGCCGACAATAGCGTCAACCGCTGGCTCAATGCCTCACGCCCGGTGCAGCAGGCACTGATCAATAGCTTTTCCGATACCGACTTCCCGCCCGTGGTTCGTATCGTCGATCCCATGCCGGGTCTGTTCGGTGTGCCTGTGGTGGATATGGGGAGTCCGGTAACCTTCACCGCCCGTGCGGTCGATGTGGAAGCGGGAATACCCTGTTGTACCATCGAGTGGACAATCGATGATGCGCTACAACCGGCACTCTCCGGTCCGACAGTCGAATTGACCTTCACCGAGGATAGAAACTATACGATTGGTGTCATGATTACCGACACTGCGGGACAGACTGCCGAGGACTCGCTCACGGTACGTGCGAGACCATGACAGTCTCTTGTGTATTGACTTATCTATCTTCCCGTTCTGGGCTGGGTCCCCGCGCCCTGGGATGTGGTGCCGGTTTTTGTCGAGCCAGATCCGGTTGTTCCCTGGTTTTTGTCTCCCGTCGCGAAGGCCGTTGCCGTCGTCACTACAAAGAGCAAGGTCAGTATCAAGGTAATGTACTTCTTCACTGCGACTACCCTCCGTGAAAATGCTTTCCTGAGAACTTGCCATCAGTATTTAGTCTATTTGCACTCGAATCAATGGTGTGGGTTTTCTTGGTTCTCCTGGATGTGATTCAGCGCACACCGCTATCGACCTGCCGTGCTTCCCGGTCATGTCCACCGCATTGGGATCTTCAGTGACTTCGTCATCGAGTCTTTGCCACAACAGCAGGCAAAGACTGAGTAAGCCGAAACGGGGCCACAGACCAATTTCTTGTCATTTTTCATGAAATTACTCTAAAATAGCTTAGTAATACCTTGATATAGAAGATAATATTTAAGATAAGGCTATGTATATTAAGCACTATCTGGCATTTGTGGCTTTTTCTCTGTCATGTGTTGTGACAACCCCTGCACTGGCCGCACAAAGTTATGACATCTCATATGTCTGGTCCCGTAACCTCAACAGTGTAAAAGACTATCGCGAGCAGGTCGCCCGTGTGTTGGGTCCGGGTGTGGCCAAATACCTCAAGGTGGTCAGCAGGGGCGATAAGTATGGTCTCATCTACCGCCGAAAGGGGAATAGCGAATCCACCGCCCGCGTGGTCAAAACTCATACAAAACTGTTACGTGCCAAGGGACTGGATGCTGTCAGTCCGATCAAGGCAAGAAAATGGAACGAGGTGGGTGAAAGACCCCTTCCAAAAAGTATCGTGACTTCAGCTGCATCTGCGACGAAGGTGACTCGTAGCAAGGAGATGCATGATCTGGAGCTGGCGGTGGAGGCCTATATTGAGGAGCTGCGACGCCGAGGCAAGATTGCCAGTGATGAGCGGACGGGCTGGTCGGTCTATGACTTCACCACAGGCAAGAAACTGGTAACGATCAACGAGGATGTACAGTTTCAGGCGGCCAGCCTGGCAAAGCCATTTATCGCCGCGGCCTTTTTTCAAAAGGTAAAACAGGGCAAGTTGAAGTATGGCCCAAAAAGCCGGCGGCATATGCAGCGCATGATCCAGCATTCCAATAATCCCTCAACCAATTGGGTCATACGCCAGGTCGGCGGGCCGCAGAGTGTGCAGCGGATTCTAAAGCGACACTATCCCGGTATATTTCAGGACACCCTGCTGGTTGAATATATTCCCCGGAATGGAAAAACCTATAAAAACAGGGCATCTGTACATGACTACAGCCGATTTCTCTATGCTGTCTGGAACAAGCAAATTGCCGGTGCGAGTGAGATAAAACGCCTGATGGCCCTGCCAGGTACGGACCGTCTCTATACAGGTGTTCCCGATTTACCCAGGGGGACCCGAGTTTTCAACAAAACAGGCAGCACCGCACAGGTATGTGGGGACATGGGTATTCTCAGTATCAAAGGCGCGGATGGTAAACGCTATCCCTATATTCTGATAGGCATTATTGAGAAGCAGCGCAGCGCCAGGAATTACACAACCTGGATTCGTTCTCGCAGTGATATCATTCGCAAGGTATCCGCTATTGTTTATAAAGGTGTCATAGCCCAGCATGGTGGAGTGTAGGGATATCAATCGCTTTTGTGTTAATAGAGTTGTTGTAGAAACCTGGGTACCAGAGCCCACGGTATTCGGACTCTGATACCCTATAACATGTGGCTACTCGTCGAGAAATTGGTAGTTTTTCGACTTACCCTGCTTGCGGACTGAAGAGACCATGGCATCGTTAATGGTCGTAGTTTCATTGGCTGCCGATTTCCGTTTCTGTTCAGCGATATATTTTTCTCTGGCCTTACTGAGTTGCGCAATTTCCTTCTTGATATTCCTTCTTTGTTCCATCTTCTGCGCAATATAGGCTTCACGCTGTTGCTGATCCATGTGACTCATTTCAGAGGGCAGTTCCTTCTCGTCGAGGTTTTCCAGCTTAACCTTGTCCAGCTCGATCGCGTCCACCAGGTCCCATTGGCTGTTGCTGTAAAGACTGCTGGCTTTGGATTTCGCTCGCTTGGAAAGAAGCGCTGGTGAAATACTGCTGCTGTTCAAATCCTGCTCCAACTGGCGCTCTTTGCCGGCTTTGCCTTGAATGCCATAAGCGAGATAGGTTTGGTTCAATTCGTTGTTGAGCTCGGCAATGCGTTGATCCTGTGGTGCGTTGATATGAGCGATCTTGTGATTGTGGTCGATGCTCATGTAGTCTCCCCCTGCTAGGATCGCGCCTTGCTGCCAGCCTGACTGCAATCCCTCCTCATAGCTGCCGGCGTGGATGGTGTTGACGACGATTCCAGCTGCCTTCGCGTTTTCGATAGCATGTTTGTAATTGATTGGACCCTGGGTGAATGGTTCGTTACCCGCGATGAAGATGGCTTTGATCTCCTTGCCAGAAAGACTCCACTGAAGTTGTTTCGTCGCAATCTTGATGGCCTGGCCGCAATACTCCTTTCCGCCGTTGGTGGTGAGGGAAAAAAGAGCCTCAGAGACCCGGTCGAGATCGCTGGTCAGGTCGGTCACTTTGCGAATGTAACCAGTCTTGGCGCCAAGCGAGTCGTTACCGTATTCGAACACGGCCACCTCGAGCATGGCAGGCATACCGTTCCTTCTTGCCCGGGAAAACTCGTCTACCACTCGCCAAAGCTGATTGCGTGCCTGATCGATGAGGCCATCCATGCTGTTGCTGGTGTCTAGGAGTATGGCTATCTGTATCTTGGGCTGTTGTATCTGAGACGGTGCGTTGGCAATAGCCTGTTGTTTAGAGTTGTTGTGCTGGGTATCAGCCCAGCAGACCGGTGCTATGACTAGTGTGGACGCACAGAGAATTGTGGCAGCAATGTGATAACCAAGCGGTTTGTATCTGATATTGAGTTTCATTTTCCTACTCCCTTGAATACAGGTTCAAGTAAATGGTAGAAGGCGAAGCTCAAGATATATAGGCAGTTTAAAGTAAAAAAGCGGGACAGATTTTTACAGAATATTTACAAAAAAATGTAGTTTGTATTTAGTAAGGTTTATTGGTTCTCCCCAATAGGTTTTGTGCTAAACGAAGATTGACAGTAGGAATTTTAACGGACGAGATAAATCAGTTCAGTTATCTGTGAGGGCCCGTACTGATGCAATCATATAATCCACAGCTTGACGCACCTCTTCATCCTTGAGTCGGTTGTTACCCCCCCGGGGAGGCATGCGAAACTTGCCATCGCTTCCCTTGATGCCTTCAAGCGCGCTTAAGTAGAGGGAGGTAGCTCCTTTGTCAATCCGTGGCGCCCAAGCTGCGGCATCCGTCACCGCCGGAGCGCCTGAGATGCCCATGAGGTGGCAGTTGCGGCAGGTCCCCATCCAGATACCGCGTCCCTTTGCAAGTGTTTCCTCTGCGAATCGAGGCATTTCAGGTATTGCTCCCGATTCAGTTGGTTGCTCACTACACCCTGCAATTGAATAGAGACAGATTGTAAAGAACAGGATGCGTGCCTTATGTGCGATCATGCTGTATTTCCTTGTTACAAGATAGGGACGGTTTTTGATCTTGTTGGCGTAAAACAGTCAAACAGCCCTCATTCAATGGGACATTGTTCCAAGAGTGCCAATTGTGAAGATGCCGGCGACTATGGCAAAAGGCAATACTGTTACGACTAAAGAGAGAAACGTTGTGCCGGTGAATCCTGAACGAATCCATGCAAAAGCCGCTAGCAGCGTACCTGTTAATCCAAAGGCGCCTGCTGCAAAGTAGTAAGTTTTGACGCAGTCGGTTAAACAGGTACGCTCTTCGAAATAACCCGACAACAGATTAGTAAAGGTCAATCCGAGAAAGGCCCAGGAAGCGACCGATAAGAGGAGTGCAAGGGTGAGAAATATCTTCATGCTCATCTCCGTGTATTCTTTTATAATGAATAGAGTATATTGAGCTTAAAGCAGTGCTTTCAACTAGGCTTGGCCTGGGGTTTTTCGCTAGCCGGGAGAGCAGGTGTGCTCATTCTTTTGTGCGTGTTACATTTGTCCTGTCAATCTAAAAAAGCCTCAAGTGTTGGATGGTTATCATTACAGGTGTGAAAATAGAACTACGCCTACAGTCAACACAAGAAGAAATGGGACTATGCCAATGATCCGCTGTAATTTAGTCGAATGCTTTAGTCTGAATAGGGTGAGACCAAGTAGATAGAATGAGAGGCTGAGTGACAGGATGTAGAAGGCACCGAAGGTGAGTGCGGCAGCGGCTGCGCCCGCCAAGTCGTTGGACCAGCCGATGATGCGTGGCAGGACCAATGACAGGGCGAGGCTTACACTAGCTCCGACGAAGAGAGAAGTAGCGGAAGAGCTCGGAATCACAACTGATCGATGTATTCACGAATTTTGGTCTCTCCCAGCTTCCGTGCGGCTTCGGAGAGCTCACGATTGATTTTCGGGAGTGACTTATTCATCGCGATAAAGCTTTCGCTCTGGGAGAACTTTACTATCTCTGAGAGCTCATCGGCATTGAATTGGCGTATGATTTGGTCCTTGCTGAGGGGGGTTTTGGATTGCATGTTCGAAAAGATCACTTCGAAAAATCGATCGATTGCCGGTTTTTCTGAAAACTGTGCTATTTCGAGAAGATGCGCATGTGACAAATGACGGGCATAGATTTGGGCGGCCAAGTCTTCGAAATCCTCTGCCTTGAAATCGGCAAACGCCCGTCGTACCAACTCAGACATGCCTGGCTGTTTGTTGGATAGTTTTTCAAACTCGCTTTGGAAGCCGACCATGGCCAGCTCGCCTGCACCAACATTATGCAGAAACCGTTTCGCTGTGGCCACATGTTCTGGTTTCGGTCCGGTTGCCGTAGGGGTCGTGGCGCAGGCTGAGAATATGAGGCTAAATAATAGAAAGATTATAAATTTATGGCTAGGGTAATTCATAGTGAGATTATCAGTAGTCCTGGTTTGAGTGAATCTGTTTTAAGGATATACAAGAGAGTGTTTACACGCTTTAGGCGTGACTGCTGTTGTTCAATTGTCTCTGCTATCTTGCTTCTGTTAATACAGTTAATGATATCAAGCACTAATATTAGTTGAAATCGTTTCTTTACTAGGTTGCTTGTTTTTTCACCCTCGATTTAGTAGTAACACAAGACCTGACTCAGCTGATCAAGTTGATTATTGAGGGTTTTTGTCTTACGTATTGTCTCTTCCAGGTTGTCAATTTGCTTGTAACCTTGAATTAAATTGCCGATTGTCGGTGGTGGGCTTGTTTTTGAAATGGGCAGCAACACTATGTTGGCGAAATTAACCATAGGCTTCACAGGCTGTGAACAGCCGCACCATCGCATTGTGATTGTTACAGAAACCGCAAGGCACTGCCCTGCGATTCTCGAAATAGTGCCCCGTTGTTTCTGTTCCGGTACTGCCGGTAGCGAGCCAGACAGGTGTATCAGCTCCCTCCTCAGGATTCTGGTGGCCACCGAAACCTAGATTGTTGCTAAGGGTGGAGTTTACATCGCCGGGGTGGCAGGCGTTGACAAAAACCTGTCGCTCGGCAAGACGTTCAGCGAAGGCGGTGCTAAGCATACGGTCGGCCTGTTTGGACTGCCGGTAGGCGGTGTTGTTGTTATAGTGACGCTGCTGAAACTCCAGGTCGTCCAGATCCAGCCCGCCCGCCCAGTAGCTCGCCACGTTTACCACTTGCGCACCTTTTGCAGCAACCAGGTGCGGGGTGAAGGCTCGAATCATACGAAAATAGCCCAATACGTTGGTGGCGAACTGTAGTTCCACTCCTTCAGGAGACTCCTCCCGCCTGCGGGGTGTGATGGCTGCGTTGTTGACAAGGATATGCAATGGACCATCCAAGTGAGCTGCAAGATTGTATATAGAATCGCCCAGGGAGAGGTCGGCCAACTCAAAGCGCACATGGGGATTGCCCGTTTCGTGTTGGATGTTTTGCACGGCACCTACAGCCTTCTCCCGGTTGCGTGCTACCAGTACTACCTCCCGCTCACCGTCGCTTGCCAATCCTTTGGCAATGGCCTCACCAATGGCGCCAGTGGCGCCTGTTACCAGGGCGCGGGTTCGATTCGACATCAGTTTCTCCCGGGTTTGTAATCAATGGGGCCTGGATAGATATATATATTCATGAAAAACAGTAGGTTACGGGATGTGTCAATGCCCCGGTCTGTGGTGTGGCTGGTAATAGGGAGGCTATCACCTCGCCAAACCTCACGGCGTTGGCGTAAGTTGAGGTATAACCTGTCCGACTCTATGCATTCATAATCTTAATATTACAAAACATGATTAATTATCAAGTCCTTTTGGCACAAAGTGCCGTATGATCTATCTGTGGGGGACACCATGCAGCAAACCTCTGTTTCAGTTTTAGATATCTATCCTTGTAACCTCTTTTAGGGATGTCTTGGGTCTTTGGCCTCCCATGTATTGTCTTCAAACATTTATGCCTGTTAGTCAGAGTTGATCAGTATGGATACAGAATTAGCAAAGATAGGTTTTGATCTCAATGAGTGGGAAGACGAGTTTTTGGGCTCCGTGGCGGTATACCATGCGGAAAAGTTCAGGATTACCCGTCTATGTAGCTAGTGACTTTTCAGCCGAGCTTATTAACAGCATTAAAGATGTATATATAAAAAGTGGTCTGTGTTTCACATAGCAAGCCTTTATGACACAGAAAGAACTGAGCAAATCAGGAAAGAGGGAAAAATGATTTGGGGTGGTTTGTATGCCTCTTATATAGCAGAAGCATTAGACGCTGCTGAAAAAATGTTAGTAACAAAACAATACAAGACGCTTAAGAACAGGGCACCGTAAAGTGGCACCTCTTAGCTGTATGGCGGCTGCAATCTAGTGCAATGAAATAGAAGTTATCGTCGTCGCAAACGGTCATCCACGAGCACCCGTTTGCTTTGACGATAGCTTGACGAGGTAGCTCCGTTCCGGCGTGACCGGCTGGTGCATCGACACCTGTGCATGCAATGCTGGTCTAGCTGTACCCAATTTGTCTAGTCAGAATCTCCAATTTGCCTGAGTGGAAATGATGTCGGTTTCCGATGAGTAGCTGCCTTCCGGGTGATGCCTAGGCTTATTTCCGGCAACACCAACACGCCGGTGATCATAATCGGAGAACGGGTGACTGACCTGATAAGGGGGCGAGCCAGGATATAAACCCGCTTTCAATAAATTTAAAAAACAGGACCTATCATCAACCTTATACGCAAAGCAATGCTGCCAGCAGGCTGAGCGAAAAAGCCAATGGATGGTGCTTTTATAATCTCGTTTAATTAGATTTCTTTTAACAGTGTTAGGTTCTGTAATAGGATAGGTATTGGACTATATTGCAGATTTTTATCGGGATTAGTGGCTCTTTGCTCAGTTCAAGCAGAAATGGAGGTCAATAATGGATATCATGAAGTTGAATGGATTCATCGCACTCGTTCTGTTATCTCCATTGATTACTGCACCATCAATAGCTGCAGTCCCTGGTGATTATATTGGTGGCTGGCATGTCACGGCATATGGTGACAATGATTTCTCCGATGGTGTTGCTCTGACAGCTTACGATCTCTCTGTGAATTTCGCACTATCACCCGATCCGGCACGTGATCTGGACTTCAACATACTCGACACCAACACAGGTGGCATATTGAATACGACGTTGAATATGGACAGTCAAGGTGTGGCCAGAATCACTGCTAACGACGTACCCTGGCCGGGTGTGTGGCCTGAGTTTCCAACCTACCTGGGGGACGCTGTTGTACTAACAGAGGGAAACGGCATGGCCATGGGTGTGGTGGGACGGGACCCTACTGATCGGGACCAGACAGGTTTTTTTTATTCACTTTGGGGTAAGTCTCCGATTAGCACTGTATCTGCAGAGGATTTCCTTGGGATCTGGAAAACGTCCCAAGTGGTCAATAGTTTGAATCTACGCACCTCGGGCGGCTTAACCTCGAGTCTGTTTCCTATCAGCACCATCACTGCAGGATCCAACCCGGATACCCTCTTAATCGATTTAGATCGTACTGATATTGATCCTATAGAACTTCAAGTTGCGGGTAACCATGCATTCCTCTCAGCTCCAATAGATACCGGGAGCAGTATGCTGTTAGCCCTTGATCTGATACACGATGGAGAAAATATCCTATTTGCAGTTGTCAATCAGGAGTACCATGACTTGACAGACATCGCACTAGATGTAGGGATCAGCTCCCCAGTACCCTTACCAGCAGCCGTTTGGTTTCTAATAAGTGGTATCGGCTTCTTCGGTATACTTGGGTATCGTACAGGGAAAGATAAACAAGATACCCAATAAGGGTGCCCTTTATATATCCTCCCTATGTGAAGTCCAATACGAGAACAAGTCAAGTGACGATCTGATTCTATTTTTTATAGAGATATAGAACCGCCTCACTCGACCAGGGTGGCAGGAAAGCCAGCGTGGAGGATCCACCCGTCACTGTGCCGCCAGACTGAGCAGAACCGTTTGCTGGATTGAACCACTCCACATCCAAGTCGAAGTTCGCACCGGTG
>JBEVVR010000014.1:0-43093 GCA_040507035.1 Candidatus Thiodiazotropha sp.
CCATCTGCTACGCCATGCTACGGCAACGGAAATGCTCCGGCATGGCGCAGATATCCGGCAGGTCCAGGAGATGCTGGGACACAGCGATATCTCCTCCACCCAGATCTATGCCCATGTGACGATCAAGGATCTGAATAGGGTGTACTATGAGACCCATCCAGCTGCGAGGGATATGTAAACAGCTAGGGCATTAACCGTTAAGCGTATAACCTATTGATTGTAAGAGGGATTATACTGTTCTGACGGATCTTCAATTTTATATTGAGTGTCGTAAACTGGTAAAAATACGCCAATGGCGTATAATTAAGTAAAAAATGATTATCATCGAAACAGGGATATTTACTAAATTAATCAAGGAGTTGCTCGATGATGACGATTACAGGGCGTTGCAGGAAGCTTTGGTAAATCGTCCTGATTTGGGCGATTTGATCAAAGGTTCAGGTGGGCTTCGCAAGGTTCGCTGGAATCTGAAAGGTACAGGTAAAAGCGGTGGTGTTCGGGTCATCTACTACTGGGTTGTCGATGATCACCATATTCGAATGTTATATGTTTACCCGAAGGGTAAGCAGGACAACTTGACGCAAGTGCAAGTTGCACAGCTGAAAGCCATTGTTGAGAGGTGGTGACGATGAAGAAAGAGATGTTTGATGAGCTCTTGGAAAGCGTTCAAGAGAT
Source organism: Candidatus Thiodiazotropha sp. (assembly GCA_040507035.1). Classification (GTDB taxonomy): domain Bacteria; phylum Pseudomonadota; class Gammaproteobacteria; order Chromatiales; family Chromatiaceae; genus Thiodiazotropha. The sequence continues at coordinate 676 of JBEVVR010000014.1, forward strand.
GGACGAAATTGTAAAAGGTAAGAAAAAAGCCTCTCGTAGTTTTGATTATCCAGATCCAGAGGTGAAAGAGATTCGTGAGCGTATAGGTGTCTCTCAGGAAAAGTTCGCCCTTTTATTGGGTGTCAGTAAACGTACTGTTGAAAATTGGGAACAGGGACGTCGGCATCCTACAGGCGCTGCTCGCTCATTACTGCGGATCGTAGAAGCTGATCCGGAACATGCGTTAAGGGCCTTGAGTGCATAAAGTAGTCTGCATTCAGTAACTAGGATCGATGTTATTTATTATTTGAGTAGTAATGGTGGACATTTATTTATTTTTGGTAGTTGGATAACTAGAAGTGGTTTAGCTCAATTATCGAATACTGCTTTACTTTATTTGAAATACTGATATTCCAAGCAGATGTTGAGATGTAAATAATTTATGAATGGTTTATGGACAGTTCCTGTTTCTTCAGTTGTTTCACTAAATCCTGATCGAGCTGTAACTATAAGCCGTGCTATTCTACGGTCGGAATGCAGCTACTCAAAACTTAGCCCATCTGCTCTTACGATCTCTGATAAACTTATGACACCAGATGGTGGTATAGACGCAGAAGTCTGTGCACCTATCGGACACAAAGTTCCATCAGATTGTATTTTTCAAACCGGAATCACCGGATTTCAAATCAAATCAGGTACAATATTTCAGCCTTGGTTCTTCAGCTCGATTCAAGGTGAATTGCTCAATAGTAAGGGTGAATTGGCTTCTGAAGTTATAAGACTTATAAAGGATATATAGAAGACATCCATTCATAAATGTTTCTAACTGGCCCCCCATCTTCTGAAAGACAAAGAAACAAAGCAGCAGCATCACCTCCTCAGAAATAAGGACGATAGACTGTTTGATTGACAGAGAAATCGACAGATATACAGGTCTAGCCAGGTGTTTCCTGGGAAACGACTCGGAATCAGGCACAGCAATCTCTCAGCCTGCACCGATCTCTTTCTGGATTTGCTGTTTGAATGAATAGGCTAGTTGAATAACTCTAATGCCGCACCCAGATTCGGCGTTCGTCCAAACTCAAGTTTTTGGCAGGCGGCTTTGAGTGCGTGACTTGCGCCCACCAGCCCCTTGAAGCCAATATAAAATACATCCATTCATAAATGTCCAGTTGTTATAACGCATCAAATATCTAAGCGCTTTCATCTCCTGACACTCAACCAAACAAAAAACCTCCAAACTGTCAACTAAAAATAGTACAGAAGCAGTAATACAAGCATGTCGTTTGCCTGTCCTATCTCATTAAAAACATTGCAAAAAACTGTAATCTGAAAACACTTGCAATTAGCCGGTTCATCTGTCATTCTTGCCGCCTCGTTAAACCTGTCCAGGAGGGACGGTATGATTAAGCTAAGGAAAGTGCATATCTATTCTGTGAACACAGAATCACTGTTATCGGCTTGGTTTGCTCTGCTGTGGATGCTATTCCGCAGTGAGATCTGTTCACTGTTTCCCGCTAGAAGCCGTTGTGCTCTACACGTTCCAACATAGAGCCTTTAAAGCTCTGCAGAGTTAACGGCTCGCTTTAAAACCTCCGAAACGTAACCAAACTTATTTTACCCATTGACGGGCAAAGTCCGATGTCGGTCTGTCACGTTGGCGCATGGTTTGAAATAGGTGAAGGCAGGAGTTCAAGGTGAAAGGATTCATGAAATTTCATAAAGCAGTCACAATTATTCAGTTAATTATCGTCACATTATCGCTTTGCTTGGCGTCATTAGGCTTGGTGATAGAACACCCCGTTATCATCTATTTTTGGTATCTGAGTCTGATTGGAATCGCAATGATAATAGTCACATCATTTTCGATTGGTCTCTTGCTTGTTACGTCACGTATCTTAATGCCTAATAGATCAAAGAATGGTCAAAGGTGGTTTTCTCGGTCAACTCGTATACGGGTTTGATTGACAAATAAAAACGTTGTTGAACTTTACCAGCCCGCGCGGTTAGACTCTTGGTTTCGTCAACGGTTTTTTACAACCGTGGCCTATGATTATTTGGGTATGGTTTGATGACACAACCACAGACTGCCTATGAAAGAATCGGCGGTGAAACAGGGGTCAGAGACCTGGTCGACAGGTTCTACGATCTGATGGATCGGGAAGCGGAGCTAAAGAAACTGCGTGACCTGCATGCGAAAAGCCTGAAGATGTCCCGTGAGAAGCTGTTCCTGTTTCTTTCCGGATGGCTGGGTGGTCCCGATCTCTATGTACAGAAATATGGACACCCGCGGTTGCGTGCCAGGCATCTGCCCTTCAGCATCGGTATCGAGGAGAGGGATCAATGGATCGCCTGCATGCGGCAAGCAATGTCAGATATGGGACTGGATGAAAGGCTGCAGGCGGAGTTGGATCAGGCGTTTTTCCGTACCGCAGACTTTATGCGCAATCGGGCCGAGTCGGAGCAGGAAGCGAGTCTCACTATTTTACCACCTGCAAAGTAAAGACAGCGAAGGTCATGGACGGCAGAGCTATATCACTGTAACCAGATCCCCCTGTCTGCGTACCACTCCTTGTCCAGTCGCCAGGAAACTCGTTCAATGTCGTTGCGGCGCAGTACCAGTTTGCGTACCTTGGATTGAACCTTGGCCAACTCTTTCTGTGCGGCGATGAGCTTTGGATCCTGTTCATCGAGGTTTTTCAAGGCGGGTTTGATCAGGCCGAGAAAGCGAACCGCGGGCATGGCATTGGACCTGGGCGAGGAGAGCACCGCGGTAGTGCCGTTAATTTCTATTGCTCTGAAGGGGTACGGGTAGGCGGCAATCTGGGCATCCTGGCTGATCAGCTCGTCAATCTCATCGATGCGGAAGTCCAGGTTCAGCATCCATGCCAATAGCAGACTGAGGCCGATCACGGCGAGAACGGCCGCATAAATTTTGGTGCCTCTGTCCAGACTCATTTTAGACTCCCCTAAATAAACTACAGACTACCGGGAGGGTCATGGCTTGGGCAATGACAATCCTCAGTGTTATCGAGGGTAGGGTGGAGGATGTTGCGTAGTGCTGACAGCAACACCCTCCACCAATGGGCTCTTGAGCCTGTTACTGAGTGATGAAGGATTGTACCTGCTGCATCGAGTGGAGTGACGGCCTCTGTCTCTCGATCATCGGCGGCAGTCTGTTGCGTGCCGACTCTGCATCGGTGCGGGCTGAGTAGTTGCCGTAGATCAGAGCATATTTTTGGCTGTTATTGATGGTCACCGGCAGATAGGCGAGGTCATCCTTGAGGTAGTTGTCATAGCGTTCCGCCAGTTTGTAGAGCTCCTGCTTTTCGCTGACCGTTGCCAAATGGATGGTGTGGTTGGTGGCGGGTTGCTTGGCTATCCAGGCGGAACCGTGGATGGCGTTGCCATTGCCGATTTTGCGATGGGGACGCATATTGGTGACTCGGCCATCGAGGGTGTCGACCTGATCGCCGATGGTGACCAGTCGATCGTTGATGTCGGATATCTCCGCTTGCATCTCTTGTTGCGCGGCTGCCGTCTGCTTGCTCAGTTCACCCAGTTGTGAATCTGTCGCTGCGACATGGGCGGCGGTTGTCTCTATGCCGGTTTGCAGCGCGTTATTGACTTGCGACTCCGATTTCCAATTGGCGTTTTCATAACCGATAAAGACGAGCAGTCCGACTAGCAGTAGGGCCAGCGATGCGCCAAGAATGCGGAAATGGCGCTTTTCCAGCATGATCAGTGATACCAAGGCCTTGGCACCCTTTTCGACCCGATCCTGAAGATCGCCGATCTGCTCACCGTGCTCATCTGTGCGCAGACATAGCTCGTCGATGGCTTCAGACAGTTGAGTGGTTTGCTTGTTCAAGAGAGTTGTCGACCGCGAAAGCTCCCTGCTTTTTTTGCTCAGCTCCCCGGCGGTGGTTTCGACGTTGGTGACACGCTTCTCGATGGCCTGGTCCACCTCCTGCAGTTTTAACAGGCGTGCCTGGTTGGACCTGATATCCTCTTCAGCCTTGCTCAGATTGTGACTGATTTCGTCGCTCTTGTCGGCGAGATCATCGTCCCGCTGCTGGCTGGTTTTGGCCAGGCTGTCGATCTCGGCAACCAAAGCGCTCTCGAGCTCCTGCAGCATTTTGGCATTGTCTTTGATGCTTTTGTTCAGTGTCTGTGTGGTCTGTTTCGATTTCTTCGCCAACTCATCGGTACGGGCAATCAGTGCCTGATAGCCGTCATTGAGCAGGCCGATTTCGTTGCTCGATTTGTCACTGACCTGGTTTATCTGCTTGGATATGGACTTGATGTCCTTGCTGATATTCGCAGACTTGTCAGAGAGTGATTGGTAGGCACCGTCAAGGGCTCCGAGTTGTTGGTAGGTTTCCGAGACCTTTGTGGTTAAATCACTGCCTTTGTCACTGAGGTTGTTGAGGCTGGTCTTGACACTGCGGTTGGTTTTGTTCAACTCGCTTCTGAGGTCGTCCAGGTCGGAATCGATCTTGCCGATTTTGTTATTGAGCTCGTTGGGTAGTGACGAAGTTGACGCTACCCCCTCCAGTTCGATCAGGTTCTCTCTATTGTTGTTCTGTTTATTGACCGGTTCGGAAGAGGCGGGTCTATTGGTAGCTTGAGATCTTTTGGCCATGGTTTTTTCACCTTACTCCTACGCTGAAAACCCAGCGCTATTCCATACGAATGAGAATCCTCAATGTAGAAAATTAGCATATTATTATATGCGGAGATAATTTGTTTTTTTAGGGGCTTTCTAGTCGAGCTATTGCCTGAATGCTAATTTAGTGAAATAAAAGGAGAAAGTAGACCGAGTGAGTGGGGATCTGGGGGGTGGGACTTGATAGCCTGGCCCAGTGTACGAAAATGCTATCGCTTGAATTGGTTCTCCAACTGAGGTGCTGAGAAGGAATGTCCCTGTTTTTTAAAACCTGGATAATCTTCAACACGCCAGCGTTGTTCAGTGTGGTCGTCCTCATCGACAAACCGCAGTTTTGACCAAGAAACGAGACCAACGATAAACAGGAGGATTAACACCACGGCAACATTTTTTGGTGTGAACATATGATCAATCTCCAAGCAAGCGCCTCGTTGATGATGGCTTACAGGTCTAACAAGAGTTGAATCAGAAAACCGAAACTATTATGGAGTTTACTCCAGGCGCTACAACTTCAATGACAAAAGAACACTTACTGTTCACGGGGTTTGTCGCTTTACTTTTATTGATCCTGCTATCCATGCCCTCCAGTGCGGGTCTGCAGATGGGTCTCTCAATCGGCAGCTTGAACGCGACCGGTTGGTCAATGGAGAATGTAAGGGTCGATCTTGAACTGATCGATCGCAATCAGTTGAACTTGAGTCTGGCGGCCGATTCATTCACTCACCAGGCCCTGCCGGGCGTGTTGGAGGGTATTCGTCTGGATTGTCCTGTCGAGCAGCAACAACAATCCTATGTTTGCAATCAGGGGCGCTTGCATATCGCCAATTCAGACTACGGTTCGCAGGATCTTGAAGTCAGTGGCGTGTTTGTCGATCCTGAACATCTATCGGTCGATATTCAAGGTATGCGGTTTGCGCATGGGGAGTTGAAAATCGGCATCAAGCTGATCGAGGGGGGTTGGGATGCCTCCCTCCATGCCAATCGCATCAGGCTCGAATCACTTCCCGGGGCCTTTATCAAGGATCGATTGCCAAAGGGGTCTGTGGTTTCCGGTGTTACCAACCTCAAGCTCAAGGCCAGTGGTGTCATGGATCAGGCAGAGGCGATTGATCTCACGCTTAAGATTGCAGGTTTCGCCTATGCCGATGTTGAGGGATTGCAGGTTGCTGAAGAAGGGGGCTTTAACCTGAGTCTTAATGCCGAACAACGTGGATCGGGTTGGATGGGGAAGACAAAACTCAGTGTGTCAAAGGGCCAGTTCTATTCAGATCCCTTTTATATCGAGGTGGCCGACGAACCACTGCACCTGCAGCTAGCTGGGCGCTGGAAACCCGGGTCCGATCGACTGTATATGGACGAATCCAGATTGCTGCTGCCAAAAGTACTCGAATCCCGGGGCAGGGTGGTGATTGACACCAACAGTGGCGAGTTGGTGGAGGCGAAGCTGAGGCTGCATAGTGACGATATGGGCGCTCTCTACGGCGTCCTATTGCAACCCTTGTTGATTGGAACCATGGCGGATGAGGTTGAGGCCTCCGGTCTCATGGATAGCGTGGTGCAGATAGAGAACAGAGAGCTGCAACGGTTCCATGCCTCATTGGAGGATGTCAACCTGGATGACAGCCGCGGTCTGTTTGCTCTCTATGGTCTAAACGGCCAGATGACATGGAATCGAGAGCCTCATGCTGACATGTCGAAGCTAAGTATCGAGGGAGGACAGCTCTACCGTATAGATTTTGGCAAGCTGGATATCCATGCATATGCGCAACAAGGGGAGGCCAGGCTGAACAAGCCGATCGATCTGTCCTTGCTGCAAGGAACGCTGCATATCGATCAACTCAATGCTGAAGGGCTGCTTGGTGAGCAGCCGCAGTGGACTACCAGCGCGCAGTTCAAGGATATCTCACTGCAGGCCCTTGCCGAGGCGTTTGACTGGCCCACCATGGAGGGGATGCTGCAGGGAACGATTCCCAGGGTCCACTACCAGCAGCAGAGGCTGCAGCTGGATGGGGAGCTGGTGGTCGATGTCTTCGGCGGCAGGATTCGTGTCGGCGATCTACTGATCGAAGATCCCCTGGGTAGGGTGCCTGAGTTGTATGCCGATCTGCAACTGTCTGGGCTTGATCTCACCCAGATTACCCAGACTTTCTCATTCGGGCATATGACAGGTGGTCTGGAAGGAGAGATTGCCGGGCTGCATCTCTCGAGTTGGGAGCCCATCGCATTCAAGGCACGATTCAATACGCCGGACGAGGACAAGATACCCCATCGTATCAGCCAACGCGCGGTGGATAATCTGACCGCACTGGGCAATGGTGTGGGTAGTGGACTGTCGTCCACCTTTCTTGGGATCTTCAAAGAGTTTCGATATAACAGAATTGAATTAAAGGCTATATTGAATGGCGATGTCGCGGAGTTAGATGGGATGCCGCATAAAAGCGGCGGTTACTATATTGTGAAGGGTTCTGGGTTACCAAGGATTGACGTGATTGCCAGAAACCGGCAGGTTGCCTGGAAGACGCTGCTTGAACGTCTCAAGAGTATACGTGTCGAAGGGATGGAGATGCGGTAGCGGTGGCGATAGCAGAACATTATTATCTCATACAAACGGTTCAACTAACGAGCAAGGAACAAAACAATGCTGAAACGATTTCTGGCTTATCCATTCATGGCGCTGGGCTTGGTTGCCTGTGTAACAATCAATATCTACTTTCCCGCCGCTGCCGCCGAGGAAGCGGCACGAACGATTGTGCGCGATGTTCTCGGTGAAGATGAAGCACCGGCACAACAAAAGCCGGCACCCAAGGAGGAGTCGAAAACGGATGACAAGCAGTCATTACAGAAGATATTCGACTCCCCGTTGACCAATACGCTAACCGGGATAGTCGACTTGCTGATCCCGTCAGCACAGGCGGCGCAGCCTAACATCGACATAGCTTCACCGGCCATTCGTAAGCTGCGTGCCGCGATGGCGGATAGACAAAACGCAATGGCAACTCACTATCGTTCCGGAGCCCTGGGATTTACCAACAATGGCCTGGTTGCTGTTCGTGATCTTAAGCTTATATCACTGCGTGATCGAAATAAGGTCAAAAAGATGGTGGCGGATGAAAACGGCGATCGTAAAGCGCTTTATGCTGAAATTGCCCGCGCCAACGGACAGCCCCAGTGGGAGAAAGATATCCGTGATACATTTGCCAGGGTTTGGGTGGAAGAGGCTCCAAACGGGTATTGGTATCAGGATGGAAAGGGAAATTGGCGTCAAAAATAGACTCCATCGTCTCTTTTGCAAAAGTTGACCTCGGCTTTTTTCCTACGCCTGTTGTAAAGCTGTCCAGGCTGAGTTCGCTTCTGGGTGGTCCGGAAATCCTCATGAAGCGTGATGACCTGTCCGGTTTGGCGTTAGGCGGTAATAAGACAAGGAAGTTGGAATATCTACTCCAAGACGCGATAGTTAAGGGGTGTGATACGGTAATTACAGCGGGTGCAGCACAATCGAACCATTGTCGACAGACAGCGGCCGCTGCTGCCCTGCTGCAGTTGGAGTGTCATCTGCTGCTTGGTGGAAGTCCCCCCGCGTCTGCTAACGGTAACTTGTTGCTCGATAATCTCTTGGGTGCGCGGATCCACTGGGCAGGGTCGAAGCGGAAGGGTGAGTCTATTCCCGAGATTTTCGAACTCTTGAGGGCCGAGGGTAAGAGACCCTATGTTATCCCCTATGGTGGTTCAAACGAGTTGGGAGCCTATGCATTTATTCATGCCCTGAAGGAGTTGGAGTCACAACTCGACACGGAGAAGATTTCGCATATTGTGTTCGCCTCAAGTTCCGGTGGTACCCATGCAGGTTTGATGCTGGGAAAAGCGCTTTTGAACAGAAGTTATAACCTGCTTGGGATCTGTATTGACAAAGGAGAGGTGGATGAGGCCCCCATGGATGGTTATATAGTTGACCTGGCCAACAAGACTTCTGATCTGATCGGTGCTGGTATCAGTTTTAAAAACGACGATATATGGCTTGATGTGAACTATCTTGGTGATGGGTATGGGGTCGTAGGTGATCTCGAAAACGAGGCGCTGAAAATTACCGCAAGAAAAGAAGCTATTCTCTTGGATCCGGTCTATACCGGAAGGGCGATGGGAGGCCTGATTGATATGATACGGGCAGCTGCGATAACGAGCGAGGACAGGGTCCTGTTTTGGCATACGGGGGGTGCTCCGGCTCTTTTTGCCTATGCCGATATGATGAACAGCTGTGAGTAATAGGGTGAATAATTAACTATCGGATTGCGTTATTAGAACCGCTAATTTTCTCTTTTGATGGGTACTATTTTTTCATGGTTGAGAATTGTTTTTCACCTTGTGGGCTTATGTTTGACGTCAATTGATTAATGGTTTGCATTAGCGCAGATATGTCGAGAGGTTTTGTGAGGAATGCATCTGCACCCGCACTTATCAGAGGTGTGCGAATTTCGTGGCTCATGTTGGCAATAAATTGGGATTTGGCCTCAATCGCAACCTGAGCCTGTTATTAGGCTAGTAAGAGGTTTCTCAGCAGGTAGGAAACGAATATGGGAATTATGATACAATACCTGCGAGCAATAGCGGAAAATGTACTATTTTATTTAGTAGGAATTAAACGGACAAGCTTCCCGTTTTCTGCGTCTGTAAGCAGATAGATCAGACCGTCAGGCCCCTCTCTTACGTCTCTGATTCTACCCAGTTTGCCGCTTAGCAGACGTTCCTCGTGGGTGATGGTCTCACCATCTAATTCGAGTCGAACGAGCTGCTGAAATTTTAGCGAACCAACGAACAGATTACCCTTCCAGTTTTTGAATTTATCCCCGGTGTAGAACGTCATGCCTGAGGGGGCAATGGATGGGACCCAATAGTGAACAGGCTGCTCCAATCCCTGCTTATGTGTGCCTTCGCCTATTGTTGTAAGGGTTCTGTAATTTAAACCATAGCTGATTATGGGCCAGCCATAGTTGGCGCCGGATTTAGGAATGTTGATCTCATCTCCTCCATGTGGACCATGCTCGTGAGTCCATAACTTCCCGCTCTCAGGATGTAGAGCCGCTCCCTGTATATTCCGGTGGCCATAGCTGTAGATCTCAGGCAGTAGACCGTTTTTATTTGTGAATGGATTTTGTGCTGGAATGGTGCCATCGTCATTTATGCGAATAACAGATCCCGCGTGATCCTTGAGGTCTTGTGCCCTGGTGCGATCACCTCGATCACCTAAGGTGATGAAAAGATGTCCTTGCTGGTCAAATACCAGGCGCGATCCGAAGTGGCGAGTGTCTGAAGTTTTTCGAGCCATGCGAAAAACAGTTTGCAACTGTTCGAGTCTGCGGCCTACCAATTTACCTCGAGATACTGTGGTTCCATAGTACTCCCCGTTGGGCTCAGAATAGGAGAAGTAGACCCAGTGATTCTCCTTGTACTTGGGATGTAGTGCAACATCGAGAAGCCCGCCTTGCCGATACTCGTTTATCGCCGGAAGTCCAGCAATAGGTTTAGGCTCTAAATTGCCTTGGCTGTCAACTATTCTAAGCGTTCCGCGGCGTTCGGTAATGAGCATACCACCCTCGGGTAAAAAGGCTATTGCCCAGGGATTGGCCAGACCCTCCATCACGATCTCATAGTCAATGTTGTGTTTTTCTGTAATTGTTGTGGCCGCTGAATTGATTGTAGACATGGTCAACGGCAGTGCGGTAATCAGAATAACAACTATGCGAAGGTATTTCATTGCGATCCTCGATGGCGATAGAGCTAACTATAGGAAGTTTCCCAGAGTATAGTTAGAATGTATCCACGATTAGTGTAAGTATATCAGCTAATACTAAAGGCCAGTTTCTGGTCTTTCTTGATGCTAGCTATAAGTGATGTCAGTTTTTACAACAAATTCATAATGGCAATTAAAATTACAAAGAGTGTTTCCGTCCCTGATAGTGAGATAGAAATCTCAGCAATTCGTTCCAGTGGTGCCGGAGGACAGCATGTTAACAAGGTTGCCACTGCTGTGCATCTGCGATTTGATATCTGCAACTCTTCATTGCCTGAACACTATCGTGAGCAGTTACTAAATAATAATGATAAGCGAATAAGTAAAGATGGCGTTATCGTCATCAAGGCGCAGCGTTATCGGGATCAGGAAAGAAATAGGGAAGATGCTCTGCGCAGGTTGAAGCAGTTGCTAAGTCAATCTGTGGTAAAGCCTAAGACACGCATACCTACCAGGCCGACCAGGGCATCCAACCGTCGTCGCCTGGATAGTAAGACGCGGCATGGAAGGCAGAAGGCACTGCGGCGTCGGCTCGAAGACTGAATGGATCCAAAGCTAAATTGGCCTGCCAGGTTGTGATTTTGTCACCAGCAACATTCGAGTATAGTTATCGCAAAGGTTCTCAGATGCAATTAGGTGACAGATATTGGCCCTGAAGGCGACTATTTTCAAAGTAGATCTCCAGATCTCCGATATGGAGAGACACCACTACCAGACTTATCAGTTGACCCTGGCGCGCCACCCGTCGGAGACGGATCAACGGCTTATGGTGCGTCTACTTGCATTTGCCATCAATGCAGACCATGGCCTGACCTTTACCAAAGGGCTCTGTAACGACAATGAACCCGAGCTTTGGTTGAAGAACCTCAGCGGCGAGACGGAATTGTGGATTGAATTGGGACAGTTGGATGAGAAGCGTCTGCGGCGTGCCTGCGGTCAGGCTAAGAGAGTGATTGTCTATCTCTATGCAAGACGAAGTGCCGAGGCATGGTGGAGTCAGTATCAGAACAAACTGCTACGCTACAACAATCTCCAACTGGTAATGCTCTCGGTGGCCGGGGAAACGGCTCTTGAATCCCTGAGTCGAAGGACAATGTCTCTGCAGGCAACGATACAGGATAACCAGATCTGGTTATCCGATGAAACTCAGACGGTTACAATAGAGATCCAAAACTGGTTTCCTTGAATTATGGCTACTTCAAAAAATAGATGTGTTCTTGCATTTGGCTAACAGCCTTGTCACTGTAGCGCTCGGTATCCTGCAGAATATTCAGACTGTGCAGGTGTTGGATGGAGAAGCGTTGGGCAAACAGTGACTCGACTTCCTTGCCTGAGACACTATAGGGTGGGCCTTGCATCTCGTGCTGGGGATATTCCAGGGTGATCAGCAATAGCTTTATTTGCTCAGGTAGGATTCGTTGCAGTATCTGAGTATATTGAATGCGTTGTTCCGGGTTGAGGGCAATCAGCGAGGCGCGGTCGTAGACTGCGTCTAGATCGCTGTTGTCGAGCTGTTCGATATCGAAGATGTCACCGCAATATATTTCGTAGGGGCCAGTATGCCAGTATTGAAAGTCACCAAAGGGCTCGACTTTAGGCTCAAGCTTCTGCTCCTCGAAAAAGGCTTCAACCGCCAAAGGACTCAATTCAATCCCACGTATGCGATATCCTTGTGTCGCCAACCAGGCCATATCCCTGCTTTTACCGCACAGGGGCGCGAATACCAGAGAGCCTTGGGGTAAAAACAGGGCATGCCAGTGGTTAAGCAGATGCTGGTTGAACTCAGTATGGTGCCAACCGATATTGTTATCCTGCCAGCGCTGCAGCCAGTTGTCGTTTGGAGCTTTGATTCTATTTTCTTCTGAACTCATTTTAGCACCTGTTCTGTTACCCAACAGTGAGAGTCAGGACGTGTGGGATAGTTTAACAGGGTCTGCCCAAACCACGGCAGGTTGGTTATGATGACTGACTGGTGAATGCTGGCCCAAGTTTTTCCAAGAGATGCAATAAATCAGCTATTCGGTTGTCAATTAAACAGCACCATATATTCCTTAATGAGCAGTAGTGAAGTGATAAATGCGGATTCTGACGAGCAGGCGTTTGCCACGCTGACTCCCGATGTGCTCCTCGATGCTGTGGAATCCACCGGGGTCAACTGCAATGGACAGATACTTGCGCTAAACAGCTACGAGAACAGGGTTTATCAGGTGGGGTTGGATGATGGGCCTCCCTTGGTGGCCAAGTTCTACCGTCCAAATCGCTGGAGTGATACGGCGATTCTGGAGGAGCACCGATTCACTATCGAACTGATGGATCAGGAGATACCGGTTATCGCTCCCATTGGTGACAAGGAAGGCAACACTTTGCTGCATCACAATGGCTGCCGGTTTGCCCTCTATCCTTGCAGGGGTGGACGAGCCCCGGAACTGGACGACCCGGTTCAGCTACTACAATTGGGCCGGTATATTGCCAGGATCCATCTCTTGGGTGCCAGCGTTCGCTTCAAGCATCGGCCGGGTATCGACAGTGAAAGTTACCTCATACAACCCAGCCAATACCTTATGCAGCATGGGTTCATTCCATCTCATCTGGAGCTGGCCTATGAGAGCTTGGTCTCTGATCTGAGTCAACGGGTTGCCTCCTGCTATGCCAATGCCGGAACAATAACACCCATTCGGCTGCATGGTGACTGCCATCCGGGTAACATTCTGTGGCGCGATGAGGGTCCGCAAATCGTCGATTTCGATGACTGCCGAATGGGACCCGCAGTCCAGGATTTGTGGATGTTTCTTTCCGGAGATCGCAGCTATATGACTGAGCGTCTGGCAGATCTGCTGGAGGGGTACTGCCAGTTTTATGATTTTAATGCCTCTGAGTTGCACCTGGTGGAGGCGTTGCGCACCATGAGACTGGTCCACTATGCCGGATGGCTGGCGCGGCGCTGGTACGATCCTGCTTTTCCTATGGCCTTTCCATGGTTCAATACCACATCCTTCTGGGAAGAGCATATTCTCACCCTGCGTGAGCAGTTGGCGAAGATGGATGAACCGCCGCTGGTATGGTGAGATCGATCAGTCATAGCGGATATCGACAATCCAATACTGCTTTCTACCTGCAGGTGTCTCGACCTCGACCTGATCATCCAGGAGGCGTCTCATCAGGGCCTGGGCAAGGGGAGAATCGAGGCTGATGTAGTCGGCTTGCTGACCAATCTCATCCGGGCCTACGATGCGATAGCTCTGTTGTGTTCCCTGTTCGTCCTCCAACGCTACCCAGGCGGAGAAAAATACCTGTTGCCGATTGCTTGGGGATTGATTCACAACCTTTAGAACAGGCAGCCGTTTTTGCAGGTAGCGGATTCGCCGGTCGATTTCACGCAGTTCCTTCTTGCGATAGATGTACTCAGCGTTTTCAGAACGGTCACCCTCGGCTGCTGCCGCGGCCAGTGCCTGGGTGACTTTACGGCGCCGTATCCACAGCGTCTGTTCCTCCTCTTTCAGGCACTCATAACCGGTTTGTGTAATGTAGGGGGATTTAGCTGGAGCAGGTGGCTTGTATCGTCCCATTTTTTCAATCGGGCCAGGGAGTTGATTTTTTCATTTAAAGTACAGTACAGGGTCATAAAATGCTAGTGGAAGTGACTTCAGCCGGACTCTGTGGCCGCTATGATTCGCGAGTGCCGCTGTCTGCAGCTATCGAAATGATAGCATCCGAATAAGAGTGATGTGAAAAGCTGCAGATTTGAGAATAGTCCTCTTTGAAATGGAATAGGCTTCATCTTACAATTGAAACGTTTACCGACTAATCACAATTTGTATGGTGATTCGTGAGAGCAGGAAACATGATACGTATGGAAAAACTGATTAACGCAGGCCTCTCCCTGTTACTGTTTTCTTTGATTGCTGCTTGCGGGGGTGGTGGTGGCGGAGGTGATGACACAGACGACACCGGTGATGACGGGGTAAGAGTAACCGTCAGCGGGAAGCTGATCGTCCCCTCTTTTGTTGTCACCGACAGCGACGTCAACGATGTCCTGACCACTCCGGTCCCCAATCAAACCCTGGTGTCAGCGCAGGTGGTGCCGAACCCTGTCAATATCGGTGGTTATGCGAACCTTCCAAGGGAAGGCGCCCCCGGTAACCTATACATCACTGGAGATATTGACGATTACTTTCTCATCGATATGCAGGCGGGTCAGACCCTGTTGTTGAATGTCGCGGACCCGAGCAGCGCCGATCTAGATCTTGGTCTCTACAACCTCAACGGCGATTTGCTCGACAGCTCGGTTGGTTACACCCAATTCGAATCCCTGGTGGTGCCCGCTGACGGTCAATATTATGTCAGGGTAAATGCCTTCTCCGGTGCGTCCAACTATCTACTCTCCGTAGGTTTGACACCTGCCAGCGGGCTGCCAACCGGTGGGCTCAGGCTCTCAGATGAGTTCCTGCCCGGAGAGTTATTGGTTCGTTTCAACACGGCTTCACTGCAGGCTAAAAGCGCGGATCCGTTGTTGGCAAGATTTCAGGTCGACAGTCAAAACTACGGGGGTGGCGTGCAACGCTTGAGGTTGAATGCGCAGACTGCCGAGCTGGCCTCCCGTGCAGCGGACGGCACGCAGATGACTGACATGCAACAGCAGAAGCTCGATACACTGCTGGCAATCAAGGCGCTGCGGAAACGCGATGACGTGGACTTGGCTGAGCCCAACTTCGTTGTACGACCCTCATTAACACCTGACGATGAGTACTATAGCCTGCAGTGGCACTATCCGCAGATCAACCTGCCCCAGGCCTGGGATATCACGACTGGGGATAACAGCGTGATTGTTGCGGTCATCGACTCGGGTGTGCTGCTCAATCATCCTGACATGGCCGGGCAGCTCGTCGCAGGTTACGATTTTATTTCCGATGTGGAAAGTGCCGGAGACGGTGACGGCATCGATAGTGATCCTTACGATGTGGGTGATTCAGTCCAGGAAGGTGTCTCTTCATCTTTTCATGGTACCCATGTGGCCGGTACCGTGGCCGCGCTCAGCAACAACACCCGGGGTATCGCCGGTGTTGCCTGGAACAGCAGAATCATGCCGATCCGGGTATTGGGCAAGAACGGAGGTTCCAGCTTGGATCTCGCCGAGGGTATACGTTATGCTGCCGGACTCGCAAATGTGTCGGGTACGGTGCCCGAGCAGCCTGCTGATATCATCAATATGAGTCTTGGGGGGAGTTCAGACAGTCAGTTGACCCGCGAAGCGGTGGCTGCAGCTCGCGCTGCAGGTGTGATCATTATCGCCGCGGCGGGCAATGAGAGCACTTCACAACTCTCCTATCCCGCCTCCAATCCCGGCGTGGTGTCGGTGAGTGCGGTGGATATCAATCGCGACCTCGCCTTCTATTCAAATTACGGTTCGATGATCGATGTGGCGGCCCCCGGCGGCGATCTGCGGCTCGATCTGAATGGTGATTCCAGGCCCGACGGCATTTTGAGCGCCGGGGCGGATGACTCATCCGACAGCATTAGCTACCAGCTGGTGTTCTACAATGGTACCTCCATGGCGGCGCCCCATATCGCCGGTGTGGCGGCATTGATGAAGGCAGTCTATCCTGGCTTGACCCCGGCTGAATTCGATTCCATGCTGGCTGCCGGGGAACTGACTAACGACTTGGGTGATACCGGGAGAGATGATGACTATGGATATGGCTTGATCGATGCGTATAAGGCGGTCGACGCCGCACAACAGCGACAGGGTGGAGGTGGCGTAACAGTTGATCCTACCCTCAGTGTCAATCCGCAAAGCTTGAGTTTTTCGCACAATCTGCAGACTGCGACCCTGTTTGTTGAACAGATCGGCGGAGATCTTGGTACGGTAGAGATTGCAGAGGATATCGATTGGTTGACGCTACAGGCTGGCCAGGTCGATAGCTCCGGTTACGGCGTTTACAGCGTAGTTGTCGATCGTTCAGGGGTGGATGCCGGAACCTACTCGGGATCGATCCAGATCACTGCTGGGAGTGAGATTGCCACGGTTGAGGTGATCATGCAGGTTTTAGATGTGTCGATTAGCGGGGATGCTGGCACACACTATGTGCTATTGGTGAATAACGATACTGATCAGATATTGCAGCAGGCCCGAGTCGATGCGGTAGGTGAGAATGCCAGTTACAGTTTCAGCAATGTGGCATCCGGTAACTATATTATCTTTGCCGGTTCCGACATGGACATGGATGATATCATTTGCGATGCCGGTGAATCTTGCGGAGCATACGCCAGTGTTGCGCAACCCAGTATTATTGAGGTTACTGATAGCGACGTCACTGATCGTGATTTTATCACTTCCTTTGAATACCAGTCTCCGAGTAGTTCGCAATCGTTTGGGAATAGTGCCCGCTCGCTGTTGTTGAGACGCCTGGATGCGGAGCAATAACAACCGGAAACGAGGCCAGCTCCCACTGGATGTCAAACTGGAGAGTGCCTGGATCATGCAATATATGAATATATACAGTTGGATTAGATGGAGTGGCCTGGGATTGATGGTAATGGCTCTATACGGGTGCAATACAATGGATTCTTTATCGATCAGTGTGCTTGAAAAGGGTTATGTTTGCGGTGTTAGTCAGGCTGCGGGTGTGGAACTGGTATCAGATAACGTGGCAAAACAGACAGACAATACCAGGATAAGCGCAACACAAGAGAAAAGCCTGGAGAGCGATCCTGGGACAAATCCCAACTGGATAGTCAGAGTGGATATGGGACAGCAACCGAGCGGCGGCTACGGTCTCAGGCTAATATCCGATAATCTTGAAATCTCCTCCGACACGGCAAGAGTTGCCCTGGAGTGGTTGCAACCCAAGTCCGGATCGATGCAGGTCCAAGCATTGACCTATCCCTGCATCTATCTGCAAGTCGCCAAGGGTCGTTACACACGACTCGATATCATCGATCAGCATGGCGAGGTAAGGCATAGTCTGGACCTCAAATAACTATACGCAACGAACAAAGAGAGTAATGGTGACTGATCAGAATGATTGGTTGTTGCGAAAACAATGAGATTTATCTGATGCTGATGGCATGTGTCATTTGAACAGCTGTGAGAAATTACCGGACATTTTTCAGCGAACCGACTAGCATATAGAGTGGAGAACCTTAGTTAGAGGTATTCATGCCTTGTTAGTAGAAGATGCAATAGTCTCATACGATGCACCACATCCTGCTGCCGTTTGGGCCGACACAATCAGCCTGGACCCGCTTCAGGTTGACTGCGTCACCAGCCTGATGTTGTCGATTCTCGACAATCAATGCGAAATGGGGTTGGAGGAACAGGTTGCAGTCATGGCGGTATACAGTGTTGTAAAACACCGCAATGGGGCCGCCTTGGAAAAGGGTGTGCATCAAGCTATCGAGCGGGCTCAGCACCTGAGCGATCAGTACTCAACTGACGAGATTCATCGACTTCGGTTGCGGGCTGAGCGATTGATTCCAAGACAATTCATGTGCCATTTCAAACGTTTTTTACACGATTCGTATTACGGTTTCTGAGCGCAAGGCCGATTACCCGGAAAGCACCGCAAAGGAGAGCCATAACAGTGCTGGCTCCTCTCCCTCATCCAGCGATTCCTTGAGAATGATATTTCCTGATTCGGTCCTCCAGTGGAGCACAGACTCCATTCCTTCAATGACAGGAAGCTGCGAATCGCTATTGGTTGGTGTGCCGAGCTGTTGCCAAAGCTGTTTTTTCAGCTGTTGGTGATAGTTTTCGCGATAGCCGATCTTCACCCCATTGAGCCAGTTATCATGGAAGAAAACGGTGATATAGCGCGCAGGAATATCGTTGTATATGCCGATACGAGTGGCACACAATCTATTGCCGAAGCTGGTCATTTCATCTTCACAGGCCCAGGGGAGATCGGGAAAGATCTGCATCAGTTCCTGTTCACTGACTTGATTGTCCAGCGCTTTCAGATTCAATGCGATCTCATCCTCTCCCCAGAGGGTAAGCAGTACGATGTCGGTGCGGCGTTGACCATCTTCGGTGAATACCAGCCAGAATATGGGGCCGATGACTATAAAGAATATGAGGAAGCGTTTGTAAAATGAGGGAAGTTTTAAGTTCATGAAATCACTGCAAGTGAAAGCGAATTTGTTCTCTAACGATGGTAATTACCCTGTGGGTGTCTGTTATCAACAGCACTCTGTCACTCGGTACCCCAGTGCCAGCTTTTGCTGGCGCTTCCCAGCTACCAGCCAGCATAGCTGACTGGTAGCGCGGGACTAGTTACCTATTCTCCCGGTTGTCGATTAGGTTATCGACCACTGAAGGATCGGCGAGGGTGGAGGTGTCACCCAGATTCTCCAGTTCGTTGGCGGCGATCTTGCGCAGAATACGTCGCATGATCTTTCCGGACCGGGTCTTGGGCAAACCGGGTGACCACTGGATCAGGTTGACCTTGGCAATCGGACCGATCTCCGAGCGTACCAGCTTCACCAGCTCGGCCTTGAGTTCGTCGCTGCCCTCAGTGCCCGCCATCAGGGTGACATAGGCGTAGATGCCCTGACCGGTCAGCTCATGGGGATAGCCGACAACCGCCGCTTCGGCGACGTTGTCGTGTAGCACCAGGGCGGATTCGATCTCCGCGGTACCCAGCCGGTGTCCCGAGACGTTCAAGACATCATCCACGCGCCCGGTAATCCAGTAGTAGCCGTCTTCGTCGCGGCGAGCTCCGTCACCGGTAAAGTAGTAACCCGGGTACATCGCGAAGTAGGTCTCAAAGAAGCGTTTGTGATCACCGTAGACGGTACGCATCATCGAGGGCCATGGGCGCTTGATGGCCAGGTTGCCTTCCGCGGGATTGCCGTCGATTTCGTTACCCTGGTCATCAAGGAGTACCGGTTCCACACCGAAGAAGGGTCGGGTTGCCGATCCGGGCTTTAGCGGAGTGGCCCCAGGCAGTGGTGTCAGCATATGGGCACCGGTTTCAGTCTGCCACCAGGTATCGACAATCGGACAACGCTCGTCACCGACCACCCGGTAGTACCACTCCCAGGCCTCGGGGTTGATTGGCTCGCCGACGGTACCGAGCAAGCGCAGGCTGCTGCGGCTGGTCTTTTTAACCGGTTCCTCACCGGCGCCCATCAACGAGCGGATAGCTGTTGGCGCCGTGTAAAAAGTGGCAACATTGTGTTTGTCGCAGACTTGCCAGAAGCGCGAGATATCCGGATAGGTGGGAATACCTTCGAACATCACGCTGATGGCACCGTTGGCGAGGGGGCCATAGACGATATAGGTGTGACCGGTGACCCAGCCCACATCGGCGGTGCACCAGTAGACCTCGCCGTCCTTGTAGTCGAATACCAATTTGTGGGTCATCGCCGCCTGCAGCAGATAACCGCCGGTGGTGTGGAGCACACCCTTGGGTTTACCGGTGGAACCAGAGGTGTAGAGGATGAATAGAGGATCATCCGCCTGCATCTCCTCGGCCGGGCAGTCGTTGGAAGCACTAGCCATGGCTTCGTGGCACCAGACATCCCGATCATCGGTCCAATCAACCGGATCGCCACCACGCTTTACCACGATACAGGTGTGGACATTGGGGCACTGTGCGATCGCCTTGTCGGCATTGGCTTTAAGCGGTACACGCTTTCCGCCACGCATCGACTGATCCGCGGTAATCACCACCTGACAATCGGAATCGAGAATGCGGTCGCGAAGGGCGTCGGGAGAAAAGCCGCCAAACACGATGGAGTGAACAGCGCCGATACGGGTACAAGCAAGCATGGCAACAGCGGCTTCAGGCACCATCGGCAGGTAGAGGGATACACGGTCGCCTCTCTTGACTCCCCTGGATTTCAAGACATTGGCAAATTTGCAAACCTCTTCATGGAGTTCGCGATAGGTGATTTTACGATCCTCTTCCGGGTTGTCCCCCTCCCAGATGATAGCCACCTGATCACCGCGACTATCGAGATGGCGGTCGAGGCAGTTGTAGGAGACATTCAGCGTGGCACCTTTGAACCACTCGATGTGCAGATCGTCTTTGCCGAAGTCCCAGTCAATAACCTTGTCCCATTTCTTGAACCAGGTGACATACTTTTCAGCTTGTTCCCCCCAGAAGCCTTCCGGATCAGAGACCGATTGCTGATACATCGCTTGATACTGGTCATCGTTGATATTGGCCTGTGCCGCGAACTCGGCCGGGACGGGGTAGGTCTTGATTTCTGACATTGGATTCTCCTCAACGGTGGTTATTCATTCTCAACTGCAGAAAACTATCTTTATGCCAATTTAGGATAGAGAGGCATGCAAGAATATTCCCAAAACTGATAATCGGAACTGATATAACGCATTTTATCTGATAATTGCACCATTCTATTGCCTGTCAGCGCGTAAGGAAACGCTTGAGTTGGCACTGGCTGGGGTGCGGTACCATCTCCGATGCCATGGCCAAAAAGAGCTCGGCGGTGGCGACAGCGTCGCTCAACGCGTTGTGTGCCTTGTAATTGGGTAGATTGTATCGTGGGCGCAGGTTGAACAGGCGCAGGTCACCCGGTTGAATGGTGTGGTTACGGCGTTCGAACAGGCGCTGCGCCAGCACCAGGGTATCGATAATCGGGATTACAAAGGGGGCGCCGAACAGCTTTTGACAGGCATTGTTGATGAAATTCTGTTCAATCGCTGAATAGTGCACCAGCATGACCTTGCCGGCCAGGCGTTGCAGCAGTTCCTGCAAGGCATCGTGGATGGAGATGCCGGTGGCTGCCTGGTCGTCGGTAATCTGATGGATCACCGCCGACTGCTCAGGGATCTCCTCGTCGATGGTGATCAACTGATGTCGCGATGTCTCGAGCCTGATGGTCATTTGTTGCATCTCAACCAGACCGAAACTGAGGATCTTGTCCTTGTTGGGATCGAGGCCCGTGGTTTCCAGATCCAGGGAGACGATAGAGAGCTCTTCACACTGGGTTGTCTTGGCTGCCAACGGGGTAGAGAGATAGTCATGCAGGATACCCGGCTCGGCTTTTGCCAAGGCCCTTTTTCTTAATGAATCGAGACTGAGAAATTTTTTCAGCATGATTATACGAAGCGCCCACCTTGGTATCGGTTCTCCATGGCATCCTGCATCTCCTGAATCACGCGGAAGGCGTCCTTCAGATGTTTGCGTTCAAGGTCTGAAAGCTCCTCCGGCGACAGGTAGTTATCCGGTTTCTGGCCATTGCGGATCTGCTCCGCCTGGTGGAAGATGCGGATACTGGCAATGAACTCCAACGCATCCACCAGGTTTTCCCCCATGTCGCGGCTGAGCACGGTTGTCTCCGCTGCAGCCTCCAGGCGTTCTGTCGTATTGACTTGTGGCAGTCCCTGGTCAAGGGCAAATACGCGAGCGATATCGGTGATGGGTACGATGCCCCGGTGTTTGATATCGAAGGTGTCGTCGTGCTTGCCGCCATGTATCAGCACGAAGGTGCGAAAAAAACCGAGAGGGGGTCGATGGTGCAGGGCATTCGCTGCCATAAAAGCGGTGAAGATGCCGTGACCTCGGGTTTTGCTGAGGATATCGGCTTGCAGCTCGTTGAATATTTCAACCTCCCCGTAAACAGGGCGTAGATCGAAAAAGATACTGGATAGCATCAGCGCCATCGGTTCGGGTTTATTGATCCAGGTATTGAAATATTTACGCCAGATCTGCAGGGTTTGCCGCCATTTCGGATTCGTCGCCATGGCATTGCCCGGGCAGTAGACAAAGCCGCACTCATTGAGACCGTCAGAGACACGCTTCGCCAGGGTCTCGAAATAGTCGGTGTGCTCCGGTTTCATCTCATCCGAGATCAGCATGGCGTTGTCCTGATCGGAATGAGAGGTCTGTTCCCGTCGCGCCTGGGATCCTCCGCACAGCCAGACATAGCGCACCGGTGGTGGGCCGAGCTCGTTCTCAGCCATTTCGATCAGACGCGCGGTGAGCGAATCGGTGATGGAGGAGATCGCCTCGCCGATATGGAGTGCCGATGCATTGGAGTTGGCAAGCTGGAACTGCAGTTCAGGCAGCCGCTCACTGACCCTTGCCAGATCCTCCACCGTGTCAGCCTTGCGGATATCGCTGGCGAGGAATGCGGAATTGGTGGAGTGGTGACGGGCCAGATCTGTTGCGGTCAACATGCCGATGACGCTATCTCCCCGCATCACCGGCAAGTGGTGCACATGCAACCGGGTCATGGTCATCAACGCCTGGATCGCCATGGTGTTTTCCTGAATCGTCTCCAGATTGGTGGTCATGATCTGACTCACCGGGTGATCACTGGAGACCCCTGCCGCGATACAGCGTTTGCGCAGGTCCCGGTCGGTGATGATGCCCGCCAGCTCTGTCCCATCCATGATCATCACCGAAGAGACATTTTTCTCACTCATCAGCTCCGCCGCCTGGCGGATTGTGCTGTTGATGTCGATACTGATCGGCGACTTTCGAATCAGGTCCGAGACCTCCACCGTCATCTCGGCGACGGGGCTTGATTCACCATTTATCTGCAGGGTGCGTACCGCCTGTTTCAGGCGGTCCCTGATCGATTCGGAAAAGTGACGATCGAAAGCCGGTTCGGTCATACGCAGTGTTTTCAGCACTTCGCATGAGAGTTGATAGAGCAGGGTATCTTCCACCGCAATGCCGTGGGTCACCTGGCTGAAGTCGATCAACTGACAATCAGTGGTGTAGATGCCACCCTCAGCCAGCTTTTCAACCAGATTATCCTCCTCATCCAGCAGTTCGATGGCACCGCTGCGAATGATATAGATATAACCTTTTACCGCGTCGTTCGGAGGGAATAGTCTGCCTCGACGCAGATAGCGGATCTCGAGCATTTTCGGAAGCTGATCGAGCTGCTCTTCAGGCAGGGCATCGAAAGGGGGACGTTGTGCCAGAAAATCCCGAATCTCGACCAGTTCGATTTCCATAGGCGTGGCTCGTATACGACTGGAGGTGTATCCCAGTAGTATGCTGAAAAAAGTTCAATTTGTAACTATTCAGCAGCCTACTGCCTCAGGCTGGTGAATAATTACCGCGTTTGTCAGTGCTGCAGTAAAAAGGCCCCGCCGAAGCGGGGCACTCAGTTGCAGCTTTATGGTTTTTTATTAGTGATCGATGGCGCCAGCCGCACCCTTGGGTACACGGATATCTTCCACCAGGTGCTGGATGTGATCCGGCGGTGGAGCCGTGACCTTGGATACCATGATGGCGACCGCAAAGTTCACCAGCGCACCAATGGCACCAAAGGCGTTTGGCGAAATGCCGAGGAACCAGTTTGGACCCATGTCACCGAGGAACGAAGTACCCGGGATGAACATGATGCCCTTGTGCTGGAATACATACAGCATGGTGACACCGATACCGGAGATCATGCCCCAGATTGCACCTGAACGGTTCATCTTCTTGTAGAAGATACCCATCATCAGCACGGGGAAGATGGAGCTTGCCGCCAGACCGAAGGCGATGGCCACGGTGCCGGCTGCGAAATCCGGTGGATGGAGACCGAAATAACCAGCCAGGGCGATCGCACCCGCCATGGCGATACGTCCCGCCATCAGCTCATTCTTCTCCGAGATATCGGGCACGAAGACACCCTTGAGGAGATCATGAGAGATGGAGGAGGAGATCGCCAGCAGCAGACCGGCCGCGGTGGAGAGGGCGGCGGCGAGACCACCGGCAACCACCAGGGCGATAACCCAGTTGGGCAGATTGGCGATTTCCGGGTTGGCCAATACCATGATGTCACGGTCGACCTTGGTCATCTCGTTACCCTTCCAGCCGTAGCTCTCGGCCTTGGCTGCAAAGTCGGCGTTCTTGTCGTTGTAGTACTGGATACGACCGTCGCCGTTCTTGTCTTCCCACTGCAACAGACCGGTCTTCTGCCAGTTGGTCATCCACTGCGGTACCTTGGCGATCTCGATGTTGCCTTCGGCGCTGCCGACTTCACCGGTCTGGATGGTATTCATCAGGTTCAGGCGAGCCATGGAACCGACAGCAGGTGCTGTGGTGTAGAGAATGGCGATGAAGACCAGTGCCCAACCGGCTGAGGAGCGGGCGTCCTTGACCTTAGGCACGGTGAAGAAACGGATGATGACGTGGGGCAGACCCGCGGTACCGATCATCAGGGAGAGGGTGTAGACAAACATATTGAGTTTGCTGCCCATGACCTGGGTCGTGTATTGGGTAAAGCCCAGATCGGTGACCACCTGATCGAGACGATCCATCATGTAGGTGCCTGAACCGTCAGCCATGGTGCTACCGAGTCCCAGCTGCGGGATCGGGTTGCCGGTGATGTTCAGAGAGATGAAGATCGCTGGCACGGTGTAGGCGAAGATCAATACGCAGTACTGGGCGATCTGGGTGTAGGTGATACCCTTCATGCCACCGAGTACGGCGTAGATGAATACTATGCCCATGCCGATGTAGAGGCCGGTGTCATATTCGGTCTCGAGGAAGCGAGAGAAGGCAACACCTATACCCTTCATCTGTCCGATTACATAGGTGATCGAAGCGATGATCAAGCAGATGACAGCTACGATACGCGCGGTACGCGAATAGTAACGATCACCGATGAACTCGGGTACGGTAAACTTACCGAACTTACGCAGGTAGGGTGCGAGCAGCAGTGCCAGGAGCACATAACCACCGGTCCAACCCATAAGGAAGACCGAAGCGCCATAGCCGTTGAAGGCAATCAGGCCTGCCATGGAGATAAAGGAGGCAGCGGACATCCAGTCAGCAGCGGTTGCCATACCGTTGGCGACAGGGTGTACACCGCGGCCAGCGGCATAGAACTCACCGGTGGTTCCCGCACGTGCCCAGAAAGCGATGCCGATGTAGAGGGCGAAGGTCGCGCCCACTACGATATAGGTTAATGTTTGCAGATCCATGAGTCAGTATCCCCCATTAGTCCTCATGGACGTCAAATTCGACATCCAGAGCATTCATGCGTTTAGCGTAGACGTAGATCAGCACCAGAAAGGTATAGATCGAGCCATTCTGAGCAAACCAGAATCCCAATCCGACGCCACCGATTTTAATCGTGTTGAGTGGCTCCACAAGGATGATGCCGAATAGGAACGAGCAGATAAACCAAATCGTCAGCAGGATGCCTACTAAGCGAATATTGGCTTTCCAATACTGTTCAGCAGTTTTATTCATGTCATGATCACTCCGCCATATAAAGTAGTTCTGTCATTAAAGTGCCTGCCACTTTGCATGATTCCTTTCCATTTTCGAGTGAAGCGAGATGAACTATCCCTGAAGTGAGCAAACACCACATCGTGTAACTGTCGGGTAACAGCGTTCAAAACAGTTGCACACTGCACTATTTTGTGGCGCAAATGAGTATATTGTCAAATAAAACAATAAGTTAAGTGGTGTTTTTGCTTGTTGCATGGCAACAATGGTGTTACCATAAGTAACGTATCATTATGGGGTTTGTAACCGAAAGAATCGACCTGCGTTTCCATCGGTAAGAAACTTTTTTTTTAGCCCCTGCTGCAGATCAGCAAGAATGTCTGACCCTCTATCTCTCTTGACCGGGAGCGGGGATTGATCGCCGCAGTGAGAAAGACGCTCCCCTTCACACATGTTAGCATTAACCTTTGCTGGCTCCTGTTCAGCTAAGTTGACCGGGGTGATCGGCCTGCTTTCCGATCACGGGTTTAGGCAGCTGAGCAGACTGATCCGCAGTGAATTTGAGAGAACCGTTTCTGGTAGGACCTGATGCTTAAGGCGATCAAAGATTTCTTCGACAACTATCTCCTACCCGAGAGTGAAGAGGGCGGTGAACAGTTGCAGCAGCCGATCAGGTTGGCGGTGGTGGTTTTGCTGATTGAGATCGCCGAGTCCGATTATGAAAATGCTCCCGAGGAGCGGCACGCCATTCTGAGTGCGATACAGAAGCAGTTCGGCTTGAACAGAGTTTCGGCAGAGCAATTGATAACCCTGGCTAAGCAGGAGCACGACAACTCCACCGACTACTTTCAGTTTACCCGCCTGATCAATGAGCACTATTCGGCTGAACAGAAGGTCAAGATCGTGGAAGCCTTCTGGCGAGTTGCCTTTGCCGATCAGGCGCTTCACCATTACGAGGAGCATGTGATCCGTAGGCTTGCAGATTTAATCCATGTGTCACACAGTGATTTCATTGCCGCGAAACATAGGGTTATGAACTCTTCTTAAATAATGACTGTAGAATTACTCACTATTGGTGACTCCATTTCCTAATCGCTTCCATCGCTTCATGGTATATTCTGCGAAGGGTAGATTGAGAGCTGTCGCCAGATGGAAGCAACATCGATGCAAAAAAAAGAAGACGCTGAAACATCCAAAAAAACTGAAAAAACCGGGACATCCATTAAAGGACGTTTGTTGATCGTAGATGACGAGTCGCGTCATGCAGAGAGTCTGGCCATGATGGTGGCTAGTTGGGGATATGAGGTACACACGGCTGCCGACGGGGCGAAAGCGGCTGGCCTGCTGATATCAAAACCCTATGACGTGGTGTTGCTGGATCTGCACATGCCGGTGGCGGATGGCTACAAGGTGATGGACTTCATCCGCAAGCGAGGATTGAAAACCCGGATCATTACCGTATCCGGTGATCCCTCAATGGAAGATGCGATAAAGTCTTTGAAAAAAGGGGCGGATAACTTTATTCGCAAGCCGGTAACTCCCGTCGACTTACTCAAGGCGATTGATGAGAGTCTGAGAAAGAAGGTCAAGGATGAACAACGAGAGGGGGTCAAACGCAAGATTGAGATCAAGAGCAGTCTGCATCGTATGATGTTCGATGTTGCGCCCAATATGCAGTTTCTACTCGACATCAAAGGTAACTTTCGCATGGTGAATACAATCTTCACCAAAGTGACTGGTTATACAAAGCAGGAGATCTTGGGAAAACATTGGAGCTCACTGGTAGAGGGCGATCAGATCGAACGCATGCATCATGTCTTTCAAGAGCGGCGCACCGCGCCTGACAGATTTCCTGAAGTCGAACTCAGATTGCGTTGTAAAGAACCTAGTGAAGAGGGCCAGAGCCGAAAGCCGAGAACGGTCCTGGTAGCCTTGCAATCCAGGAGACTCTATACCCAGCAGGGTGAGCAACGGGTCTTCTTCGGAACCTATGGCGTTGCACGGGACATCACTCAATACAACAAGCTGGAAGAGCTAAATAAGTACCAAGAGTTTCATGATAACTTGACTGGTTTGCCCAATCGGGTGCTGTTTGAGGACTATCTAAGTTTTGCATTGACTCAGGCGAAACAGGAAAACACCCAGCTCTGCCTGTTGAATGTGGTATTGGTGGATTTGAAACAGATCAATGAACGTTATGGTCACCAGGTTGGCGATGAATGTTTGAAGACCATCTGCGCCAGACTTAAGCAGCATGTACGTAAAGGTGACATCCTTTCACGTATCGACGGCAGTGAATTCGCACTTCTGCTGCCCCATATTCAGGATGAGAAGAGTGTCATCCATATATCGGAAAAGCTGCGTATCGGACTCGTCAATCCGATCGAGGTGAATGGCAGAAGTATTACCCTCGACCTGACCATTGGCTCGGCGGTCTTTCCGAGCAATGGCGAAAACAGCGAAGAGCTGCTGCGTCATGCCCAGACCAGCCACGGTTTTCATCCGTTATCCAAGCAACGGCATCTGTTGCAGACCTCAAATTGGATCAAGCTGATAAAGACTCAGCAATGACATTCAATTCCCAGCGCATGTTGGGACAAGCGTAGGGTGGGGCAGGGCCCCACCATATGCATAGTTTCGCCACTCCTGTGTGGGAACCAAGAATGGTGCGGCAAGCCGCACCCTACGGTTATTTGGTAGGTAATGTGAGGCCATTTCTGATCTCGTTACTTCAATTTTTCTTGCCCTTCTTCTCCCGCGGTATGCCAAACCGCTGACGGCGTTCCCACAGGGCCTTGCGGCTGATTCCCAGCTGCTTGGCCAACTCCGTCTCGGTCATGTGATCCTGGTTGTCGAGTACGAAATGGCGAAAGTACTCTTCAAGGGAGAGGTTGTCGACGGGATTGTCCGTGGCCGGGCGGTTGGTGGTGATGTGATGGTCGATGGCCAGTAGTTGAGGCGTGATGGTGTCACCCTCGCAGAGGATGACCGCACGTTCAATGGTGTTTGCCAACTCTCTTACGTTGCCCGGCCAGTGGTAGCGCCTGATCGCCTCGAGGGCACTTCTACTCAAATTCAACGAGGCACGATTGAGCGTCCGGCAATATTTCTCGAGGAGAAATTTTGCCAATGCCTTGATATCGCTACCCCGCTCGCGCAAGGGCGGCAGGGTCATTTCAACGACCCGTAGGCGAAAATAGAGATCGCTGCGGAAGGTCTGCTGCTGCACCAACTTGCGAATCTCCCGGTGGGTGGCGGCGATAATGCGGATATTGGGTCCACTGTGGTTCGTTTCCTGCTGGTTGCTGTAGTCGTCACCCTGCAATACACGTAGCAGGCGGGCCTGGGCCGCCATGGAGAGTTCTCCCACCTCATCCATGAAGAGGGTGCCACCATGGGCCTTGGCAAGCAGACCCCCACGCCGTGATTCTCGTTCGTCCTGGGGGCCGAATAGTTCAATCTCCACCTGGTTTTCCGGTACCGCGGCACAATTGAATACGATAAACGGGGCATGACTGCGCTGACTCTTTTCATGCAGTGCCCTGGCCACCAGCTCTTTTCCTGTGCCCGACTCCCCAAGGATCAATACCGTGGCATCGGTGGGTGCAACCTTGTCGATGCGACGGAACACATCGAGCATTGCCTGGCACTCTCCCACCATTCCCCGAACCGGATAGCTCTGCTCCATCTCCGATTTTAGAAACTCCTGCTGACGCTGCTGACGGTCATGTGTGATGATGCGTTCGACAACCATCAACAACTCGTCATGGTCAAAAGGCTTGGCGATATAGTCGATGGCCCCCTGCTTCATCGCATCCACGGCGGAGCGGATACTGGCGTAGCTGGTCATTATCAGTACCGGTACCGGTGTTGCGGCTTCGATAATCTGGGTGCCGGGAACCCCGGGCAGCCTGACATCGCTGATAATCAGGTCGAAGGAGGCGAGGGGACGGGTTTGTGCCTCTTCCACCGAGCCTGCTTCGGTGACTTGGTAGCCGTTGCGCTCGAGGAGACGCTTCATTGCGCGCCGAATAACCTCCTCGTCTTCAATGATGAGTATATGATTCATGATGTCTCTGCGATGATGGCGTTTAGGCCCGCCTTGGGTAGATCGATAGTGACTCGAGTGCCATTCCCCTTTGTCGAGTCTATACTGATGGCACCGTTATGGTCGGAAACAATCTTATAGGCGATAGCCAGACCGAGCCCGGTACCGTCACCCGGTGCCTTGGTGGTGAAAAAGGGTTCGAAGACATAACCCACATCCTGCTCCTCAATCCCTTCACCCTGATCCTGTATCTCAATCCGCACCAGGCTATCCATCTCACTGGCGTATAGTTCGACTTGGCTGTCGGGGGGGGAGGCATCACAGGCGTTGGTCAGGATGTTGACCAGGATCTGTGAAATTCCCTGGCGGTCGGCAGTGATGATGAGATCGGGATCGCATTGATTTTCCCATTCAATCTGGCGCCCGTGACGGGTCAATTTCACCAACCGAATCGCCTCATCCGCCACTTCCTTCAGCGAGAAGTCCTGAATGTCGCCGCCGATACCGCCACTGCGGCTGAAATTCATCAAGGTCTTGACGATCGAGGTGATGCGTTGGGTCTGATTGATAATCTCTTCGACACTCTCTCGGGCCAACTCCGGGTCATCCTCATGGCGGAGATTCTGCGCCAGGGATGCGATGCCGGTTACCGGATTACCGATCTCGTGGGCCACCCCTGCCGCCAGGCGGCCGATGGATGCCAGGCGCTCGCTATGGGCCAATTCAGCCTCAAGGGTCTCCAAGTCTGTAAGGTCTTCCATCAGCATCACCTGGCTGGTGCGTGCCTCTTCCACCGGGTGATCGACCGGAAGGGGGGCCGGGATGGCGGCCTTGTGCAGATTGAACCATCGGCTCTTGCCCTGGTGCTTGATTTCCAGGTGGTGAATATGTTCATCGGATGCGGATGCGAAGCCGGCCAGCAGGTGCCCCCATGGGGCGGGTAACCTGTGGAGTGAAACCCCGATCGCATCCCGAGCGGGCACCCTGGTCATCACCTCCATAGCGAGGTTCCAGATGGTCACAGTACGCAGTCGATCGATGGTGCAGACCCCCAAGGGCAGATCAAGCAGGATCTGTCGGTGGTAGCGACGTAGATTGTCGAGGTCGGCACTGAGGCCACGCAGGCGGGTGCGTGAGTGTTCCAGCTGATCCTCGATGAAACGCATGGAATCGGCCAGCGCGGTCTGGGTGTGGATGTCGAGTTGCAGTCTGCGGTTGATGATCATGTGGGCCAGCTGAGGACCGAGCAGACCGGAGAGGTTACGCTCGATGCGTTCACGTAGCCGGCGTAGTTGCGCCGGGCGGGTTTCATTGGCGGGGAGGCTAAGATCACTGAGCGCCTGTTCCACCTCACGCTGTGCGGCATCCCCACCCAGCATCTGCGACAGCTGTTTGGTGAATTGTGCGGTGGAGACGGCATTGACCATGCCGCCAAGGGGCACCAGAGATTCGCTACAACAGGCTTGAGCGGCGTCTTTCTCCCCCAGGCTCTGTTTGCTGATCAGTGAACCGAAGACAAACAGCAGGGTGTTGGCGGTGAGTGTCCAGAAAGTGGCGAACTCCCATTTGTCCATACCCGAGGTGTGGAGTATGGCGGGTATATCGAATTCGGTGCGGATAAATCCTGAACTTTCCAGCAGAGGGATCAGCAGGGTACCCGTCCACACCGCGATACCGCCGAGCAGGCCGAGAATAAAACCAACCCGGGTAGCGCGTCGCCAATAGAGTAGCCCAATGATGCCCGGTAAGAATTGGGCGACAGCGACAAAGGAAATCAGACCGAGTTGGACCAGCCCCTGATGTTTTTCCAACAACACGTAGAATCCATAGCCTGCCATGATTATCAGGGCAATCAGCAACCTGCGACCGAACAGCAACCAGCGATATAGGTTGACCTGCGGATCGGGGAAGTTGGTCGGCAGCAGGATATGATTCAGGGTCATCGAAGAGAGCGCAAGTGAGGTGATAATCATCATCGCGCTCGCCGAGGATATGCCGCCGATAAAGGCAAGTGTCGGTAGCCATGAAGGGCCCTGGTCGAGGGTGATGCCGAGGGCAAAATAGTCCGGGTCAAGGTTGAGATTGAGGGCCTCACCACCCCACAGGATCAACGGAATCGGTAGGTTGATCAACAGCAGAAAGAGCGGAAAGCCCCAGCTGGCGGTCTTCAGTGCCTTGGGTTCCAGGTTCTCCGCGAACAACATGTGAAACTGCCGTGGCAGTAGGAATGCAGCGGCAAAAGCCAACAGCAGAAGTGTCGACCAGGGCCCCTCGCGAACCGGCTGGTAGAGCCGGTCCAGGGTCTCGGGATGGTCAGCGAGCCACTGGTTGAGGCCGCTAAAACCATCGAACACCCCAAATAGTGTGACCAAGCCGATGACCAGCAGTGCCACCAGTTTAACCATTGACTCGAAAGCGATGGCAAGTACCAGACCACGGTGCTTTTCACGGCTGGTGCTGTGTCTGGCGCCGAACAAGATGGCAAATACCACCAGGGCGGAGCAGAAGATCAGGGCCAGGATCCGCGGTGCCACGGTATGGCTGATCATCTGCAGAGAGTCGGTGACAGCGCGAATCTGCAGCGCGATATAGGGCAGGGTGCCCACCAGCATGAAGAGGGTGACCAGGATCCCCGCCAATTGGCTGCGGTAGCGGAAGGCGAAGAGGTCCGCCAGGGAGGTCAGTTGATACTCACGGGTTAGACGAAGCAGTGGCTGGAACAGAATAGGGGTGAGGGCGAACGCCAGGGTCACCCCCAGATAGATGGTCAGAAAGAGGTAGCCGTTGTCCTTGGCAAAGCCTACGCTGCCGTAGTAGGTCCAGGAAGTGGCATAGACGCCGAGGGAGAGGACATAGATCAAGGGGTGGCGAATCAAGCGCTCGGGGATGCGTCCACTGTCCCCCGCGTAGGCGATGACAAACAGCAATCCCAGATAGAGAAAGCCTATGCCGAAGAGTAACCAGAGATCATGGCTCATGGTATCGCAGGTTGATCCAGGCAATGAGACAGATGACAACGACCCAGATGAGATAGGGTAGGTACCAGGGGCTGCCCGGCGATGACCAGAGAATCATGATGGGTGCGGAGAAGAGCAATAGGATCAACAGCCCCAGGGCGACTGTGCGGTCGATCTTTGTTTCGGGTGGCAGTGGCTCTCGCATGCCTGAAGCCTAGCAGGTGTTACTTTAGGTAACAACCCTTTTGGACGCTGGCGTATCCCTGTCAAGCAGCCAGCTTCAGACGCTGGCTGCAAAGTGAAACGACTCGGGATTTGAGTCGTCAGGGGTTATTTTTGGCTTTGGATATTCTCGATTATCTCGTGCAGTTTGGATGACAGCTCAGTGGGCTCGAATTTGGGCACGTAGGCATCGGCGCCCACGCCCTTGCCCAGTGCCATATTGGCATCCGCGGACAGGGATGAGTGCATGATGATGGGGATATCGCTGAAACGGGAATCTTCCTTGACCTTTCTGGTCAGCACATAACCGTCCATCTCCGGCATCTCGACATCGGTGAGGATGATCTGTACGAAATCGCTGGGCTTGTGATCGGTCGCTTCCGCCCGCTCGGCGATCTCCTTGAGCTTGCTCCAGGCCTCGGCGCCGTTGATGGTGCTGATGTATTTGATGCCCATGTGTTCCATGGTGCGAATGATTTGATCCCGGGCAACCGCCGAATCATCGGCAAACAGCAGGGTGACGTCGCTCTCTCCGACCTGTTTGATACCATCGAACAGCTCGGCGCCCTGGCCGAATCCGGATGTCTGGCTAAGGACCATCTCCACGTCCATGATCATGACCAAACGTTTATCCTTGAGTTCGGTGACCGCGGTGACCAGCCCACCGTGCTGCTGCGCCATCATCGACGGCGGTACCTTGACATCTTCCCAGGCCAGGCGCTCGATGGTATCCACCGCATGGACGAGAAAACCCTGGACGTTTTTGTTGTACTCGGTGACGATCAGAATACTCGGACGCTCTTCGGTCTGAATGCCGCAGAAATCGGGGAGATTGATCACCGGTATCATATTTCCCCGCAAACTGACCATTCCCTCTACTGACGGGGGCATATCCGGGGCGTGGGTGATTTCCGGGACCAGCATGACTTCACGGACCTTGAAGACGTTGACACCGTAAGTCTCCTCACGACCGGTTCTGATATCTTTACCCAGGCTGAAAAGAAGGACCTCCAGTCGATTGGTGCCAGCCAGGCGCGTACGATCATCTACAGATTTAATAAAATTAGACATGGTCCTGTTACTCTAAAATAGAGGGCGTTTCTGGGATAGGCGCAGAGCCCGGCCAACCATGACCCCACACCTCATGCCTTTTGTAGCGGTCGAGGATGAAAAAGCTTTAGTTCGTACGGTCTTGGTGGTGCTTGGCACCATGATGCCGGCAAATGGCCACTGATCTACCTGTATCGATGCGGGCCGGATTCCTGTGAAGTGCCTAAATAACTGGAAAAAAACCAGCTTTTACACCAAGATCTAGATCATTGGTGATTTGATGGGTAAATAGAGGAGAATCGGTGTGAATCCGGAGAAGGTTGTTTTTGGTTTTTTCATTGTACTTGCCCTGACCCTGAATTTTGGTTTTTTTGTGGGTGACCTGGACAATCCGGATCACCACCACGTCTATGAGTTGTTCGCAGTCATCGTGGTCAATCTGATTGCAACGGTACTTAAATTTGGCGATCGAACCCAGATGGGTGCTGTGTTGCTTGCAACCAGCCTGGTGGCGCTGCTGCAGTTGTTTGCCGCTGCGCTTGTGTGGACAGTGGCGGTGCATGTCACTGAGACCGGTCTCACCACGATTACCATGGCCAGCATCGTTTCGCTTTCAGGTGGCGCCATGTTGGCGAACGTGGTCTCTGTCATATTGTTGATCATCGAAACCGTAATGTTGCGCCGCTAAACGGTCTTAGGGTCTAGCGCCTGTTCCTCATGAATAACATCTTCTTCCTCATCTTCAGGCGCATGCGGGCGCCTTTGCTGACCCTGGTGATGACCTATTCCATCGCTATGCTGGGTCTGGTGCTGATTCCCGGCAAGGATGCGGACGGCAATGTCTGGCATATGGATTTCTTCCACGCCTTCTATTTCGTCAGCTTCATGTCCAGCACCATTGGCTTTGGCGAGATACCCTTCGCCTTCACCGCGGCGCAACGCCTGTGGGTCAGTTTTTCCATCTTTTTTACTGTCGTCGTTTGGCTCTACTCCATTGGAACCGTGCTTGCCCTGCTCAAGGATGAAACCTTTCAAAATGCTTTAACTCAACGAAGATTCGCAAGACAAATCAAGAGAATGCGTGAATCTTTTTATCTGGTTTGTGGGTATGGTCAGACAGGCGAGGCTTTGGTCAAGGCACTTACCGACAGAAACCAGCATGCGGTAGTGATCGATCTCCTCGAGGATCGCGTCAACATACTGAAGTTGGAAAACCTGCGAGAATATGTTCCCGGTCTCTGCGGCGATGCCAGCCTTCCCGAAAATCTCCTGGAGGCGGGTCTCAAACACCCGTTGTGTGAGGGTGTGGTAGCACTCACCAACTCCAACGAAGACAATCTGATGATCGCCATCACGGCAAAATTGATACATCCGGATATCGATGTGATCTGCCGTGCCGACTCCCATGACGTGGAAAAGAACATGGCCTCCTTCGGCACAGATTTCATCATCGATCCCTTCGACGCCTTTGCCCTGCATCTGGCGACCGCCATTCAGGCGCCCTGCCTAAGCCTGCTTCAGGATTGGCTCTCCCTGGGTCGCAGAGACATGCTTAACGATCCGGTCTACCCTCCAAGCAAGGGGCTCTGGGTGATATGCGGTTTTGGTCGCTTTGGTAAGGCGGTCTACAACAAACTCGTTCGCGAGGGCCTGGAGGTTATCGTTGTGGAGGCGGAGCCCGAGATGACGGGTACCCCACCCACCCACTGTATCACGGGTCGGGGTACAGAAGCGGAAACCCTCTCTGAAGCGGAGATTGAAAGGGCTGTTGGATTGGTGGCGGGTACCGACAACGACGCCAACAACCTCTCGATTATCATGACCGCACGGGAATTGAATCCCGACCTGTTCGTGATATTGAGGCAGAATCTGAAACAAAACGATGTGGTGATCGAGGCGGTTGGCGCGGAGATGGTGATGTTGCCCAGCGATATCATTGCCAACCGGATTCGGGTATTGTTAGGTGCGCCGATGCAGCACCAGTTCGTGAAGCTTGTACTGCACCAGGAAGATGAGTGGGCCTGTCAACTGATCAGCAGGATATCCGCCTTGGTAACCCGTCATGCACCGGAGGTGTGGGAGGTTGCTTTTTCCGAGCGCGAATCCCATGCTGTCTGTGCGTTTGTCAGACGCGGCAATCCCTTGACTCTGGGAGAACTGATGACCGACCCACGGGATAGGAGCAGCAAACTACCCTGTATCCCGTTGATGCTCAATCGCCATAACGACTATTTACTATTGCCGGATTTGGATCTCAAGGTGCAAAAGGATGACCATTTGCTCTTCTGCGGGTCGGTTTATGCCAAAAACCGTATGCACTGGACGTTGCAAAATGAAAATGCCCTAAACTACATAATAACGGGAGAGGCCAGGCCGGAGGGATGGGTTTGGCGTCACTTGAGAAAAAGAGAGGTGATATGAGACCACTACTGGAAAAGCTCCATAAAGACCATATCAATCTGGCCCGCTTGCTCGACCTCATGAGTCACGAGTTGGACGCTCTGAGCGCCGGTAACGAAGCGAACTTCGATCTCAAAATCGAAATGTTGGACTATATCGAGCACTATGCTGAGCAATCCCACCACCCTACCGAAGATCAGATCAACAAGGTTGCGTTTCGCAAGAAAGCGTTGAAAGAACACAAGTCGCTCCATGAACGGGTACTCAAGGAGCATGAAGATCTGATTGGATTGGCGCGCAACTACAGAAAGACCCTTGAGGGGGCGATGCAGGGTGAGGTGCTACTCAGAGAGGAGGTGGAGACCCGGGGCAGGGAGTTCGTTGCTCTGCAGCGCCAACATATAGACCTGGAGGAACAGGAGATCTTTCCCTTGGTAGAGAGTGCCCTCAATGACAAGGATTGGCAGAAACTGGAAGCGGAGATTGCCCATGGTGACGATCCCCTGTTCCATCGCCAAGATTACAATCGCTTTCGCAGCCTCATCGACTATCTTCAGGCCCACGAGGATGAATAGCGCTTGATTCCTCATCACAGACCTATCTCGACAATGATAAATACCGGTTTCTTGATATCCAACCAGTGATGGGACTTGCGGAAGTCCTAAGTGAGTCGCGCGACTTTTTTGAATTCAGTTGCTGTGTAGACTTATTCAATCCAAAGAATTTTGGTGGGGCAGGGCCCCATACTACCCATCAGGAAAGAGCGTAACGAAGAGACACCTAAGGATCAACCTCACCTGGCCGATATGCTTTTCAGAGTTATTGCTTGGTTGGTGGATTGAGGTATGGCGTTTTCCCTATGTAGAAACAGAGATATGGCCTATTTCGTCGCTGTAGCGTTTTGCTCGTTACTGCTGACAGTCAAATTCCATGCCCTGTATGCCGTTGAGCTGGAGGATCAGCGCTATATGGCGGGGATGCATGACGCTGAATGGTCGTTTTCCGGTTCGGGATTCAGCTGTGAACTGGCCCACGAGGTGCCGCAGTTCGGTATCGCCCGATTCAGGCGGCTGGCAGGAGAGGACCTGCACTTCTTAATCAACAGCTTTCAGCCGGTTCCCGAAGCGGTCGAAGGGGTCGTGAATGAGCGCTCGCCGGCCTGGGAGCACAATCCCCCGGATCCCATCCGCCACCCGATCACCATTCAGTCGGGCCTGCGGCCCATGACGTTGCCACGAAAGCGGGCCGGGTGGTTGCTGACCTCGTTGACCAAGGGGCAGGTGGGGAGTTTTGCTTTTCCCGATTGGGACGACAGTCGCCGCCAGGTCAGGGTAGAGCTGTCACCGGTCAATTTCCAAAAACCCTATCGGGAGTTCAAACGCTGTCTTCGCCAATTACCAGCGCGTGGGGGCTTTTCCGCGATGCGACATTCGACGCTCCATTTCGCGCTGGATGTGGATCGTTTGGATGATAACGGAGCGCAGCAACTTGAACAGCTCGCAGCCTATATCAAGGCCGATGAAAGGATCAGTCGAATCACCATCGAGGGTCACGCTGATGACCAGGGTTCCAGCCGATACAACAAGGGTCTGTCGGCGCGCCGTGCGGCAAATGTCTATAGGTATTTAAAGAACAAAGGCATCAAAGGTGGGACGATGATCCAGCGCTCTTACGGCGAGTCCCGGCCGAAGATAGCAAAACGCAGCGAATCCGCACGCGCCGCCAACCGGCGGGTTGAAATCAAGTTACAGCGATAGCAGTCGTAAAGGGTAGTGCGGTCAGGCTGCGCTATCGATCCCCAGCGTGATATGCTTTGTAGCATCATGGATAGTGTACCGACATCAGATGCTGGTGCAGTTCGACTGACATGGTTTGAAAGAGCCTGGCAGAGATTCTGCCGTCTTGTGGTCAGGGTTTTTTATAGTCGCTTTGAGGTTGTCGGTAGCGAAAACCTGCCACAGGGGCAGGGCACTATCTTATGCGCAAACCATGTCAATGCCCTTGCCGATGCGGTGGTGCTCCAGGCAGCCAGCCAAAGACCCATTCGACCCCTGGCCCGCAGCGGCCTGTTCGATAATCCCTTGCTGAAGCCGATCCTGAAGTTGATCGGTGCCGTACCAATCTATCGCCGCGGCGATCCCGGTGTCGATGTCAGCAACAATAGAGATACCTTTAAACGCTGTTATCAATTGCTGGCGGCTGGGGAGACATTGATCATATTTCCCGAAGGTCAGAGTCATGACGTACCACGGTTGACGGAACTAAAGACCGGTGCCGCCCGTCTTGCCTTGGAAACCATAGCAGTCACAGCTAGGGAACCAGCGCTCGTGCCTGTTGGTCTTACCTTTCCGCAGCGGGGTAAGTTCCGCAGCGAAGTCTTGGTGGAGTTCGGTAGTGCGATCGACTTGACCTTCACCGCAGAGATCAGTGATGAAGAACGCGTCATGGAGTTGACCGAGCGGATTCGACGAGGGCTGGAGGCGGTAACACTGAACGCGGAGAGTTGGGAAGAGATCAATATGATCACCAGGGTCGAACGCTTTTTCGCTTTCCGTCATGGTAAATATCGGCAACGCAATCTGCACCAGCGCCTGCGTGCTCAGCAACGCCTGCTCGACGCGCAACGCCTGCTGAGACAATATGAACCCGATCGGGTGAGAGCATTGATAACCCAGCTGAAACAGTTTGAAAAGCTCTGCGGCTACTGTGGGGTGAAGGATTATCAGCTCAATATCGAGTACAGACCGACATTGATCTTTCTCTATCTGATGCGGGTGATCTGGATGGTGTTGATTGTGTTTCCGGTGGCGACCTGGGGACTGCTGAACAACTATCTGCCTTACCAGTTGACGAAACGACTTTCACGTTATTTTGCCAAGGCTACCAATCAGTACGATACCGCAAACATGGTATTGGGTCTGCTATTTTTCAGCAGCTTCTGGTTGTTGCAGAGCTATCTGGTTTTCCACTATTTCGGCTGGACCTGGATGCTTGGCTATCTTTTTACCCTGATCCTGGGCACTATTGTCATTTTGATGGTGCATGGAGAGATACGGCGGATTCGCGAGAACATCAGGGTATTCTTGCTCTTTCTACGCCGACGCGACCTCAAGTCATACCTGCGCCAGAAGCGTCAGGCCCTGGAGAAGGAGTTGGCGAGGATGGTACGGATTGCCAATCGTCTATCCAACCACTGACTTCCTGTTATCGACTCAATCATGCGTTTTCTCTTGATCATACTTATGTTCTCGATTCCGCTGTCACCAACCCAGGCGGCAAAGACGGAATGCGCTATCCTGCTCCATGGTATGGGGCGTACCGCCTTCTCCATGGGTGCCATTGAAGCTGCATTGGTGGATCAGGGTTACCAGGTTTGGAATGAGAGCTACCCGGGTTTGAGCAAAAGTGTCGAGGAGTTGAGTGTTCCAGCCATCGAGCCGGGCCTGGAGTACTGTGGTGGCAAAAAGGCGGAAAAGATCCATTTTGTCACTCATTCCCTGGGGGGCATTCTTGTCAGATTCTATCTGCAGGAGCATCACATCGCCGAACTCGGCCGCATTGTCATGTTGGCGCCACCCAACCGGGGCAGCGAGGTTGCCGATGAGATGAAGGATGGTTATTGGTATCAGACCATCATGGGACCCTCGGGTCAGGAGTTGGGGACTGATGAAAAGAGTCTGCCGAACAGGCTAAAACCCATTCCGGGGGAGATCGGTATCATAGCCGGGAAGGTGGATGGAGAGCCCTGGTTTCTTCCCGAGATACCCGGTGACGATGACGGCAAGGTTGCGGTGGAGAGAACCAAGCTTGCCGAAATGAAGGATTTTCTGCTGGTGGAGGAGGGCCATGCCTTCATCATGCGGGATGATGAGGTAATCCGGCAGATTCTCCATTTTCTACGCCATGGGGAGTTTGCTAAGTCGAAGCCGGAATAGCATGGAGGGATTGATGGTGGGCGCAACAGGGATCGAACCTGTGACCTCTGCAATGTGACTGCAGCGCTCTCCCA
Organism: Candidatus Thiodiazotropha sp.; assembly: GCA_040507035.1. Lineage (GTDB taxonomy): Bacteria > Pseudomonadota > Gammaproteobacteria > Chromatiales > Chromatiaceae > Thiodiazotropha. Next base: position 40,941 of record JBEVVR010000014.1, read on the forward strand.
GCTGAGCTATGCGCCCTTTAAACAGCGAGAGGGGCATTCTAAAGAGCTAATCGGGGTGGGTCAAACGAGTGTTTTACTGCCCTCCGGCGGCTGACGGTTGTCTTTCTCCGTCGCCCCGAAAGCACGTCCTTGTGCTGACGGGGCTAGCGCGGCATCTCGGCAACTGCGTCCTGCGTTGCTCTACCTCCCTACATCCCTGTAGGTCGCTTGCCGCTACTACGAAAGACAACCGTCAGCCGCCTACCAAGGCGCTGCAAGAACGTTCGTCATTAGATAACCGCTGGTTATCCCGAATATCCACGAAACGGTTATCCTGTTATTTAGTCATTTACATGAATTAGCCGTGATTTACAGTCATTCGCGGCTTCCGAATCACTACGGGTCTGTTAGAATCCCGATTTTGTATTAACCGGATTCTCTGCCTGACCATGACCGTGCGTACCCGATTTGCTCCCAGCCCCACCGGCTATCTCCATGTGGGCGGTGCCCGCACCGCTCTCTTTTCCTGGCTCTATGCGCGCAAGCACGGCGGCAAGTTCGTGCTGCGTATCGAGGACACCGACCTGGAGCGCTCCACCATGGAGTCGGTGAATGCGATTCTCGAGGGCATGACCTGGCTCGGCCTGGAGTATGACGAAGGTCCCTTTTACCAGACCAAACGCTTCGACCGCTATGACGAGGTGATCCAGGATCTGCTGGCCCGGGGTTTGGCCTACCGCTGTAACTGCAGCCGTGAGCGTCTCGACCAGATGCGCGACGAGGCGATGAAGAACAAGCAAAAGCCCCGCTATGACGGTCACTGCAGGGAACAGGAGGTGAGCGCGGATGAGCCCCACGTGATCCGTTTCCGCAATCCGCAAAGCGGGATCGTGGTGGTGGATGACCTGATTCGGGGCCGGGTGACCTTCAACAACGAGGAGCTGGATGACCTGATCATTCGGCGCACCGACGGTTCGCCCACCTACAACCTGACGGTGGTGGTGGATGATCTCGATATGCAGATTACCCATGTCATCCGCGGTGACGATCATCTCAATAACACACCTAGACAGGTCAATATTCTGCAGGCCCTTGGGGTGAATCCACCCAAGTATGGCCATGTGCCGATGATCCTCGGTGACGACGGCGCCAGGTTGTCGAAGCGCCATGGCGCGGTGAGCGTAATGCAGTATCGCGAGGCCGGTTTTCTCCCCGAGGCGCTGCTAAACTACCTGGTGCGCCTGGGTTGGTCCCATGGCGATCAGGAGATCTTCAGTGTCGATGAGATGATCGAACTGTTCGATATCGACGGGGTGAACAAGGCGGCATCCAGTTTCAACACCGATAAACTTTTGTGGCTGAATCAACACTACATCAAGGAGGAGAACCCGAAACGCATCGCCCACCTGTTGAGTCCCCATATGGGTAATCTCGATATCGATCCCTCCCAGGGCCCCGATCTGGTAGCGGTGGCCGAGGCCCATCAGGAGCGCGCCAATACCCTGGTCGAGATGGCCGAGATGAGCGCCTTCTGTTATCAGGATTTCGACAGCTATGAGGAGAAGGCCGCGAAGAAACATCTGCGTCCCGCCGCCAGAGAGCCGCTGCAGCGGATGCGAGACCAGTTGGTCAGCCTGGGGGAGTGGACGGTGGAGACCTTGCATGGCGCGGTGGATAGGGTTTCCGTGGATTTGGATGTAAAGATGGGCAAGGTGGCACAGCCGCTGCGTGTTGCCCTGGTGGGACGTGCCGCCTCACCGGGGATCGACGTCACCCTGTTCCTGGTGGGCAAAGAGGCCAGCCTGCGGCGCATCGACAAGGCCCTTGAATTTATCGATCAACGTGAAGCCAGTGCCGGCTGAAGATCTAACGCCTGCCTGTTAACACTAATAGAGTCAAGAAACAGACACCATGAGCAATACGCAAAACAGCACGCCGACCAATTTCATACGCCAGATCATCGATCAGGATCGGCAGACAGGGAAACATGATGGGCGGGTGCATACCCGTTTTCCCCCCGAGCCCAACGGTTATCTCCATATCGGCCATGCCAAGTCGATCGTGCTCAATTTCGGTATTGCCGAGGATTATCAGGGACTCTGCAACCTGCGCTTCGATGACACCAATCCCCACAAGGAGAATATCGAGTTTGTCGAGAGCATCCAGCAGGATGT
>JBEVVR010000014.1:43193-305675 GCA_040507035.1 Candidatus Thiodiazotropha sp.
ATGTATGACTATACCCATCCGATCTCCGATGCCCTGGAGGGGATCACCCACTCCCTCTGTACCCTGGAGTTCGAGGATCATCGGCCGCTCTACGACTGGGTGCTGGATAATATCTCCATACCCAACCACCCGCAGCAGATCGAGTTTTCCAGGCTCAACCTGGCGTACACTGTGGTGAGCAAACGCAAGCTTACCCAACTGGTGGATGAGGGTTATGTGGAGGGTTGGGACGATCCGCGCATGCCGACCCTCGCCGGGATGCGCCGTCGTGGCTACAGCGCCGCGGCGATCCGGGAGTTCTGCCAGCGCATCGGGGTCACCAAGGCGGACGGCCTGGTGGAGATGGGTATGCTGGAGAACTGCATCCGCGAGGATCTCGATGCCCATGCCCCGAGGCGCATGGCGGTGATGCATCCACTGAAGCTGGTGATCGAGAACTACCCGAAGGAGCAGAGCGAAACCCTGCAGGCACCCAACCACCCCAAGGATGAGTCGATGGGGACACGGGAGATCGAGTTCTGCCGCGAGATCTATATCGACCAGGCCGATTTTCGCGAACAGGCCAACAAGAAGTACAAGCGCCTGGTGAGCGGCGGCGAGGTGCGCCTGCGCAACGCCTATGTGATCAAATGCGAAGAGGTGATGAAGAACAACCAGGGTGAGATCGTTGAGCTGCGCTGCAGCTATGATCCTGAAACGCTGGGGAAAAATCCTGAAGGACGCAAGGTCAGGGGGGTCATCCACTGGGTCTCCGCCCGGCATGGTGTGAAGGGTGAGGTAAGGCTCTACGATCGCCTCTTCAACAAACCCGATCCGGACCGGGTAGAGGAGGGCGGCCACTTTACCGACAACCTCAACCCCGACTCCCTGCGTACCCTCACCGACTGCTACTTTGAGCCGGCCCTGGCGTCGGCGCAGGCAGGCGAACAGTATCAGTTCGAACGCGAGGGCTACTTCATCCTCGACAGCCGCGAGGCGGCCAGGGAGGAGCCGGTGTTCAACCGCATCATCACCCTGCGTGACTCCTGGGCCAAGATCGACAAGCCTGGGGGGTGAAATAGAAGGAGTCACGGTGGCTGGTGTAGCTCTTTCTCCGCCGCCCCATCAGCATACCCCAAGGGCACTTCCTTCGGGCGCAGGGATGTGCTTTTGGGGCGGCGGAGAAAGACAACTGTCAGGCGCCGGGGTAAAAAAGTACTCGTTGTTTCAGCACGGACACTGGCTATTATTATGGTTATCTCAAATTTATTTGCGTCTATTGGCGGTGATTGACGTCCTATATTGGCTATGATCCCATTTTGCTCAATATGCTCTAAGCATCAGAGAAGCGGGAAAATAAGCAGTGGACAAAATTGTCATAATCCCCTAATATTCGCGGCTTTCCGGGGCCATAGCTCAGCTGGGAGAGCGCAACACTGGCAGTGTTGAGGTCGGCGGTTCGATCCCGCCTGGCTCCACCAATTTCTTGCACAGCAGGTCCAGACACAATCGACTAGAGTACCCACAGCCTCTATGTCCAGGAACCCCCCCTTAAAGCAACCGCAGCGCAGGCAAGCGATATGCTCTGGATCGACATACTGATCATCGCTATTATCGCTCTCTCGGCCATCATCAGCCTGATACGTGGCTTCGTCCAGGAGGCAATATCCCTCGCAACCTGGATCGCGGCCTTTACCCTTGCCTGGTTTTTCTTTCGCCCGTTGTCGGTTCAACTGGAGCCGTGGATCGATGTGCAGTCGATTCGGCTCGGTGTCGCCTACGGCATTATCTTGATCGTGGTGCTGATCCTGGGAGCCTTGGTCAACCATTTCATGAAGGTTCTGGTCAATACCACAGGATTGAGTGGAACCGATCGTCTGATTGGCGTCTTTTTTGGTGCCGCGCGGGGGGCGGTTGTGGTGGCGGTTATTGTCCTTTTGGCGGGCTTGACCCCTTTTCCAAACGACAACTGGTGGCAAGCATCGCAGCTACTTCCCTATTTTCAGGAGATGGCCCTATGGCTAAAGGGTTATCTGCCTGAGGATATAGCCGCGAACTTCCACTACTGATGCGGAGAATTGAGGCATGTGCGGTATTGTTGGCATAGTGGGTAAGACCCCGGTAAACCAGTCGCTCTACGATGCGCTTCTGGTGTTACAGCATCGCGGACAGGATGCAGCCGGTATCGTTACCTGCGAAAAGGGAAAGCTCTATCTGCGTAAGGCCAACGGACTTGCCAGGGATGTCTTCCATACCCGCCACATGTTGCGACTCAAGGGTAATATGGGGATTGGCCATGCCCGCTACCCGACAGCGGGATGCGCTTCTTCCGCGGAGGCACAGCCCTTCTATGTCAACTCACCCTACGGTATCACCCTGGCGCACAACGGCAACCTGACCAACACCGAGGAGTTGACCCGGGATCTATTCGTCGAGGATCTGCGCCATATCAATACCTCGTCCGATTCCGAGATACTGCTCAATGTCTTTGCCCATGAACTGCAGATGCAGAACAAGCTGCGCATCGCCCCTGAGGATATCTTCAAGGCGGTCGCAGGCGTGCATCGTCGCTGCCGCGGGGCCTATGCGGCAGTTGCCATGATACCCGGGGTGGGTCTGTTGGGTTTTCGTGATCCCTACGCCATACGCCCCATTGTCTACGGCAAGCGGGAGACCGATCAGGGTACCGAATATATGATTGCCTCGGAGAGCGTGGCCCTCGACACCCTGGGATTTGAGCGAGTGCGGGATCTGGAGCCAGGTGAGGCGATCTTTATCAGTAAGAAGGGTGAGTTACACTCTCAGATGTGTGCCGCCCACACGGTCAAGTCTCCCTGCATCTTCGAATTTGTCTATTTTGCCCGTCCCGATTCCATCATCGATAATGTATTTGTTCACAAGGCGCGCTCGCGGATGGGAAAAAAGCTGGCGAAAAAGATCATGCGCGAATGGCCCGACCATGATATCGATGTGGTGATTCCGATTCCGGACACCAGTCGTACCGCGGCGCTAACCCTGGCCAATGAGTTGGATTTGCGCTACACAGAGGGATTTATAAAGAACCGTTATATCGGTCGTACCTTTATCATGCCGGGACAGACCGTGCGCAAGAAATCTGTGCGCCAGAAGCTGAATGCAATCGATCTGGAGTTCAAGGGGAAGAATGTACTGCTGGTAGACGACTCCGTGGTCAGGGGTACGACCTCTCAACAGATCGTACAGATGGCACGGGAGTCTGGCGCCAAAAAGGTCTATTTTGCCTCAGCGGCACCGCCGGTGATCTATCCTAACGTCTATGGCATAGATATGCCTTCTGCCAGTGAGCTGGTGGCACACAATAGAAGTGTGGATGAGGTCAGGGATATCATCGGTGCAGATCGAATGATCTATCAGGATATCAAAGACCTGATTGATGCGGTGCACAAAAAGGGTAAGACCGATATCGAGCGCTTCGATACCAGTGTCTTTAATGGTGACTATGTTACCGGCGATGTCAGTGATACCTATCTGGAGCAACTTGAACTGTTGCGTAATGACGGCGCAAAGAGTCAAAGCGAGTCTGCAGAAAAGAGCATCCTCGACCTTCACAACGACTCCTAAACAGGGCAAATCTCGTTACCTGCGGACTTGTCTCGGTGATCAACAGTTATGAATACGATCGTAATATCGTGCCCGGTAGAGCAGGCGGGGCTGTTCGCCGTCGGTGAAGCCGCTACGCGTATGCAGCACATTGTTGCAAACCAGTCCCTGACCGGCCTCCAACTTGGCGCGAAAATGCCAAGGCGAGGGTTTGTTTAGCAGGGACTTGAGGAACTCGACCGCCTCATTGAGCAGCGGATCCTCCAGCCACTCGATACTCCGACTCCTGTCGGTATAGCGCATATGCAGATGACCGTCAGGGTAGACGGCAAAAACCGGACCGCTACGAGCGGGCCTGATTTCTTCATCATCGACGATATTGGCCGGAATGGTCATTGCGTGAGGATGCATCAAGGCACGTATATAGTCGGGATTTCGCTCCATGATCTGTATGAACAGGATCTCATGATCGAGCAGATCATTTTCACCCCCCTGTGCTGCGGGATTCACACAATGCAGTAGCAGGGAGTGAATCTGCTGCTCGGGCAGATTGTAGTAGCCATCCGTATGCCAGGCGATGGGTCGGTTGGAATAGGGTATATAGCCGTTTCGAAGAGCATCTGACTGTACCGTCAATGAACTGATGGCATCGTTGTCGGCGCACATATTGTGATCCAGCCGACGCAGCCCGAATTCCAAACCTAGCGTTGCGATGATGGCTTTGTCCGCATCATGCCCGGAGAGCCCCGCCCAGATTGCCATATTGCTCTTTTGGCAGAGAGAGAGGATCTTGTCGTGCTCCGTCGAAGAGAGCTGGCGTGGATCGCTAATTTCGACAACCAGCTCCTCAACGTTTTTAGGATAGCGGTCGAGTTTCTCATCCCGCCAGGCCGCGTAGGCGTTGCGATTACTGGGCAGGAATGGTGATAGGCGATGATTCGACATAAAAACGATTTTCGCAGATTTCAGTGAGTGTTGGTATGATACCCTTGCCAATGGCCCTAGGGAAAATTCATTCGACCTTACCTGCGGCCGGGAATTTGAGATCAGCAGAGTCTAATTTGAGGCATTTATCATGCATGCAGTATCGCGACGACCGATAATACCAAGGCCTTTAGCATTGCCATTGAGGCTGCTTCCACGGAGAGCCCATGGCACTATCCTGAGCTCAATTCTAAACAGGATGTTTCGAAACGAAATCGAAGATGGGGAACTGGATTTCCTCGAAGGACGGGTGGTCTGTATTAGAGTAAGCGATCTCGGTCTTGAGTACAGCTTGACACTACAGAATGGTTTGGTTTCGGAAGCTGGCGCAACCAAGGCAGAGCTGAGCATAACCGGCTCAGTTTACGACTATCTGCTACTGATAAGCGGCAAGGAAGATCCTGATACGCTGTTTTTTCAACGTCACCTGATAATGGATGGTGATACCGGGTTGGGTGTCCACCTGAAAAATATGCTGGCGGCCATAGAAATTGATCAATTACCCTTGCCTTTGGATATCCGTCCTTATATCGATCGCTTTTTACGGATTTATGAAAAGCTACCCAATATGAGTGCCCGAACTTAGTTTTTTGTCTTGTGGATCAGTTTCTTGCTTTAACAATCCATTTGCGGGAGCTGATTGACAATACAGGGATGACCTTGGATCTTCTCAATCAACTGTTGAGTCTCCTCCGCTGAAGCGCTACACCAGTAATGCTCTCGCCCCTGTTGAGAGAGAGCAGACATAATGCCTTCATCACTCAGTCTTCTGCGTAACTGGCTGGCTACTGCAACACCTGTATCGATAATGCAAAGTGACGAGCCCGCCACGCGTATAATTGCATCCTTGATAAAAGGGTAGTGAGTGCAGCCCAATACCAGGGTGTCAACCCCCTTGTCTAAGAGCGGTATCAGTTCCTGTTCAACCAGTTTCAGGGTGTCTATGTGATCCGCACCGTTGCGTTCAATCGTTTCCACCCAACCATGACAAGGAGCATAAAATATATCTGCGCCGTTTGAATGCTGGTTGACTAGATTGCGGAACTTACCACTTAACAGGGTTCCCTCTGTGGCAAGCACGCCAATCAAACCATTACGGGTTTCTTGTGTTGCCGGTTTGACCCCGGGTTCCATGCCGACAATGGGAAACGAATAGCGTTCTCTTAAGTGTGTCACTGCAACGGCAGTCGCGGTGTTACACGCGATGACTATTGCCTTGACATCTTGTTGTACCAGAAAATCGGCAATCTGTTCGCATCTTTCGAGAATAAAGTCGTTTGCCTTATTGCCATAAGGTAGATGTGCCCTATCAGAAACATAAATAAGATTTTCAGCTGGTAACAATTCGCGAATGTGGCGTAGTACGGAGAGTCCGCCAATACCCGAGTCGAAAATACCAATGGGTTTATCAGACGACATTATTAGTTTCCCTTGCCTGTAACAGCCGTGTGACTTCGTTTTTTACCGAAGTGAATTCCTGAGCTAATTGTGACGTCTGTTTTGACTTTACTACTCGTTCTAACCTTTGTACTGAATAGTCAAGTGCGGGTACACCGCAAGAAGATGTAGATCCGCGCATCTTATGAGTGATCTCGCTAAGGTTTTCCCAGTTCTGTTGCTGTATATATTTGTCGATCTCTTCAAGTAGTTGTGGTAATTCACTGCAGAGTTGGTTGAACAGTTCATTTGCCAAGGCCTTGTCTCCGCCGGTGATATTGAGAATTTTATTGTTATCTACAACCAGGAGTTGGTTGATATCGATCAGATCATTCTGCTCAAGGTTATCAGTTTGCTGGCTTTCAAATTGGCCGTGTTGGCTGAAGATGTTTCTTATTAAAGACCACATTTGCGGTTCATCGATGGGTTTTAACAGATAACCATCCATCCCGGATTCTGTTATCTGGTTTCGCGTCGCGGGAACCACATCGGCTGTTAAGGCAATAATAGGTGTATGCTTGCTTCCTGTTTCGTTTTGCCGAATGACTTCTGCAGCTTTGGTGCCCTTCATTTTTGGCATATGGATATCCATCAAAATCAGGTCAAAATCCTTAATCAGGGTTTGCGATATGGCGCTTAAGCCGTCGCTGGCTTCAGTGACATTGGCGCCATTGTTGCGCATTAGTGTGCTTATGAGTTTTAGATTGATGTCATTGTCATCAACGACAAGTATGTTATAGCTTTCCAGTGCCTGACTGGACGAATTAACGCTTTGATCAACGCTGGATTTTGCGCTTCTATGAGAACCCGTGACTATCCGTTCCAGGGTGTCAGCTAGTTTGCTGGTGGTGAATGGTTTAGATAGGTAGAAATCCTTACTGATGGATTGAAACTTCTCAATAATGACCCGCTCAGAGGCACTTAAAAGGACTAGAAAGGGTGTGCTGCAGTTCGCGCGTAAACGACGAATTTCACTTTCCGCGTAACCGGATGATATCTCTCTGTGTTCAAACCCCATAACAATTACGTCATATTGGTCGTCAGGTTGCAGGGGATGCTCCGTGGTTACAGTGTTTATGCCAAAAGACTCCAAGGTATGTTTAATGGCCAAAAAGGATAATTTATGATTGGCAGCGATTAATACCCTCTTGTCTTTCAAATGGGGGCTGTAGGTGAAAGATTGCTGTTGAGGTGATATGGTCAATGGAATTGTTACGATAAAATTTGAGCCTTTGCCGGGATTACTGACCAGCTCGATATCGCCGTTCATCGACTGAGCGAGTTTTTTGCAGATACTCAAGCCCAATCCAGTGCCACCATATACACGACTTGTGGACGAGTCGGCCTGCTGGAATGACTCAAAGAGTGATTGTTGGGCTTTCTTATCGATACCTATACCCGTATCGGTTACAGTAAATTTAAGAATGCACTTGTTCTCGGTCTCTTCGTCTGTCATCACACGAATGATGACATCGCCCTGATGGGTAAATTTGATTGCGTTATTGATCAAGTTGACCAGGATCTGTCGAATCCGTGTTTCATCACCAATGAGTGTATGGGGTACGTCCGAGTAGACGAGCAAAATCAGTTCCAAACCTTTGTCATGCGCGGAAGGTGAGAGCAGGACCGTAGGTTCTTCAAAGCATTCAATTACCTCGAATGGCGCGGTTTCCGGTTCGAGTTTGCCATATTCCAGTTTTGAGTAATCGAGTATCTCGTTGATGATTTCGAGCAGATTACTCGCGGATTTTGAGATTGTATTGACAAGATCTCGTTGTTGTCTTGAGAGATCGGTTTTGAGAAGTAAGTTGGTAAATCCCAATACACCATTCATTGGGGTGCGTATCTCATGGCTCATGTTGGCAAGAAATTCTGATTTTGCCTTGCTTGCTGATAGCGCCCGTTTTTTTGCTAGATCGAGTTCAACATTCTGGATTTCCAGGGCTTCCATCGTCTCGGTTAATTCTGATGTGGCATGATCAATCTGATGTTGCATAGTCTCATGTGAACTCAGAATTTTACTCGTCATTGCATTGAAGCCCTCTTCGAGGCTTCTGATTTCTCCCTTTGATACTTCCGGTACGCGAGCGGTTAGGTCGCCATCGCGCATTCGCGAGACCGCTTGAGTCAATTTATCAATTGGGCGGATTACTGACCGGCTCAACGCCAAGGAGAAAAATGCGGTGCATATTAAACCTGCAACCAACATTATGATGGAGTTGCGAATGGTGATTTTTCTATTCTCGATGAGACGTGTTTTACTGAGAGTCAGTACCACTCTACCCATGCTTCGGTTGAGTGAATCCCGTCCGTTAGCGCTCTGGTCGGGGTAGTCAACTATATCAATGTCTTCAACAACATAGATTGCTGGTGATGAGAATTCCGCAAGGTTGTTGGAGTGCTCGTTATATTGCTTTGCCAATCGGGTTAGAAGTGATCCTGAAGCATCATAGACTTCGATGCTGTATACATCCGGCTGTAGAAATACAGGTCTCAGACTCATTTCCAAGATTGACTTGTCGCGGGTGAAAATTCCGTAAACGCTTATTGAAGCGGACTGACTTGCTATTGAAGCTCCTCTTTCGTCGAATGACTCATTGAGGCGGTCAAGCTGAGTGCCAATCAAATAAACAGTCATGATGAAGGCAAGGATGAATGCTGGCAGTAAGCCAATCATCAGCGCCTGAAATCGTAATGACTTGAATTCAATCATGATCTTCGTCTTTTGATGACCTAATCATCTTGCTTGTCAGTTCGGATTCCGATTTTAAGGGAAAGTCCAGAGATCTGGCTACATCGGAGTTAAAAAGCAGGGTGAAATAATTAGCTGTTTGCTCCTTTTCTTCGATACCTTCACCTGAATATGTGTTTACGATATTGTCTCTTACATGATATGCGATATCTTCCGGGGAAGAGTAGACTGCCGCCAAGGCGCCGGCTTTTACGTAACCAGAAGAAAAGCCTATCAACGGTATACGCTTTCTATATGTCGATATCAGGATGTTAGAGACGGTCGATTTATTGTGAATTGTCGTGTCTGGCACCGCAAGCAATATGTCAATGTTGCGAAGTAATCGGTTTAGCGAGGCCCCAATCTGATTGGATTTACTGATTTTTTCCAGATGTAGTGTAAGTCCAAGCTTAGACGCGGAATCCGCAAGTTGTCTGGCCGTCACTTCATTATTCTTGTTAATCATGACCCCAACGTTCTTAAACCTGTCGGATAGCGCATTTATTAGCAATAAGCTCCTGTGATGTGGTTGGTCCAGATAGAGATAATATTGATTGGAGTCATTACTGAGAGCAACAGAGAGATCATTACTGTATTGAGGAATTAATGCCGAGAAGACAAGTTTCTCTGCAAGGTTGGTTTTTGCATAATTGGCGGCTTTTATGCCCAGGGTTACGATAAGTCTATACTCACCAGAAGGCGGTATGTCGAGAGAAGAGACCTGACTGATTTCAAAGTTTGTATCCTGGCATTCCAGGTTTCTATTCCTACAAAGCTTGATTGTGGAGTTGGTTATTGCTGTGGCAACGTCCAGGTAGACATCATCATTGCCACTGAGAAGGATCAAAATGCTATTGTCTTTTGCGTTAACCGTCGTGGGTATAAACAGATTGCTTGAAAATAGGACAAACAAAAAAAGCGCTTTGCCAAAAACAGAAATCGGTGCAGCAGGCAGAATGCGGTGAAGCAGCCCGCTGAAGCAAGTACAGCATTGCAGGTTTGAAAGTAGCTGGTTGTTACTGCTTAGTAACGACATTTTGGAAACTATTCAGAACGATGCCTTGGCCTGTAGATAAATTCGTCTTTCCCAAACATTAAAGGGATCAGAGTCTTCGTTGTAAAAGAAGTCGAAGTTTTCATTATGCAAATTTTGCAGTATCAACGATATATCGATGTCACTTCCGGAAATTTCGATGTGCTTGTTGAACTTCAGATCAAGACGGCTGAAATTGGGTACTGCATCACCCTCGCCGGGCCACTCCATTTCATCAGTAAAATAGTAGGCGCCGCTAGCGCTGAAACCATCGTCAAAGGTATGGCTGGCAATCAGGCTAAAAGTTCTTTTTGGAGTCTTTTCCTCGGCATTATCACGGGTGCTTATAATGCCGTCTTTGATTCTTTTCAGTTCGTTACCGCTGATGTCCAGGTAGCTGAAACCGAGGAAGATCAGATCTCTATTGGTCGGGCGGAAATCGATTTCGAACTCGATTCCGTCGATTTCATACTGACCGAAGTTGGTATAGGTAAATGCGCCCTTTTGGTAAAATCTTTGCAAGTCTCTCATCACCTCCAATGCGAAAGGGTCTGTTACCCCGCGGTCAGGATCGGCAATATCAAAATGCACGTACGAGTCGATAATGTTGGTGTATTCTTCATGGAAAAGGCAGAGGTCGAAGTTAACGCCATACTCCGTAAAGTTTCCAAAGTAACCGACTTCAACACGCTCGATTTGTTGCGGCTCTAGATCTTCGGTGCTAAGCACCCAGGTGTTGAACTCGTCTTCCTGTGAATCTATGTACAAGGAGACATGGGCATGGTCTTCATAGATGGTAGGCATGCGATAAGCCCGAGAACCGCTTATTCTTACCGTATTGGATGGTGTCAGGTGGTGGTTTATTCCCAGACGCGGTGAAAAAACATGATCTTTGCCTTCAAATTTTTCGAGCATGCTACCCAGATTTACCACTGTAGCAGGCGTCGCATGCCACTCTGCATTGAGAAAAAGCCTGTACATGTCTCTGGAAATGGGGTCATCTTCCTGCAGCAGCCAATAACTCTCTCCACGATCGTGTCTTGCCCCGACTCCCCAGGCAATGCGCAAATTGTCCGCCGGTTCGGTGGTGTGTTCGAACTCCAGGTCGTAACGATGGGACTTCATGCCGAGCCAAGCATAGATCATCGGAGAGTCGGTGAGATTCAACGCATTCAAAAAGGCCTCGAAATCATAGGCGCCTTCCGACAGCATGGCAGCGAAAATGTCTGGTCTTAAGGATTCATCAAATTCCTGCAACTCATCCAGTTGGGAGATCTGCTGGGAAAGGGGAACGGTGCGGTTCAGGTCATCAATCGAATAGTAATTATGATAAAACTGGAGGCTGATCTTGCTCTTTTCGGATAGCACACGGTTCCACTCGACGAATTGGTAGTTGTAGTGATTGTCGAGTTCCCGCTCCTGCAATAGTATTCCTGGCCGTCCTTCGTCGTAGTTGCCATAGGCAGCCCCAAAGGTGGTTCGAATCGAATTGTTGAGATCGATATTGTAGTCGCTGTCGAGTTTCAACCATCTCGCTCGCGACGAATCGTCCCGGTTGTCGAAACCTTCTCCCTCCCTGTAACTGGTCGAGAGCCGGTAGTCGAGTTTACCCGCGCTGGCTGCATGGGCCGCTTCCACAAGGCGTGTCTTTGCATAACCGGTGGTGATCGACAACATGGTGCCGCTTAAGTCCGCAGGATGCTCGGTGACTATGTTTATGACGCCTGCATAGGAGTTGGAACCGTAGGCAGCGGCATTGGGGCCGCGAATCACTTCAATACGCAGTATTTCATCCAGGCTGAGATAGATTTCAGTCCATGGAATTCCTCCATATACGGGATCGTAGATCGACCTACCATCGATCAGTACCTGCATGTCCCTTGCATATTCGTCCGCATGTCCATGATAGGTTACCGTGGCGCTGCTGCCTGCATAAAAACCTACGGTGAATCCAGGCACCAATCTCAGCAGATCCGGCAGGTTCAAGGCTGCACTCGCTTTGATCATCTTTTTATCGATGACCGTCATTGCCGTAGGCGTATTGGATTGTGACTGAGCGAGCCTCGACGCGGAAAGCACTACAGGCAGATCGTCATAAAAGTAACTTTCCGTTACAGCCAATAAGTCATCACTACAGAGAGCATTCTTGGAACAAACGACAAGAAATAACCCGATCGGGATAATCTGAAAATTGTGGTGTTTTGAATGAGACATGCGTTAACCTTGATTCGCTATGACATTTCATCGCATGGAAATGTATTAGCCACTGCGCGTGTCATGCGCGTTGGCCCAGTCGATATAAATATCATACACCACAGCTGCGCATGTGGTTATAGCTGATAGTCTTGCGGGCGGATAAATTAAGGTTGCACAGAGGTGGTTTTGTAGTTCAGGCGAGATAGAGATGAACCCTAGTGAGGGGAATTAAATTCCGTCTGGCCATCGATACCATGCCAATAACCATTACATGCTCCAAGCGGCATATATTGACCAAGATCACTTGTCTCTTCGTTGTGCAGGGCTCTATGGAAAGCGTCCACGATTTTGCCCGTGTTTAATGATTGTGGGCTTATTCTCAAGATATCTACGCGCAACTCTTTGAGCAGTGGTATTTCCTGGAGTAGGTTACAGGTCTTTGCCGAGACTGTTTGAATGCCGTTTAAGGCAAGAAACGGTTGCTGCTCCTGGGTGGAGAGGATACGGCCGTCCGGATAGTCTATGCACTTATATTGGCAGTCGTCCTTCGGCAGATTGTGCGATCGTGCAGTAAAGCACCTGGCGGAAAGGGTTAATGGCATACGACCGTAACAAAAGACCTCGGTTTCGACGCCTTCGGGCCTGTGCTTTTGAATCTGACCCAGGGTCTGCTTTGATAGCTCGATGGGCAGAACCCAACGTTTGAGCCCTTTCGATGCCAACAGATCGAGACTGGCCGAATTGTAGATGTTGATGCTGGGACCGGTCACGAAAGGTATACCCTTTTTACTCAGGATCTGTACCGCTCCGATATCATTGGCCTCAATTGTGAAGCGGCCATTATCACATAGTCTTCTAAGGGTTTTCAGTTCCGACTCCGCCTCTATCAGGGCCAGGGTGGAGAGTACAATTTCTTTATCACTCTGCTCACTCAGCCTTGAGGCAAGCTCGATCCAGTCGTTGCTGCCCAGACTGCGCCGTTTAGAGCAGACAGTCTCGCCAAGATAGATAATATCTACAGGCATTTCAGCTGCCTGATCATAAAAATCAAAAAGTGTCTCCCTCGACCAAAAGAAGAGTACCGGACCAAGAGAGAGCTTAGGTGTCATCGTCATCGTTATTGCCAAGGTCTGTAGTAGGGCCCTAAGGTGGTGCTGGTGCCTTCCGAGACCTGGTCGAGAGCATCGCTCCATGCAGATTTTGCGACAAAGGCTTGAGGATTTTTGAGACAGCAATCTATCGCCTCGCGCCAGACTTTGGTGACCTGTCCGACGTAGGCCGGTGTGCGCTGCCGGCCCTCTATTTTGATCGCCTTGATGCCCGTCCGATGTAACTGGGGAAGCAGCGCCAGCGTATTTAGCGAAGTGGGTTCTTCTATGGCGTAGAATGTATTATCGCCAACCGCGAAGCGCCCTTTGCAGATTGTTGGGTAACCGGCAGTCTCATCTTTTCCGTAACGATCGGTTAGTAATCCACCCAGCCGCGACTCCAGGCCGGAGGGTGTCTCCCTGTATTCAACGAATTGGGCGGGAGAACAGGCGCCATGGGTATTTGGTGATTCACCCGTGACATAGGATGAGAGGATACAGCGGCCTTCCACCATCACACAGAGGCTGCCGAAACCGAAGACTTCGATCTCCACCGGGGTATTCGCCACCACCTGTTCTACCTGGCTCAGTGATAATACCCGCGGCAGTACCGCCCGTTTGATTCCAAACGCGTCGTGATAGAAGGCAAGTGCCTCATAGTTGGTGCTGGAGGCCTGAACCGAGAGATGGAGGTTAAGATCGGGCCATGCACGACTGGCGTAGTCGAGGACACCGATATCGGCGCAGATCAGGGCATCCACAGAGAGCGAGGCGGCGCTATCCACCGCCTGACGCCAGCGCTCCCAGCCTTCGGGTCTTGGGTAGGTGTTGATGGCCATGAAGACGCGCTTGCCTCGGCTTTTTGCATAGTTAATGCCTTCACGGGCTCGTTTTTCATTAAAGTTCAAACCGGGAAAATGGCGTGCGTTGGTGTCGTTGCGAAGTCCGAAATAGACCGCATCCGCACCATTATCCACGGCGGACTTAAGCGAGGGCAGATTTCCTGCAGGACAGACCAGTTCCATAGTTAATGATACTCATTCAGGCAACCTGTCGACATAATGCGCGTCGCCGTTGCAGTTCGTTGGTGATGGCATTCAATACCCGCCATTTCTTGGCGCACCACAGGGGGGCCAGCAGAATCGACTCAGAAGCAGTGCCGGTGAGACGATGCCAGACCACATTCGAGGGGGTCTTCTCAACCAAATCGGCGGCGATATCGACATAGGCCTCAAGGCTGAGCGGTTGATACTCTCCGCGTCGCCAGCTATTGGCCAGTTGGGTGCCCTTGACCACGTGCAGAGGGTGAAGCTTGAGTCCGTCGGTCCCCAGATCCAGTACTCTGCAGAGTGTCTCTCTGTTGTGGTGGGCGGTCTCCCCCGGTAGTCCGGCAATCAGATGGGTGACCACCTTGATGCCACGCTGCCGGGCCGCTGTGACACTCTGTGCATACTCGCCAAAGCCATGTCCGCGATTGACCGCGGCAAGGGTTTCATCAAATGCCGATTGCAGTCCGAGCTCCAGCCAGATCTCATAACCCCGCTGTTGGTAACTTGCGAGCAGATCGAGCACGCTGTCTGCTACGCAGTCGGGACGGGTGCCGATGGAGAGCCCGATGACATCCTCATCCGACAAGGCTTCGTCATACAGGGCAGTCAGACGTTCAATCTCAGCATAGGTGTTGCTATAGGCCTGAAAATAGGCCAGATACTTGCCTGCCCCCGTACGTTTACGGATTACCCGCCTGCCCGCTGCCAGTTGCTCCTTAATCGGTCTGGGCTGACGTCCATTGGGGCTGAAGGAGACGTTGTTGCAGAAGGTGCAGCCGCCGCTGCCTTTGCTACCATCCCGGTTGGGGCAGGTGAACGCCGCATCCAGGGCGATCTTGTGGACACGTTCGCCATAATGTTTCAGCAGGTACTGCCCAAAAGTCGGAACTTGTTCTGACAGGGTGGTCATCGAAATAGCTGTCTATCCGACCTTACCGTAGATACGGCGGCGAAATTTTACGTTCAGTGATCTTGCCAATGCTTCGCATGCCGCTATGTCGACCCCTTCCAGGCCCTCAATGGCTGTTGCCGTTACATCGGCGATATGTTGCGGCGCCTGGCGCAGAAACTCCAGCACGGCTTCATAGGAGCCGGGCAGATTGGGTCGGCAATGGAGATCATAGATCTCGCTGTTCTGCGCATTCAGCGAGACCGAGAGGGCATCCACGCACTCTCCCAGTTGCGGCAGTGTGTCGTGCTTGTGGATCAGATTACACAATCCGTCGGTATTCACACGCACCCGACCACCGTGCTGTTTGATATGTCTGGCTACTTCAAGTAGCACATTCAATCGCAGTGTCGGTTCTCCATAACCACAAAAGACGACTTCATCGTAGCGCGCCGGATCATCTATCGATTCGATAATCTCTTCTGCGCTAGGACGATGATCAAAGGTAAGATCGTAGCCTTTGACTCTCATGTCTCCAAATGTCTTCGGACAGAAGGCGCACTCCAAGGTGCAGCGGTCGGTAATACTCAGATAGAGATTGTTTTCTATTTGGTAGCTTATCTGTTGTGGCACGTTATTCACTGGGTATGAAAAGATTTGTCATCCTAGCGTTTGAAACGTCGGAAACAATGACTTTGGTCAACACAATCGGGCTGGGATATTATGTAATGCACGGCGAAATCAGTGCTTGCCGACTCTCCGAAACCGAGTGAGCTGGATGAATAGTCTCAGTATATCAGGCGGTTGTAGTGAGTCGTGTTAAAAAAGGTTGCAGCAGCAGTTGTCAGGAGCCGATCGCCTGGATTGTTTTCTGACAGATCGCCTTGAAGTTGTCGTACTGTTGGCGGGTCACCCCGGGACCGCTGATACCGTTATCGGCATAAAATAACCCCACCGGTTTACCATGAATAAACACCGACATGGTGGCAAAGCCGCTGTTGTTCATCTGTTCCAGTGCGGATTGAGGGATCATGGGCAGATACTTTTCCGCATTCCCCTTGTTGAGAGAGACAGCTTGGGGTTTTTTAAGTAAGGCACTGAATAAACTTGGTTTAGTTATGTTCAAGACAAAGCCTTTGAGAGAGAGCTGCTTTTCTGCTTCAACCACGAATCGTGCCTTGAGAACGGTTTTATCAGGGCTCAGCATGGCGAACATGGTTCTGCTCAATCCTAGCTCCTCATGCATCTGCTGCAGGGCGTTGCTGATCAACTGCTGAAGTGGATTGATCCTTTTTTTCGGGGCTTGCTCGGGTTTTGCCGATGGGGTTTCAGGGGCAGCAGTTTCGGCTGGGGGCTGTGGCGCCTCTGCTGGGGGCGGTTCAGTAGGTGTTGTGGGCGAGGCCACTGTTTTTGCTGCTTCGGCCTGCTCCATTTTCGGTTTCGACGGCTCCAGGTCCCAGGGGATTAGATAGAAGGCCGGCAGTGGCAATGGCAGCCGGTGCAGTTCCCGCGCCGCCTCTGCGGCAAGGCGATGAAAATGGGCAATGGCCCTCTCCTGAGGTATCTCCAGAAACTCCGCCAACAGTTCAATATCATTGTCGGTCCTGGCGTGGCGCCATCCCAGGCTGCTATCGCGGGCCAGCGTCGACGCCATCCTCACGGTCAGCGGTTTGGGTTGGTAATTGTCTGATAGTCCTTGAGATTCCTGGACCAGATCCGGAAGCTGCCAGTGCTGGCTCAGCTGCAGGGAGAGCTCCTCCAGGGTAAAGCCGAGAATCTCCCGGGAGGCGTCGTCTCTTGGGGTTTCGCTGCCGATCTTGTCTTGGATTGTGCGCATTCTATCCGCCGCCACTGACCAGAGTCCCATCTCTCCGATATCGTGCAGCAGCGCGGCGGTGTAGAGTGTGTCACTCTCCTGCCACGCCTTTAGCTTGGCAAGTTCGCGGGCGTAGATGGCGGCGTGAGCGGCCCTGCTGTAGCAGTCGATAAGGCCTCGTCTTGGCGGCCCTTTCAGCTTATCCTCGAGGCAGGGCAGGGTGTGGCTTGCCTGTTTGATAACCTCCATGCCTAACAGGGGTATTGCCAGAGAGATCTTTGTTACCGGCTCTTTCGGCTGCGTGGACAGGTTGCCGAGCCGCTGCAGGATATGCAGGCTGAATCCCGGATCCCGGGAGATGATCTCAGAGAGTCTGTTGTGATTGACACTCGATTTCCCCAGCAGATCCCTGACATGGGTCAGCGTCCTTTGCATTACCGGCAAGGGTTCTGAGGAGAGGGTGCGGGTCCACTCTTGGACAGTTTGGGTCATCGGCTCTATTGCCCTGTAAACGTCTATTGCTGCCAATTCAGGTCATCTACGTGCAGATTTCAACTGGCTGCCAGTTGTAAGATTATGCAAGCAGTCCCTATTTTTGTGGATTCAAATTGTACTCAAAAAGTCGGCAAATTGACCTGATTCTTAAGCCAGCTGGATTCCTCTGTTTCTGCAACAACGGCTGGATGATAAAATGTCTCGTTTAGATTTCCAGTTTTGAGAGGTTTGTATGGCAGGACACAGTAAGTGGGCCAATATCAAGCATAAAAAGGCCGCCAACGACAAAAAGCGCGGCAAGATTTGGACCAAGCTGATACGGGAGATTACCGTGGCTGCCCGCATCGGGGGCGGGGATATCAATGCCAACCCGCGTCTGCGGCTGGCAGTGGATAAGGGGTTGGGTGCAAATATGCCCAAGGATACCATCGAGCGCGCCATCAAACGGGGTGCGGGGGGTACCGATGGAGATAACTACGATGAGATTCGCTATGAGGGGTATGGTCCTGGTGGAACCGCGGTGATGGTCGATTGCATGACCGATAATCGTAACCGCACCGCTTCGGAGGTGCGCCATGCCTTCAGCAAGCTGGGCGGCAACCTGGGTACCGACGGCTCTGTCGCCTACCTCTTCAGCAAGCAGGGCATGATCAGTTTCTCCCCCGGTGTGGATGAAGATGCGGTGATGGAGGCGGCATTGGAGGCGGGGGCCGAGGATGTGGTCAGCAATGAGGATGGTTCGATCGATGTCATCTCCACTCCAGAGGGTTTCGCCGCGGTCAAGGATGCGCTGATTGAGGCCGGCCTCGCCCCCGACAACGACGAGGTGACCTACAACGCCTCGACCAGCGCGGTGCTCGATCAAGACGATGCGGATAAGCTGCTGCGCATGGTCGATATGCTGGAAGACCTGGACGACGTACAGAACGTCTACACCAATGCCGAGATCTCCGACGAGATTTTGGATGCCATCGGCTGACGTCCAAGATGATACGCATCATCGGTATCGACCCGGGTTCCCGCCAGACCGGCTACGGTCTGATCGATTCAGATGGCATGCATTCGGTCTATCTTGCCCATGGGGTCTTGAAGCTGAATGGCAAGCCCCTCCCTCCCAGGCTGGGTGAGATCTTCAAAGGGATCACTGCCCTGATTCAGGAGTTTCAACCCCAGGTGATGGCCATCGAAGAGGTGTTCGTGGCCAAGAATCCCTCCTCTGCCCTGAAGCTGGGCCAGGCGAGGGGGGCGGCGATCTGTGCCGCGGAGCACTGCGGTTTAAGCGTGGTGGAGTATACCCCCACTCGAATCAAGCGAGCGGTGGTGGGAACGGGCAGGGCGGACAAGGCGCAGATTCAGCACATGGTGAAGATGATTCTGGGACTGCAGGAACGGCCTCAGGCGGATGCCGCTGATGCCCTGGCGGTGGCCCTTAGCCATGCCCATACCCATACCACCCTGGCGCATCAGGCCAGCCACGGAAAATGAGGTACCTGGTGCAGCAAGCGTGGCATAATCCCGGCTTCAATCGTCAAGCGGATAACAACCCAGGATGATAGGTCGTCTCAAAGGGGAGCTGGTCCACAAGCAGGCCCCCAGTCTTCTAATTGATGTCAACGGCGTTGGCTATGAGCTGGAAGCACCGCTCTCCACCTTTTTTACTCTGCCGGAGAGCGGAAAAACGGTGACCCTCTTCACCCATCTGGCGATACGCGAGGATGCCCATGTTCTCTATGGTTTCGCCACAGAACCGGAGCGGGCCCTGTTTCGCAGCCTGCTCAAGGTCAGCGGCATCGGCGCCAAGATGGCGTTGGCCATACTCTCCGGGATGAGCGCCGAGGAGTTCAGCCGCTGTGTGGAGAGCGAGGATGTGGCCTCCCTGGTAAGGTTACCGGGGATAGGGCGCAAGACCGCGGAACGCCTGATCGTGGAGATGCGGGATAGATTGGCCAAACTGGGTGATTTGGCACCAGTAGGCAGTCAACGGCAAAGGGATCAGGCCACAGGCCCCGGTAATGCGACTGCAGATGCAGTGGCTGCACTGGTGGCATTGGGTTATAAACCCCAGGAGGCTAATCGCATGGTCAAGGCCGTGGCGGAGGATGAGATGGAGAGTGAGACCCTGATTCGCGCCGCACTGCAGAACGCGGTGCAGAAATAGTGCTGTTATGCGGCAGAGATAGAGCCAGTGAGTAACGAACCCAGACTGATCAACGGCGATGCCAGCGGTGAAGATGCCGCACTGGACCGGGCCATCCGTCCCAGGCACCTGCGCGATTATGTGGGACAGGCCGCGGTGTGCGAGCAGATGGAGATCTTCATACCCGCCGCCAAGGCGCGGGAAGAGGCGCTGGACCATGTGCTTATTTTCGGCCCCCCGGGGCTGGGCAAGACCACCCTGGCGCATATCATCGCCAACGAGATGGAGGTCAACCTGAGGCAGACCTCGGGTCCGGTGCTGGAAAAGCCGGGGGATCTGGCGGCGCTGCTGACCAATCTGGAGCCCCATGATGTGCTCTTCGTCGATGAGATCCACCGCCTGAGCCCGGTGGTGGAGGAGGTCCTCTATCCGGCAATGGAGGATTTTCAGCTCGATATCATGATCGGCGAGGGACCGGCCGCACGCTCGATCAAACTCGATCTGCCCCCTTTTACCCTGGTCGGGGCCACCACCCGCGCCGGTCTGCTGACCTCTCCCCTGCGGGACAGGTTCGGTATTGTGCAGCGCTTGGAGTTCTACAACAGTCGCGATCTGGCCCACATCGTCAGCCGCTCCGCGAGGATACTCAATATCGGTATTGACGCGGATGGGGCAGGGGAAATCGCCCGCCGCTCAAGGGGTACACCAAGAATCGCCAATCGCTTGTTAAGACGGGTACGCGACTATGCCCAGGTGAAACAGGATGGCCATATCGATGCCGAGGTGGCTGACAGGGCCTTGAGTATGCTCAAGGTCGATGGCAACGGTTTCGATGCCATGGATCGACGTCTGTTGTTGGCGGTGATTGAGAAGTTTGAAGGCGGACCGGTGGGGGTTGACAATCTGGCAGCGGCGATCGGCGAAGAGAAGGGCACGATTGAAGACGTCCTGGAACCCTACCTGATACAGCAGGGGTTCCTCATGCGCACGCCGAGGGGGAGGGTGGCGACCCAGGCTGCCTATCTGCATTTCGGCCTGTCGCCGAAACCCGGTGAGCACGTGCCCACCGAGGATGATCTGTTCCGCGAATAGGGAACGGGACCGAACACTTTATCACAGCTGATGGGAACTCCTTTTGAATCACACACTCATAGTTTGGGATTTATCACTCTGTTTGGTCAATTTCACTACCATCCGATTACCAAGCTAAGTATTATTACGCGATTATTTAGTTGCACATCATGATGTTGGCACATAAGTGATTCGGGTCAGGAACAAGGTATGAACGACGAGTCGCGCGCTTTCGTCTGGCCGGTCAGGATCTACTACGAGGATACCGATGCCGGCGGTGTTGTCTACTACGCCAACTACTTGAAATTCATGGAGCGGGCACGCAGCGAGTGGTTGCGTTCCCTGGGATTTGAACAGGATCAGCTGCTGCAGCATGACGGGATCATTTTCGCAGTTCGAAAGGTTGAAGTGGGTTACCATCATCCGGCCCGTTTCAATGATGCCCTGGAGGTTGTTTCCAGGCTAGCCGAGAGAAGGCGCGCCAGTCTCACCTTTGAGCAGCAGGTGGTGCGAGTGTCGGATGCGCGTCTGTTGTGCAGTGGGAGCGTTAAGATTGTCTGTGTGGATATGAAAGCAATGCGTGCAACACCTATACCAAAGAGAATATTGATGGAGATACCGGATGTCGACTGACCTTACCATTACCCACCTGATACTCAATGCCAGTCCGGTGGTGCAGTTCGTGATTGCCCTGTTGGTCTTCGCATCCCTCAGCTCCTGGAGCATGATTTTCGACCGCATGCGAGTACTGAAGCGGGCCGGACGGGCGGCAGATGAGTTCGAGGGGCGCTTCTGGTCGGGGGGAGACCTGGCTGAACTCTATCGCCAGATCGAAAGGGAGACCGATGATGAGTCCGGTATGGCGGCGATTTTCCGCGCCGGATTTCGCGAATTCGCCCGTCTGCGCACCAAAGGACACAAGGATCCGATGGCGATGGTGCAGGGTGCCCAGCGATCCATGCGGGTATCCCTGAACCGCGAGGTCGATCGACTGGAGAGCCATCTCTCGACGCTGGCCACGATCGGTTCAACCAGTCCCTACGTGGGACTCTTCGGTACCGTGTGGGGCATCATGAACTCCTTCACCGCGCTGGGAAATGTCAAGCAGGCGACCCTGGCACTGGTTGCTCCCGGGATCGCCGAGGCATTGATTGCCACTGCCATCGGTCTGTTCGCCGCGATTCCGGCGGTAGTCGCCTACAACCGCTACTCCAACGACGTCGAACGCCTCAACAACCGTTACGACGATTTTGTCGAGGAGTTTGCCACTATCCTGCAGCGCCAGGCAGTGGCCTAAACCGGCATTCAACCAATGAGTCGTCAAAAGAATCGCCGCCGTCCCATGTCAGAGATCAATGTGGTCCCTTACATTGACGTCATGCTGGTGCTGCTGGTGATCTTTATGATTACCGCCCCTCTGCTGACCCAGGGTGTCAAGGTTGAACTGCCCCAGGCCGAAGCTGAGCCGCTGTCTAAAGAGGCGGATGAGCCGTTGGTAGTGACGGTCAATCGTGAGGGAGATATGTTTTTGGATGTCGGCCAGGGCAAGGATCAACCGATTGATCCTGACAACCTGGTGGAGCGGGTGAGGATAGTACTCAAGCATAAACCGAAGACCCCAATCATGGTGCGTGGTGACGCCGGAGTGGCCTATGGTCGGGTGGTTGAAGCGATGGTGTTGTTACAGGCTGGCGGGGCGCCCAGTGTCGGCCTGGTGACGGAACCACCGGAATCATAGCGATTGTTGCCATCAACAGAGCGCCGATCGTGGTGCGAGGAGAGAAGTTTGGTAGTTCCAATTGAACGACGAATAGCGCAGCGCGTTATCAATCGCTCATTTAGCCTTGGCGGAGAACAAAATAGTCGCTGCAGGGTTGGTTGTTTTGGTGATCACAGGCCAGAGTAGTGTTCTCCGTCATTAAAAGAAACCCGGTTTCGGTCTTCCTGGCTGTGCTGCTGCATATTTTGATTGTGGTCTTTCTGATCTTCGGTTTTGACTGGTCGAAACTCCACAAACCCTCGACGCAGAAGGCCAACATAGTCCAGGCACATACTGTCGACGCCAAACAGCTGGAGCAGGCCAAGGAGAAAGAGAAGGCGGCGGAACGAATAAAACAGCAGCAGCGGGAAGAGGTGCTGAAGCGAAAACAGGCCGAAGAGAAGAAGCGTCAGCAACAACTGGAGCAGAAACGCATTGCCAAGGAGAAGGCGGAGCAACAGCAGCGGGAGGCGGAACGCAAACGCCAGGCGCAGCTGAAAAAGGAGCAGGAGGCGAAGAAAAAGGCTGAAGCAAAACGGCTTGCCGACCTGGAGGCTAAACGCAAGGCGGAAGCAAAACGAAAAGCCGAGCTCGAACGAAAACGAAAAGCCGAGTTGGAGGCCAAGCGCAAGGCCGAGGCGCGGCGAAAAGCCGAGGCTGCGGCCCAGGCCGAGCGTGAGCGGGCCTTGCAGGAGCAGATGGCGGCGGAACAGAATAGGCGGGAGATTGATCGATATATAGCAGGGATCATCCAGCAGATCGATCGCAACTGGGTGAGAACAGGGCAATCTGGAGCGGATCTCTCCTGTACAGTGCAGGTAAGACTGATACCTGGCGGGGACGTGGTGCCGGGCAGCGTCAGGGTTGTCAGGAGTAGTGGTAATTCGGCCTTTGATCGTTCAGCGCTGAACGCAGTCTATAAAGCTGCGCCGCTTCAAGTGCCGAGCGGTCCACTGTTTGAATCTTTCCGCACATTGAAACTGATACTCAAACCGAGCAGCTAGTTGTTACAGATGTTAACCATGAAAAAATATCTATTTATCCTGTTTTCGTTACTGTGTTGGCAGCCCGTGCTCCATGCCGAGTTGACCATTGAGATTGTTGGCGGTGTCGAGGGCGCCCTGCCAGTGGCCGTGGTGCCGTTCAGTTGGCAGGGTAAGGGTGTGCCACCGGTTGATATCGCCGAGGTGATCAGTTCGGATCTAAATCGCAGTGGTCGTTTCAAAAGCCTACCCCGGGAGGATATGCTGGCCAGGCCCACCTCGGTGGATGTGGTGGATTTCAAGAATTGGCGATCCCTGGGCATAGAAAACCTGGTGATTGGTCAAGTTCAGGCACATGGCGCAGGCGCCTATCAGATCCAGTTCCAGCTGCTCGATGTGTATCGGGGGGATCAGCTGATCGGCTATACCATCCCTACCACCGCGCCTAATCTGCGCAATACGGCCCATCAGATTGCCGATCTGATCTATGAAGAGCTATTGGGTGTGCCAGGCGCATTCGCCACCCGGGTGGCCTATATCACCTCAACCAAGCTGGCTGATGGCGAGACCACGGTAAAACTGAAAGTCGCCGATTCAGACGGCTACAATCCCGAGGCCATAGTTACCTCCACCGAACCCCTGATGTCACCCGCCTGGTCGCCGGACGGGAAGAAGATCGCCTATGTCTCATTCGAAGGCGGACAGTCCGCAATCTATGTCCAGGGCGTGCATACAGGTAGCCGTCAGAAGGTGACCTCATTCAAGGGCATCAACGGTGCGCCGGCCTGGTCGCCGGATGGACGTAAACTGGCCCTGACCCTCTCCAAGGGGCGCAATCCCGATATCTATGTCTATGATCTGGCGACGCGCAAATTGACGACGATCACCCGCCACTATGCCATCGATACCGAGCCTGCCTGGGCACCCGACGGGCGCAGCCTGGTGTTTACCTCGGATCGGGGTGGCAGGCCTCAAATCTACCGGGTCTCGGCCCATGGTGGCAAACCCCAACGGGTGACCTACCAAAACAGCTACAATGCCCGCGCCTCCTTCTCTCCCGATGGAAAACTGCTGACCATGGTCACTCGGGAAGAGGGCAAGTACCGCATTGCGGTACAGGATCTCGAAAGCGGAGTCATGCAGGTGCTGAGCCAGGGTGGCCTCGACGAATCGCCGAGTTTCGCACCGAATGGCAGCATGATCATCTACGCATCCAAGACAGGTAAACGGGGTGTTTTGGCCACTGTTTCTGTGGATGGGCGGGTACAACTCCGCCTTGCCCTCGATGAGGGCGATGTGCGTGAACCGGTGTGGTCACCGGCAAGTAAACCTTTGGGGAAAAGATGAAACTAACCATGAAAGGTTTGTTTTCTATCTCTGTCGTCGCGCTGTTCATGGTGGTGATGACAGGCTGTTCATCGCTGCCCGGTGATGATTCAAGTGCACTAAATGTTGAGGATGAACTGGGATTGGTCTCGATTTCCATCTTGCCTTTCGAGGGGCAGGTAAACATCAACCAAAGCGATGATATTGCCACAGTGATCAGTGCTGATTTACGACGAAGCGGACAATTCAGAGCTCTGTCCCAGGAGCAGATGTTGGCCAGACCCGCTTCGATTGATGATGTTAACTACAAGCAATGGAATGCTCTGGGTCTGGAATACTTGGTCATCGGCAGCGTGCAGTCTCTGGATACAGATGGTTACGAGGTCCGGTTCCGTCTCCTGGACACCCACCGGGAAAGACAGATAATCGGCCTTGGAATCAAGACGAAAAGTTCAAATCTACGGGTGATTGCGCATCGGATTTCCGATCAGATTTATAAAAACATCCTCGGTGTGTCTGGTAGCTTTGCAACCCGGATAGCCTATATCCACTCAAATCAGCAGGTTGATGGTAAGCGGGTTAATGAGTTGATTATCGCTGATGCGGATGGACACAATCCTCATACGATCGTCAGATCGACTGAACCATTGATGTCACCTGCCTGGTCGCCTGATGGCAGCAAGATCGCCTATGTCTCGTTAGAGAAGGGACAGTCCGCCATATTTGTGCAGGAACTCTATACCGGCAAACGTCAAGAGGTTGCCAGGTTCAAGGGAATCAACAGTGCGCCCGCCTGGTCGCCGAATGGGGACAAGCTCGCCCTGACCCTGTCAAAAACGGGCAATCCCGATATCTATGTCTACCATATGACGACACAAAAACTCGAGGCTATCACCCGTCACACCGCCGTCGATACAGAACCGGCATGGTCACCGGATGGGCGTAGCCTTGTGTTTACCTCCGATCGAGGTGGAGAAGCGCAAATCTACCGGGTCGCTGCGTCCGGTGGTGAAGCACAACGGGTCACCTTCAATAACAGTTACAACGCCAGTGCTTGCTACTCACCCGATGGAAAACGGCTGGCCCTGGTGACCCGGGACGGGGAAAACGACCGTATTGCGGTTATGGATCTTGCATCCGGTAAAATGCAGGTGCTCAGCAATGGCAACCTGGACGAGTCACCCAGTTTTGCGCCCAACGGCAGCATGATAATTTATACATCCAAGACGGGTCGTCGCGCCATTTTGGCAGGGGTCTCGGTTGATGGTCGTGTACACCACCGCTTTTCACCGCGAGAGGGTGAAGTGCGCGAACCGGTTTGGTCACCTTACATTAATTAGTTGCACCGCTGTTTAAGGAGATATGCAATGAATAAAGTACAAACCCTTTGGGTTCCGGTTTTACTCTCCCTGCTGTTAATTGCCGGTTGTTCATCAAAGCCTACCCTCGACCAGGCCGGGGCTGAGGTAAGCGAACAATCCACTGGAGCCGGTAGTGCCGGTGCATCCACCTCCGCCGCCAGTCAGGGGGAGGAGTGGCAGGGTGATCCCCTGGAGAATCCCAACAGCCTGTTGGCGACCCGGGTAATCTACTTCGATTTCGACCAGAGCACCGTACGTTCCGAATACCTGGATGTGATTCAGGCCCATGCCGACTATCTGGCCGCCAATCCCCAGGCGGTGGTGCGCCTCGAAGGCCATGCGGACGAGAAGGGCACCCGGGAGTACAATCTGGGTCTGGGTGAAAATCGCGCCAATTCGGTACGCAGCCTGATGCTGGCCCAAGGGGTATCGGACAACCAGCTGGTGGTGGTGAGCTACGGTGAAGAGAGGCCTGCGGCTTTTGAACAGAACGAAGAGTCCTGGGCGCTCAACCGGCGCGTCGAACTGATCTACTGATTGGGAGTGAGTGATGAGGCTGATTGTCAAAAGAGTCCTGTTCGGATCCCTGCTGGGTATCTGCGCCACGGCACCTGTCTTTGCCGCCAACGGTATGACCATGGACCAGCGCCTGCAGCGTATCGAACGCATCTTGCAGAATCAGAGCCTCGCCGACTTGGTGCTTCAGGTGCAGCAGCTGCGCCAGGAGGTTCAACAGCTTAGAGGGGACTTGGAGGAGCAGAAGCACAATATGGATGCCATGAGTCGTCGCCAGCGTGATCTCTACCTGGATATAGATCAGAGACTCTCTCGCGCTCAGCCTGGCGCAGCTCCGCTCCCCACTACGCCCTCCGTTGCACCCCCCATGACCGCTGCACCGCCTTCGGTTGCACCCGGCCAACCACCGCTGTCCGCCTCTACCGAGCCACCTCCCATGGCAACAGCGGCACCACCGGTTGCAATGCTCACCCCCCCCGATCCAAAACAAGAGGCGCAAGCCTACCAGAGCGCCTTCAACATGCTGAAGCAGGGGCGCTATGGCGAGTCGATTACCGCATTCTCCAACTTCCTCAGAGACTATCCCGGGGGGGAGTACGAGGATAATGCCCAGTATTGGCTCGCTGAGGCCAGCTACGTCAACAGGGATTTCGACACCGCCTTGAGCGAGTTTTTGAAGATAATGGAGAAGTATCCCTCGAGCCCCAAGATACCGGGGGCCATGTTGAAGATCGGCTATATACACTATGAAAAGAAGAGCTGGAGTGACGCCAGAAATATTCTCAACGAGCTGATCAGCAACTATCCCGCCACCACAGAATCACGCCTGGCACAGAAGCGCCTGCAACGGCTCTCCAAAGAGGGGCATTAAGCGGAGAGCCGGAATCTCTTCGCCTATGGACTATGTCTCAACTTCGCGTCACCGAGATCTTTCTCTCCCTCCAGGGGGAGGGGAGGAGCGCTGGTTTCCCCACGGTTTTCGTCCGCCTCACCGGCTGTCCATTGCGATGCAGCTATTGCGATACCAGCTATGCATTCAGCGGTGGAGATTGGCTCTCCCTGGAGCAGATTCTGCAACAGGTCAGTGCCTTGAAGGTGGAGTATGTCTGTGTCACGGGTGGTGAACCCTTGGCGCAAAAGGGTTGTCTGCCGCTGCTCAGTGCCCTCTGCGACGCCGGTTATCGGGTCTCCCTGGAGACCAGCGGCGCACTCGATATCGGGGTTGTCGATGAGCGGGTCATTCGGGTGATGGACCTTAAAACCCCGGCTTCCGGTGAGGCGGAGAGGAACATGATGACGAACCTTGATGCCTTGGAAACGAAGGATCAGGTAAAGTTCGTGATCAGCAACAGGGCTGACTATGAATGGAGCCGTGAGCAGATGCAACGATTTCGTATTGCGCAGAAGTGCGAAGTGCTCTTCTCTCCGGCCCAGGGCCAAATGGAACCCACAGAGTTGGCCGAATGGATGCTGGAGGACCGCTTGCAGGCCCGCTTGCAGCTACAGCTGCACAAGCTGCTGTGGGGTGACCAGGCAGGAAGATGAGCATAGATAAACGTGCAGTGGTACTGCTTTCAGGTGGCCTGGATTCGGCAACGGTGCTGGCCATTGCCCGCAGCCGGGGCTATCGCTGTTATGCTCTCAGCATGGCCTACGGTCAGCGCCATGCCGCTGAGTTGGAGGCGGCATCCCGAGTTACCCAATCGCTCCAGGCCGAGGCGCACAAAGTTGTGCATATCGGCCTCGATGATATCGGCGGTTCCGCACTCACCGACCCTAGCATCAAGGTACCGGAAGAGATGGGTAGCGGTATACCCGTCACCTATGTACCGGCAAGAAACACCGTATTTCTCGCCCTCGCCCTGGGTTGGGCGGAGGTGCTTGGGGCACAGGATATCTTCATCGGTGTCAATGCAGTCGACTACTCGGGTTATCCTGACTGTCGACCCCAGTTCATCCAGGCCTTTGAAAAGCTCGCCAACCTTGCCACCAAGGCGGCGGTGGAGGGTGCCAGCTATCAAATACATACCCCATTGATAGATCTGACCAAGGCGGAAATCATCCGCCAGGGATCGGAGTTGGGTGTAGACTACAGTCTCACCGTCTCCTGCTATCAGGCCAGCGAAAAGGGGGAGGCTTGCGGTGTCTGCGACTCCTGCCGCCTGCGCGCGAAGGGATTTGCCGACGCCGGGGTTGCCGACCCCACCTGCTACTCAAACCTATGCAATGAGCGGAAATCCACATGACCTACCATGGATAAGGAAGAATTCAAAAAGGGAGTTGAAGCAACATTTAACGATGTTTCATCACGCTATGACGAAAACAGGTT
Organism: Candidatus Thiodiazotropha sp.; assembly: GCA_040507035.1. GTDB lineage: Bacteria > Pseudomonadota > Gammaproteobacteria > Chromatiales > Chromatiaceae > Thiodiazotropha. Next base: position 71,952 of record JBEVVR010000014.1, read on the forward strand.
CTTTGCCATTTCGGCCTCAAAAATGGCCACTCTGGTTCCCGCTGCAGAGCGCCTGAAAATTCTCGACCTTTCCACCGGAACCGGGGCTGTTGCGATCGCAATCGCCAGCAAACACCAAGATGCCAGCATAGAGGCCGTGGACCTGTCGCAAGGCATGTTGGCGATTGCCGAAGCAAAGGCAAGGGAGAGGGGTATTACCAACATTGGATTCCGTTGCTGCGACGTGGAGAAGACCAGATACCCTAGTGCAACATTTGACATCGTTACCTGTGGCTACGGTCTCTTTTTCTACCCTGACATGGAGGCTACCTATCAGGCAATGTGCAAAGCTATAAGGCCTGGTGGAATGTTTCTGTTTTCATCATTTACGGATGCGGCATTCAATCCCCATGCCGAGTTGTTCCTCAATCGCCTGCAGCACGATTACAATATCGAAGCGCCTTCCCGCATACGAGAGAGACTCAAGACGCCGCAGCAGATCGAGGCATTGGCGGCGACCAGCGGATTCAAAAGCATCGATGTAATACATGAGCCAATTCGCTACCCTATCACTACTGCCGAATGGTGGTCATTGCTGAACACTGCGGGTTTTAAGTCTCTTCTTGATCAGCTGGACGAACAACAGTTGGAACAATTCAAGCATGATCATGTTACGGAAATCGAAGAAATCGCGAACAATGCAGATATCGAGCTGAATGCAGATTCCCTGTTTGCGGTGGTAGGTTTTTAGTGGATAGGTTTAGGATAAAAAGCGCATGAACACCTTTGGTGTCATGAAAAGATTACAAGGAGTTGGGTGGAATAACTATGTCAAAACTAACACTGATCATCGGCAATAAAAATTATTCGTCATGGTCACTGAGGCCTTGGCTGTTTTTACGTCACCACAACATTGAGTTCAGCGAAAAGAGAGTGCCGCTGTTTGAGGAGACGACGGAACGGGAGTTGGCGCAATACGACTCGGATTTCAAGGTGCCGGTGCTTAAGGACGGTGATCTGATTGTCTGGGACTCGCTATCAATTCTCGAGTATCTATCTGAAACCTGTCTGGCTGGTTCTGGCTGGCCTGAGAAACCAGGTGCGCGATCCATTGCCAGGTCCGTGAGCGCCGAAATGCACTCCAGTTACATTAACCTGAGAAACGAACTGCCAATGAACTGCCGAAGGAGATTTGACAGCATTACCCTTTCCAAAGATGCGCAACGGGAGGTGGAGAGAGTGAAGGCGCTTTGGCGAAGGTGCAGAAGGGAGTTTGGGGGAGAGGGCGAATGGCTGTTTGGCGACTTTTCCATTGCTGATGCAATGTTCGCTCCAGTGGCCGTCAGGTTCAGCGGCTACAATATAGAGTTGGGGGATATAGAAGCGGCGTATACCCAAAGTGTCCTGAAACACCCAGGGATGATCGACTGGATTGAGGCGGGAAAACAGGAGACAGAAATTATTGAGTCAGAAGAGATTAATATCTAGATAATTAGCCGTCTGGAAAGTAATGATTGAGGATAGACTGACTATTGAATTTGCCCGATTAGCCGATGCGGATGAGATAGCTGTTATCTCAAAAAATGAAATAGAGTACGGGCTTGGCTGGAAGTATACACCTGCGAGGATAGCGCGAATTATCAGGGACAGTTCGAAAAATATCGTGGTGGCGCGGAACGACTCCAAGCTGATTGGATTTGGGGTAATGACTTATCGGGAAGCCCAAGCCAACCTGGATTTGCTTGCGGTTAAACCGGGTTTTCGGCGCATCAAGGTTGGTACACAAATCGTACAATGGTTAGAGAAAGTTGCATTAAACGCAGGTCTGTTCAATGTGTTTGTGCAGGTTAGAGCGGGAAATATAAGTGCAATTAGGTTCTACCAAGACTTGGGATTCTTAGAGCTTGAGAGGGATAACACCTATTACCGAGGGGTAGAGGCTGGGGTCTTGATGGCTAAGAGCCTGAGAGGCATATTCGTTTTTGATCAAAACCCTCCATAGAGTGGCCTGGTGCGCATATGTGGCTGCCCAAGAGGGAGATAGAGGCATAGCTTTGGCCCGCTATATAAGACTGGACGGAGAAGACGGGGTTGCGGAATTTGCGCTAACGGTCGTTGATGCATTCCAAGGCCAAGGGGTAGGCAATGAACTGCTTAAGCGGTTAATCGAGACCGCGAGAGACAACCGCATTGCGATCTTGAGAGGCTATATTCTACCCAGTAATAGGCCCATGCTTAACTTGTGTGAAAAGCGTGGGGCAGTGGTCCGCAGGGAAGACTCATCTTCCCTGGTTGCGGAGATTTTATTGACCTAGCTGTAGAGCAGCTCCGCCCAGCGGTGTTGCTCGACCAGGGCCGATTTTCGTTCGTTCCATGCCGCTTCCGAGTCAAAGGCTTGCGCCATCACTTCGTGAAACACCTCGGCGGCCTTCTCCTGACCGGCGACATAGACATAAGTGTTCTGTTCATTGATAAGACGCACGCACTCTTCGATATGCCCTTTCAAACTGTCCTGCAGTCCCTCTTCAGCGCCGGAGAGGGGACGCTCAGTCAATACGCTGAAGGCCTTGAAGGTCTTGTCATCGTAGTACTGGGTCAGATCTTTTTGTTCATCGTTCAGGTAGAGCAAATTCATGCCCCCTCGATCTCCGTAGAAGAGCCTGACATCACCTTGCCAAGCGCCGTGTTGGTCGTAGATCTGGCGAACAAAGGCGCGAAACGGAGCGATGCCGGTTCCGGTCCCGATCATCAGCAGATTGCTCGAGGTGTCTGTGGGGATCTTGAAGGGACTCTTGTAAGGGCCTGTGATTCGAATCTTGTCCCCCACCTTGGCGTCGCAGAGGTAGTTTGAGGCGATCCCCGGGTACTGTTCGCCGGAGATCTCATCCAGGTAGAAACAGCGTCTCACCAACAGTTCCAGCTCGATATTCTGGTTGCCGCCGCTCTGCACCGGATTGGCGATCGAGTAGCGGCGATGGTGAAACTCATTGCCGAATTGATGGGGCCCAGGCACCAGCACACCGATGGATTGGCCGGTGGTGTAGCGGAATGCGGGTTCATCAATCTCGAGGATGAGTTGACGTACCTCGTCTGTCGATTCCGAGGTAATGCGCGTGGTCGATTTGACCCGGGCATCACAACTGCTCTCAAGAAGGATTTCGTCAGCGCTCTCAGACATGATTGATTCCAATAAAAATGTTTTAATTAATAATAAGTTATAATTTTGTTCAGTGCAGCATTCACGCCCATTATAAAGTGAAATCCAACGCCGCTCCAGCCGTAATTGATGTGCCAAGCCAGGGATGAATCATTGCTACCTGCTGCAACGCCGAGCCGTGCATGAAGCGGGCGATGACGATGCATGGAAATGAAATGTGACTAATCAGGTCCGGATCGGCGAGAATGGCTCAATGTCTGTCGATAACACCAACAATGTGGTTGCGGTCACGGTTACCTACAACGTGGATGATCGCTTTGAGAGTGCCTTGCTCAGCTACCTGGATCAGGTCGCGAAGGTGATCGTTGTCGATAACAGCAGCGATCCCGAGAGCAGGGAGTGGTTGGCAGCATGGGTCAATTCCATGGGTGATCGGGTGAGGCTGATCCAAAACGGTCAAAACCTGGGGCTGGGCAGGGCGCAGAATATCGGTATCCGCGCTGCCCTGGATGGGGGAGCAGAGTGGTTGTTACTGATGGATGACGACAGTCGAGCGGCGCCCGATATGGTGTCAACGCTGTTGCAGACAGCGCAGCAACAGCAGGCCAATTTGGCGATTCTAGCGCCATGTTACCACGAGCAGAGTGTCAGTCGTGAGGCTCGCTATGTCACGGCCCCGGAAGGGGCCTACAACAAGCCGCGTTTCCTTATCCAGGATTTTTCCATGGGCCCGATAGTTTCAAATCTTTTCATCGCTATCAGCTCCGGAAGCCTGATCAGGGCTTCCCTGTTTCGCGACATCGGTCTTATCCGCGAATCCTTCAGTATCGACTATCTCGACGTCGATTTCTGCCTGCGTGCATTGCGCAGAGGCTACCGGATCCTGGCGGTAGGGGATGCGGTGCTCTATCATCAGTTGGGGGCACAGACCGAACATCGGCTATTGGGTTGGCGCTTCTGGGCGTGGAATCACTCCGTGTCCCGCCGCTATACGATCTATCGCAACCGCACCCGCATCTGGCGCGAGTATCTGTTCACCTTTCCCGGTTTTATCTTCTATGACATGCTGGCGAGCCTGCATGACCTGTTGCGTATTCTGATGTTCGAGCAGTCGAAGCTGAGGAAGCTCTGGGCGGCGGTGAAGGGGATGGCTGTGGGGCTGTTGGGTGGTGGACTCTCGGGATATCCCGTCTACAAGAGCGGCATCCAAGAGCTCAATCCGCAAATCAACGCTAATAACCACAAATGAACTTAAATTTGATTTTTAGTTCCCGCGCTACTGTGTGAGACCTCATACTACACTTAACCGCTCTCTCAACCCTATGCATTCCAAAGCAGGAATCTGGAGTTAGGGAATGAAGACATGCGGAAACTGGTGGATGTGGTAACGGAACGCAAACAAATGGTTGCAGGTTGCGCAACGCGCAACTTTTTTATATACTAAGGATTGTCGATGATTAAGAGTTTCAAACACAAGGGATTGGAGAAATTCTTTACCACGGGAAGTGTGGCCGGTATTCAAGCGGCCCACGCTACCAAGGTTAAGGATCGGTTGATGTTCTTACATACCGCTACCTGCATCGAGGATATGGATATCCCCGGGTATCGTCTTCACCCACTTACCGGGAAGCTGGCAGGTCACTGGGCTGTTGATGTTAATCGCCATTGGCGGATCGTGTTTAAATTTGAGGACGGCGACGCCTATGTTGTGAACTACGAGGATTACCATTGATGACGATTCAACCCCACAATCCACCTCATCCGGGCGAGCTGATTAAACGCACCTACATTGAACCGTTTGATGATGTTTCTGTCGCCAGCGTGGCGCGGGAACTCGGCGTGGCTAAAAGTACCTTTAGTCGCTTGGTTAATGGCAAAGCTGATATTTCACCGGAAATGGCGCTTCGCCTATCGGCTGTTCTGGGGCGCAGCGCTGAGAGCTGGCTAGCCTTGCAGGATCACTATGATTTGTGGAAAGCTCGCCAGGCAGTCAACACGGATGATCTGGAGCGGTTGAAGTACAATGTTGCATGACCGAACTACTTGCTATGCTCACGTGTGGGAATTCCTACAGCATCAACGACCGCCAACAAGCTGCAGTCGATAGAAGCCCTCTCCTAACCTTGGGAGGGAGAGCTCAGTTTGATGATACCCGACCTCCAGATTTGAGATCGGTTTGAATGGACCGATCGGGCTTTGCGCCAGAGCCAACTGATAGCGACCCGGCTTTAGGTTACGAGTTGTTAATTTTGTTCCTTGGCCTGTTTGAGTGATCGCCACATGATCGAAGGGTGCGGCCAGGGGATCACCGATAAAGATGCCCTCACCCGGCTGCTGCACACTTTTCCAGTAGGCCTCGATGAGGGTGCTGCCGCTGCCGTAGTGTTCCATCACCAGGGCCGGTCTGGGGAACTTGCCGATATGGTTACAGGGTTCGACCACCGTACCGTAACTGCCGCTGGCCCCCGCCTGCAGCCAGGCCATGGCGCTCATCTGTGCGCTCCCCGGTAACTGCCCCCCCGCCGAAGTGAGATGGTCGGCAACGGCCCCTGGCAGAAAGTCCAGTGTATCCAGGCCTAAGACCCATGTTTTACCGGTGAAGTAGAACAGCACATCATCGCGGTTACGCAGGCTGTCTTGGTGAACGATCTCGGTATCTATCCAGCCCTGCATCAACATCTTGATGCGCGCATAGTCGATGGCGCGCACGCTCCTGTGTTTGTCGCTGGTTTTCAGCAAATAGGCGGTACCCCGGGGCAGGCTGGCATCGGCGGCCAGCCCCCTGTCGATCAGTGCCTTGGCATCGTTCAAACTCTTGGCCGCGATTACCATCGAAGGTCGCAGGGAGAGATCCTGAAAGGGATTCGATCCCGAATATTTGTAGTAAGCACTGTGCTTGGTGGTCGCGCAGCGATGCTCAGAACACCAGGCCTTGTCAAAGCCAAAGGTTATCGCCGCAGTCATGGACATGCAGCCAACCCGATAGGGTGTATGCCAGGTCAGGGCGTAGGCCTGGATATGTTCAGGGGTCTTTTTCAGCAGTAGATTGCGCAGGTTGGTGAATTCAGCCGCAGAGAGGGATTTTCTATTCGGATCGAAGGTGAGATGTAACAGGTTTGTTTCTGGTAGCCCTCGGGCCTGGATGTAGTATTCACCGATCCTGAGACTCAGCGGGTCGCGGTCATTCACGACTACCGCAAGCTCATGCGGTTGCAGTCGATACTTCGGTAGCGAAAGATTGACTTCGGTGCTGACAGCAGCGAGGGGTGTCGAGAGAGTGAGCAGCAGCAACCAGAGAATGGGTGGCAAAAGAGAGGCCCATCGATGATTGTTCATTGAACTGCAACAGACCATGATCAATCAGGCATTGATATCAGTGGCCCGGGTTGTTGCGGTTGGTCTATCTTTGCCTCCTTGGTAAAGCTGAATTGCAGCGGCGATTGGGTGACAGGCCATTCACCCTTGTGGCTTATCTCAGCCTGATTTCCTTTGAATACGAGATAACTGTACTTTCCGTAGTGGGGTAGCTTCCTCGCCAGTCGAGCAACGGCGGCGTCGGAAATGCCGACGATCCATGCCAGGGTTTGACCCTTACCCGGGTCTTGCTCGCTCAAGATGAAACTATGCTGCTTGGTGGCATAGCTGGAACCGCTCAGCTCGATGCGTTCTTGCTGCAGTGAAAAGGGCATGGCCGAGAGCAGTTTTAGCAGCTCATCCCGAAAGCGGTTCTCCCGCCCGAGCAGCCAGACGGGACGGTCCTCGGGTAGGCTGTCGAGGTCGCTGTCGAGGAGGATCTCCGCCTCATCGTAGCCATCGCTCCATTGCTTGGCCAAGGTTCTGTAGGCTTGCAGCAGTTGCGCATCCGCTGTTGAAGGCAGCAGGATCAGCACCCGCTTGCTACCGAACAGGCGGCTCAGGGTGGCTGGGGTTTCTGCGGCATCGAGGGTTCTGAACAGATCGAACCAGGGATCGATTAGAAGCCGCACTGGTTTGACAGGCAGTTCAAGCTCGAAGGGGGTCTTCCGTTGCTTAGCGCTGAGCCTGGTCTGAAGAGGCTCTCCATCGGTTAATTGAACGAGGATCGGCACTTCCAGGATGAAAGGCGCCGAAGTTTGGCGCTGTTCCAGGGTGCCGCGAATACGGTAGCCCTCTCCATTCTGCTCCAGGGTCAGATCATTGATCGCCAGCCGAGGGGCACCGCTCCTCTCTGTCCATTGTCGAAAGATCTCCTCTAGGGTATCTCCGGCGGCCTCCTCAAAGGCCTGTTGCAGCTCTTTGAAGCCTGCGGTTTTGAAGCGGTTCTCCCGGTAGAAGATCTGCAGGCCTTTGATGAAGTCCCGATCACCGAGGTGGCGGCGCAGCATATGGAAAAACATCAGGCTCTTGTCATAACCGACGGCAGAACTGGCGCTGCTGTGGCGGGCTCTGAACCGGGTTAGCGGAAAGTCATTTTCCGAGCGTACGAAATCAGCATAACGCTTAAGCGCCGTGCGTCGGTGATTGGCGCCCCTGTCGCGCTGTTCGGCAAGCAGGTGGTCGGCCAGGTAGCTGGTCAATCCTTCCGACCAGTTGCCCTTCTGATAGTCGATATAGACACTGTTTCCCCACCAGTTGTGAAGTATCTCATGGGGGTAGGAGGTGTGGAGGATGAAGGGCAGGCGCAACACGCGGGGTCCCAGGAGGGTGAAAGAGGGCATGCCGTATCCACTCTCCCAGAAGTTCTCCACCAGGGCGAACTTGGCATAGGGGTAGGGGCCGATCAGGGTTTGATAGAGCTTGAGATAGCGTGCAGTGGCCTGCAGGTAGCGCTCCGCTATGGCCGCATCCTGTTGGCGCAGAAACACCTGCGCCTCGATGCCGTCGGAGGTTTGACGATAGAGCTGGTAGGGGGCGGCTACCAAATAGATATCGTCCTGGGGTGAGGTCTCGCGCCATTGGACCAGGCTGCGCTCTGCTGTTTTGCGGATATCGGGTCCCTCACCCTGGCTCACCGCCAGCCAGGATCGGGGGAGATCGACCTCAAGCTCGAAGCTGACCAGCGCCTCGGCGAAGTAGGGATACCAGCCGGTACTGGCGTCGAGGTAGACGCCCTGTTGCGAGATGGTGCCGGCAAGACGTTCGCTGATTCGCCCGGGGCTCTCTTTCAGGGTAGTCAATTGGTGCGCAATCTTCCCGCCATATTCCAGGGTGAAATGGTGTTGATCTTCAGGCATGCTGATGCGGTATTCGACCAATGGGCTGTCGTTGCCGATGGGACCTATCTCATCCAGTGTGATTGTCGCTGTGGGGCTACGTGGAGAGAGACCTCGATGGAGCAGAAAGTGGTGGTGTTTCTGTCTCCTTGCCGTCGTCTCCGAGGTCTTGCCTTCTGCGGATGGGGGCAGAGTGATATGGTCCGTCACCCACAGTTGTTGACTGTCTGGATCCAGTTTGACCTGCAACACATGATGCAGTGGCGAGGTGGCGAAGACTGGTTTGCATAAAAAAGCCAGCCACAGCAGGATGTAACAGATCGGTTTTTTTTTGGTCATAAGGCGCATAGTGAGTCATTCGTATGGGAGAAGTTGGTGCTCTATCTATCCTCGTTATTTTTCATATTGGCCTGCATGGTGACGGCTGTCCATGGTGATGAGCCCGCGCCAGATCCCGTGATCGACCTCTCCACCATGATCGACGTCTCGAGCTTGATTGAGAAGGTCTCGGACCGTCGCGTGGTCTTCGTTGGCGAAACACATGACCAATACCAGCATCACCTCAACCAGTTGGCAATCATCAAGGGGCTGCATGCAAAGCATTCAGACCTGGCAATCGGGCTGGAGTTCTTTTTTCAGCCCTACCAGGCGGTCCTTGATCGCTATATCGCAGGTGAGATCGAAGAGCCCGACCTGATCCGCGAGTCGCAGTACTTCAAACGCTGGCGCTTCGATTATCGGCTCTACCGACCTATTTTCCAATATGCCAGGGAGCATGGTATCCCCTTGATTGCACTCAACCTGGAGAGCGAAATTACCAAGCAGGTGGGAAAGGAGGGTATCGACAGCCTGCCGCAAGCGTTGAAGCAGCGCATACCCGCGGAGATCGATAGGGAGAACGAGGCCTATCACAAGCGGCTGGAGTCGATATTCAATGCCCATCCCCATAGAGAGGGGAGGAGTTTCGAAAACTTCCTTGATGTACAGCTGTTGTGGGACGAAGGGATGGCCCAACGCGCGGCGGAGTGGCTGAGACAGAATCCCGACTCCCATCTGGTGATCCTGGCCGGAGTCGGTCATCTGATGTATGGCGACGGCATCCCCAAACGCTTGGCTCGTCGTGTAGACGCTTCCCAGGTGATCATCCTCAATGCGGATGCCGACTCTGATCTGAGTCAGGATATGGCGGACTATCTGATCCTGGCGGAGAAACGTACACTCCCGCCTGCGGGAAAACTCGGTGTTTTGCTCGATACCACCGATTCTCCACCCACTATTTCCGGTTTCGTGGAGGGTAGTGGTGCCAAGGAGGCAGGCGTGGAGGAGAATGACCGGCTGCTCGCCATCGATGAGCAGCCGATCGAGAGCTATGCCGACATTCGAATTGCCCTGATGGATAGGAAGGTTGGGGATAAGGTGGAACTGAAAGTGGAGAGGGAGCGCCTGCTTCTTGGTAAGATTGCAGAGACCTTGCAGGTAACCCTGCGCTGATAACAAACGCCACGCTATGAAACGACCGGAACTGCTCTCTCCCGCGGGTACCCTGAAGAATGCCCATTATGCGCTTGCCTATGGTGCCGATGCCGTCTATGCAGGATTGCCGCGCTACAGCCTGCGGGTAAGAAACAACGATTTCCTCGAGGATAATCTGGCGCTCGGTATCGATCAGGCACACGCCCTGGGACGTCACTTCTACCTTGCCTGCAATGTGATGCCCCACAATGCCAAGCTAAGGACCTTCATCAAGGATCTGGAACCGATCGTTGACATGGGGCCGGATGCCTTGATCATGTCCGATCCGGGATTGATCCTGATGGTCAGGGAGGCTTGGCCGGAGATGCCTATCCACCTCTCGGTACAGGCCAACACGGTAAATGCCGAAGCAGTCCGTTTCTGGCAACACCAGGGTTTGAGTCGGGTGATCCTCTCCCGGGAACTCTCCCTGCAAGAGGTGGAAGAGATCAGGCAGGCGGTTCCGGATATGGAGCTGGAAGTATTCATCCATGGCGCGCTCTGTATCGCCTATTCGGGTCGTTGTCTGCTCTCGGGTTATTTCAACCATCGGGACGCCAATCAGGGTACCTGCACCAACAGCTGCCGCTGGGATTACAAGCTGTCACAAGAGGTTGAGCCGCCGATGGCCAACAGCGGTCCCGCTGGGGTTGCCCGGCACAAGGAGGCAGACCAGGTCTACACTATCGAAGAGCGGGGCAGGCCCGGTGAAACCATGCCCATCTTCGAGGATGAGCATGGTACCTACATCATGAACTCCAAGGATCTGCGCGCGGTGGAGCATGTGGCGCAGTTGGTCGCTATCGGGGTGGATTGCCTGAAGATCGAAGGCCGTACCAAGTCCCACTACTACACTGCCCGTACTACCCAGGTCTACCGCCAGGCGATCGACGATGCGGTGGCGGGTCGGCCCTTTGAGGTGGGACTCATGGCAGACCTGGAGAGTCTGGCCAACCGGGGCTATACCGACGGTTTCTATCAGCGTCACGAATCCCAGGAGCTGCAGAACTACCGCTTCGGCAGCTCGCAGACCGAGCGCCAACAGTTTGTTGGCGAAGTGACGGGTGTCGACAGTGACAGCGGCCTCATCGATCTTGATGTGAAGAACAAAATCCGTGTCGGTGACCGGCTCGAGTTGATGACCCCTGAAGGAAACCGCAGTTTTGTTCTACAGCGGATGGAGGATCAAAATGGCAATGCCATGCAGGAGGCACCGGGGGGAGGATACAGGGTTCGTGTTGAACTACCGGTCCGAGAGGTGGAAAACGCTCTGTTGTGCCGCTACCTTGAACAGGCATGACACCACCGCGTCAGAGTGCTAGGGCCTGTTAACAGGCACTAAGTTACTCCGTGCCTGAATCTGGAGGTCGGTGGTGATGGAAAACCCTTGCTGTTTGTCATGGGATTAGCATTGGAGACAGAACGGCTGCTGCTGCGCCAGTGGCGCGATGATGATTATGGGGTCTTTGCTGAGATCAATGCTGATCCCAGGGTGATGAAATATTTTCCGAACCTCTTGTCCCGTGTCGAGAGCGATGAGCTGGCTGATAGATGCCGTGACCTGATTACATCAAGAGGCTGGAGTTTCTGGGCCTTGGAGTTAAAGTGCAGCGGTAAATTCATCGGTCTTATCGGGCTCAACCAACCCCAGTATCGACTGCCTTGCTCACCCTGTACTGAAATTGGCTGGCGTCTTGCCTTTGAGTATTGGGGTAAAGGCTATGCCACGGAAGCGGGAACGCGGGCCTTGTGTTTTGCCTTCGATGAATTATTACTGGATGAGGTCGTGGCTTTTACAACGGTCACCAATATGTGCTCCAGAGCTGTGATGCGGCGCCTCGGGATGACTAATACCGGTCGTAACTTCAATCATCCGGCAATGATAGCCGATCATCCACTCTCCGAGCATGTGTTATATTTGATTTCAAGAAGTAATTGGAATCAGAAAGGCGGTTAGATTCATGAGGGTGCCACGCAATAAAGATGAGTGGATGGGGTGGCCGCCGATGGGAGCAGGAGTTGCTTCAATCCTAGGTATGACAGTGATCGATGCACTCGCGGCATTTCATCACACAATCCTCAGCGTTGAGGGTGAAACCTTACTGATCGGTTATCTCTTTCCAATCACTTTAGGCATGGGTATAGCGATTCGCCTCGAGGGCAGGGATTGGCTCGGTTTTGCCTGGTTGGGGTTTCTCTTCTATCTCTGTGGGCTCGGGGTGAAACTCTTCTCCATAGAGGGCATGATGGGGCATGCATATTCGGTACTGATAAGTTGTGCGATTATGTTGGCTGCACAATCGGTGGTGTTGGTTATCAAGCGCCGGCTGCAGCGCGAGTTTAGCTCTTGATCTTTTTTTTCTTAGCCGAGGCTGAGCGGTTTGTAGGGTGCGGCTTGCCGCACCATCTATCATGAGTTAAACGGTGCGGTGAACCGCACCCTGCATCTTTGATTCAGAAACCACGACCCAATGAGGATATACAATGCCAGAGAACAGTGTTACCGGTAGTTGTCTATGTGGTGAAGTCAACTATAAAATCAAAGGCAACCTGGGAATATTTCAATACTGCAACTGTTCCCGCTGCCGAAAATTCACCGGCAGCGCCTTAGCTGCCAACCTGTTGGTGGCGCCGAATGATTTCGAGTGGCTCAAGGGCGAGGAATCGGTAGGTCGATATGAACTGCAAGAGGCCAAACACTTCGCCACCTGCTTTTGCAAAAAGTGCGGCTCCTCCCTGCCCTGGCTGGCACAGAGCGGCAGGGCGGTGATAGTACCGGCGGGCACCCTCGACGAGGATCCGCAAATCAGACCGATGCAGAATATCTATTGCGCCTCCAGAGCGGTGTGGTACCGGGACCCTGTAGAGCTGCCGGCCTACGATGAACTGCCGATCAAAAAATAGATATTGCGCATGATTGTCTCTTCCTATCCTCGGCACTTACTTTGTATATGGTTATACTCGTTCGGACAGCGGATTGTCATCGGGTGGAAGCTTATTCGGGATAATATTTTATAAAGTAGCAGGAATATGGGGATTCGGCACCCGGTTCATTCTGGGAGGCATTTGGGTAAATAGCCTCGGCCGTGGGTGAAACATCGAAAATTAATAATTCGTTAATGTCATCCTGATGAAGATCGATCGAGGTACCCGCAGCGTTAAAACCCAATTCATTACCTTCTGCATCATATAATGTACCGCCTAGACTAATCCCCCAAGGATCGTGATTTGTACAAGATATAGTTAACGTATATGCGCTATCAAAAGCCGATATTGAGTACTTATGGATACCACTTGGGTCTGAAAATATACCGGCACACCTGTAGATTTCACCATATTCCCAGTCGAGATGGGTTCTTTCGCAGAGTTCGACTTCCTGGCATGCGCTAAGAACAAACATTGATAAAACGGGTAAAAGCGGCTTGCTAAGGGAACTAATCGTAAATTTGCAAGGAACATATGTTTTTTCTTCACGAAATAAAATCATTGTGAACCTCTCAAATATGAGTTAACAAAAACTTGAGTTAATCTTGATATTGGTGGGAAAAAAGAGAAGTGAAATACTAAAGTTAAATATGTGAAATATTTACATTGAACGAGAAACCAAACACTTCGCCGCCTGCTTTTGCAAAAAGTGCGGCTCCTCCCTGCCCTGGTTGGCACAGAGCGGCAGGGCGGTGATAGTACCGGCGGGCACCCTCGACGAGGATCCGCAAATCAGACCGATGCAGAATATCTATTGCGCCTCCAGAGCGGTGTGGTACCAGGCTCCTGCCGAGCTGCCGTCCTACGATGAACTACCGGTGAAAAAGTGAAAAAAGCAGAAAGAGAAAAAGTCCGCAAATGAACGCTAATAAACGCAAATTTAGTGTTTTAATCCGGCTTTAGACATTGACCATGTCGCCTTTGTAGGGTTACACAGCCTGCTAGAGCCAATCCTGTTACTTTTTACTACACCATCCTCAGAGATGAACAAATGCTACAGTCGTGACAGTTACTCAGGAATTGTTGACAAATATAGGGATTTCTTCATTTCGCGTTTATTTGCGTTCATTTGCGGACTGATTTTATCTTCAATTTACAATCCCAACTCAGGCATGGCTTCGATCAGGTAGGGTTTGGCATGCAGGTAGTGGGTGGTCTTGCGCTTGTTGTCGATGTCCTGGAGGACGAACTTCGCCTGCTCCTCGGAGATGCCGAGCATCTCCGCCAACTCGTTCGCCGATGCGCCTACATTGCGTGCCCAGAGTGCCTTGTCCATCTCCTGATAGGGTAGCGCGAAGTAGAATTCGTCCTGGCCCTGGGGGAGGCTGTAGGTGTCGGTGGTGGGGGTGGCATTACATATCGAATCAGGTAGTCCAAGATGTTTCGCCAGGGCGTAGACCTGGGTCTTGTATAGATGGGCGATCGGTTTCAGGTCCGCGGATCCGTCACCGTTCTTGACAAAAAATCCCTGGTCGTACTCGAGTCGGTTGGGGGTGCCGATAACGGCATAGTTCAGGCGATCCGCGTGATAATACTCAATGGTTTTGCGAATCCGCTGCTTGTAGTTGGTGGCGGCTACAATCTGCAGGTACTCCCTGAGGTCGAGGCGCTTTTCATGCTGCTGCCCCTGGGGGTTCTGAACCACAAGCATGAAGTGGTTGACCTGGCCGTCGAGACCGCCCTTGATGACGATCTTGTTCTTCCAGCCCTCGCCATATTCGGGGAAGGTTTTGACAATCGCCTCATCCCGGGCCTGGTAGCAACCGATGGCCTCGAGGGTTGCGGCGATATTGTGCGTGGCGTGCTCGACTCCCAGGTGCTCGATCAGTTGACTACCGCGGGATTGGGTATCCTCAGCCGAGTCGACTTCGGGCAGTTGCAGGAAAAAGGCCTTTTTCGCTCCGAATGCCTTGACTGCCAGGGCTGCCGATACCGAACTGTCGATACCGCCTGAAACAGCTACCACGACACCGCGCCGACGTAGCTTACTGCGCATGACTTCGCGCATGGTTTCACAGATTCTTTCGACCTCTTTATCACGGTCGAAATTGATCACTTCAGCTTCGTACCGTTCTGCTAATGCTTGCATTCGTTATTCTCCGGATTTAATTCTGCTTGGTTTTGAATCGATTTGTAGTCCCCGGAAGGGATTGCACCAGTATCTTCCTGTTCCCACTTTGCCATCCTCTTTCGGCATGGCTTAATGCCCCTATTTCAGCATGAATTTCTGTATTTTACCTGAGGCAGTTTTTGGTAACTCCTCGATGAATTCTATAAACTTTGGAATTTTATAGATGGCCAGATTTTCTTTGCAGTGGCGTTGAATGGCCATCTGTTTCAGATCACTCTCCTTTTTCGGCACCACGTATGCCTTGATCACCTCTCCAAGTAACTCGTCAGGGCTGCCGATGACAGCGACCTCCTGCACATCCTCTATCTCCTGAATGACCTCTTCGATCTCCTTTGGGCTGATACGATTGGCGCCACTCTTGATCATATCGGATGAACGACCGTCGATATAGAGATAGCCGTCCGCGTCGGTATGCGCCAGGTCACCGGTATAGAGCCAGCCATCCTTTAGCACCTGATCAGTCTTCTCCTTGTCTTTCCAGTATCCCTGCATAACGTTATCACCATGGGCGCATATTTCACCAGTCTCCCCCACTGGGGCAAGTTCACCTGCCTTGTTTCGTACTTCGATGGTGGTATTGGGTATGGCGATACCGATGGAACCGCGTTTCTTCTGCAACATGCTCGGCGGTAGGTAGGTCAGGCGTGCGCTGGCTTCTGTTTGGCCATACATGATAAAGAGTTCGGTATCGGGCAGGGCGGTGGTCAGTCTGTCCGCCAGTGCGGGTGCCATTGCACCACCCGCCTGTGTAATGTAGCGCAGCTTGGAGAGATCGTAATCCTCGATATTGACTCGACTCAAAAGTAGGGCGAAGGTTGATGGTACTCCGGAGAACCCGCTCACTGCCTCTGCCGCCATCTTCTGCATCACGTGGTGGGGATAGAGCAGGCTATTTTCAAGTATCAAGCTGGCCCCGATCGTTAAATGAGTATGCAGTATTGAGTTGCCATAGGAGTAGTAGAAGGGTAAAACATTGAGAATGCTATCCTTGGCAGTCAGTTGAAGATAAGCCAGGATCGAGTCGATGTTGGTGTCGAGATTGCCGTGGCTTAGGGTAACACCTTTGGGATGACCAGTAGTGCCAGAGGTATAGATGATAGAAGCCAGATCCGATTGTTGCAGTTCGATCTTCGACGCTGGTGTTTCGCATTCGAGGACCTCTTGCCAAGTTGTCTGATCCTTCACCTGATCCGTTTTCCCACCTCCGACATGCACCAATGTAAAGTTGGCATCAAGTTCGGCAATGGCTTTATGTTCCGGGTGGCCATGGTCGATGAACAACCACCTGGCATCGGAGTGGTTTACCCAGTTGATGATATCCTTGGCCTTCGCCTGGGTATTGAGGGCAACGGTGACACCGCCAGCAGCCCAGATACCGTAAAAGATACCGGCATACTCAGCCGAATTGGCGACAACCATGGCAACCCGGTCACCCTTTTGCAGACCTGAAGATATCAGGTAACCGCAGACCTTATCGACGAGTTCGGATAACTCTCGATAAGTGACACTATGTGTGTTATCCGTGATCGCCAGCGAGTCTGCGCGAGTGGCCGCGCTTTGCTTAAAACGATCGACAAGGGAGGCCGGAGCCGAGATCACATTATTGCCTTTTCTTTGCAATGAACGACACGATATTGTTTACGGAATCGAGGTTTTCCGGAACCATCTCCGTGTCTTCAACCTTGATCTCGAACTCATCTTCAAGGAAATAGATAACTTCCAGTATACCTGTGGAATCCAGTATGCCTTTATCGAGGAATGAGTCGCTGCTCTGCAGCGCGGATTGGTCATCTGTGAACAGGTAGTTCTCAAGGATGTAGTTTCTGATTGTTGCTTCTGTCGACATGAAATTTCCCAAATAGTTTGCCAGTTTGATTAAGAGGCTAAAGCTCACCGTTAAGTATATCGACCGTACAGTGTCCATATTTAGTCGGTAAATCAATATTCTAAAGCCGCAAGTTTAAATGAAACAGGTATTTTTTCACTTCCTAAATTGTACAAATGGCGATTAATTCCCTCTGAGCTGGTGGTAATCCTATGGCCTAAGGTTCTTCAGGGTGAATCGATCGACGCCTGTTCGATAAACATCTCATCCACCAGCATACTGGAGAGGATGCCGACGAAGGCCATGTTATCAGCGAACCCCAGGGCCTTGCCACGGGCACATTTTTTCAGTAACAAGTTGACGGTTTTTGGATTGTAATAACCCGCCTTGCGTATCCGCTCCTCGCTAAATAGATAGGCGACATAGTCCAGGGGTTTCTCATGCTTAAAAAAGGATTGACTGTCAGGTGCCCGATAGGGTTGTTTACTACGATTTCTGATGCTCTCCGGGATCAGCCCCTGCATGGTCTGTTTGAGCATGTACTTCTCATTCAACCCCATAATCTTATAGCGACTGGGCAGGGTTGCCGCGAATTCAATCACCCGGTGATCGAGGAAGGGGTATCTGCCCTCGATGGAGTTGGCCATCGCCACACGGTCACCCTGGGAGCTGAGCAGATAACCGGAGAGTAGGGTGTTGGCCTCGATGTACTGGTCACGATTGAGTGGTTTCCATGCATCGATCTCCGCCGGCAGGATGCGATTAATGGTTTCGAAATCGACCGGTTGTTTTATGGCAGCTCGCGCTTCATCGGAGAAGAACTGCAAGATACGTTGAGTCGTGGCCCAGCGCGGTATATGCGCGAAATAGGGTTTGTCGAGATGTTCCATTCCCTGCTGGAAGAAGCGTTTTGAAAACGCGCCACTGGTGGTTGGAGAGTGTTTCAGGTAGGGATAGAGGCGCTGTAAAATCAACGGTCGCCACTCCGAATCCGGAGCGTGGCTCCAGAAGCGTCTGACTTTTGCTTCTTTGAAGATGTCGTAACCGCCGAATACCTCGTCCGCCCCTTCACCGGTCAATACCACTTTGTATCCCGCCTCCCGCACCGCGCCGGAGAGCAACATCAGCGGGGTCGGTGCAGTCCTGACGATCGCCGATTCGGTATGGGAGATGACCCGGGGGAAGGCAGCGCCGATGTCGGATCGCTTGCACAGCACATGGGTATGGTTGGTGCCCAGATAGTCCACCAGATCCTGCTGAAAGCCGCTCTCATCGAACTCCTCATCCTCAAAGCCGATGGAGAAGGTCCGCAGCGGGGTATCGGTGAAATTCTTGATCAGCGAGGTGAGCACCGAGGAATCGAGACCGCCGCTGAGATAGGCGCCGACGGGCACATCGGATCGCAGTTGCAGGCGCACCGAATCGATCATCAACGCCTTCAGCTCTTGACTCCAATCAGCCACCGATTTGCGGTTGTCGATCTGCTCATTGGGGTAACACCAGTCCCAATAGCGGCTGATTGTTTTATTGCCATCCTTGATTACTGCCAGGTGACCGGGTGGGACCATCTCCACCGACTCGAATAGCGAGTGGGGCGGCAGGGTGGTCCAGAAGGTGAACACTTCCGAGAGCGCCGCTAAATTGATCTCACGGGGTATCGCCGGGTGGGCAAACAGAGATTTTACCTCCGAGGCGAAATAGAGCCTGCCTCCTTTTTCGATGGTGAAGAGGGGGCGAATACCGGTGCGGTCCCTGGCAAGAATCAGGCACTCTTTGGCGCTGTCCCAGAGGGCGATGGCGAACTGACCGTTGAGATGGTCGACAAACGCCTCGCCGTACTCCTCATAGAGGTGGACGATGACTTCGGTATCGGAGTGGGTGTAGAAGTGATGCCCCTGCTGTTTGAGTTGCGCGGTCAGTTCGACATAGTTGAATATCTCACCGTTGAACACCACCTGTACTGATTGATCCTCATTGTGGATCGGCTGATCACCGCCCGCCAGGTCGATGATGCTGAGTCGGGCATGGGCCAGTCCCACCCGGTCGGAAACGTGGTAACCGTAACCGTCAGGGCCGCGATGGTGGACAGCGTGTATCATGCCCTCGAGTTCATTTCGAGAGGGTGGAACGCCATCCTTTATATTTAAGATTCCTGCTATACCGCACATAGTTTGTGTTGTTGTGGTTTTATTGTCACTGACGTTTATTATCCCGGCTTATCGTATCTCTCTGCAATCCTGGGCAAACTCAATAGTTTATCCGGCTTTCACTTGCCTGCCACTGTCTGAACAATGCGAGGCCTCTCTGCCGTTGATACTGTCGCGCGACGATGAGCCTTTCAGCCGAAGGTTTTTCGAGTTCGGTTTTTATGTCACTGTCGCTGAAACCGATGGCTGCAGCATCAGCGGCAGCGGCGGCGTAGACCAGCTGCTCGATATGCGCCCAATAGACGGCACTTAGGCACATCGGGCAGGGTTCGCAGGTGGTATAGAGTATGCTGCCCGGCAAATGGAAGCTATTCACATGAGTACAGGCATCGCGAATCGCCAGCATCTCCGCATGGGCGGTGGGGTCATTCAGTTTCACCACCTGGTTCCAGCCGCGACCGATGATTTGGCCGTCAACAACCACTACGGCGCCGAAAGGACCGCCGTCACCCAGCTCAATTCCCCGTTGTGCGAGGTTCAGGGCCTCGCTCATGAACGCCTTATCCTGTTGCTCCGTCATCTCTACTCCCAGCGAAATGTCTTTGAGCCTATGCTGACAAAGCATAAGGTAAAGAGTGCTAGGATCACCAGCTGGGATGCCACATCCATGAGTCCGGCCCCCTCGATCATCACCACCCGGGCAGCATGCACCATGTGGGTCAGGGGCAGCGCCAATGAAAGATTCTGTACCAGCGGGTGAGAACCCTCGAGGGAGAACCAGACGCCTGAAAGCAACATCATTGGCCAGCTCATCAGGTTCAACAAACCGTTTGCCGCCTCTTCGCTGGTGATCCGCGCCGCCACCAGCAGACCGACGCTGATCATGCTGAGGGCGCCGAGAATGAGGATCAGAAAGAGCAGCCAGTAGGAGCCGACCATGCGGAAATCGACTACAAGGTCGGTTCCGCCATAGACCAGCACAGTGACCGCCACGATCATCAGCAGGCGCGATACGATCTGCGCCGAAATAAACTCAAAGGCGCTGAGTGGGGTTGCGCGCAGCCTCTTTAGAACGCCGTTTTTTCTATATCTTACAATAACATAGCCGACGCCAAATAGGGCGCTGAACATGATATTCATGCCCAGGACGCCGGGTATGACCCAATCAACGTAGCGAATCTCAGAGCCGCTTAACGCCTCCCGCTTAAGCTCATAGGACGACAGCAGCTGTTCCAGCAGATAGCCCTTGGGTGAGGTGCTGTTGACCCAGTAGCGTCTATTCTGCAGATCGAGCAGCAGATCGATCTGGTGTCTGTCCACCTTGTCGATCATTTTGTTGAGGTCATCCACTTGGATGAAATCCACATAGCGTGTGGTGAGAAACTTCTCCAGGCCGTGGCTCTGCTCTGTTTCACCATAGAGGCCGACTTTATAGAGCTCCTCCTGCCCGGTAGAGAAGGCGAAGGCGAAACCCATGACGATCAATACCGGCATGATCAGGTTCCAACCCAAAGCGGTGCGGTCACGCAGAAACTCCAGGTTGCGCGCTTGCAGGGCAGCTAAAAAGCGATTGAATGACATGGTTTTTGTTTATTAAGTGCGCAAGTGGTGTCCGGTCAGCTCCAGGAAGAGGTCTTCCAGGGTTGGAGAGCGCACCTGCAACTGCTGCAGAGGGATCCGTTGCTGCGTTAGGTGGCGTATGGTGACATCCACATCCGCGGAGAGGATCTCCATATGGCCATCCTGGGGGTGGAGTGTGGAGGCACTGTCCACGTGAAAATCCTTCGGCAGGGCGGAGAGGGGCAGGCTGATCACCGATTTGTCGAAATGGTTGGTCAGCAAGGTCTTGGGATTGCCCTGGGCGATGATACTGCCGTGATCCATGATGATGATTTCGTCGCAGAGCTCGAACGCCTCCTCCATATAGTGGGTGGTCAGCACCAGGGTCTTGTTTTCCGCCTTTATACGGCGCACCTGGTGCCATAGGTTGCGCCTTGATTGGGGATCGAGGCCGGTGGTGGGTTCGTCGAGAAAGACCACCTCGGGATCATTGATCAATGCAATTGCCAACAATAATCGCTGCTTCTGACCACCAGAGAGTTTACGCGTGTCCCGCGAGAGAAACTCCTCGAGGGCGCATATCTCCACCAACTCATCAATTGGCCGGGTTTTGGTGTAGAGTTGCTGAAACATCTTCAGCGCTTCGTCAACGCGGATATATTCCTGCAGCGCGGTATGTTGAAACATGATACCCGCCTCGTTGCGGAAGCGTCTGCCCAGGGACTCGCCCTTGTAGCGAATCTCTCCCGAGGTTGGGGTCTTGATTCCCTCCAGCATCTCCACCGTGGTTGTCTTGCCGGCACCGTTGGGGCCCAACAGACCGAAACAGACACCGCGGGGAATGGAAAAGCTGACCCCGTCCACTGCCTTGACGCCCGCGTAGTATTTACAGAGGTTGTCTGCCTCAATCATGAGTGGTGTGATTTGAGTGAGAGGTCACGATAGGAACATGACCTCAATATTCTCGATATCGTCGGCAACACCTTCGATCTCAATGATGTTGACTTCGGGTTCCAGACCGACTTTTATGAAGGCCGGGATCTGCGACAAGGTTGATGTATCGAAGTCGCTGCTATGATTCATCTGTGCCTCGAGTCTTGCCACCTGCACGATATCGACATAGTCGGCTTCACCGTCGTGACTATATTCCAGATTGAGAAAGTTGGCCGCCACCTGGATCAGGGATTGGGGAAAGTCCCAGATTTCGAGAATGCGTTGACCCACTTGGGGACTCAGGGTATCGATTATTCGATCCAGCTCAAGCGCATCCTCGAGCAGCTCGTCGTGACTCTCCGCCATGGCCAGTATCGGCAGGGCACCGATATTGTGGATCAGCCCCGCCAACATCGCCTGCTCCTTGTCCAGGTGATCCTTGTCGTTTGCAAGGACCCGGGACATGGCGGCGATCTGTACGCTCTGTTCCCAGATCTGCCTGAATTTGGTGTCGAGGATATCGTTGGTGGCCTGGAAGATCTGTCGCATGATGAGACTGACGACCAGACTGCGTACCAGGCGCACACCCAGCCTGGCGACCGCCATCTGCAGATTGTCGATGGTGACTCGTCCTCGATAGAGGGGGCTGTTGGCGACCTGTAGCATGCGCGCCGAAAGGGCGGCATCGGAGGCGATGATTTCGGCGATATGGTTGGCCGAGCTTTGTTCTCTCTCCACCGCATCCCGCACCTTCAAGGCGACCTCCGGGAGCGTAGGGAGAGTAATCTGGTTGCTGTCGATGGCGTCGTTTAGTCGCTGCAGAAACTGGATTTCGTCGATCATTTTCCCCAGGGCTTCCTTTTTAGTTGTGATGCCAGTGTAGCGGTCAATCTGGTGCTATCTTAACGGCTTTTCCTGCTCGTTTTCACACTTCGGTATAACTGTAGGGGAGATTGAGAATCTCCAACATGGGGCCCTCTTCACCCAACCTTACCTGGTTCTCCTCGGCGCTGCTGATTTCAATCACCGCAAGCAGGTCGTAACCTTCGCCACTGGCCTGGGCATCCACCACCTTGCCAGCACCTTGTCCGGAGGTACTGCCCTCTGCGAACAGCTCATCACCCGGTCTCGGCGGGGTGTTGCTATCCACATGGGCCAGATACATGCGGCGTTTCAATTTACCCAGGTACTGCATCCGGGCGACGACCTCCTGGCCGGTATAGCATCCTTTGGTGAAACTGACACCATCGATCAGCTGCATATTCGCCATTTGCGGGACAAAGGACTCACTGGTTTCGGGATAGAGAGTTGGGATACCAGCGCGAATGTCAAATAGCGCCCAAAGCTCCTTGCTCGCGTGCTGGGCCTGTCCCTCGGCGGTTTGCCAGAGCTCCTGTAACTGTTGTCTCGGCCCGATGACTTCGAAGCGGGGGATAGAGCCTGGCAAGCGAATCAGTACCATCTCATCCTGTTGCTGTACCCCATTGACCTGATCGGGGAGCTCTTCGAAAAAGGGCTGCAGTAGAGGCGAGGCACAGTTGCCGCTAAGCCCGATGCGCACCAAATCGTCGCTGGCATCGCTGATTTCCACTTTTGACCGAAGCACATACATGGAGAGTCGGGGCACTAGCTTCGGAATGGCATCGATCAGGGTCTGCAGGTAGAAGCTCCCACCCAGGCGGAAGCAGCGAAAACTGGCTATCATGCGCCCCTTGGCATTGCACCAGCCTGCCAGATTACTGTGATCTTCGGTGACCAGACGTATGTCATTGGTCATCTGACCTTGTAAAAAATCTTCCGCATCCTCACCCTCAACCCGGATCAGGCCGAAGTGGGAGAGGTCGTTGAGGGCACAGCTGACATCCTCACTGCTACTGGACGGTGCACCGCGGGAGGCAAGGAAATCGGACCATTCACTATTCATCTCAGGAACTGTCTCCTGGGTTTGTCATACAACAGTGCGTATCATACCCGATCCCGCAGGTGACGAAACTCCCTGTGAATATCAGGAATTAAACATTTTTTGGTGCTTTGCATGAGTATATTGTCCACAGGTGCCCTGGTGCTCTACAAAATACGGCCAGCCCGGGTGATCGAGGTGAGCGACAAGATCACCATCGAGTTGGAAGGGGGTAAGAGTAAACGGGTCAGGGATAAAGATGTCGTCTTGCTCCACCCCGGGCCCTTTTCGGACCTGAAACTGCTAACTCCCCAGCGTGGTGAGGTAGAGGAGAACTGGGAGTTGCTGGAGGGCGCCAAGACCGACATCAAGGAGCTGAGTGAGCTGGTATTCGGCGATTTCACCCCCGCCCTGGCCTGGGCGACCTGGCAGCTGGTGGCCGAAGGGATCTACTTTGAAGGCGAACCTGCATCGATTCGTCCCCGTTCCGCCGAACAGGTTGCCGCCGAAATTGCCAAGCGCAGGAAAAAGGCGGCCGAGGCCGAGGCATGGGAGGGCCTGATGCAGCGCCTGCAGTCGGGCTCGATCCTCGAGGAGGATCGCAAGGCCCTGGGCGAGGTCGAGGCGCTGGCCCTGGAAAAGCGGGAGAAGAGCCGTATCCTGCAGGCCCTGGAGATCCAGGAGACCCCGGTCAACGCCCACCGTCTGCTGCTCAAGACCGGCTACTGGCCGCCCAATGAGAATCCCTATCCGCGCCGCATGGGCATAGATGAGACCATCCCCGTGCAGGTGGTTCCCGCCCTGCCGCAAGAGGAGCGGCTCGATCTCACCGGGCTTGCCGCCTATGCCATCGATGACGAGGATAACCAGGACCCGGATGATGCGGTCAGTCTCGATGGTGAACGAATCTGGGTCCATGTGGCCGATGTCGCCGCCCTGGTCCACCCCGACAGTGCGATGGACCTGGAGGCCAGGGCCCGGGGGGCCAACCTCTATCTGCCGGACCGGGTGATCCCGATGCTGCCACCCCAGGTGACCGAGCAACTCGGCCTCGGCCTGCAACAGCGCTCTCCCGCCTTGTCGATCGGTTTCACCCTCTCCCCGAAGGGAGAGGTGGCGGAGGTGCAGGTACACCCCAGTTGGGTCCAGGTGGAGCGCATCAGCTACGCGGCTGCGGATCAACGTCTAGATGAAGAGCCCTTCGCCAGCCTGTTGGCTATGAGTCAGCGCTATCGACGGCGACGTGATGAGGCCGGTGCCGCATCGATTCAGCTGCCTGAGGTGAAAATCAAGGTCAGCGATGAGGTGGTGACAATCGAACCTCTGCCCCGATTACAGAGCAGGGAGATGATCACCGATCTGATGCTGATGGCCGGAGAGGGGATCGCCAACTATAGCCAGATCCATGAGATTGCGCTCCCCTTCGCCACCCAGGCAGCGCCGGATCGGCTCGAACAACCGCGGGATTTGGCTGCCATGTACGCCTACCGCCGTTTCTTCAAGCCGACCCAGGTTAAGACCCAGGCAGAGCCCCATGCCGGATTGGGATTGGCCAGCTACACCCGGGCCACCAGTCCACTGAGGCGTTATGCCGATCTTCTTGCACACCAGCAGCTGCGCGCCCATCTCGGTGGAGGTGAAACACTCGATATCCACGCCATATCAGAACGTATCGCCCAGTCTGAGCTTGGCAGTTTGGCGAACCGCAGGACAGAAAGAGTGTCAAACGATCACTGGCGTCTGATCTATCTGCGCGACAACCCCGAGTGGCAGGGCGAGGCGGTGATCGTGGCCAAGGAGGGAGAACGGGCTACCGTGCTGCTGCCCTCCATCGCCATGGAGGCCAAGGTGCGTGTTCGCGGCGAAGCTAACCTGAACGACCCCATCAGGTTAAAGCCCCGGGAGATCGACATTCCAGATCTCAGTTGCTATTTCCGCATCATCTGAGACGACGCCAACCGTTTACACCTAGAGCACGAAAGCTCAGGCTTTATTTAATCGCGAGGTGGAAATGATGCGCTGGATCATACTTACCCTGCTGCTCTCGGCATGCTCTCAATCCTACATGGTGAGTGACAATCTAGCCTACGCGTACAACCTGCCGCCGGTCGGTAGCAAGCTTGTTTTGATGAAGCGGGTCTCCATTGAGCCCGGTACCACACGCACCTTTCTGCAACGGGGAAAATCGATGCACCTCGGTGATTTCGATCGCTACCTGGCCAACTGCAATTTTGAAGTGGCTACTCTGAGTGATGAGGTTCAACAGATTGAGCCTGATAGCTTTGTGATCAAGAGCGTACAACGTTTGACCGCCCAGGTTGTGCGTAACCCATACGATCAACCAAGGTTCATCAAGGCGGAGTTGGATCGCGGATCACCCATAGTCACCCATGGCTACCATCTCTGGCTGAGTTCAGAGAAACAGCCCGATGTGATGCGCATGACCTGCCGAGGAGCCTTTGATGACCTGTCTCGGGCACAACCGCCTTCAATCAATGAGATCAGGGAGGCGCTGGGAGAGATCGCCGAGTTGGTGCTGGCGACCTAGAGCCTGTTAACACTAGCCCCGGCCCTTCAGGCTCAACAGGGCGCATTGGATGAGTGTTAACAGGCCTAGCAGAGCCATGCGGTAAGAAGCATACGGCTGGGATTTAAAATCCTGGTTAGATTGAGTTCCGCTATCTTGTCACCGCTGGGCCAGGGTATTGGACATTGTTGAGATTTTGCATCATATTTAAGCAAAGGAGATTATTCACGAGACGCCAAAAAGGGTGTTTCGGAAATGCAGGGAAGAGTTTATAAGAAAAAATTAAACAAACAATTGCACTGCTATACTCAATGGTGACAGATTCCTGAATTGTGGTTCTTTTTTTTGTCGGGAACCGTCGGGAAACAGCTTTATTTACCCCGCAATGAGTACTGCTTCCCTCTTGGATTGGTGTTAACAGGCCCTACAAAGAGTGGCTGTATGGTGGACGACATCACCTTGTCACCAAGCTGGATCACGCAGATCGATAGGGTGATTCTGTGCTGTTAAAGAAAAATGCGGCCGACCCGTCCGTAGAGTCAAAGTAAAAGCAGACGTTAGCAATAAAAAAACAGATATCGGTTGAGCACAATGATTAGACAGCCCTTGTCGAACAATGAGCGCATACAGCTGGAGTCTGTAAAAGGATTTATCACCGAAGAACAAACTCGAATACTTTATCAACAGGCCCCGATATCCAATGCCACTGTCGTCGCCGTGGCGTTACTCTTCTACTTCCTTTTGAAAAACCATATTGAGTCTGGATTTTTAGCAATATGGGTGCTGGCCCTCATTGTATCAGCCAGTTTTCGTCTCGCACTATGGTTTATGCGCAACCGAAACCCAGACAGATTGTCAAATAAACAGTGGAAATGGAGTTATCTGGTCGGTTGTCTATTGGTGGGCATCTCCTGGAGCTTGATTGTTCCCTATATCTATTTCGCCAACAACCTTACGGTTGCAATCGGATTGTGTATGCTGCTTTTTGGTATTGTCGCATCCGCTGTGGTTATCCTCTCCGCATACATACCGGCATTTGTAGCCTATGTCTATCCTCAAGTTATGACCCTTGTCGTTACACTTTTTTCCTACGGTGATACGGGACACAACGCATTGGCGATCGCGACCTTGGTCTACCTTGTCATGACCACGCTGTTTACACGCAACATCAATCGTAACCTGATGGAAAACATCAGGCTACAAGTGCAAAACAGTCAGCTGATCGAGGATCTGGGTGAAGAGGTCAAGAGTCGGGAAAGCGTTATCGAAAAGCGTACCCTCCAACTGCAAGAGAAAAACAGTGAACTTAGCAAGGAGATCAGCGAACGCGAAATCGCCGAGTCTGCGTTGCGCAAAAGCGAAGAGCGTTTCGAGCTGGCGATGCGAGGTGCCAATGATGGAGTATACGACTGGAACCTGGAGAGTAACGAAATCTACTACTCACCACGCTGGAAGAGTATGCTGGGTTACCAGGACCACGAGCTAGCCAATTCATTTTCCACTTGGGAAAAACTGATCAGCGACATAGATCGTGAACGCTGCTGGGATATGTTGAACGACTACACCAATGGAAAACGCGATAACTTTCACATCGAGTTCAAGATGCGTCATAAGGATGGTCATTGGGTGGATATTCTATCCCGTGCTTTTCTGGTTCGTGACGGGGAGGGCAAGGCGATACGTATCGTCGGTACGCATGTCGATATATCCGAGAAGAAACGTCAGGAAGCCCATATCCTTAGACAGGCACATTTCGATGGCCTGACCGGTCTGCCAAACCGCTTCCTCGCCATGGATCGTCTGGCTCAGCTACTCAAGGAGGCATCAAGAGATGCATCCAAAGTCGCCATACTCTTCCTTGACCTGGACGGCTTTAAACGTGTCAATGACACTCTGGGACACGAAACCGGTGATCGTCTGCTGGTACAGGCCGCTGGTCGACTGCAATCAGCGGTTCGGGATGAAGACAGTGTTTGCCGTCTCGGTGGTGATGAATTTATCGTCCTGTTGCGCAACTTGACTGAATTGACAGATGCAAAAAAAGTGGCGAAAAATCTCATCTCGCAGTTTCGACATCCGTTCAAACTGGATGAACGGGAGTTGGTGGTAACCACCAGTATCGGTATCGCGGTATATCCCAGCGATGGCAGTACGCCAACGGAATTGCTGCGAAATGCTGATACCGCGATGTATCACTCAAAGGAGCAGGGCAGAAACACCTTTAACTTTTTTACCAGGGAGATGAATCTTAATATTTCACGTAGCCTGGAAGTCGAGGAGCAGTTACACGGTGCTCTGGAGCGAAAAGAGTTTTCCATGGTCTATCAACCGATTGTTGAATTGAAGAGCAATAGGATAGTTGCTGCAGAGGCCTTGTTGCGCTGGAACAACCCCGCCCTGGGTACTGTATCACCCGATGAGTTTATCCCAATTGCAGAACAGACAGGTGTGATCCTGGGGATCGGCAGGTATGTCTTGTCCGAGGCTGTATACAATGCTCGGCGTTGGCATGGAATGCTCGACCAGAAGTTTAAAATAGCCATCAATCTATCACCAAGACAGCTACGTGATGCTTCATTGGTCCAATATATTGAGGACCTCATCTACAGCAGCGGTTTGAAGACAGAATCCCTGGTATTGGAGATTACCGAAGGCGTGTTGATGAGCGGGCAGCAGGATATCGCAGAAACATTGGATCGCTTGCACAAAATCGGTATAGGACTTGGAATGGATGATTTCGGTACTGGTTATTCATCGCTGAGCTATCTACGCAACTTTCCATTCGATCTACTGAAAGTGGATCGCAGTTTCATCGCTGATCTGATTGCCGATCCAGCAGACTACGAATTGGTCAATGCTTCAATTCTGATGGCACATGGGATCGGGCTTGAAGTGGTTGCGGAAGGTGTGGAGACCGAGGAACAACTCAACCAGCTATGCAATCTGCAGTGCGAATACGCTCAGGGGTATCTATTTAGTCGTCCCATCGATGCGGATTCATTGACACGACTGCTACAGAGTAGTCGTATAACAAATCTGCCTGTCTAACGAATAGACCATTCAAACCCTTTGACAGAACTTTTCAGCCAGGGATAGTTAATTACTCATCTAAACTAAACCCTTTTTCGCGGAACAGTCTCAAGGCTGCATCGACCACATCGTTATCAAAATGCGTAGTGCGTTCCTCCTCAATATGTATCAGTGCCTTTTCAATGCCAAGACCTTCGCGGTAGGGGCGATGTGAGGCCATTGCTTCGATAGTGTCAGCAACCGCGAGGATGCGTGCTTCCATCAAGATTTCGTCACCCTGCAGTGCTTGAGGATAACCACTGCCGTTTAGACGTTCGTGGTGTTGTCGCACGGTTTCAGCGATCGGCCAGGGATATTCAATCTCCTTTAGAACATCATAGCCCATATCTGGGTGCTGTTTGATTAGTGCAAACTCAGGATCGCTGATGCGGCCCGGTTTGCTGAGGATTTCGCTGGGTACGCTGATTTTTCCTATGTCATGGACCACTGCGGCGAGGTTGATTCCCTCGATCTGTGCCTCAGGTAGTTCGAGTTCGCGAGCGATAGCACTGGCAATCTTGGCGACCCTTTGTTGATGGCCTGCGGTATAGGGATCGCGTAATTCCACCATGGCGGCAACGGCTGAAACGGATTTGAGCATGGTTTTCTTTAATCGCTCTTCACTCTCCACAAGGGATCGGGTGCGTTCCGCCACCATATCTTCGAGGTGATGTGTCAGATTATAGAGCTGTAGGTGAGTCTGTACCCGTGCCAGCAATTCATCCCGCTGGAAGGGTTTGGTGACATAATCAACACCACCGATTTCAAATCCTTTCAATTTATCTGGCATCTCTGAGAGGGCACTGACGAAGATAACAGGTATTTCGTTTAAATCAGGTTCTTGTTTCAGGCGATGACAGACTTCGAAACCATCCATGCCTGGCATGTTTACGTCGAGGAGGATAAGTTTCGGTGGTTGCGCTATGGCTGCATTCAATGCAAGTTCGCCATTGATCGCAGAACGTACCAGATAACCTTCAGCTGCAAGAATTTCAGTAAGCAGCCGTAAAGAGGCGGGTGTATCATCGACAGCAAGGATATAGTCGTTATCAGATTCCATCATCCTGTTGCTCCTTGGTCGTTGCGGCATCAATTGCACTTAAAATTGAAGGGTAGTCAAAATCGATTACCAGGTTCGAGAGCGTCCGACCCAAATCGGTATGTTTGATGGCGATCTGATTGATAACGGCGTTGATGCTTTCCTGTTCTAAGGATTCAACAGCACTTCGGAGTTGCTCGCGCAGTTCAGGGCTGACCTTCTTCATGATTCGTGGAGTTAGTACTTTACGGTCACCCTTGAATTTGCCTGAGACTTCGCGATAAACGTATTCAATTCCCAGCTGTTTTGCCAGACTGTCGTAGATCTCACTGAAGAGAAACGGTTTGCGAATATAATCATCCATACCGGCATCATGCAGTTCTGGTTCTTGCTCTTTAAACGCGGATGCTGTGACGGCGACGATCTTTACTTGCTTGCCACCGGGCATACCGCGGATTTTTCGGGTGGCTTCTATACCATCCATCAGTGGCATGCGTCGGTCCATCCAGATTAGATCGGGCTTCCACTTCTTGAATGTCTCTATGCACTCTTGACCATTGTTGGCCACCTTTACTTCCATACCTATATCAGCCATCAATTTGGCCAGCAGCAGCTGGTTATCACGCTGGTCTTCGGCAACCAGGATACGGTAACTGGGTTGACCCGGTGCCAGGCCACTCACCTCACCCTCGATCTTTCCACTGAGTTGTCTGATTTCGGCCTCGTCTGCTCTCATCAAAGGCAACTCCACACGGAACCGCGAACCCTTCCCAAAATCGCTCTCCACGATGACCCTGCCACCCATCAACAATACGAAGTGCTGTACGATGGTGAGTCCCAGTCCCGTTCCAATCTGCATTTTGTCTTCAGCGAATTGCTCGAAGGGATTGAACAATCGACGTTGATCATCTTCACTGATGCCCGGTCCTGTGTCCTCGACTTCCAGCAGTAGTAGCTGGTTCTCGTCATCAACACCCAGGCGGATAGTTACTGATCCCTCAACAGTGAACTTAACCGCATTGCTCACCAGATTGACCAATATCTGGCGCAGTCTTGCCTCATCACCCTTAATGTAGCGAGGGAATTCGGATGATTGGTCGAGACCGAGACTTAGTCCTTTTTGCTGCGCTCTCAGGCGCATCATATCGGTAACCTCGCGTATCAAGGCATGCAGATCATAAGTGGAGATTACCAATTGCAGTTTTCCAGCTTCGATTTTTGCAATTTCAAGAACATCATTGATTAATTTCAGCAGGTGTTCGCCGCTGTTATTTATGATGCTGAGACTTTCGTGTTGATCCTTGCTCAGATTTTTATCACGCTGCATCATGTGGGAGAAGCCGAGTATGGCATTCAGCGGGGTACGTAGTTCGTGACTCATATTGGCAAGGAACACACTCTTTGCCCGATTTGCCGTCTCGGACTCATCACGTGCCATGCGCAGCTCCTCAGTGCGTCGTTGGACGGTCTCCTCAAGATGCTCTTTGTAACGCAGAAGCTCTTCTTCCGCTCGTTTGCGTTCGGTAATGTCACGCCCTTCTGGAATCAGTTGCACCACATTACCATCCGCATCGGTTACAGGCTTGAGGGAGAAGTCGATATAACTGATGCGGCCGTCCATTGAAGGGTGGTCGGCTTCGAAACGGACCAATTTGCCTTTTGCTGCTTCTTTTACAGCGCTTTTCAATTGCTCCTGTAACTCAACTGAATGGCTCCACCAGGGTGTTTCCCAGAAGGGTTTGCCGATCACTGTCTTCTCATCGATCCCAGCGAATTTTAGGGCAGTACGATTGGCTTGTAGCAGTGTTCCATCAGTGTCCAGTACACCAATAAACTGAAATGTTTGGTCAAAGATTACACGGAATTTCTGTTCACTCTCCCGTAACGCGGTGATTTTGTTTTCCAGCTCTGTATAGAGCGTGGCGTTCTCGATGGAAATCGCGGCCTGTGAGGCCAGGGCCTTGAGCAGTTCCAAGCGATCAAGGGTGAAAACATCGCTTGCCAGATTATTCTCCAGGTAGAGCAGAGCGGAGAGTTTTCCCTGGTATATAATGGGCAGGCATAATAACGATCGTGTCTGATGCTCGGTGATGTACTCGTCGCTATTGAATGTCGGATCCAAATAGGCGTTACTCAGCACTACTTCGCGATGAGTGTGAGCTACGTAATTGACGACTGATACAGCAGCTTCTCCACTCTCTTCCACCGCTACTGCGTTCATCGTGCTTACACCCTTATCGGTGCCGTGGGACTGGATTATCAGACCGTCGCGAGTTTTCTGGATCAGCAGACCTTTCTCTGCTCCTGCGTTTTCGATTACGATACGCATCAGCTTTTCAAGTAACTGTTCGAGGTGCACCTCCTGGGAGAGCATTTGTGATACCTTGAGTACGGCAGAGGTGTCCAGTGACACTAAACCTTGCCGCACTCGTAATTTGAAACCTTGTTCCAGCAAGTTTGCCTTGCGCTCTGCGCCCCATGAGCGGAATCTATCAACCGCATTACGCAATGCCTGTGTTGCGATATCGTCGCGACCCAGGGAAGTATAGAATCGTGCCTCGCGTTCGCAGGCCAATGCCTCATCCATCTGCTGACCATTTTTGCGTGCCAAAGCTATGGCCTGATTAAAGCTATTGAGCGCACCTCCATTGTTACCTAAAAAGCGGGCCAGTTCAGCCTCCACAAGCGCTAACTTGTGGGAGAAATTTGTTGGCGAGAGTGCCGCCCAGCGGCGTAATCGATCGACAAGCGGTGTGACTAGTTCAATACACTCGTCATGGGCGGTACTATCCCTGTTCTGGTATAGTGCCAGTAGTGCCAAGGCATAGTGAACAGTGTGAATGACCTGGTAGTAGAGACCCAATGCAGAATTGGAATACTCCTCCGCCTGCTTAGCGGATAATACTGCTGAGGCATAGTCGCCGAAGTGGTACTGGAGCATTGTACGGCTGCAGAATACACTGAACGCAAGTAGGTTGTTCTTCTCTGCTAACCACTTGTGAAGATAATTGGCTTCAACGAAGAACTCACCAGTCAGTATTTTCGGATCGCCATCCGCATCGCGTAGGTTGGCCGTTGTCTGCAGCCAAATACGAAGTAGATAAACCTGAAAAGGCAATCGCCAGCTTTCTATTTTTTCCAGGTATGCTAACTCTATGCTTTGGACGGACTCCAAGGGGACGCCAGTACAGAGCATATAACCGCAATGGTGAACAGCACTGAGGCTGGTATACTCCAGATCGCCGGTCTCGATTCCGCGTTTATAAGTCTCCAACAGGTGATTGGTGCTCTGCTGAACAGGCTCTTTCCAATGACGAACATAGGCGTTGAATAGCAGATTAACACGTGTCTGCAATTCCGCTGCAGGAAACTGATGTAGAATTTCCAGCGAGAGGCGACCGAAGCGGTAACCGGCTTCGATGTCACCGCTACTGCCACATAACAAGGCTCCATACCAGCCATAGGCAAACGCAGCCATTTGAGAATTACCGTGGGTTGCCGAAAGCACCACCATCTTGCTAACCAGGGCCAGTAACAGTTCTGGGTTGCTGCGTTGTACCGGTGTAGCGAGATGCATCATGATACGCAAGGAGGCAAGGTGACGTAAGTCGTGCATGGTCGGTTGATGTGCCAGTGCTTCGATGCGACCGGTAAGATCTGTCAATTGCTGGCGTTCTTCGCTGGACACTGTCTCATTGAGACTGATGCCAAGCTCGGCCAATGCCGCCATACCGGACTCGATGGCAGATGAATTTTTGTTCTGGGCGGTAAAAAATAGAATAGTCAGCTCATAAACCCTAAGACGCATGAACAGATCATCGGTGTGTTGTAGTGCTTCCGATGAAAGCAAAGCAGCGCGTTCGAAATTTGCGCATAGGTATTCCGCCTCAATGGCTTCAATGAATAATTCCAGCGTTGGTTCTGCAGGGTTTTTCCAGCGCTCGTAGGGTAGCAGGCCTATACCCATGCTCAGGTAACGGATTGCCGACTGATAGGCCGCTGCGCGTTTGGCTTTGCTTCCCGCCAATAGATTCAAGGTGACAAGTCGTTGCTGCTCTTTCTGATTATTGATGTATTGAAAGCCTTGGTTTAATTGATCGGTAATTTCAAAAACCCAATCCTCAAGATGTTCTTCAGGTGTCTGACTGAGTAACAGCCGTCCGATTCGAAGATGATTCAGTCGTTGTTGTTTTTGTGGCTGCAGTGCATAGGCCGCTTGGCAGATACGATCATGGGGAAACTCAAAACCTCCACCGGTCTCTATATCGGAGCCAGCTCCCGGTTCTGGTGGTGTTTCTATCTCCTGAAGCAGGCCAGCGGTAACCGCCGGTTGTAATCGTAACACCATCTCAGATTCCGGCATGTTGGCCAATGAGGCAAGCGTGCGGGCGCGGAAGTGGGTTCCGATACATGCTGCCAAGGCCAGAGAGGAGCGGGTTTCCTGGGGTAGGTCGTCCAATTTATTAGCCATGACATCGACTATGCTACTGATGACCGGCTGCTGTCGTATGGCATCCAAATCCCATCTCCATCGCCGCTCTTCCGTGTCGAAATGGAGAAGGTTCTTGTCATACAAAGACTGCATGAATTGACGAATGAAGAGTGGATTGCCTCCGGTCTTTTCCAAAACCTGCTGCGCCAGTGGTGAGGAGGTGGAGGGATCTGTTCTCAAGGCGTCGACAATCAGAGAATTAACCGTCGCTACTTTAAAGGGTTCTAGGTGGAGCGTACGTATCCTTCTCTTTTCTGTGACAAGTGAATCAAGAAGACTGGCGAGAGGGTGTCCGGCGACCACTTCGTCGTCCCGATAGGCGGCAATGATCACAATCGGCAGGGTATCTATGCCGGACAGTAGTAGATTCAACAGTTGTACTGTCGCATGATCGGCCCACTGCAGATTGTCCAGAAACAGAACCAATGGGTGTTCCTGCTCCGAAGAGGCGAGAACGAAGCTACGAAAAAGATGGTGTAAACGATGTTGTGCCTGAGTCAGGCCGAGCTCTGGGGCAGGGGAGGGTGTTCCGATAATTAACTTGAGCTGCGGCAGCATGTCCACGAGCTGGCTGGCATCGCCACCGCAGGCTGTGAGCAGGTCTCTCTTCCATTGTGCCAATTGCTGGATGCTGCCAGTCAACATCAGATCAATCCATTCAGCAAAAGCCTGGCGTAAACCGACATAGGGTACATGGCGCTGGGAGCTTTCATATGTGCCAACGATGAAATAGACACTCCGATCTACGGCAAATTGACGCAAAGCCTTCACCAGGGCGGTCTTGCCGCTACCCGCATGGCCAGATATCAGTGCTACACAGCCTCTACCGTTTATAGCGCCCTCAATTGCTTGCTGTAGACTCTCCAGATCGGCTCTGCGGTTGTAGAGTCGTTCCGGTAGATGGAATCTACTGCTGTAGTCTGATTGGCCGAGAGAAATTTCGTCGATGTTACCGGTTGTTTGTAGTTGCTGCTGGATAGCCTTCAGATCGGCATGCACCCCAAACGCGGATTGATAACGCTCGTCAGGATTTTTCGCCACTAGCCGCAAAATGAGATCTGATAATGCATTTGGGATTTCGGGATTTAATTCATGGGGTGCACGCGGATTGCGAGCCAGGTGTGCATAGACCCATTCAGCCGACTCTTCTGCTTCGAAAGGCAGTTTTCCGCTAAATACCTCGTAGAGCATAACACCCAGTGAATAGAGGTCGGTGCGATGGTCAACCCGGTGGTTGATTCTCCCTGTCTGCTCAGGTGAGATATAGGGAAGTACCTTGCATGAAAGGTCGCTTTCAACCAGGCCATCACTCTCTTTGATCGACGTGGCATCGCCAAATCCAATTAGTGTCACTGTCAATGGAGAAGAAGAGACGAGGATGTGGGAACTGGCAAGATTGCGATGCATCACGTTTTCCCGGTGAAGCTCATCCACAAGGGCTGTTATAGCAATACTGACGGCCAGATTTTCTGCCAGGGTTTGGCGTCGTTTTACATGGGTCTGTTGCAGCGTCTCCCCTTCGATATAGTCGAGGACAAGCGCAGGGCGACCGCCAATCATGATTTGGCTTCTGGGTTGGCGTATACCCTGCAGTGGAAGATTGACAGTTTGCTGGTATTCGTTACCAAGTCGTGCGGCAAATTTCTTATCTGTATCCCTTAGCAATGACTTGATAACTACAGGCCTGTCAAAGACACTCTTTGTTTCCAGGTGCAGACAAAAATGGTTGCCCTCGTAGAGGCAAGGCAGGGCGGCCAGTTCCTGTACCGAAATGTCGGCCATTTTCATCGAGCTTCCCCCTGGATTGCAGACACATTTGCTGGCCTTATAGTCGCCTTGGCGGCGTCCCAAGCCTGGAGCAACGGGATGTAGTTACCTCTTTCTGTTTCCACATTGAGTCCGGTAAGGCGTCCGAACTCGGCGCCACGCGCCTGCATTTCGTCATTGGCAACTACCGGTGACTGCACCAACAGCGCGCGCTGGTAATTGGATAGCAATCGTTTTAGAACAGGTTGCGAAACTTCCCCTGAACCTGTCTCCAACATCCGCCCCCAGTGATGCGACCAACCTGGGGTCAAGAAATAGGTACCTGCCATCTTTAGCTGTTCACTGTAATAACGCTCACGTCCCCCCAGGCAGAGGGCAACACAATCGTCTATCGGATGGTCGCTGTCCATTGGCTGGAACAGGGGTATATCGATGTTTAGTGTGGACCGCGCATCCTCCAAAGCCCCCCCGCAGAGTCCATAACCCAGGAGCAGGACATCGATGTGGGGTTGTAACGCCTGGGCCCACTTCGCCAGGGCATTGCCTAACACTTTGCGATTTCGGTGCAACCCCAGTGCCAGAACCTTGACCAATAGCTCCAATGATTGATCGGGCTCAGGGGTAAAGGCATGGGGGTGAGGTAGAGCGTGCAGGCGCGGTTCTCGGTCTGCTCCAAGCAATTCGATCAGGCGTGTCGAGTGGCTGTCTTGCAGTATGCTGATGCGACCGATTTCAGGGTCGTTGCCAATCAGTTGTGCAAACTCCAGCTCCAGGATCTCACAGGTGATGATGCCGAGTACCGCCATAGACTAACACTCCCTGTTGGCAGCGACCCGCTTCTCATCGAAAAAGTCGCTGAGGTGGAACACCTTCGGCTCGCATCCCGGTTCACAACGTCGGCAGGCAACACCGTTACAGCGTGCGTGCATCAGTGAGATGCTCGCAGGATGGGTTGTGGTGTCGATGCTCAGAGCATCTGCTGGGCAGGCCTTGATACAGCTGAGACAGGCAACGCAGCCCTCCAGTTGCAATCGCACCTCCTTGCCGACTGACTCCAGTGCTATCAGCCCATGCAGTCCCAGATTACCGATATCCCGCTGCATGGAGCATAGTACAGATGGCATTCTCTCCATCACTGGGATATCGGGTAGATGGAAGCGGTGCAGCATTTCGCGATGAGTTGTCATCGGCATCCCCTCGGTCCAGCGGGAGAGCTCCAGCAGGAACAGCTTGGAGAATGTGTCAGAGGTTGCAAACATGGTATGTGTTTGGCTCAGACTGACTGACAGGTCTGTCATCTTTTCGAGCTTCGAGGGCTCGAATGCGAGATCGCGGGCCATGGCAAGCGAGGTGTTGCCCACCTGTTTCACTTTATCCACGCAAGGTGGAATCAGTCCCAGGCGTCCGGATTTTTTGGCATCGACATAGGTGCCGGAGGCACCGGCGAGGTAGGCTGTTGTGATCTCGGCCGGGACTATGCCGGCTTCGACGCCGAGAGTGACATAGCCGGCACGGATTGCTCCGATCGCTTTTCCCGCTTCGCCAAGATCCGATTCAGTGAGGAAGATCTCTCTACCGAAGTGGAGTCGACGATCGGGGGTGTTGATCTTGGGTGGCGAGATCACTCCCGCCAGCAGTGCCTGGTCCAGTGCGGCGATAACACCGGTACCGGTGATTGCCTTTGCAGCTGATTCGCAGCTTGCCGATATCTCAGTTGCCAGACTCAGATTGATCAATGCCCCGGAAGCCGGCAGCATGTCATCATCCAACACCAATAGCCGGTGGTCTTCACCATCCGCTTCGATATCGGCGATGGCGCCTGGCATTGCCAGCGTTCCGCAGCAGATGTGTTGGCCTTCCAATGCAGGTCCTGCAGCAGCCGAGGCGGTAAACAAACGGCCTTGGTGAATGAGAACCATCTCCGCGTTGGTGCCATAGTCGATGGCAATCGCGGTTTCATCGCAATCCAAGATACCGCTTTGGATGACCAATGCCAGGGCGTCCGCACCCACTTCATCGTGCACTGCCGGTGGGATAATGACGTCGCAAGCGTCAGGTAGTGTCAACTCCGGGAACTCGTTGGCTCTTCGGATCGCCGCAGTTCGTTCCGGTATGGGGACATTCAAAGCCTGTAACTTACGCGACCCGGCATAGGCGAGGTCGCGGATCTCCATTCCCTGGAAGAGAGAAAGTTGAGTCGGATTGCCACAGACAGCGAGACGTGAGACATGATCCAGGCAGACCCGTAACTGCAGTAATATTTGGTTGACCGCTCGTAACATGAGATCACGGGCTTTTACGACACCGAGCTCCAATGCAAAGTGGAGATGGTCGATGACGTTCGAGCCGGGCAGGGGGTGACATTTGGTGATCACTGTGGAGACTACCTCGCCAGTGGCGAGGTTCAACGCCTGGGCACGGAATCCGCTGGTTCCCAAATCCAATGCGATGGCAAATCGGTTCATAGTTGTCCCGTAATGCTTAGAGGCCGTAAGCCTCTGGCAAAAAGCCTTTTACATCGGCGTATTTGTGCAAACAGAGGTCGATGAAATCTTGCTCATGTTGTGGCAGTTTTTCCAATTCCGCCATGTATCCGGATAGCGCCTCCTTTTCAAAATTAGTGAATTGTAGTTGGGGATCGGCGAGCATCAATTCTCCACAGGTGATGGCGGCTGCCCGCGCCCGCGCATAATAGCTCTCATTGTTATCGACCAATGCCTTGCCAATTGTCCAGGCGTTATCGGGGCAGAGGATGAATCCATGCAGACTGCGGTAGCGGTCGGACCCTATCATGCATGCCTGATACTCCCGTTGATGGCCAAGGGCTATGGCGACATTCATCGAGGAGACGTCATAACTGAGAATTTCCGTGAACACGGCAGGCGAACTACCGCCGAACATACGGTGGAATTCCACGGCTTCGTTCGACCAGAGGTCGCATACCGCTGACATGACATTGCCGCAAAGTGAGGAGTGGGCACAGGCGCAACTTTTGCCTTCCATCGACATGGGCATGCCGGTAATGGCCTTGATGATCGGATTCTCATAAGCGCAATCCTTGCCGGGCCCGATTGCGCCGCACTCATAGGCTACCAGTGAGCGAGCTGCGGCCATGGCACGGGAGAGTGCCGCCAGGGTATGAGGCACATCCTTGGCAGTGTATCCACCCGCCATGAACATGGCCGTATTGGCTTGAGCGCAGTCGGTATCGCCACCGGCTATCGCCCCATGCTTATCGGCAATAGAGACGATCTGTGGCCACAGCCATGCCATGTCACGGCCTCCGAGCACCCCCTGGGCGAACAGCAGTCCGGCGATATCGTCGCGGATGATGCAGTGGTCGAAGATCTCCTTACCGCCGATGGATTCGATGGAGATGATATCCGCATATTCCGAGCAGGCGTCAAACGCCTCCAGAACCTTGTTGGTGCGTTCCGAGTCCCGAATGTTTACCATGTCCGGTTTTCGCAGGTCGGCGATGGTGGCGCGATAGGCCCCTTGAAGCCCGTATTGCTCCGCATACCCGTCGATCTGCTGGGTGGCGAGGGCGGTGATTTCCCTGCCCCATTCTGGATTATCGGTCATCTGATATACATGTTCGTTCTCCAATACCAGGCTGGGTGTGCCGATATTGATACAACGTTCCAGGACATCGCCGTTGGCCCGCTCGAATTCACGCTGCAGGGTATGCAGGGTCTTTTCACTACCGGGACGGGGATGCGGTACCACTTCGGCGATCACCGAGCCACCGCCGATAGTCAGGCCGCGTCGTGTTGTCACCGGCTTTAGTGCAAAACCGAACATCATCTGATCCGGGCTGCTGTATGCCATGGTGTCAGTCAGTTTCATTGCGTCACCTCATACCCAGTCACATCATCCGTTCCACTTATTGCGCAATTGACGCCAGTCGAATCCACTCAATGCATCCTCGGCGATTGCGGATGCTTGAGACGCATCACTACCCCAGATGCCAAGATCGAAACCGGTGACAAACTCTTCACTGACTGCGCCACCACCACAGATGAAGGGGATATCAAGGCCAGCCTCTTTCAGACGGGTGGCGATTCTGGGGAAGGCGGTCATAGTTGTGGTCATTAATGCGGTCCCGGTGAGCATCACCGGTTTGTGTATTCGGCAGGCCTCGACGACATCCTCCACCGGCACATCCGCACCCAGGGTGATGACATCGAAACCGGCAGCCCGTAGCAGGGCGTTGACGATCTGCATGCCGATGTCATGAATGTCTCCCTCGGCAGTGTGGGTGATCACCCTCGCCTTTCTCTCCATGGTGTGCCCCATCTTGTCTTCGCAAAGCGAAATGCCGGCGATCATGGCGTCCGAGGAGAGGATCACTTGGGGAAGGAAATAACGACCTAGATCCCATAACC
Organism: Candidatus Thiodiazotropha sp.; assembly: GCA_040507035.1. Classification (GTDB taxonomy): domain Bacteria; phylum Pseudomonadota; class Gammaproteobacteria; order Chromatiales; family Chromatiaceae; genus Thiodiazotropha. The sequence goes on from JBEVVR010000014.1 coordinate 112,555, forward strand.
GGCTGACTTCGCGCATGCCGGGAATCAGGCTGTTGTTGATCACCTCAAGGGGATCACGGTCTTTAAGCGCTTCGCTAACGGCCTTGCGGGTTTCGTCTTCGTCACCGGTTACCAGGCTGTCCGCCACCTGTTGCAGCAATAGGTCCTGAGAGATTCTGCGTATTCCCTGGCGGTGTATATCTTCCAAAGTAACATCGTAACGGGTGAAAATCGGTGCGGTTACTGGTGGGTAGTTCATTGAAAACCTTTAGGATTGATCGTGTGGGGTAGTTGAGCTACCCAAAAACTAATCTTGGGAATCCTACCCATTCTTATACAGGCACGGAGCTATCCTCCGTGCTTGAGTATCGATCCAGAGCCTCAGGGGGTATGCGCCTCCATCTTTAAGTTTAGACTTTTCTTAGGGATCTGAATGGCCAAATGAAAAAAAATAACTAAGTTCCTTGAGGTAAATTAAACAATTGTTAGATAAAAAACCCAGCTAATCGATCGGTATCTAAACAGGGGCGGTTGTGCAAGCTAAATAGTGATAGGAAGTGCAATCCTTACGGGAGTCTTAAGTTGCCTTATTCTGGATTAACGGTAGATCGACATCTCAGTTGCAAGCTGAGCCATACCTGTGCGCCGGCCAATAGGTGACAGTGTTCTCAGAACCCAGACGATATATGGGTTTGAATCGGACAATGGAGTATTTGCCGATTGACGTGTAGATTAAAAATTCGAACATGTCGTTTGTAGTAAACAAAATAACCTTGATTCTTTTGTTGTCTTGTTGTGTGGCTTGCGAGCCAGGCGGTGACGACGACTCATCCTCGAATCAGGATGGTGTTGATACTGAAGCACCCACTGCCGTATCCAACATCATCGACACCAGCAATTTCCAGTCAGTGACCCTGGTCTGGGATGCTGCTTCCGACAACATCGGTATCGACCACTATCAGATCACCCGCGATGGCGGAGCCATCGGCACCACGGCCACAACAACATTCACCGATAACTCAGTAACCGAAAATACCCAATACACCTATCATGTTGTTGCCGTCGATGCGGCAGGCAACGCCACCTCATCCGATCCCATCGCGGTTTCCGTTCCGGCCAATACGAATCCGGTGCCGGATACAGAGCCGCCCACAGCGGTTTCTAACCTTACCGCGACCACCACGACTCAATCAGTCAGCTTGAGTTGGAACGCTGCGACCGACAATCTCGGCATTGCACATTATCAGATCACTCGCGATGGGATGGAGCTTGATACCACCACAACCACTTCATACACCGATGCCAGGGTGTCTGTGAATACCGATTACATCTATCATGTGATTGCTTATGACGCCGCTGGCAACAATACATCGTCCGCTGCATTGACCGTCTCGGTGCCTGCCAATAACCCCTCCACTTCGGTAAAGGCCTTTCCCTCCGCAGAGGGTTTTGGCGCCAATGCCAGCGGTGGACGCAATGGAGAGGTGATCAAGGTCACCAATCTCAATCTAAGCGGGGTAGGCAGTCTCCAGGCGGCGCTGGATATCGACGCCCCCCGGATTATCGTTTTCGAGGTCAGTGGGGTTATCGAAGGTGACATCGTTATACCCTATGGGGATGTCACCATTGCCGGACAGACGGCGCCCGGGGCGGGTATCACGATTCATGGCCGGCTGACATGTCAATACAGCAACCCCCCTGACAATATTATCGTGCGCCATCTGCGGGTGCGCGCCGATCACTCGACCAATCCCAGTGTGGCCGGTAATCAGTATGATGGGATTCAGTGTTCCAGAAGCTCGAACCTGATTTTCGATCATGTCTCTGCCTCAGGTGGTCTGGACGAGACCTTCGATATATTTGAAGCCACTGATCTGACTGTCCAGTGGTCGACCATAACCCGGGCCGATACAGACGGTCATCCCGAGGGTGTCCACAATTACGGCTTGATCAGTGGTCCAAACGGCGCCAATGTCAGCATTCACCACAATCTGTTTGCACATAACGGCAACCGCAATCCCGCTGTCGCCACTGGGCCGGCCGAGATCATCAATAATCTGGTCTACAATGCGCGCCATGGCTTTGTTCACCACAACCCGGCAAGCGGGGATTTCAATATCATCGGCAATTACTATAAGCAAGGACCCGACAATACCCTGATACCTTTCTTTTTCGATGATGAGAACAGTGGCGGTGGGACGCCGGCCCCGAGTTACTATCTGCAAGATAACTATGTTGACGATCCAGGTGATTTTGTGGGCAGTGTGGATAATCCATGGCTTACTCCCCATCTCCACAGCAGTTTCGAGAATATAGACTGGGGTTGGGATTCGAGTGTCGCCCGGGCCGATCAGAAGCATACATTTTCCCAAGCTATTGAGCGTATAGATGACGCCTTGACCAACTATGATCTGGTGTTGAGCGAGGCCGGTGCCTTCCCCCGGGATCTAATCGACAGTGAAAACGTACAGGAGGTCAATGCGGGAACCGGGTCCTGGGGTACGCGGATACCCGCAGATCTGATGCAGGGTTTGTCCGCTGGCTCACCCCCCATAGATTCGGACGGTGACGGCATGCCGGACGACTGGGAAAACAGTCGTGGATTGTCCAGCTCCACTGATGACCACAATACCATCATGGCTTCCGGATATACCGCCATCGAAGTCTATATCAATGAGTTGGCCGATCAGCTACTCACAGCCACAAACCTGTCGACAAGCAGCAGTCCCACTCTCGACGCCAATGTCGATGCGGTGACCGTCGGTAATTGGTATCGCCCGGGTGTCGACACTACCTGGGCCTGGCAGCTGCAGGGCGCACTCAATACAAGCTATGGAGTCGATGTCTACGACATCGACCTGTTTGACACCTCGGCAGCCGATATTGCAAGCCTTCATGCCGCTGGGCATCGTGTAATCTGTTATTTTTCCGCCGGCAGTTATGAATCCTGGCGCAGCGATGCCGGTGACTTCCAGTCAGCGGATCTGGGCAATACCCTGAGCGGTTATGCCGATGAGCGCTGGCTCGATATCCGCTCATCCAGTGTCTTCACGATTATGCTCGACAGGCTCGACCTTGCAGCGAGCAAGGGTTGTGACGGTGTCGAACCCGACAACGTGATGGCCTATCAGGAGAACAGCGGCTTTAATCTAACCGCCAGTGATCAATTGGCATTCAATCGCAATCTCTATAATGCTGCCCATCAACGGGGATTGGCTGTCGCCCTGAAAAATGACCTGGACCAGGTCAGTGACCTCATTGACTATGTTGATATGGCGGTCAATGAGCAGTGCCACCAATACAGTGAATGCCATTTTCTGGCGCCATTCATTAGTGCCGGCAAGCCGGTACTCAATGCAGAGTACCTCGCATCCTACCGGGACAATCCAAACACCCTTTGCGCTGACGCCCTGCAGGCGAATATCCGTACCTTGATTCTCTCTGTGGAACTGGATGATTCCTTCAATTTCAATTGTGATACAGATTATCCCTAATTAAATTAGGGGATAGACCATCCGCTCTTCACGATTCATTGCTTCCTCATGTGCCAGAGGTATTGCCCAAGCTTGCTAGAACTGTTGTAGCAATCCTGTTTGTCAATTGTGTGGAAAAATGCCGGTTTTCGGATGGTAAAATTAACTATTAAAAAAGGTTCTATAGTGCTGAAATGTATAGGCATTGGTCTACAATTTAATCAGCAGGTCAGAGGCTGTCTGGAGTGTGGATAGCAGAAAACAGAATCACTGTGCGAGGAGAATCGGCCATGTTTTGCCCTGAGTGTGGAACTGAAAATCCGGATAACGCGAGATTTTGCGGTAGTTGCAGACATCAGCTTTCAGGTTTAACCGGCAGTTCAACTGATGTGCATGTCAGTTCTGTAGTGGATGTCGGCAGTGAGAAGAAAGCTGTCTCAGATGGTTTGAAGTACGGCATACTCGCCGGTTCACTGATTATTCCTTTTATCGGTTTGATCATGGGTGTCATCTATATGGCGCAAGGTGAATCGGATGAGAAAAAGGATGTGGGTAAGCTTTGGCTGTTCGCTAGTATCGGGATAATCGTTTTTTACATGATTATCAGTGGGGATTTTTGATTGATTCATAACTGTTTCAGTTAACCAGGACCTACTTATGAGTAAGCAAGCTGCCTACATCTCGCTAACGAGAAACAAAACCAGTTCCTATCAGATCAGGCAATTTGCTATCACCATAGATGACAATGTGGTGGGTAAGATCAAGTCCGGGGAGACAAAACAACTCAAAGTTCCCTGTGGCCATCACTCGATCGGAATAAAAGTCGATCTCTACAAAAGCCAACCGTTACAACTTGATTTGAAACCGGAGCAGCGGATCGACCTGGAATGTGGTGATCGGTCGCCTGATAATCTACGAGAAGTGTTTACGCTCAAGGGAATAGAGCAATCGCTTAATTCGTTACTAAAACCCAAGCAATATCTCTATGTAAAACCGCGTGATGGCTCTGAGTCGGAAACAGTAGCACTCAAACCGGAACCATCTGTCAAATCACCGAAAAAGACACAAGCCACTAGAAAAAACTGTATGGTATTTATCTCTTACAGGCGCGAGGATAGCCGGGAGATAACCGGCAGGATATGTGACAGGTTGAATAATGAATTCGGTAAGCAGGCAATCTTCAGGGATGTAGACTCGATACCGGCGGGTGTCGATTTCCGTGACCATATCAATAAGACCATCGACCAATGTAGTCTGCTGCTGGCGATTATCGGCAATAAATGGTTGGATGCAAAAAATCGAAAGGGTGAACGACGGCTGGATCTATCCAATGACCATCTCAGGGTGGAGATAGAAACCGCCCTTAAAAAACAGATCCCCGTGATACCGGTATTAGTGAAAAAGGGGATAATGCCGGATGAAGAGCAACTGCCCGAAGGCCTGAAACCCTTGGCATACCGCAATGCCATACCGATTCCGGAAGAGCCTTTCTTTCATCATGGAGTCGATCTGCTGGTAAAAGAGATGGCCAAGACCTTCTCTCCGACTGAAGCTGTCGAGCAGCCGAAGCAAAAGGGTTACTGCATCAACTGTGGTACTGAAATCATGCCGGGTAATAAGTTCTGTATTCAATGCGGTAAGCCGGTTTAGCTGGGGGGCTTCCAGGTTAGAAGAACCTTGTGACGGTGAATTCAAGGTAATCATCCCGATGAAAGACAAATAACGGATCGTCATGCGGAATATCGGACCATAGGCGTGCCTGCAGACTGGTCTTCCATTGGTTGCCGATACGCCGGCTCGCTTCCAGGTTGAACATCCAGCCGTCGTCGTCGAGATCTTTGATCACGCCCACCAGGAGTTCGCTGCCGTCGACGTCATTGGCGGTCAGGCGCATGCCGATGAAGAGATCGTTTTCGAAAGGCGAGGTGGCATCGTCATGCCTGTCGTCGTAGAGATATTCACCCAGCAGGCCCAGGTCCATATCGCTCTCCGCTATACCCACCAGGGTGTACTCGAAACCCCCCGTGGCAGCATTGTAACTGTCGCTGTCGCTGCTGCGGTGGATCGCCTCCAGCTTCCACAGCCAATCCCCCTTGGTGGCCTGCAGGTCGAGGCTGGTCTGCCGTATCTGTTCGTAGAAGGGAGTGAGTACCACCTCGCTGCTGCTATTGATATTAGGGAGCAAGCGTGGATCCCGGCTGGTGCCGTCGAAGTGGGCCAGGCCGATGTCCCAGTCACCGATGAAGTGGGACCAACGTAGCGCCAGGTCGACGTGTCTCTGCTCTCTGTCGGACTGGTATGTCGCCAAATCTCTATCCACCCTGGGATGAGTTCGTAGGCGACCATGATTGCCAGGATAGGTGCGTTCCCGAAAACCGGGCAGGGCATAGAGATCGATGATACCCCAATCCCTCTCCAGAGAGAGCTTGAGCATAGGTTGGCCCAGTTTCTGTTCACCGTCCGGATTTTCAATCAAATCGGTCTGGTTGATGATATCAACCAGATGCAGGGCCTCCGTAACCCCCCAGAAGACCTTGCCGATACCGGCCTTGGTCTCCCAGCCGTCTCCGGCATAGGTCCAGATGAGCTCACGGATATCGCCATGGGTGCGTTCATCGTCTTCGCTGTCCCAGCGTAGGAACGGTATGAACAGCAGGCTCTGATTGCCGTTATCCCAGCGTCGGTAGTATTCGGGTTGTATGGCGATCGACAACAGTTGATCGGATTGATCACTATCCAGTGCCTGCTGGGGGAAGTGGCGGCCCTGCAACTCGACAAAACCGCTCCATTCGCCCGCCGATATCAATCCGGGCAGTAACATCAACACCCACCACCATCTTCTCACAATACAAACTCCTAAACTGAATACCTTAATCGTATGACCACCCATCTGGTGGCTTGTGTAAGGTGCGGCGAGCCGCACCCTGTGCGTAAAAGATTGGTTATCTATCTTGCGCGTTTGAGACTGTTTTTATTGAAATCACCGTCAGTCAGGCCGGCGCGAAAATTGTATTCCTTCCATGTCAACAGGGTACTTTTTCCCGTCTGGTGATTTTCCATATACATCTCGTCGGCACGCCAGTATTGATCGAGATACTGCTGATAGCCGCGAAATACCAGGGTCTTCAATGGCGCGTTCTTGCGATCGTAGTAGTCGATCTTGAGAGAAATGTAGCGCTCCTTGTCGACCCATACCTGTTGCCGGGTATAGCCGGAGTTGGGATCCACGGGATAGCGCTCGATGAGGAAGCAGGGTGTGCCTTCGTATTCACTATCTTCAATGTATTTGTAAGTGTATTTCTCCACCTCCTGGGATGAGATATCCTCGTAGGCGAATTCACTCCCCATGAAGGGTCCGGATTTGTTGCGAGACGCGATGCGTTTGACCCGCTTCAGGGCAGGGAGGTATAGCCACTGATCGTCATCACCCACTTTATGGGAGAAGCTTAACAGGGCAGTGCCCTTGACATCCCGGGGTTCATCGAAGACCACCAGGGTCTTGTCACCGTCGTTTTCTACTTCCAGGGTCTGATTGCGCATGTCGCGCAGGCTCTCTTCGCCATGCCTGTTGCGTAACAACATGGTCATGGTGGCCTTGAAGTCGTGAAAGCCAGTGTCCCTGGCATCGATCTCCTTGGCGATTTCCAGGCCGCGTTCTTCAGCACTCATGGCGAAGCTTAATGCCGGTGTCAGCAACAACAGCAGGAAAATAAAGCGGGCTTTCATGATTTTTTTCCTCCGAAGTAGATCAAAAGCGGGGGTAGGAACAGGAAGTCGGCAACCAATGCCAGGCCGAGGGTGATGGCGGTCAACAGCCCCATGCCTGCATTGAGCTGGAAGTGGGAGAAGGCGAGGATGCCGAAACCGACCATCAACACCAGCGAGGTGACCCATAGCGCCGTGCCCACGGTGGAGAAGGCGTAGCGCACCGCGTCTTCCCGCGTCATGCTCTTCTCCCTGCGGGCACGCAGGTATTTACTGAGGAAGTGCACCGTGTCGTCGACCACGATACCCAGGGTCATGCCACTGACCACCGAGAGGGCCAGGCCTACCTCGCCGACAAAGATACCCCAGAGACCGAAGGCCATCCCCATGGGCACCAGGTTGGGAATAATGCTGATGCCGCCGACTCGCAACGAGCGTAGGGCGAAGATCAGGATAATAGAGATCATCACCAATGCCAGGGTCGTCCCTTTCAACATGGCGATGATATTGCGGCTGCCGATATGGGCAAACATGATGGTGGGGCTGGCGCCGTCGATGCGCATGCCCGGTGCATTCTCGTGCAGCCATGCCTGGGCACTCTCTTCTATCTGCAGCAGCTGCGAGGTGGCGATGCTCTGCATGGTGACGGTGAAGCGTGTTGCCGACTTTTTCACATTGATCTGATTGTTGAGATCGAGCCCGAAGGGGAGTGAGAATTCGTAGAGCAGCAGGTATTGGGCAGAGAGGTCTCTTTGATCCGGCAACCGGTACCAGTCGTCCCGATCCTCATGCATGTTGCGATTGAGGCGCTTCATGATATCGGTGATGGAGTTGACATGCAGTACATGGGGTTGTTGCCTGTACCATTGGGCAAACTCCTCCACCTTCTGTAAGAATTGTGGCTCACTGATGCCGCCGGTTTCACCGCTCTCCAGGGAGTACTCGATGAGGTAGATCCCGGTCAGATTGTCGGTGGCGAAGTCGGTGGCCTGACGAAAGCTGATGGTTTCGTCGAAATACTTCACGAACTGATCGTCTAGACGATTATTGGGAATTTGTGCAATCAGCAACAGGACTACCAGTCCCATACCCCACAACAGCTGCTTTTTATAGCGCACCACGAAATCAGCAAAGCGCATCATGGCGACGCTGCCCAGGGTGTCGCCGCTAAGCGCCTTTACCGGTAACAACATCATCATCGCGGGAAGGAAGGTGACGGAGAGAAAGAAGGCCAATACCACACCCATGGCCGCCATGTTGCCAAGATCACGGAAGGGGGGTGCTTCGCTGAAGTTGAGACTGAGAAAGCCGATAGCTGTGGTCAGGGTGGTGAGGAAGATAGGCTGCAGATTGATGCGCAGGCTCTCCAGCATTGCCTGGTATTTGTCTTCACCCTCGCGCATGAAGTGGAGAAAATTGACCAGGATGTGGACACAATCGGCAATCGCCAGGGTCATGATGACGATCGGTACCGTGGTGGTGGGCGGCGACATCTTGATGCCAAGCCACCCGGTCAGGCCCATGGTGGCGATGATCATCAGGATAATGATGATCACGGTGGAGAGTGTCCCTGGAATGGAGCGCAACATCACCACCAATACCAGGATCACCGCGGCAAACATAAGCGGATAGAGCCTGGTCATATCGTCCATGGAAGCGGAGGGGAAGGCGTTGTTCATCATCACCATACCGGTGAGGTGGACATCGATATTGGGGTAGGCCTGCTCGATGTTCTTCGCCATCTGTTTGGCTCGCTCAGCCACTTCCGGCACCTCGGTCAATTTCTCGCCAGGCAGTTGTACGGTTACATTGACACCCGTGGTATGGGCTGAGGGTGATATCAGGCGATTGACCAATAGCGGATCGCTGGTGGCGATTTGCTGTTTCTCAGCCAGCTCTTCATCAGTTAATTCTTGGGGCTCCAGGACCAGATCCTCGACAATCAGATCATCGCCTTCAGCATAGGTATGTTGGAAGTTGGTGATGGAGTCGACTCGCAGTGAGTAGGGGATCTGCCATGACTCCTTGGTCAACTCCGCCACTGCGGTCAGGGTCTCCCGACTGAACACCTTGCCATCCTTGGGGGCGATGACGAAGAGCACATTGTCGTTCTTGGTATAGGTATTTTGTAGTTGCTCGAAGGCCTTAAGCTGCGGGTTTTCCTCGCTGAAGAACATACGGTAGTCGTTACTGAATGCCAGTTGCCGTACCCCACTGCCCATCAACAGGGAGATTGCAATGGTGAGAAAAATCACCAGCAATCTGTTATTTAGCACAAAACGAAAAAATGACTCACTCATGACGCTTTCCCGATTTGCTGTTTTTTGCTGGGTCGTTTGTGCATTGCCATTGTCCTTGTTTTGAATTGTTTGGCGCCGAAGCGTCCTTAGGTGCGAAGACTGTTCAAGTAATTTGCCAGTCCCTTTCCGCAGCGCATAAGTTCTGCGTTGCTTTGCGCGGTTTTCGCCATGCTCATACATCCCTCGAGGGAGGCGAGGATGAAATAGGCTGTATCGGCAGGATCGATTGACGCTGACACCTGGCCGCCTTCCTGGCCTCGTTTCAGGAGCGATTCAATACTTGTCTGCCAGCGCTTATAGAGGGTATCGATGCGTTGGCGAAAACCGTCATCGATGGCCGACATCTCCTGGGCCAGATTGTTCAGCGGGCAGCCGAGGGTGATCTCGTCGCATTGATAGTGCTCTCCTATCTGCATGATCGTCTGCATCAGGACATCGATGGGGTGACCTGGCTGATGCAGCGGTTCGAACCAGAGTCTCTCCAACTCCTCGGTGATATGTTCATCCAAAACCGCATAGCCGAGCTGCAGTTTGCTGCCGAAGTGGTGATAGAGGGCGCCCTTGGTGACACCGGTCCGATCGAGGATGGCGTTTAGGCTTGCGGCCTGAAATCCATAGCGATGGATCTCTTCATAGGCGGCTTGCAGGAGAGTGCGTCGCGTGGTGTCGGCATCACTTTGCATGGCGGCAGGAATCCGGTTCATGGGACATACCGACCAGTATGTATCTTGATTGCGAGCTTGTCAATTCTCATCTCATCAGCCTCGATTGGCAGCCAATCGATAGCCCTGGGTTGCCTCTATTGCGACACCGAACTGTCGCTAGGGATTCAGCATGGCGCTATGGTAGATTTTTCGAGTTGAGATAAAGTCTGGTGAGAGTTGAGGAATTAGTCTTATCCAATGGGTAACGTCTTGTAACAAGATGTAACATGGCGATTTGGATTACGCAGCAGGTGGAAAGGCCTTTCCAGGAGTGGCCACGACACCGATTTTCACAACAACAAGCTTGATACTGCCTTGCTGTTGCAAAAGGATTACTAGTTTGGAGGTTGTTTCACTTGTTGTTTGATTGACGCCACAATGTTCTCGATATCCGTGGCCTCGTCGTGTCTGCTGTCACGGACCTTGAGGTTTTGCGCAAGTCTGAGGGTGCCGTCTTCGCTGAGGATGCCCAGCATTCTGTTGTGCTTGTTTCTGAGAATGGTGGTCGCGCTATCCCCGGCGGGTCGCCGCACACAGAAGGTAGTCCAGCCATACTCCCTCAGGTGTATCAGGCCAAGCTGCTGTTCTTCATTCAAGTAGCTTTTTGGGTCAGAGGGTATGGCGCTAATGCCGATACGTCTATCCACGTTAATCTACCCGTGTAGTATCTCTCTTTTATTGGTCTGTATATTAATACAGTGTATTTTTAAATAATCAAATAAAATGCCAAATCAACAAAATATCTTCTAAAACAATGGTTTGCGATCATGCTATTAAGGTTCCAATAAAGCAATCCCCAAATTTCGTAAAAAATTCCGACGCTTTATATCAAGGCGCCGAAATTCAAAAAAAGCCTATCAAGATCTTGCTATCATTGGGCCTTGAAGTGGAAGGGGGTGTTTGAATTCGCTTGGAGTTAGTGGCTTAACAGGTTGATTGTCGACAGATAAATGGGTGGGATTCCGAGTCTGTAGCAGGTCTTCTGGTGATGACCTGCCGGAAATAACTCCCTATACTGGGCCGACGATCCTATCCTTTGCCCCGATGGGGTATAGCAGAGCTTCTGGCAAGTGTTGACAGGATTGGGTCAGCGACAATAGCAAAATCGGAATTCGGTGGTTCAAGTACAACACGAAAAAAAGGGGAGTATGTATGTCTTCGTCCGATCAGACTACCATTCAGGAGAATCTCTCTTTGGGGGCATCGGCCCAGGAGTTTCTCGACTACTGCACGGCGGAGAGGGAACGCCGTCTCAACTCCGGGGAGACGTTTGATGAGGAGACATTCGATCAAGCCAAACAGATGGTGATCAACAAGCTTCGTATGCTGGCGGATGAGGGTTGGTCATGATCATCAATTCTATACAGGCAAACAATGTTCTTAAGTATGCCGAACTCAACCTGGAAGAGATACCGCCGCAGGGTTTGATCGCCATATCCGGTCCCAATGAATCCGGCAAGAGCACGATTGGGGAGACGGTCTGCTTTGCGCTTTTTGGCCGCACATTCTCTCTCGACCTGGAAGATCTCGCCAAGGTGATTCGTTGGGGTGAGACCCACTGTTCGGCGCTGCTAGAATTTACCCCGCGGGATGGCAAGCGCTATCGTCTCGACCGCTTTCTCGACGATGCCGGCAACCACAGCGCCCGGCTCTCCCTGGCTGCATCCGATATCAATGATGAGCCCATTGCACGGGGTGTGGAGCAGGTTGCAGACAAGGTGTATGAGTTGATCGGCTACGAATTCGAGGAGTTCGTGGAGTCTTTCTATCTGGCTCAGCGCGAGATAACGACACCCCATCCCCACAGCTTCGCGGTGAAGACCATGGCCGGGTTGGTGACCCTGGAGTATGTGGACCAGGCGTGCCAGGCGGATAAGGAGGAGACCCTCAACGAGGTCGAACAGCGCAAGTCGGAACAGATCAGTGTGCAGAGCCAGATCGATGAGGTCGATATCGACCATAACCTGATGCCGTCGCTGCAGGGCGAATACAATGAAGTGAGTCGCCATATGGAAGACTCGATGGACCTTATCGAACAGTTGGAGAATGCATCCATCACCTATCAGGATGCGCTGCCTAAACGCGAGCAGGATCTCAGCGCTGCCGGTCGAGCCGGCTTTCTCGGCGTGCTGTTTCTCATATTGGCGCTGCTTGCCGGGGTAGCCTGGTCTCTGTTGGCGAAGCTGCCCGAGCATCCCCTTGCACAAAACCTGACTCAAACCCTGAGCAGTAGTCTATCTATCTGGGATGCTTCGATGATCCCCTGGCTCCTCTATGCTGCGGGTGGATTTGCGCTGCTGTTCCTGATCTTTTGGATACGCCGCAGTACCAAGAAGAGCAGTGCCAAGACACAGGGCGAGGCTGCAGCCGGTTTGGTGAAGGCGTTGAGCGATCTCGACGGTCTCTCCTCTATCGCAATCCGCAACGATCTCGATGAAGTGACCGATTCAGAGAAGATCGATGAAGATACCGAGACCATCGATGAGGGCGAAGATGGGGCGGTGGAAACCAGCGAAGCAGAGCCGGCGGTTATCGATCGTGGCGCACGGGAACGCTTTAGTCAACGGGTCAGTGATTGGCAGGTCTCTATCACTGAAGTCAGAGATGGCGTGGCCCAGGAGGAGAGTCAGCTGCGTCAAGGGATGGAAACGGATCGACGCCGTTTGGGCCAGCTCGATGAAGTGATCGCCCATGAGCAGGAGCGCTTGGACAAGCTGGAGAAACTGCAGCTGATCAAGGCCGACTTGCAACAGAAGATCGAAGATAAACAGCGCCATATGGAGATCTGCGCCGTGGCGGATGAGTTGATTCAGGGTACGACACGAGAGGTATCCCATAAATTCAACCACAAGCTACGCGGCCTGGTGAGTAAGACCCTGCCCCTGTTTACCGAGAATCGCTACGAGCATCTGCAGATCGATGATGATCTGAGTGTGCGCGCCTTCTCCAGCGAAAAGCGGGACTTTATGGATCTTGACGAGATATCCAGCGGCACCCAAAGGCAGATCATGTTGGCGGTGCGTCTGGCGCTTTCACAAGAGCTGGTAAATCGTGCGATACAGGGGAGTCAGTTCCTCTTCCTCGATGAGCCCTTCGCCTTTTTCGATGAGAAGCGCACACGCAGTTCACTCACCGTACTACCGACCCTGAGTGAGGAGTTGAACCAGATCTGGATCGTTGCCCAGGATTTTGCCGGTGATCTGAAATTCGATATGCATGTGCATTGTGACCGGGAGAGTAACTCGATATCGATGCAGCAGTTATGAGTTTCCACTCGAGTTCCTCTATTTCGTAGGGTGCGGCTCGCCGCACCGAAGATTTGCCCGAAAGGCTCACACAACATTCAGGCAATAAGTTGTGTGAACAGACCAAGTTACAGATGACCTTATTTCTTCACGGTGCGGTAAGCCGCACCCTACCGGCCTAGTGGCAATGGTCCCCTGCGCGACCGAACTGCCTGTCACCCGGATCATACCTGCGCTCATGGATGCACTGGCAACCCCCGGCAGGGCTGTATTGAGTGCGCCGCCCGGTTCGGGTAAGACAACCCTGGTGCCGCTGCAACTGCTTGCGGCAGAGTGGTTGCAGGGTCAAACCATTCTCATGCTTGAACCCCGCCGATTGGCGGCACGGATGGCGGCGGCGCGGATGGCCCAACTGCTGGGTGAGGCGGTGGCTGAACGGGTGGGTTATTCGATTCGCCTGGAGAGGAAGGTCTCGGCGAAGACCCGGATCGAAGTGGTGACCGAAGGCATCCTGAGTCGTCGTCTGCAGCGGGATCCCCAGTTGCAGGGCGTGGGGCTGCTGATCTTCGATGAGTTCCACGAACGCAACCTGCAGAGTGATCTGGCCCTGGCCCTGGCGCTCGATGCGCAACAGGGATTGCGCGAGGATCTGCGATTGTTGGTCATGTCCGCCACCCTTGATACAGAGCGCATATCGCAGCTGCTGCAGCATGCCCCGGTCATCACCGCCGAAGGCAGAACATTTCCTGTCACCCATCACTATCTCAGTGTAAAACTGGAGAAGCGGGCAATTGTCGATCAAGTGGCAGCGGCTGTTGTCAGGGCCTGGACTGAGCAGCAGGGGGATATGCTTGTTTTTCTCCCAGGGGTGGGTGAGATCCAGAGAGTGCAGAGATCGATCGCCGCAAAGCTCGGCGATGTGGATCAACCGCCGCTGATCGTACCGCTCTACGGCGATCTGCCCAAGGCTGAGCAGGATCGGGCACTGCTGCCCGACAACAGGGGTAGGCGTAGAATCGTCCTCACCACCTCCATCGCGGAGACCAGCCTCACCATTGAAGGTGTAACCACGGTTGTCGATTGCGGCTGGTCGCGTCTGCCACGTTTCCTCCCCGGTCTCGGATTGACCCGACTGGAGACAGTCACGGTATCCAAGGCCGCCGCGGATCAACGTGCCGGACGGGCAGGGCGCATCGGCCCTGGAGACTGCTATCGTTTATGGTCGCCAGACTTTCAGCAGCAGCTGGCAGAGTTCCACCAGGCTGAGATTCTGCAGGCAGACCTCGCGCCACTGGTTCTGGAGCTGGCGGCCTGGGGTGTGACGCAACCAGAGACACTGCACTGGCTCGATCCGCCCCCGCGTGCCGCCTATGACCAGGCCTGTGATCTGCTGCAAAGGCTGGGTGCGATGGATCCCAGGCGCCGTTTGACAAAACTTGGCGCAGAGATGGTCAAGCTGCCCGCCCATCCGCGTTTGGCCCATATCCTGCTCAATATAGATCAAAAGGAGAGACAGCTTGGCTGCGACCTGGCTGCCCTGTTGAGTGAAAGGGATATCGTGATTCGCGGGCGGGAAAACCACCCTGGAGTCGACCTGGAATACCGCTTGAGTCTGCTCGCATCCTGGCGTGACAGAGGAGGGGCCGACAAGCGTTCAAAGGAGATCGACAGGGACGCCTGCAGAAGGGTCGACAGGGTCAGCCGGGATTGGGTCCGGCGCAGTGGGCGACTCAGTGTCGCTCCCCATCAGCAGGGATTGTCGGTTGGGCAACTGCTTGCACTCGCCTATCCCGACCGTCTCGCACAGCGCACCGGATACGGCCGCTTTCGACTAGCCAACGGGCGCGCCGCACTCCTGCAGGAGACGGATCCGTTGGCGACTCAGCCATTTCTTGTTATCGCACAGTTGGACGCCGGCGAGACCCAGGGTTGGGCGAGACTGGCGGCTGCGATCAGCGAAACGGAGATTCGACAACTCCCCGACATGGAAATAGAGACGGCCTCCAAGGTCGAGTGGGACAAGCGGGAGCAGCGGGTGAAGGCCTACGCCGAGGAGCGCATAGGGGCCGTGGTTTTGAGTCACCGCCATATAGCCGCCCCCGACGGGGATGCGGTTGCCAGTGCTATGCTGCAGGGTGTGGCGGATATGGGGTTGTCTGTATTGCCCTGGAACAAACAGCTCCGCAACTGGCAGATGAGGGCTTGTTGGCTAGGGGATCAACTCGAAGCATCGAACTGGCCCGACCTCTCCGATCCATGGCTGTCAGCACATCTTGATGAGTGGCTTGGCCCCTGGTTGGATGGAATCACCAGTAGGGATCAACTGCGGCGTATCGACCTGGCCGGCATACTCCAGGCAATGCTCGATTGGCAGCAGAAGCAACGCTTGGAGCGCGAGGCACCGAGCCATCTCCAGGTCCCCAGCGGTTCAAGGATTCCACTCCGCTACTCCCTGGATGCCCCCCCGGTACTGGCGGTCAGGTTGCAGGAGATGTTCGGTCTGGCGGATACGCCGAGGATCTGTAACGGCAAGGTGCCGGTGATGCTGCATCTGCTCTCGCCGGCACAACGACCGATGCAGATTACCGATGATCTAGCGGGCTTCTGGGAACGAACCTATCCCGAGGTGAAACGGGAGTTAAAGGGCCGCTATCCCAAACACTATTGGCCGGACGATCCCATGCAGGCGCAGGCAACTGCGAGAGCAAAACCAAGAAAACAATGAGTTTTGCCGGAAGAGAACTGTTCATAGCCAGTGTCAGCTGATCTGAGAATAGTCCTGGAATTGAGCTGCGGGTGTGGGCTGGTTTTTAGTTGTCTATTATTTACAGTGTTTCAAATCTAAACCGTTTATGTTTTGACTTGGCGCAGGTATGCACTATAAATGACTTGCATAAAAAATAACCTTGTGACATGTAAATAAAGTGTTTTCGGTATATATATTCATACATAGGGAGGGGTATGGTATGAAACTGCATATAGAGAATTTTGGAACTATTCTAGGTTTATTGATTTTCAGCTCGATCATGCTGATGTTTTGCGGTAATGCATCGGCGGCACAAAATGCCTATTTGACGCTGAAAATAGACGGTGAAGTCATCCAGGGTGAGAGTGGTATAAGCACGCTGAATCGCAAAGATACGATTGAGTGCCACTCATACGCTCACGAAGTATCCAAAAAAAAGTCCCAGGGTTCGATGTTGGAAGGCAAGCCTATATTTGGTCATGTGAAAATCACTAAAAATATTGATAAATCCACACCGTTTCTACTTGAGGCTTGGGATCGTAATAAACAAATTGATGAGGCGGTTTTTCGTTTTTACCGACCGAACGCGAGGCTTAGAAGTGAGGAACTTTATTACACGATTATCTTTACAAAAGCTTCCATAGTTCGCATTCAGCAAATCTCAGAAGGTAAAAGTGTTGGTGGGTCGCCGGATCTGCCGATGCGAGAGGAGATTGAATTAACAGCTGAGGAGATTACCTGGACGTATGAGAGTACAAGTGCGACTCATACAGCCACTATATCACCGCAACAATAGAGACTCAGCTAAACATCCAACTTGTTACCTGGTATTTCGAATTATGTTGTCGGGGTGGCGTGGTAGGTGGTTGGTCTTTCCAAGAAATATATCTGACCGGATAGGATAGATTGAAAATCTGAATTTCAGTTGTAGGCCAATATGAAGCGTGCAATCAATATACCCGCCATTAACCAAAGCACCCCGCGCAATACACTTAAATAGCGCTCGGCGGTGAATCGCTTACGCAACTGCATGCCGATGAAGAGGCCAAGCAGCGCGAAAGGGGCCAGTATCAGCGTGCTGAGAAGAAAGCTGCCGATCCCCGGCACCTCCTGTTGCAGAAAGATCAGGCTCTGAGTCAGTTTGCCGGTAAAGAAGTTGAGATTGAACAGCACCACCATGGTCGCGGTGGCGATGCGAAGTTCCATGAACATGATGATCAACACTGGCAGCATCACATTCACCATCCCGGCCATCAGGCCGGCGGTGGTGCCAAACAGCGCATAGGCAGGCAGGGTGTGAACCCTGACCCAGGAGAAATCGACCTTTAGCAGGCGATCCTGGTTGAGATAGAGGAGGACGGCAGCGGCGAGCAGCAGCAGGAAGGGACGGGGATCTAGCCACAGCAGCAGATAGGTGCCGATGATGGTGCCCAGGACCGCGAAGGGGATGATCAACAGGTAACGGCGGACGTTTATCAACTCCTCCCTGCCGCCATGCCAAATGGTTGTCAGGTTGACCGACATGGTGGGAATCAGGCAGGTCAGCACCGCCGTGAAGACATCGGTGAAGAGGGCGATCAAGGGTGTTGCGACCATGGGAAAGCCGATGCCGAAGGTGCCATGGACCAGGCCGGCCAGGAAGATGGTGGGAGCAGCGAGCCAGATCAGATCCCAGGTCAGGGGTACCAATTCAGTCAAGGGGGTACCCTGTTTTTACAGCCATTTTGCCAAATGCATACTTTAGCTGGGTGGGGCCACCGACGGACTCTCGTTGCACCCAACTCATGTGTAGATTACCCAGGCTATCCAGGGCGATGCTGGGATTGCCTTGCTGACCCTCGCCGGACGCGACCGACACTGGCCAGTCATCGCTCCAATTCCCATCCTCGAGCCAGCTCATTACCAGATCGGTATCACCCTCCCGTTCGTCATCCCAGGCTACAATCAGGGTGCCGTCTCTTGCTCCAGCGATAGTGGCATGGCGCTGTTTCGACAGTCCGCCGAAATCATCCTGAACCTTTTGGTTATCACCGAACAGCTTTTCATCGGCGATTAACGGCGCACCCCAGATATCATAACCGTCGCGAAAATCCCGCTTGTCAGCCCATACAGCGAAGAGCCCCTGCTCGCCATAGCTGCCCATTGCCACCCGGGATACGCCATGGCCCGCGCCATAGGGCAGGTTGCGCCCCTCAGGCTTTTCACTGATACGAACCGGATTGCTGAAGCGGCATGAATTAGCCGGCTGTTCCGCTGCAGCCATGATGATGGTGTGTTTGGGGCGGCGGTCCTCCCAGGCCACCACTAAACGATCGCCGCTGAAGGCGGCGGTGGGGTAGAGCTGATCATCACTGGGGGGGAGGGAATCGACAGCGCAGCCATGTTTGATTTTCAGTTTCCCATCGGCAGTGACATGTAACTGTTTTGTATAGATGCGTCCGAAGCGCCCGCTTCGCTGTGACCAGACGGCAATAATCCTCTCACCGTGGGCGGAGAGGCTGACTTGTGACGACGCTTCGTTGTCGAGCTTGACTATCGCCCCCAGCTGCAGTCGATCATGCAACAGCGCCAATCGCGCATGGATAGTGCCATTCTCTTCCCAGGCAATTACGAATCGATCTTCTGACAGTGGGACAATTGAGGGCTCGTATGCCTCGCCTTCACCACTGATCTGTAACGCCTGGCTGAACTTGGAATCGGTTGTCTCTTTGTAGCCCAGATAGATGCGCGGCGTGGCGTCACGATCATCCTCCCAAGCGATGGCGATATACTGCTCAGAAACAGCGATATTACGACGTCCCGAGGAGTCGAGATGGTGATAGAAGTGATGGCCGCCGTTGCGGGCGCCAGAGACAACGACAGCCGATTCGAATTGCCAGGGGGGCTCTGCAAGCAGGGTGATTGGGTGGAGAAACAGCAGCAGGGTGACCCGTCTTGCGGCAGTCACTCTTTTGCCTTTGCCAGGGCGGCCTGAATCTTATCGTCCGCCTCGATCAGGTCCGCGATACGCTGCACGCCGATGAGGCGGTGGATGACCTCACCATCAGGGGTGAGGAAGGTGAATACAGGTGTCACCAGCGCGTTGTAACGGGTGCCCAGGTCACGCTCTGTAATTCTCTCGCCGCTGTGTAAACGGATGCGGCGTCCACTCTCCGCATCCACATAGGCCAGGGCATAGTGGCTGCTGTAGCGTTGTTTGACGGATGGATCGACGAAGGCCTCCCGATTGGTCTTTTCACAATACCCACAGCCGTAACGTCCGAAGTAGACGAACAGGGGTTTTGCTTCGCGCTTGGATTGGGCCAGTGCCTGATCGAAGGGTAGAAAGGGGTAGCCTTGCGGGGCATCGGCCCAGGTGAGGCCTGGCAGCAATAGGAGTGCGAGTAGAAAACAGAGACTGTTTATGAATCCCATACTGGGGTCCATATGACTTTCGCCAAGGGGTTGTGGATGATGGCTGTTCATAAGAGATTAGAATAGCAACATCTTGCTGCTAACCCTAACCCGCAAAAAAGGCAGAGATCAGGTATCCCTGCGCTCCACCAGTTCGGGGTCGGCGGTGATAGGGCGGTAGATCTCGATACGGGAACCCTCTTCGAGTTTGGCATCGAGCTTGGTGACCTTACCAAAGATGCCGACCTTCTGCTTTTCCAGGTCGATTTCCGGAAACTGCTCCAGCAATCCGGAGTGTTCAATGGCCTCACGGACGGTGCTGTCGTCCGGGACCTCAAGCTTGAGCCAGACCTGCTTGAACTTGTCCGCGTAGGCGACACCCACATTCATTATTAAACTCCTATGGCTGGCTCGATGCCGTGGCTTGCGCGCTCTCCAGACCGGCGCGCCGTTGTGCCAGACTGCGATCCACGAGACGTTTTCCGGCCAGCAGAAAACCGAGCACCAGAAAACCGCCCGGGGGCAGGATGATGAGGAGAAACCCCTTGTAGTCGGGAATCAGCTCCAACTCCAGGAAGGCGGCCCAGGAGCCGAGCAGCAGGGCGGCATTGGCGAACAGGGTACCGCTGCCGAGAATCTCCCGGGCGGCCCCCAGCAGCACCAGCGCCAGGGTGAAACCGAGCCCCATCATCAGACCATCGAAGATCGATGGCAGGATCTTGTTGCGAGAAGCGAAGGACTCGGCCCGCCCGAGGATAGCGCAGTTGGTGACAATGAGGGGGATGAACAGCCCCAGCACCTTGTGCAGATCGTGCACCCAGGCATTCATCGACAGGTCCACCAGGGTGACCAGTACGGCGATGATCAAAACGAAGACCGGGATCCTTACTTGTGGTGTGATGATGCCGCGAAACAGAGAGATCAGCAGGCCAGACGCCACCATCACCGCGGTGGAGGCGAGTCCCATGCCGAGACCGTTGCTGGCGGTACCGGTCACAGCGAGCAGTGGGCACAGAGCCAGGGCCTGGGCGAAGACGATGTTGTTGTCCCAGATGCCGTCTTTGGCGATGCGTCGGTAGTCATTACTCATTGAACTGTTGCTCCAGTTGCAGATCTGCTAAAGCGGTTCAGTCCGCCAATGAACGTAAATGATAGGCATGCTTAAATCGAGTTGCGGACTGCCTCTTCATTGCCTGACCCATCTGCCCAGCTGTGAACACCCCTGCGTATAATGGCGTGGTAAAACATCGACAACATTTGCGTTCATTCGCGTTCATTTGCGGACTTATCCTTAGTTACCGCTTAACCACATCTGTGGTGATCACAGGTGGGTTGAGCAACTCGGTGCGATGTTGTTTGAAAAAGGCCAGGCCATCCTTGATCGCCTGCACCACGGCTCGGGGTGTGATGGTGGCGCCGCTGAACTGGTCGAAACGCCCGCCATCCTTCTTTACGGCCCACTCCTTTGCCGGCGGATCACCCAGGGAGAGGCCGTTGAAACCGAGGATCCAGGTGTCCCTCGCAACTTCGATTTTGTCACCCAGTCCGGGGGTTTCGGCATGAGAGAGCACCCGTACGCCGAGCACCTTGCCATTGGCGTCGAGCCCCAGGATGAGACGGATCTCGCCGGCATACCCCTGGCCGTTGATCTCCCAGGCGAGGGCATTGACCTGGGCGCCGATGGTGCCGCGATAGACGGTGACCGGCTTGCCGTTGTCGCCGGGGATTTGAAGGGGATTGGCCAGCAGGTCGTTGTCATAGCGCTGCGCTGGCACGACCTGGCCCAGGGAGTCGAGCAGGTCCTCCTTCTGGCGCTCCAGGATCGCATCCCTGGTGGCGATGTTACCCGCCACCAGCAGGGCCGTTGCCAGGGTCGAGAAACCACCCAGCAGCACCGCCTGGTAGCCGATGCGCTTGCGATATTGTGGTTCCTTGGGTGTACCCATCAGGCTTCACCTCGCTCATCCGCATAGTTCAACGGCTCGCCCTTGCGATCGCGGCCATAGATACGGGGTTTCAGATAGTGGTCGATGAGCGGGGTGCAGGCGTTCATCAGCATCACCGCGAAGGCGACCCCCTCCGGGTAACCGGCCCAGGTGCGGATGGCATAGACAAGCAGGCCGACACCGGCGCCGAAGATGAGTTGACCCCGAATGGAGACCGGCGAGGTCACCAGGTCGGTGGCAATGAAGAAGGCACAGAGGATCGCCGCCCCCGAGAGCAGATGGGTCAACGGACCCACATAGTTCTGGGGATCGATTAGATGAAACAGGGTTGCGAGCAGGGCCAGGCTACCCAGCATGGCAACCGGGATATGCCAGGTGATGATGCGTTTGTAGATCAGAAAGAGTCCACCCAACAGCAGCAGCAGGGCGGAGGTCTCGCCGAGACTGCCACCGGCCTCGCCGAGGGTGAGCTGCCACAGGGAGGCGACCTCGCTGCTGGCGGTTTCCAGCGCGACCCCACGTCCCAATTCCGTCTTCAGATGGCCAAGAGTGGTGGCGCTGCTGATCGCGTCCAGATGATCGGAGTGACCGAAGGTGATGGCCAGACTCTCTAGAAATCCGGGAGCCTGGGCTGAAAACAGGGGAACCGGCCCATTGAACAGGGTCATCTCCAGGGGAAAGGAGATCAACAGCGCCACCCGGGCCACCATCGCCGGATTGAAGAGGTTCTGGCCGATGCCGCCAAAGACCTGCTTGCCGATGACAATGGCGAGAAAGGCTCCCACCAAACCGATCCACCAGGGTGCCCAGGGGGGCAGGGTCATGGCCAGCAGCCAGCCGGTGAGGAGGGCAGAGCCGTCGAGCAGGAAGGGACGCACCGGTTTGCCGCTCATGCGCAGGGAGCCGGCCTCGAAAATCAATGCCGCAAGGATGGTTGTGACAAACAGGAATATCGCCGGCCAGCCGAACAGATAGAGGCTGTAGAGAGTGGCGGGCAGCAGCGCCAGCAACACCAGTCCCATGGTGCGGCGGATGCTGTTGCGGGCATGGGTATAGGGGCCAGCGACGGGTTGCTCTTCGATCATGCTTCCACTCCCGCGTCGGCTGCCGGTTTGTCACTGTTTTCAGCAGCGGCCTTGGCCTCCTCTTCGGCGCGCTTTTTCGCCTCCATCTCTCGCTTGCGTTTCATCATCGCCTCACGCTTGGCCCGCTTGATTGCCTCCATGCGCTCGCTGCGCGCCTCCGCCAGGCGCTTGGTCTCGCCCTGTTTGTGTTGGGCGCGCTGGCGGGCGGCCAACTCCCCCTTGGCGTAGTTGAAGTACTGGACCAGGGGGATATGTGAAGGACAGGCGTAGGAGCAGGATCCGCAGGCGATGCAATCGAGCAGTCCCAGCTTGACCGAGTTGTCGAGGCCACCGGCTCGAATGTGAGCCGCCATCTCCAGGGGAACCAGGCCACAGGGACAGGCCTGGACACAGCTGGCACAGCGGATACAGGGCATCTCCTCGCCGCTTTCGCTCTCGCTGGCGGTGAGCGCCAACAGGCCATTGCTGCCTTTTACCGCCGGCACCCGGGTGGAGGGAAGCGGCTGTCCCATCATCGGGCCACCACTGATCAGTCTGGTCGGCTCCTCCTTGAAGCCACCGCAGAAATCGATGAGGTGGGACAGGGGTGTGCCCAGGGGTACATACAGATTCTTGGGTTGCTGAATGGCGCCGCCGGTTACCGTCATCACCCGGGAGACCAGAGGCCTACCCAGATAGAGGGCATCGTGCACCGCCAATGCGGTGGCCGCATTGTGCACCACTACGCCCATGTCGGCGGTGAGACCGCGAGCCGGGGTCTCTTTACCGATCAGCGTCTGCACCAGATGCTTTTCGGAACCCATGGGATAGCGGGTCGGCAGACCGACAACGCTAACCTGGTCATAAGGTTGTGCGGCATCTCTCATCGCTTCTTGCGCCTGAGGTTTGTTGTTCTCGATGGCGATAAGGATGCGATCCACACCCAGGGCGAGTGCCATCAGGCGTACACCATCGAGGATCTCCTTGGGCTTTTCGCGCATCAGGCGGTCATCACAGGTCAGATAGGGCTCGCACTCGGCACCGTTGATGACCAGGGTATCCAGGGTATAGCGCTTGCGCAGATTGAGTTTCACCGCCGAGGGGAAGGTGGCGCCTCCCATGCCGACTATGCCGGCATCGGCCACCCGCTGTGCGAGCTCCTCAGCGGAGAGGCTGAATGGTGCATCCACCGGGTCGAGTTGATCCGTCCACTCATCCTTACCGTCCGGTTTCAGGGTGATCGTCCTCACCGACAGGCCCGAGGGGTGGTGGGCCGGGTATCCCCCCACACCCATGATGCGTCCCGAGGTAGGGGCGTGTACCGGAGCGGATATCGCCCCCTGGCTGCGGGCCAGGCGCTGGCCCTTTTTCACCAGTTCGCCACGTCGCACCAGCGGAGTCGCCGGTGCACCGATATGTTGCTGCAGGGGAATATGCAACAGCGGGGGCATCGGCAGCTCTTCAATCGCCTGTCCGGCGCTGAGC
The DNA here is from genome assembly GCA_040507035.1 of Candidatus Thiodiazotropha sp. GTDB lineage: Bacteria > Pseudomonadota > Gammaproteobacteria > Chromatiales > Chromatiaceae > Thiodiazotropha. The sequence goes on from JBEVVR010000014.1 coordinate 136,595, forward strand.
TGCTTGCGGTCCTCGGGATGAACACCGCCGCGTATCTTGAACAACTTGATGAAATTTTCCGCGCCCATGACTAGCCCATATTGTTCATTAGGCGGCCTTGGCCGGTTGCGGCCAATACCAGGTTTGCAGGGTAGGTTTGACCTCACGCATCTCGATGCACTCGGTGGGACAGACGTCGTAACACTTTTCACAACCGGTGCAGGCATCGGCGAAGACGGCATGGATCATCTTCGGACCGCCGAGGATGGCATCGGTGGGGCAGCGTTTGAAGCATTTGGTGCAACCGACGCAAAGGTTCTCGTGAATGAAGGCCAAGGTGGGCGCCTTCTCCTCCACCGCTGAGAGATCGACGCTGACCCCCATCTTTTCTGCAAGGGCCTCTGCCAATGCCTTGCCTCCGGGTGGACACATGGTTACCGCGGCTTCACCATTGGCAACCGCCTCAGCTGCCGGAGTGCATCCGGGATAGCCGCACTGCCCGCATTGGGATCCAGGCAACAGCTCCTCAATCTCCGCCTGCAGGGGATTGCCTTCCACTGCCAGATATTTGGAGGCTATGCCCAACATAGCGCCCATCAGGAGACCCAGCCCGGTAACAATGAAAATTGCTGAAACCATGGTCAATCCCTCCTTCTACTGTGTGGTCAATCCGGCAAAGCCCATAAACGCCAACGACATCAGACCCGCCACCACATAGGCAATGGGTGCACCGGCGAACAGGGCGGGTACATTGGCCAGGGCCAGGCGTTCACGCAGACCGGCAAACATCACCAGGACCAGGGTGAAACCGAGGGCTGAACCGAAACCGTAGAGCAGGCTTTCGAAGAAACCGTTCTCCTGCTGCACATTGAGCAGGGCGACCCCAAGCACCGCGCAGTTGGTGGTGATCAGTGGCAGAAATATTCCCAGGACCTGATAGAGCGCTGGGGAGGTTTTACGCACCACCATCTCGGTGAACTGCACCACCACCGCGATTACCAAGATAAAGGTAAGGATGCGCAGATAGCCAAGACCGAAAGGGGCGAGCAAAAAGTGCTCCAGCAGCCAACCGGCAAAGGCGGCGAGGGTGAGCACAAAGGTGGTCGCCAGTCCCATGCCGAGGGCCGAGTCGAGTTTGTTGGAGACCCCCATCAACGGGCAGAGGCCAAGGAATTTGACCAGGACCACGTTATTCACCAGCGCTGTCGAGAGAATAATAAGAAAGAGTTCCATGGGTGCCATCGGTTGCAGCTTCGATAGGAATCACCCAACAAAAAATATGCCAATTACCCATGCGCGGTTTGTGTCGTCACTGCAGATTGTCTCCAATCCTTCTCTAGAGTGCTGAAATCTGTAGTGAAAAAGGATGCTTTCGCAGATCTTTTCATTGCCGGGACGGTTTCGATTTTGTGCGCACGCCTGGCTCGCCCCCTCTCTCCTGTAGGCTTTATAACAGGTCGGATAGGGGTCTCTGTCAGGTCTGCGACAAAGGGGTGTGGGTGCAGTTGTACCTCTTATTGGGTAGTGATGGTACGGCTTTTGCAGCTACAACAATCATTTCCACAAAAAATGCCTGATTAAGTGAAGTGAGCAGCAATGGCACAACAGAAATCCAGAAGCAAAACCGGTGAAGCCATCGACACCATCAGCAACTTCCTGGCTTCACCACCGGAGGGGACGCCGGCAGAGGTGATTGAGGCCTTCAGTGCGCTGGGTACCAAGCAGTATCTGCCGCCGAAACTCTTTCTGGAAACCGTGGAACAGGCCCCAATCGCCATCTCAATTACTGATCCGGCTGCCCATATTCTCTATGTTAATCAAGCGTTTGAGATATTGACTGGCTATGCGCGTGATGAGCTGATTGGAAAAAACGAGTCGGTCCTCTCGAGTAAGTCGACACCCCTCGAGGTCTATCAGGATCTGTGGCAGACGATTCAACAGCGCGATGTCTGGCGCGGCAAGCTGGTCAACCACCGCAAGGACAAACAGGAGTATCTGGCCGAGCTCACTATCTCACCGGTACTCAATCCCAAGGGTTCGATCGCCTACTACCTCGGCATGCACCGTGATGTGACATCGGTGCACCAACTTGAACAGCGGTTGAAATTCCAGAAGGACCTCACCGAGGCGGCACTCGATGCCGCGCCGATGGTGATGGCGATGGTGGGAAGCGATCGAAAGGTCCTTTTTGACAACCATGCCTATAAGGCATTGATGGGTGATTTCCGGGGTAGGGAGCCAGTCAACCTCTTCCTCGATGCGTTGGAGCAGCAGATCGGTTTCGACCTCGGCAACGTCTGCCAAATCGGTGAGGGTTTTACCAATATAGAAGTCCGCCTCGATCCGCCAGGCAGCAGCACTCCCCGCTGGTTCTCCTGTTCCGGTGTGCGCGTGGCGGAGCTGGACGAAGCGGCGCAAAACTATTTCAAGCAGAGTGACAAGGCCCGCTGTTGCCTGTTGCTGATTGCCAATGAGGTTACCGCAAGCCGCAATCGTATCAACGAAGCACGGCTCAACATGATCCGCGCGAACATGGCTGAGCAGCAGATGGTGCAGACCATGCGCGAGGCGATCTCCGGTTCCATATTCAAACTGCAGGCGCCGCTGAATGTGATCAAGGCGGCCCTCTCGATGCCCAATTCAACGGCCGATCAAAGCGGTCTGCGCAAGGTATTGCAGCAGGCGCTGGAGAGCGGTGATGAGGCGATGGAGAGTCTGCACAGCGCCTTGCCGAGTCAGACCACTGAGCAGACAACGCTGGTGAACATAAACGAACTGCTGCACGAGGTGATGAAGCTCTCCACCAAAAAGATGTTGGCGCGGGGCATCATTGTCGATTGGCGACCTGCCCCGGTGTTGCCCGGTATCACCGGTCGTGCCAACGCCCTTCGCGGTCTCTTCAAGTACCTCATCGACAATGCCATGCAGGCCCTTGAGGAGTCGGAGCAGGACTACCGGGAGATCAGGTTGGAGACCCGGCTTGAAGCACAGGAACTGGTGGTTGAGGTGATGGACAACGGGCCGGGCGTACCCAACATTCACCGACTCAAGGCCTTTGAACCCTTCTTCTGTGGTTGGATCCAGGCCAAGGAGCATGCAGGCATGGGTTTGACCATGGCGCAGGAAGCTGCCATCGGGCATGGAGGAAGTGTGGAGATCGATCCCGATTTTCTGGGAGGTTGTCGAATCATTGTGAGACTGCCCTTGAACGGGGCTGGAGGCGTTTAATTTTATGGTTTCTCCCGATATCAACCCTGATGCAGTGACAGGAAGTCACACCAGTTCAGCAATGGAATCAGAGCTGGAGAGCCTCTATCAAGTGAGTCAGGTCCTCAGTCGTTCCCTCGATTTTCGCGAGACCCTGACCGAACTCTTAAAGACGCTCAACGACAGTGGCAACATGCGCCACGGCATGATCTGTCTGCTTGACGAGCGGAGTGGTGATCTGCTGGTGAGCGCGTTGCATGAAAACCCTGTTCCCTTCAACTCCATTCGCTATAAACCGGGTGAGGGGGTTGTAGGCACCATTTTGGAAAGTGGTGAATCCTTGGTGGTGCAACGTATCTCTGATGAAGACCGTTTTCTCGATCGCCTGGAACTCTACGATCCCATGCTCCCCTTTATCGGTGTGCCCATCCCGATCGGTGACCATACCGCGGGTGTGTTGGCGGCACAGCCTTCGGGAAGTCTCAACCTACTCGAGCGGCAGAGCCGCTTTCTGCAAATGGTGGCCAATCTCGTAGGCCAGAGCGTTCGCCTGGCGAAGAAGGTGGAAGACGAACAGCTGGCATTGAAGAGCGAGCGTGACTCCCTGCGACGCAAGGTGCGCGGTGAGCATGGCTTTTCCAGCATGGTGGGGCATACTCGAAGCATGCGCCTGGTGTTTGAGCAGGTGCGTCAAGTGGCGAAGTGGAACACCACGGTGCTGGTGCGTGGCGAGTCGGGTACCGGTAAGGAACTGATCGCCAACGCCATCCACTACAACTCACCCAGGTCGAACGGACCGTTCATCAAACTCAACTGCGCGGCACTGCCGGACACCCTGCTCGAGTCCGAACTCTTCGGCCACGAGAAGGGCGCCTTCACCGGCGCTGTCAGCCAGCGCAAGGGACGCTTCGAGCAGGCCCATGGCGGTACTATTTTCCTCGATGAAATAGGCGAGATCAGCCCGGCCTTCCAGGCCAAACTGTTGCGGGTTCTGCAAGAAGGCGAGTTCGAACGCGTCGGTGGCGTCAAGACCCAAAGAGTCGATGTGCGCGTGGTGGCGGCCACCAACAAGGATCTGGAGGCGGAGGTGCAGGAGGGCAGTTTCCGCGAGGATCTCTACTATCGTCTTAATGTCATGCCGATCAACATGCCGCCGTTGCGCGACAGGTGTGAAGATATCCCCGATCTGGCACAGTTTCTGGTCGGAAAAATCGGCAAGAGCCAGGGCCGAGACCTGCAGATCGATGATGGCGCCATTGGCCTGCTGATGCGCTATGACTGGCCAGGCAATGTCAGGGAGTTGGAGAACTGCCTGGAGCGCGCCGCGGTGATGAGCGAGGCGGGTATGATCGACAAGAAGGCGATCAATCTCACCGGCTTGGAAGGTACCCTGCAACCCGGTCTTTCTACTGTCAATGGCGCCAGCAAGGTCGACATCGATGATCCCAGCCTGGACGAGCGTGAACGGGTAATCGCCGCCCTGGAACAGGCCGGTTGGGTGCAGGCCAAGGCGGCACGGCTGTTGGGCATGACACCGAGGCAGATCGGTTATCGAATACAGACGCTGAACATCAAGATGAGACAAATCTAAGTTGCAGGATACAGACTTATAGTGAGGGCAGGGCAGAGATTGCGATATCAACAACCTTATGCAGCTCTTTTCTCGACTTGCCCTGTCTAGCCAGAACAGAGATTCCATACAACACGGACAATAGATATTCGGCGATATCCCCCGGTTTTTCTGTTTGCGCTAAAAGGCCTCTTTCCTGCTCGGTCGCAATAACTTTTCTTAGTGTCTGCTGGTGCGCCGATCTCATGGTCTGCAGCAAAAGTGAGATATCATCGGGTATATCTCCACCCCCTGCCTCACAGTTGCTTTTGACAATGAAACACCCTTTTGGCGTTGCTTTGTTACTGACCAGATCGGTGATGCCCAGCATATAGGCCTTAATGCGCTCACTTACCGGTGCCTCTGCAGGTTCGGTAAGCCGCTGCAGAATCGGAGCTCCGTAGTGCGAGGTGTAGTGTTCCAAAGCAGCGCCAAAGAGTTGCTCCTTGTTACCGAAAGCGGCATACAGGCTGGGTTTATTGATGCCCAATGCCTCAGTCAAGTCAGTTACGGAGGTTGCTGAGTAGCCGTTTCTCCAGAAAACACGCATCGCCTTGTCCAGCGCATCTGATTTGTCAAATGTACGTTTCCTGCCTGCACCCATCGCTCTCTCGCTCTATTCAATATTTCTACTTGACATTATGTACCGAACAGTACAATAATTCAAATATGTACCGATCGGTATATAATTAATAACAGCTACAGGAGCCATCCCATGCAATCAGTAAAAGATCGAGTCGTGCTGGTAACCGGCGCAAACAGAGGTATCGGAAAGAGCATCGTCGAGGAGTTTCTGCGTGCGGGTGCGAGTAAGATTTATGCGGCTGCACGTAATCCGGAATCAATCAAGCCCTTGAGTGATGCCTATGGTGAGCGCATTGTCCCGCTGCGTATCGATATGCACGATCCGGGCAGCATCAATGCCGCAGCGAAGCAAGCAGACGATGTTGAGATCGTGATCAACAATGCCGGTATGTTGAACATCGCCAACCCCCTGGCAAGCAATGCCGTGGCGGCAATGCAGGATGAGATGGAGGTCAATGTCTATGGCTTGATGCGTATGGCCCAGGCATTCGCACCCATTTTGAAAGCCAATGGTGGTGGTGCCCTGGTACAACTCAACTCGGTTGCATCGATGAAGAACTTTGTCGACTTCGCAACCTATTCGGCATCGAAGGCGGCATCCTACTCCATCACCCAGGGATTGCGTGATCAGCTTCGGGAGCAAGGCACCCAGGTGATCAGCGTACACCCGGGACCGATTGCGACAGACATGGCGGTCAATGCAGGGCTAAACGAAATCGCCGAGCCCGCTGAGCTGGTTGCCCAGGCGATTATCGAAGCACTGCAATCGGGTGAGTTTCATGCATTTCCGGACACCATGGCGAAGCAGGTGGGTGCCGTCTACCGGGAATTTGCCAGTAACATTGTGGAAGCGAACCTGATGGAAGGTTGATCGGAAATTCAGTCTTGAACAGAATTTAGCGCTACCTTGTCCCCTGGACAAGGTAGACTGCCAAGTTAGGTGATGTTATCAGCAAGGAGAACCATTGTTAAAACAATCGCGTGTAGTCTATATATCTCACGGAGGCGGACCCATGCCCCTGCTTGGCGACGAAGGCCATCAGGAGATGGTGGCGTGCTTGAAAGAGATGGCAAGGGCGATGGAAAAGCCATCGGCAATCATCGTTGTGAGCGCGCATTGGGAAGAGGCGGTACCTACTGTAACATCAGCTAACAACCCATCATTGATTTATGATTACTACGGATTTCCCCAAGCGTCCTACAGTATTGAATACCCTTGTCCAGGTGAACCTTCACTGGCGGGCCGGATCCGGCGGCTATTGCGGGAGGCCGGAATGGAAGCCGATCTCAATGATCAACGGGGTTTCGATCACGGCCTCTTTGTGCCACTAAAAATAATCTATCCCGAGGCGGATATCCCCTGTGTTCAGCTGTCTCTGGTGAACAGCCTGGATCCAATGCAGCATATCAGGATCGGAAAGGCGCTGCGGCCGCTGAGAAACGAGAATCTACTCATTATTGGCTCGGGCTTTTCATTTCATAACATGCGGGCATTTTTTACGCCCGATACTGCCGAGTCGAGAAGAATGAATGAATCCTTCGAGGCCTGGCTGATCGATACCTGTTCCAATAAAACGCTTGAGGAAGATGAAAGAGCTCAACTACTGAAAGATTGGCACAGCGCACCCTATGCGCGCTATTGTCATCCCAGGGAGGAGCATCTGCTTCCGCTGCACCTTTGCTACGGCATCACTCAATCCCCATGCTCCAGCTACCATGAACTCGAGATTGTTAATAAAAAGTCGAGTATGTATCTGTGGTGACTTTATTATTTGACAGGCACTGCGATTGAGCTCATCAAGATCCGAGCTTAGGATCCGAACAATGAGTATGTTTACGATGCTCATGTTTGAAGAGACTTTACGTGACGCCACTAACAGTTCTATTGAGAAACGGGTAGATTCCATGAATTTAAACAGGGATTGAAAGGTCAAAACCTGGGTCGAGTTATCGACACTGGGTTTTGGTAGACTACCCGGCGCACCTGATAGGCTGCCTCCGTTACTGACTCCATAGAAATTGAACACAAACCAGAAACTATTTTCGATTATGATTAGCCGATATGCCGTACCCGCTTTATATTTCTTTACACTCTTAGTCATATCCAGCAACCTCTATTCCGAGGAGCAATGGAAACACGAACTCGAGGTCGGTCTCAATGGCGCCAGTGGCAACTCGGAATCGATAAACCTCCATACCGGATACAGCGGCAGCTACAAGGATGATAATCATGGCTGGAAACTGATCACCGCTTATGACAAGGCCAGAAGCGACGGTGTCGAGTCGCGAAATCAGTTCTTTGCCGACCTGTTGAAGGATTGGTATTGGGTGGGAAATCCCTGGTTCGCCTTTGTCCAGGGCCGCTACGACTGGGACGAGTTCAAGGATTGGGACTATCGGCTCTCCGCCTCGGCGGGCGCCGGCTATGAATTCATCAAAAACGACAGCTTCTACCTGGTCGGCCGCGCGGGTCTTGGTGGCAACAAGACTTATAGAGAGGATGAAGAGGCCTTCACTCAGGAAACGACCCTGGGTCTGGATGCGGCCTGGACCATCTCCGAACGGGAGTCGGTCGACTTCAAGACCACTTTCTATCCCAGCCTGGAGGAGCAGGGCGAATACCGCAATATCAGCAGCTTTAACTGGCGGATGACCATGTCGGAACAGGGGACGCTGGCGATGAAGATAGGCCTGATTAACGAATACGATTCGCAAGCAGCACCCGGAACGGAGAAGAGCGATTTCAAGTACCACCTCTCACTGGTGTGGGGGCTCTGAATCTCTGCTAAAGAACAAACAGCAACTCATTGCAAACGGTTTGACCCTGCAGGATCAGTTTTGAACTCAATCGCTGCTGAGTAGTGGCTCTGCAGTGGCGGCTGTTTCAGAGTCAGCCTCTTGGTCTCGCTGCTCGCTGTGCTCTTTCGCCAACAGGACATAGATCGAGGGCAAGACAAAGAGGGTGAATAGGGTGCCGATGGCCATGCCGCCCACCAGCACCAGGCCGATGGAGTTTCGTGCCGCCGCCCCGGCGCCGGTAACCAGGATCAGCGGGAAGTGACCGGCCACCGTTGCCGCCGTGGTCATCAGAACCGGACGCAGTCGGGTCATCGCCGCCTCCCGGGCCGCATCGATCTTGGATAGTCCCTGCTCCTGCAGTTTGTTGGCGAACTCGACGATGAGGATACCGTTCTTGGCGATCAGTCCGACCAGCGTGACCAAACCCACTTGGGCATAGATGTTCAACGTGGTGGTCCAGCTGCTGGTCCAGAAGGGCATATTGGGGTTGGGCATCTTCAGGAAGGTGAAGATCAGGGCGCCGAACATCGCCAGGGGCACCGAGCCCAGGAGAATGATCAGCGGATCGCGAAAGGAGTTGAACTGCACCGCCAGGGCCATGAAGATCATCACGATGGCCAGGGAGAAGGCGGGGAGGAACTTGTTGCCTTCATGACGCAGTTGCCGCGACTCGCCGGTGTAGTCGATGGTATAGCCGGGGGGCAGGATCTCCTGTGCCGCCTCTTCCAGCACAGTGAGTGCCTCGTCGAGGGTGCGGTTGGTCATCCCCGAGAGTTTCACCGAGTTGAGCTGCTGGAAGCGGTTGAGGGAGCGGGGCACGGTGCTGTTTTCTATCTTCGCCACGCTGCTCAAGGGGATCAGCTCTCCCTGCGGACCGCTGATATAGATCTCGGTAAGCTGCTCCGGATTGAGTCGCTGGGCACGTTCGATCTGTGGAATCACCTTGTAGCTGCGCCCGGCGATATTGAAGCGGTTGACGTAATCACCGCCCAAAGCGGCGGCCATGTCGTTGCCGATCTGGTTGAGATCGAGGCCGAGGGCGCCGATCTTGTCCCGGTCCAGCACCACCTGGGCCTGGGGCTGATCATATTTGAGATCGATCAGCGGCGGGAAGTGGAACATGCCGCTCTCCGTGGCCTTGGCCTGGATCTGTTGGGCGAAGTCGAGCAGGCGCTCGGCATCCCCGGTGGAAGCGATAATGAACTCCACCGGGAAGTTGCTGCCGCCGGGCAGGGCAGGTGGCGTGGTGGCGAAGATCTGGAAGCCTGGGATCTGCGACAGCTTGGCCTGGATCTCGGGCACGATCTCAAACACGGTACGCTCCCGGGGATCGTGCCAGGGTTTGACCACCATGCCGGAGAAGCCGTCCGTATCGTACAGGGCACCGACAGAAGGGGCGAGCAGGATCTGGAAGGTGAGATCCACCTCCTCGATACTGAGGAAGGCATCCTCGACGGCCTTGCCATAGAACGCCTTCTGATTGGCGGTGGCGTTGGCCGGGGCGTTGATGACACCGAAGATTACGCTCTGATCCTCACCGGGGGCCAGCTCCTTGGGCGACATGTTGTAGAGGGGAAAGGCCGCCGCGGCGACCGCGAGCCATATCACATAGACGAAGGGGCGGGCATTCAGGGTGGTATCGATCAGACGGCCGTAGGCCAGGCGCAGACGGTCGAAGTGGTGGTTGACCCAGCCGGTGAAGCCCTTCTCCTCGTCCGCCGCGTCGCGCAGCATTTGCGAACACATCATGGGGGAGAGGGTGAGGGCGACGATACCCGAAATGGTGACGGTACCGGCCAGGGTGAGGGCGAACTCGCGGAACAGGGCACCGGTCAGCCCCCCCTGGAGGGCGATGGGTATATAGACCGCCGCCAGAGTGATGGTCATGGCGATGATCGGTCCCACCAGTTCCCGTGCCCCGAGCAGGGCCGCCTCCAGCTTACTGCGACCCTCGCGCAGATGACGCTCGATGTTCTCCACCATGACGATGGCGTCATCCACCACCAGGCCCACAGAGAGCACGATGGCCAGCAGGGTAAGCAGATTGAGGGAGAAGCCGAAGACCTGCATCAGAAAGATACTGCCGATCAGCGAAACCGGGATCGCGAACATCGGCACCAGGGCGGTGCGCATGGAGCCGAGAAAGAGGAAAATCACCAGGATGACGATCATTAGGGTGTCGCCCAGGGTCTTGGTGACCTCGGTGATGGCGTTGGCGATATACTCCGAGGCGTCGTAACCTAGCTCCACCTCGAGCCCCGAGGGCAGGTCACGGGCGATGACGTCGATCTCGGTGCGCACCCGCTTGATGACATCGATGGTATTGGCGTTGGGCAGGGGGAAGATACCCATGAAGACCGCGGTCTGGCCCAGGTAGCTGACCGTGGTGTCGTAGTCTTCGGCACCGAGGGTGACATCGGCGATATCGCTCAATCTCACAATGGCGTCGTCCTGCTGCCGAATCACCAGGCGCTCGAACTCCTCCACCGTGTGCAGATCGGTGTTGGCGGTGAGCGTGACCTGAACCAGAGAGCCCTTGGTGGTGCCCACGGCGGCAAGAAAGTTATTGGCGGCCAGGGCCTGTCGCACCTGGGCCGGGCTGACATGGTAGGCGGCCATCTTGTCCGGTTTCAGCCAGACACGCATGGCGAAGGTGCGGGCGCCGAAAATCTCTGCCCGCTGCACCCCAGCGACGGCAGCCAGGCGGGGTTGAATGACCCGGATCAGGTAGTCGGTGATCTCCGCCTGAGAGAGGATATCGGAGGCGAAGCTGATGTAGGCGGCGGCGAACTCCGAATCCGCCGACTGCACCGAGATCGCAGGCACCTGGGCCTCCGCGGGCAGCTCATTGCGCACCTGGTTCACCTTGGCGGTGATCTCCGCCAGCGCCTTGGTGGGCTCGTAGTTGAGCTCGAGGCGGGCGTTGATCATGGAAAAGCCCTGCAGGCTCTTCGATTCGATGTACTCGATACCGTCGGCGGAAGCGATGGCCTGCTCCAGTGGTGTGGTGATAAAGCCGCGCACCAGTTCCGCGCTGGCGCCCACATAGACGGTGGAGATGTTGACCGTAGCGTTGTCGCTGCGGGGATATTGCCGAATGTTGAGGCTGTTCCAGGCCTGAAAGCCGGCGATGACGATCAGCAGATTGAGAACTATTGCAACCACCGGCCGCTGGATGAAGAGATCGGTAAAGGCTTTCATCCTGGCCATATCAAAGTCCCTTGCTCATGGTTGCGCAGAATGCCTTGATGCTGTGTGGGTGCAAATTACTCATTGGCGGGGGTGGGCTCCGTCTCGGCTTCGGGGGCGAGGGCGTTGTCGACCACCACCGCCATCTTCGGCCGCAGTTTGAAAACTCCACTGGTGACGACACTCTCCCCCTCCTTGAGACCTGTCTCCACGGCAACAAAGTCACCTTTTGTGCCGCCCAGGCGAATTACCTGTTGGCGCAGTATGAGCTGTTTGTCACCACTCTTCTCATCTTCGGCTTCGTCGATGACAAATACGGTATCTCCATAGGGTGCGTAGAGCACCGCAGTGGCCGGAATGGCGAGTACTTTCTGCTTATCCGGGAGTAGTACTTCAACATTTGCAAACATGCCAGGTCGAAGGAGTTCGCCCTTATTTGCCATGGTTGCCCTGACGCGTACACTGCGCGTCATCTGGTCGATTTCAGGGTTCACGGCGATTATTTTGCCGCTAAAGAGTTCGTCAGGGGCGGCGTCAGTAGAAATCCGAACCTCAGTACCTGGCTTAAGGATCGAGTAGCGTTTTTGAGGCAGGGAGAAATCCACGTAGATCGGATCGACGGTCTGTAGGGTCACTATTGGGCTTCCCTGATCGACGATCTGTCCAAGGTTGACCTGTCGTATGCCCAACTGACCGGCAAACGGCGCGCGAATCGTCTTCTTTTCTATGGTGGCGCGGACGTTGTCGACCTGGGCGGTGGCCTGTTTGTAGTTGGCCTCGGCGCTATCCAGATCGGCCTGGGAGACGGTCTTGTTGGCGCGCAGGTCCCGGTTGCGATCGAGATTGATCCGCGCCAGCTTGGCCGCGGCCTCGGCGGAGCGCAGCTGCGCCACCTCGGCGGAGACATCGATGCGTACCAGTAGCTCGCCGGCTTCTACCCGATCCCCTGACTCGAAGGCGATTGCTTCGATCTTGCCTCCCAGCTCGGCGCTGACAGTGACTCCCTGCACCGCAACCAGCGAGCCCGTGGAGCTAACCTTGTTGGGCCATTGCATGCTGCGCACCTGATCGGAGGTTACAGTCTCCGGGGGCATCTGCATCTCGGCAGAACCCATGGTTTCGAATTGTTTCAACTTGATCAGGGTCGGTACGCCGATCAGGATGGCCAGCCCCAACAGTGTGAAGACAAGTTTCTTTAACATAAGGTTAACATCCGTGCTCAATTCTGGGGGCACCTAGGGCCTTGAAATATTGGTCGGGAATAGATCCAAATAGTTAGCGCGCCGTAAAAAGATGACTCAATCTTCTACGTCAAGTTCCACTCGGTATGAATAATCCCAATGATCACAACTTAAGCTTTGCAATCAAGGAGAGGCCAGTATCAGGAAATCGGCATGGTGGTGCGTTGCGAATTCGCAAGCCAATGCTATCCATACGGGAGATATTGGTTACGCGGAGGTTACCTTACAACATCACTCACCAATAAACCAGTTTTCCACCGGTTGAGAATTTGCGATTGTGTGGTTTTCCTATATTTTTGGAATCTGAGTGACTAGGGCTTGATGTCAAGCACTGGGGTGTCTGGAAAGGCGTCTATATCGTCGATCTCCATACTGTTGTCTTCAATCGAGATGACCTGACAGCGGCTCAGGGTGATAGGGTTTGGCCTCACCGGTGCACGGGTGGTGAAGAAACCCCACAGGGGATTCTCGGGATTGTCCCGGGGATGGACTTGGATTATTACGCTCTCACTATGGATTGGCGGGGCCTGGCTTTTCAAGCTATCTTGCCGGGCCGGCATTGGCAATAAAGCCCAAAGGTGTGCAGGTAACGAACAAAGCCAAGTAAGTAGATGCTGAGATTAAAGTATTAAAGATATCTAATTAATGTAGTTTGTAGAAGAAGATTTGCCGGATTGAGAAAACACTACTATTTTAGATATTCAAATAAAGAGACTTCCTAAGAATGGAGATGTCTTGTTAAGGAAATAGATAGATAGCTTGTTGAACAGCAGCAGAGATGTTGAGAAATTCTGTACTGATTCCAAAATCGAGATGTGGTCGTTTCCATATTGCTTGATGTCTTCGTTGCGAAATGGTGTTGGAGTGATATGATTTTCTGGATTTTGTTACTGCTGCTTCTGATGGTTCCTGTCTTTATTGTCGCAAAGCGGAAAAACTATATAACTTTGATGTTTACTTTTTTCCCTTATCTGATTTTTACGTTATATGATGTGAGTTCGGAATGTATTGCCACAAATAACACATCTGAAGCCTGTGTGTGGGGCTATATGAATTACATATATGCAATTATCATAGGAAGTTTTTTATATCTACTGGTAACTGTAATCCAAATAGTAGCCGCAAAAATATGGACAAAAACGGATAATCCGGAAATGCACAGCTAATAAGCGCCAGAAACATAAGGCTAAAACAATAAGATTAATCTTTGCTGCAAAGGGAATGTAAGCTGAGTGCCATACACCGATATTATTCCAGTCAAAGAAGTGAAGAGAATAAAGGAGCTCCTGGATAGCTGTGGACTTCCGGTTGAAGATATTGGAGAAGTTTATCATTGCGAGTTGTATGGCCTGGATTATGAATCTGACATGGTTGCTGTTGTCGGGTTGCAACCCTTAGGCAGTGTGGCTTTGTTAAGGTCACTGGCAGTTTCTAGGGATCACAGGCTTAATGGGATTGGCGCTAGAATGGTTGGCTTTGCCGAGTCCAGGGCGTCGACAATATGTGTCGATCAGATATATCTGCTCACTATAGATGCTCAAAACTATTTCTATAAATTAGGGTATAGGTCGGTGAGTCGCAATGTCGCACCTACTGCAATTGTGAATACAGATCAGTTTTCCGCTGTTTGTCCCTCAAGCGCCATTCTCATGGTCAAGAATCTCCAAACCTCAATCGTTCAAAGTAGTAGAAAAAAATAGATACGAACCATTCGAACTGGTTAACATCAAACATTGCAATTATGGGTTTGCAGTAGGTGCTATGAATCGTCGGAAATTTCTAAAAACTTCAGCTGTTTCAGCGCTTCTGTTAGGCGCGGGAGCCATCTATTGGCCTCACAGGTGGAAATATATCGTTGTCCACCATAGCGCAGGCGACTTCGGTACTATCGAGTTTCTGCAACGGGTGCATCGACAGCGTCAGGCTGGAGATCCCATCGATGCCATTCCCTATCACTATGTCATCGGTAATGGTAACGGTATGGAAGAGGGTGAGATCGGGAGCGATTGGCGCCAACGCTATGGGATCTGGGGCGCCCATGTGTCAGGCAGAAATATGGACAGAAATTTACGCGGAATTGGCATATGTCTTATCGGTAACTTCGATATCGATCCGGTACCTGAGGGGCAGTATGTCGCACTGGTTGCACTAACCAAGGCCCTGATGTCGAAGTACCAGATCCTGGTGGAGAATGTATCGGGACATGGTCACACCGAGGGGGAGTTGACGAACTGCCCTGGTAAGCATTTTCCCATGCAGCGGTTCTTGAAGGAGATAGCTTGAAAGAGCGGGCCATCCAGGCTGTAGTGGATACGACAGTCGCCATGCATAATCCTGTCTTCAATCCTACATCATTTTAGTGATATTAAAATAAACACAAGTTAATACAATAAGATAGCGGCAGTCACAAAAGACGGCACGCTGATTGCATCCTCGTCTGTTAAATCGATGTTAATCCCCCTTGGGATCATAGTTTCGGAGGCGATGTGATGGAATTGAAGGTGATCGGTCAATCAACTGAACAGTCTGCTGGTGGCTGCAGCTCATCCGGGTGTGGCGGCTCCAGTGATCAGCTTTCGCATCTCCCCGAGAATATTCGGCAAAAGGTGCAGGATCACCCCTGCTATTCGGAAGATGCCCATCATCACTTTGCACGCATGCATGTGGCGGTGGCGCCGGCCTGTAACATTCAGTGCCACTACTGCAACCGCAAGTACGACTGCGCCAATGAGTCGCGGCCCGGCGTAGTCTCCGAGCTGTTGACTCCCGATCAGGCAGTGAAGAAGGTAATGGCAGTAGCGGCGAATATTCCACAGATGACTGTGCTCGGCATTGCCGGTCCCGGCGATCCCCTGGCCAACCCCGAGCGTACCTTCGAGACCTTCCGCCAACTCACCGAGAAGGCCCCGGATATCAAACTCTGCGTCTCCACCAACGGCCTCTCTCTGCCCGAGCAGGTGGAGGAGTTGAGCAAACACAATATTGATCACGTCACCATTACCATCAACTGTGTCGATCCCGAGATCGGCGCCAAGATCTATCCCTGGATCTTCTGGAACAATCGCCGCATCAAGGGCAAGAAGGGAGCGAAGATCCTCATCGAACAGCAGCAGAAGGGGCTGGAGATGCTGACCGAAAAGGGCATCCTGGTGAAGGTCAACTCGGTAATGATTCCCGGTGTTAACGATAAGCATCTGGAAGAGGTGAGCAAGGTGGTGAAGGCCAAGGGAGCCTTTCTGCACAATGTGATGCCGCTGATCGCAGAGGCCGAGCACGGTACCTTCTACGGTGTCATGGGGCAGCGCGGTCCCACCCACGATGAGCTGCAGGATCTGCAGGACAAGTGCGCCGGCGACATGAACATGATGCGCCACTGCCGTCAGTGTCGCGCCGATGCGGTGGGTATGCTGGGTGAGGATAGAGGCGACGAGTTCACCATGGACAAGGTGGAGGTGATGGAGGTGGACTATGAGGCCGCCATGGCAAAGCGGGCCGAGTACCAGGCGGCTGCCCTGGCGACCCTGGAGGCGCAACGCAACAACACCGGGGAGAGCTTCGTTGCGCTCTCTTCCCTGAAGGTGAAAAAGAGAGAGCCCCGTCCGGTGCTGATAGCGGTGGCCACCAGTGGCGGCGGCGTCATCAACCAGCATTTCGGTCATGCAAAGGAGTTTCTCATCTATGAGGCGTCGATGACCGATGTACGTTTCATCGGCCATCGCAAAGTGGAACTCTACTGCTCCGGTGGTGATACCTGTGGAGACGGCGAAACCGTATTGCAGAAGATTATCAAGACCCTTGATGGTTGTGAGGCGGTACTTTGCTCAAAAATCGGCTACGAACCCTGGGAACAGTTGGAAGAGGCGGGGATTCAACCCAACGGTGAGCACGCCATGGAAGCTATCGAAGAAGCCGTTGCCGCGGTCTATGCCGAGATGGCTGAAAACGGTCAATTGGATAAATCCACAGCCCCTGCCCAGCTGCAGATAAGTGCCTGAGGAGAGTGAGTATGGCTTACGAGATTATCGAAACCTGTGTCAACTGCTGGGCCTGCGAACCGCTCTGTCCAAGCAATGCGATCCAAGAGGCGCGCCCCCATTTTCTCATCGATGCCAAGAAGTGCACCGAGTGTGAAGGGGATCATGCCGATGCCCAGTGTGTCAGCATCTGCCCTATCGAAGGAGCCATTTTGAATCCTTTTGGTGAGGCGGCAAATCCGCCGGGTTCGCTGACCGGAATTCCGCCGGAGAAGATGGCGGAGGTGATGGCGGAGATACAAGCGCGATAACAGAGGCAGTAGCTGCTGTTTTAACGACCAATTCAGAGTTGAAGGAGAGATCCATGGGTTATCAAGACTTCGAACCAGAACTCCAGCTGGCGCCGGTGACCAGCGACCAGGGAATCACTTCCACGCGTAGTTGGTTCAACCAGATCGTGATGCATAGCTCCCGTCCGGTACTGCAAAACAAACCCGACTGGGTGCATCTGCCGGATCGGGTTTGGCATCGAAATTCAGCTCTGCTGATGAGTCTACATCAACGAAAACGGCTCGATGGCTGAACTGGTCTTCTATGAAAAACCCGGGTGCGTGGGGAACCGAAGGCAGCAATCGTTGTTGCGCAGCCAGGGTATAGATTTTGTCGTCCGTGATCTGCTCAGTGAGCGCTGGTCGAAACAGCGGTTGCGTCCCTATTTTAGCGATAAGCCTGTAGCGGAGTGGTTCAACACAACGGCACCTGCAGTGAAGTCTGGGGAGATTCCCATCGGTGAATTGAGTGAGAGTGATGCCCTGGCACGGATGATCAGCGACCCCATCCTTATCCGCAGGCCACTGCTCAGAATGGGGGAGCTGAGACAGTCGGGTTTTGTCCCTGGCGCCGTTTTAAAGGCACTGGGTGTGATACTTGATCCAGAGAAAAAGCTGCAGGAGTGTCCGATGCAGGATGAAGCATCGATTCCATGCGAGGGACCGGGATGAACAGGGATATCGATGTCTCCCGTCATCGCAACGCGGTGGAGTTCGCCGACGGCGTCTACTGGATCGGTGCGCTCGATCCGACCTTGCGGACCTTTGATATTATCCTCAGTACCGCCAACGGCACCACCTACAACGCCTACCTGATCCGTGGTAGCGAGGGGGTTGCGGTGGTCGATACGGTGAAGGAGAACTTCAGTGACGAGTTCTTTGCCCGTCTCGAATCCGAAGTCGATTACAGCGAGATCAAAGTTATCGTGCTAAATCATCTGGAGCCCGACCATACCGGTGCACTGCCCGAGCTGATGCGCAGGGCGCCCCAGGCCAAGCTCTATATCTCTCAGCGTGCCACTTCGATGCTGAAGGCGCTGTTGAAACCCTCGAGCGACGCCTTCGAATATACCACGGTCAATACCGGCGACAGCATAAGCCTGGGTGATCGTAGCCTGAGTTTTTTGCATACCCCCTTTCTCCACTGGCCAGATACCCAGTGCACCTATCTCGAGGATGAAGGGATTCTCTTTTCCGGTGATGTTTTTGGCTGTCACTATTGCGACAAGCGACTGTTCAACGACCTGGTCGGTGACTTTCGTTTCTCCTTCGACTACTACTACGACCACATCATGCGTCCCTTCAAGAGGCATGTGATGGATGCGCTCAAACTCATAGAGCCCTTGACCCTGAAACAGATCGCACCCACCCATGGGCCGATCCTTCGCGAACGTCCCCGGCGCTATGTTACCCATTACCGGGAGCTCTCCACCTCGAGCCTGACCCGGGAGATTGGCTCGGACGACCATTCACTGGTCATCTTCTATATGAGTTCCTACGGCAACACCGCGCGCATGGCAGAGGAGATCAGCGAGGGTGCCGGCAGCGTAAAGGGTGTGCGCGTCTCCATCTACGATCTTGAAGGAGGAGAGACCGAACCCTTCGTCGACCTCATCGAGGAGGCTGACGCATTGCTGTTCGGTTCCCCGACCATCAATGGTGATGCTGTCAAACCGGTATGGGATCTGCTCTCGTCCCTGGCGGTGGTTAATCTCAAGGGCAAGATTGGCGGTGCCTTCGGCTCCTTCGGCTGGAGTGGCGAGGCGGTGCGCATGATCGAGGATCGAATGCGTGGTTTGAAGATGCACATCCCCCACGAAGGCATGCGCATCAAACTGATACCCACCGAGGAGGAGTTGGGTGAATGCCGGTCGTTCGGCCAACGCATAGCGGAGGTTTTGATCGGCAAGCGCCAGGAGAAGGCGGTAATCGACTTTGCCGATCTTGTATAGGACCTCTGCGACACAACAATTATTGAATCAAAGTTTAACGTTAAACATTAAGGTGAATAGCTATGGCTAAAGCAAAAGTAACATTTGAGGATATCGAGCAGACGGTGAATGTGCCGGCAGGTACCCGGGTGATCGAGGTTTCCGAGAAGATAGGCGCGGGCATCATCTACGGCTGTCGCGAAGGTGATTGCGGTACCTGCATGATGCATGTCACTGATGGTTGGAACAACCTCACCGAGCCTTCCGTTCTGGAGGAGAAGATCCTTAAGGAGAACATGGCGAGCCGACACGATCGTCTTGCCTGTCAGGCGCAGGTTCTGGGTGACTGTAAGGTCAAGCCTGCCTAAGTCGATTTTGTAGAGAGGTTTATTAACATGCCATTGATTACATTTAGCAACCCCGGTTACAAGGATAAAACGGTCTACGCCGTGGCCGGTAGTTTTACCGAGACAGTCCTCAAGATTGCCAAGACCAACAAGATTCCGATCAGTTTCGATTGCGGTGAAGGCGACTGCGGCAGCTGTGTGATCCGGGTGAAATATCTTGGAGACAAAGAGCCGATGGGTTACCACCTGGAAGAGAAGGAGAAGGAGGTGCTGCGTTCGTTGGGCAAGGTTAGCAAGGAGGAGCTTGAACGCCTGATCGTCGAAGATACCCCAAGCGAATGGCGACTCGCCTGTCAGTTTATTCCCAGGGACGAGGATGTGGTTGTCGAGTACGAGGCAGTCTGATGACCATGCCTGCCTTGGCAAGGGAGACGCTAGAGGAGCTCCATGCCAGGCTGATGTCCGCGCGTCGGGGGGACTCCATCGAGGAGACCCTGGCGCGCATGCTTGCATCCTGGGCCATGGGGCAGGGTGCCATGCCTGAGTGGCTCGGCTTGGGTGAACCCGGGTACTACCTGATGATGGCCTGTCATTTTCCCGATATCGATGCCCTCAGCTTGAGTGAGGGTGCCAGTGCCGTAGACCCTGAACGCATGGATGAGATGGATGACCTGAAAAAGCTGTTGTTACAGAACCGCAGTGGTGTCACGGAGTCGGAGATCTGGATGGCCGATATAGTTGTTGCTGGATGTATGGGCAGCGATCACCTGTGGCAGGACCTTGGATTGTGGCAGCGGGCCGATCTTTCCAGACTGATGATGGAGTGCTTCGAACCCCTGGCGAAACGCAACGACCGTGATATGAAATGGAAAAAGTTTCTCTACAAGCAGTTGTGCGAGACCGAGGGCATCTACACCTGCCGTTCTCCCAGTTGCGAGGTCTGCGTCGATTATGACAACTGTTTCGGCAGTGAAGACTAGGGCCTTGGCGTTGGCGATCACACTCCTGTTACCAGGTCTTGATGTTGGTCACGCTTAATCAATCAGATCAATCGGCTGCATCGCTCTCCCTGGAACAGAAGGCAGTCGGCGCCTATGTCGGTCTTGCGGTTGGAGACGCCCTGGGCGCAACCACCGAGTTCCTCACACCCAGGGAGATTCGGGAGAAATATGGTATCCATGACAAGATCCTCGGGGGTGGCTGGCTGCGTCTGAAGGCCGGACAGGTCACCGATGACACGGAGATGAGCCTGGCGCTGGGGGAGTCATTACTTGCTCATCAGGGCGTTGAGGCAGAGGCGGTTGCCGAAGCCTTCAGTCAATGGATGCGCAGCAAACCGATCGACATCGGCAATACGGTGAGGCGGGGAATCGTTCACTACCGGACCACCGGCGAGAGCGCGGTGGCGATGAATGAGTTCGATGCCGGAAACGGTGCCTGCATGAGATCCCTGCCCATAGCTCTCTTCTACTGTAGTGCGCCTCATCAAGAGCGGATACAAGCCTCCCGTGTTCAGTCCCACACCACCCACAACAATCCCCTTGCCGATGCCGGTACCGAGACCCTGGTGGAGATGGTCGTCTCCGCCTTGAAAGGTCTGGACAAATCCCTGCTGGAGACAATGGCGCTGTCCCTGGTCTCCCGGTTTCCCCTCTATCGTTTCGACAAACGGCGCATGGAGAACCCCAGTGGCTATATCGTCGAGACCCTGCGCGCGGTCTTCCAGGCATTCTTTTCCAACGACAGTTACCAGGATATCCTCATCGATGTGGTCAACCGGGGAGGGGACGCGGATACCACCGGGGCCATTGCCGGCATGCTTGCTGGGGCATACTATGGCGAAGAGAGCATACCCCGTGACTGGGGTAAAAGTTTGGACATCAAGGCGATGCAGGCGTGCCGTGACCAGGCGCTCAATCTTCTGCATCAGGGCAGACAAAAGTATACCTGATTATCCACAATACTCAGCTACTAAGTCGATCACACTGTTATTTCGAAGCTCATTCATGATGCAAGCCCTGCAGAGACTGCTCCGAATGTGGCACCATACTGCTGCCTTTTAATTGTATAAAATAACCGGAAAATTAATATAGGATGAGTTGTCTTCCGCGCCACCCTTGTGGCTGAGAATGGTATGTAGTCATGAAAGTATATAACTCGGGATTGATGAAGATTCGAAAGGCAACAACAGCGGACATCGACGCCATGTCGATGCTCATCGACCAGCTCTTCTCCATTGAGCAGGACTTTACCCCCGATCAATTGAAACAGCGCATGGGTCTGGAGAAACTGCTTGCGGTGCCGGACGCCTATCTGGTTGTGGCAGAGGTTGAAGGCGAAGTCGTGGGTATGGCCACCCTGCAGATTTTGATCTCCACCGCTGAAGGCGGTCGCTGTGGCTTGATTGAGGATGTGGTTGTGGACAAGTCATGCAGAGGCCAGGGGATAGGTCAGGCGCTAATGGATGATCTCATCCATTGGGCAGATAAGAAAGGAGTTACCAGACTCCAGCTTCTGGCTGATCGGGATAACCAACCAGCATTGGATTTCTACGCAAAACGGGGCTGGTCGATGACACGATTGATCGCATTGAGAAAATAAGACGTAGGGTGTGGCTAATAGATCAGTCGGAAGCAACCTTTTGTTGCACGGCTTTGTCCCGGTTGAAACGACTATATATTACAACCTGTATGGAATAGGCCGGCTGGTGTCTATGTTATGTTGTAGGGATGAAACTCTCCAACAGTTACGCCCAGCTAGGTGAGAGCTTTTATGAAAGCACTCTGCCGGAACCGGTAAATGATCCCAAGTTGTTTTTTTGGAATAGGGACTTGGCCGAGGAACTCAAGCTTCTGCAACAGCTGGACTTGCCGCAGCAGGATCTGGCTGAAGTATTCTCCGGCAACAAACTGCTCTCAGGCTCGAAACCCATCGCCCTGGCCTACGCCGGCCACCAGTTCGGCCATTTCGTGCCCCAGCTCGGCGATGGCCGCGCCCACCTGATCGGTGAGATTGTCGATTGCCGTGGAGAAACAAAAGATATCCAGTTAAAGGGATCGGGACAGACCGCTTTCTCCCGCAGCGGTGACGGGCGCTACGCCCTGGGACCCGCGATCCGGGAGTACATTATGGGCGAGGCCATGCACGCCCTGGGCATACCGACGACCCGCAGCCTGGCGGTCACCACCACGGGGGAGGCCGTCTATCGTGAAACCGCGCAACCCGGCGCGGTGCTGACCCGTATCGCATCGAGCCACCTGCGTGTGGGCACCTTTGAGTATTTCGCCGCCAGGCAAAACCATCAGGCCATTGAACAGCTCTGCGATTTCGCCATAGAGCGCCACTATCCCGAACTGGAGCAGGGCAGTGATGAGCGCTTTCTGAGATTGTTTGATAGCGTCATGGCGCGTCAGATCGATCTGGTGGTCGAGTGGCTCCGGGTGGGTTTCATTCATGGCGTCATGAACACAGACAACACCGCCATTTCGGGGGAGACCATCGACTATGGCCCCTGTGCCATGATGGGAACCTACAGCCCGAAGACCGTCTTCAGCTCCATAGACAGAGACGGCCGCTACGCCTTCGGCAATCAACCCGCCATCGCACAGTGGAACATGGCGCGATTCGCCGAAACCCTGCTGCCCCTGATTGATAACAATGAAAAACAGGCCATAGAAACCCTGGGCGAGCGGCTTGAATCCTTTTCCTCCCTATTCAAACAACGCTATCTACAGATGATGGCGGCTAAACTTGGACTCTTCGAGCTGACATCTGCTGATGAAGCCCTGATATTTACCCTGTTGGATAGACTCGAACAGAAACAACTCGATTACACCACAAGCTTCTCCCGACTGACCCAGTCCCTATCCTCCCCGTCAGTCGAACAGCAGCTTATGGACGAATTAGGAGACTGGTATACCGATTGGCGTCAACGCCTGGCGAAGCATCAAGAAGACATTGCAGCGATACAATCGCGGATGGGAAAAGCCAATCCCCTGGTGATTCCCAGAAACTTTCACATAGAGCAGGTCATCAGTGACTCTTTGGAGAGCGGTGAACCCAGTGCCGCAAAAGCCTTCCTGGAGGTCTTGCGATCACCCTATCAAGCAACCAGCAACACCTTGCAGTATCAGCTTGTACCGGAGGATGCCGATGTCGGATATCAGACCTTCTGTGGCACCTGATGTGATGTGAATGCTGCCTTTCGCGTTTAATTAACTATCCACAGAGTTAACAGCAGGTGTTGTAGATTGACCAGTGTTTGAACGCTGTTGTATTTTTGAATGTAATGACAACGCCAGCGTTTGTGGTTGTAGGGATGGATTAATCTCAGGGAGTGACAAGCAGTTATGTCAAATGCACCTGTCCATGTGCTGATCTCCTTCAGCTATATTTCTGGCAATAGTTGTGCTCCCGTGTCGATCATTATGATTCAAGGGTTTGAGTCAAAAACAGTAGAAATACCGGCTTACATATACAGACTCTTTCTAAGACATATATGAGAGCGTAAGTCTATCTAACTGTTGAACTCAGGAAAATTAATGGATGAACTAGGTGATTACCTCGAGGGTGAAGGATACGATAGAGCATTCGAAAAGATACTGAAGGATATCGAATCTGCAAAAAAAACTAAATATATAAGACGGAAAGCCCATGATTAGCAGTTATATTGCTTTTGGAATATTTATCATATATTTCCTATACAAAAGCGCATGGATGATCAAGAGCTATACAATAGATACATCAGAAAGTGAAAAGTCTTCATCAATTGATAAAGCATATGGTAAAGAAACACTAATCATGCTGGGCGTATGTCTTTTAGTTCTTTTGTTAGGTATGGTGTTTGATTTTTAATGCATGCTGCAAAAAAATAACAAGTCGGCAAAATATGCTCCGGGCCTACGGCTCTGCACGGGACCCCCATTCCGCGTCGCTATTTTACGTCCACAAACTTCGCTTTAGCAATTACAATATGAAGATACTGTTAGAAAAAGGACTTAATGCAACCGTATATGCATTGCTGTTTGTATCTATCGCATTCGTGTTGGATACCTTAGCGCCACTAAAACCAACAGAATTATATGAATTGTATATGACCTATGCTCAAGCATTATGGTTTATTGCAATATTATTCGCTGTTATAAGCGGTACTCTTGTAATCATTGCCATTGGTACAAAAATAGGGTTGTTAGTAGATGTCAATGAATACCTCAGAAAACGTCATATTGCTTTGGGTTTTGTTATTAATGGTTTTGGTTTTTTATGTGTAGTGCTTTTCTTAAGTCAATATATAGTTTTTCCATGGTGAGGCTGGCTTACCAGTAGATCGTATGAGACGCTTTGCGGTCCACAGCTTCAGCGGATAGGGGGCTACAAAGAGTAGCCAAATGGCTCTCTGCATGCAATACAGGTTACTAGGGTGTTATCCGGAGTATGACATAATAATCACAATAAACATTAAAAATACATAGCAAGGTATTGAAAAGATGGTTAAAAATACCCTGATTCATTTTCTGATGGATTTAAATCAGAGCAGGAAATTCGTTAATTTACAGACAATCTACTCGATCAATTAGTCGAAGAAAAGTTTCAAGCAGGCTTTGATTCGGCCAAACCCTATTGGCCACTACCTGTTGTAGAAATTGATGGTATTGTTAATCAAATACAGCAACAGTGGCCGATGGTACAACAACGTTTTGGGCCGGCCATTGGCAAAGAGTTTGTTAACAGTTGTTCTACAATGAAGAATATCAATACGGCAATACTGATCTACCTTGGCGGCAGCATGGCTGCATTGATCATAATGTCGCTTATAATATATTCAGCCTGGGTAATCAGGGATGAGGAACGGCATATATTCTCATTCTTTGTCTATCACTATATCTATCATTTCAGATTGCTTTTTGCGTTTTTATTTGGGTTTGTGGTTTACGCATTTGCAATAAAGAAACATCTACTTGTCCACAGTTGGCCGGGTACTATAGCAATAGTCTTAATTTTCATCTTGCTTGCCTGGGTCCTTATGCTCGCGGGGTTCGTAGAGGGTGAGGGCGTTTTTTACGACACTATATTTGATTGAAGGCTGGTAATGGAGCGTGTCTGGGGCGTAGCTGATCTGCGATGCCTTCGCTAAATATAGGATGTGTTGTGTTAGCTAATTTGATAAACACAGATGACTGGGTTATGCCGCATCACCCGTTCACCCTGATGACAATTTTACCCTTGTGAAGACCCTCTCCAAAGTAGCGCATCGCCTCCGCGACTTCCTGCAAAGGGTATATCCTGTCGATCACGGGTTTGAGCTTGGCATCTTCGATCAGTGATTTGAGATGTTTGAGGCCTTTGTTCGGGCCATCGTCCACCAAGCGGAATTTTCTCTGCTCACCGAAGATGGGTGAAACATATTGTTGTAATAGCAGAGGGATGATCTTTGTGCCGCCAATCATCGCATAGGTGCCATCTGCCATGAGGGCACGCTTGCAGTCGGCCATGGAACGGGTGCCCTGGCAATCGATAATCAGATCGTAGCGCTCCCCCGTTTGTGTGAAATCCTGCTCTCTGTAATCAAGCACATGGTCTGCGCCGACTGACTTTGCAACTTCCAGTTTATGTGCAGCATCCACCGCCGTCACTTCTGCTCCGCTAAGCTTGGCCAGTTGTATGGCGAAGGTGCCGACACCACCACCGGCACCGTTGATCAATACCCGCTGGCCCGGTTTGAGCTGTTCGGCCCTTAGCATGCCTTGCAGGGCCAGGACCCCTGCCTGAGGCACCGCGGCTGCAACCTCGAAGGTGGATCCTTGAGGCTTTATCTCCATAGCGCTCTCCGCAGCGCAGGCATACTCTGCAAAGCCGCCCCAGTTATCCCAAAGATCCCCAAATACCTCATCCCCCGGTTTGAATCGGCTTACCTTGCTGCCGACAGACTCCACCGTTCCTGCGATGTCAGCTCCCAGTACCTGTTTACTCGGCTTTGGCTGAAATAGTCCGAACAAAAGGCGGTTTATAAGGGTACCGCTAAGATATTCCCAGTCCCAGGAGTTCACAGAGGAGGCATGAACCTCTATCAGCAGTTCATTCTCTTTTGGTACTGGCTTGGGGATCTGAATCAGTTGCAGCGCATTCGGCGATCCATAGCGTGAAAATGCGATGGCTTTCATGAGCGTCCTCTATTTTATCCTGTTGGGACAAAATCCGGACACACAGTTTAGCATAGCGTGAAACCAGGGCCTTGGACTCCAGTACAGGGAGAATGGGGATCAGCGCTCGTAATAGAGGGCGTCGTCAGTAAATGCGGTCACGTCCGCCGAAGTCTGTCCGTGAAAGATTTCGACTTTCAATCGCCCATCCTCCAGTAGCTGCACCAGAACCACGGCGTCGATGAAGTCGTAGTTGTCCATAGTCATGCCCTTGGTGAAGCTGTTACGGTCCCAGGGTAGGGCGCCATCGTAATATTCGTAGCTAACCAGGTCGTACTTGACGAGGCCGCTTGAGACGTCCACATCGGCCGGGTCCGGGGTGTTGCCGAGCACCCCGAACTGTCTCTGCTCCCCCGCGTAGTTGCCGAAGGAGGCGATGACATGGTCGGGCACGATGTAGTCGTAAGCGAAAGCGAGATGGCCCAGCCAGTAGTTATTCGAATCCAGCCCGGCATAGCCGTTGCTGTTTTCCTGGAACCAGTTGCCAACCAAACATCCATCTATATCGTGATCGATCTTGCCGCCAACCGGTTCCGCGGTGCGCAGGGATTTTGCAACCAGGGTTTGACGAATGGTGTCGTTGAAGTAGTCGAAGGGATCCGGTGTATGGATCTTCCAAGGTTCTGCGGTGTAACTGTCGGGATTGATGAAACCGGTGAGGGTGATATCGTTGTCGACAAGATTATAATCCACCGAGCCTGAGTAACTGCCGATTATCTCACCGGCTGCCACTTCGATGTCTGTGTTGACATACTGGCCGTTAATCGGCGCGAATGCCGACAGTTTGTCAGCCAGATTGTCGACATGGATATAGATCGATTGAATGCGAGCCGAGTGGTCAACCACGATACGATAGTCGTCATTGTTGAAGTTGCCCATGTGCTGAATACTGCTCACGGTTCCCGCCGCGGGTGAGTAGACATCGATCTCGATCGTCTCGGCACTCCCGAAATCGGGTGCCACATAGTATTGATGATCGATAGGTGTTACATGGTTGCCGATCATGCCTCCCAAGGGGAGAATGAACTCGATCTTGGAGAGGTCCAACGGTGGATAGTCGAAGGGGATTATCTGTTCAACGACATCCACGGTGGTGTCATTGTCGCTGTTGACGTCACTGTCGCCGGTGACGTCGCTACCGCCACCACCACCGCCGCCACCGCAGCTGGTCAGTAAAATGAGGCTAAAACCTATGGCCAGCTTTCGGCATAGTGTTTGGTCGTTTCTCGAAGGTGTAGATCTATCCACTGAACTGCGCCCGTAGGTTGGAAATCCACCTTAGTCAGGGTAATGGTCCCTTGGTTCATGCCTGATTATTTTATAGAACTAAAATCCCATGACTTTATACTCTGGCAAGCGGCTATCCGCCTGTCATACAATGGAGCGGTTATCGCTGGCTTTTCTTTAGCCGTTGTAGCTGATGGCAAAGCTCGGCTGGTTATAGTCTATGTGGATTAATCTTAAGGGATAAAATTATAAAAACCCCATAACACTCTGATTCACTTGAGTTATCTCCTTGGCGGCCGTTACTTATTATTTCAAAGAGTTGAAGAATCTCGAAAATGATTCTTTGGTCTCATTGACCGTTGCGTCATTTTTATGAGGTGAATGAGCAAACATGAAGTCCGCACTCACGCTGAAGCATATCTTGACTGCTGAAGTCGAGACGGTTTCGCAACACGCTTCGGTTGACCAAGTCCTGTCGACAATGGAGCAGCAGCATATCAGCTGTCTTGTCGCCATCGACCAGCGGCGGCGCCCCATCGGTATATTCACCGAACAGGATGCAATCAGGCTGATGGCGGATAAGCAGCCTATCCATAAGCTCACCATGGGTGAGGTAATGAGTGGCTCTCCCTTGACCGCCGAGGAGAGTATGGATTTTCATGATGCCTATCGCATCATGACTGAAAAATCCTATCGGCATCTCCTAGTGATCGCTGATGATGGCAGTCTGATCGGTCTTGTCAGCGAGGCCGACTTCCTGCACCACATGGGTATGGAATACCTGGTCGAGCTGAAGACGGTCGAGTCGGCCATGACGCGTCATGTGGTGGCCCTTGATCCTGCCGAGACACTGGTCAAGGCGGTGCGACTCATGGCTCAGCGTCATATCAGTTGCGTAATGATCTGCACTGATGGAAAACCCGTGGGTGTGCTGACTGAGCGCGATATCGTCCACCTTGCCCAGACCCTGGATCAAGCAGACGAGGTCAGTGTCGAGCAGGTGATGCATGCCCCAGTACTCTCCTGCCATGCGGACATGCCGATGCAGGAAGCCGCGCGGATTATGGAGAGAGAGCGGATCCGTCGTCTTGCCGTAACCCGAAGCGATGGTACGCTGTGTGGTGTCATCACCCGGCATGACATCGTCAAGGCCCTCCAAGGTCGTTATGTCGAGTATCTGCATGAGACTCTACTGCGTACCAACCGGGACTTGCAGAACACCCTGAGTAACTTGCGTGAGGCAGAGCAGAAGGTTTTTCTGCTGAATCTGATCGAACAGATCGACGATGCCATCTATATCATCGAGTCGGACAGTGGCCGTATTCTCGAGGTCAACGATAAGGCCTGTGACATGCTCGGTTATACCAGGGATAAAATATGCAGCATGATGGTCTGGGAAATCGATACCTCTATCGAAAACCAGAGCAGTTGGAGAAGTAGCCAGGCCAACCTGAAGATCCAGGGTAGTCTGACCCAACCCACTCTCCACCGCCGCTTTGACGATAGCCTGATTCCGGTAGAGGTGAGTTCAAAGTACCTGCGCCACGAGGAGAATGACTACTCACTTGCTGTTGCCAGGGATCTGACCAGTGTCAAGCGCCAGGAAGAGAAGTTGCTGTTATTGCGAGAAGCATTGGTAGCGACTCCCAATGCCATTGCGATTACCGATATCAATGGCATGGTGTTGTGGACAAACCCGGCCTTCAACCAGCTCACAGGCTATTCCCAGGAGGAGGTCGAAAGATTTTCGTTCGATGACATCATTGACGCCGAGCAGCAGGATAAATCACTACTCAGCGATTTTTGGCATGCAATTAATTCAAATAAAAGCTGGCGGGGTGAGATAACCAGTCTCAGAAAAGATGGCAGTCACTATCAGGCCGCGTTCACCATGACACCGGTTATGGACAATAACGAGGGGGTGAGCCACTACATTGCGGTAATCGAGGATATCACCGAGCGCCATAATCAAATGACCAGACTGCGTCTCTATGCCACCCTGTTCGAGAATACCCGTGAGGGGGTGATGGTTACCGATGGCAATGGGGTCATCCGCATGGTGAATCAGGCTTTTACCAAATTGACTGGCTATGTGGAGCAGGAAGCGCTCGGTAATCGTCCCAATATCCTGAAATCGGGTAAACACGACCAGGCTTTTTACGAGGCACTTTGGAGTGATCTTCTCACTGATGGTCACTGGCAGGGCGAAATATGGAATCGGCGTAAAAACGGAGAAGTCTATCCCGAGTTGTTGAGTATCAGCAGTGTCAATGATGACCAGGACGAATTGAAGTACTACGTGGGTGTCTTCTCCGATATCAGCCAGTTAAAGCAGACTGAGGCCAAGCTGGATTACCTTGCCCACCACGATCCATTGACTCGACTTGCCAATCGGCGTCTGCTCATGACCCAATTGGAGTTTGGCCTCAAGGCGGCGCATCGTAAACAGGAGCGGGTAGCGTTGTTGGTCATGGATCTGGATCGGTTCAAGGATATCAATGACAGTTATGGACATCTGATTGGTGACGAGCTTCTGCAACTCGTCGCCGGCCGTCTCAACCATCGTTTGCGTGAAAGCGACCTGGTGACCCGTCTGGGGGGGGACGAGTTCGCGGTTCTGATGCAGGGGCTGGCTCATACCGAGGATGCGGCGTTGCTTGCCAGCGATATCATCCAAACCCTGAACGAACCCTGTCAACTGCAGGATGGGCTGGAGCTCTCGGTGGGTACCAGTATCGGTATCAGCCTCTACCCTGAGCATGGCACAACAGCGGAAACACTCCTGCAACATGCGGACTCAGCGCTCTACCAGGCGAAAAAGGAGGGGCGTGGACGCTTCTGCTATTTCTCCGAGGAGATGA
Source organism: Candidatus Thiodiazotropha sp. (assembly GCA_040507035.1). Lineage (GTDB taxonomy): Bacteria > Pseudomonadota > Gammaproteobacteria > Chromatiales > Chromatiaceae > Thiodiazotropha. Next base: position 167,072 of record JBEVVR010000014.1, read on the forward strand.
CCCAGGCCGCGCGTCAACGTATCGAGATTCACAACAATCTGAGACATGCCCTCGCAGAACAGAGATTGAGTGTCTACTACCAGCCCCAGATCGAGTTTGAGAGCAATCGCATCGTCGGTGCCGAGGCGCTGTTGCGTTGGCGTGATCCCGAGCTGGGAGAAATTCCACCCAATCTGTTTATTCCGGTTGCGGAGGAGACAGGTCTGATCAGTCGCATGGGCGAGTGGGTGATGCGTGAAGTCTGCAACCAAGGCAAGAGATGGCTGCAGCAGGGCCGGCCACCCCTGTCGTTGGCGGTGAATCTCTCTGTACACCAACTGCGCCAGGGAGATTTTGTGGAGAGGATCCGGAAGATAGTCGAGGAGTCGAACTATCCCGCCGGACAACTCTCATTCGAGGTCACAGAGAGCGCCTTGATGGAGCGGGAGACAGAGGCGCTGGAGGTGCTGAATCAGTTGCGTAGAATGGGACTGCATCTATCCATCGATGACTTCGGTACCGGCTATTCCTCCCTGGCCCATCTGCAACGCATGCCCTTGGATGAACTGAAGATCGACAAGACCTTTATTGACGATATTCCGCATAAACGGGCAGATATGGAGATCACTTCCACCATCATTGCGATGGCGAAAAACCTCGGCTTGATTGTGCTAGCCGAAGGTGTCGAGACCGATGCCCAATATGAGTTCCTGCAGCAGCAGGGTTGCGACTTCTTTCAGGGATTCATCATCAGTCCTCCGCTCAGTGCCGAGGCATTCACTGCACTCATGGATCAGGAACCTGCCCGATTGGGCAAAGGGGACTTCAGTCGCTGGCAACCCCATGAGACTACAGGCTCTAAATAACGATACATGGGTTGGTCGATGATTAACCTGGTCACCCGCCTGTTTCCCCTCTGGGCACTTCTGTTTTCCCTGATCGCCTATGGAATGCCCGATCCCTTTATCGATTTGAAACCGGCGATCGTACCGCTGCTGGGTGTGGTGATGTTTGGTATGGGGATGACCCTGACCTGGCAGAACTTCACCGCGGTATTGAAGAGACCGCAAGTCATCGGCTTGGGTGTGTTGCTGCAATATCTGCTGATGCCGTTGCTGGCCTGGCTGATCGCTGAGCTCTTGGCCTTACCTCCCTATCTGATGGCGGGACTGGTCCTGGTAGGGGCCTGTCCGGGTGGTACCGCATCCAATGTGGTCTGTTATCTGGCGCGGGGGGATGTGGCGCTCTCCATTACCCTGACTACCGCATCCACACTGCTGGCGATCGTTGCAACGCCTTTGCTCACCTGGCTCTATGTGGGGCAGAAGGTGCCGGTTCCTGTGTTGAGCATGCTCTGGTCGATCTTCAAGATTGTATTGATGCCGGTGGCATTGGGAGTATTCATCAACACGCTCTTTGGTCGCAGACTGAGTGGATTGAAACACCTCTTTCCGTTGGTCTCGGTAGCGGCAATCGTGGTGATCATCGCCATTATCGTGGCCCTCAATCGGGGGAATCTGGCCACCATGGGTATGGCTGTTGCACTGGCGGTGATCCTGCATAACCTGCTGGGGCTCACAGCTGGGTACTGGTTACCCCGAGCCCTGGGATGGGATGAGCCAATCTGCAGGACCCTGGCCATCGAGGTAGGGATGCAGAACTCCGGGTTGGGTGTAGCCCTTGCGGTGAAATATTTTTCAGCCGCGGCGGCCCTGCCCGGCGCACTCTTTTCCATCTGGCACAATCTTACCGGTTCGATGCTGGCGGGTTACTGGTCGCGACGCAATTCCAGTTAGTTATATTAGTGTTAACAGGCCCTACTGGTCTTTTGCTGATTACCCACGATGACCGCATTCCAGCTGCCAACGCTTTTCATAGTCAACTCAAGTCCACAGAGACTAATGTGCTTAAATCGATAGCGGGATCAATGGCTGAGTATGGTGAGTAATCAGGTATCTTTTTAACCACAAAAGAGTAAAGGATAGGTGACTGCTGTCAATTTATAACAAAACAATAACGTTTGAAGTAACAAGCTAGTAAACATGGTCACAAGGAAGTAGTGTTTAAGCATTGAAGACAACCCACGGTAGCTGGGTTGTCGTATGATCATGATTGGAGGTTGCAGGTGAAATATAAAACCCTGGGTTTAGTGGTGATTGGACTGGTTTGTGCTGCGTCAAATGCTATGGCGGCAAAGGCAATCCTGGCTGGTGGCTGTTTCTGGTGCATGGAGTCTGATTTTGAAAAACTCGATGGTGTCAGCGATGTCATCTCGGGCTTTACTGGCGGGACGCTGAAGAATCCCACTTACAACGGTAATCACAGCGGCCACTATGAGGCCGTAGAGATCACCTATGATTCGAACAAGGTCAGCTATGAGGAGTTGATCGATCACTATTGGATCAATATCGATCCTTTCGATGATCGGGGACAGTTTTGTGACAAAGGCCATAGTTATTTGAGTGCTATTTTTGTGGCCAATGAAAAACAACGAAGAATAGCGGAAAAGTCGAAGAAAGCCGTGGAGGCAAAGTTTCCAGACAAGGTTGTTGCGACGAAAATATTACCGGTTTCGACCTTTTATCCGATACAGGGCGAAGAGAGCTATCATCAGGACTACTATAAAAAGAGCCCCATCCGTTACAAGTACTACCGTTGGAGCTGCGGACGCGATCAGCGTTTGCAAGAGCTGTGGGGAGATAAGGCAAAACACTGACATGACAGGGCGTTCTACGTGACTCCAGGATCTTCGTTATTCGTATGTTCAGTGAATAAAACCCTCTTTAATTATTCTGACTGCTAGAGAGAGTGTGATCACCGAAACAAATTTGACCGACCTGGGCGTGTCTGCCAAAACAGAGATATTCATCACAATTTTTTTTGTTTCTGGAATCGGGTGGGTGTATGTAAGTTGTTATTTGTTTATAGAGTGCACATTTGAGAGCATTGGGAATAGTATTCCCATCGCGACCTGGTTACAATCCATGCGCTTTTGTAGACGAAAAAATAACGGAGCTTTAAGTCATGGATACGCGTAAATTTTCTAATCCAGCCGCTATTCTGCTGGCATCACTTACTCTCGGGTTCTCCTCATCACTCTATGCGATTGATTACTCTTTTATAGAGGGCCGTTTTATTCTCGATGCGGAATTCGACGATGTGAATGATGATGGCGACGGATTTCGCTTTGCCGGATCATTTCTGGTTACCAATGAGATCTATGCATTCGCTAAATACGATGATGTAGAACTCGATGATTTTGATGTCGACTTTTCACTTTTAAGAATAGGTGCAGGATATATCCATCCCCTCAATGCCACCTGGGATGCCAATGTATCGATAGCCTATGCAGATGCTGAAGCCGATGGTCCAGGTTTTGAAGAGGATGACAGCGGATATGAACTCAGCGGCGGTGTCCGTGGAATGGTCAAACCGCAGATAGAGTTGCGTGCGTCATTGAACCACATTGATATAGAAGACAGCGACACCTACTTCACACTGGGTGCTGACTACTACCTGATGCCTAACGTCTCTGCCGGACTTGAGCTAGACATGGGCGGTGATTATGAAACCATGTCCATTGGGGCTAAATTCTATTTCTAGGTAACCTCTGACTCATTTCTTTTCGTCATCCCGGCGTATGCCGGGATCAGGATGTGATTAACTGGGTTGCTCCTGCCTTTGATAGTCGATCATCTTGATCAGTTTTCGCGCAACATAGTTGGCGAAATCATCCACATTCTCATAGTCATGGGTGACGGCCAGTGTGGTGAGTTGCTGCATCAGGTCGCGGAGTTTTGTAATTTCTTCCAGACTGCGGCCGCAGGTGAGGCAGATTTCGCCGTTGTCACGGCATGCGTTCTTACCTTGGCAGGGGGTAAAACGGGTCATGGTTTGGTCCATACTACAATTTCTTTAACAGCCTACATCTTCCACCGAGTCGGTCTCCGCGCTGACTAGGCTGTCGGTTTCACCAACAAGATCTTCGATGTCAGCCTCGATGATCTCAATATTCATCTTTTTACAAAAGCGGCGCTCCTTGTCGTTGGGTTCGGGAATCAACGCCCAACCCGCAGGACTGCCTGCTGCATAGATGATATCAGAGAGTACCATGCGCTCTGTATCCCGATTCATCCTCAGGCCAAGAAATAGGTATTGTTTGCCCTTGCGGTACGATTTAAGGAATTTCGGTATGGCGAAACCCCCCATCAACTCGGTGATGTAGTCGACATAGTCGGCATCGGATGCGATATAGGTGGCATCGGGGAGGGGACTGCCCATGGGTTTGAATAACACCGGTAGTGTAGGGTCAACATCCGCCTGATCGATCTCCTTATCAGAATATTTTTCACCGTCATAGTGATGGATACGGAATCTGTAGTCTGTGCCACCCACTCTTGCGATTCCTCGGATCAAGGTGTGCGGAGTAGTGCTGTAACTCTGTTGCAGTTGGATATCACGATTGATGTCTATGACATAGGGAGGTCTTAACTCGGCTAACCAAGCATGTGTGGAGGACCGGCTCCAACTCTGTCCTCCATAGAGGTCGTCAAGAAAGCGGTTAACCGCACTCCTGCCGCGTTTCAATTCAACATCCATCGCAGCTCGGGCAAACTCATACATCAGTCTTGGCGCCATGGGTTTGCCGTTATTCATGGCGAGAATGAGGCTATCGCTATCGGCGGGAATAGGCTCACCTGTCTCAAAATGGGACGATCCTTTGAGTGCGCCTGCACCGAGATAGGGCACAATGTCCCCTGTTTCAACACCCGTCTTGAGTGTCTGAAAATTGATATCCGCCATCGATTGCCTCCACAAAATTAGATCGATAATGATAGATAGCAAGAGCCAGGCCAATCAGATAAAAACCGGATAAACAGGGTGTTACGGATAAGGTTCTATGTTCTGAATAGGTTGAATGTAGGCTTTGTGACAATAATTCGCTTATTGATGGCTTGTTGATTGCCGGGCCGATAGCGAATGCCAGTGCTTAGATAATCGTTGCTGATCAAATTTGGCATGAATAGTGTTTATAGGATATCTAGTAGTTTTGCATCGCTGTTGGCAATCAAGTGGAGAGGTTGAGTATAGAATCATGCAGGAATCTGATTTTCGTGAGGTCGCTGATGAGTTCATTCACCTGGCTAACGAGCTGAGTGAAGAGTGGGCGGCACCATTTCTCAGCGCAGCCTTTATGTATGCCGCGGCGTGGTATAATACCCACCAGTTTTATGCATCCGATGGTGCTGTGGAGAACCAGCAAAAGGCTATCGATTACTATTGTGATCAATATCGCAAGATGTTGATGGAGTGCATGCATGATTTTTCGGGAAGTAACTAATGAATCTTCAGACGGCCATTGATACACCCCACCCCGCGGCGCTTTGGGCGCAAACAGCACCTCTGGATCCACTGCAGATCGATTGCGTCACAGCTGTCATGCTTAAGATCCTCGACCATAAGTGCAAAATGCTCCCGGAGGAGCAGATGGCGATGATGGCTATATACAGCGTGATAAAAGAGAGGAAGGGAGAACTCCTGGACAGCTCCATTCATACCCGAATCGATGAGGCATTGCAGATCGGTGGCACGCTTTCCAACGAACGTATCCATGAACTGCGTCTTCATGCTGAAGCTACAATACCCAAGCCGGTTATGAAACATTTCAAAAGCTATCTGCGTGAATCTCTGTATGGCGTATGAGCTGGTTATCGTTCATAGAATATCAACTCTGACGCGATAGACACCCCCGATCACCATGAATTCGTTTTCACCTTTCAATCTTCCGGGTAGGAGTCCGGGAAAGTAGAGTAGTTTCTCCAGGGGAACTTCCGCTTCCATTATATAGTCGCCAAACTCATCCGCCCGTTCACGTTCATCGGTGAAAGAGTTGATGTTGTTCAATAATAGGATGTAGTCGTGTTTGTCAGATTGCTGCAGTATCTCGTGCTCTTTGATGTGATTGATACCACGATAGAGTTTGAGGTGGGTCTGCATTGAATAGTGTTGTCTGACCTCATACTGACAAAATGTGTAGAGAAGATCGAGCTGAGACTCCAGGCCGTTGGTGTTGTAGAGTCCCTTGGCACGGTCACTGAGGTAGGTCAGGTAATCCGGGGTTGAATAGTCACCCAATGGACCACGGTGATTTCGTGGTAGCAGACCGAACCTGGACTCAACCCAGCTCTTTAACACAGCGGCCTCCTTGCCGTCCGGATCGAACATCCATCCGCGTAATATCCTCAAATAGTCTGCCTTGTCCCGCTTATAGCGACTCTGTTCCTCATCGAAACCGGCTTCATCCAGATGGTCGAGGAGAAAGCCTGATCTCATATAGTCCGAGAAGTGAATGGCACGCTCCTCTCTTTTGCTGAGGCCTTGTAGCGATGAAAAAAGCTCATGGTGAAGCTCTCGCACACCATCAAGGGCAAGGGCCACGGGATGTTGCTGAAAGGTAAGGCTGCCGAGGATCACCGCGGGCAGGTTGCAGTGGTTGATAGGTAGCCGGGCATTGGCGGGTAGAGAGCTCGCCTGTGGCGCCGATTGTCTGTTTTCATCCATACATTTGCTGGGTGATTGTAGTGAACCCGACCTCAATCTGTCTTCTATTTTAATAAAGATAAACAAATAAAATCAATTAGTTAATTCGCGAATCCAGTTTTGGCACGGCGCTTGCTGGACAGAGGATGTCCAAGTGACCTTAAACGACTTTAGTCACAACTGAATCAACATTAGTAAGGAGATCCAACATGGCACTGCGTCAATGTGCAATCTACGGTAAAGGCGGCATCGGTAAGTCTACCACGACCCAGAACCTGGTCGCTGGTCTGGCCGAGCTGGGTAAAAAGGTAATGATCGTCGGTTGCGATCCCAAAGCGGACTCCACCCGCCTGATTCTGCACTCCAAAGCGCAGAACACCATCATGGAGATGGCTGCAGAGGCAGGTACCGTGGAAGATCTCGAGCTGGAAGATGTACTGAAAACCGGTTACGGCGATATCAAGTGCGTCGAGTCCGGTGGTCCTGAGCCTGGTGTCGGCTGCGCCGGCCGTGGCGTTATCACCGCCATCAACTTCCTCGAGGAAGAGGGCGCCTATGAAGACGACCTCGACTTCGTATTCTACGACGTACTCGGCGACGTGGTCTGTGGTGGTTTCGCCATGCCCATCCGTGAGAACAAAGCCCAGGAGATCTACATCGTTGTCTCCGGTGAGATGATGGCCATGTACGCTGCCAACAACATCTCCAAGGGTATCGTGAAGTACGCCAACTCTGGTGGTGTGCGTCTCGCCGGCCTGATCTGTAACTCGCGTAACACCGACCGTGAGGACGAGCTGATCGAGGCCCTGGCTGCCAAGCTGGGTACCCAGATGATTCACTTCGTGCCTCGTGACAACGCCGTGCAGCGTGCTGAGATCCGTCGTATGACCGTGATCGAGTATGACCCGACTCACAAGCAAGCCGATGAGTATCGCACCCTGGCGCAAAAGGTTATCGACAACAAGCTGTTGGTGATTCCTGAGCCCTGCACCATGGATGAGCTGGAAGACCTGTTGATGGAATTCGGCATCATGGAAGAGGAAGACGAGAGCATCGTCGGCCAGACTGCTGCAGCCGAGACTGCTTAAGCATCCTATTGATGCCGGCCCGCAAGGGTCGGCAACTCGACAGATCGATTTTTTCAAACCTGTGCATCCACAGATTAGTGGTGGCAGGTGAAGGAGAATATTATGTCAGCTATGACACGCGAAGAGACCGAAGCCCTCATCCAGGAGGTGCTCGAGGTCTATCCAGAAAAGGCACAGAAAGATCGCGCCAAACATCTCACGGTCAACGACCACGAGGTTGAGCAGTCGAAGAAGTGCATCACTTCCAACCGTAAGTCCCTGCCGGGTGTGATGACCATTCGTGGTTGTGCCTACGCCGGTTCCAAGGGTGTGGTCTGGGGTCCTATCAAGGACATGATCCACATCTCTCACGGTCCTGTCGGTTGTGGTCAGTACTCCCGTGCCGGCCGTCGTAACTACTATGTAGGTACCACCGGTATCAACACCTTCGGCACCATGAACTTCACCTCCGATTTCCAGGAGAAGGATATCGTCTTCGGCGGCGACAAGAAGCTGTCCAAGCTCATGACCGAAATCGAGCAGCTGTTCCCGCTCAACAAGGGCATCACGGTTCAGTCCGAGTGTCCTATCGGCCTCATCGGTGACGACATCGAAGCCGTCTCCAAGCAGACTGCCAAAGAGATCGAGAAGCCTGTGGTGCCTGTCCGTTGTGAGGGTTTCCGCGGTGTATCCCAGTCTCTGGGTCACCACATCGCCAACGACGCCGTGCGCGATTGGGTCCTGCACAACCGTGACAACGACACCAGCTTCGAGAGCACCGACTACGATGTGACCATCATCGGTGACTACAACATCGGTGGTGACGCCTGGTCCTCACGTACCCTGTTGGAAGAGATGGGTCTGCGTGTTATCGCTCAGTGGTCCGGTGACGGCACCCTGGCCGAGATGGAGAACACTCCCAAGGCCAAGCTGAACCTGCTCCACTGCTATCGTTCCATGAACTACATCTCGCGTCACATGGAAGAGAAGTACGGTATTCCTTGGATGGAGTACAACTTCTTCGGTCCCACCAAGATCGCTGAGTCCCTGCGTAAGATCGCAGCGCACTTCGATGAGACCATCCAGGCCAACGCTGAGAAGGTTATCGAGAGATATAAGGCTGAGTTCGAGGCGGTTATCGCCAAGTATCGTCCACGTCTCGAAGGCAAGAAAGTGATGCTCTACGTCGGCGGTCTGCGTCCACGTCACATCATCGGCGCCTACGAAGATCTGGGTATGGAAGTTGTCGGTACCGGTTATGAGTTCGCGCATAACGATGACTACGACCGTACTATCAAGGATATGGGCAATGCGACTCTGATCTATGACGATGTCACAGGCTATGAGTTCGAAGAGTTCGTTAAAAAGATTAAACCCGACCTGATCGGTTCCGGTATCAAAGAGAAGTACATCTTCCAGAAGATGGGTATCCCCTTCCGTCAGATGCACTCCTGGGATTATTCCGGTCCTTACCACGGCTATGACGGCTTCGCCATCTTCGCCCGTGATATGGACATGACATTGAACAATCCCTGCTGGAGCAAGATCAAGGCACCCTGGTTGAAGGGTGAGGAAGAGGCAGAGGCTGCTGCAGCCGGCGCCTAATGGATAGCAACCGGTGGTCGGTCTTAGCCGACCGCCGGAAGCGACAAGCAGATTTAATCTTAACCAACCGTCTGTCCACAGATTAGTGGCGCGGTAGGAGAAATATCATGAGCCAATCAGTCGATGACATTAAACCCAGCTATCCGCTGTTTCGTACTGACGAATACATTGAGACGCTGAAAAACAAGCAGGAAGCCTTCGAGGAGAAGCATCCTGAGGACAAGATCCAGCAGACTTTCCAGTGGACCACCACTGAAGAGTATAAAGAGCTGAACTTCAGCCGTGAGGCCCTGACCGTTAACCCGGCCAAGGCTTGTCAGCCCCTTGGCGCCGTTCTCTGTGCCCTGGGTTTTGAGAAGACCCTGCCTTATGTGCACGGTTCTCAGGGTTGTGTCGCCTACTTCCGTACCTACTTCAACCGTCATTTCAAAGAGCCGGTGGCCTGTGTCTCCGACTCCATGACTGAAGATGCGGCGGTATTCGGTGGCCAGAAGAACATGTTCGCCGGTCTGGAGAACGCCAAGGCCCTCTACAAGCCTGAGATGATCGCTGTCTCTACCACTTGTATGGCCGAGGTTATCGGTGACGACCTCAACGCCTTCATCGGCAACGCCAAGAAGGAAGGTCACATCGAAGAGGACTTCCCCACACCTTTCGCCCATACCCCGAGCTTTGTCGGTTCCCACACCACCGGTTGGGACAACATGTTCGAAGGTATCCAGCGTTACTTCACCCTCAACTACATGGAAGACAAAGAGGTTGGCAGCAACGGCAAGATCAACATCGTGCCCGGTTTCGAGACCTATCTCGGCAACTACCGTGTAATGAAGCGCATGATGGAAGAGATGGGTGTCGAGTACAGCCTGCTGTGCGATCCCACCGAAGTGCTGGATACCCCGGCCGACGGTGAGTACCGCATGTATGACGGCGGCACCACCATCGATGAGATCAAGGATGCGCCTAACGCCATCGATACCCTTTACCTGCAGCCCTGGCAGTCAGTCAAGAGCCGTAAGTTCACCAAGAACACCTGGAAGCAGCCTGCCACCGACGTGGCCATCCCCATGGGTCTGGAAGCTACCGACGAGTTCCTGATGAAGGTCTCCGAGCTGACCGGTAAGCCGATCTCCGAGTCTCTGACCCGTGAGCGCGGTATCCTGGTCGACATGATGACCGACAGCCACGCCTGGTTGCACGGCAAGAAGTTCGGTCTCTACGGTGATGCCGACTTCGTCATGGGTATGGCCAAGTTCCTCATGGAGCTGGGTGCCGAGCCGACTCAGGTTCTGTGTAACCATGCCAACAAGCGTTGGAAAAAGGCGATGGAGAAGATCCTGGCTGACTCACCTTATGGTCAGAACAGCGAGGTTCACATTGGTAAGGATCTGTGGCACTTCCGTTCACTGATGTTCACCAACAAGCCTGACTTCATGATCGGTAACTCTTACGGCAAGTTCATCCAGCGCGATACCTTGCACAAGGGTAAAGAGCATGAAGTACCGCTGATCCGCATCGGTTTCCCGATCTTCGATCGTCACCACATGCATCGTGACACCACCCTGGGTTACGAAGGTGCCATGTATATGTTGAGGATGTTGGTCAACTCCGTACTCGAGCGTCTCGACGAAGAGACCCGCGGTATGGGTACCACCGACTTCAACTACGACCTGGTGCGTTAATCGATAGCCGGTGGCGCGGAATGCGCCACCGGCATCGATTAACGAATTTTGAATTATGAATGTTGAATTATGAATTGATGATGTGGGCTTCGCCCACAACCTTATTAATTCAAAATTAACAATTCAAAATTTAAAATTAACCGAACGAAGTGAGGTAAAAAAAGTGCCTAATGTAATGATTCGCGTAAAAGACAACGGCGCTCTGCTGTTCTATATCGCCAAGAAGGATCAGGAAGACGAGATCGCTTCTGTGGAGAAGGACACAGAGACCGAGTGGGGCGGCGAAGTGGAGCTGACTGATGGTTCGAAATACTATATTGATCCGATCAGTCCCCCGCCTACCTTTCCCACCACCTTGCGCTTTAAACGCGCTTGACAGTAGTAATTAGGAGAATAGCCATGGCTTTTCAGATTGTACGAGATGTTTGCACCGCCTGTAGTGATTGTGAACCTGTCTGCCCAACCCAATCGATTGTTCCATTCAAAGGTGTGTTCAAGATCGAGGCCGAGACCTGCACCGAGTGCGAGGGCGACCATGATGTACCCCAGTGCCTCGATGTCTGCATGGAAGACGACTGCATAATACCAGTTTGATATCGGGAATGATTAACCGAGAATGCACGCCAATCACCGCGAATAAGCGCAAATGGATTTTTGTGCGATTGGATGACCAATAAACATTCGCGACCATTTGCGGTGATTCGCGTTCATTTGCGGCTTGAATAGCAGTCGTGCGTATGTATACCAGGAGTGAACTATGAGCACATCACCCATCAGCAATGAGATCGCACTGCGCATCGGTTTGGCGGCCCGGGAGTTGCCGGATACCGATGCTGTCCGCCTGTTGCGGGTGTTGGACGATGCGGTGGGACTTCCCCCCACGGCGAAAAAACTCGAAAAGCTGACGGTGAAGGAACTGAAATCCGCCTGTGATGGAGAGTTTACGGATGTCGATAGTGCCGCCATCAAGTCGGCACTTGCCTGTCTCAAGGGTGAGAACGAAATCTCGGCAGAGCCATTGCCTGAAGTCGAGGCCTATGCCGAGGGTGATATGCCCAACAGCATCCGGGTCGCTTTCGCCTCCAACAAGGGCGGAATGCTCGATGGCCATTTTGGTTCCTGCCGCCGTTTTTTGATCTATCAAGTTTCATCCGACAGCAGCCGTCTGATTGACATCAGACCCGTGGATAAGAAACCCGAGGTCGATGATAAGAATGCCTATCGTGCATCTCTAATCAACGATTGTCAGATCCTGTTTGCCGGCTCCATCGGTGGACCTGCCGCGGCGAAGGTGGTCAGGGCGGGTGTACATCCGATCAAAAAACCGCAAGTGGTAGCTGCTCGTGATGAGGTAGAGTCACTACAGCGCGTGATTGGGAAAGAGGCCTCACCCTGGTTGGCCAAGGTGATGGGACAAAACCCGGAAGAGCGCATTCGCTTTGAGCAGGAAGTCGACGCATGATTACCCAGGCACAGTTGCATGATGTGGGAGAATTTTTATCTCAATATCCTGTCGATGAGTCGAGTGTGATCGAACTACGCCGGCAGTTTCCAGACATCCACTTCACCTATTGCATGGATGATGATGTGATGGCCGCCAATCCGCTGCATGAAGCAGCTGCTTACAATCTCTATCTGATCGATAGTCGAAACCACTGCCTCAGTTTTACTCAGGATATGGATATTGCCACAGGTATCGTGGTGGCAGAGATCGAAGCAGCGTGACCTTGGTATTGATGGAACAGGAGAAGGCAGGCATACCCACCGCGGACTGCGGTAGTTGCCCCCACCGGGAAGACAGGTTGAAGGGGGGGCGATGCAATCCCGGAGATGTCTGTGTCCGCGCCATGAGCGGCCGCCAGATTGCACGATTTTTCAAGCGTAACCCCGACCTTGCTGAACACTATGCGGGTGATGAGTTTTGGGAACGCCGTGCCATTGCCGCCCGTTATCTGTCGCAACAACGCCTGCTGCAGATGCTGGATGATCCTGATGAGGTTGTGCGTCGTGTACTTGCGTATCGTCTGCCGAGGGATCAACTCCAGGCGTTGCTGAACGATTCGGATAGAGAGGTGAGGATCACTGTTGCCGATCGAATACCTGGTGAGGCGTTGGAACAGCTGGTCGAGGATGAGGACTATATGGTGCGGCAGACTGTTGCCAGGCGGCTGCAACCCGGCAGGCTGTTCAGGATGATACTCGATAACGACCGCGAGGTGCGTAAGCATGTTGCATTGCGTCTTCCCGTTGAGAGTTTGGGATTGATGATGAATGATGCGGCGCCCGAGGTCCGCCTGGTGGTTGCGGAGCGTATCGACGATGAGTCGCTGAAAGGCATGCTCCAGGATAGTGATTGGCGGGTGCGCTTGACCGCATGTCAGCGGGTTCCTGTCAATGCCTTGGATGCCATGCTCGATGACGAGGACGAGGATGTCAGGATCGTCGCTGCAGCCCGTATCGCAGATGCATCAGAAAAGGATAGGTAGACAATGCACCCGTTTGCGAAATTCATACAGATTTTAGGCAAGGGTAAACAGGGAACCCGTGCCTTGACCCGGGAAGAGGCCTACGAGGCGATGCAGATGATCGCCTGTTACGACGTGGAGCCTGAACAGATTGGCGCCTTTCTGATGCTGATGCGAGTCAAGGAAGAGAGTGCGGAGGAGATCGCGGGCTTTACCCGCGCCCTGAAAGAGAGCCTGCCTATCGACAGTAAAGAGATTGCACCCGCAATCGATTGGGCGGCCTATGCGGGGAAAAAGCGTCAACTCCCCTGGTTTCTCCTTGCTGCCCTGATCCTCTCCAGACAGGGATACCCGGTCTGCATGCATGGCTTGAGCAGAAGTGATGACCGGGTCTATGTGCCCGAGGCCCTGGATGCGTTGGGCATGGAGGCTGCCGATTCCCCGCAACAGGGCATGCAGAGTCTGAGCCGCGAGGGTTTCTGTTATCTGCCAATCAGCAAGCTTTCTCCATTGACAGCGCAACTGATCGCGACACGGGAACTATTAGGTCTGCGTCCGCCGCTGCAGACGGTTGCCCGCATGCTCAATCCACTCAACGCGCCGCTATCGCTGATCGGCGTCTTTCACCCCAATTATGCCGCCATACATGCCAACGCCGCTCTCATCGAGGGACGCAGGATTGTCGTATGCAAAGGGGAGGGTGGTGAATTCGAACGCATCCCGGATCGCCCCCTGCAACTCCATGGCTGCGATCAAGAGAAGCTCTGGGATGAAGCATGGCAACCCATGATGCAGGCGGGAAGCAGCCTAAGGGAGCGGCGGCTCAACCTGCACCACTACCGCCAGGTCTGGGAGGGTGATGCCGAGGATGTTTATGGTGAGGCCGCGGTTGTCGGCACCCTCGCCATGGTTGTCAGGGCCTTGGAAATCGAGAGTTCCGAGGAAGCAGCTCATCGCCTGGCCAATCTTTGGTGGCGAGACCGTCATCAACCCAGTAGTGCTCAGGAGGCGATCCGGTGATTGCCCTGTTGCAGAAACAAGAACATCTGGTAGAGCTCTGCAATCAGCTCAGTGCCGTCGAGGGCAAGGACAAACTCGAAGCGGCATTGGCTTTGACGCTGCAAGGACTTGACCTGAAATGGGTCATGACCAGAGGCGGTTGGCATCGATTGGGTGGCGTTGTCGATGGCGACTATGCTCCGGTGGCATCAAACCTGAGGAAGTGGGTCGAAGAGACCTCTGATGGCGATTTCGATGACCTCTTTTATAGCTATCGAGATAGCGGCTATTTCGTTACCCAGCTCGCGGGCAAGAGCCACTATTTCACAGCGCCCGTCGGCGAACGACCTGATCAATTCGTGCAGATCGAGATTGAAGAGTTGCAGGAGGTGATCGAGCGGCCGTTGATCGATCGTGACTGGTATCCGGACAGCATGGAGGAGTTTCTCGATCCCCTCGACTTTCCCCGCTTGGACCCGGAACCCGTGACACCGCCTTTCTACCGCTTTCGCCGTATCATGGAGATTGACAAACTGCTGGATGGCCAGGCCGACAGTGAACGCAAGCTGAGCAATCTGCACCGCTTCTTCAGCGACTGGCAACAGAGCAGTGCGGGTGAGGCGGATAGCTTCTGTCGTCAATGGGTGTTGTTGTTGCGGGACTACCAGGATTCCTACGGCGAGCCTCGCATAGACGCCAAGCCGATGACAGTGTGTCATGGCACGCTTCCGGATCTCCCGGATGGGGAACAACTTACCGGCGCTTCATTGGCCAATGCCATTCATGGCTACGATCGCTTGGTGGGCTATCCCTTTGCCTGGTTCTTTCACATGTTGAGTAGTAAATCGAGCAACTACGCAGTTGCAGAGGCGGTTCTCAGGGATCAGATGGGGGCCTATGATTACCTGCCGGCGAGAGACCTCAAGGTTTTAAGAAGCTGGGAAGAACGGCCCTACAGCGTTTGATGATCAAATGCAGCAGTTGTCAAACTATTACTTGTTTCCGTGCTCCTGCGTGGGTACTCATCACTCACCTTGATTAACCTGCAGCATGCATTCCCACGCTGGAGCGAGGGGACGAGGAAATCGGTCAATCGAGGCGGTTGGCAATAAGCTGTTGCTGAATCTGTTCCATATGGTCAAACGGCAGGGAGAAGTGACCTTCACTCTGCATAATATTGAATTCACAATCGACTAGACCTGCTGCCAGGGTTTGACCATGGAGGATGGGCACTGTTTCATCGGCTGTCCCATGCCAGAGCTGGATCGGGATGGTGACTTCAGCCAGGTCGAATCCCCAGGGACGCGTATAGATATCCATCTCCTGCAGCACACCCTCGGCCCCTTGACGTACGGTTTCGTGAAGCGATGAGGTAATAGCACTACGAATTCCGGCGCGATTGAGGACGGTTGCATCAGCAGCTGGCGCCAAGTTAAGCATTATCTGGTAGATCCACTGGGGAGATAATTGGACCAGTGGTATTAGCGCAAAACGAAAACTGAAATGGGAGAGCAGCGGTGTGTTGCGAATCGATTGAAAGTTTATCTTCGCGGGCCAGCGCATGGCATCGAGCAGACCGGGTTGGTCCAGCGGACCCAGTGGACAGACCAGGGTGACGCCGTTCAATCGCTTCTTTAATCGATATGCACAGGCAGTTGCATAGGGGCCGCCCCCGGAAACGCCAATCAGAAAGAAGCGCTCAATCTCAAGGCTGTCGGTCAAGGCTTCCACATCCGCTGCCCAGTCGAGAAGGGTACGTCCGGGCTTGGGATCCGACAGGCCAAGACCGTTGCGATCCGGTGCAATTACCCGCAGTTTGCATTGTAGCGCGGGCCTATCCAAGATGCGTGCTTCCAGGCGGGAACCGGGAAAGCCATGGCAATAGATAGTCGGCAAGCCCCGGGGATCGCCATATTCGGCATAGGCCAGGCGTCTGCCATCCGGGAGCGTTACAACATTCGCTTCTCGATTCATCGGTCCGCAATCGATATCAGCCTATATTCAGTAACCTTCCTTGCCCTCATATTGTAAGGCAATGGCCGAGAGCGGTGGCAGTGTCAGACTCAACGAGTGAGGACGATCCATCCAAGGTACGGCTTCAGTAAAAAGGGGGGCTTCTCCATTGCCAAGATTGCTGCCGCCGTAATATTTTGAATCGGAATTGATAATCTCTCGATATTTTCCTTCGAGGGGTAAACCGATTCTGTATTCATCCCTGGCGACAGGGGTCATGTTGAGCGCAACTACGACCAATTCGTCATTGTCCCCCTTTCTTAGGAAACTGAGGATAGATTGATCGGAGTCATGACAATCGATCCACTCAAAACCTTGCCAATCGAAGTCATAGCGATGCAGCGCGGGTGTTGAGCGATAGAGATAGCACAAATCCTTGACTAGCAGCTGCATTCCCTGATGCAGCGGATAATCCAGTATATACCAGTCGAGTAGACCCGCGCTGTTCCATTCGGCTCCCTGACCAAATTCTGTGCCCATGAACATCAACTTTTTACCTGGATGGGTAAACTGATAGGTATAGAGTGCACGCAGGTTGGCATGCCGCTGTGACTCGTGCCCCGGCATTTTGTTCAACATGGACTGCTTGCCATGGACTACCTCATCGTGGGAAAAGGGTAGCAGGAAGTTTTCCGAAAACGCATACAACATGCTGAAGGTGAGCATATCGTGATGGTACTTACGATAAATCGGATCATGCTCGAAATATCTCAGCGTGTCATTCATCCATCCCATATTCCATTTCAAATCGAAACCCAGGCCACCCAGATAGGTAGGACGGCTTACCTGGGGCCAGGAGGTGGATTCTTCGGCGATCATGAGGATTCCGGGGCACTCTTCGTGCACGGCAATATTCAGCTCGCGAAGAAAATCTATCGCCTCAAGGTTTTCACGACCGCCATACTTATTCGGTATCCATTCGTTCTCGTTGCGTGAATAGTCGAGGTAGAGCATCGAGGCCACGGCATCAACCCGAAGTCCATCGAGATGCATCTCCTGCAGCCAATATATGGCGCTGGAAATGAGAAACGACTTAACCTCGTTACGCCCGAAGTTATAGATCAATGTTGACCAGTCAAGGTGTTCACCCAAGCGGGGGTCTTCATGCTCGTACAAAGGTGTGCCATCAAAGCGTGCAAGTCCATGGGCATCTTTCGGAAAGTGGGCAGGGACCCAATCCAGCAATACGCCGATACCGTTACGGTGACAATGGTCGACAAAATAACGAAAGTCATCGGGGCTGCCAAAACGGCTGGTAGGGGAAAAATAGCCTGTCGCCTGATATCCCCAGGATAGATCGAAGGGGTGTTCTGTGATAGGTAGCAGTTCGATATGAGTGAATCCCATATCCAATACGTAATCGACAAGTTGGTGAGCGATCTCCCGGTAGTTCAGGAACTCTCCCTCCATGTCTCGCCGCCAGGAGTTTAAATGCACCTCGTAGATGCACATCGGACTGCTCTGCCAATCAGATTCAGCCCGCTGCTTTAACCAGCTTTGATCCTGCCACTGGTAATGATCTGGTTGCGGAATAATCGATGCGGTGTTGGGGCGCAATTCATGCAGTTTCCCGTAGGGATCGGCTTTCAATTGGATGCTGCCGGTATGACGGTTGCGAATTTCGAATTTGTAGTGGTGATTCGCTTGCAGATCAGGAATGAAGAGTTCCCAAATCCCACTGCCATGGACACGCATCGGGTGACGCCGGCCGTCCCACTCATTGAAGTCACCTACTACACTGACGCGTTCAGCATTTGGTGCCCAAACTGAGAAGAGAATACCCGATATGCCATCGATTTGATGATCGTGGGCACCGAGAAATCGATACGCATGACGATGTCGACCTTCGCTGAAGAGATGTAGGTCGAAATCTGAGAGTTGTATCGGAAAGTTATAGGGGTCGTGGCCTATGTGCTCGCGTTTAGTGTGATCGCGCCATATCAAACGGTAATGCTCAGGTATTGAGTCGCCATTGCCACGCCACTCGAAAAAGTCACTCTTGGGAATGCGCTGAAAGATCGCACCGTTGTCAGCCAGGATTACCTCATCTGCCTGCGGATTGAAAACGCGGATTACTGTCTCCGCGTCACTCCTGTGTAGACCTAGCACGCAGAAAGGATCGTGGTGTCGCGCTTCCTGGATGCGGATCAGCTCTTTGTCGAGTGATGAAGTTTTCAAGTTGCTATTAACGCTAAGCATGTTATTTATTCTCTAGAATATGGCTGGATTTTTCATTCTGATTATTACAAGAGTGCTACTGAAGCGCTAGCTTTTTCGAGCATGTTTAATCGCAAGTTTTCACGTTTTGAGCCTTTGATACAGATACATAGGTTTCTATATAGGGATCTGGAAGTTCATGCTGCTTGATTGATCAAAATAGAGAAATGGTATAGAAGAATAGTCAGATAATTTAGTAGGATAGTATTGTGGCAATTCTTACAATACGGTTATGTTATTATTTCAACGAATAAAATTTCACTAGCAGTGTTGATATGCAAGGAATTACCATTCAGTGCCGAATAATTGAGATGTCTTCAGTGAGCTATTTAAATGGAACGCTTGTTTTCAGCTAAAAAAAATAAATTCTCATTTTATAGTCCCAGTGCAGATGAAGTATCTCTAGTTATAGATAAGCATGGTAAAAGCTGGTCAATGAAGAGTGATGCCAATGGCAACTGGACAGTAATACCCGATATTCCTAAACATCAATTAAATAATCTTTCATACCACTATCGAGTGCGTGTGGGACAGAGGGTCCGCAAGATAGCTGATCCACTGGCGCGAAGAATAACGCGGGTAAACGGTAACTACAGATCATTCTTCCAACTGCTGAATTATCAATATCAAAACAGGAAATTTCGAGCACCCCCTGTAGAGAAAATTGTGATCTATGAGTCCCATCTGCCGGCACTCAGCCGGCATCCAAGTGCGCCTGTTAACAAAGAGATATACCGAGGTACCTATTTTGGGGCCTCATCAAAATACCTGCTTGACCATATTCAGCGCATGAAAGTTGCCATTGAGTTCCTTCCGCTGCATTACAACGATAAAGAGCTAGGAGGGGATTGGGGTTATTTTTCAGTCTCTTATAGTGCAATGCGTAGCGACTTTGCCGTCGATGAAGAGAATGCCAACAGTGAAGTAATGAAATTGATTGATCTGCTTCATGGAAGGGGGGTGCCGGTAATTCTTGATGTGGTATTCAACCATGGTGCCGAGCTTTGGGTTAAGGCGTGGGGTGAAAAAGTCGTTTATCGTAAGCTGCCTGAAGGCAGTTATTGTAATGGTTCAGGCTGCGGGGCCACTGTCAAAACAGAAAATAGCCACATTCGCAAAACAATTATTGAAACCCTGCAAGACTTAGTCAAAACCTACAGGTTCGATGGTTTCAGATTTGACCTTGGGGCCTTGCATGACAAAGAAACAATGATTGAAATTGCCAGGCGTCTGCCAAACAGGATTTACCTGATCGCTGAACCATGGGCCTTGGGAGGCAGTCAATGGGGAAAACAGGATATGAGCAAGGAATTCGCTCATACCCGCTGGGCCATCTGGAATGATGATTTTCGAGAACCGGCACGAAACTTCATCCAAGGCTATGGTGATCACCTCAATAGGGATCGGGTGATGAGGGCTATTGTCGGCAGTCACATTAAGGATGGGGGGTGGGCCTTGCGGCCCCAGCAAAGCATCAACTATATTTCGTGTCACGATGGGAAGACGTTGGCAGATCTGGTTGGCGGTGACAAACATAGAGTCTTTCTAGGCCTGTTTCTTCTGCTGACTTCTCAGGGTATTCCGATGATGGGGGAGGGCAGTGAATTCCTTTATACGAAACACGGACATGACAACAGTTATGATCGCCCCGACCTGAATCAGCTCGATTGGGCTAATGCAACTCAACACAGTGATCTTGTTGAGGCCGTCGGACAGCTTGTCTCCCTGAGGAGGCAGCTGAGTTATTTTCTCTATAAGGGGCATTTGAAGGTAAATGATCACAAGAGCTTCAGTTGGGATATCGACTGGATCTATCCCACAGGTTATCCTCACGATGACAATGTCAATGCCATTGCCTACATTATTAGGCCACCAAGGAGATATAGACTTTGGAACAGAGCGAGACACGCTTTAATTGTTCTGCTTAATGGCAGTCATAGTGGGGTCGACTTTGCACTACCTGATGGTGAATGGTCTGTTCTGGTCGATGGTCTGCGTTTAAAAGTCAATCCCTCTGGATTGAATATTGCTCCAAACGCTAAGGACCACTATCACCTGCAGCCGGGTACCTGTGCGATGTTGTCTCCCGTGGTTTAATTGTTGAATGCAGCCAATCGATACGTCATATTCGCCGATTCAAGCCACAAGTTTAAAACCTGAAATCTCCACTTTAGCCTCTCACCAATGTCGATATTACGACGCTTCTCATTGTCAGAGAGTGGACAAGGATGCTCTCTGTTGTCTGTTTTGTTAGCTCAACATATTGATATCATGGTGCTTATTTAGGTTATAGGAGTATTGGTACGGGAATTGCCTTGATCACATGAATTTTATTTAAAGATCGAGGTAGTGATGTTGTTACAACAATACAAAGAGAGCGCTCTGCTTTTTAATGTCAATTTTCTTGAGGCTTGCAGCACCCAAGGCCTCTCCGGTTTTCGCGGTGAGCTGGTGTTGGTGGAAGGCGAAGTGGCGGATGCCAAGGGTCATGCCAAACCACCGGAAGAGGTGGTGCGGGGTGTTGCTCTGCTGGCCGACGAGAAGCTGAAGCTGGTAGTGGGCGCCATCGATAAGCTCGACTTTTTCGATACCTTCGTGCAGAAGTACAAGGCCGACTTCTCACCACAGATGAAGGCGGTGATCTATGTGGTCAATCTGGAAAGCCCCGCCGTTGTCGAGGTCGACGGGATTGAGATCGTGCTTATTCCCATGAGCCAGGGGGTACCATGGAATGAGGTGATCGATGAGCTGGGTCTTGAGAAGAGTGACTTCAAGGGACAGTCAGCTGCCGACAAGATCGTCACCCTCTACGATGAGCTCAAGGGCTATAAGCCGAAGTACGCGAAGATCTCTCTGGATGAGCTCTACCAAATGGCCACAGACGAGGTGCGCGAAGGTTGGGGTGCAGTCTGATCATTTTGTCTCTAGGTGCGGTGAGGCTGCCGCACCTGATCCCCGCAATCTAGTCGCTTAGCCTCCAATCACGGCCTTTTGTTGTGTTTGCTACATGACAATTACCCTGAAAAGTTTTGTGAAAACAATTATCTAGCTAGTGGCATGTGGCTTGCATAGAAGACTCTATCCATTAATTGGGAGTCATAGCCGCAGCATGAAACAGAAAGATATCGCCGCCCTGCTCGATGAGCCTGCGTGTGCCCACAACAAAAAATCGAAGTCAGGCTGCGCCAAGCCAAAGCCCGGTGCCACCGCCGGGGGCTGTGCCTTCGATGGGGCGCAGATCGCGCTGCTACCGATCGCCGACGTGGCCCATATCGTCCACGGATCGATCGCCTGCGCGGGCAGCTCATGGGATAACCGGGGCACCCGCTCCAGCGGGTCGCGGCTGTTTCGCATCGGCATGACCACCGACCTTACCGAGCAGGATGTAATCATGGGGCGTGGTGAGAAGCGTCTCTTTCACTCCATCAAGCAGGCCATCGACAACTACAACCCCGCTGCGGTCTTTGTCTACAACACCTGTGTTCCCGCACTGATCGGTGACGACGTTGAGGCAGTCTGCAAGGCGGCCGAGTCACGTTGGGGGACAACCGTGGTGCCGGTGGATGCGGCCGGGTTTTACGGCACCAAGAATCTGGGTAACCGCATCGCCGGGGAGGCGATGGTGAAATATGTCTGCGGTACTCGAGAGCCCGATCCACTCCCTGAAGCAGCACAGGCATTGGGTCACAGGATTCACGACATCACCCTGGTGGGTGAGTACAACATCGCCGGTGAACTCTGGCATGTGCTGCCGCTTTTCGATGAACTCGGTCTGCGAGTTCTCTGCACCCTTTCGGGTGATGCCCGTTTTCGTGAAGTGCAGACCATGCATCGCTCGAAGGTCAACATGATGGTCTGTTCCAAGGCGATGATCAATGTGGCGCGCAAGCTGCAGGACGCCTTCGGCACCCCCTGGTTCGAGGGTAGCTTCTACGGCGTGCGGGATGTCTCCCAGGCACTCCGGGATTTCGCCAGATTGATCGACGATGATGATCTCAATGTACGCACCGAGGCGCTGATCGCAAGGGAAGAGGCGAAGATCGATGAGGCATTGGCCCCCTGGCGCGAACGTTTGCGGGGTAAAAGGGTGCTGCTCTACACCGGCGGGGTGAAGTCCTGGTCGGTAATCGCGGCGCTGCAGGATCTGGGCATGGAGGTGGTCGCCACCGGCACCAAGAAGTCCACCGAAGAGGACAAGGCCCGTATCCGTGAATTAATGGGAGAGGATGCGGTAATGCTGGAGGAGGGCAATCCCCGGGCTCTGATCGACATTGTTCATCAGCGCAATGTTGATGTGCTGATTGCCGGCGGCCGCAACATGTATACCGCACTCAAGGCGCGTATCCCCTTCCTCGATATCAACCAGGAGCGTGAGTTCGGTTATGCCGGCTATGACGGCATGGTCGAATTGGCCCGCCAGCTGGTGTTGACCATCGAAAGCCCGGTCTGGCAACAGGTCAGAGAGCCCGCACCCTGGGCAATTAAGAACCCAACCGGCGGCAAACAATCACAGGGAGCAGGCCAATGACCGAGATCCTCAAACGCAACAAGGCCCTCTCCGTGAGTCCGTTGAAGGCGAGTCAGACCATTGGTGCCGCCCTTGCCTTTCTCGGTTTTCATCGTGCGATTCCCATGCTCCACGGTTCCCAGGGCTGTACCGCATTCGGCAAGGTCTTCTTCGTGCGCCACTTTCGCGAACCGATTCCGCTGCAGACCACGGCGATGGATCAGGTGACCACCGTCATGGGTTCCGAGGAGAGTGTGGTGGAGGGCCTGAAGACCATCGCCGGGAAGAATCAACCCGCGTTGCTGGGTGTGCCCACGACTGGACTCTCAGAGACCCAGGGCAGTGATGTGGGGATGGCGGTAAAGATGTTTCGTCAGAAGTATCCGGAGTTCGATGCCATTCCCGTGGTACCGGTCTCCACCCCCGACTACGCCGGCTGTCTCGAAACCGGTTTTGCCAAAGCGGTGGAGGCGATTATCAAAACCGTCGTCCCCGCGGCGAAGGATGCGGGGACCCAACCCGGGCGTCGGCGCCGACAGGTCAATATCCTGGTCGGTTCCTCGTTGACACCCGGCGACCTGGAAGAGTTGAAAGAGATTGTCGAGACCTTTGGTCTGCGCCCAGTGGTGATTCCCGATCTCTCGGACTCCCTTGACGGGCATCTGGGTGAGAGTGACTTCTCACCGCTGACCATCGGCGGCGCCCCGGTCTCCGAGCTGTTGACCCTGGGCGATGGGGTCGCCTCGCTGGTTATCGGGGCCTCCATGAACAAGGCGGCGGATCTGCTGCATGAGCTAACCGGCGTACCCGACTTTCGCTTCGATCATCTGATGGGTCTCGAGGCTGTCGATCAATTCATCAATGTGCTGCATCAGATCTCCGCTGAGCCGGTGCCGGCAAAGCTCGAACGCCAACGGGCTCAGCTGCAGGACGCCATGCTCGATACCCACTTCATGCTGGGGATGGGTCGCTTCGCCCTGGCCGCCGATCCCGATCTTTTGAACGGCTTTACCCATATGCTTGCAGGGGTGGGTGCAGAGACGGTCGCGGCTGTCTCACCGGTCAACGCACCTGTGCTGCGGTATAGTGCCACCAAACAGGTGAAGATCGGTGATCTTGAAGATCTGGAGAAACTGGCCGAGGC
This sequence comes from Candidatus Thiodiazotropha sp., assembly GCA_040507035.1. GTDB lineage: Bacteria > Pseudomonadota > Gammaproteobacteria > Chromatiales > Chromatiaceae > Thiodiazotropha. Next base: position 191,287 of record JBEVVR010000014.1, read on the forward strand.
CAATGGCGCCGAGCTGTTGATTGCCAACTCCCATGGCGTCGAGAGCGCCGAACGTCTGGGTATACCGATCCTGCGTGCCGGCTTTCCCCAATATGACACCCTCGGTGGCTATCAAAAGACCTGGATCGGCTATCGGGGCACACGCCAGACCCTGTTCGATCTGGCCAACATCATGCTCACTCTGGAGAAGGGTGAGATCCATCCCTATCGCTCCATGCTTGCACAGAAACCGGAATACCGGGAGGTGGCCCATGAGTCTGACGAGACGACTGCAGCTGGTGGGCTGCAACACTGAGGATCGGTGGATGTCGACCGCGCTCAAGGTGGCCTTTGCCACCAGTGACATGAAACATGTGGATCAACACTTCGGCGCCGCGCAATCGTTTGCCATCTATGCCCTCGATCAGGAGCAGGTCTGTTTCGTCGAGGCGATAGAATTCGGCAAGCTCGATATGGACGGCAACGAAGACAAGCTGGTGGTAAAGATCGAGGCCCTTGAGGGTTGCATAGCGGTCTACAGCCAGGCGGTTGGCGCCTCGGCCATCAACCAGTTAAAGGCCAAGGGTATCCAGCCGGTGAAGATATCACCGGGAGCGGCGATCAGTGGTCTGTTGGCCACCCTGCAGGATGAGCTGAGGCAGGGCCCCGGCAGCTGGCTGGCACGGGCGCTCCAGAATGCGACCCCTGCCGATCCCGCGCGCTTCGATGAGATGGAAGCGGATGGGTGGGAGGAATGAGTCCGCAAATGAACGCGAATGAACGCAAATATTTTCGGTGCACCCCAAGGGCACTTCCTTCGGGCGCGGCAAGCCGCACCGTATCAGGATTTAACGATGACAGAAGGTATGAGCGATAGCTCCACAATGCTGGCAGAGACGGCACGGGTCATCGATGTGAAGGATGGCATGCTGCTGGCGGAGACCGAGAGCCGCAGTGGCTGCAATCACTGCAGCGCCGACAACTGCACCACATCGGTGGTGGCCAAGCTCTTCGGTGTGAAGCGCAACCGCCTGGTGTTGGAGAACAGTCTCGGCGCCGAACCGGGGGACCGGGTGGTGATCGGTATACCCGATGCACTGTTGGTGCGGGCGTCGATCCTGGCTTATCTCCTGCCCCTGCTGTCGATGTTGGGGATGACAGCCATCGGCAAGATGATCGGTTTGCCAACAATCTGGTTAAGTATGCTGGCCCTGTTCGGCTTGGCAATGGGTTTTTTTATGGTCAATCGGGCAACTCGTGGTTGGACGTCGCAACGCTACAAACCTCAACTCATGAGGATTGAGGCGGCGCCGTATCAGCGGGTGGAAGTACCGATATTAACGAGGAGTTAGAGCAATGAGTGAAGCAGTCGCGGAAGTCTTGGAGGACGATCCCGTCCTGGAAACGGATTTCGCCAAGGAGATGGTGAGGCAGATGCGTGCCGTCGATACCTATGGCACATATGACAACTGGCCGGTGAGCAAGATTCTGGAGCCCTTCGTGCTCACCAAGGAGAAGAAGCGGGAGATTCCGGTGGTCGGTGATCCGGATGAGATCACCATGTCCCGGGTCAAGGCCTTCTACAACGCCATCTCGGCGATGATCGAGAAGGAGTGTGGTCTGATGGCGGTGCCGATGTTGAATCTGACCCATGAGGGATTCGGTCGTGCACTGATCACCGTGGGCAAGCTGGTGGTGATGGACAAGACCCTGCGCGATGTGCACCGATTCGGTTACCCGACCCTGTCGAAGATGAAGGATGAGGCCGACAAGCTGCTCTCGGTGGCGCTGGAGATTATCGGCCAGCATCCGAAAGTCGCCGGTATGTAGGTGAGGAGTTGAGCCATGACCCCCGAAGAGTTGAAAGCGATGCAGAAGGCGGTAAAGCGAGCCAAGCGCATTGCCACCGAGAAGGCCGGTGAACTGCACGATCTGGTCGAGGATCGTCTGCCCGCCGCATTTGAAGAGATTCCCTCCATGGCCCAGGCGACTTACGACGCCTGTCAGGCATGGAAAGAGGCCGATGCCGCCTGCAAGGCGGCTGAAGCGGATATGAGTTGAGGTAGTAACAATGACGATGATTACAGGATTAACCCGGGGTGGTGAAGCGTACACACCCGCTTTCGTGATGGATATCAATCAACAGAACTGTATCGGTTGCGGGCGCTGTTTCAAGGTCTGTCCCCGTGAGGTCTTCGATCTGATCGATCGTGACGAGGTCGAGGGCCTGGAGCTGGACGACTACGATGATGATGACGATATGTATGGCGACGACGATGACGGCTTCTCCGATGACACCGCCATGGTAATGAGCCTCAAGGATGCGATGGACTGTATCGGTTGCGGCTCCTGTGCGCGAATCTGTCCGAAGAAGTGTTTCACCCATGAGCCTCAGACGGCCGCGGCCTGAAGCGGAGTATACTGATGCCAAAACCACTGAAGCATGTATTCGTTTGTGTTCAGAATCGTCCCCCGGGGCATCCTCGCCCCTCATGCAGTCAGAAGCAGTGTGCCGAGGTTGCGGAGGAGTTCTTCACCCATCTGCAGCAGCGTCAGCTTTTCGACAAGGTGCAGGTGACCACCACCAGCTGCCTTGGCCCCTGTAGCGAGGGACCCTCGGTGCTGGTCTATCCCGAAGGGGTGATGTACGGCGGCGTCAGCAAGGACGACGTAGCGGCGATCTTTGATGAGCACCTGCAGAACGACCAACCCCTCGAACGCCTGCAGGTCTCCAAGGAGTTCTGGGGATGAGTGATGGGCACTCGACCCTGACCCTGATTCGTGCATACGATAATCCTGTTCAGTTCGGGGTTGGCTTGGCCTGCATCCGTCTGCGTCAGGACGACCGGGAAGGTGCGAGAGCTATGCTTACCGCTATCGCCCATATCGATCCGCATGACAATGTAGGTGCCGATGTGATTCGCGAACTGCTTGAGGGTGTCGAAGGAGAGGGTGGGGATGGATGAAACGGTAGCCGTGCGCTTCTATAAGGTCGAGGATTTGGCCAATCGGATCTTTGAGCGACTCCACCAGGAGGTATTGAAGCTGGGATTCAGCAGCGGTGATATAACCCTGAAGCATCCCCAGGATGCGAACTATCGATTGGAGCGGGATCCCGCGAGTTGTGAATACAGTCTGGTGGGAGACTGGCTGAGCGAACAGGGATTGAAGCTAGGCACACTGCTGTTCCATGCGGACGGCAGTTTTTATGTCGAGCAGGATGTGGTGCGTCCCCATCCCAGGCAAAACGGTTGGTTCGTCGAGGCGGTCAATGCCTGGGGCAGGGGGGATGAGATCAAGGCGGAGGCCAGGTTACTGGCAATGCCGGAGTGAATGGTTTTGGATTATCGCGTCATTCTCTATCACAAGCAGGGCACTAGTGCACGTACACGCTTTTTAAAACTCGACACTAACAGTGTCTGTCTGTTCGATCCTATTCCAATGCCCGCCGACCTGCTGCAGAGCGATACGACCAATACGATTAACCATCCTTCGGCAATATTACGGGAGACGGAAAGGCGATTCGATTTCCCGGCCGGAAGTCTGAAGGCGGAGATGGAGTTTCGGCAGACAGTTGAAGTCCCCGGTGAGTCGATTCAAATCATGCTCGCGGCGATCACCACTGTCGATCCACCCTTCGAAGATGCTGAGAAAAAGGGCGCCCGATTTATCGATCTGACCCAGGCCCGTGGCTTGCCCGAAATCGAACTGCTACTCCTCCGTCAGGCTTACGAGCTTGTTATGGGGGGCTGAAACTTTCCATTATTTCTTTAATTTTCAGTGGTATTGTAACGAATCTAAAAGCAATACTTCATCTGTTTGACACAGATACCTGGCATTATCGCGACTATCAGCAGATCGACCTATTAATTCATAGAGGGCCTGTGATGGACGAGATAATCGCACTCCGTTACTACAAGATCAGGGCGCTTGCTAACCGGGTCATCGATCGATTGTATGAAGAGACCGCCAAGCTCGGATTTGCGGAGAAGGATATTGAGTTGAAGAAGCCGATAGAAGCCAACTACCGGCTCGAACGGCATCCGTCGAGTAGCGAATATACATTGGTTGGCGAGTGGCAGGATGAAAAGGGTGGCAAGCTCGGAGAGCTTCAGTTCTATGCCGATGGCAGTTTTGTGGTTGAACAGGATATTGTACGCCCCCACCCAACACGTCAGGGGTGGTTTGTCGATTCGATCAAGGCATGGGGCAGTGATGAGCGAATCGATGTGGAAGTGAGACTCTATCCTGACGCTGAAATAAGGAATCGGGCTTAGCAACTCAGAGGTTTAGCTACAAAGTTAGTGCTAACAGGCCCTAGTTAAGGAGCTACTTCTTGGGTAGTCTTGGCTGGCCTCCCTGTGCCTTTGCAATCTCGACAATGGTCTCCAGCCGCACCACGCGTTTGTCCACGTCGAGCATGATCGACTCAACCCGTTCGATATCCTTATTCATGCGTTTGACTTCGTCTGTCAGACGCAGAACGTCCAACAGCATATCTTTAAATCCCGACACTATTCCGTTCCTTTCGATTCCAGCTTCTTCAGTGCCTTGTTGAGGCGTCTCCTGGTGCTGGTGGTCTCCTTGATCGCCTCTTTCAAACGTTCACTGACCAGTTCCAGCAGTTCATTATCCTCGATTACCGCGGCGTCCGGATCGAAGGAGTCAATCGACAGCCTGACGATCTCGGCCGCGGACGTGCCGCGTTGTTTTGATAGCTTGTCGAGCTTCTCAATGTTCTCGGTGGATAACATGATCTGCTTGCGAACCAGATTTTCGGCAGTGGCCATGGTGTTTACGACTCCGCTGATATCATGAGTTTATTATACACATACACACAACTATACACAACTCTGGCCCAGAGAGACTAATGTGCTTGGATCGAGAGCGGAATCAATGGCTGGGTATTGTGAGTAATCAGGTAGTTTATTGAGATGAGTTTTTAAGTTGGGGTGTTCGCTACGCTCACGGGTTTTACTCTCCCCCTCTCCCTGGCCCTCTCCCGCAAGGGGAGAGGGAATGACACTTTCAGGTTAGTTGCGAACACTCTAGCCGCGTCCCCTCTCCCCTTGCGGGAGAGGGTCAGGGAGAGGGGAATCCTAAATCAATGAGCGCAGCGAACTCATCTATGATGCAGCATCTTGTGGAGAATATTGAGGCGAGTCCGGGAATTCTTTATCTTATCGTTTTTGAGTGTGGCGAGTATCGACCACACAGGTTTTTAGTTGCACTATCAAGGTGGCATATACGCCAAGGTCCGATGAGTCTTTTATCGCTTGTCTTTGTCTACGGAACCCTGCGCAGAAACGAGGTAAATCACTACCTGCTAGAGGAGGCGCGCTATTGCGGTACCTGCCAGACGCCACCCCACTATAAAATGGTAAACCTGGGTGCCTACCCCGGTGTGGTGAAGCGTGGTGCTAGCTGTGTCGAAGGCGAGGTCTACGAGGTCAACGCGCGGCAGATGGCCGACCTCGATCGTCTGGAGGGATATCCTCATGCCTACGGCAGAGAGGTGATCGCCACCCCCTGGGGCGGGGCATGGATCTATCTCTACCGGGGCAGCCTGCGGGACAGGCCGATTATTCCCAGCGGTATCTGGCGGGAGACGATCCCACGCAGGCGATGGTCTCGCTAATCAACCGGGACTGGCCGACCTCAGTCGTTGTCATCAAATTCCAGCTGGCTGGCGCTTAACTCCTCGGCCCAGCAGCCGGTAGGGGGACCCAGGTTCAGATCCTTGTCTTCGAAACGGACCAGGAACACAGATCTTTGCGGTGCCTCCTCCAAGTGTCCGGTCTCCACGATGACCCCGCGTGTTCCAGGTTTCGCCAACAGGGCGTCGTCGGCAATCTCAGGGATTCCGCCGTCGTTATAGATGTGACTGGCCGCGTAGACCATGTCGCCGGGATTGAGTTGTTCGAGTATCACGGTTTGTTGTTTCCTTTGTCGCATATCTTACTAATCGTCTATGCCCTGGTTGTCGTGGTTACGACAGGGAATTGGCATCGTTAAATAAAAAAAGCCTATTAATCAGTAGCTAAGCAAGTGTCACGTTAAATGGCACAGGCTTTGCAGAATTCAGGCAAAGACTATGATGCAAGAGACTTGCCACGGAGAAACGACCATGATCACACTCACAGAGAGCGCACAGAAAGCGATCAACCGATTTATCAAGGGTGCCGAATCGCCTGTGCAGGGGCTGAGGATATCGGTAACCGGCGGCGGCTGTTCCGGCATGCAGTATGGACTGGCGCTGGAGGATTCCCCCAACAAGGACGACACCATTCTCGAGGTCAGCGGCCTCAAGCTTTTTGTCGATCCTTACAGTGCGCCAATGCTCAAGGGTGTCACCGTGGACTTTCTCGACAGCATGGAGGGCAGCGGATTCAAATTCGAGAATCCCAACGCCACCAACAGTTGCGGTTGCGGCAACTCATTTTCAGCCTGATCCCGGAGGTACAGAGAGATGTGGGACTATTCCGAAAAGGTTCAAGAACATTTTTTCAATCCTCGTAACGCGGGTGCGGTGGATGAAGCCAATGCGGTGGGTGATGTGGGCTCCCTCTCCTGCGGCGACGCTTTGCGCCTGACCCTCAAGGTCGATCCCCATTCAGAGGTGATCCTGGATGCGGGTTTTCAGACCTTCGGTTGCGGCTCGGCCATCGCCTCGAGCTCGGCGCTTACCGAGATCATCAAGGGGATGAAGATCGATGACGCCCTCAGTGTGAGCAACCAGGACATTGCCGACTTTCTCGACGGCCTGCCGCCGGAGAAGATGCACTGTTCGGTGATGGGACGCGAGGCACTCCAGGCCGCTGTCGCCAACTTTCGCGGCGAAGAGTGGAAGGACGATCACGAAGAGGGTGCCCTGGTCTGCAAGTGCTTCGCCATCGACGAGGTGATGATCGAAGAGACGGTTCGGGCCAATGGCCTGCGTACCGTGGAAGAGGTGACCAACTACACCAAGGCCGGTGGCGGTTGTTCCGCCTGTCACGAGGGTATCGAGGATATCCTGGGCCGCGTCCTGGCAGAGCAGGGGGAGAGCTTCGATCCCAACGCGGTCGCCGGTGAAATAAAGAAACCCCAATCGGGATTGACCAATCTACAGCGCATGAAGCGTATCGAGGAGCTGCTTGAGGAGATCCGTCCCAACCTGCAGCGTGACCATGGCGATGTGGAGCTGATCGAAGTCGACGGTAAGTACATCTACGTGAAGATGATCGGCGCTTGCGCCGGCTGCCAGATGGCGGCCACCACCCTGGGTGGTATCCAGCAGCATCTGGCGGAGGGTCTGGGTGAATTCATTCAGGTCCTGCCCGCTGAAGAGCTGGCCCGCCGCGCGGCGATGGGGGGTTGATCATGGCAGACGGTATCTATCTGGACAACAACGCCACCACCATGGTGGCCCCCGAGGTGGTTGAAGAGATGCTGCCCTTCTTCAGCGAACAGTTCGGTAACCCTTCGTCACTGCATCAGTTTGGCAACAAAGTCGGGCGGGCGCTGAAGAGGGCACGCAAACAGGTACAGAACCTGTTGGGTGCCGAGCACGACTCGGAGATCATCTTTACCTCTTGCGGTACCGAGTCCGACTCCACCGCGATCCTTTCAGCCCTCAAGGCGCAACCGGAGCGCAAAGAGATCATCACCACGGTGGTGGAACACCCGGCGGTGCTGACCCTTTGTGAGCATCTGGAGAAGGAGGGTTACACTGTTCACTATCTGCAGGTGGACAAGAAGGGCCGCCTCGATATGAAAGAGTATCTGGCTCTGCTCTCCGATAAGGTGGCCATTGTCTCGGTGATGTGGGCCAATAACGAGAGCGGTACGCTGTTTCCCGTGGAAGAGATGGCCGATGCAGCCCGCTCAGCCGGCGTCATGTTTCACACCGATGCGGTGCAGGCGGTGGGCAAGCTGCCCATCGATCTGAAGAACAGCTGTATCGACATGCTCTCCCTCTCAGGACACAAGTTGCATGCCCCCAAGGGTGTGGGGGTACTCTATCTGCGTCGCGGCGTTCGCTTCCGTCCGCTGCTGCGTGGTGGTCATCAGGAGCGCGGTCGTCGCGCCGGTACCGAGAACGCCACCTCTGTCATCGGTCTCGGTAAGGCCTGCGAGATGGCCGCGGATTCCATGGAGTACGAAAAGACCTTCGTCAAGGCGATGCGGGACAGATTGGAGCAGGGCATCCTGGATCAGGTCAACCACTGCTTTGTCACCGGCGATCCCAACAACCGCCTGCCCAACACATGCAACATCGCTTTCGAATATATCGAGGGTGAGGCAATCCTGTTATTGCTCAACAAAATGGGTATAGCCGCCTCCAGCGGTTCCGCTTGTACCTCGGGTTCCCTGGAGCCCTCCCATGTGATGCGGGCGATGGATATCCCCTTTACCGCCGCCCACGGTTCGGTACGCTTCTCCCTTTCGCGTTATAACACCATGGAAGAGGTGGAACGGGTGATCGAGGCGGTACCACCGATCGTCGCGCAGCTGCGCAAACTCTCTCCCTACTGGAGTGGCAACGGTCCGGTCGATGAGCCGGAAAAGGCCTTCGCTCCCAGCTATGCCTGAATATTTAATCCTAGACTGACTCCTCTCCGTTCTTAACCGCAGTTATCGCTGCGGTTTTTTTTAGCTTTAAAGAACCTCGGAGAGGAGTCGGCAGGGTTGGAATTCGACAAGCACTAGTCACGGCCCATATAACGCTTGCCGTTTATCGCTATGTGCGATTTATTTTCATTGAGAAAACAGAATGCAGTTATCAGTTCTGTGCCATCATCATAGAGAAATCTGGCGGTGTAACCGTCGATCCGGTAGCGCCCGCCGATCTTGCTTTTCTTCGATGTTCCTCCGGCGACCTTGCCGCTTGCGGTGGCGAAACCTGTAGTGCTGTGGGCAAAGCGACCATTTGCTTTAAAGCACCAGGAACTGGCCTTACCGACTGTGTAGTTGCCACCGAAAGGTGATTCACTGGCAGTGGTGAGTTTTCCATAGCAGCCGTCCAGCCTTAGATTGGAGGAACCAGGTCTGGCCACCCAGTCGCCACGGGTCTTCGAGAAATCCTTACCTTTCTTTTTTTTCAGCAGCAGTTCGTCACCGCTGATTTTCCATTGTCCCCAGCGTTTGGGTTTTTTTGCCATCGAGGCTGACTTGCCTTTTGCAAACAGTGTCTTCAGGTCAGAGGTGTAGCTTCCGTCATCAAACAGCGCAATGACATCCGAGCTCATGCCAAACATTCCCCCGGGTTGGATGGCCATGGTTATGATGCCGCGTAATTCCTTAAAGCCATCGGGAGGATTGGCGCTGGCTAGAGGCTTGGCGTCAGTGCTGTCTGTGTTCTTCCCTTGATTGCTGTTTAAAGCAGTTACCAACCAGCTGTTGAGTGCAAAAGCAGGAAAGGTTATCGATGAGAATACTATCGCCAAGAGGATTAGCTGTAGGGGGTGGATCAGGGTTGTTCCTTTATTTATTTTCATTTCAACTCTCCGTGTATATAGTCAGGAAACTCACAAGACTAAGGAGATCCATTTTATCCTGGGATACCATTGCAGCCTACCTCTTTTTGCTGGATTTCTGGATGCTTACTATGGCAGCAGGTGTAACTTGATGATAAGTAGAACTAAATTGATCAGGTTTTGTTGTTTTGTATTGCAGCAACATAACAATCCCTAAAACCCGCGTAGGAATCTTGTCTCGAGATCAACTAAAATTACCATTGAGCCAGTGTCGATTGTTTATTTTCTCTTATCGACCCATGTTTCAACCAACCCTATACGAAGTGGCCTTTCATTTGATTCGCCAATTGGAGGTAAGCCATGAGTATTTCCAACACAATCAGAACCTACATCGAGGGGCAGGCCATTCCCTACGAGGTGATTACCCACAGACATACCCAATCCAGCATGGAGAGCGCAGGTGCTGCCCATGTGGAGAGCGAGCACCTTGCCAAGGCGGTCATCGTCAAGGAGGGTGAAGAGTACATGATGGTTGTTGTACCCTGCGACTACCATGTCCATCTGGGTAAACTGCATCAGCTGCTCGAGCGTGAGGTAGGCCTTGCTACTGAAGGTGAACTGACCCAACTCTTTCCCGACTGCGAGTTGGGTGCCATACCACCCATTGGTGCGGCATACAGGCTGATTACCCTGGTCGACAGAACCTTACTGGATCAGCCCGAGATCTACTTCGAGTCGGGGGATCACGAACATCTGATCAAGGTCTCCGGTGACCAGTTTGCCCATCTGCTGGGAGATGCGGAAGCGGTGGATATCAGTCGTCACCACTGATGTGGTTGACCGCGGCTCCTTACGGAGCCGCGAGGTCATTGCAATTTAGCCAAGATTGCACGTGGCGAATCATGCTGGATTGTTGTTCTATTCCTGGAAGGTGATGCTCCAACTGTCGATGTAGCCTTGAGCGTTAAAACCAAGGTCGAACACCTGTAGGGCCCATCTGCCTGACGCAGGCGTGTTCCCTAGATCAAGGTTATAGGTCTGAAGGAGGTCGGTTCCCGGTTCAAAAACGCTAAGGGGAAAACCCTGACCGTTGGGGGCAATCAATCTGACCAGGACCTCTCGCATAAAGCTATGCTTGATATCCACATCCACGGAGACCATGCCGCTTGAACCTGTATGCGGAACATCGATTGGACTCTTAACTCCACTGAAGCTGAAATCGGGGATTGTGTAGTCACTGCTGTTTTCGAAGTGGATGTCTGGAGGTGTAGGAGGTGTATCGTCCACGGCTGCCACGGCGGCCGCAGCATCAAGCAGACCGGTGCCACAACCGGTACATGTACCTGGGAAGGGACGAGCGCTCTCCTTGAGTATCTGCTCCACTTCATCGGGGGTTATATCGGGCTTGATGGCGTAGAGCAGTGCCGCCACACCACTGACATGAGGTGCGGCCATACTCGTACCACTGTAGTAGGCATAGGTGTCATTTTCAGGCGTCGTGGCGCCTGTATTTAGCGTGGAGAGTACGCCCACGCCCGGTGCGGCGATGTCGACCAGATTGCCATAGTTGGAAAATCTGGCCCGGTTTCCCCTCCTGTCTGTGGCGGCGACGGTTATCACGCCATTGCAGTTGGCCGGTTCGACACCGGCGACGTTCATACTTTCGTTTCCAGCGGCCACCACCAGGGTAGTGCCCAGTTGGCGTGCCCTGTCTACAGCGTCCTGCAAATATTGGGAGCAGCCTGACGATGGTCCGCCCAGGCTCATATTGATGACCTGGGCGGGTGTTTGGTTGGTGGGAATACCACTCAGATTGCCCCCTGCGGCCCAGACGATACCATCTGCGAATTCCGACATCCAGCCGCCGCATTTGCCCAATACACGCACAGGTAAAACCTTGGCGTTGAAAGCCACGCCGATGACGCCGATGCCGTTGTCACCCACCGCGGCAACGGTGCCTGCTGTATGGGTTCCGTGCCAGGAGCTTCTCGGCATGCCGCAGTATGGTGACCAGTCTCCAGGGTCATGGGCGTCCTGATCTCGTCCATCTCCGTCGTTGGCCATGGTGATACTGTTGATCATGTCGTAGCCAGGGAGCTGGAGATTTTCCATCATGTCCCGATGATCGGTATAGCCGGTATCGATTACCGCCACGATAACATCTTCGCCCCTGGAGCTGTCCCAGGCATCAGGTAACCTGATGCCTGCTGTATCATTGTAGTAGTGCCACTGTTCGTTGTATCGGGGGTCGGTTGGGGTGTAGAGCGGGAAGATTCGTTTGTCTGCTTCCGCGTATTCAACATTGGGATAGGTTTCGATCTCCTTGGCAATCTCTTGGACTTCCTCGAGGGGGAGCATCTCATCCAGGTTTAAAATCTGTGCCCCGGACCCGGTGCTGCCCTCATGTGCTACGTTGAGTCCGGTTACAAGAGAAAACTGCCGTGCAGTGTCGGCGATAGCGGCAGTACCCGCCACCGATTGATGATACTTGACGATGATGCGGTTGGTTTTGGCCTCGCTGCTGTTTTTCAGCACCATACCACTGTGGAATCCCGCCGCTAGGGAGAAGCCTGGCATCGCCATGCTCATACACAAGAGGGAGGCACAGATGTAAGGTGAAAAAGACTTTACTGCTTTCATGTAATGAACTCCATTTCAGTGATGCTTCTAATTTTTTAAAGTAATGTTCTTTATGAATAATGAAGATTGCGTAGGGATATGCTCCAGGGTGAATCTTACGCTTTTTGAACCATTGCTTATTTATTAAAAATAAACGCTATTTAGTTTACTCAAATCTGTTCTGCACGGAGTGGGGTCTGCCGATTCCTAGACAACTCAAGTCCACAGAGACTACTGTGCTTGAATCGAGGGCGGAAACAATGGCTGAGTATTGTGAGTAAATCAGGAATGGTAATAGCTGATAACTAGCGCGCGACCAGCTCAGCGATCAGCTTGCCCCGGAGCACCACTTCGGCATCGTAGTTTGAGTTCAGCATGAATACACCATATCCATTGCTGAAAATAACTTTGCCATCATTGGTGATATCAAATGAGGCCACATTGCTGGCGAGAACCTGTTCTTCACCGCTGCGGGATCGTTTCACCAGTTGCCATGATTTTGGTACCAGGGAACCTACTCCATTGACGCTGTTCTCTCGTTTTAATGCATTTTCCGCATCAATACGTTTGCCCTTGATAAGTAACTTCTTCAGATCTGCCTGAACCTCCGGCCCGGATGCGCTGGTCAGCGGTTTGCGTGAGTACATGAGAGAGAAGAAATTGAGATAGTGGAAGAGGGCTCTCAACAGGCGGAAGGGAAACAACAGAAAGTCCATGAGAAAATTGCGCTCGGTGTAGCGAGGCGGTTCATAAGGGCGCCTGATGAAAAGAAGATCACCATTGGGAGTAGTCTTTGGCTGCAGGAAATCAGAGCCATCTTCCTCGAGAACCGGCGTCAGTTCACCCTGTTGCAGATCGAGCATCTGAATACTGGCGGGACCCAGGGCAACCACAAAGCCATCCTCGTTGCGTGCAACCCCTGCTGATTGAAAGAGGATTTTATCTGCTTCTTCGGCTATCCAGGCAGGGGCTGTATCGAGGGTGTCACCAGCCGTTATCTCCCTGTAGTTGCTGCCATCAATGTCCATGAGTCCGATACTCGCGGTCCCATTTTTGCTCTTCTGCGAACAGAGCAGGCGTTGCCCGGCCGGGTCGATACTCAGCTCCTCAAGCAACAGCCTTTGTTTATGCACCAGCCGTTTTTCTTCACCACTCTTTACATCGTATTCAAACAGGCCGCCGATGGCATTGTCGTGGAGAAAATAGAGCAGCTTTCCCTCCGGGGTAAATTGAACCGCGGTAGCCTTCAGTGCATGCTGTTCGGGTGTGAGATTGGAACGGTTACTGACAAATGAGGACTGAAAGGCTGTGCCGTCCTTCCAGCCATGACGATGCCGGGAGCGCTCCATGCGATCCATGACGCCCTGGACATAGGGGCTTTGCAGTTCCTGCAGATCCTTCTCTCCCTCTTTTAGAAACAGCTTGCCCCTTGAGATGAAGGCGAGGGATTGTTCGGCAAAGTAGCCAGGATGGGTGTTATTTGAAAGTGACTCAGGATTATCCTGGTGGTTTCTCTTCTCAGGGTTAGAATCTCTTAACAGTAGATATAATATGACCGCAGCAAGCAGTAAAATGACGACAATGTGCATCCTTCAGACTCCATTCAATAGCGAATTTCTATTTCTTCAATCCTGAACTTCATGACCCCTATGCGGCGATAGGCTTTTCTTGGGAGATTATAGGGCTTATTCGCGGCTTATCCTATATCTAAGCGCCATAACAGCATGAAATAGCTGTGGATTTAGGAATAATAGGCAGCTTCGGCCTTAATCACCGGGCCTGAAGAGGGAGAGGCCCACTCTACGGAACCCAGGGTGATGCGTTCGCGTTAGGATCCATCGATCATCAGTCGGATGCCCATCGCCGTACCTCTGCGGAGCCGAAACATTTAGTACTTGATTATATGAATAATTGTGCGCTGCAGCATAAGCAAAGAGTGGTTGAAATTTGAACTAGATTTCGATTTTGCAGCCAAGTCGCAAAAGCGAAAGAGTGATGGAGCTTTCACCCCTGCCGATGCACCGAGCAGCCGTTCTTCTATCAACATGTTGTATGAGTTGAGGCTGATATTTTTGTAAATAAAATTCATCTACCCTTAAAGGTATGTTCACCGCAGCCGCTGTGAATAACAGATCACAGGATATTAAAGAGGAGTTTGATCACAGGATATAGATAGGATGTCGCCCCCTCATCACATCAATGTGCAGTAACCATAGTGATGGGTTGTGTTGTAAACAGTCGCCGGATCCGCCGGCGATCTCATTACACTGTCGAGGGCTTGGCAATGACCAAATCTAAACATCTCATTTCTGGATTGATAGTCCAGTTCCTGCTTATTTGCGCTTTTTCTTCGACTGGCCTTGCCGCCGCACCCAAGCAACATGCTAAAACCGATAATACCCCACACTGGGGTTATACGGGTTCTTCCGGTCCGGCCGAGTGGTTTAGGCTGGCTAAGGCGTTTGCTCTATGCGGCAGTGGTAAACGCCAGTCACCCGTGGATATCTGGGATGAAGTCCCAGCCGACCTATATCCATTAGAGTTCAAATACAAGGCCATTCCCTTGCTGGTGCTGAATAATGGTCATACCCTACAGGCCAACTACAACACCGTAAATCAGAGTGACACGGTCACTATTGGTGATAAGTCATACCCGGTAGAGCGCAGGCCTGTTCATGAAAGTACATTGATGCTGGGTGATGTTGCCTACAAACTGCTTCAGTTCCATTTCCATACCCCCAGTGAGCATGCCCGCGAGGGTCGACGTTACCCCATGGAGGTCCATCTGGTACACAAGAGCGGGGATGGGAATCTGGCTGTTATCGGTGTGTTGTTCGATCGGGGAGAGGAGAATCCCACACTTCAAAAAGTGCTAGACAATGCTTCAGGTAATATCAATGAGGTCAAGTTAGTTCAAGGAGTCAGAATCAACGCCGCCGATCTGCTACCTGCCGACCGCGAGCTATATCACTATAGCGGTTCGTTGACCACTCCGCCTTGCAGCGAAAACGTCAACTGGTTCGTGATGAAGAACCCGATAGAGGTATCGGATGCCCAAGTCAAAAAGTTCAAGAACCTGATTGGGGAAAACGCCCGTCCGATACAGTCCATGCATTGGCGTTTAATGCTGACCTCCGAATAAGACTAATCTCAACGAGAATATTACCATGAAGAATCTACTAAACAACTTGTCACTAAAAGCCAAGCTGATGGGTTTCGCCGGCGTATTGCTGAGCCTGTTGATTATCAGCTCTCTGTATGCCGTATACTCCATGAACAGCATAGGCAAAGAGCTGTTCACCATTGCCGAAGAGGATATCCCGCTGACGGAAAAAATCGCCGAGATAACCGTGCATCAGCTGGAACAGGCTATACAGTTTGAACGCTCTTTGCACTATGGCGCTATCTTGAAAATAGAAGATTCTGCGCTGGCAAAATTTCGCAAGGCGATCGAGGCCTTCGATAAGGGTACAGAAGGTATCGAGGCTGAAATCCATGAAGCGGAACAGATAGCCGAAGAGGCGGCGCATCACAGTTCCGGAGATGAAAAGCAAGAGTTTTTAGCGGTAAATAATAAACTAAAAGGGATAGAAGCAGCTCACAAGGAGTTTGTACAACATGCCCACGAGGTGTTTGTTGCCTTCTCTGAAGGAAAGACACACCAGGCTGAGCTGTTGGCGGAAAAAGTTGAGCATGAAGAAGAGAACCTCGACCATACACTGGAATCCCTGTTGGCCGAGATCGGAAAGTTCACTGAGGAGAGTGCCAAGCGTGCAGAGGCTCATGAGCAATCCGCGGTTGTTGTCCTGGGTATCCTTGCTCTGGTCAGTGTGGCCATAGGTGTTGTCGTCAGTAGTATGTTTGCGAGCTTTATCGTAAGCTCGATCAAAAAGGCGACCGTCATTGCCTCTGGTGATCTTACTCAGGATTTGGAAGTTAGCAGTCGCGACGAAATAGGTGAGCTGCTCACGGCAATCAATGGTATGCGCCGCAATTTGCTCGATATGCTGGCGGATATTTCTGAAACCACGGAGCAATTATCGACAGCCTCGGAAGAGATGTCTACGATAACCACACAGACCAGTGAGACGATTCATGCCCAGCGTTCTGAGACGGAGCAGGTGGCAACTGCGATGAATGAAATGACCGCCACGGTTCAAGATGTTGCAGTCAACATTAATCACACGGCAAGCGCTGCTGACCAAGCCAATGAACAGACCCGTGAAGGCTCTCAGATCGTACAAAGGTCAATTGCCCAGATCAATAAACTTGCAGAGCAGGTGGAGAGTTCGTCCCAGACCATCAACGACCTGGAGCACCACAGCGAAGCCATCAATACGGTTCTCGATGTCATAAAGGGGATAGCGGACCAAACCAACCTGCTGGCTTTGAATGCGGCAATCGAGGCAGCCAGGGCAGGGGAGCAGGGTCGTGGATTTGCGGTTGTTGCCGATGAGGTACGCACCCTGGCTGGGCGTACAAGGCAGTCAACCGATGAGATCAACGATATGATAGAGAAGCTGCAATCGGGATCTCGTCAAGCGGTGACAGTAATGGACCAGAGTCGTGAAGAGGCAAAATCGGCAGTGGAACTGGCCACTCAGACCGGTACTGCTTTAGCAACCATCACCAATGCGGTTGAGAAAATCAACGAAATGTCCACCCAGATAGCAAGTGCCGCGGAAGAGCAGGGAACCGTTGCTGAAGAGATCAATCGAAACATCGTCAAGATAAATGATATGTCCAATCAGACGGCGGACGGTGCAAGCGAGACCGCGACAGCGAGTAAAAATCTGGCACATATGGCGACCGAACTTCAAGGCCTGGTTGAGCGGTTCACGGTTTGATGAGGTCAATCTAAATAGGTGAAGCACGTGGGGCTGTCGAGAGACAGCCCTAGCCATAATATCTGGAGATCTCCAATGCTAATGGTCCCTGGATGTTATTTTGGGTAATGACCAGGATCGATAGTGCTTTTCGCCGCCTATATAGAGATAGGCCCAGGCAAAGGTGATAACCGCACAAGCAACCCCGATGAGCCAGCTTGACTGAAACTCTTCCAAGGTATATTCAACCGGGCCTTCTACAATGGTGTAGCCGACTTCATACAACCAGACCACGAGATTATTCAGTGCATGACAGATAATGGGGATGAGTAGTGTCTGGGTTCTTAAATATAGAACAGACATTGCAATCCCAAAGGCCGTTGCGCCAATCGGATCAGGGTGGACTATGCCAAATAGAAGCGAGGAAATGAGTATTGCCCTATTCACCCCCCACTTTTCTGACCAGCTATGCAACAGGATACCGCGAAAGGCAATCTCTTCGAAAACAGGAGCAAAAATCACAAGGGATATCAGGCTGACAAGATTTGGAGCAATGGGATAGGATTGTTGCAGATGATATATGATTGGTGGAATGTCGATATACCAGAGCTCTACGAATTCCGGGTATGTAAACGATAGAGGATAGAAAAGCGCATAGGCCGTGGCAATTGAAAATATAAAGACAAAGGCCGTCAATTTGATTGCAGGAGGATATTCAGATCGATCTGGCTTGGAGAACATCAATCTCCAATCAATCTTATAGTAGACAATCAAACCTGCCATCACACCGCCAAATAGGAGTTGAGCGTAAGTCATGTAGAGCAGTTCATACCAGTACCAATCCACATCTTGAGGAAAAAGCCCAAACAGCGAGTCTATGCCAGGAAGGTAGAGAAAGGGGAGTAGCCAGAAAAAGATAATGTATCTGCCTTTTATGGGGAACTGCCTGGTCATAATAATCGTGATTGGATTTTATGTGGTTGAAGAACAATCTAAAAGTACAGTTTTCTTGGCATATATATAAACATATCGTGCATGTTCCTATTCCGGCGACGATTTGTATGCTTGTTATATATTCAATAAACCACGTAGTTTTGTTGGACTAGTGTTTGATTATCCTGCTGTAACATCAATGACCATTCTCCTGGTGCCTTTTCCCACTCTTCGTCGAACGCCCATAAGTAATCATTATTGTAAATACCTTGATCCGTATCACTCCAGCATAGTCTGAAAGATCTTTGCTGGGAGCTGATGAGCTTTTTACCGAAAGGTGAAAAAGGTGGATGAATCACCTTATGTGTTAGGGTATAGCACCTGTCCTTTTTGAATCCGACAATTAGATATTCGAAACCAAATGCAACATCTGAGTTTTTCTCGACTGTATCACGTGCCATAAAACCAGAGAACCCGCAAGAGGTTTGGTATCCTGCAGCTAACTGCTTCTCTTCTATAGTTTGGCAATCGTGGGCACCGGTGTAGACTCCGGAACGTAGCACCTTGACGCTGAGTTTGTTGTTGTTCGGCTCAGTTTGCAGGGAGCCGCAACCAGAAAGAAATATTAAGATAAAAATAACGATAAGTGGTCTCATTGTGATTTCCTTCGATGATACGTTTAAGGTCCCTTTGATTGCACTTATGTGGTCTTGCCTATTTCAATTGCAATCGCAAAAAACGATTTAATGATCATGATTAGTGCGCTGGCTATTAAAATATCGATCGCCAAAGTATAGATATATTGCAAAATATCTAGAGATATTGCCCCGTGGTTTTAGGAAGGTTCTGTCTAGTCTCTCTTTAATGCTTTCCACAGTGATCCGCCTGGAGAGTCATGATTCTTAAACAGTTATGAAATACATAATCAATACAACAAAGAATAATATGGCCAGTGGGAAAATAAGATCAAATCTGGCACTGGCGCGCTCTTCGCTGCTAATCTCTTTTACAATTACGTAACTATTTTTAGGCCGGCATTTGAAGCCTAATAGTAGAGCCAATATTGCGGTAGTGCCACTAGCCAAGCCCAACGGGAAATCAGGATTGATATTATTTTCATAATAGGTGAATAGAAAGTGAAGAACTAAGTAGAGTGCAAGGAGTAAATACCAGTACTTTGCATTCTTTGGATTTAGCAGTCTATTTTCAATAATAAAGTAAGCGTTACATTTGGGGCACGCAATGACGCTGCTAAACCTGATGGTCCTGGTTTTGAATTCATTCTTACAGTTTGGGCAAATCACAACGTTGTTACTTAATGATATGGCTTAAAATATTTGTAGAGTCGTCTATCGACCGTGCTGGAAATAGTTAGGCAACTTGAACGATTCTGCATTTTTGGCAGAGAGGGTAGTTATCCACCAGTTCCGCGATCATGGATTTCATTTCCTGATAGGAAGAGCCGTAAAGATAGAAAGCCGTTTCCTTCGGCCCCTGCCAATAACTGTAGACTTTACCGACTCCCTCGGTTAAGCGCTCCAGCTCACTGTAAACATGATTGGAATCGCTCTTCGCATAAACTTCATCATCCAGATCGGTTCCGTTGAGATAGATGGCCAGGCCTTCCAGGTCGCCAAACTCAATTACGGAATCCTTGCTCTCAATATGGATCTTTGAACCCTTGGGTATGCCCAATTTCTCCATAGTGGATTTGATAAAATTGACTGTTTTGTCGTCAGATTTGTATACCTGAATCTCAACATCACAATGCTCTATTTCCCCGGATTCGGACTGAAGGGTGCCACCACCGGATATTTCGCCAATGGAGGTTTCGGCCAGTACCTGATCTAGGGGATCCTCAAATAGTTCGCCACGA
The DNA here is from genome assembly GCA_040507035.1 of Candidatus Thiodiazotropha sp. Classification (GTDB taxonomy): domain Bacteria; phylum Pseudomonadota; class Gammaproteobacteria; order Chromatiales; family Chromatiaceae; genus Thiodiazotropha. The sequence continues at coordinate 210,978 of JBEVVR010000014.1, forward strand.
TGCATTGGCTGAATACGAGCGTTGATCGTCACCACAATGAACTCGGGTCGGGATTCATTGGCTCCTTTGGTCTTTTTAAATAATCCAAACAACAGTCGAACTCCTTTTGTATCGGTATCCAGCTCAGATGGATATTAGAACGTAAATAGTCTAGAAACAACTACTTATAAATCCCTAAATCATTGATTTGTATGATCGGTTCGATATTCGTGTAGTTTGCAATATCAGCTTGCAGCGCTTCTGCGTGAGGGGCAAAAGCTGTCATGAGGTCATCGAAGGAATCGAAATAGTAGTGCCACATCGCAACTGAAACAGTCCAATGCCAAGCATGTTTGCTAAGCGCTCTTCCATGAAAACTCATACGTACCACAATATTTGAGAAACTCGGTTGAAGTGGGAGGGCTGTTCAATTCAAAACCGCCCAGTGCATCTTCAAAAACCAAAACCATATAGTTGAAGTTGGGTGATACTATTTTTCGTATTTTATCTATATCTTCGTCGGATATGTTTAAACTGGCAAGATAGTCGTAATTTAGATCTACTGTTTCGATGAAGTCGCTGTCTAAATAGGCATCGAGATTTTCATTAAGCCTGTGTGTAGGATTTCTATCTTCCCAGGCTCGGTATTCTTCGTCCGATACCGATTCATCCGGTTCTGGTTCCCACTGGGGTTCTGAATATAGGCATGCCTCTGCTCTATCTTTGAACTCGCCTGCGAATGTATAAATTTTCATTTTGAATAATTCAGTTGATCATTTTTTCACTGAGCTTATATATGTTCAGTTGAAGAGGGAAAGTAGACTCAGCTACAAGAGTAGACCTGAGTTCAGGGGAGAGTCGAGCGTTGATACTTTCAAATAACACCGGTATCTCCGTGTTGTTCGAAAGTGTAGTTTGAAGTTTTGATATGTCTGATTCTTTAAGGAAATCTTGCTCTTGCAGATACTCCACAAAAGCGGGGGCATATGTGTGGAAGGGAACAATAAACATCCTGTATTCAATATCATACCAATCCTCCTCCGAGATATTATGTTCCTTGCGGTAATCCTCAAGTGCGACTTCGTGCCATTGATTGAGTTCATCTAACTTGAGTTGTTTGAATGCCTCCCCAATCTTTTTTTTCTTAGTCCTGAATTTTGCCAGGTGTTCCACTTTTTGGAATTCCTCGAAGGAAATACCTCCTTTTCGGTTTTTCCACATCATATCTTTTCTATGGCTTTCTTCAAAGTATTCGCGGAAATCGACCGCAGATAAGTCTTTGAACTGTCTGTCCTTGTTATCAACCAAGTCACGGGCAAGGGAGTGAAGTTCACTAGCTGATGCTTTAGGCAAGAATTTTTTCTCACTATCTGGTCGCATGTCTAACCCTTCGCCTAATGGGCAGCTCGTAAATGTGTATTGCTTACCATTTACTTCCTCTATGACGATGTCAACCCAAAATCCAGCTATTGGATGGGTACAAGCTACCGCGCAGTACTGTTCTTGATGGAGATGCATTAGAAAGCAATCATCTGTTTCATATACCGAGTAAGGTTTTCCCTTTATATATCCAATAGATTCAAGTTCACTCAGTGATGCCTTGGGTTTTTCTTTATTAATCCAATCCGGGGAGATGTCTTCGTTCAAATGAACCGTGAGGGGTTCTAGGTCGCTTGTATCTAAATTAAATAATTTCCCGAATTTAATTCGATAGTAGATGTAGATTGTGGCGGCAATGAACAGTAAACATAATACGATTCCACCGATGATTTCTAGAATGATCATACAAGGGCTCTAGGCACTGGTGTGCGATTGTTGACGATCAGTGAACCGGCGTAGGCTCGCTAGCGCCAGAGTCCGAGTAGCGCGGCTTGTTAAATTACCTTTCATAGTGATAACGGCAAGAAATGATTGTTAGTTGATTGTTATCAACCACGTATACCAACCTATTGGTATCGTCGATACGTCTAGACCAAAAGCCCGCCAAATTCTCTTTTAAGGGTTCTGGTTTACCAATACCTTCAAATGGAGATCTTTGAGTATCCTGGATAAGTCTATTGATACGTTTAAGCGTTTTTTTATCTTGTGTTTGCCAATACAGATAATCCGACCAAGCCTCTCCAGTCCATGAAAGTATTTCAATCATCAGTTAGCACATGCTGCTGTGTTTTTCCTTCGCGGTATTGCTTAATAGATTTTGACAGATGGGCTGCGTTCGCCGGACTCTTTAATAAATGGACTGTCTCCATAAGACCATTGAATTGATCTAAGGACATAACCACCGCATCCTCTGAATCCCTACGGGTAATAACGGTGTAGTCGGCATCGCTTACTACTTGATCTAGAACACTTTTTAGTTTGTTTCTGGCGTCGGAAAAGCTAATAACTCTCATTTCGGTAACCACTATAATTGTACGATATATAGTACAAGTATAACATGTACAGTAATTTGTTCAAGTTGCTCAATTTGGTAATTTAAAGTGTCTTATTTGGACGTCACAAATAATGTGTTATGCCGCCAAAATGAATCGCAGAGAAGAAGGGTATATAGGTCATCGCGAGTATCCTTATCACTGATAGGCAGGTCCCTAAAATGTCCCTAAACCTTACTATAAATGGATCACCAAAGATCTCCAATTACGTGGAATCCTTCGCACTTTCCCCACAGCAATCCATTACACACCGCAATGCGAAGCAGATTCCTGATCCAACCTCGAAGAAACCCACCAAAGCCCCGGATATCAGTTTGTAGTCTTCCCTACAATTTACCCTATAACGACATTCAACCCCAGAGCAGTCAATTCATAACTCACTGTTAATAAACAAAAAATATTCGTGGCACAGGCTTTGCTAACAGTCTCTATATCAAGGAGACAAACATGCAGCAACCGACAACCAAAGCCACGATCAACGACACCACCCTGCGGGATGGGGAGCAGTCAGCGGGGGTCTCTTTTACCCTGCAGGAGAAGCTTGCCATCGCTCAGTCCCTCGACGAGTTGGGGGTGCCGGAGCTGGAGGTCGGGATTCCGGCCATGGGTGAAGAGGAGCGGGAGGCGATTCGTGCCGTGGCCGCATGTGTGGAGAGGTCCCGTCTGATGGTTTGGTGTCGCATGCATAGCCAGGACATTGGTCTCTGTCGCGATCTTGGGGTGCAGATGGTCGATCTCTCGATGCCGGTTTCGGATCAGCAGATCGGCAAAAAGCTGGGGCGCTCCCGCGCCTGGGTACTCGATCAGATCGCGCCCTGTGTGGCCGAGGCCCATGAACTGGGGCTGGAGGTCTGCGTGGGGGGTGAGGATGCCTCACGGGCCGATCCGGAGTTTCTGTGGCAGGTGGTCGAGGCGGCGGAGAGTGCCGGGGCGCGGCGTTTTCGCTTTGCCGATACGGTGGGCATCATGGAGCCGTTTCAGGTCTATGATGCGATCCGCGATCTGCGGGCGATCAGTGACATTGAGATCGAGATGCACGCCCATGACGATCTCGGGCTTGCCACCGCCAATACCCTGGCCGCGATGCGCGGCGGCGCGACCCATGCCAATACCACGGTGCACGGGCTCGGCGAACGGGCCGGGAATGCACCCCTTGAAGAGGTTGTGATGGGGCTGCGCCGTTTTCATGATCAGGGCCATGAGATCGATATGACCCGCTACTCCCAACTCTCCAAACTGGTGGAGCATGCCTCCGGCCGCAGTGTGGGTTGGCAGAAGAGCCTGGTGGGTGCGGGTGTCTTCACCCATGAGGCTGGTATTCACGTCGACGGGTTGATGAAGGATCGGCGCAACTATCAGGGCGTCGATCCCGCCGAGCTGGGTCGTGACCATGAGTTCGTCCTCGGTAAACACTCCGGCAGCCATGCGGTGATCCAGGCCTATGCCGACATGGGCATGGCGTTGAGCCGGGAGCAGGCCGATAGCCTGTTGTTGCTGGTCAGACGTCACGCCGTGGAGAACAAACGATCCCCGGCGGTAAAGGATCTACGCCGCTTCTATCTGGAAATCTACAGTGGGAAACGGGAATGGTTGCATCAATGATGAACAGTGAGGCAGTCGCAGAGATCGACGAGCCCGCCAAGCCGCTCTCGCTGTGGCAGCAGGTGGGCGAGGATATTCGCTGTGTCTTCGATCGTGATCCGGCGGCGCGTACCCGCTTCGAGATCATCACCACCTATCCCGGGGTCCATGCCATCCTGCTCTATCGCATCGCCAACAGACTTTGGCGCCGCGGCCGGCGCTATCTGCCGAGACTTATTTCCTACATCGGCCGTATCTGGACCAGTATCGATATCCATCCCGGCGCCACCATCGGCCGCCGCTTCTTCATCGACCATGGCGCCGGCGTGGTGATCGGCGAGACCGCCGAGGTGGGGGACGATGTGACCCTCTACCACGGCGTCACCCTTGGCGGTGTCTCCTGGAACAAGGGCAAGCGCCACCCGACCCTGGGCAACCGGGTGGTGGTGGGTGCCGGCGCCAAGATCCTCGGTCCCATCGAGATCGGCGAACAGGCGCGGGTGGGGGCCAATTCGGTGGTGATCACCCCGGTGCCGGCGGGTAAGACCGTGGTGGGCATCCCGGGCAAGGTGGTGAAGTCGAGTCGCAGCATGACCGACGGTATCCACGAGATCGATCTCAACCACCATCTGATTCCCGACCCGGTGGCCGACGCCATCGCCTGTTTGCTGGATCGCATTCGCCTGCTGGAGCAGGAGGTGGGTGTCCACGGCTGCATACCCGGGGGCGAGGTCCCGCAGGATGAGTGCAACCACTGCGATGCCATGCTGGTCTGCGAACCGCCACATCCCGATACACACAAGGTGAGCCAGTCATGAGCATCGATCTATTGGCATTCGAGAGCGGGGAGCTCTACTTCGATGAGGCGATCGACCAGGAGGCGAAGCACTGCCTGCAGCGGGCCTCGGAGGAGTACGGTACGGAAACAGCGGAGAGCACCCTGTTGCGGGCCTACTTCCTGGAGCCTGAACACCCGATGGTATTGGTCGCCCTCTACCGCTTCTACTACTACCAGCATAGGCTCAAGGAGTCGCTGGTGGTGGCGGAGCGGGTGCTCAAGGTTATCGGCAAGCGCCTGGATCTGCCCGAGGACTGGCGCCAGCTTACCGAGCCGGGTATCGGCTGCGGGGTGTTGATCTCCATGACCATGGTGCGTTTTTACATGCTGGCGCTGAAGGGTGCCGGTTATCTTGAATTACGCTTGGGACACTACAAGTCGGCCCTCGAGCGACTGCAGAAGGTGGCGGAACTCGATGCCAAGGACCGCCTTGGAGCCCAGGCTCTACTGGAAGTGGCAAAGAATGCCATTGGAAACGATAGCGGATTGGCAACCCATTAACCCAACTGGGAGAGACGATGATGAACGAGAGCGAGTTTGACCTTGACCTGGATGAGCTCAGCAGTGCCGAGGACTTTCTCGACTATTTCGGCATTGACTACGATGCGTCGGTGGTTCATGTGAATCGCCTGCATATCCTGCAGCGCTTTCACGACTATCTCGACGGTGTCGACAAGATGCCCGAGAGTGATGCGGAGAGACATGCCCTCTATGCCGGTATGCTCGACAGTGCCTATCACGATTTTGTTCAATCGGACGCACTCACCGAAAAGGTGTTCAAGGTGTTTCGTATGCATGAGCCGGTCACTGTCAAAGTACCGCTGCTCGATCTGACCCAGCAGGTGGAAGCCGTTGCGCCCAAAGTTTGAATATGGTGAAAAGGTGCGGGTGGTGCGCAACCTGCGCAACGATGGCACCTATCCTGGCGAGCCCACCGGGCGCCTGCTGGTACGCAGCGGCAGTGTCGGCTTTGTCCGCGATGTGGGTACCTTTCTCCAGGACCAGTTGATCTACTCGGTGGATTTTCTCGATGACAACCGCCGTGTCGGCTGCCGGGAGCAGGAGCTGCAACTGGCCAGCGATCCCTGGATTCCTACCCGGTTTGAATTCAGGGACAAGGTGACACCCAGGATCTCCCTGGGGATCCAGGGGGAGGTCATTGCCAATCCGGGGGATGCCGCCGAGATCGAAAAGGTGTTGCGGGACTATCCCGGTGGGCCGGCCTATCATCTTCGAGTCAACGGGCGAACCCTCCAGGTGCCGGAATCGGCCTTGGAGTTTCTCTCCATGGAGAGCGAGGAGGTACCGTGACCTTGGCCGAACAACGATTGCAAGCCAACCCGGAATTCAACTACCACATGCTGCGCAACGCACTTCAGGATTTCCAGAAAAACCTGAGTCAGCTCGAAGCGTCGGAGTATCAGCAGGTCTATCGCAAGGCGAGCAAGAGCTATGAGCTCGAATCACTGGTCATGGCTACCCCAGAGGCGCAAGGGGTAGTCATCAGCGAGCAGCAGCTCAGCAATTCGGTGGCCGAGGTGAGCACACGCTATTCGGGTCAGGATGAATTTCTCGATGATCTGGCGTGCAATGGTCTGGATGAGGAGGGTTTGAGACGGGCCCTCTATCGTGAGCTGGTGTTCGATGGGGTGATGCAGCTTGTCTCCGCCAACAGCGCGGATGTCAACGATCTCGATGTTCACCTCTTCTATGAGATGCACCGCGAGCGATTTGAGACCCCGGAGACACGCCAGGCCAGACATATCCTGATCACCGTCAATCTCGACTATCCGGAGAACACCCCCATAGCGGCACACCAGCGCATGCAGCAGGTGAGCGAGAAATTGGCGGCAAGGGGCAATCGCTTCGAACAGTTCGCCAAGCGCTACTCCGAATGCCCCACGGCGATGGAGGGTGGCAGGTTGGGTGAAGTGAAACGGGGCCAGCTCTACGCGGAGCTGGACAGCGTGCTCTTCAGCATGCAAGAGGGTGAGATCAGCGACATCATCGAAACAGAGCTGGGCCTGCATATCATCTATTGTGAAAAGATAAAGCCTGCCAAGTGCATGCCCCTTTCCAAGGCCTCTGCCCGCATTCGCGAACATTTACAAGTACGACATCGGCGTAACTGCCAAAAGGCCTGGCTGGCCAGTCTGCAAAAAACAGAGCATGCCTAGGAGCTTTTGATGACAGCGAAAAAGACCTACTGCTCATTCTGCAGCCAGGAACAGACCGCGGAACTGCCACTGATCGCCGGTATCGACGGCCATATCTGTGAAGATTGTGTGCGCCTCGCATCCCGCGTAGTCTCCAGCTGGGGGCGCCGTCGGGCCGCTACCAAGCCCTTTAAGCGGATGCCTAAACCGATTGAATTGAAGGACAAACTCGACCGCTACATCGTGGGTCAGGATTTGGCTAAAGAGACCCTCTCGGTCGCCGTGTACAACCACTACAAAAGGCTCAACATGGAGAGCGAAAGCTCGACCATGACCGTGGACGACGACCAGGTAGAGATCGAAAAGTCGAATATTCTGCTGCTAGGGCCCTCTGGCACAGGAAAGACCCTGCTGGCAAGCACCCTGGCGAAGATAGTGGGGGTTCCCTTTGTCATCGCCGATGCCACCACCTTGACCCAGGCCGGCTATGTGGGAGAGGACGTGGAGAGTATCCTGGCGCGACTCCTGGACAGTGCCGATGGAAATATGGAGCTTGCCGAGTGGGGCATCATCTATATCGACGAGATCGACAAGTTGGCTCGTTCCGGCGAGACCTCCCACGGCACCCGGGATGTCTCGGGAGAGGGGGTACAACAAGCGTTGTTGAAACTGGTTGAGGGATCGAGGATTAAACTAGGCTCCAAGGGTCGCAAGGAACAAGGCGATGATCTTACCATGAATACCCAGAACATCCTGTTTATCGCCGGTGGGGCGTTCGAGGGTTTGCAGACAGTCCTGGAGAAACGCTTCAACCGTGGCAAAGCCGGTATAGGATTCCATGTCGACCCGACTCACAGCGACGAGCTCCATGATCAGCTGCGACTGTTTGAAGAGGTACAGCCGGAGGATCTGCGCCACTTTGGCCTGATACCCGAGTTTATCGGCCGCTTTCCGGTGATTACCGCACTGCATGACCTTGATGAAGATGCGTTGGTGAAGATCCTTACTGAGCCTAAAAATGCACTCTACAGGCAGTATCAAAAGCTCTTTGAATTCGAAGGCGTGGCCCTCGAGTTTACCTCGGAGGCATTGATTGCGGTTGCCAAAAACGCCATCCAGCGGGGTACCGGGGCGAGGGGTTTGCGGGCAGTCATGGAAGGATTGTTACGAAATGTGATGTTTGAGATGCCTTCAACCAGCAATGCAGCCTTCTGTGCCGTCGACGAGGGGCATGTCAATGGGGAATTGCCAATCAAACTGACAACCGATATCGAGGGCTCATCAGCACCGGTTAGCTGCAAACTTTGAGCTTCAAACCACAGCGACCATTGCGGCCTTGCTGTACAAATCCCTGCCTTAAGTAATTCTACTTCCTAAAATTACATTGTAAGATCCTTGCATAGGATATATAACTCCCAATGAGTGGCTGGTAAGCCATATCTCAAAAGAGTTCGGCGAATGTAAAGGAATTTTCACAAACAGAAGCTGCCCCACAGGAATTTTGGGTGAAGCTTGTGTTTACCATCAAGGAGAGAGGAATGAGCTAGAGCCGCAGTGCAGGGTATAGTGGTTTAACAACAGTACAGCGATTGTCATGCAGCTAAAAACGATAATCAATCGACTCAAGACAGCTCCAGACCGGGAATGGGAACAGTCATTGGTTCGTGTGACAATTGCAACAATCATGATTGGCTACTGTGTAGCCTTAAGCATCATGATGCCGTCGGATGAGCAGTTTCGTATGCTCTGCAGTATAGCCTCTCTCTATCTGTTGATTGCAGTTTTTATCGTTATTGCAATATCCATCCATCCGACTCGTTATCAATTACGTCGACATCTGACCATGCTGTTCGATGTGGGTATGGTCAGCTGGGCAATGTGGGCAGGTGGCGAGTACGCGGCAATGCTCTATGTTTTCTTTCTTTGGATCAGCTTGGGTAATGGATTTCGCTTTGGCACCCGTTCACTCTATCTTACCAGTGGGCTGAGTATGGTCGGTTTCGGCATTGTCATACTCAGCAATCAGTTTTGGTTGCAACATCAACTGTTGGGTGCAGGCCTCATGGTTGGGTTATTCATGACGTCCCTTTACGTCACTCTGTTGCTGAAACGCCTGGAGAATCAGAAGCTACGGGCCGAGGCGGCAAGCAAGGCCAAGAGCCGGTTTCTGGCGAACATGAGTCATGAGATCCGCACTCCCCTGAATGGGGTGGTAGGTATGACCGATCTGCTGGCTGGAACCCAAATGGGCGTCGAGCAGCGGGAGATCATGCGCACCATACAGGCTTCGGCAGAAACTTTGCTGAATTTGATTGAAGATATTCTCGACTTCTCCAAAATCGAGGCGGGTAAAGTGGAGGTCTCGATTCAAGATCTCGACATCGTACCCTTGATCAATGACATCCTCGCGATGATGCAACCAAGCGCGGATGCTAAATCGATTAAGCTAAACAACTCTATCGATATGTCGGTGCCACTGGTGGTCCGTACTGATCAGCAACTGTTACGTCAGATACTGATCAACCTGCTCAACAATGCGATCAAGTTTACCAATAGGGGAAGTGTTATCTTGCGGGTTTCTCCTGGCACAACCGAGGATGGTAACAAACACAAGCCCAGATTATTGTTCGAAGTGATCGATACCGGGATCGGTATTTCGGAATCACAGCAGCATCGAATATTCGAGCGTTTTACCCAAGGGGATGAAACGCCAAACGGTGATTTGTCAGGCAGTGGCCTGGGTACCACGATTACCAAACAATTGGTTGAGCTTTTGGGAGGGAGCATTGGTGTTGAGAGTCGTCTCGGAGAAGGAAGTCGATTCTGGTTCCATTTGCCCGCAGTGCCTGGAAAGCTCCCGGTTGACGACGTCCGTCTGGATGAAGCGAAAATACTGTTGTTTACTGACCCGCTCTCTGACAACAATCCAGTGCTTGATAACCTCCAAGAGTGGCAGGTTTTGACTATTGTATGTAGCAGTGTCACGGATGGATTTCTTGAGCTGTTGAATGCAGAAAAAATGGACGAACCTTTTGATATAGCAATCATTGACGAGAATCAAGCCGGACTTGCCGTCGAAGAGCTGGTGAGTGCAATCAGAGCTGAGCCGAGCCTGGATAGGGTAGCCATAATCTGCTTAAGGGATGATATTCGAAACGGTGAGAACAATAGCTGTTCGGCTATTGTAACGACACCGATTAGCGCTGAGAAACTCAAGCATGCGCTGCTCTATATATTACATAAGAGACAGAACTGCGAGGTGGGTCTTGGCACCCCGGTCTTCAATTCGTTGCAGCAGGGAGATTCAAGATCATCAAGGATATTGCTGGCTGAAGACAATCTTATCAATCAGAAAGTCGTAACAAAAATATTGGAGTTACAGGGGCATGTAGTCGATGTGGTTGCTAATGGAGAGCAAGCGATAGCTTTATTGGAGGCAAAGAACTACGATCTGGCGATTGTCGATCTGCAAATGCCGGATCTGGGTGGTATCGATGTTATCAAACACTACCGCACATTGCAGGTAGATCAAGAGCAGATGCCTTTCATGGTTATTACTGCAAATGCAACCAAGGAGGCTATTAGGCAGTGTGATGAGGTTGGGGTGGAGGCCTACCTCACCAAACCTATCCGCTCATCTCATTTTCTAGAGGTTGTGAATCGGATTCTTGGCATTGAAAATATCGAGGTATCGGCTGATGCCCTGCTGGAACAATCTACGAGACGAAATGAAGCACTTAAAGGTCTTCAGCTTCTCGATCACAAGACGCTGGCTGATTTGGAGAAACTGAGCAATGATCCGGAATTCTTACAGAGTATGAGCGATAGTTTTTTTCGCGACAGTGATGAATTACTGATCAATATGCAGAAATCCCTGGAGGAGGATAACTTACATCAATACCGGGATAGTGCTCATGCCATTGCCGATAATGCTACAGGTATGGGAGCCTTATCTTTGAAAACGGTTTGCTCCGCGGCATCCGCTATCGAGAAGTCGGAGTTCGAAAGTCACGGGTTAAAGATACTGGCGAAGATATCCTCTACATACTCCGTGACCTGCCAGGCGTTACATCACTATCTACAACAACGTGACAGTTAACTATTGGTTAATAGTATGGTGGCTGCGGGAGCAATCGGTATAGGCTCTAACTAAGGTCTCTGTGCAGCGCCGCGGCACGTTGAGATAGATAGTTTGTATAGGCCTGCAAGGTCAGGTTGAAAGTGATTTCCATTTCTTCAAATACTTGTTGACCCCGATACTCGAACTCTTGAGCTCGCATTCTGGTCGCCTGTCTGCAGAGGTCATAGAGTGCAAATGCTCCAAGCTGACCCGCGCTATCCAACAATATCTGCGCCTGGTCGAGAAACTGGCCAAATTGTTTCTTTTCTACGGCATACTGCATAGCGCGTAGTATATAAGCCCCTTCGGCCTCAAAAATCTTGTACAAGTCATTAATGAAGGTAATGCCGCTGTCGAGTCGCTCCAGACGTAACAATGTCATGTGGTCGAGCAGATTGGCATGCTGAAACCTGGTCACATTGTTGACAACCGACGACTGGCTGTAGTGCTGGTCTGGCTGCGAGCTTGATTGATGCTGAGTAAGCAAGGTTGGAATCATTTCCAGTAGGTCTTTGGCCACCACGGGTTTGAAGAGACAGGCCTGAACGCCAATCGAGCGGCATATACGCAGGGTTTCTGCATTGTTTTCATCACTAAGGAATACAAAGGGTATCCACTGATTGTGGGGCGTGGTAAAGCGATGCAGTTTAAGTACCTGGGTGCCACTCATGATCGAGAGTTTGAGGTTGACTATCGCAAGGTCAATGGTTTGCTCATCGAGGGCGTCAAGTGTCTGATCGCCATCGTCTGCCATGCGTACCTGATATCCCGCCTGGATCAATAACTTACTGAGCGTTGTGCGCTCAGATGAGGCTGCATCTGCAAGCAGGATAATACCCTTTTTCGAACGGCTGTATCTATTCGCTCTGTGCTCAGAGAGGCTGACGATATTGCCTGAGTTGGAAAATTGCTGCTGTTCCCCGTGGATTGCGTCAAAAAGCTGGGCTTTATTCAGCGGGCTGTCGAGGAGTGCCGAATAACCTGCCTTGTGTAGACGCTGAGACTGGTAATCGATGGCGGAAGGGCTCTTGAAGCAGATTAGCCGAAGCTCCTTAAGCTTTGTTTCATCCTGAATCAGTTGCGCCAGGGAAAGTGGATCAAGGTCCAACCCATGTTGATCGACGATCAGCGTTGTGTAAGAGACAAATCTATCTGCCTGGCTGCGTGAAAGCATGTGTCTGAATGCCTGAACGCAATTTTTGCTGATCGTATAGTCATAACCCCATTCATTGAGGTGGTCCGATAAGAGTGCCAGACGTTTATCATTATTTGAAACTATCAGGATACGCAGCCCCGACGCTTCCGCGGCCGGGGTAGTAATGAATTGGGTTTCTGCTGGTTGACTATTGCTGGTATTCTGTAGTGCCTCATCTTGCTCTGGGTGGTCGATTGACAGCACTTGTTTTCTGAATGCACTGATGAGAAGTGGCAAGATTGAATTGAGGCTGGCTCCAACTGTGACTAGAAGTGCCACGGCAACGGCTGTAAGCCACTCCAATTGTATTGCCGCGAAGCTGGTAAGGGTAAACAATATAGTGGCAAAAGCCATAGGCATGGCGATCGACAGATAGTGCGCACCTAGTGACCGGGTCATATAGAGCAGCAGGCCGCTGAGGGGCAGTACCACATAGGCAGGAAGCCCGGACATTGCCATCGCGGCGAGATAGGTTTGATCAAAAACCAGTAGTGGCCCATGCAGCAGCAGAGGGCGATGGTAGGATTTAGCCAGGGTGATCAGTTGGATCAACCGTATCAGGGCGTAGTAGGCGGCAAGGGTGAGGGTCGCCAGCTGATCCGCCGACGGTACCTGCCAGAGAAATTCTGCCACCAGGTAGCAAACCACGATGCAGCTGACCGCAAACGCAGCGCGGTGGTAGCGCCGATCAGTTGCAGGCGAATCGGGTGTCACGGACCGATCCTGTGAGAAAAACAGCTTCACGCATCGGTCCTTCTGGGAGCTGCTTTCAGGGCATGGTGAATCAATTCTACCTCCTGTAGTTCACTGAGAAAGGCTTCAGCACAGTCCGGATCGAAGTGTTTTCCTCTCTCCTCGCTAATATATTCGATTGCCTTCTCTATTGGCCAGCTTTTTTTATAGGGTCTGTCGGTAACCAGTGCATCAAACACGTCGGCAATGGCCACGATCCGCGCTTCCAGAGGTATGCTATCGGCCTTGAGTCCGTGAGGATAACCCTCACCATTGTATTTTTCGTGGTGATTCAAGGCGATAATGGCACCGATCTGAATGTATTTTGAGAGGCTATCCTTGAGTATCTCATAGCCCAACAAGGTATGGCGTTGCATAATTTCATACTCTTCGGAAGTCAGTCGGCCAGGTTTCAACAGGATGGCATCGGGGATGCCTATCTTGCCAATATCATGCATTGGAGCGGATTGGGCGATCAAATCGCATCGTTCATGAGATAGGCCCAGGCGATGGGCTATCAGTTTTGAGTAGCGGGAGATTCGTAGGATATGGTTTCCCGTATCCTCATCTCGGTATTCCCCGGCCCTGGCTAGGCGCATCAGGGTTTCCTGCTCCCGGTCACGTAACTCCTGAGTCGTCTTGCGTATCTCCCGCTCGAGCAGAAGCGCTCGGTCCTTTATCAGTTTTCGCTGCAGGCTCATGGTGAGCATGTTATGGCAACGGGCACGACATTCAGTATGATCAATGGGCTTGGTGATGAAATCGTTGGCGCCGGATTCGAGCGCTAGATAGCGAACCGATTGATCCTCTACGCAGGTGACGATCATCACCGGCACATCATTGCAGCGGGGGATTCGCCTCAGCCATTTGATGAATTCGATGCCATCCATCTGTGGCATCTTGTAGTCCGTGATCACCAGGTCAATGTCATGGGACTTGGCCCACTCCAGAGCCTGGGTAGGATCGGCAAAGCAGGTTGATGAGACATCCTTATCTATCGATCCGACCAATTCTTGCAATATCATCCTTGTTATCGATTGGTCGTCAATAATAAGTACTTGAGACATATTGACTGGGTTTCGTTTTACATTGTTGCTAGGGTCCTGGGGTAATCTCCATCGCATTGTTGCGTCGCAGCGGAGACCTTTGCATATCTGCGCATACACCTGGACCTCATGACTAGGGCAGGCTACCAACAACAGTAGACGTGCCTTGTTTTTTAACGGCACTACCACTCAATGCTTGACTCATCCGTGACATGATATCCATTCAGTCATCATTGGTTGCCAATCTCATCGTGAATCCTCTGCGATTTCAGACTCCTTGGATATCGGTTCAAGTCGCCACAGACAGAATATAGGATGATCCTAGATTCTGGCTTGGAACATCACCATAGAATCCCCCTATGGCATGTGAATTAACTTCCTGAAATGTTAACTTATTTTTGATTTTGATGCGAGCGCATTAATTCACAAATCCAGCATAATCTTTTGCTGTGGTTTCTTTAGGGGTTGTTGAGGTGGGCAAAAATATGCGGGGCCCCCAGCCATTTGCGTTGTCGCCAGCCGAATCTCTTCGGGGATATGCGACTTTCCTCATATGCCACTAGCCCGTAGAATTGTCCCCTCACAGGATTGGAGCGTAAGTAACGTGAGATTGAGTGTTGAAGAGTTTCGAAACTGGGACCGTAAATGCATAACCCTATTGGGTATGTCCGGTGTCGGTAAGACCCGTTTGTCGAATCTGCTGAGGCGAAAGGATTGGTTTCACTATTCGGGTGATTACCGCATTGGCACTCGCTACCTTGACGAACCGATTCTAGACAGCATCAAAGAGCAGGCAATGCGTGTGCCCTTGCTCCGTGATCTGTTGCGCTCGGATTCGATTTTTATACGTAACAACATCACTTTCAATAACTTGAAACCGGTTTCCACCTTTCTTGGCATGCTCGGCAACCCGGAAATGGGTGGGATACCCTTGACCGAGTTCAAACGTCGACAGCATCTTCATCGGCAGGCTGAGATCGCCGCCATGTACGATGTGCCGAGCTTCATGCGCAAATCTCGTATGATCTACGGTTATTCGCATTTCATTAACGATGTAGGCGGCAGCTTGTGTGAGCTGGATGAGCCTGGTCTGCTCGAGTTTCTCGCTGAGCACTCGATGATCATCTACATCAAGGCCACCGCGGAGGATGAGTCGGCTTTGATCGCGCGCTCAGTGTCGCATCCCAAGCCGCTCTATTATCGGGAGGCATTTCTTGATGAAAACCTGGCGGAGTATATGCGTCTCAATGAGATTGATTATGTTTCATTGATCGACCCATATGATTTCGGCCGGTGGGTATTTCCACGCCTGTTTCGAGCCAGAATCCCGCGCTATGAAGCTATTGCCCAGGATTATGGCTACACGGTGACCACCAAACAGCTCTCGAATGTAGAGAGTGAATCCGATTTCCTGCAATTACTGGAGAAGGTGATCGGTGGTGAGTCGAGTGGCCACTCCATAGCGCTTTGACGGGGAGCCATCATGCCTTTGGTTGCACACACTGACCTGCCTACCTTCAATCGCCTGCGCCAGGAGGGGCAAAATGTCCTGTCGCCGCAGCGAGCGACCCAGCAACATATTCGCGAACTGCATATCGGCCTGCTCAACATCATGCCCGACTCCGCCATCGAGGCGACTGAGCGGCAGTTTTTCCGCCTGGTGGGGGAGGCCAATCCCATTGCGCAGTTTTTTCTCCATCCATTCACCCTGGAGGAACTGCCGCGGGGTGATAAGGCAAAGGCGCATATCGATGCCTATTATGAGAGCTTTGAGCAGATCAAACGTGATGGCCTGGATGCTTTGATCATCACGGGTGCCAATGTGACGCATCCCGATCTTGCCCAAGAGGCCTTTTGGCAACCTTTGACCGAAGTGGTCGACTGGGCTCACGAAAACGTGACCTCGGTGCTCTGCTCATGCCTGGCGACTCATGCCGTGGTGCAGTCCCACCATGGCCAGAAGCGCACCCACATGGGGGATAAGCTCTGGGGTGTCTACAGCCACCGGGTCATAGATCCAAAGCACCCGTTGGTGAATGATGTGAATACACGTTTCGATGTGCCTCACTCACGCTTCAATCAGATTACACGAAAGCAGTTCGAGCAGGCAGGGCTTAAGGTCTTGGTCGAGAGTGAAGAGGGGGGTGTCCATTTGGCGGTTAGTGAGGATGGCCTCAGGGTGGTCTATTTCCAGGGACATCCCGAGTATGACACCATCAGCCTTCTCAAGGAGTACAAGCGGGAGGTCTCGCTCTACTTCCTTGGCCAGCGGGAGGATTATCCCCCGTTTCCGGAAAACTATTTCAGTCTGCGCAATCAGGCGATTTTCAATGAATACCGGGAGCGTCTGGAACTGGCCAAGTCAAGCCAGGCGGCAATGCCTGAGTTTCCCGAATCCCTGGTGATCGATAGCTTGGACAATACCTGGCATGACACCGCTGAAGCGGTGATCGGTAACTGGATAGGCCTGGTCTATCAGATCACTCACCATATCCGTAACATTCCCTTCATGGAGGGAGTGGATCCCGGTGACCCGCTCGGTCTGGATCAGCGATAATAGGCCATGCACAACCTATATAAACAGATCGACATAGGCTGAGTCGTAGTCGGATCCTGTCTGGAAATTGACCAGGTTCGGGAACAGGGATCGCATCAGGGTGTCATCGACACCGAACCAGCGGGCAATCGCGGCATTGACCTGATCCTGGGCGGTAGTGGGTATATAGCGCCCCTTGTCTCCGTGGTCGGAGTCGCCGCCGAGTTGTAGATCAGGCAGACTGCCAAACAGTTTTCCGCCATCAAAGTTACCCGCCGTGCCATTACCTATCCCCCCCATTACGAGTTGGCTGGAGGCCCAGGCATGATCGGTGCCATCCTCATTCCTGGTCAATGTGCGGCCGAAGTCCGACATGGTGAACGTGGTGACCTGTTGTGCGTAACCAAGCTCTTCCATAGCCTTTTGGAAATTCCATAGGGCAAGGCTCAATTCCCGTAACAACAGGGGATGGTTTTGCGCTTGACTGGAATGGGTGTCAAACCCCCCCAGTTTGACCAGAAATATCTGTCTGTTATAGCCCGGCCCCAATATCCCCGAGGCACCCATATGGATCATCTTGGTTACTGATTCAAGCTGTTTTATCAGTGTTCCCTGGATATTGCTGGAGAATCCCAATTGTTGATTGGTGGGAATGGAGAACAACGCCTGACCATAGGAATCGGTGGTGGCAAAATCGAACTGGGTTGACTGCCAGCTGCTTTCGAGAAAATCGAAGGTGGATAGGGATTTGAGTAACAGACGATTGTAGAGATCCTTGAAATAGTCGCCTGTTGTCGGTGTATTTGCTGTGTTGAAATCGAGTCGTCCTGTAGTGCCTTGCACCCCCGCCAAGGCATTGAATAGGCCGCGTCGGTCATCTCTGTCGTCACTGACACCAGTTTTCAAGTGGTTGATGGTGGGCGGGTTGTCGGTCTTCAATACCAGGGGAGAACTGTTTTCACCAACCATCATGAGATTGCTGTCAAGGTAGGATAGGTTGAGTCCAACTGGATTCCCGCCATTAATGTTACTCCATGCATCTGCGATGCGTCCTGCCCAACCGATGTGGCCAAGGTCATCGGCGCGTCCGGTCTGCAGCTCCCTTTGCTGGTGATCGTGGGCAAAGAGGAACTGGGGCAAATCAGCACTGCGCGCCATGATATCTGCACGACTCACCGGTTCGACCAGGGTACCGGTATTCGCCACGATGCTAGCCCGGTTGTCCTGAATCAACTGGGCCAACTCCGGCATTACACCATTCACCGCAAGATCGATCCCTTTGCCGGTCAACGGATAGAGGCCATGTGTATAGGCTGAGCTATGGCTTTGATTCGTGTCGTAGGGATTGGCGCTACCCGTTCCAAGGTTTCCCTGATTTAAATCGGAATTATTTGTTGTCACCGAGGAGAGGCCGAGATCTCTATCGGCGACCGCCAGACTCCCTCTTACGGATGCATAATCCGCATAGCCTCTACCCGGTGTGTTGGCGTACGGGATCAGCATGTTGAACGCGTCGTTGCCGCCATAGAGAAACACACAGACCATTGCCTTGTAGTCAGAGAAGGCGGGTGCTGCTGCCAGAGATTGTCTGATAAACGGGAGCTGGCCCAGGGGGGCGAAAAGGCTAAGGCCAGCTATGGTGGAGGTGTGTCTAAGAAAATCCCTGCGATTCATTTCGATATCCTGATCAGTTGCATAGCCTTGCGGCTTATTTTTGAATCATGTAGCTGCTAGAGGTGACTATCATGGTGACGGCATCACGAACCAGAGAGCGCACCTCTGCAAATGGATTACTCTGATTGGTACCGGCACTTAGCAGCAGATAGTGCTTAAGTGCGGACTTGTACTCAGTCGACATTTGACCACCCAGCAACAGAAGGTCGAGATGGGTGAGAAGGGCGTCAATGGCATTCGCCTTGGGAGTATCGCCATCACTATCCACTGAACTATCATCGATCGATGCGAAATCCCTGTTGCTGTCACCCTCTAGCGCTTGTTCGAAAATAGTGAGTTCTTTGTCGAAGTTGGTTAAAAAAATCTTTTCTGTGTAGTAGTTGTGAGAGGCACCAAACTCCGCAAGGGTTTTACCGTCCAAGTAGATAATGCGGTTTTTCTCAAGTCTGTCGAGTGTTTTGTAGATCAGATTGCTGTAATCGATCAACATCTGGTCTGTCTGAATCTGCAGCTCTGGGGCCACCAGATTATAATCCACAAAGCGGTCGTCTCTCGGGATATGGTTGGGACTGTAGAAATTGAATACCGAGGGTGAACGCAGTGCTGCCTGCCCCAAGCTATTTTGCGGTGATCTGAACCAATAGACACCATGCATCGCTACGCCGCTCTGGCTAATCCAACCGTCCAACGGCGTCGTGTTGAGGGCTCGAAGCAGATGGGTATATGCCAAGACAGGCTCCTTTGCCTTGCCATAGGAGGGGTCGATCAGATGACGATCATCTCTTGCCTCCGGATCGAGAAGAATGGCGCGAACCACCGCTTTCAAGTCACCTTTTACGCCGTTACCATTGTTGTTGAATACTCGCGAAACCCTCGCCAGGTAGGCTGAGGATGGATTCGAGGTGACAAGTCGTTGAATCAAGTGCCTACTGACATACGGGGCGACATTGGGGTGGTTGAACAGCAGATCTAGTGCCGTATCGAGTCCGCTTTGATCACTCCCTGAATTGAGTGCAAATCTGTGCCCAAATAGCGTGACATAACCGTCGCCAGCGTCGGCCAGTTCATCCTCATGGTATTCTGGATGAAACACCATGGGTTGTGTGTAGTCCCCATCTTTGTTGCTCAGTCTGCCGAAGCTGCTATTGCCGGCCAGGTCCCAGCCTGTCATCACTTTGGCTAACTCTTCAATATCATTTTGCTCATAGGTCGGTACCAGGCTATTGCCGGGATCGGGATAACTATTGCTGTCACCATCCAGGTTTGGACTGCCGTCAAGGTTGAGTTCATAGAGTCCGATAGAAAACAGTTGAATCACTTCGCGGGCGAAGTTCTCATCGGGTCTGGTACCTGTTGATGGGTTGGCCTTGCGATTGCCTTGGTGTGAGAGGTAGACGCCCATGGCGGGGCTACGAGCAACTTCTCCCAATAGTGTCCTGTAGTTGCCGAAGGCATGCTTGGCCAGTAGGTCATAGTAGGCAGCCAGGGCCTCGCCACGGTTTGTCAGAACCGGTACGCTATTCGAGGTTACAAGCAACTGGCTCAGTGCATAGGCTACCCGCTGACGCAGTTGATCACTGCCAACCTCACTGTTGGGATCAGAGGGCTGACCCAGGGCATTCTCCCACCAAGCAGCCATCTGGTAATCCAAGGCAGATCCATCCGCAGTTGATTGATTGAAGACACCAGCCGCGAACCAATCGTTGTCGGGCTCCGCCTGGGTGGCAATCTCCTGGGTTCGTTGCAAGTGGCTCAACCAGCCGTCGTTGGCATTCGAGTAGGCGGATTTCATGGAGAGCTGGCTATCGATCCAGGCTACCACGCCCAACTGTTTGACCCTTTCGATATCCCCCAGGGTGGGTCCGTAAGTGGTTTGCAGCAAAAGGCGATGGGTAGCGGTGTCGGTAACGGGACGGGGTTCCACCACAGTGATGGTGAACTGGATATCATTGCTCAATTCGCCGTCATCTACTGTGATAACAATGGGGTATCTATTCCCAAGTTCAGTCCAAGAGGCTTGCCCGGTGAGGGTATGTGTAGCAGTGGAGAAGTCCAGCCAATAGGGAAGCTGGGAGACAGTGAAGTTCAAACTGTCGCCGTCAGGATCTTCCGCAACAACGGAAAACTCATAGAGTGTGTCGACGGGCAGCTGAATATCGTGTGGCTGATGAGTGAAACTGGGTGCCCGGTTTTCCCTAGTGATGGTTATAGTGACATTCGCGGCGGCGGATAGGTTGCTGGCGTTGCTGATGGTGTATCGGAATCTGTCACTGCTGCTGTCCGAACCGTCATGCTGATAGGTGACATCCCCATTGGGCGCCAATATCACCTGCCCGTGCGTCGGATTACCTAGGTTGTCAATTCTGAGGCTGCCATTCTCTGGGTCAAAATCGTTGTTTAGCAGATCAAGAGTGATCCTACTGCCCATTGCTACAGTAGCCTGATCATCCACCGCGACCGGTGGTTGGTTGATGACGACGTTTGTCTCTTCCTCAGTAGTAGCGGGAACCAAGATTGTAAGCTGCACCTGGGCTGGTTCTGAATAGGCAGCGCCATCATAGGTAACATAGGTAAAACTGTCGAACCCGTTTGCTGAGCCATCATGTTGATAGATAACCAAGCCATCATCCTGGATGATCAAGGTTCCATGGGATGGGGGTGTCTCGACCACAACCACCAGGGGATCATGGTCTTCGTCCTTGTCATTTTGTAGTACATCGATCGTCGTGCTTTTGCCTTGATTTAGCGTGACGCTATCGCCAGTCGCAACAGGTGCGCTATTTTCATCGAGACATCCGCTCAGCACCAAGGGTAATAGGATGGGTAGTAGTTGTTTCAGAGGATTTGACACTTCCGTTTCTCGCTGCTTAGCAGATTCTGCAGTGGTTGTATTGGCAACCAGGAATCGTGTATTTGGGATTTTGTTAGCGCCAAGAATAGGATGATGTTTAACTGGAATATGAGTAGTGCTTCATGTTTTCACCTGCTTGATATGAACACTCATAGGTGAAGTGTGTAGTAGTGCAAACTGGTAAGGGTAATTCGACGATGTTTTATTCATCGACCTTCGATAGGACTGCGGATAAGTAGTGCTTCATCCCATTGCCCTGGAGTCGGAAAGGCAATAACTCAAACTACACACTGCGTCGAGGGAATCCAATTCCCTATGGATTCTTGAATGCGTTTTGGGGCGTTATTTCCCAGAATGGAGATGGCGGAGCGGACGGGACTCGAACCCGCGACCCCCGGCGTGACAGGCCGGTATTCTAACCAACTGAACTACCGCTCCTTGAGGAGAGCGCGATAGTTTAAGGTTTTTCACGCCCAGGTCAACTAAAAACCTTGCAGCCAGGATCGCCAACTTTCATACAAGCTTTGATTGACAGCAGCCACCGCCATCTGTGGCCTCAGGCCGAGGGCTGTTGAGCTATCTTTGGTCTCAGCATCGGTCAGGCTGAAGTGGCCGCCGGCTTCGTTGAAGATCAGTGTTCCCGCTGCGTAGTCCCACAGCCGGGCACCGCCATGCAGATAGAGTTGTAGGCGCCCCGACGCCAGCCAGCACCAGTCCAGTGCCACACTCCCTATACTGCGCTGGGAACGGTAGGGTGGTGCTGTTGCCAGCTGCTCGGCCAAACCGGGGCTGAGACGTTTGAAATCGACCATCGCCACGCACTCCTGGAGCTGATCAAGCCTGATATCGAGGTGCAAGCGGGTTTGATTCAACCAGGCTCCTGATCCCCTTTGGGCATGAAACAGCTCATCCCGTAGTGGATCGTAGATCAGACCCAGCTCGACCCTCCCTTTGACCACATAGGCGAGGGAGACGGCAAAAAAGGGCATGCCGGCGACGAAATTGGCCGTGCCATCCAGAGGATCTAGGCACCAGAAACCCTGTTCCCCCTGATTTAGGATCGCTAGCTGTTGTTCAACGGGCATCTCCTCGCCCAGCAGGGGAATCTGCGGGTAGTGATGGTTCAGTTGTCTGAGGATGCGCTGTTGCATCGCCATATCTGCTTGTGTGACCAGACTTCCATCCGCCTTAATATGGCCGTCGCTGCGCTGAAACCGGGGTATCAGTTCCGTTCGCGCGCTCTCGACCAGCAAATCACAGAGCAGATCATTGTCAATTCTCATCGATTCAGTTCACTGTTGTTGTTGCTTTGCGTAATATCAACGCTGACTGGGATTAATCATGCCATAGTTGCTTAAAATGGATCTCCGGGAGAGAGCATACAATGTTTTTCGATGTCGATGAGTCGATGCGCAAATCTGCCAAGTCACCTCATGAGCTGTCCATGGTCAACCTGGTGGCCTGTCACCTGATCGCGGCTCCAGCCTCAATCGTCCTCGATATCGGATTCGTGGGTTTCCTGATCCCATTGCTGCTCTCACTCTCGGTCATCGCCTTTATCTGGTATCGGGCAAGTGCCGAAACCTCGACTGCGGAGTGGTTCGTGGCCGCGCATTGGCGTCTTTCGGCCAACCGTACCCGTATACTATTGATTGGTTATACCATCAGTGCCGTTATCTTGGGTATGGCCATGCTTGCTACCAGCGGCAACTCGAAAGGGGATATCATGATGGTGGCCATCACCCGGGTTGCAGTGGTACCGACGCTGCTTACGGTGATGATCTGCTTTGTCCTGGAGTCAGGCTCCATCTACCAGGCCGGTCGGGGTGAGGTGCCTGACAGTATAGTCAAGCGGATGCCGCCGCCTGAAACCCTAGCGGTTTTGCAAGAGGCGGTTGGGCAAGGTACAGGTAGCTGAAATCCGTCGCACCAGTCCCGGTATAAATCCTTATCGGGTGGGTCCTAGGCGGAACAGACTCAATGGAGTCGTTTCGCACACTCATCCGCCGACATAGGCCTGCCGTATCTATACCCCTGGGCCATTCGATAATCGGAAAGTATCAGATAGGTCTCCTGCTCGGAAGTCTCGACGCCTTCCGCAACCACTTCGATACCCAGGCGATGCCCCAGGTCCTGCACGGTTTGTATGATGGCCTGGTTTGCAGAATCAGTGGGCAGGTTCTGCAAGAAGATTTTGTCCAGTTTCAATCTGTCGATCGGCAACTGCTTCAATCTAGCCAGTGAGGAGTGTTCAATACCGAAATCATCGATCGCGATGGAGACACCGAGATCCTTCAATCGACGCAGTATGTCAGCCGCGAGTTCGATTTGACCGCTAAACAGACTTTCCGTGATTTCAATCGTCAGCCACTCCCCGGGACAATCGTTGGCCTCGAGGATCTCCTGGGTCGATGCTACAAAATTCTTGTGCAGTAACTCTGCCGCGGATATGTTTACCGCCAAGGGCGGAGGATTCAAACCCATGTTGCGCCATGTCTTGATCTGTTTGCAGGCATTTCGCAATACCCATTGGCCAATGGGGAATGCCAGGCCTACATCTTCCGCCAACGCAAGAAAATGGATAGGTGAAACCAGTTTTTGCCTCTCTTTGTTCCAACGCAGCAGGGCCTCCAAGCCAATCAGTTTCTTGGTGTGCAGCTCGTATTGTGGTTGAAACAGTAAAACAAAATCTTGTTCCTTGACGGCGCTTTGCAGTGCGGCAATGGTGTTCAAACGCTGTTGCACCAAGATTGTCATGCTGGGATCATATAGCTGGTAGCTGTTTTGTGATTCTCGTTTTGCGCGATACATGGCGGTGTCGGCACACTGAAGCAGCAGTTTGCCTTTATTACCGTCGTTGGGGAAAAGGCTGATACCGATACTCACAGAAGGGTGGAGTCGCTTGCCCTGAATGATCACCATCTGCCGCACCGATTCTATAATGTGATCCGCCACCGAGGTGGCGTCATCCGGGCGTCTTACATCCTCCAGCAGAATCACAAACTCATCACCGCTGAGGCGAGAGACCACATCACCCCCGCGCACCGCCTTGAGTAGACGTTTGGCGATGATTTCGAGGAGCATGTCTCCCGCATCATGGCCAAGACTGTCGTTTACCTCCTTGAACCGATCAAGGTCGAGAAACAACAGCGCGAGCATGGAATCGTTTCTCGCAGCTCGGGATACTGCTTGATCCAATAGACGGTTAAACATGAATCTGTTCGGCAGCTGAGTCAGGGTATCCCTTTCCGCGAGTTGTTGCAGCTGATGTTTATTGCTCTGCAGTTCATCCACCAGCTCCAGATATTCTGTGATGTCGCGGTAGGTGACAATAATCCCGGTATTGTTGTCATTGCCATCAGAAAGCGGGCTCATCTGAAGTTCCATGCGCAAGTGCTTTCTATCAGCCTGGGGTATTTTATGGATCGACTTCAACGGCCTATTATTTAATATAATCTCCTGTATTTGCGATCTGGGAGGTAGATTGTGCCGCTGAAACTCCCTATCGTTCATGCCGTGGTTAGTAAGGGCAAGATTGCGTGCGGCCTGGTTGTGTAAAACCAGTTCCCTATCCGTTGAGTAGACATAGAGGGGATCGGCAACACCGTCGATAATGGATTGTAGATTCGATTCGTTCTTGCGTAGTTTACGCAGAAAGCTTTCGATCACTAACCAGGCAAAGAGCACAATCAGATTGACGGCGGCACCTGACAACCAGAGTTTACTCCTGAAATCTTGTTTGAGCTCTGAGAGAAAATCCCTGTTTGCATAGATTCGCGCAATACCAATTGCATGACCTGTTTCTTGATTCACCAGAGAGACTTCAGACTGGTAACAGTTTGTGCATATTGCCAAACCCCTGGAGAGCTCGAACAGATTACCATTGGTTGAGCGAATGGCTTCATTTAATCTGACCTCTACCCGTTGTACCAGCGGCTTTGAGGTTGTGGTATCGCGTAACTCGAGAATTGAATCCATCGCCTTTTCCAATTCATTCAAGGCTGATTGAGATTCACTGCTTAAGGACTTCGACAAGGTGTCAGCCTGGGACTGGGCAAGCGCATTGCTATGGGCATTTGCATGGGCATTCAATCTCGGTACCAGGCTGTACTGCCAATACGCAGCAATAAGCAGGTTCAAGAGAACGGCCAGGGTAATGAATACTAACGCAAGCATATGGCTATGGGTCAGCATATCAAGACTGACTCTTAGGCGTTTGCTGCTGTTCATGAGAGAAAAAAAAACTAGGCAGAAACTGCGTATCCATCCCCCAGCCAGGGAGATGGAGAGACTGTCAGGCGACAGACGATAGCTAGGTGCTGTCGACGCTGATATCGCCGGGAACGCACTATCGACTCATATGCGCAATAGTAGGATTTGGACAACATTATTCCTTGTGGGCATAAATCTATTCCACAGAGATAGATTTTGCTATGTCTGCAGTTCTTTTACAAATCAATGAGTTTTATGGGATTTTTGATCATATCTACCTGTGAAATATGGCTTTTTTGTCCCTCCGGTAAGCAGATATGGGAAGCTATTTCACAAAGGAAGCGGGCCTGGCCTGATTACTCGACCGATCAATCGATCAGAATATAGACCAGGGAGGCCAAGCTGGCCGACACCGGCAGGGTTACAACCCAGGCCAGTAGGATGCGCACAAAAGTGGAGCGTTTGACGAATTCATAGCGATAGAGCTTTTGTAGTGAGGCTTGCTCCTCTCTGGTCAGTTTTAACCGACTGTCCGATCTATCAAGCTCCGCGATAAGACGGCCTTTGTCATTGAAGCTTGCACGATCGAACTGACTGATAAATGCCTCGATTTGATCCTGATCATGCTGTTGATGGTGTCGCCTGAGGGTCTCCAGGAGTATGGCATAATTTGTCTTCAGGATTTCGCGCATGAAACCGATACCGAAGACCGCGCCGACCGTGGTATGGGTACTACTGACCGGGAGGCCGAATTGACTTGCCAGCAGGACGGTGATGGTAACCGAGGTGACGATGCAAAATGCCCTGATCTGATCGAGTTCGGTGATTTCGCTGCCAATGGTTTTGATCAGACGCTTACCATAGAGAATCAATCCCAGGGGAATACCAACCGCCCCCACCAACAGGCCCCAGTGGGATAGATGGGTGGCTGACGTATCTGTCGTGACCGTCATTGCCTCCTTGATAGCAATAACGGGTCCAATGGCATTCGCCACATCATTTGATCCATGGGCAAAGCTCAGCAGTCCGGCGCCGAGTAATAGCGGAATATTGAAAAGACGATTGATCGCTGATTTAGTATTGGGGAGGAGGGTGGTACGTTGCATGATGCTGGGTTTTGTCACCATATAGACCCCCAGGCCGATGGCAAAGCCACATATCAGGGCGGTCGGAAAATCGACGCGCCAACTTGCCTTGACCCCTTTGATCATCAGGTAGGTGGAAAAACTCCATGCCATAAAACCCACCAGTAGCGGCAGTACCCTTCCCGCCGCGCGAGACATGTCGTCTTGGTAGGTGATCGAGCGCTTCACCAGGTAGAGCAGTAGAGCGGCGATGAGTCCACCAAGTATGGGCGAGAAAAACCAGCTTATGGTGATGGTGGTCAATGTATCCCAGTTCACCAGGTCAAAACCGCCAACGGTTATCCCGGCTCCCAATACACCGCCGACAATAGTATGGGTCGTGGAGACGGGCGTACCGGTCACAGTGGCTAGATTCAGCCATATCGAGGTGGCAATCAAGGCGGAGAACATGGCCTTGATAAGGTCCCCGGCATCACCGATTCGGTCGGTATCGACAATACCCCTTTTGATTGTGCTGATCACCTCGCCACCCGCAAGATATGCGCCGGCGGCTTCGAACACTGCAGCGAACAGCATGGCTGCGGTCAGGCTGAGGACGGCGGAACCCACCAAGGGGCCGATGTTGTTACCTGCATCGTTGGCACCGATGTTGAGCGCCAGATATCCACCGAGAACAGCGGCCAGTATCAGCACCCAACCACTGTCGAGGTCGCTATAGAAGTAGTGATAGATGAAGGCGACCGCGGCCAGAAACAGTAGGGCAAGCAGATGATTCGCTCGAAACAGAGCGCTGGATTCGCTATTCGACATGTTGCATGCTGCCAGGCGTGCGCCTCAGGCTATCTGTAATCAGCTGTTTTGCATACCGCGAATGAACTCGTCGGATTGCTTGATCGATTGGTTCATCCGGTTGATCAGGGTGTCGATATCGGCCTTGAGATTGCCGAATTCCCCACGCAGGGAACCAATCGCCTGGGCATTGAGATTATGCTTTAGAAACAGCACATTATCACGCAAGGTGTTGAGCACCGGCTGCATGCTTTTCTCAGCTTTTCTCATCGAACTGAGCATCGATTGATAACGCTGTTTGGTCTGTTTGAGCTTTTTCGCGCTGGTTGCTTTGAGGCTTTTGTTTTCATACAGCTCCAGCTCCTTGTGCCACTCCTCGAAAAGGTCCTCGGCCACCGATTCGACCTTGTCGATACGTTTCGATACCTCCTCAGCCGCTGATTCAGAGGCCTCAAACTCATGGTTGAGGCTGTCGTAGGCCCGTTTCAGGTCACTCTCTTCCAGATTGATCACCGATGCGAATTGATCCAATGCCGATTGGAACTGCTCCTGCGCCTCGGATTGGGCGTCACGCGCAGATTCCACCCGGTCGACCATGATATCCCGCTTGTGAATGCCGACCTTCTCCATGGTGTCGTAATAGACGCTAGAACAACCACTGACAAGCAGCATCAGCGCAGACAAGGCATAAAGACGTAGTGAAAGCATGTGAACAATTCCCCGTAGAATCTGTTAGATTGCACAATTTTGCCATAGAGTGATCAGTAATTGCGATAAGGGGCCAGTTAATACTCATTTACCTGTTGCTGCCAAGGCTCCAAGTCGCAGATGAATGTCACCATTTGTAAACTCTATCGTCAGTAGCGAGTTCAGAGGCAGGGTAATAGAAGCTTGGGCCGGATGATCCTCAATTTAAAACGGTGTAGCTGGTATGTTGTATAGGCAGAATCTCCTCCTGGGAGCGCTGCTCATACTCTTGTCGGAGTTGATGTTCGCCTCGATGGGGGCATCAGTTAAGGTTGTCACCCAGACCCTGCCCAGTGACATGGCAGTGTTTATGCGCAATCTCTTCGGTTTGGCACTGCTGATGCCGTTGGTCTGGAGCAATGGATTGGTCAGTTTGCATACCCAGATCTTTCACCTCCACCTGTTACGCTCGGTTGCCGGTGTTTCGGCGATGTACTGTTTTTTTTATGCCCTGGCCAACCTGCAACTTGCCGACGGCATGTTATTGAAGATGACCTCGCCCCTGTTTATGCCGCTGATTGCCTGGTTCTGGCTCAGTGAACCCATGCGGCAAAGGATATTGTTTGCCATAGGTATCGGTTTTATCGGCGTGATTCTGGTGCTCAATCCCGAGGGCGAGTTCAATCATATCGCCCTGATCGGTCTCTTGGGAGGTGCCCTTGCCTCATTGGCAAAGGTGACCCTCAGGCGACTCGGACGCAGCGAGCCCTCACTCCGTGTTGTATTCTATTTTGCCTTGTTGAGTTCCATTATCTCGGCTGTTCCCATGCTCTGGAGTTGGCAGCAGCCCACCCCCGCTGAATGGGGTTGGTTGGCCCTGATCGGTCTGCTGGGCACCCTCGGCCAATTGATGCTGACCCGTGGTTATGCGATTGCCGCCGCGGCCTCTGTGTCTCCCATGACTTACGCATCCGTACTCTTCGGTGCCGCCTACGGCTACCTCTTTTGGGAAGAGACATTGACCGGTCAGTTTGTCCTCGGGGCGTTGCTGATCGCCTTTGCAGGTATCCTGGCGATAGGTTTTCGTGAGCGCATTGACGAAACCCTGGTCAGTGATCCGACCAGGCCATAGTGGGTTGTTGGCTCCCCCTCTCCCTGGCCCTCTCCCGCGAGGGGAGAGGGAAAGCATGGTTTTAGGCTGAACTTAAACAGAAAGCATATGTACATCACTCAGCCTCAATTTAACAACTCGTCTGATAGGGCGTGAGTTTGTTTTTCAAGGCTGTTTCCAAGCGGACACTAGGTTAGAATGGTCCGATGTCAATGAACTGGTCCCAACTCCTCTCCCACAAGCGCCTGGGTTCGCCTGAATCATCAACAGGCAGTAGCACACGGACTGACTTTCAGCGCGATCTGGACAGGATTGTCTTCTCCTCCGCGTTCAGACGCATGCAGGATAAGACGCAGATCTTTCCCCTCTCGAAAATCGATTATGTGCGTACCCGTCTGACCCATAGCCTTGAATCCTCCAGCGTCGGGCGCTCATTGGGAACCCTGGTGGGGGAGCAGATCATCGCCCGTCATCGGCTCGAGGAGAATCAAGCCTCAGATTTTGGCGATATCTGCGCCGCTGCCTGTCTTGCCCACGATATCGGTAATCCGCCCTTTGGCCACTCCGGAGAGGATGCGATTCGCCACTGGGCCGAGAATGGTGCCTATGGAAAGCAGCGGGTTGCGGTGTTGCAGGATAGCCAGCGCGAGGATTTTCTCAACTTCGAAGGTAACTCCCAAGGTTTTCGTGTCTTGACCCGGTTGCAAAATAGGGATAACCCTGGTGGTCTGCAGCTTACCTGCGCCACGCTGGCCGCATTTACAAAATACCCCAGGGAATCCTACATAGGCAATGGGCGCTTTCAGGGAGTGAGCGCAAAAAAACCGGGGTTTACCGCAGAGGATCAGAAGTTATTCACCGAGGTTGCACAGACCGTTGGGCTGATGCGCCGCGATCCGGTGTTGGCTATCTGGTATCGACATCCATTGGCCTTCCTGGTGGAGGCGGCTGACGATATCTGTTATCGGGTCATCGATATCGAGGATGGTTTTCGTCTCGGCCACCTGAGCTTTCAGCAGGCAATGGAGCTGTTTCTCGCGGTACTGCCGGATTCACCGACGCGCCTCGCACGCCTCGATGGCATAACCGGGGAGAAAGAGAAGATCGAGTTCCTTCGTGCCAAGGTGATAAACCAGGCGATCAGTGAGATTCTAAGCTGCTTTCTCGATTATGAAGAGGAGATCCTCGCTGGACGCTTCGATCAACCATTGATGAGTCAGATTCCCCATCGTGCCGAGATGGATCGCCTGATCGAGGTAGCCCATGAAAAGATCTATATTGCACCTGAAGTGATCGAGATAGAGACTGCCGGTTTTCAGGTGATCAGTGAACTGCTGGAGCGTTTCATCCCCATTGTCGACGACGTCGCGGCTCATGGCGAACGCGCCAAACCCCGAAGTCAGATGATGATTCGCCTCATCCCTGAACAGTTTCTCGGCCTGCAGTCCATGCCCGTACAGGACGACTATACACGGCTGTTGCGACTCACCGACTTTGTTTCTGGCATGACTGATTCTTATGCGGTGTCGCTGTATAAGAAAGTCACGGGCATTTCATTGCCGGGCTAATAGTAGCGGATCCTCAAGTATGCGATTTATGAGCCTAGTCAAGACCATTTTCAGAGGGTATGTCACAGGTGGGGTGATGTCTTTTTTGCTCGTGGCCAGTGCAGGCGAAGTTATCGTTGAGTTGATGCGTTTAAATAAACTGGAACATCAGCGCATCGAGGTGGTCAATCGATTGGCAATGATGCGCGCGGGTTTGGAAAGTGAAATCAATTCCACGCTCCACCTCACCCGAGGCCTGATCGCCTATGTGGCAATCAAACCGGAAATGGACAGCAATACTTTTGATCTGTTGGCCAGTGAAATAATCGCAGTTGGCCGTAATATCCGTAATATCGGTCTTGCCAGGGATAATGTCATCACCCATCTCTTTCCGTTGGCTGGGAACGAGGCCGCTCTGGGTCTTGAGTATGAAAAAACCCCAGCTCAATGGCCTGCTATCAAGCGTGCCATAGAAATGGGTGGAACCACTGTTGCCGGCCCGGTATCTCTGGTTCAGGGAGGAGAGGCCTTTATTGCCCGTACTCCGATCTACACACGCAGTGGATTGGGAGGACATCTGGCGGATAAAAAACCTGTCTACTGGGGTCTGGCCTCCATTGTCATCGATATCCCAACGCTGTTTCGCGCAGCTGGCGCCACAACGGAGATGGAGGGTATTCAGTATGCACTGCGTGGCAAGGACTCTCTGGGTGAACAGGGTGATATTATCTTTGGTGACAAGGCATTGTTTGAACAGGACTCAGTGATTCAATCGGTGCTTCTTCCCAATGGTTCTTGGCAGATAGGTGCGATGCCGGTTGGCGGATGGCAGGTCAACAAAGCCTGG
The DNA here is from genome assembly GCA_040507035.1 of Candidatus Thiodiazotropha sp. Taxonomy (GTDB): domain Bacteria; phylum Pseudomonadota; class Gammaproteobacteria; order Chromatiales; family Chromatiaceae; genus Thiodiazotropha. The sequence goes on from JBEVVR010000014.1 coordinate 242,396, forward strand.
TATTGGGTGGTGCGACTCAGTGGCTGGCTGGTTGCACTGCTGATCGGGATTCTCATTGCCGCTCTGTTGCGAGCGCGTTCCATCAACAAACTGCTGGCTTTGCATGACCATCTTACCGGGCTACCAAACCGGCGCTTGCTTGAGGACAGGTTTGAAACAATCCTTGCACGCAGCAAGCGCAAAGGAACCAAAGTCGGCGTTTTCTATCTCGACCTGGACGGATTCAAAGAGATCAATGACCGGTTTGGACACAAGGTAGGTGATGGACTCTTGCTTGAAGTGGCGAAACGCTTGCAGGCCTCTTCACGTGCTTCCGATACGGTCGCTCGTATAGGCGGTGATGAGTTCATTGTCCTGGCTGATGAAATCAGGGATAAAGATGGATTGAATCATATGTTTGAGCACCTGCAATCGAGTCTCGAAGGCAGTGTCTACCTGGAAGGTCATCGGCTTGAGTTGCGGACGAGTATCGGTTATGCACTCTTCCCCGAGGATGGTAAAGACATGGACCAGCTAATGAAGGCTGCCGATCATGAAATGTACCGGCATAAGCAGCATGGCAAGGTCTATCGTATGGATTTCAATAAGTAGAAACGAGACGGTCGGACGCGAATAGTCGCACAAGATACTTAGTCCGCAAATGAACGCGAATAAACGCAAATAAAAGAACCTTTAATTTTGTTAAGCGCATTTTAAAATTATCTACACTCTTTTTTATCCAACGCTCAAGGATTTAAAAAAACGTAGGGTGCGGCTTGCCGCACCCTACACTGTAGTGGTATTTGCGGGTTAATTCTTATCAGTTGGTAGTGAGAAGTTGACCTGGGTACCTGCGCCTGGTCTGCTCTGGATCTCCAAGTTGCCACCATGTGCCTCTACGATAACCCGGCAGAGATAGAGTCCAAGTCCATATCCTCCAGTCTCCCGCTGACGTGCCTTGTCGACCCGGTAGAAGGGTTCCGTGAGGTGGGGGAGATGTTCCTGGGGAATGCCTTCTCCGTGATCCTTTACACTGACATGCCAATTCCCCTCGGTGACTCGGCTGCTGATCTCAACCGATGGTGCGGACTCTTGGGTATGTCTCACTGCATTATCCAACAGATTTTTTATCAGCAGACGAACTCGAACCGCATCCAACTCCATGGATAGATTGTCGTCATCATGCTGGCAGCTGATGGCCGCGGTGGAGAAGTGTTGTTGTATGACGGAATCGATGAGCGCTCCCGGTTCGACTTGTTGCAGATCGAGTTTTGCATGTCGGTTGCCGAGGCGTTCCGTCTCCAGCAGTTCCGTCAGTTCCGTCTCCAGTAACTGCAGGTCATTGATAATCCGCTCGCGGGGTTCACTCGGTTCTATCAGCTCGGCGTTCAGGCGAACCCGGGTAAGCGGTGATCTCAGCTCGTGGCTGATGGCCAACAGCAGTTGGCGTTTGGCCTCCATCATTGCCTCGATATCATCGGCCATGGTATTGACACTGTTGGCCAATTCCCCCAATTCATCCCGTCGTTTGATATTGATGCGGTGGTCCAGCTCGCCGGAACCGAACCGCGCCACGCCTTGGCGTATGGTCTCTATCGGTTGAAACAACCGCCTGACCAGGTGATAGGTGAGGGCGATCAGCAACAATACGGTAACAATGGTCACGCCGATGATCAGCGCCAGGGGGCCTTTTTTGAATCCATCCCGGGTCATCAGCAGGATGGTGCCTTCGTCAGTTTGCAGACGCAGAATAAAGTGGTGATCGTCGTGACTGAACTGTATCAGGCGGTCATCTACCAGGCGGTGGCTGTGGAAGGTCAATCTCTCTATATCGAGAATATCACCACTGCTTGACCAGCTGAGATCCCTGGAATCGATTTGTATATCGATCTGCAGGCGCTGCGCCAGCCTCTTCGCAGCGCCGGTGTCGGGTGGTGTGCCGATCTCCTGACGTATATGGTCGATATATTCCAACAAATGGGGCGTGGCGAGGGAACGAAACTCGCCCTGGATGCCATAGCGGAATCCGCTGCGTACCGTGAGTGCGATCAATATACTGACACAGATGAACAGCAGGATCAGGCGTCCGCTAAGAGTATGGTGTGTTCTCATGGGTTGGGGCCCAGAAGACGGTATCCGCTTCCCCACACCGTCTTGATATAGTCGAGGGGTTTTAGCTTTTGCCGTAAACGGCTTACCAGGATGTCGACAGAGCGGGTGTAGAGATCGGCGTCGATGCCTTTCACCGCGGTGAGAATCTCGTCCCTGCTGTAGGTTTTACCGGGATGTTGCGCCAACAGGGCCAACAGGCGGTACTCAAGGGTGGTGAGGTTGAGGCTGCGATTCTCGATAAAGGCATCCTGTTGCAGCAGATCGAGTTTCAGATCGCCGAGGACGATCTCCTCTGCCTGTTGTGGTTCCACCCGGCTGCGTTTCAGAATATTCTGTATTCTTGCCACCAGTTCCCTGGGTTCGAAGGGTTTTGCCAGATAATCGTCGGCGCCGAGTTCCAGGCCAACCACCCGATCCATCACCTCACCCCGTGCAGTCAGCATCAGAATCGGCAGGTTGCTCTGCTTTCTTATGGTTCGGCAAACTTCGAATCCATCCATCTCCGGCAACATGATATCGAGAATCACCAGGTCCGGCCTCGATCGCTCGATCAATTTCAGACCTTCCGACGGCAGGGTAACTGATTCCAACTCCAAATCGTAACGCAAGAAATACTCTTTTAGCGGCGTGGCCAGGGCCAGATCGTCGTCAATCAATAAGATGCGGGGCATCGCTAATTCCAGAGGTTTACCAAATCAGCCCTGTCTCCCCATGCGGGGGAGGCAGAGCTAACTACTACTGTGTCACAGCTTCATCATCACCACAGGCGAATCGGCAATGGCGATGTTCACGGTGGTGCTTGATCATCGATTGTAGTTTATCCCGTTGGGTTTGATCGAGATTGTCGCTGAATTCAGCAAAGGCGTCGATGATATCAGTGCTGAGACTGGCCAATTGTGCCTGCTTCTGCATCAGCAGCGTATGCGCACGTTCACGGTCAAACTGTTGGCTTTCGAGCAGGTCGATGGCCTGATCCACATAGCTGGATCTGTCTCTCTTCAGTTCATTGACGCTGAGCACGACCTGTTCCTTGAGCTGGGTCAGGTGCTGCTGCTGAGTATCATCAAGCTCGAGTTGTTTGCCGAGGCGCTCGGTCATCCAATTGATGCGTCCCTCAGGACCAGCACAGTAGCCTTTGTAGCGTGCGATGGCCACGCCGCTAACCAATAGTGCGAGCAAAACGATAAGTGAAATAATCAGGGCCTTACCCATGGTGATCTCCTTGCTAGAACAATGTCAGTGTCGGACTGGATGTCCTTGAACAGAAGTTTGAACCGTTGTCAGAAGAAGATCCTCTCAGGGGTGTATCCACTTGTAACAAGTTGTAACCGGGATTGAAGAGCTGCTAAGCCAAAGCATGGAGTGTTTCATTATTAATAATAAAAATACTATTAATAACAAAATGATACAGTATATAGTTAATTGTTCTTATCAATAATTGATGATGAATATCATTACTCATTTACTGAGGTAATTACAGTGTTGCGAGATGCTGCCGACAATATGTTCGTTGAACACGACTTATGAAATACCTTTCCCTGGGATTAAAGTTCCTAAACGGGTATTTATGGCTAACCTAGACGCTCTAAATGAAGACCCGTTTGGTAAATGCCTGATCGATGCAGGAAGCACCGACTCTTTTTGAATACGTTCATCTGGAGGTGTACTTGTTATCATCAGTCGCATCTGTAATACGTTACAGTCTTGTCTTGCTGTTATTTGTTTGGACGGGGCTGACACAATCCGCTCCGCAATCTGGCAGATACTACCGTCTGTTGATTCTCGATTCCCAACAAGGAAGTCCCTACAGTGAAGTCCGTCATTCAATGTTGGACTACCTGAATCAATACGGATATGTCGAGGGTAAAAACCTAGAGCTGGTTTTACACACCGCAGGTAACGATACCGAGAAGGCAGAAGCAATCCTGCATTCGCAAGTTGCCACAGGCTTTGATGTGTATTACATGGGCGGCACAGTAGCCACCGTTGCCGCCAAACAGGTTCTTTACGGAAAAAAAGAGCCAGTGGTTTTTGCCTCACCGACCGATCCGGTGGGTATCGGCGTCATCGATGCATTCAATTTGACACCGAAAAGCAATTTTACCGGGGTCAGTTATCCAGTGCCGGTCAAATCAAGATTCCGTTTTATTCGGGAATTGATGCCGCATGTGAAGCGCATAGGGTTGATCTATGCCGACATGCCACAATCCCATAGCTACAATTCCTGGATCAAGGATATGTTAGAAAAAGATCCCTATTTCAAGGACCTGCAAGTAGTGTTTCGCAAAGTGCCGCTGATCAAGGGTGAGGATGGTGACAAACGCATGGCCGAGATGGCGGTACCGCTGATAAAAGAGCTGGATGCAAAAGTAGACCTGTTTATAAAGCCCAACGATCAGTTGGGTGCACGGCGGCATTTTGCGGAAATGGTCTATGCGCATGCAACCAAGCCACTGATTGGTATTGTCAAGAACGATGTGATGCAAGATTGGGGAGCAATGGCAGTTGTCTATCCCTCACATCGCAGTATAGGACGACAGGTGGCTGATATGGTGCGTGATCTATTCGAGGGTAAACCGATAAAGGAGATTACTCCTCAATGGCCGGCACGGTTTGGTTATGCATTGGATATAACCAAGGCAATGCAATTCGGCGTTATGATTCCAGTCGGTTTATTGCAATTGGCTGGAGAAAATATACGGATATGAAATTCCGGTGGTGCGGATTCTTGGGGCTTTAGTTGATGAAACTTAACGGCAAAATACTATTGGTTACTATGAGTACCCTTGCCGTGTTATTGCTTGTCAGCTCTGTGGTAAACGTAATGAATTTCCGTTCCAATTATACCGATGCCCTGCTGACCGGTAGTTTTGGTATTGGCCATAGTATCGAAAGTATACTGAATGAACTCTTGGGTTTGGGATTGCCACTTGAGTCACTTTCAGGGATGGATAGAAAACTTGAGGAAGTTGCCAATAAAAATCCACATATTAAGTATGCCGGTGTGACTGACTTGACAGGCATGGTTTTGTTTCACAGCAATATCTCAGAGATTGGAGCGACATATCAAGATCCGGTAACAAAAAATACCCTGACAACCAACGAACCCCTATGGCAGATCTATCATAGGTTCGATGGAATGAGCTTTTATGATGTAGCCATACCAGTGGTTCACGATAAGCAAACAGTAGGCGTGGTCCGGCTTGGTTTCTCTACTGAAGAGATAGAACAAAAGGTAATGCAGGCAATCAGGCAGATCCTGATCAATTTTCTGTTTACTTTTGCTTTAATCGCATTAATTCTTAACTTTTTTCTGCGCAAAAAGCTTATCGAGCCGGTAAAGCAGCTCTCGGTATATGCGGAGTCCATTGCCAACGGCCGGTTCGAAACACCGGTAAAGATTGGCAGTTTGGATGAGATCGGTACTCTATCCAGTGCTTTGCAAGAGATGGGAAGTACGATAAATGCCCAAATTGATACGCTGAGGCGTTCAGGGATCGAGCTGGAAGAGAAAATCGAGGCACGCACTCGGCAGCTCGCAAGTACAAATGAGACATTACAGGCCAGTAACAATAATCTAATGTTTGCCCTGGAACGGGAGAAGAAGCTTTCCGATGCGTTACGTTTCAGTGAGGAGCGTTTCAGGCTGCTTTTCGAGGCGAACAAGGCGGTAATGCTCACCGTCGATCCTGAAACAGGTTCCATACTTTCGGCAAATAGGGCGGCAGCTGAGTATTACGGCTATTCAATGAGCCAGTTATTGCATATGCATATCAATGACATCAATACTCTCTCTGAGGAAGAACTCGCTATTGAAATGGAGAAGGCAAAAAAAGAGGAGCGCAACCATTTTATATTTCGCCATACCCTGGCATCAGGTGAGGTCAGAGATGTAGAAGTACACTCCGGTCCGTTTATCTGGGACGGTAAACAGGTTCTCTACTCTATCATCCACGATATTACAGATAGAAAAAAAGCGGAAGCGGAGCTTGAGCAAATAGCGAACTATGATCCGTTGACAGGTTTACCGAATCGGCGCCTTAAAACGGATAGATTACGCCAAGCTATTGCTCACAGTAAACGAAACAATACAAGCGTTGGTGTCTGTTACATGGATCTCGATGGCTTTAAACCAATCAACGATCGCTTCGGTCATGAGTCCGGGGACAGGATCCTGATAGAAATCGCGAAAAGATTGCAAACGGTTTTACGAGAGGAAGATACAGTATCACGGATAGGTGGGGATGAATTCGTATTGATACTGACGAATCTGGCAAGTCTGAATGAGTGTATACTCATTCTGGATAGGCTATTAGAGGCCATAATTGAGCCAATACATCTTGACGATACTTCCCTGGTTGTGAGTGCCAGCATTGGAATCACTCTCTATCCTGAGGATGACGGGGATGCCGATATACTATTGCGCCACGCAGACCAGGCCATGTATTGGGCAAAAGAGGCGGGGAAGAACTGCTATCATCTATTTGACCCTCAGCATGATAAACAGATTAAGGCTAATCGCGAACACTTCGAGTTACTTAAAAGTGCGTTGACAAACGACCAATTTACTCTCTACTTTCAACCGAAGGTTGATATGTATAGCTGCGATGTCATTGGTGTCGAGGCTCTGATTCGTTGGCAACATCCGGAATCAGGAATCACTTCGCCGGGTGAATTTCTCTCCCTGTTAACGAAAACCGATTTAGAGATTGAATTGGGACAATGGGTTCTCGATCATGCATTGCAGCAGCTTCGTCAATGGCAAAGGCGGGGGCTTTATCTTCCGGTCAGTGTGAACATTAGCGCACATCATTTACAGCATCCCGGATTCATCGAGTATTTAAGGGAGCTGTTTACCAAATATAGTGAAGTTACACCTGATATGCTGGAATTGGAAATACTCGAAACGGCATCAATCGAGGATACCAATGTCATCTACCACGCGCTGACCGATTGCCGGGAGATGGGCATAAAGATCTCATTGGATGATTTCGGTACCGGTTACTCATCCCTTGCCTATTTTCATCGTCTTCCGGTCGATATACTCAAGATTGATCAGAATTTTGTCCAGGATATGCTGGATGACCCCCAGGATTTGACCATTGTGGACAGTGTGGTCCGCCTCGCTCATGCATTCCAGCATCCTGTCATCGCCGAGGGCGTCGAATCCATGGAACACGCCTCTGCGCTTTTACAATTGGGCTGCCGGTTAGGACAGGGATATGGTATAGCCAGGCCGATGCCTGCCGATGGAGTACCGCAGTGGTTGAAGCAATGGCAAGCTAACCAGTTGTGGCGAGGCCTGAAAGACAGAGTAACGAAGAGTCACCATATTGATATAAAAGTTGCGCTTTCGAGTCATCGAAGATGGGTGGAAAATCTTGTAGGATACGTCACCCAGGAAAAGGAGTTTGTCCACGGATTTCTCGACAGCAAACACTGTAACTTCAACTACTGGTTCAACGGTATTGGCTTTATACAATATGGAAACTTGCCACAATATAGTGAAATCAACAGGTTACATGAACAGATCCATGGGTTGGGATATAAGTTGATTAGTATCAAGAATGCGGGAAACAAAACGGATGTAAAACAGCAGCTTGCCGAACTTGAGGATTTGTGCTCCCGGTTTGTGTGTCTGATGGAAGGGTTGAGTGAAGATCAGTCCGAACTATCTGCTCCGGAGAATACCTATCCTATAATGGCACAGAGTAGAAGATCGAATTGAATTACCAATAGTTTTCCTGTTGTGGATAGCGAAAGACGTTTCAATGGTATTGCCCGCCTCTACGGCCTACAGGCAGTGACACAATTTTCCAACGCCCATATCGCCGTGATCGGTGTGGGCGGTGTGGGTTCATGGGCCGTTGAGGCGCTTGCACGCAGCGGTATAGGTAAGCTTACCCTATACGATATGGATCATGTTGCAGAATCGAATGTAAACCGGCAACTGCATGCCCATGATGGAAATTTTGGTAAAGCCAAGGTATTGGCGCTAAAACAGCGGGTGCTGGCGATTAATCCTGATTGCCAAGTTGATGCAGTTGAACAGTTTATCGAGTCAGAGTCATTGTCAATACTCGCGGAAGCCGGGTTCGACTACGTGATCGACTGTATAGACAGCTATCGCACCAAGGCCGCCTTACTAGCATTTTGTCGCAGGAACAAAATACCAGTTATTACCGTGGGCGGGGCTGGGGGGCAAAGTGATCCGACCAAAATACAACTGAGCGACCTGAGTCGAAGCGAGCAGGATCCTCTGCTCTCCAAGTGTCGAAAATTACTTCGTAGGGAGTACGGATTCTCTTCCAATGCCAAGCGTCGATTCAATATTCCCTGTGTCTACTCCACGGAACAGCAGCGTTATCCCAATGCCGAAGGAACTGTCTGCCAACAGCGGCCTAGCGAAATCGAGAGTTCATTAAACTGCGGCGGCTATGGATCGGTAATGACCGTTACCGCAAGTTTTGGCTTGGTTGCGGTCTCCCATGTACTGAAGCACCTGTCTACTGCTTGACAGCTAAAGCTACGGTGTAGCTTTTACCCTGTTTTAACTTTTTGTAGGTACCGAAGATCTCACTCAGATTGCGTTTCATGTATTGTCTTAGGCCGTTGATGGTCACGACATAGAGACTACCCCCGGGATTGAGACGTTGCTTTGCATCGTGCAGTATCAGAGAGAGCATCTCCTTACCCACCTTGGCGGGTATGTTAGATGCGATTATGTCGAAACGCAGGCTCGGGTCGATATGATCGAAGCCGTTGCTTAGCATGGCTCTGGCATTTTTCAGCTGATTGCGCTCTGCATTGGCATTGCTATAGTCGACAGCCATGAAGTCCTTGTCGACCATCAACGTCTCGCCCTGTGGAGAACGACGTGCCATAAAGAGGCCTATGGGACCATAGCCGCACCCCAGATCGAGGCAGTTGTCCGTTGCTGTAATCTGCAGCTGCTCCACCAGGAGCTTGGTGCCTTCATCGATTTCACGCGGCGAAAAGATGCCCCAGGTGGTATGAAATAGCAGATGTTCACCAGCCAATCGAGCGTCAAACACGATGTCCTGGCGGAGCTTGTCTAGTTTATCTTTGTTCAACATGGGGGCGGAGTGTTACCCGCGACAGGGTTTAAGTCAATCCCAGGGGGTGAAAATCAGCTGCCAAGAAGATTGGTAATCTGCTCCAGCATCGGATCTGCACGCAGATAATCAATAGCGACCGGCCACAAACTTTGATCAATTTGAAGCACCAGACTAGGGAAGCTGCGGACGCCCATGCGTTGCGCTTGGGTGATTTCCGATTCGAGTACCTGTTGCGTCGAATGGTTATTGAGTAACTCGATAAACCGCGGTCTGTTGAGGCCAATCTCCAATGCGAGTTCAGCCAGCGTGGAGTCGTCCGAAGGGTTTCTCGCCTCTAGGTAGTAGGCTTGTTGGATGGCCAGTATCATCCTCTCTTCAGCGGCGGGATCAAGGATTCTGGTGGCGATGACAGCGCGGCAGGCTGGGTAAGTAGACCTTCTGGGCGTGTTGCGTACCCAGAAATCAAAGTTAAATCGGGTATTGGGGATTCTTTGCTCAATCTCGCGCCAGGTGGCCTCTAACTTGATGCGCATCTCTTCAGGCATCGGAGATGTAGAATCAGTAGCCAATCCACCAAGAAGGCGGCTGCATGAGAGTTCGCTGGGTAGATGCCTGAGGAACTTCTCAAATGTTGGTCGGAATCCCCAACACCAACTGCACATCGGGTCATGGATATAGTATATATGGAGCATACTTTGGCTGGTTTTGTACCACGAGGAGATATGTTATAAGAGTATACCTGATGTGAGATCTATCGTTGCAGATAGATTGGCATGGCATTCAAAAGGTCTTTCAGACAGGGCTGATGGCAAGGTTGAATTTCAATTGAAGTTTGCTTTACTTGGAAAAATTGCTTTCTGGTTGATAGTTGTCGGAGCGATAGCTTTACTGACGCCGCAACCGGCATGGCCAGAGTGGTTGGCGCGTATGGTTCTATCGACCGGTATCGCCCTTGGTGTGACTACGCTCGGTATATCTTTATGGCGGAAGCGTGGTGGCGACTAATAATTCTCGCTCAAGCATTTTCCAGGAGCCTATGTTCTACATTGTTTAGCAGGCCGATGATCTGCTTCGAAAGAGGCTCGATCTCATTGTAGAGTTGTTCCGCTCTGTCTGTATCGCCACTTTCCCTCTCTTTGATTATTGCTTTGATCAATGTATGCAGCTGCTGATGAGGTTCTTCAATGGCATGGATCTCCTCGATGTCATTGTACCGACTGAGTGCTTCGGAGTAGTACCATTTACCAAGGGCGCAGTCATGATGCGAGACGGCTTCTTCCCGGGTGAGGGCTTGTTTACCATCGAGGAAAGCGCGTACTCTGGCTTTCCAGGCAAGATGGGCGGACTTTGCTGAACTGAAATCAAAGCTGCTATCACCGGAAAATTTAAACTGCTGGACAACGCTTTGAAGTTCTGAGGCTAGAGTGCCTAAATCGTCCGCCGTGTCAGAGGTGTCTTTCGCTCTCTGCGATGTCTGCTTGCTGTTTTCGCTAATACTGGAGATGTTGCGATTGATCTCGCCTGCTACAGAGGACTGCTCCTCTGCCGCTGTGGCAATCTGAGTGTTCATATCACTAATAGTGTTGATTGCTTTACTGATTTCGCTCAGTGATTTCAATGTGTCTGTCGACTGCAAAACACCGTTTTCCACTTTTTCTCTACCAGCAGCCATCACCGATACCGCCTGTTGTGTGCCGTTCTGTAACGACTGTATCATCGACTCTATTTCACCTGTTGATTGATGTGTGCGATTGGCCAGACTGCGAACCTCATCCGCTACGACAGCAAAACCTCGACCCTGTTCACCCGCTCTCGCTGCTTCGATGGCGGCATTGAGGGCGAGAAGGTTGGTCTGTTCAGCTATACTTTTGATTACATCAATGACTGAGCCTATGCGTACGCTCTCCTGTTCCACGCCGAGAATCGATTGTTCTGCAAGCTCCACTTCCTGTGCCAGGTCCTGAATCGCATCTGCCGTCTGTCTGACTATGTTACAGCCGGTAAGCGCCTCATCAGAAGCAGCCTTGGTCGCTTGTTCAGCTACTGTTGCATTTTTTGCCACATCTGAGATACAGCTTGCCATCTGACTCATTGCGCTTGCAACCTGGTCTGTCTCTTTCTCCTGCTTCAAAATTCGATGACTGATCAGCCCAGTATTCTCAGATGTTTGTGCAACCCCACGGATCACGGATTCGGTAGAGTGAGCGGTCTGTTGAATCAACTTGCGAATCTTGGCGACAAACTGGTTAAAGCTTTCTGCAAGTAGTCCAAGTTCATCATCTCCCTTCTTTTCCAGTTGTCGCATCAAATCGCCATTGCCGCTAGCTATGTCCTGCATGGTGTTCACCGCATCCTGGATAGGATTAAAGATGAGCCTGGTGATCAAATAGCTTATTAATAGTCCTGTCGTGAGGCCAAAAATCAGCAGACCGACTACAAGACTCGTGGTGGAGCTTGCATCATCGATTAAACCGTGACCGGTCTCGGTAATCGAAGACTCATGATGTTTCACGAGTTGATCGACACTGTTATCGATTTTTTCCAGATGGGGAGTGATTTGACTGCGTACCAGCCAGGCATCGCTTCGCCACTGATCACTACCGTGAATAGTCCGTAGTTTTTTATAGTGTTGAACAAACTGCGCCAGGTTTGCTTCAAATTGTTCAATAGAGTCAGCCTGGTCTAGAGTCAACAGCTCGTCCTTAACATTGAGTTGTTGAAGTACGTTTTGTGCCCTTTCCAGGTAAAGATTTAAGTCGCTTAAATTTGAGTTGTTACGAAAGGCGAGGTATCCACGGATACCGTTCATGATGTTGCTCCATGCATACCTCAGCTCGGTAAGATTGCTCAGTATTATTTTTCGCTCCTCGTCTGCGTCCTCTTCCATTTCGGAAATGATCATTTGCGACGTCAGCTGCAGCTGTTTGCGGCTGATTGGATTGATATGTTCATTGGCATAGGCGATACCCGGGAAGTTACCCTCATTTGTTGCGGTTTGTTTGAGGAGGGCATCAATGGCCTGTTGAACCTGGTTCAAATCGAGACTCAGCTGTTTCAAAAGTTGTGAAGAAGTTGTGTCTTCCACCTCTATACTTTTTGTTATCAGTGACTCGAGTATGTACTTTGTATGGTTTCTTTGCCGTGAATAGTTATCCAAATGAGCCTTTTCCCTGGTTAAGAGATAAAAACCGAGGGAACCGGTTGAGTCTCTCAAACTGTTGGCAAGGTCTTTGGTTAGCAACAAACGCGGTTGGTTCTGGTGCACCACTTCGTTAACGCTTTGTTCAACATGGCTAAGGCTGACGAGCGTAATTATGGAGGAGATGGTAAGCACGCAGAGAATCAGTCCAAAACCGAACCACTGTTTCGTGCGAATCGATACGTTGTGCACCATTGACATCATCACTTCCCTGATATGGATGTTCCATATCCGTTTCCCTTGCATCACTATTTTTATTTTTTGCAAGTAGCATGAATCTTTGCCCACAAGCCGCCTGTGAACGAATTTTTTAATGCTTTGGGGTTCATGAATGGTCTATTCTTGAAGCCCCTACTACTCCTTTGCTGCAGGACTTAGCGTCGTGGATGTGTAAAACTTTAGCCTGATTCAGTCGTGACAAAACTTTGTTATTTTTGGCTTGGTGGTGAAAAAACTCATAATATCAATAGCCTGAAGCCATATTTTAAACGACATGTTACTGCGTCGTAAGGAATGGTATTCCGCAAATTATCAACTCGGATCAATGATCGATGCGACCCATAGGGCAACAACAAATAATGAAATTCTTAACAAAATTATTTTGCTTTGGTTGCACGAACATACTGATCATAGTAGTGGCCTCGGCTTCCTCCTCGGTAAGCGCGGGTTGGCTCGAAAAAGTGACACCTACTCATCCCGCTCCGGAACTGAACCTCAAGGATTTGGCGGGTGTCAGCTACGATCTGAACCAGTTCAAAGGCAAGACTGTCTTGATAAACTTTTGGACCACCTGGTGCCCGCCCTGCATTGAAGAGATGCCTTCGCTGATCAGCTTGAGAAGGGCGATGGAACAGAGTGATTTTGTCATTCTTGCAGTTAATGTCGAGGAGGCCAAACGTCGTGTAGATAATATCGCAAGACGCCTGAAATTGAATTTTCCTGTGCTACTCGATGTAAATCGGGAGGCGGCAAACGCATGGGATGTCAAAGTTTTTCCCAGTAGCTTTCTTGTTGATGCCAAAGGCCGACTAGGCTATAGAGCGATTGGTCCCGTGGCGTGGGACAGTGATGAGATCAGTTCGGTTATTCTGGGGCTGACGAAAGAGTAGGGCAGTGCCAGTTGAAGATGGAATGTTCGGTAGATAGAGAGGAGTCCGCTCCCTACCTCCTAACCTGATCAGGGTTTCCCCTGTACTTGCCATGAACCTTTGTAGGGTTTCTCATGAGGCAAGTCACTTGCTGTTTCAGGTTTATCATGATCTCTGTCACAGCGTAACAAGATTCCTGGAAATTAATTTCCCATGTGACCTTTTTCTTAAGTCTCCTTTAAGTATTGTTTGCTAGTTTTGGGACAACCTGCCCAAAATTAGAATAATAAGCCGTCGTCTTTTTCTGGCTAAATGCTGCATAAAATACATTAAATACAATAAGTAAGGATACAAACATCTAATTATAAATTAGCTTTTGGGCAGGGGGATGATCACACCCTTTGAATTTAGGGGGGCGTGCCAAAAAACCATCAACCATAGGGCTGCGTGGAGGTGTCCGGATATGAAACACCATCTGTTTCTGACTAACAAATCTCATCGCATAGCAGCACATGCGACTCTTTTCATCTTCATGTTGGCTTTAACCTTGGGCAACGCCTGGGCGATTAGCGACGACGAGGAGGAGTATCGCTACGAAAAGGAGAAGAGTAGCGAAAGCAGTGAAAAGGAGGATGAGAAGGATTCTAAAAGCAGTAGTGACTCCAAAGATGAGGAGTCGAAGAAAGAGAGTCATGAGGGTTGGGGCGGCAACGCGCTGGCGCTGCGTCCGAAGAACACCTTCAACATCATGATGAACTATGAACTCGGGATGCACTGTACCGGCTTCGAGTTTGCTTACTGTTGTGTGTTACCACCCTATAATTCGATACTTGCCCAGGTTGTAAAGACACAGCAGAGTAGTAAGGGTGAGAAAGCGTTTGCCCGGTTGCTTGAGGGGGATCCGGAGGTTGGTCTCGATGCCCTGGGACGCCAGACCGTTCTACGGGATCATGATCTCGACAAGAATGGGAATTTCCAGAAGTATGTCCTCGAGTATTGGCATGAAGCCCAGCCCCGTGAAGCCGGTGACAGGGTCATATCCCAGAAATCGAATTTGATCAGCGCTACCGAGGGCAACTCCCTGTTGATGTGGAATACCATCGCAGACTCAGCTGTCGTCGATGCGGATGGCAAATTGGTGCTTTCCGGAGTCGGGGGAAATCCCAGGCTCTACGATGGACCCGATGGCGCCAATGTCAAACACGTGATGTTGGGGGACGGCGACTATGATGATCCCACCGACGACTATTGGAATGCGGTATGGAATCACCTCTATATCTACAAAGACCTGGAGGGCACCAATCCCAATAACTCAACGGCTGAGATCGACAAGATTCGCCTCGGTGTCACCAACCATATCGAATATCCTGCCGATTGCGGCGCCGGCCTGCAACCCATGGGCCCAGTCTCACACCCGGATGGTTTACCGACCAATCCTGCCGTGGACAACAACTGTGATGGCGCATCCAACGGCAATGTTCTGACTTTTTCCGGCGATCATCATGGCACGGTGGTCTACACCCAGATGAAGGTGTTGGAGAATCTGCCGATCACCCTGACCTCGCCGCGGATCTGGGAGGCCCTGGGACTGCCGTTGACACCCTTCGAGGACTCCATCGATTTCTTCGCCGATCCAGGGTTGATGTATGAGGAGAGCGTTCGCCCCTTCGTGGCGATGAAGGCAAGGCTGCGCCATTACGATGAAAATGCCTATGGCGGTATGGGAGAGCCGGTACTGCAGAACGGTGAACCGGTGGAGGGCTTCGGTACCGCACCCATCGATATCCCCAACTGCGAGCGTTGCCACTCCGAGGTGGACACCGCCAATTCACCTCATACCAGTGGTGATGAGATCTGGTCCAAGGTCAAGCAGGAGTATGATTTCTGGATGAGCTACTATGGTCTTACCGATGCGGATTCTGACTGGTATCCACGGCTCAAGAGTGCGGCCATCAGTATCCTTGGCCTGCATGATCAGAGTCATGGCACCGGTTTCCTGGACAACTATCCGGCCTGTACCACGCCAGATGACTGCGATGCCTACGCCGCCGAATTGTCAGCGCAAAACGGTCGCCCCATATTTGCTCAGAGCACTCGAATCGGCGACACCACCGTACTCTGTCAGCGCTGTCATGCGGATAATGTGATCGCCCAGGTCAAATCGGCCACCTTCATGGATGATGACGGTGTAGACAAGGTGATTCTGCCCATGTCAGAGGCGATTCATCAGACTCACCGCGGCACTGGTGAAGGCGGCCCCATCGCATTCACCGACAGCTTTGGGCGATTCGGCGGTTGCCAGGGGTGTCATCCCGCGCATCGTTCCAATGGCGACATGACGGGCTATCCGATCACCGAGACAGGCGATAACTTCTATTGGGATACCGACAATCGCCTGGGTGCGGGGGGCTGCTTCGTTGGCCGTGATGTCCACTCCAACCCGTTCAAGGATATCGATGGGGCGGGTACCCCGGAACACTTGACCGCTATTGGCGAGTGGCTGAAGGTCAATGTCTCCCGCAACCAGGCCGGTCTCGCGGGGAGTGACCGTGACAACCGGGGCATCTGGTGCACCAACTGTCACAACCAGCTGAGCCAGGAGATCTGGAAGCGTGAGAACATGGTGAGCCTGATCAAGGGTGAGCCGGGTAAGACTAGCGCAGGTGAAGATGCCGTCAACATCCGCGCCTTGGGATCACTGGCTGAGATCGCCGATGCGCTCGGTGTTACCGAAGATCAGGCCGAGAGTTGGCTCGATCCAAGAGATCCGGATGTCTTTCCCAATGCCGACGGGATAACTCACGACAAGGAAGAGACCATGGGGATCTGGCGTCGTGATCCGGGGCTATGCGCCTTCCTGGACGGCAGCACCGATCCGGCAATCGATGCCTTGCTCGCGACCATCGAGGTGGCCGGTGATGCGGGCGCCTGCAGTACCGGGAGCGCCGCACCCGGTCCCGACTGCGACAACGACGGCAAGCCCGATCTGCAGCTCTGTGGTAGTTTCGATGGCGATGAGGACTTCAGTGTCAACATCCTCACCCTCTGCACCACCGAGGATTGCGTAGCTGAGGCACAGGCAGGCCTGAGCAGCGGATCGATGGCGGCGGCGGTACCCTTCTCGGCGGCCACAGACGGTCGTGACCACTGGCTTGCCGCCGGTGAGCCCCACTGCGCCGATTGCCACACCGCGCCCTATGTAGAGCCCAGTGGCCATCAGCCGGGTAACGACCATTCACCCTTCAACTATCCGCGCAAGGCGGGCCTGATGCGCTACTCCCGTGGTCATCGGGATATCACCTGCCAGGGTTGTCATGAGTCGATCCACGGTCTCTACCCGGTTGCCCCCCACCTCGAACTGGGTCCGGGCGTGGACGGTGTGGACTCCACCAGCTATGCCCAGGCGGCCTATCTCAACAGTGACGACAGCCATGGTCCGCTGAAGTGCGGTTCCTGCCACATGTACGAGACCCTGGCCGATAACCCGGATGCCCAGATACCCGCACGGGTCTGTGAGCCGGGGGAGGATGGCGGCAACTGCGATGGTGGCGATGGTCTGGCGTTTGACGGTGTGCCGATTACATCGGACTTCGATGCGGCAGTCAGCTGGGCCCATACCTTTACCGATAATCACGATCCGACCCAGGACTTCTGTCTCAGCTGTCACGACAATGAGAACGATGAAGTCAGCCCGCGGGAAGAAGAGTGGTTGGAGCATGCCATGAAAGGCCGGGTTTCGCGGAAAACTATGGACCAGGTTGAGGTTGCGTTGACCGGTGCGGTTTTCGGTTCCACGGAGCCGCAAGATAATGTCTGCCAGGGCTGCCATGGAGATGAGTGGCATGAAGTGACCTGTGATGGTGAAGATGGCCGGGAGTGGAAACTCCATCTATCAGAGGGCCGGGTAGCAGAAAGCGTATGGGAGCATGTCTCCGAAGCGCGCACCGGTACGACCTGCGGCTGGTAGCCGACAGCGTCATGGATGGCCCAAATCGGGAGGGGAAGCCAGGTGCTTCCTCTCCCACTCATTTCACTCTCTTTATAAATAGCTGCAGATACGCTTCATCTGTTGTCGCTGCAGCGAACCTGCCCAAGTAGGCGGGTCGGAGGCAAAATGAAAATCCTTGTTACGACGCTGATTGTCGCTACCTTTCTGGTCACATCCGCATGGGGAGAATCCGCGTCCGAGCGGCCGCAAGCAGAAAACGACAACCTGGCGCGGGTCGGCGACCGGATCATCACTTTTCCTCAGCTGAATACGCAACTCAACAGCACTGCCGTTGTTGGCCTCTCGACCCCTGCACTGGGTACCCCCGAACGCCGCACAGTGATGCTGACCCTGTTGGACAAGGCGATCAGCCTCAACCTGATCTATCTGGATGCCGTGGCAAAAGGAAAGCTTGAGGATGCCACCTATCAACGGGAGCTCAAGGAGTACAGCGATGGCATGCTGGCCGGGCTCTATCGTAAAAGATATCTGAAAATGGCTATCACGGTCAGTGAAGAGGAGCTCGCCGATTACGTCAAGGATCACTTCGCAAAGGGTACCGAGCTGGATGACAAGATGCGCCCGTTGATCGAGGCGAAGGTAAAGAAGAGGAAATACTTGAAGCATAAACAGGGCATGCGCGCCCATCTGCGAGACGGCATGAATGTACGCATAGCGAACCAGCACCTTGAGATCGAGGATGACAACCTGCGTAGCGATGATCAGGTGATCGCTGAGTACGCCGGTGTCAAATTGACTTGGGGCGAGGTTAAAAAGAATCTTACTACCTTGAATAACACAATCGATCTCGATACACGTTTGAAGACCCTAAACAAACTCATAGATAACCGCCTATTGGCGAAACGGGGACGCGACGCAGGATTGGATAGGGATCCCGGTTTTCAATCGGCACTGGCGGAATTCAGCGTGACACGACTGGTGAATCTGCACCGTAGTGATTTGATAGCTGGCATGGAGCCGACAGCAGAGGAAATCGATGTCTATTATGCAAAGCAACAACAGCGCATCAGCTTCAATGAACACCGCAAGTTGCAGATGGTGGTACTGAAGGATGAGAAAACAGCTTTGGAGATCATGGGTAAACTTGAAAAGGGAGAACTTACCATCTACCAGGCGGCGCGCGACCACTCCATCGATCCGAGGGCGAAGCAGACCCTGGGCGACTTCGGTTGGGTAGAGGAGGGCACCGGATTCCCTGCCTTGGATGAGGAGGCCTTTGCCCTTGAGATCGGCGAACTGGGCGGCCCGGTGCAGACGCCGGCCGGTTGGCATATTGTACGTGTCACCGACCAGAGGGCCTCGAAATATACCGATATCGAAGACCCCGATACCCGTCAGCAGACCCGTCGGTTGTTACTCAAGGAGCGCCTCAACGACTATGTGGTTGCGCTGCGCAAACAGGACTATCCCGTGGTTGTCTATGAAGAGAACCTGAATCGCTTGATGCGCGAGGAGGCGCAGTGGATCGCTGCCAAGAGCAGAGAGATGGAGCAGCATCCGGAGCGTGCCCGTATCATCCTTGAGGAGATGAAGGCGCTGGTGGAGTAACGGTGCCCCCGGTATTTATACAAATCACCAGGTCCTGATGGCACATGATGCCTTTTTTCAGGATTTCCTGGACAGCAAAATATCGGCTCCACTTCTCCAGGATATAGGCATAGGTATGGTATGTGGTTTGATAAAATTCGGGTAGCCCCTCAGTGCCGTTGCCAATCGTGTAAAAGAATCCGTTTTCGGCCAGCTGGGTGCGAAAGTTATCAGGCGCCTTTGCAAATAGCTCTTCGCCATGGATTGTAAGCAGTAAAATGCCATTCGGTTTGGTGACCCGTTTTAATTCTTCGAGCCAGGCAAACTGCATATCTTCAGGCAGGTGGGTAAACACGGATATGGAGTAGACCATATCGAAGTAACCATCCGCAAAAGGTAAGGGGGGCAACACTTCGTTGGTTACGAATTCTCTCACATGGTGTAATTCGTCTCGACACCAGGATACAGCTTCAGCATCAATATCGGCGCCATGAAAGATGCTTTGTTTGAAATATCTGGAAAGATGGTTGATGACACGTCCGCAACCACAGCCGAAGTCCAGGACGCGGCTATTTGGTTTTAGCCCGCCAATTGATTGTATTGTGCTGTAGAGATTGTATGCGAGCAGCCTGCCTGCACTATCAAAACTTACCGGACTCTCGTCCCCATGAACCCTTTTTCGCAGATGCTCGGGTGGTGGGGTGACCGGATCGCTTTGTAGTAACAGCTCTTTTATCGATTGCGGTATACCGGGTCGGTCTTCGTTTAAACCGTATGAGATGCAGTGTTCGAGGCCGGATGCGAAAGCGCCCCATTTAACCGCTGTGGAGACATCGGGATTTTCATTTAAATAGGCTGACTCGTCAAAATCCTTGGATAAAAGCCTTGCAATGTCCATATTTTCCAGTCCTTTTGGTTTGCGTATACAGCATACTTCATCAAGTGAATACCGGCAACGGAATTACTACCAGCCGTAGCTTGCAAGATACACGCATTGGTGTGTTTTAGTTGAGTTCCTTATGTATTGATGATTTAACGAAATAGGCTAGCGATTAGGGGTTTGGCGGAGCGGGACGAGGATTATGCTATTCAGCGCAAACAGGCTTTTCTGAAGGCAAGTCCTTCTCAATTGCTCTTGTTGGGGCCGATTCTTCCGCTAGGTAGCTCATAATACTGCCTGCGGTTAGTTTAAAGATAGGTGAAATGTCCATGCCTACACTCTTCAACCCTTTCGCTGTCCAGCTGTTACAAGTATTCATTAAAAAATAGTCCCCGGCACCCTTATAGAACTGACTGTTACCGTATATCCCCTTTTTAAGAGCTGTTACCTGATTGTTTTTATCTTTATAAAAGCTTGCGGAAATAAACTGGACAAGCGATTCAAGCTCATCTTCGCTTAAGCATACTTTAGCGGCTTCGCTATTGTTGAAATATCCCGCTACATTCTCAGGGACTGCTACCGCGTGAACAACTGACTCGGTTGGCCAAATTATAGCCCTGATTGTTAGTCCTGTGGTGATTTCTTTAGCTTGATAGAATCCTTCATCACCCCAGCCGAATTCGATATTCGGACTGTCTCCAAACCTTTCTTCAAGCGCTGGGATTGACTTATATATTTCTTCGGAAGGTATTACGAAACCGGTGTGCCAACTGTGACTGACCACATAGATTTCATGGTTTCCTTTTGCTGAATATTCCGATGAATGATCTACTGCCTGGGGTTTTAAGGAGCACCCAGACAAATAAATTAGGAATAATACAGGTAAAAATTTATACATGCTTCAACTTTTTAGTGGCGCTAACGTTTGAATCATGGGGCCGAGCTTCTTAGTGATCTTGTGCCGCTTGCTTGACTTGTTATGTGTATGTGATTGATACTTTGTACACATTATTAAATTATACATAGCGAGCCTAGATATGCGAACAAATATAGAGATAGACGACAAATTAATGGATGACGTTTTGAAAGCTACTGGCCTCAAGACCAAAAAAGATGCGGTTGAACTTGGACTTAAGACATTGATTAGACTAAATAAACAGGGAAATATAAAGAAACTTCGTGGTAAATTACAATGGACCGGCGACCTTGATGATATGAGAACCAACTCATGATCGTAGTGGACTCCAGCGTATGGATTGATTTTTTCTGCGGAGCTGATACCTCCGAGGCAGAGAAACTCGACCGCACGCTTGGAATGAAGCCCGTAGCCATTGGTGATTTGATTCTGATTGAGGTGCTTCAGGGCTTTAGGCAAGACAAAGACTACAAAGCAGCACGCAGAGTTTTTTGATGACGTGACTATTTTCGATATGCTCGGTATGCGAATGGCCATAAAGTGCGCTGAGAACTTTAGAGCGCTACGCAAAAAGGGTATTACCGTACGTAAAACTGCAGATGTGATTATCGCGACATTTTGCATAGACCATAAACTCCCTCTTCTATTTTCAGATAAAGACTTCAAGCCCTTCGTCAAGCACCTCGGTTTAACTGAAGCCTGAGATACACATAAAAGTTTCTTATGTGGATGGCACAAATATTATGATATGCCGCCGGAATAAATCTCGTAATACCACACCAAAAGTTCTATATAAGTACACAGGAGAGAACACCCTCATGCATCGGCATGCCGTTGGGAAAACAGTGAGCTTTAAAGCGCCCCGGGAATTGCGGACTTCAGCGGGAGAGTGACCTGCTGATCTGCTTCTGAGCAACGGAGAACCCTCCCGCAGTGTCCGGGCCAGGCGTCTTACTTTAGGCGCTCATTGGCTACCTATCAGAAGTGCTCCTCAACGCGTACTGAGTTAAAGCCGATATCCCGCCCGACCTCGGTGGCGTGATCCAGGCTGTGGTACACATGTTCTCGTCCAGAGTGGTCGGTCAACATCAGGGTTTCACCGTTTACGGTATGCAACAGTAAGTGCCAACCGTCGCCCTGTTCCGAGGGTTCCGTTACCGCCTCACTGAGCCGGCCCGCCTCGAATTCCGCTTTGGCATGCATCAGATCCATAGCGCCTCCCCGGGTAGCATTGTCTCACTATTAATTTTAGTCGCTGAGGATGCGCGGCCAACGCTCATAGGCGGCGTCCTCCATCTCCGGGGTGATGGTGACCACGTAGACGCGACGCTCCTGTTCCCAGCGGGCCACCAGGCCCTGGATCCATTTTCCCGGGGTGACATCGAACCAGTGGTTGGCGCCCTCCATGTCCACCTCCATGAACTGGCCGACCAGCAGCTTTACCGGAATCGGACGCCAGCGGTCCCAGCGTCCGCCGTAGATGGCGTCGAGCCTGGCCCAGCCCCCCAGCGGCAGCTTGCCGAGCTGGTGTTTGCGTCGACCCCAGGGCAGCAGGTCGGCGTTGCCGTGCCGGTTTTTCACCGGCAGGCAGGCACCAGGATTGGGGAATTTGATACGGAACTCCTGGCCGTTGAGGGTGTAGTGGACGGCGGTGCACATTGTCATTTGGTGAATTTTGAATTATGAATTTTGAATTTTGAATTGATGTGTGCGCTTATGCGCACACCCTTTTTAAACAAGCGTGAGCAAAGCGAACACCAGAATTCAAAATTCATAATTCAAAATTCAAAATTATTCATAAGAATGGTTTCCCTGTGCCCAAACGGCTTCCACGCCGGGGCGATGACATTGGGCATCTTCGAGCGGCTGAGCAGGCGCACGGGGGCCAGGGTGAATTCACCGTAGCGCTGGTTGATACGGTCCATGGCCTGGTTGAGACGGTCCTGGCGCTGGTGCTCCGGCGCCAGGAAGTCGAACTGGTAGTCGGCATGGCGGGGATCGAGGGCGGTGATCTGTACCTGGTGGCAGCCCTGGCCGGCCCAGTGGTGGTCGAGGAAGTCCTGGCACATGGCGACGATGGTGGGGCCGTGGTCGGTGGGCGGGTCGCAACGGTATTTGCGGGCGAGATAGCCCGCGTCGATGCGTACTCCGATATAGAAGTGGCTGGCGCGGAAGTGGTGCAGGCGCAGCCGGGTGGCCACCTTTTCCGCCATGTGTAACAGAAAGGTCTCCACCACCTCCCGCTGGCGGGTGTCGGGGGGCATCACTTTGCCGTGACCGATCGATTTCGGCGCCTCGACGTCGGTGTGTACCGGCTCGGGATCGAGCCCCTGGGTCATCAGCCAGATGCGCCGTCCCGGATTGCCGAAGCGGCGGCCGATCTCGCCGATGGGCAGGCGGCGCATGTCGGCGCAGCTGTAGACGCCCCGTTCCGCCAGGTAGCGGCCGATGCCCTTGGCGATGCCGCACAGTTCGGTGACCGGCACCTTGGCGAGGGTCTGCTGCGCCCTGCCGGGGGGGATGATGGTGAGGCCGTTGGGTTTGTTGAGCTTGGCGGCGTACTTGGCGGTGGTCTTGTCGCCGCTGACCCCCACCGAGCAGAGCACCCCCCGGGAGGCCTCCAGCACCGTCTGTTTGACCTGTCGGGCGATCCGTTGCGGGGTGCCGAGGAGGCGTTGGCAGTGGGTGATATCGAGGAAGGCCTCATCCACGGAGAAGATCTCCATCTCCGGGGTGATGCTCGAGAGCGCCTCCATGATGTGGGTGGAGATCTGGGCATAGCGCTCCGGGTGGGCCGGCACCTGGATAAATCCGGGGCAGATTCGCTGCGCCTCTTTCAGCCGCATGCCGGTATGCACCCCATAGGCGCGGGCCTCATAGGAACAGGTGATGATGCAGGTTCCCTGGGCGCCGTTGGTGATGCCGATGGGGCGTCCCTGCAGCTCCGGGTGGTCGATCTGCTCCACGCTGCAGAAGAAGGCGTTCATGTCCACCAGGATCATGGCGCGGGACCAGTGGGTGTGGGGTAGGGTGTCGTCGTAGCGCATCAGTACCGTCTTAGCTGGCACACCAACACTCCCTGAATCCGCACCCGCTTTGCCGCATAGATCATCGGGGGGATGTCCGGGTTTTCTGCGATCAGCTTGATACGGCCGCTCTTGAGGCGCCTGAGGCGCTTCAGGGTGGCCTCCTCGCCGTCGATGAGGGCCACCACGATGGCGCCATCGTCGGCGGTGTCGCAACGCTCGATCACCGCCAGGTCGCCGTCGAGGATGCCGGCGTCGATCATGGAATCCCCCTTCACCTGCAGGGCGTAGCGGTTGGGGCCGAACAGATCGTTCAGTTCGAGGCGCTCCTGGTTGGCGATGGCCTCGATGGGCTGGCCCGCGGCGATGCGGCCTAGCAGGGGCAGGCTGGTTTTTGACAGCTCTTCCTCATCGACCATCTCGATACCGCGCTTGCGCCCGGGGATCAGGCGGATGCGTCCTGCATCGGCCAGCGCCTGCACGTGGCGGTGGGCGGTTCCTTTGGAGGTGATGCCGATACCTTCGGCAATTTCAATCAATGAGGGGGCGTATCCCCGCCTTTTCAGATAGCGGCGGATAAAGGCCAGGGTCCGGTCCTGGGTTGGGGTCAGCATGTGTGGTTCTCCAAATGTTCCGTTGAGTGACTTAGAGTTTAGAACATTAGAGAAACTTTTGATAGAGGGGGATGAATTTTGAATTCTGGTGTTCGCTGCGCTCACGTTTATACAAAAAAGGTGTGCGCGCAGCGCACGCATCAATTCAAAATTCAAAATTCATAATTCAAAATTAAGCAAATCTCTTTGTAATTGATCGAGAAATTCTCTATATTTGCATGATAAATAAAAGATATTTTAGGGATGTTGTCATGCCGAACCGGGTTCTGCAGCGCCTGGCGCTGATTCTCGCTATCGTGATGTTGAGTGTGTGGGGAGTTATCCTGATCGTCGATCCCCATCTGATCGTCGGTTACTTCAGTGCCGAGCCGGTCAATCAGGCCTTCGCCGGTATGATGGGGGCAGCCCTGCTTGGATTGGCCTTTATCTCCCTGGCCGGTGTCACCCGTTGGATGCAAACGCCGCGGGCATTGGGCATCGCCATGGCCATTTTGGTGGTGGAGACCGCCTACCTGATGCTGGGTTCCGGCCACATGTTGGTGACTATGCCCACGACCATAAGTCTGGTGACTGCCGCCGCCGTGGCCTTCTTTCTTCTGGTGGGTTGAAGAGGGGTCAGGGGATTCGGAGTGCCTGAAGCTGGCTGTTAGTGCCAGAGGTCGGCCAAGTTTCCCTATAAAATATACTTTCCCTACGCAAAAAAATATTATATGCCTATTGGTTGCCAGGGGGTATCTCTGTTTTCAGGAACGTTGAGCGCTAAATGCGTCAGAGATCACAAAGATAATCATAGGGAATTTGTTGGAATTGGTATATAATTCCCAATTATGCAGTCCGGTTGGGCTGAAAAATCTTGGTTTCTTACTACTCTTTAGGTAGGCCAGAGCAAGGATTAAGCTGCGCGAACAGGATTAGCATGTCTGCGCCAAGGAGTTGTCGATCCGCTTGCAACTGATTGGTCAAGCATACAAAAAATGTAGCGTGGGGGATCTATGTCAAGTGCAATAAACTTGCTGCTTGTCGAAGACGACGAAATGTTGGGCGATGGTATTCAGTCGGTTTTGATGCGTCGCGGATTATCGATTGACTGGGTGCGTGACGGCCTTACCGCCATGCAGTCGTTGAAGACAACCCGTTACGACGTTCTACTGCTCGATTTGAATATTCCCTGGCTCTCCGGTCTGGAGGTCTTGGTACGGTTGCGTTCGCAAGGAAATCAGATACCGGTAATAGTATTGACGGCACGCTCAGAGGTAGTGGATCGGGTCCAGGCGCTGGACGGCGGTGCAGACGACTATGTGGTCAAGCCCTTCGATATCGAGGAATTGTGTGCACGTATTCGCGCGCTCCATCGTCGGCACAGTGGTCAGGAAGAGGAGATTCTGCGCCATGGAGATTTGATTCTGGATCCATCCGCG
Source organism: Candidatus Thiodiazotropha sp. (assembly GCA_040507035.1). Lineage (GTDB taxonomy): Bacteria > Pseudomonadota > Gammaproteobacteria > Chromatiales > Chromatiaceae > Thiodiazotropha. The sequence continues at coordinate 268,243 of JBEVVR010000014.1, forward strand.
CACACAGTAACCTTACAGAATAATGAAGTATCACTGTCGGTGAAGGAGTTTGATATTCTCCAGAGCCTGATGGAGAACATGGGGCGGGTGATGTCGCGCCGAAAGCTTAGTGAGAAGGTGTATTGTCTAGACGATGACGTCGAGAGCAATGCCATCGAGGTCCATATCCATCATCTGCGCAAAAAGCTGGGAGAACACCCGATACGTACCGTGAGAGGGGTGGGATACGTCATAGAAAAACCAACAGCTGCATCAGCAAAACGCTAGATCATTGGAGCCCCGGGCCTCTTGCTGCCTGAATATGCATTATTTACGCATCTTTAGATCTCTAGCAGCGTAAAAAAAATATCAATAGATCATCTAGTGGCTTGCCTGTATCGAGCATCAAGCGTTTTGTAGGAGACACAGATGGTTGTACGTTCCATAAGCCAGCGTTTGTTATTGATGCTGCTGATTTCCATATTGTTGTTATGGAGTACGATTCTCTATTTCACCTGGTGGCGAACCAGCAGTGACATCAATCGGGTCTACAATGCAGAATTGGCATTGGTTGCCCAGCTCTTGGCCGTGGCTACCGAGCATGAATCGGAAGAGTTTGACCTGGATGAATATCAGACCGATTTGAGCGCTTCCGGCTATACTTTCCCTCTGCTATTTCAGGTCTGGTCCCGTGAAAACAGGTTGATGGTGCGCGGGCCGGAGGCACCTGATATCCCTTTGTCGAACTCTACCAGTGATGGCTATACAGACAACGAGATAGAGGGTGCCGGGTGGCGGGTTTATACCTTGAATCTGAAGGATAAGAGCTACCGTGTTCAGGTCGCCAGAAGCCATATGACAAGCCGTCAGCTGGTCCAGGATTTTGTGCTGGATGTGATAAAGCCGTTGTTGATCGCCTTGCCACTGTCGGGAATTCTCTGGTTGGTTGTGCGTCAGGGCCTGCAGCCGCTGCGAGAGGTTACCCGCCTGATCAGTGAACGTGATTACAACCACCTCAATCCTGTCAAACCAAGCCAGGTTCCGGAAGAGATCGCCGGCATGGTCGAGGAGCTTAACGGTCTGTTGGCAAGATTGAAAGAGGCCATAGATCGAAATAGCCGGTTTACCGCCGATGTGGCGCACGAACTACGTACCCCAATCGCCGGTATGCTGGTGCAGCTTCAGACGACTACGAATGGAGTTATGGATGCAGAGCGGAAGCGGAGTTTCGAGCTTGTCAAAAAAGGCCTGAATCGATTGAGCCATGTGGTCAACCAATTGCTGGTATTGGCCTCTATTGAGCCGGATAAGATCCGCTTTGATTTTGCCGAGTTGGATCTTCAAGCGTTGGCAGAGGAGGTCTTGGCTGAGATCTCGCCACAGGCATTAAGCAAGGAGGTAGATATTTCACTGGAGTGCGGCGGCCCTGTCACCATGCAGGGCAATCGAGACCTGATTGGAATATTACTTGGTAACTTGGTGAGCAATGCCATCAAATTCACTCCCAACAAGAGTCGTGTCACGGTTAGACTTTCTCACGCAGAGGAGGGTGTAGCTCTATCTGTTGAGGACGAGGGCCCAGGGATTCCGGATGACAAGAAAAAATGGGTTTTCGAACGTCTCAATCGCTTGCCGGGAGAAAAAAGAGATATGGGTGTTGGTTTGGGATTGTCGATTGTTAAGGAGATCTGTGAACTTCATCAGGCTAGTATAATCCTCGACGACCCTGGCCAGAGAAGCGGGCTAATTGTGAAACTGTTTATTCCTGTTTTAAGTAAAATTTAAGCTAAGCTTGCTAGATTTGCAGATAACCAAATCTCTGACGGCTCAGGCACATGATTGGCTGAGTCAAGTATCACGATGTTCTGATATATGGTAATCGATTGGTAAGTTTACCCTTGCCCGCGTGTTCTCCCCACATGCGGGTTCTTTTTTGCCTAATAGGCCGAATTTGTCAGTGTTTTGTACTCCTGTTTTAGGCGCCTTGCATATTCCAGGTCCTTATCAGTGACCTTGGCGAGTCCCGTTGCCTTGAACAGGGAAAGTAGGTTGATGGTTCTTGGGTATTCGCTAAGCCTGGCCACCATCTCATCGACGCGATCTGTGAAATCCGATGGTACGTGCTTATTGATGCCGATCATTATCGGGACTATGGGTTGTGAATTAATCAAGGGTTCAAGTTCATGGGAGATCTGGGGATTTAACTCACTGGTGAGGCTAAAGGAGGTATCAGTGACCAGAGCTGCATCTACCTTGTTGAAGAACAGGTCAATGATGGCAGTATTGACATCCTTTACAGCTACTTTCTCAGAGAAAAAGTCTTTGTAACTTGGAAGTTTCTGCTTCATTAAAGAGACATCGAGAAATATAAGTCCCAGATCCAATCCTATAGGGTAGGCGAGTCGTTTTTGTCGCAACTGTGCAAGATTGGTGACCTCATCAGCGCGCCGAGTCAAGAGTATGATTTTGTGCATTATACTAGGCCCAATGAGGACCGAGTATCGATGGTTTGAATTCATCAAATGATCGATTTCGAGATAGTCCAGTGCATTTGATATCACAGCATCGAGGTGATGATGCTGTATTTTTCTAGCCGCATCCTTTGTTGAGTCAATATCAATGAATTGACTTTTTTTGCCTATGTTATTCATAAAATCAAGGAAGATCATCTCTGTGGCGATACGGGTGTCGAGGTTGCTTGTAGAGAACATCAAGCGCGACATTATGCCGATATATGCGGTATCCCGGTTATATGGGTCAGATGCTACAGCCATATGGTTATGCAAGGGAGTCAGGAGTAATCCGAGTGCTAAAAAAAACTGTATTAAAGCCTTACTAAACGATTTATGAGTTGTTGATATACTCATCTGTTATACGCCTGGACCTCATTTAAGCTGCTATATTCGATGAGCAAACGGCGGCTTTCCTGTAGCTGGTCCTTATATAGCTTGACAATTTTTTCAGCACGAAACAGAGTCAGCAATTTTTTAATTTGAGGAACTTCGTGTGCTTTAACAATATGATGCTCTACGTCTTTGAGTATTGATGTCGAAATGTTTTTGTTCAGAGCAATAACCTGTGGAACCATCTCTCCCGAGGTTAGCAATATATCGAGTTTTTTGCTTACCTGTTCGTTTAATTGTCCTGCATTATCAAGTGCAATATCTGTAACTAAGGCGCAATCTGATTTACCAAAAAAGAGATCGATTATGGCTGAATTGATGTCGTCTGTCTCATTGATATGCGAGAAGTATTTTTCTGTTTTTGGCAGGTTTCTCTTCATCAGTTCGAGATCGAGATAATATCTTCCAAGTAAATGTCCGCTGGGGATGGATATAGACAACCCCTTTAATTGATTGAGAGATGTAATTCCATACTCTTTGCGAGTAAGAAGGAGGGTTTTTTCAAATTTATCCGGACGCAAGGACAGGGCATAAATGTAGTCTGGACTTAATAAGTTTTCCATCGCGAAATAGTCGAATATATTGACAAATACGGCATCTATATGATTTTCAGATACATCAGTTTTTAATGCTTCCACATCCTTGTATAGATTTATATCTGCCTCCATGTCCATCAGACCAAAAATTTTCTTGATGATCATATTGGTAGCAATTGTCGTGTCCGTTACGTTGGCAGAGATCAGGATTTTTTCCATACGCCCAAAGTAACCGATATTGGGAATCTCTCCCTGGTAACGATCTGGCAGATCAGAGGAGTTTGCAGATATTGTGCTCAATAGCAGAAAAAGTGTAAGTAGTCGGCGCATAAAATTAGAAAATTTGTGGCGTATTGGGGTGTGATGTTTTTAAAATGAAACTCCTTACTGCTGTCGTGTTATTAATAAATTTATTTACTACCATTTTTATTGCGACTGGTATCCAGTAAGGTAACATTGGTTCGATTGAGAAGAGTCTCAAATTCAATCGCACTCATAGGTTTGTGGAAGTAATAACCCTGAACCAGATTGCAGTTATGGGACCTGAGCCATTCAACCTGCGCCAGGTTTTCAACTCCCTCACCAATTGTCAGTATCTCGAGGTCGTGAGCCAACGAAATGATAGAGTTTGACACTGCAACTGTTTTACGGTCGTGAGGTATTCTATTGATAAAAGATTTATCAATTTTGATGACGTCTATTGGTAGTTCTGTAAGGTAGCTGAGTGACGAAAAACCTGTTCCGAAATCGTCTACCGCCAGACCAAAACCTATTCTTTTCAACTGGTTTAGAACCGGAAGATTCTTACCCTCTTCGCTTACCAGGACATGCTCTGTGAATTCAAGCTGTATATGGTGTGGTGAAATGTCATGCTCGATGAGTGTGCTGTTCAAGTGCTCTGCAAAATGACTATCAAGGAGTTCACTCCCCGAAACATTGATGGATACGGTTATATCAAAATCCCATGCTTTTAGTTGTTTGCAGACATTGTCAAAAACCCATCTTCCTATGTCGCTAATTAAACCTGCCTGTTCTGCAATCGGGATAAACTTCCCTGGAGGTACCAGCCCACGTTCCGGGTGCTTCCAGCGCAGTAGAGCCTCACAGTGATGGATTTCACGATTTTCCGAGTTCACGAATGGCTGATAGACCAGGTAGAGGTCATTTGAAGCAATCGCTCGTCTTAACGAGCTTTCTATATCAAGGAAATCGCGAATATCATGGTGCATCTCCTCGGAAAAGAAACGGTATGCGTTCTTGCCGCCTTTCTTCGCTGCATACATGGATGTATCTGCATTCTTGATCAGCTCTTTCACATTGAGTCCGTCATCCGGATAGACAACTACGCCTATACTGGCACTGACACGCAATTCTCGATCATTACAATAGAAGGGGGCCTGGAATCGTTTCAAGATAGAAGCAGCAATCTGACTGATTGGTTTCTTGTCCTTTACTCCTTTGATGATTGCGGTGAATTCATCACCACCCAGGCGGCATACAATGTCGTCGCTGCGAAGAGCATCCTTAATTCGCCAACCTGCTTCACTCAATACGATATCGCCGACTTCGTGACCAAGCGAGTCGTTAATGATCTTAAAGTTATCCAGGTCCAGAAATATGACGGCTAGGCCACTACCAAAAGCCTCCGATTCGTCGACAGCTTCTGATAAGCGGTCCATAAAATAGCGGCGATTAGGTAATTTCGTTAGTTTGTCAATGTAGGCTAAAACTTCTAACTCATGTTCCAATTGTTTACGTCGGGTGATGTCAGAGAGTATGACAAAATAACCACCGTTATCGACTTCATCGATATCAAAGCGCTCAATGCGCATGGTCATATGAGTCAGTTCATGATTAGTTGTATTAACTGTTATATCAGTAGACCAGTCGTGCAACTCTACGTTGGAGAACTCGGTTGTAATTTCTTTTTGCTTATTTCTTCCTACTCTAAGATGGCTTAGGAAAGTAAAGAGTGACATGCCATCAAAGTAGTCGTCAGTCTGATTGATGATATTTTTCAGCGCAGCATTCACGAAAATTATTTTGTCGTTATCGTCAAATATGGCTATCGCATCGTTGGTGTCTTCGACCAGGCGTGCAAGGCGACGCACCTCTTTTGTGTTGCTATCGAGGCTTGTAGCCATACTGTTGAGAGTGTTGGCAAGCACGCTGATTTCACCAATTGCATCGGTGGGTGCTCGTGCAGTTAGTTCACCTTTGGCCAATCTACTGGCTGTTTCCCTTAGTTTGCTCAGTTGCTGTCCTAATCTTAATGAGCTTCCATGAAGCAGAAGCAGGGTTATGAACAAGAGGAGGAAGCTAAAGATCATTACATTAGTAAAATAGCTGGCCTTCAAGGCTTTATATTCTGTGCCAGACAGTCCGATTGAGAAGATGCCCCAATTTAGGCCACTGATATTGACCGGTTTGGTAAAGATAAATTCATTCGCGTTAGGGTCGTCCTTTGTGTTTGTGACATGTTCAATAGTGTAAGGGGTGATTGTCTTGAAAAGTGATGAATCAAAAGGTTGGGCTAACTTTTCAACATCCCATTTATCGCCCGTCAGATTTATTTTGGTACCGTCCGTTGAGGTAAAAGACACGAAAGAGACTTCAGGAGACTGACTCAGTACCTTTCTGACATAGGAGATAACAAAACTGTAGTCTTCGGTATACAGTGCTTCACTGCAAGCGGCTATGGTTGAATGAGCGAAGGTATCCCCTTGTATGGCAATCATTCTTATTAATTTATTGTTGTAGAGAGGCAACAGGATTACTGAAAATAGTAGATTGGCCCCCAGGAGTATCAAGGCGATTCTTTTGAATAGGTGCTTGAAAATGGTGGTCTGTTTCATTTTGCTGACAACTCTCTCTTCAATTGCACATAAACATTGTTGAGTTTGCTCATTGCGCGAATGTCGTCAGCAGTTACTTTTCTAATACCTTCGAAGCGAAAGTTCCTCTTCAAAAAATGCATACGGGGGTATTCGTTAAGCATGTCCGCAAAGGGTAGAAATTTATCCACCAAATGCGCAGGAAAATCTTTGCGCAAGGAGACTACCAGGTGGATAAGTGGTTGTGATTTTGTGATAGTCTGCAGAGTCTGGGGAATTTGACGATTCAGCTCGCTTGCAATATCGTAGGTAAATTCTGTTACCAGAGCAGCATCGACTTTACCAAAGAAAAGATTGATTATGGCTGCATTGGTCTCGTCTGTATAACGTATTTCTGAAAAACTCTCGGACGCAACCGGCATGCCGGAGCGCATTAATTCGACATCGAGAAACCGCTCGCCAACCAGATGCCCCGAAGGGATGATGAGTTTTTTATTGCGCAATGCCTGTAAGTTGTCAATACTGTTGTCGCGCCTAGTTAGAAGTATGTATTTTGTTTTAGCAGAGGGCCCATGTTGTACTGCATAGGTGTACTCCTTATTGAGATAAGCGCTATTTTCAAGGTAATGGATCGGATTCATGAAAACAGCATCGAGATTGCCGGTTGCGAGTTGCTTCGATAGTGCCTGGTCAGAATCATAAACTTTGATCTTGAGCTTTACATCATCATCCTTGAAAATCTCAGTGAATAGTAATCCAATGAGAATCTCCAAGTCGGTAATACGCATGTCGTAGAGGGATTCTGCACTCCCGCCGACACGCAAAGTGTACGTATCATCAGCAGATGCTGAGACCGCTGTTAATAAAATCAATCCGATGATCCAGGCCAATCCTTGGTGATGGCAATGTTTGCTGTTCACTACATCAGGTTGGTTGTGCTACTTAATCTATGGCCTGGTTTCCCAAGAGGTAGGCAATCTGGGCCAGGTGGAGTGCCTGGTCATGAGATGCGCGGGCAAGATTGGCGCGTACCATGGCATCCATAAGGTTTGCCTTGATGACCTGTTCGGTCTCCACCGCGCCAGTCTGGTAGGCACGATTACTAAGGTCGAGGTTTTGCTCGGAGGTATCGACTGCTTGCCGGGTTATCCGTACCTGCTTACGTGCGGCGCCGGCCTGTATGAAGAGGTACTTGATCTGGGTGGCTGTACTTTCACTGAGGAGTAATTTCTGCTGCCCTGTTTTAACTTGCCCGGCCTTTGCCGCTGCGACGCGGTTTTTGGTGAGTCCGCCATCAAACAGCTTCAGTTCCATACCGATGGCAAGTTGCCAAGAGCTCTTGTTTTCATCCACACTGAGTCCACCTTCCAGATCGTTTTCGAACCTCTTTACTGATGCCAACAGGCCGATGATCGGGTAGTGATCGCTCTTGGCCTCATCGATTTTCGCGCCATAGGCCTCTACAGCCAGCGACAGCTGTTGGATTTGAGGATTGAACTTCAATGCCTGATCGACAAGCTTATCAAGTTCCAGATCTTTCCCCACAACCGGAAAATCGCTTGTACCGAGTTGTATCTGCTGTTGCCAATCAAGACCCATGGTGAAGGCAAGGGCTGCAAGTGCGGCTTGATGTTTAGCCGCGAGCTCTTCGTAGGTTGCATGCGCCAGGGTGTGGGCGAGTTTGCTCTGCAAAAGATCGAGCTTGTTGACCCTGTGCGAACCGCCGTCGTAGAAGGCCTGGGTGATATCTCGCAATACCTCGAAAGAGATGGTGATATCCTCTGCAAGGGTCGTAAGCTGCTGGGTATAGAGGGCGGCGTAGTAGTAGCGTTTGACATCCTGCACGATCTGCAGGTTGCTACGATGGGCCTCTTTTGTTGCGATATCGACACCGAGCCTAGCCTGTTCGATGATGCTGGAACGCTTTCCCCCTGTATAGAGCGGATAGGTCATTTCAAGAGAGTAATGTGAGGTATCCCTACCCAATAGCTCGACATCCAGACTCGATATATCCAATGGTGGCAGCATCCCGGGGGCAATATTGAGCTGTTGCGCAGGGAACTCGAAGATGGCAGTTTCATCCTGACGGATGAAATTGGCATTCAGGCTGAGTGTCGGCCAGTAGGTGGAGCGTGCTTGTTGATACTGGGCCTCTGCTATAGCCACAGACTTTTCAGAAATCGCTTTCAGCCGATTGTTTTCCAACGCCGTGGCAATAGCCTCGTCAAGGGTATAGGACTTTATATTGTTGGCCAGAACCGGATTGAGCGATGCGAGGATCAGGAATGAAAGTAGTAAAGTTGAAAGTGTGGTGATAAATACAACGATATCCTGGACAGGCTGAAGCGCCTCCCCTGCAAGGCGTTTGTTCATATGTTTTCTCTGCACAATGCACGGGGCCCGTCCAAGAACGCACCATGCTGACCATTAACAGAGTCCTTCTTAGCTTGCCAACCAAGAGGCGTAGTGTTCCATTTACTACATCTATACTAGACTAAATCCAGAATGAAATTGTAGCAAATAAGCTAATTCTCATAATTTTTATAGGGAAAACTAAACTCCGCCACTGTGGATGGTCTCGTAGTAGAGTCTTTCCAGTTGGCTCTTATGCAGTGTCTCTTCGTTGGCAAGGTAGAGAAATAGATCCTTGACCGGGCCAGACTCAGTGCTCTTTGCCAAGGCATGGTACTGCTCCATGGCGGCATGCTCACGGCCAAGGGCGTATTGTAGTACGGCCTGATCGTCGGGTTTCTCGCCCAGGTTTGGGAGATGAATGCAGTCGGAAAAGCGTTTGTCGCTGGCAGGGGTCTCCACCATCGCCTGGATATGCTGTTCGATATCGGGACGGGATTTAAGTTCGTTGAAGAGATCGAAATGGCGCTGCTCCTCCTCGGCGAGCTCCTCCACCAGATAGCGGATCTGCTTGCTGACCTTGGGAATCAGGTCAGTGTAGAAGTCCCTGGCGGTACGTTCGAACTCGATAGCTACCTCGAGGATCTCGCTCAGGCTCTTTTTTGATTGCAGCTTTTGGTAGCCGCTACCTTGTCCTTCTTTCATATCCAACCCCGGTATATTCAAAACTATTTATCATCAAGCCATGTTTCGATACTAGCCGCCACGCGGTGACCGTCCGCCACCGCGTGCACCACGTCGGGGCCGTTGACACAGTCGCCGGCCGCCCAGAGCCAATCGATTGAGGTACGGCCGCTCTCGTCCACTTTGAGGCGTCCCCGATTCCACTCCAGTTCTTCGCTGAGGGACTCGCCGAGCAGGGAGACATCCGACATCTGGCCAATCGCCTCGATCACCATGTCGCCCTCATGGATCTGCTCGTCGTTTTCGTCATAGGCGGGTGAGAAGCGCCCCTGATCATCGAAGATGGAGCGAACCTTCCAGGTCTTCAGCCCCTTCAGACGCCCCCTTTCGACAATGCAGCCTTGGGGACCCCGGGCGTCGAAAATCTCAATACCCTCCTCAAGACACTCCTTGACCTCAACAGGATCGGCCAGGAAGTGGGTCTTGTCCTCCAGTGCGGTCACTGTCACGCCTACCTCACCTTGAGCACGCTTCTGCAGACGGGCCAGGCTACGGGCGATGTCCATGGCTACATTACCGCCGCCGATGACCACAGCCCGCTTCGGCAGTTTGAACTTCTCATCATTGGTGATCATACGCAGCAGATCCACCGCCTTTACCACCTGTTTATGATCTGATCCCGGAATCCGGGTTGAGCGTCCCAGGTGGAGGCCAATAGCGAGTACCACGGCGTCGTAATCGGTATGCAGCTGATCCATGCTGATATCGACCCCGACCCGTGTGTTGGTCTGAATCTTGACACCCAGTGAGGTGATGACATCGATGTCCCGGTCGAGCATGTCGTAGGGTAGGCGATAGGAGGGAATGCCGTATCTAGGCATGCCGCCCGCGTCCTTCCTGGCTTCATAGACGGTTACCTGATGGCCTTTGCGCACCAGATCGTAGGCGGTTGTGAGGCCAGCGGGGCCGGCACCGATGATCGCAATCCGTTTGCCGCTTATGTAGTCTACCTTCTCTTCTGCGGCAATCTGTTTGATCCGGTCGTGATCGACCGCATCCACGGCATAGCGTTTGAGCCAGCGGATGGCAACCGGCTCACCGCGGCGGCCGATGGAGCAGGCATCTTCGCAGCGATGGGTGCAGACGCGGCCACAGATATGGGAAAAGGGATTGGTTTTGTAGATCCAGCGTACCGCCTCTTCCGTTTTTCCCTGCCAGATGGCGCGGATATATTCCGGCGCATCCATGTGGGTCGGGCAGGCATCGTGGCACATGCCGCACTGGACACAGCGTGAGGCCTCGATAACGGCTTGTTGTTCGCTGTAGCCATGGACGATCTCATCGAAATTATCGATCCGTGTCTCTGGCTCCAGCTCTTTCATCTGTTGCCGCTCCAGGTCGAGCAGATCTGAATCGACACTCTTCTGCCAGCCCAGGCCGTAGTAGGTATCGTGGATACCTTTTTCGTCGGGCAGAATAAAGTAGCTGTCGATCTCCTCCTGGGTACAGGTGTGGACATACTCCCTGGAGAGCGATATCGAACCGGTGGGACAGATATCGACACAGAGGGCACACCAGCAACAACGTCCATAGTCGATGGCGGGACGCAGGTTGCGAATGCCGTTGACCGGATCTTCAGGTAAGTGAGGGACCTTTACCATGGTAATCGCTGCGTTGTCACAGACTTTCTGACAGGAGCTGCAGCCGATACATTTTTCGTGATCGTTGAGATGAAAGCCGCGATAGTTTTCTGCCGCCGGCCGCGGCTCCAGCGGCACGGTGACTGGTTTGCGGGCGAAGAACTGGAGCGACTTTAGCGGTGCCAGGATGGAGCCGCTGTCCTCGTGCTCGATTGGCGAATTTTGAATTTTGAATTTTGATTTTTGAATGGGTTTTGTCATTGGCTAGTTCTCTTGGCTTGTTTTGACGATTGATGTCAAAAGTTTGTTCAGTTCTTCGCAATCATTTTGCAAGGTCTTCTCAGCCATTCTCTGCTCTGTCAGGTATCCGGTCGCAATCAATAGACGGATCCAATAATCTGTTTCTCGCGCCTCTTTCGAAGCGATCGCCATCTTTGCGATAAAGCTCTACTCTTTAACGACATTCCCTGTCGAATCCACTTACTGCTCCTCTTGAATTCATAATTCAAAATTATCTATCCACTTCCGGAGGACAGGCATCAAGGGAAAACATGGTCTGCGCAATATCCTCGATACGCGAGCCGACCGACAGCTTTTCCAGCACCTGTACCGCATGCATCGAAGAGGGTCCCCTGACATGCACCCGGTAGGGTTTTGGGCCGCCATTCGAGACCACGTAGTAGCAGAGTTCCCCCTTAGATGACTCGACCCGGGTGTAGGTCTCTCCGGCCGGAACATTCCAAGCCAGCGGGTTGGGTATCGGCGCGCGTATCGGCCCATGGATATCGGGAAGGGCTTGAACTACCTGACGCACAATGCGAATGCTCTCCATCAGTTCATGCCGCCGTACCAGGGTGCGGGCCCAGGCATCGCCGCTCTCTTCGGTTGGAATCTCAAAATCGAGTTGATCATAGATCAAATAGGGATCGTCCCTGCGTACATCGAAGGCGAGTCCGGTGGCGCGCAGGTTCGGACCCGTGACTCCCCAGGCGAGAGCCTGCTCCTGACTCATCACACCGACCTCCTTGGCACGCTTTACGAAAACCTGGTTCTTGAAAAAGAGGTTGTCGTAATCGGGGAGGCGGGACTCGATGTAGTCGAGGGTCTCGTTTACCCGTTGTAAAAAGCCGGGCGGCAGTTCGCGTCTTACTCCACCGGGGATATTATAAATACTGTAGACGCGGCCACCGGTGAACTCCTCAAAGAGATCGAGCACCAGATCGCGATCTGCAACCCCCCAATACATGGTGCTGTACATGCCGGTGGTGGCAGCGTGGCCGCCGAAGGTGAAGAGATGGGCGGCGATGCGGGAGAGCTCCAGCTGCATGACACGGATCCAGTTTGCCCGTTGTGGGACCTGTAGGCCGCAGAGCTGTTCCACTGCCATGGAGTAGCAGAGTTCCATGGGTGAGGGGTCGGGCACGCAGATGCGTGGCACCAGAGCGATGTTCTGTATCCACAGCCGCTGTTCCATCAGTTTTTCAAAACCCCGATGGAGATAGCCACCATCGGCCTGGGCCTCCAACACCACATCCCCGTGAAGTTTCACCTTCAAGGCATAGTTGCCCTCGATGCCCGGGTGGTTGGGACCGAAATTGAGCTCGAATTCATTGCTCGGTGGTTGGCGTTGGGCTTCGTAGTTCTCGGGTCTCATATTCGCTGCGCTCGTTAATTTTGAATTTTGAATTTTGAATTTCGGTGTTCGCTTTGCTCACGCTTATTTGAAATGGTTGTGCGCGAAGCGCACACATCAATTCAAAATTCAAAATTACTTCTTCTTCTGGCTAAACCGTTGCTCCTCGGGTGGAATGATCACCCCGCCGCCCTCGGCAACCAGCTCCTGCAGCCATTCCGGGTTGTACTCCTGCCAGCTGAGGTGTTCGTTGATGTAGGCCTCGCTGTCGAACTCCTTGCGCATCGGTGGCGGTCCGTCCCATTCGGTGAGAATGAACTTCTCCATGTTGGGACTGCCCTCAAAATGGATGCCGTACATCTCGTGGATATCGCGCTCGAAAAAGGCGGCGGGCTGATAGAGGTCGTATACCGATAGATAGACCCCCGGTTCCCTGGCAATGCGGATGTGGGCGGAGACCAGGGAGTGGCTCTCGTAGGACCAGACGTGGTAGACCAGCTCGAACTCATCCTCCTTGATCCAATCGACACAGCTGATGGCAGAGAGGTGAATATAGCCGGCACGACCCTGCAGCAGTTCCAACAGGGCTGGCAGGGCATCGGCAGGCACATCCACCCGCACCCGGCGGCTGCTCTTGCGGCGCACTACAATACCTTCGATCTCCGCCAGCAAATCATCCAGCCAATGGGTGATCTCCTTACTCATTTGACGGGCTCCTTCTGCTTATCGCCAAGGCGCATCTCCAGGGCCTCCAGTGGTTTTTGATGCTGTTCCAAAAGGCGTGTGTGATCACCCAGGGTGCCTTCACTCAGCAGGTCGTAGTGTTTTGCCTCGGTGATTACATCGGTGGGAGTCTGCCAATCCTCACCGAATAGCTTTTGCTGATTCCCCAGGTAGTAGTCGTAATTGCGGTAGTAGTCTTCCCAGCTGTTTGCCTCGCCGGAGTGGATTCTGTCCATCAACTGTTGCAGGCCGGCGATCACCGCTTCGGGTCTCGGCATGCAGCCGGCGATATAGAGATCCACCGGCATGTACTCGTCGAGCTTTTTCGCCGTGGCATAGCTCTGCCAATACATACCGCCGTTGACGGTGCAGGAACAGATACCTATGACATACTTGGGTGAGCCCATCTGTTCATAGGTCAGGATCACCCGCTTCAGGGTCTTGATAGAGACATAGCCGGTGATCAACAGGATATCGGCCTGCCGCGGTGACACCATGGGCTGAATGCCCAAGCGCTCCATATCGAAACGGGATGTCATCGCCGGAGGCAGCTCGATGGCGCCGCAACCGGTGCAGTAGTGGAGGATAAACAGGGAGCGGGAGCGGCAGAAGCGCACCAGATCGTCGAAAACCCGCGCCAAGGGATTGCTTCGTTTTGTTTCTACGACCGGGATCTGTTTTATCGAGCTCATCATAGCTCCTTACCTGATTTTGAATTTTGAATTATTAATTTTGAATTTTGGTGTTCGCTTTGCTCACGCTGATTTGAAAAGGTTGTGCGCGTAGCGCACACATCAATTCAAAATTCACAATTCAAAATTAAATAACAAACGCAATGCCAACCAGCCCCAACATCACCGGCCATTTCCACATCAAGCGCAACAGGTCTTCAGTGCGGTAGCGGGGAAACAGATAGGCGATGCTCACGGGGATGGCGAGAACGAGAAAACTCTTCAATAAGAAATCGAACCAGGTGGTACCGCCGCCGAGGAACAGGCTGACGTAGAGTACGGAGGTGGTATAGAGCTGGAAGCACTGCATCACGAAGAGTCCGCCCAGATATTTGCCGCCCATTTCCACCATCGGACCGGTGGCGATCTCCGCGGGTGCGATGTAGATCTCAAAGGGCTGTTTGCCCAGGGATGCGTGCATGGCGATGAGCCCGGCGATGGCCAACAACGGCATCTGGGTCACACCCCAGGTCTCGAATCCTCCGGCCTGTTGGGCGGCGATGATGTCGATGAGATTGGTCGTTCCCGCGGCATAAGCGACCCCGAAGACGACAATCACCAGCGGGATGTCGTAGGCGAGCATGGCGGTCAAGGCTCTGGCGATACCGATGGAGCCGTTGGGATTGGCGCATTGTCCGACACCCAGTGCCAGCCCGAGAGAGGGGATCATCATCAGGTAGAGCAGGGTTATGATGCCACCCTTTTCCGCAATGCCGTTCATGCCTGGTACCGGGAGCAGGGTCTCGGCGGCGATATAACCCCCCATCGCCATGACGATACCGATATCGTGAATCAGGCCATGGGAGACCTGGGTCCGCTTGCTGTGCAGTTTTACGATGTCATAGAGCGGCTGAAAGAAGGGGGGGCCGATGCGTCGCTGCAGCTTGGCGGCGATACGCCGCATCATCAGCACCATCATCATGCCGACGACGAAGGCCACCAGGGGCATCAGGATCAGTTCGATAAGCAGTTCAGTGGCTGACATCAGATTACCACCCAGGCGATGACGAAGAGCGCGGTCGTGAGGAGATAGAATTCGGCATTGGCCCGCCGATAGAGCCCCTGCATGGTGAGGGAGAGAAACTCGACCAGGGAGCCGATGCCGCGTTCCAGCCAGAGGAAACTACCCCGGTACCAGCCGCCGATAAGATGCATCAGACCGGCGTAGAAGTTGTCACTATACTGGTAGCGCACATCTGCTGAGAGAAAGTGACCACCGGCGTAGTTATCCAATTGATGAACCCGCTTGCTGCGCCCGGCTGAATAGAAGACAAGGGCGCCAATGCCAAAGCCGGCAAACAGCACACCGATCACCCAGATCATGTCCAATGAACCGCTGGCCGATTCGACACCGCCGAGGGTGTATTGCGGAATCGGTAGGCCGACAGTTTGCAGCGTCGATCCGACCCAGGCGAGGGGTATCCCCGGTAACAGACCGGTAATGAAAATAATGGCACTGAGAATCAACATCGGGGTCATCATGCTCCAGGGGGCCTCGGAGACATGTTCATGTTCCAGCCTAAGTTGGCCGAGGAAGATGTTATGAATCAACTTGTAGACAGAGAGGATGGTACCCAGGGTACCGATGATCGTTGCCAGGAAGAGCAGTGGCATGCCTTGGTTCAGCAGCGATCTATAGACTAACCATTTCGAGACGAAGCCATTCATCGGTGGAAGCCCCGCCAAGCCGATGATGCCCACCAGCAGTACCATGAATGTGAGCGGCATGCGAACTACCAGGCCACCGAGCTTATTCAGGTCCGAGGTGCCTGTGCGATAGATCACTGCAAATACTGCCAGCAGCAGAGCCGCCTGGCAGGCTGCGTAGTTGAAGACATGCAGCAGGCCGCCGGCGCCACCCATGGCGTCAGCCACCACAATACCCAGTAACATATATCCGCCTTGCCCGATACCATGCCAGGCGAGCAGATAGCGGGCATCGTTCTGCTTCATGGCGGTATAGGTTGGAAAGATGATGGTGAAGACCGCAATCCAGGCCAGCAGGTCACGGGCGTCGATCAGGGTGAAGGGTACTTTCAAGTTGTCGATGTTGACGATACCGAACAGCTTTACCAGCACCAGTAGGATGGCAAACAGACCCATGCGGGACGAGATGGCACCAAGAAAGGCGCTGCCCGGGCCGGGTGTCTCGGCGTAAGCGGGTGCCTGCCATAAATGGAATGGCAACAGTCCCATCTTGACCCCGAATCCTCCGCCAAACAGGATCACCAATAACCAGAGCTTGGTTGTACTGACCTGCTCAACCGCGGTGATCACGGCTTCGAGCTGTAGCGAGCCGGATACACTATAGACCAGGGCAATACCCCCGAAGATCGCCATACCTCCCGCCAGCGCATAGGTGATATATCGTATTGCCGCCTTGGCGGCGACACCACCGGCAAGGGTCATCAGCAGAAAACCGGCCCAGCTGACCAATTCCCAACCGATGAATAGGGAGAGCAGATCCCCGCTGGCAAGCAGGATCAACATGGTGAAGACATTCAGCGCCATCGCCGTATGCAGCAGCCAGATATTGCCGCCCTGCTTGATATAGTCGCGCTCCCAGGCACCGGAGGAGAACCAGCTGCAGAGCAACGCGGAGCCGATGGTGATCAGGGCGAAGAACCAGCTCAGGGCGTCGAAGCGCCAACTCAATGTCTGGCCCAAGACCTCAAAAGAGAGCGAGGAGGCGATGCTTCCACCCTCGTAACCGAGGCTGGCCATCTTCAACAGGACCAGCAGTTGGCCAGCGTAGAGGATGGTGACCATCCATCCGGCAGCGAGACCGCGGCCGATGAAGAGCGCCACCAGGAGTGTCGCGCCGGAGAAGAGCAGCAGTTCATCCAGAGGGGTGAGGATCATTGGCTGCCTCCGGATATCGCCGGGGAGACGGTGGTGATGTAGAGATCGACATCCTGAGCCTGGGTGGCTATGGCTTGCAGCCCGTCGCCAACGGGAGCGATCCATAGAGCCGTGGCGACCAATCCGGCCCCGAACAGGGAGGCGGTCACCAAGGCAAGCCCCTGGCTCTTTGGGATCTCCTCGCTGAGGGTCTCTGCGGCGGGTTTTCCATAGAGGATGCCGGCAACACGAAACAGATAGCTTGCCTCCACCACGGTCGCGAGCAGAAACACCGCAAGACCGAGCAGGTAGAGAGGCTCGACCTGGCCGGCGAGTTCGGTAATGAGGACGAACTTGGCCCAGAATCCGGGAAGTGGGGGCATGCCCACAAGAGAGAGTGAGAAGAGCACGAACAAGGCGGCCCCAAGGGGCGAGGCCTTGGCGCTGCCGCGCAGCCGCTCGATGGCGCCACCCCAATCCTCGGCCAACATGAACAGGCCTGATTTGATGATCAGGTGGTGCAGGGCTAGGGCGATAACGGCCACCATTCCCTGTCCATCGGGCAGGGACATGGCGATGAAGATCATCCCCAGCTGACCGATGGAGGAGAAGGCCAGCATGCGTTTCATCTCCTTGGCGCGCCAGGCCGCCAACTCACCGCTGACCACACCCAGAATACCGAGAATCAAGATCACCTGGGCCGCCTCGGGTTGATGGAAAATCAACAGCAGCAGACGCAGAATGATCAGCACGGCCAGCTTGGACAGCAGACCGGCAAGAAAGGCGGAGAGCCTGGTTGAGGCGGTGGCATAGATTTCAGGTACCCAGGTGTTGACCGGGAAGAGCTCCGCCTTGACCCCTATGCCGATCAGGATGGTGAGAAAGGCGGTGAGTCCCAGACCGTTGTTGAGCTGCTGCGGAGCGAGTTGAGCCAGATGGGCAAGATTGAGGGTGCCGGTCTGGCTATAGATCAGGGCGATGCCGAACAGGGTCAGCACCGAACCGATGCCGCTGAGTATCAGATAGCGCAGGGTGGCCACATAGGCGGCGCTTTTACCCGATGCGCTTGCCAGACCGAAAGTGGCCACCGCGGCCAGTTCGTAGAAGACGTAGAGATTGAACAGATCCCCTGAGAGGGCAAGCCCCGTGGAGGCGGCCACCAGTAACAACATCAGGGATTGGCGACGGGCGCTCTCCTGGTCCAGGGTGAAGGGCCAGAAGATGAGACCGAGCAGCTGTACCGCAAAGGCGAAGAGCAGGGCGAGGGAGTCGACATAGAGATTGATCCCCAGCGGTGGGGCAAAGCCGCCAATGGCGATGGAGACAGGCTGGGTGAAACCAACCAGCCAGAGTTCGACAATAATCCAGCAGCCGTAGATCAGAATGACGGGTCCGCTCCAGAGGGCGATTGCCACGGAACTGCGCATCAGCACCGGTAGCAGGAATGCGCCGAGCAACGGCAGTGCTATGGTCAGCACCAGATTGGAACTCATGATGCATCTCCTCGCATATTGACTTGATCGGCGGGGAGGGGGGGCAGCGGGCGTTCTCCCAAGGGAGCCTCCTGGCTGATGTCCCGCGAGGCGCCAAGGGTGGCGGCTATCTCCGCATCCATCCGCTCGGCCGCCTTATTGCGGTCCAGGGTGGCATAGCGCTGGCGGATGCGTATCAGGATGCTCACGGCAAGGGCCTGGATGCCGACGCCGATGACGATGGCGGTGAGTACCAGCGCCTGGGGTACTGGATCAACCATCATGGGAGGTTCCGCGAGGGATGTCAGGATCGGCGCCACAGCATCCCAGCGATAGCCTGCCAATACCAGCATCAGATTTGCACCGGCCTCTGCGATCACCAGGGCCAGTACCATGCGAAAGAGATGGGACGAAATCACAACACCGGCCAGGCCGATTGCGATCAGACCAATGGCAGTCACATAGAGTATCAGTTCAGGGGTGATGGCGGGGATCATTGCGGCGCCTCTGTCTGGATCAGGCGTGACAACAGGCTCGCCAGTTCGGCGCCCACCTTGAGCCCGACTGCCAGGTAGAGCAGCGGCAGGGTGCCTGCGGAGACGAGTTGCCCCAGGGTATCCTGAATCATCAGGGGTTGCAGGAACGCCTTACCCTCCAGCATCGCCAACAGGCCGATGAGGACAAAACTGGCACCGGCGAATCCTTCTATCAGGCTCAGACTCTTGTGATGCAGTTTGGCGCCTGGTCGGGCCAGCAGGGGCAGGAAGAAGGCCGCTGCCAGTATGACGCCCCCCTGGAAACCACCCCCGGGCGTCAGGTGACCGTGAAAGATGATGTAGAAGCCGATGGTCATCATCAGTGGGAAGAGCAGCGAACCACCATTTTGAAGGATAAAGCCCCCCTTGGTCTGGGTACCTGCCGTGGTATGGCGACGCCCGAGTACCAGACCGGCGGAGACCGCGGCAGCGAAGAGTATCGATAGCTCACCCAGGGTATCGATGGCCCGATAACCCAGCACCACGGAAGTGACAATATTCGCAGCCCCCGTCTGTTGTGGCGCATGGGCCTGAATCTCGGTGCCGACGAGCATCGGGGGGGCGCCGAAGTCGAGTCCGCTGGCGATCGACAGCAACATGAATCCCAAGCCTCCGGCGAATAGCAGGCCAGTGAGATTAGCCATCCCGATTCTCCACATCATGCTGTAACAGATTGCTATCCACTTTCGCGCCATCCAGCTTCCAAAGGCCGAGGCGGCGCAGGGCAAGCGCCAGTATCAGGCTGCTCAAACCGACCCCAACGGCGGCCTCCGTCATGGCAACGTCGGGCGCTCTGAGTAGAGCGAAAACCAGTGCCAGTCCCAGCGAAACCACAGAGGCGGCGGCAACCGCGGCAATATGGTTTTTCACCAGCAACACCGTTACCGCGGCGCTTAGCATGGTCAGCGCGAGGAGGAGCAGAATCCAGAGTTCTATCTCGCTCATTGACGTTCTTCTCCAGAGGCTGGCAGTTCGGCTTTTTTCCACGGTTTCACGCCTGCCATCAGCAGTGCTCGGGCGATGGTGGAGGAGCCAATGGGATTGGTGACCAGGATCATCAGGGCGATGATGAGTAGCTTGGACCACCACTCCGGATAGAGCAGTCCTATGCCAAGCAACAGTGACAGGGCGCCAAGGGTTACCGCCTTGGTGCCGGCCTGGATGCGATTGTAGACATCGGGCATGCGCACCAGGCCAAGGGCACCGAGCAGGGTGAATGTCGCGCCGAGAAGCAGTATCAGATCCGCCACCAGTCTCATGATCCGTTTCCCTCAATGGCGCGGGCGATGGCGACAACACCGACAAAGGCCAGGGTGCCATAGATCAGTGCCACATCCAGGTAGAGGGCACTGCCTAGCAGGGCGGCCAATATGACCAGGCCAGAGGTTGTTATTACCGCCAAGGTGTCTGCAGCCACGACCCGGTCCGGTGCGGTTGGTCCGAGCAACAACCTAAACAGGCTCAGCAAAACAGCGCCGCCCATCATCCCAAGGGCGATTAACTCCAAAATGGTCAAGTTCATTTAACGAAACCTACCAGATGACGCTCAAACTTGTTTGTGATCTCCAGGGTCGCGCTCTCAATGTCGCTACCCGGAGGGATATCGACCCAATGTACCAGAATGCTGTCTCCACGAATGTCGACAGTTAACGTACCCGGGGTCAGGGTAATAGAGTTGGCCAGAATTAACCGACCCAGGGAGGACTTCAACTGGGTCCTAACTTCAACCACACCTGGGCACAAGGGCAGAGAGGGGGAGAGTACTCTGCGTGCCATGTCGAAATTGGCGCGTATTAGCGCTATCAGGAAGATACCCAGGTAACTGAGAAAGGGAAGAATTGCACCCGGAGTGAGCCGTAATCCTGCAAATACAGGTAGATGGGGCCTGCTTGCCAGGGTAACAACAGCCGCCACTGCCAGACCGATGAGCACCTCGGCGGTTTCGAGACTGGCAGTGAGCATGAGCCAGAGCAGGAAGATCAAAAAGAACAGAAACAAGCCATGGGAGAACTGAACTTGTTCTTGGGGGTGGGGGTTGCTTGACATCCGCGAACTCACCTTGGGCTAGTCTTCAATCGATCATCCATGTGTCGACAGTTTAACATTTAAAACAGGAACTACAGTTTGCACCAAGCCGACAAAAAAGCAATGGAGCTGTCGGCCTATCTCCTGCTAATTCTTCATTCTACAATAGTTTGGGTCACTGAGAGCTAGGTTATGAGTGTGAATATTTGACCATCTGGTTGTTACTCTTTTGTTTCGTTTTTGTTGACATAATCAGAAATTTGGCCTGGCTCATTCCCGACCTCTCCTAAACAAGGCGCAGCCTTGAGTTGACGATTATGGGTGGGACTTGCGTACTTGTATATCGGCACTGATTCTGAGAATACCATCTTCTCCCAATACGCCAATAGCCTGATCCTGTCTGTTCTTCATAAGCGTCGTGCTGGCACCCTCAGTCTGTCTCCTGATGCAGATCAATTTCCAGCCGAACTTTTTTAGAATCGATAGCCCATCCACCTGCCTCTCATTGATATATCTTTCTGGAGAAGACGGGATCGGTCCTTTCCCCAAACGTTTATCGTTAAACATATTATTTTTCCCAAAAAATCGATACTTGCTTCAACAAAGGGAGTATTACGTTGAGTATCAATCTAAAGTCATCTCTGGAATAGATGACAGCGCCCCCTGACAAAATGATAGCGCAATTTTATCAACTTGATAGCCCTGATGTAATAGGGCCATGTATATAACCTACTAACACCGTGGGCAAGTGACCGAGGAAAAAATCCGGTTTGTTCTCAACCTTGGATATGGGGGGCTGCATGGCAAACCCTTGCTAACGATGGTGCTTTGTCTTGATTTCTCTGCGAATTGGGCAGCCGCAGACCAAGCCACTGCTAAAGGCATGCGCGTAGCTACACTGATCACCCTAGGCCTCGTGAGTAGATTGCTTCGGGTATATAAAAAAACCTAACCCAATTATGTGCGAAGCGCATTAAAAACTATCAATTGTTTCTATAAAATATCACAGTAATTTAATTCATCTGTTAACATACGCTTTGCTGAGGCCTTAACCTACATCTGGGAATAACCAGATTTCTGATTATTGCTGAGTATCGTCAGTAACTGACAGAGGCAATAACAGGCAAGCTTAATCTACTGGGCCTTACGCTGAAAAACATCAATACTGGGAAATGGAATATCCATATGAATGGTCAACTAACTATTTGTGTACTAGGTGCATCGGAAACAGTTCTGCCCTGGGGGAAATCCTGGGTTAACCATCTACAGGATGCCTTCCATTCCGAGGGTATTCCCGTCGATGTGTATGCGACAGGTTCAACAGGTATTACCTATCAAACTGCACTCTCCCTTGTCGATCCACTCATTGGTAAAAGCTATGCCCAGTTAACCAGCGAGAAGAATCCGGATGTGATCATTATCGAGCTAGGCATTATCGATGCCATTGTATCTCCGGATGGTCGTACCCAGGCTGAGATGATTGCTGATGCACAGGCCTTATATGGATATTTCCGGAGCAACAACCCAAATGCCTATATCATTTTTTCAAGATTGACACCCTATGATGAAGAGCGGCATGGCGGATTACCGGTTACTAGTATAAAAAAGAAGTATTGCAGTCCATGGATGCACGAAACCTCCACAATACCGGGTGAGGAAGGTCTCTACACCTCTGAAGAAACGGAACTCGGGACAGTTCTTTCGTCCACTATGCAGGATAGATTGACTAACTGGAGAGCCCTCGACAGTGAGTCACAGACGTTAGCGGATATCGCGGTCGACACAAGTCTGTTCAGGCCTTCCAGAATGGGGCTGATTACAAGGGATCGCACACATCTCAATTCATTAGGGCACTATTTCGTGCTTTCGAAAATATGGCTTGAGTTCCAGTCAAACAGCACAATACGTAATGCGGTACCTATGCTGCAGAACATCAGAGACATAGGCAACTTTGTGAACTTCGATCTGCTTTGGTCAAGCCTGGTCAAATTGGATGCTGCCGGAGATGGTTATGAGATCGATCCAAACTTTATGGATGGCCCTGAATATCCTGTCTGGGAAGGGTTGTTCGGGCATAACGATCTGATTGTGAATTTTGCTCACTGGGGTAATGTGAGAAGGCCTGAATTCGGTTATACCGAGGTTATCCATAAAGCACTGGGAGAGTATTTCTTCATGTGGGCCTCAAACTTGTGGCCTAAGCAGGAGATGAAGACAAAACTATGGCCGAGCGATGGTGTCGAACCCGTTAGCTGGTCGAGTTTTCCCGTACCTCGCTTTACCTCCTCTACCGGAGGCTATATCAATATCACACGCAACGCTTCTGATTTTCCCGAAGGTGTTTGGTTATTGAAGTTTAATGTGGGTAATGATGTGTTCGGGCCATTGCCGATTAATGTTGTCTAGTAATACAGAGGCTGGATGACTTCCTTTCTTGAAAACAATTCGTTTTCAATGGGGTTTGAGTAGCGATCGGAAATCGATGTCAGAGACAGCTTGGAAATTATAACTGATCGTTTGGCGTGTTTGCCGTTTACACATTCAAGTCCATGCAGGGTTGGTCCATACGGCCAGTCATTGATCGATATACCCCAGATATTTACGTAGTGTTTGTTGGACCCGGAGAGTAGGTCGAATCGTTTGTTCGACTCAAATCCCCTGAAATAGGTTATATCCGGCTGTGATCCATGATCGACCAAGGATTCTATTCTGCTACCGCTCATGAGGTTGGTGAAGAAATAGACTCTGAGTCGGTCGTTGTCGTAAGTATGTGTCGATCCGTCGTCTTTAATGCGTTTCCCTTCCAGCTCACGGTTGACCAAAAAGGTATAACGGACGTTATCGCTGGTGTTGATACCAGACCGAGCGAGGATGCCTGATTTGTCGTCAAGACTGATTATCGGTCCTTCGAACGTGTAGTAGGTAATCATAATCGTAAAAGGACGTTAAACACCTATGTCGTTGGCCGGTCCAGCTAACAGGTCTCTCTTTGTTGCACACTATTATCCATTACGAATATGCAATATTTATACCCTGGATGATATATCCTTATAAATCAATAAGGTGGTAATATATCACTAAAATGCTTTGTTAAATTATCCGACATTAATTCCTAATATGTTTAATGTTGTTAACACTGTTCAAGAACTACTTAAATACTTGTCTAGAGGGTAATTTAAGCGCAGAAAGCTAGTTAGCAGGCAACAAGGATTTTGCTTGGATCCCTGTCAGTTGCTTGCGCATAGCATCGACATTGAGGGCAAAAACAAAACCCCGCTGAGTTCAAAAACCGACTTCACTAACTGGTGTGAAACCAGATCCACATGGCACATGGATACTTGGCATTTTATTCACTGAGAATTAAAAAAAGGCCTACACCAGATTGATGTAAGCCTTTGATTTATATGGCTCCCCGGGACAGGCTCGAACTGCCGACCTAGTGATTAACAGTCACCCGCTCTACCGACTGAGCTACCGGGGAAATGCTTAAGAGGGGCGCATAATAAAGAGACTGGGCCTTAGCGTCAATAGTTCGACCTTAAATATCGCCGCCGCAGATGAGCGGGTTACCGTTCCATCTGGAGTCGGATATTCTTACACGTCCCACGTTGTTTACGATCACAGCCTTGGGTGGAATCTGGCTATCGGGATCACAAAAAGTGAGAGTTGTGGTATATCCGCTGGGTCGACCATCATCCTGGTAGACAACAAGGTTGCGGCCTTGACTGGCGTGGATATCGATATTCTGCTCATGCTCAGTTTGATGCACGCCGTGCATCACTTCGTTGGGATCCCTGACCCGGTTTTGGTTGCTGTCTTCATAGAGGATAAACCCATGACTCCAATCGGTTGATGGTGAGCAATTTTCACCATTGCTGCTGGGACAGAGTACATGGTGGGATGCCTTGCTGATCGATAGCGAGCGGGCAAGTCGGAAGTGGTGTACAAAGCTATTGATTTCACTGGCTTGCAGATTTCTGGCCATCAATGTGCGGTAGGAAGGGATGGTGATGCTGATCAGGATGGCAGAGATGAGCAGTGTGATAAGCAGTTCCAGAAGTGTAAATCCCCGTTTGTTGGCATGAAGACTATTTTCAGTTGGCTGCATGATTGATGCCCTCCATGGCGCATCCTGGGGGTGTGTTCCGCACCCCGGTCCCTTTAGATTGAGGTTATGGCGGCTTTATCAAGCCTTGAGTACCCCTTCAATTCGATCCAGTGCCTTTTGCAGATTTTGCTGACTGGTGGCGATTGAGATGCGGACATGTCCGGAGAGTCCAAAGGCGGTACCCGGTACCAGAGCGACGCCGGCCTCGGTGATCAGGTACTCCGAGAGCTCCAGATCATTGCTTACACCGTCGATGGCGGCAAGGGCGCCTTCCACATTTGGGAAACAGTAGAAGGTGCCATCACTAGGCAGACAGTCGATTCCCGGCATGCCGTTGAGACGCTCGACCACATAATCGTGGCGCTCCTTGAATGCGACCAGCATCTCCTGGATACAATCCTGGGGGCCCTCCAAAGCTGCTTGAGCCGCCACTTGTGAAATCGAGGTGGGGTTAGATGTGCTCTGGGACTGGATTTTTTTCATCGACTTGATGATATCCGCCGGTCCACCGGCATAACCGATTCGCCATCCGGTCATGGAGTAGGCCTTGGAGACCCCGTTCAGCACCAGGGTACGATCCTTCAAATCGGGGCAGGCGTTGAGGATGTTGACGAAGCTGTTTCCTGGCCAGAGGATGTGTTCATACATGTCGTCGGTTGCGATCAGCACTCGCGGATGATCTTTGAGCACCTCTCCCAGCGCGACCAACTCTTCACGGCTGTAGGCCATACCGGTCGGGTTTGAGGGGCTGTTGATGACGAAGAGTTTGGTCTTTTCGGTAATTGCCGCCGCCAGCTGTTGCGCATTGATTTTGAAATTCTGCGCGGCGCCGGCTGAAACCAGCACAGGTACACCGCCCGCCAGAATCGACATGTCCGGATAGGAGACCCAGTAGGGAGCAGGGATAATGACCTCGTCACCGGGATCCAGGACCGCCTGGGCAAGATTGTAGAAGCTCTGCTTGCCGCCGCAGGAGACCAGGATCTCTTCCGGCGCATAGTCGAATCCGTTGTCACGCTTGAATTTGTCTATGATTGCCTGTTTCAGGGCGGGTGTGCCATCCACGGCGGTGTATTTGGTAAAGCCGTCGTTGATGGCGTTGATGGCGGCTGCCTTGATGTGGTCGGGGGTGTCGAAATCCGGTTCTCCCGCGCCCAGTCCGATGACATCCTTTCCGGCAGCTCGCATCTCGGCGGCGCGGGCGGTGATTGCAAGGGTAGGGGAGGGTTTGACGGCTTGTACGCGACTGGAGAGTTGTGCATTCATTACTGTTTTTTATCCCTGATTCTCAAACATCAGCGATTCGGCTGATCGACGGGTTGGTTAAAAAGCCATTCGTAGATGGCGCTGTCGGAATGCCATAATAGCCAATTAACGCACGATGAAGAATCCCCCAATGAGCAAAGTGTTTAAATTAACCGCAAATTTTTCCCCCTCCGGTGACCAACCAGAGGCGATCAGGCAACTTGAAGAGGGCTTGAGGGATGGTGAGGCCGGTATGACCCTGCTCGGTGTCACCGGCTCTGGCAAGACTTTCAGCATCGCCAATGTGATCGAGAAATTGCAACGACCAACCCTGATCTTGGCACCCAACAAGACCCTCGCCGCCCAGCTCTATGGCGAATTCAAGGAGTTCTTCCCCGAAAATGCAGTGGAGTATTTCGTCTCCTACTATGACTACTATCAGCCCGAGGCCTATGTGCCGGCTTCCGATACCTTTATCGAAAAGGATGCCTCGATCAATGATCACATCGAACAGATGCGGTTGTCGGCAACCAAGGCGCTGCTGGAGCGCCAGGATACGATTATCGTGGCCACGGTCTCCTCGATATATGGCCTGGGTGACCCGCGGGCCTACCTGGGGATGATGCTCCACCTGAGCCGTGGCGAGATCATCGATCAGCGCGCCATTCTGCGCCGTCTCGCGGAGTTGCAGTACAAACGCAATGAAGTGGAGCTGCATCGCGCCACCTTCCGGGTGCGTGGCGAGGTGATCGATATCTATCCCGCGGAGTCGGATGCGGAGGCGGTGCGGGTCGAGCTGTTCGATGACGAGATAGAGAATATCTCGGTGTTCGACCCCCTAACCGGTGAGATCAGACGCAAGGTGCCACGCTACTCGATCTTTCCCAAAAGCCACTATGTGACGCCGAGAGAGACCCTGTTGCAGGCCGTGGATCAGATAAAACTGGAGCTGCAGCAACGGCTGAAGGAGTTGGAATCGGCGAACAAGCTGGTGGAGGCGCAGCGCCTCGACCAGAGGACCCGCTTCGATATCGAGATGATCACCGAGCTTGGTTACTGCACCGGTATCGAGAACTACTCCCGCTATCTCTCGGGGCGCTCCGCCGGCGAACCGCCGCCCACACTCTTCGACTACCTGCCCGACGATGCCCTGCTGGTGGTGGACGAAAGTCATGTCACCATACCCCAGCTCGGCGGCATGTACCGCGGCGACAGGTCGCGCAAGGAGACCCTGGTGGAGTACGGTTTTCGTCTTCCTTCCGCCCTCGACAACAGGCCCCTGAGGTTCGAGGAGTTTGAATTTCGCTCGCCGCAGACCATCTATGTCAGCGCCACCCCCCGCGATTATGAGATCGAACACTCCGGTGCCATCGTCGAACAGGTGGTACGTCCCACCGGGCTTGTCGATCCTCAGCTCGAGGTCAGGGCGGCAAGCACCCAGGTCGATGACCTGCTGTCGGAAATCAACCTACGGGTGGGGCGCAATGAGCGGGTATTGGTGACCACGCTTACCAAACGCATGGCGGAGGATCTTACCGACTATCTCGGTGATCACGGGGTGCGTGTGCGTTATCTCCATTCCGATATCGATACCGTGGAGCGGGTGGAGATCATTCGCGACCTGCGCCTGGGGGAGTTCGATGTGCTGGTCGGTATTAACCTGCTGCGTGAGGGATTGGATATGCCTGAGGTCTCACTGGTGGCGATCCTGGATGCGGACAAGGAGGGATTTCTGCGTTCCGAGGGTTCCCTGATCCAGACCATCGGCCGCGCCGCGCGCAATGCCAATGGCATGGCGATCCTCTATGCGGATCAGATGACCGGATCGATGGAGCGGGCGATCGACGAGACCAATCGGCGGCGTGCCAAGCAGATCGAATATAACCAGACCCACGGTATTACCCCACAGACCATCCTGAAATCGATTGCCGACATCATGGAAGGTGCCTACCCGGGAGGACAGGTCAACGCCAAACGTTATGCCAAGGTGGCGGAGGAGGAGCTGGAGTATGCCGGCCTTACACCTGCTCAGATGGCAAAGCGTATCCAGCAGCTTGAGCAACAGATGTATCGTCATGCCCAGGATCTTGAATTTGAAGAAGCGGCAAAAGTTCGGGATCAGATCAAACATCTGCAAGAGCGGGGATTAGTGGTGTGACATTGCCTAGCTCCCCGATGCCAAAGCGCTATGCTGGGTGTGGCGACGAATGCTTGCTGGAACGAATTAGACTGAGCCCTACCAAAGCGCTATCTGTATTAACAGGAGAAATGTAAAGTATTTAAAATAAATGCTTTATTTTTCTAAACTTTCTTCTAGAATTAAATTCATTCCAAGTGAAAAGCCAGGCAGAGAGAGTCTCTGCAACACAGGCTGCGGCAGGTAGTACCGAGTATGGGCGATATTCAAGGTATGCTCAGTGACATCCAGGCGGAGGCGGACTATGCCTGTCGCATGACTGGGCAGAACCATCTCAACGATCACGTTCTGGCCGCCATGGGGCGGGTTGCCAGAAACCGTTTTGTCAGCAAACCGTTTCGTTCCCACGCCTTCGACAACAGCCCGCTACCCATCGGTAAGGGCCAAACCATCTCCCAGCCATTTATTGTTGCCTTGATGACCGATCTCATCGCACCAAAAAGGCATGACAAGATTCTTGAGGTGGGTACCGGCTCTGGTTATCAAACAGCGGTGCTGGCGGAGTTGGTCGACCACCTCTATACCATCGAGATCATCCCCAAGCTGGCGCAGAAGTCCCGCCGCTGCTTGCAGAAGGAAGGCTACTCCAACATCTCATTCCTCGAGGGTGACGGCTACTACGGCTGGCCCGATGCAGCACCCTTCGATGCCATCATGGTCACGGCGGCGGTGGAACATATACCCCAACCGCTGATCGATCAACTGGCACCGGGTGGGCGTCTTGTGCTGCCGGTCGGGCAGAGACGCTACAGCCAGGATCTGATACTGGTTGAGAAAGACCAAGCCGGGGCGGTCGAAAAAACCAGACTGATGCCGGTCTCCTTTGTTCCACTGACCGGATCGCGCTGACTAACTGACTTCTCGGCGGGGTTGCAAAGGATATAGAGCAGCCTGTATGATTCGCCGTCTCAAAGGCGCGTAGCTCAGTTGGTTAGAGCGCTACCTTGACATGGTAGAGGTCGTTGGTTCGACTCCAATCGCGCCTACCAACATACAAAAGCACTTATGGTTTGCCCTGAGTGCTTTTTCTTGCTTTCGGGTATGCAGTAGTTCAAATAGTCTGGCTCATCCCCGTCCCGCTGTTCCAAGTGGTATACAGCTCCTCGGCGGGTAGTGGATGGCTGTAGAGATAGCCTTGAGCAAGAATACTCCCGGCCTTTAGAAGAAAGTCGGCCTGACTCTTGTTTTCCACCCCTTCGGCAACTGACTCAAGTCCAAGGCTTTTCGACAAGGCGATAATGGCCCGTACAATCGCCTCATCATTGCTATCCTGACCGATATCCCGAACAAACGATTTGTCTATCTTGATGTGGTCCAGTGGCAACAGTTTGAGATAGGCGAGACTTGAGTAGCCGGTGCCGAAGTCGTCAACCGCAAAATTGATTCCTATGGCTTTAAGTTCACCGAGTACAGTGCGACTCAATCCTGGGTTACGCATCAACATCGACTCGGTGACTTCCAGTTCCAAGCGTTGCGGTGAAAGTCCGCTTGTTCGCAGCTCGTCGGAAACCTGTTTGATCAGAGTTTGGTCGATCTGCTGCACCGAGAGGTTGACCGATATGCGAGGCACCCGGAACGTCTCTTGGTCCCATCTTGCGAGCTGATGGCAAGCGGTATGCAGTACCCATCTGCCAATATCGCCGATAATACCTATTTCTTCAGCCAGCTCGATAAAGAGACCGGGTGCGATCAGGCCCTTCTTGGGGTGTTGCCACCGTACCAGTGCTTCGACGCCATGTAGTTGTTGCGTCTTGATGTCCACAATCGGCTGATAGTGTAGCCTCAGTTCGTTGCGCTCGATGGCCCGGCGCAGTTCATTTTCCATCATCAAGCGTTCAAGCGCACCCTCGGTCAAGGCCTGGGTAAAGAATCGATAGGTATTTCTGCCTTGCTGTTTGGCTTCGTACATGGCGCGGTCGGCATGGCGAATCAGCAGATCGGGATCGTCACCGTCATTGGGGTAGAGGGTTATTCCAATGCTTGCTGTCACCACCAGCTCATGTTCTCCGATATTCATTGAGTTGGAGAACATATCGATCAGTTTACGCGCCACCACGGCGGCATGTTGCGCACTGGTCTGTTCCTCCAAAAGCAGCACAAACTCATCGCCTCCGAGTCTGGCGATGGTGTCACTGGAACGGATGATCTCATTCATGCGTCTGCTGACTTCCAGCAGAACCTGGTCACCAATCGGATGTCCGAGGGTATCGTTAACCGTCTTGAAACGGTCAAGATCGAGAAACAGTAGAGCAATCGAATTCTTCTCGCGGTGAGCGTGCATCAAGGCATGGTCGAAGCGTTCGCGAAACAGGGCACGATTGGGTAGCTGGGTCAGGGCGTCGTGGTGGGCAAGGAAGTTGATTTGATCCTGAGCTTCCTTGATCTGGGTAATGTCACTGAAGACACCGACGAAGTGGGTTGTATCGCCATTGCTGTCTTTAACCGCACTGATGGTAAGCCATTCTGGATAGACATCCCCGTTTTTGCGTCTGTTCCAGATCTCTCCCCGCCAATGCCCCGCTTTGAGCAGGGTATCCCACATGTCGCGATAGAACGAGGGTTCATGGTGTCCCGATTTGAGGATTCTTGGATTTTCACCCAACACCTCATCCTGGGTATAGCCGGTGATGGCTTCAAAGGCCGGATTAGTGGAGACGATGTTTCCCTTCACATCGGTTACCGTGATCCCTTCGGCTGTGTTCTGGAAGGCCCGTTCCGCGAGGCGCAGCTTCTCCTCGGCAATACGGTGTGCCTTTCTCAGCTGATTATCCTGCAATACCCGCTTTACCGCTTCACCCAGCCTGGCAGGTCGATCCTTCAAGACATAATCGTTGGCGCCCTGGCGCAAGGCATCAATGGCCGCCTCTTCACCAATGCCGCCGGAGACGATGATAAAGGGTATGTCGCTGCTCTGTTGCCGCAACAGGGTGAGAGCCCGAAAACCGCTGAACTGGGGTAGATGCCAGTCGCACAAGATCAGATCCGGCTGATCAGCTATTGCTTGTAGATAATCGCTTTCTGTCTGTACTCGGCTGTAGTCAAGGTCAAAGCCCTCATCCCTGAGCCGCAGCGCCATCAGTTCTGCATCGTAGGGTAGGTCCTCTACAATTAGTACCTTTAAAGTCATCGCGGGATCAGCTGTTATTTGTATCTGTCATCGGTGCTGCGACATTTAGGGTCAGCCAGTAATCTTCGATCAGGCGGACTACATCAATGAAGCCGGTAAATGAGACGGGTTTGACCAGATAGGAGTTTGCTCCGATATCATAAGATAGCGCCCTATCTCCCTCTTCCTTGGAGGAGGTGAGAATGACAACCGGTATGCGTTTGATCGAAGGTGTCCCCTTGATGCGTTTCAACACCTCGAAGCCATCTATCCCCGGCATCTTGAGATCAAGCAGTATCAGATCAGGAAGTGGATTCTGGTTTCGGTCTGCGTAGTGGTCGTTACCAAACAGATAGTCCAATGCCTGCTGTCCACTGTAAGCGACCTCGACACGGTTGGAAAGACGAGCCTCTTTAAATGCATCGAGGGCCAGTTCAACATCCATCCGGCTGTCCTCAACCAGTAATATCGCAGCGGGTTTGCTCATATTGCTTGACCTATTGTTGCACTCCTGCCGGCCACTCTAAGGTGTGCCATTTTTATAAAACTGTCAACAGAATCGATTACTCGAATGGTTTCCAGGCGCATCAGTGCTCCTCCGCCGAGGGTAGAATAATGGTGAATTGACTGCCTTTGCCCAGGGAGGATTCCACTTTGACCTCGCCATCCATCATTCGTGCAGCCTTGGTCACTATGGCCAGGCCGACCCCGGTGCCCGGATACTCATCCTGACTGTGGAGACGCTGAAATACTTGAAAGATCTTGTGTTGGTATTGAGGGTCGATACCGATACCGTTATCTCTGACCGTAATGATGACTCGATCGCCGCTAGGTTTCGCAGCGATCTGAATGACCGGTGCGGTATTCGGGGCGTGGTAGGTGAGGGCATTCTCTATCAGGTTGCTGAATTGCTGTCCAATCAAGGTGGCGTCACCAAGAGGGGTGGCGAGCGGTTTCTCGATAATCAGTTTGGCATTGGAACTCTCGATGGGTTCGGCAAAGGTGACCTCCAATCCCTCAATGATAGGGGCCAGCTCTATTGGCCTCATCTGCACCGCGCCACGTCCGGTGCGTGAATACTGCAGCAGGTCATCGATTAGATCACCCATGTGGTTACCCGCCTGAAGGACGTTTTTCAGATAGTGCTGACCCTCTTGATTGAGCGAATCGAGATGTCGGTTGACCAGTATATGGGCAAAACCGGTAACCGCCCGCAATGGTGCCCGCAGATCGTGAGACACAGAGTAGACAAAAGACTCCAGTTCCTTATTCGCTGATTCCAATTCACTGGTACGCTCATTGACCCGCGCTTCCAGTTCATTGTTGAGACGGCTGAGCTTGATTTCGGCGAGCTTGCGATTGGTGATGTCCTGACCGATCGATTGATAGGACAGTGTCTCGCCTTGGGTGTTGAATAGAGCCCGGATGGTCCAGCGTTGCCAGCGGGTTGCTGCTGATTTGGTGATTACCTGATGTTCGTGCGACTGGGTCGGCGAATCGGGGGTCAAGGCCCTTATATTCTCCATCACCCTGTCTCTGTCATCGGCAGGGATCAAGGCGAAAAAACGACTACCGATCAGCTCTTCAGGAGATTTTTGAAAATAGTCGCAATAGGCTTTGTTGATGAAAGTAATCTCCCCATTCGAGAGGAAACTACAGATCAGCACCGGGGTATCCTCCACCACGGCTCGATAGCGTTCCTCACTCTGCTGCAAGGCTTCCATGGCCTCAACCCGATCTGTGATGTCCCTACCTACGCCAATGATGGCTGTGACCTTATTGTCATTGTCTAAAATCGCACTATCCATCCAGCCGAGCCAGCGCCAACCTGAACTTGTCATCGCACGCTGTTCAAGGTAGGTGGTGTAGGGGGGATGCTGGAGGCGTTGTATCGCTTCATGGGTTTTTGCCTGATCGTCCTCATGGACCAAAGGCATGAACTTGTTGCCCAGCAGTTGGTCTTCGCTCTTTCCGAACATTTTACAATAGGAAGGACTGGCAAATTCGAAACAGCCTTCGGTATCCACCTTTACCACCAGATCAGTCTGGTTCTCCACCAGGAGTCGATATTTCTCCTCGCTCTGTTTCAATGCCTCTTCGGCTAATTTACGGTCGGTTATATCATTGTAGATGGCGACGATTTCACCGCCTGGCAGTCGGTAGACATAGTTGTCCACCCAGATACGAAGACGTTCATCCTGGTAACTGCCGATGGGGAAATACTCGGCTTTACCGGTGAGCCAGACTCGTTTGAATACCTCCAATAGTCCCAGGTGTTCGATCCCGGGAAATACCTCGGTGACTCGATGGCCGATAACATCTTCGCGTCTGTTCTTGCCGATACGTTCACCCGATTTGTTATACTCCCTGAAAACAAAATCCGCTCCATCATCAATCGCCTCGTAGACCGCCACCCCGTCACTCATGTTATCCACCAATTCACGATAGCGGGCTTCGTTTTGTTTCCTTTCGGTGATATCGTGGAGAACACAGTGAGTCTGCTTATTGTTACCATGTACATCGTGTCCAATCTGACCATCTACCGATACCGTAACAATCCTGCCGTCACGACGTATCAGGTCATATTCCTTGCCCCTGACACTGCCATGGGTAAAAAACTCATTGAAGCTTGCATCCAGGAGCGAGTGCTGTTCCGGCACGATGAAGTCGCTGATGGGCCTGCCGATGACCTGGTCACGCTGATCGCTGTCAAAGCCTAACAATTCCATCCATGCAGGATTGATGTCGAGAATTACGCCATGTTCATCCAGTGACTCATAGGCAACGGGAGCACGCTCATAAAAGAGGCGGAAATACTCCATGTTCTCCCGTAATGCCTGCTCCGCCTGGTGAAGGCTTGTGATGTCACGTCCGATACCAAGGACCCCCATCAACTCTCCGCTGTCATCGATGACAGGGGTTTTGGTGGTCATCAGCAGGGCGCGTTGATCGTTATCTGCGAATCTGATCCATTCTGTGTTGGATCGGGGTGCTCCCGCATTGATTGCCGCCAGATCGTTGGCGCGAAAGGAGTCTGCCTGCTCTCGAGTTATAAAATCATAGTCGGTCTTACCTTGAATCTCAGCTTCTTTGGCACCGAAAAATCGCTCAAAAGTAGGATTACACGCAAGGTAGACTCCTTCGGGATCTTTCAGCCAGATAAGATCGGGTAGGGTTTGAAACAGGGTGCGTAGACGAGACTCTTTCTGCCGCAGAGCCTCCTCCATTGAGTGCATTTCCGTAATATCGCGGGAAACACCGAAGACGCCAATAATCTCTCCCTTCTCATCTTTCAACGGACCTTTCGTGGCAAGGAAAGTAATAGGGCCCATCTCAGTATCAAGGTGTTCATGGAATGTGGATACCCTGTCTTCCTCCATCAGGGCTTGGTCTTTTGCGATCAGCATCTCCGCTTGATGCGGTGGGAACAGCTTTCTGTCATCCTCGCCTAGCACTTGGTCCTTGGATTTGCCCGAAAACAACTCGGCCTGTTTGTTGAAAAAGAGATAGCGGCCTTTCAGGTCCTTGGCAAAGATGGCATCCGTAGACGAATCAGCAATGGTGGAAAGCAGATTCAATGCCTGAATACGCTCAGCCTGCGCCTGATAGGTGGCGCTCGCAAGTGCAAGTTGTTGGCGTTGACGCAACAGATGGAGTCCGAAGAAACCGATAAACAGGGCGAAAAGCCCGCTCAATCCCATCCAAATGGCACTGTCCAGTGCCTCATTGTAGACCTCGGACCAGTCCATCTTCGCCAGCAGGAACCAATCCGTACCAGGTATGTTGCGTCCCACACCGAATACGGATTCGTTACGATAGTCCTTACCCTCGACAACATGTGCAATACCCAAATCACCCCGCGCCAGTTGGGCTGCCAGCAGTTCCTTATCTTCAATCGGCCAGCGCAGTCGCATCGAGGCATCGGGGTCATGTTTTAGGTTATTGAGAAACTCCAACTCAGATCCATCCCGGCGGAACATCACAACTTCTCCGCTTTTGCTGGGAACAGGCCATTCGCTGACTGCTGGGAGAAGATAGTGAGTAGGATCCATATGTAGGACAAGTATGTATTCGATCTCATCCCGTTTATTCTTGTAGGGCAGGATGTAGTCGAGATGCGCATCACCCTCGCTATCCCGATAGGGGCCCAAACGTTCTACATTCCCTGATTTTGCCAATCGCAATATGGATCTGACCGATGCGGTATCGATTCGGGAGTGAACGTCTGATGTTGTCCAGAGGGTGGTCCCAGACCCATCCAATAGATTGACGCCCTCGAACTGGCCTATGTTTTCTATTGCTTGTAACTGTTCGCTTAGGCGATTGAAGCTGGCACGATCATTGAGATTTTTCCAGTCTTGAAACGCTGAACTGATGGTTTTGTTGATTCTAATGAAGTGAGAATTTTGCCGACGCTCCTGAAGCCAATCCTCAACCAGCTCGGATTTTAGATCAGAAATAGCTTGTAAGCGCCTGATTTCATGATTTTTCTTGTCTTGTATTGTTGAGTAGACCAGGACCACAGTCAAGGGAGTTATAAACAGCGCCAGGAGGAGTGCCGGGAGCCAGACCGAGTGGATGCCACGGTGCGGGCCTTTTGGCCGGGATTGATCAGTTCGCAATGAACGCTTAGTCAGCCAAAACATCGATCGGCCTGTCAGTCCAAAAGGATCTATTTGCTAAGAAAACTGCATGGGTAAACGGTTTAGTGAGTGTATGCAGAGAGGTGCACCTATTCATCAGAAGAGTGTAATTTTGTAGTTTCTTATAGAGAGCAGATCAAAAAGGTTTCAAAAAACACCGCTATATCTACCCTTCATGGTAGACATTAAGACAAAAAATTGAAGTAGTGCCAGCATTTTCAAGGGTGTATCGGGTAACTTTCGGCTTCCGGTAGAACACATATTGTTGAACTTCATTATGGATGCTGAAAAGCCTTTCCCGCAAGACCCGCCAGTTCGCTAAGTCCCTTCTTATTTTGATGTCTACGTGGCATAGGCTTGCTGACTCAAGGGTAAGCGCAGAATGAGTGCTCAATCATGTTGTTCAAGGGTGTTTGCTAAGTGAGAGAGGTGACCATTTTGTTGATGTGGAATAACATTTTTAGGCCGATCTACTGACTGGGGTCAGTGTAATCTCGAGATGGGGAAGATCTTTCGAAATTATCGATTATTATTAAAATCGATAGCAATCGGAATTAATACGATGTATCGTAAGCCCTGGAAGAGACACTATCTTTCGCCGGGTGAGACCGCAGGGATTTTTAAGGTCACTCCGGCCTCGCTACGTGGGTGGACGCGCAAAGGTATGCTACGCGCAGAGACCACTCAAGGGGGACATCGACGCTATCCTGTCAGTGAAGTGCTTCGACTGGCTCGGGTTAAAGGTGTCGAGATTAAATCGTCACTTTTTACCTCGGTCAAATTATTGATCATTGACAGCGACGTCGAATATAGCAAGGTCGTACATAAATCACTAAGTGGTGAATCCGGTATCAATGAAGTAGCCGTCGCTCACGATGGTTTCATGGCAGGATGTTTGATGTCGCAATTTAAGCCAGATGTTGTGCTTTTAGATCTTAAAGTGCCAGGCATTGATAGTTCTCTGATATGCAGCTTTATAAAACACGATCATGAAACAAAATTTATCAGAGTGATTGCTATGTGTCGGAACTGTTCAAAACAACAACAACAGAACATCATAGAGCTTGGCGCTGAAGAGTGTTTGACTAAACCCTTTACCACGAATCAGCTTAAACAGGCGATGGGTTTGACCGACGCTATTGATTAGTTCCGGCCCCTTAATGAAAGATCCCGATATCTTGTCGATAGGTCGGTATGACCGGCCATATCATGTTCTCATCGTAGAAGATGACGAACCCCATCTTT
>JBEVVR010000044.1:0-171640 GCA_040507035.1 Candidatus Thiodiazotropha sp.
GTGAATCGTGGTGGGGAATACTGCCGGGAATTAGGGATAGATTTCGAGGTGATAGATAGTTAAGTTATTAAATTATGAGTGTCCCCTTAAGTGTGTGGAAGACGAAGGCTGGCATGAGGTAACCAACCCCATTGTACACGACAGTGTAGATGTCTGCCCGTCATGGCTACACTGCTTTTCCGGTCCTGATCGTGAGTTCATGTACACTGACGGTAGTAGTGTTGTCAACCAACAGGCATGGTTGGGTGCGGCAGGTGATGACAGTATGGATTATGCTGAATCCCAGCCATTCTTTGATGAGCAGTTTGTGGAGGACCTCCTCTGTGGAGTAAGTGGGAATAGCACCTGCCGAGTAAGAGGGACGAGTAGAGGTGGTGATCGGACTA
The DNA here is from genome assembly GCA_040507035.1 of Candidatus Thiodiazotropha sp. Lineage (GTDB taxonomy): Bacteria > Pseudomonadota > Gammaproteobacteria > Chromatiales > Chromatiaceae > Thiodiazotropha. Next base: position 387 of record JBEVVR010000044.1, read on the forward strand.
AGGTAGGTGCAATCATCCTTGAAGACACCACCAATCCAACAGTAGCGGTCGATACTTATGGTGAGTGGTTAAGGGTACATTACGGTTTGGACATTTCGTTTGACCGCTCGGAGCTTGACCACCCAAACAATCCTTAAGAGGCATAGAGTATCAATGAGAATAAGTGATAGAATTTTTGGTTTTATGATCATCCTCTTGACGCCATCAATCTGTGGTTGTAGCAAATTTCTCTACAATGTATCTGTAGCTAATTATGGTGAATATGGTGTTATATTTCTAAAAATTCCAACCACAAGAATTAATACACACAGACGCAAGAATCCAGGAATTCCTGGCGTGCGAGATGACATTGGCCATTTTGGCCAATTTCACGACCACCCTCACTCCCTACCGGATCAGGTTGTAGTAGAGTGGCAGTTGGCGGAACTGAGTGATTGTAGATCTGTGCGCGTTTACTCTAAAGATCCTCAATACATAAGGAAGCGTGGCTGCACATGGACCCCTCTAGAAGGCAAGATCTTCCGTAAAGTGTTCGATCTAAAAGAGGCTCAAAAAAGCGAGTTCGCTAAGCGTGCAGGAGAACGCATACGTTTTGGCAGCAAGCGCATCATGACCATCATGTTTATTTTTCGGGACGAGGATGTAGAAATGCGTGTGGGTGGCTTTGCCAGTAATTCGCTTAGCTGATTGACTCGATATATAAAACTTAAGTTATTCCATACCATTTATTGTCACTCAACTAAAACCACCAAACAATAATAATATCTTAAGTGATTTTATTCTCAATTATTAGACGCACAGCATGCATTCCCTAATAAATGTAAAACAACTATCAATTAAGAGGCGTTCATTATCTAATAAATAGTAATTTTTCTTTACGTAGCTGTATCTTGTTTTATGATTTTTACCAAATACCATGATAGAATATCAAAACTTCACAAATGTAGTTTACAAGTCTTATACAGGACAAGGTACCTCGCTTAAACTATCAAAACACTAATATTTTTATCAGAAGGGATTCATCGTGATAAAGATACAGATTCTACCAGTTACTCTTCTATCCTTACTCTTCGCATCATGTGGTGGCGGCGGCTCTGGTTCAGACCCCACAAACACGATCAATGAGGATAGCAATACAAACAATCCAGTCGTCGACACCCCTCCTGACGATCAATCAGCTAATGACATTCCAGGCGGCACAATAGATCCAGGAGAAATCAATAAAGATAACCATTTTCTTGGCCCACGCTATGGCGAAGAATTGACTATCCATCACGCTACCTTAGTAATGGATGTACTTCGTTTGATTAGTTTCTACAAAGGCTACTTTGTCGGGCTTGAAATCGGTGAAACTACATATACGAGCTCTGAGTTCCTGGATTATTATGGCGAAATTGAACCCGAGATACTTAATGGCGGACTTGTTCCCTGCTATCGCCATACTGACGAACCCTGGGGGTCAAAGGCTGTCACCTGGAGTAACATCGATGGTGATTACCCTAAGCAGTACACTTCTACGCGAAAATATTACGATTGTAATCAGGACGACATTCATTTTGGTGCTTTTGACATTTATAATGGCACTGTTAACCAGTCAGGTACAGCCACATATGTTGGCGCCTTGCCTGCTATAGCAAACGGTTCCATTTACGCTGATCAATTTGAGATTTCCTCTGACTCGGAGGATATATCATTAACGATAGATGGCTATATGAACTATGACGCATACACTAATGGCCGACGAAGCACAGATATATCCGAAATTGGAATGAGATTTCGCGAAGACAACTACACTATTAAAAGTGACGGGAGATATATTGAGGATATACATGTACATGACGGAACAATTAGCTTTGATATCGTAACGCCAGAAGGTCAAGAAGGCTCGAGCAATACCTATGCTATTGAACACGCAAACCTAAAGATGGATATAGAAAACAACAATCACGAAAAAATTGCACTTTCAGTGAAAACCATTCAACCACCAAGTGACGAATTTCTATACAGTCTAGAAATCAGCCGTGCAGAGCTTCCCGCGGATGATCCCGCCCCAATGCATCACACTATTCGTATAGATCGTATAAACCAGCCAGAATTACAAACCTTTGCGTTCAATGTATCCATAGATTTCAACAAGAATGGCATTATTGAGAAAGACAATGTTTATCCTGATGAGTATTACGAGGAAGAAAACTTACTTAGTAGTAGATGGGGATTTATTTCAGGCTTGTAAACGTATCAAGAGACAATTATTTGAACAATTAATCAGGTTCCGGTTTAACTCCCGGAACCTGTCAGGTCAGGATATAAGGCAACGCTCGCTCCTAATACAAATCCTTCAACGACATCTATTGCATATTGTTAAGTGATGACATCGCCTCCCCCACAGTCTGTTCAGCCCGCCTAAGGGTTTGCTCCAACTGCTCTGTTATTTCATTGACTCTTTCTTCCTCAAATTCAGCTAAAAGATCCATACCCTGCTGCGATCCATACTCCTGCAAACTATGTTCATAGTCGGCCAGCTCTGTATTTGCCGCACTTTCAACGCCCTGTACCATCTGCTGTTGCAACGAACCAGTAATATGCTCTGTTGAGAATTCCATCGATTCCAATTCTGCAATCTGGGCTTCAACCGAAGTCAACTGAGTCTCGATTTGGGTACGAGATGCTTCATCCAGGGTGCTCTCTAATTGAGACTGCAGCATATTCTGCAGCTGATTCAATTGTTCCAATTCTTCCTCTTTTTCAGCGGCATAGTACTCAACACCATCCGCCACACCAGAAACCCCTTGTGTTAGCAATGCCTCGTCTCTTAATGACCATGCCATGAAAACACGCTCCATTGGGGTATCGATTAAGTGCACTTCCCAATATGGACTAAAAAGACTCGCGATCTCATAGCGCCCTTCTCTCATAGCCGGGTTGTAGTCATCCGGTGGATGAAAGTAGAGTTCACCGCTGGCAATTACGGCCATGCCAGCACCCGCCATCTGATCTTCAGTACCGAACATGCCGTCACCTATGCCATTTCTCAATTCGTCTACGGGCATAGATTCAGAACCCAGGCCATCGATCTTGGAGGCCGTTCTGATCTGACGCTGAGGCAGTTCGACTTCGATACGCAGTGCGAGTCGCGGATCCTGGTTCTCACCATTCAGATTACTAAGGTCATAGTAGGCACGGACCCCGTTGTATGTTGCATTCAACTCATCCTGATACATGTCCGCGAACCACTCTGCAACCCGGTTCTCCTGCATATAGCGAGGGCAAACTTCATAACCCTCTTCATTCTCTTCACATTCGAAATCCCCATTTAGATGACGCGCTCCCCAGCCGATTGGATATTCTGTGTGTACCCACCTTAGTCCACTTTTCGTCATTTTGCGCCTTTCTACATGCAGCGATAGCGTATCCTTGCCCTTCCATTCGAATTCTATTAATTCCGCAGACTCTACTGTTTCATTACCATCCGAGGAGTCTTCCTCAACAATTAAGTTTGTCGCGCCTTCTTTGCTGACCCAAACCCGAAGCACGCCAGGAATACTCAGAACACTAGGCGCACCAGGGATTAACTGACTAGTGCCAAGGTCTCTGTCGGCTGTAAACTCATCCTTGGATCGATTTACCAGATCCACCTTACGCAGAAGATCTTCCCTGTCATCGTAACGATGAGAGAAGCTATCCCACCCCACCACATTTTCACCCAGACCGATCACCGCATAGGCTGTATCGACCTGGTAACGCACATCGTTATGCTGCACAACCTCCCGTACAATGGCTGGTGTCGCCTCGAAGCTAGCTACATAGACGGCCTGTTGCATCCGGCTTAATAGACTGTTGACGCTATCAATGATGGGGATGAAAGTCTCTGCAATGGTGACCATCACATCATCAATGTTCTCTGTGACAGTCTGCGCTAGCTCAGTGTAGGTTTTTATTACAGGAAAGTAGAGGGCGACCTCATCTATGTTACGTGCTGTGATATAGGCATACTGACTCCATGAGGTTAGACTCACCAATTGCCCAATGGAGACCTGATTTGCCGCCATGGCCCGATTGGAGTATGCCTGAAAGTTGAGGGCTCTCGCCTGCCAGATTAAACCACTGTAGACAGCGGCATCGGCAGTATTCAACAGGCGAGATCGCTCCGATGCACTCTGCCCTGTATTGAACAGAACAAGCATCAACAACAGCGTAGACATAAGAAAAGCTATCCCCATAGGCAGGGCTTGCCCGCTCTGATGATTAGTGTGACTATTCATAATGCAATCCATTGCTATGTCATATCATTCAGCTATAAGCCAAAATCTATTAACATCGTTAGTTGTCACCAAATTTATAAATGAAAGGCGTTTATAATCCTCCTTGACCAGTTATTCACTGAAGGCAGGTGAAACGCACTATATGAGAGAAATGTTATCGTAAGATAATGTATAGACTTTGACTGGAACTTTCCCTGATATTGACATCGTATCACTCCTTGATAGCAGATGTTCATTGAAGATTGCCATACAGGGTAGCTTTTGGCAAATGTAAATAACTTAAATCGCTAACGTATAGTATGACGCCCCCGTTTTTCATAAAACGCCTCGGTATACTCTTGCAAGGTCCCAGCCTCAATCGCCCCCCGTAAATCCCGCATCAACTTCTGATAGTAGTAGAGGTTATGAATAGTGTTCAGCCGCGCCCCAAGAATCTCGTTGCACTTGTCGAGATGTCGCAGATAGGCACGGCTGTAGTTGCGGCAGGTGTAGCAGTCGCACTCCGGGTCGAGGGGGCTTTCGTCGTATTGATGGGCGGCATGGCGGATACGTACCACACCCTGGTGGGTGAAGAGATGGCCGTTTCTTGCGTTGCGGGTGGGCATGACGCAGTCGAACATGTCGATACCGCGGTGGACCGATTCAACGATGTCTTCGGGGGTGCCTACGCCCATCAGATAGCGTGGTTTGTCCGCGGGCATTCTTGTGCTGAGGAAATCGAGGACACGCCAGCGGTCGGCTTCGGGTTCGCCCACCGAGAGGCCGCCTACTGCGTAGCCGTCGAAGCCGATCTCGATCAATCCCTCCAGGGATCGTTCGCGCAGGGTCTCGAACATACCACCCTGAACGATGCCGAAGAGGGCCGAGGGGTTGTCACCGTGGGCGTTGTGGCTGCGTTGCGCCCAACGCAGGGAGAGCTCCATCGACTGCCTCGCCTCCTCTTCCGATGCCGGGTAGGGGGTGCATTCGTCGAAGATCATGACGATGTCCGAACCCAGCTCCCGCTGCACCTGCATCGACTCCTCCGGGCCCATGAAGACCTTACTGCCGTCCACGGGGGATTGGAAGGTGACTCCTGCTTCGGTGATCTTACGCATCTGACCCAGGCTGAAGACCTGGAATCCCCCGGAGTCGGTGAGGATCGGCTTTTCCCAGTGGGTGAAGTCATGGAGGTCGCCGTGTTTGCGAATCACATCGGTACCGGGCCTGAGCATCAGGTGAAAGGTGTTGCCAAGGATGATCTCCGCACCCAGTTCGGTCAATTCCTCGGGTGTCATCGCCTTGACCGTGCCATAGGTACCCACGGGCATGAATGCGGGGGTTTCGATGCTGCCTCTAGGGAACTCCAGGCGACCGCGGCGAGATGCGCTGTCTTTACTTAAGACGTTGAATTTCATGATATATATTTCGAATACCCACTTCTTTATCGGCCCGGTTGGGTGTCACTTCAGGAGTTTAGGTAATATTCCGTAATACTATTAGGGATTTCCCTGATTTTTTCTTGACAACACGCACCCCATATTAGAAAATGTTGATGTGCTGAACGTTCTGACTCAGCACTTTACACTCCTCCATCCTCCTTTGGTGGATATTTTAAGCGCGGCACCCTGCCGCGCTTTTTTTTTACCCGTCGGATTCAGCCCCAGGGGTTAGAAACATAGCATCGCCGTAACTGAAGAAGCGGTAGCGCTTTTCAATCGCATGCCGGTAGGCCTGCATGATGCGATCATAACCGGCAAAGGCCGCCACCAGCATCAGCAGGGTCGACTGTGGCAGGTGAAAGTTGGTGATCATCGCATCGACGCTGCGAAATCTATACCCTGGTTTGATAAAGAGCCGGGTATCACCCTGGTAGGGTTCGATGGCACCACCGCTCGATGCCGACTCAAGACTGCGAACGCATGTAGTGCCCACGGCCACCACCCGTCCACCCCGTTTTCGGGTCTCAAGGATCTGTTTGCAGACCACCTGGTCGACCTCGATATACTCCTTATGCATGACATGCTCGTCGAGGTTATTCACCCGCACCGGTTGAAAGGTTCCGGCACCGACATGCAAGGTCACCGTCGCCCGGTTCACACCCATCGCCTCGAGCTTCTCCAACATTGCTTGATCGAAGTGAAGGCCTGCCGTGGGCGCGGCGACCGCACCCGGTCGCTCAGCATAGACCGTTTGATAACGTTCCATATCGACTGGCTTGTCATTACGGGTGATATAGGGAGGCAGTGGCATATGTCCATGCTTGTTCATCAGACCGTAGAAGTCGTCACTCAAGGATCGCAGGCGAAACAGATCCCCTTCCCGCTGAGTAACTTCGATAAGTTGATTGCTGGCCTCCAATTCAATCTGGGTACCCGGCTTTGGTGACTTGCTTGCGCGCACATGGGCCAATGCCACTTCCGGTTCAAGCATACGTTCAATCAGCACTTCGACCTTACCGCCGCTCAACTTCTTTCCGTAGAGGCGGGCACGCATTACCCGGGTATTGTTAAGAACCAGCAAATCCCCCGGATTGAGCAGTGAAGGAAGATCAGCGAACATCAGATCATGGGGTTTCATCTCTCCCTGTAACAATCCAAGCAGGCGACTTCCGCTCCGCTCCTTGTGAGGGAACTGGGCGATGAGCTCTTCAGGCAAGTCATAATCGAAGTCGGATAATTGCATAGCGCGCGGATAGTAGCACGTCGTGGTTAAGCGGTGAACAATATACTTTTATAGAAACTGGCGTTATTATCGAGCCTTGGCGTTCTAAATGACCGGATAGGGATATCTTCAGGACCAACGGCTATCATGGTCAGCTTAAGGGGATTAGGATGGTCATTTGTCGGGCTCGATTTGTAAACCACGTAATTCGATGGATTGTTATTTCTGCCTTATTGGTTGCAGCGGAAGTCGCCCAAAGCGACATCGTTCAACAACAGATGGAAAGCGGGCTTACCATCAATGCTGAATATCTCGATAACGAGAGCCAGGCCCCAGCGATCTTAATCCTCCACGGTTTTCTGCAGACACGGGATTCCTTTACCCTGCGCCGTTTAGGTAAAGCCCTGCATGAGGCAGGCTACAGAATACTGCTCCCCAATCTGTCACTAGGCATCAACGACCGTCGTCAAAGCCTTGCCTGCGAGGCGATTCATAACCACCCCATGGAGCAAGACACAAAAGAGATTGCCTATCTCTCCTATCTTGCCTGGGACCAACAACGCGTACTACAAGCAGTTTCTACAATAAAGCCGGAACCTACTATAATATTCGGAGGGGATGACAACCGCCTCACTCCGGAGTGGAAACCGCAACTGCAAACCCTTCGCGCGGACATCATAGAAATCGATGGGGCAAATCATTTTTTTGATCATACCCATGAGTTCGATCTCCTGGATAGCATTGAGCAGTCATTGAAGAAGTTATAGGTAGAGCCGTAGCAAATGGATATTAGACCGAAACCGCTATCCTTCAGCCTGTTCACGGCTCTGTTTGTGTTCCTCTTTCTAATACTGCTTTTTACTTTGGGCAACCTGACCTACCTGCAATTTGAAAAACTGGATGAGAAATTTCGTATCGCCGGCGAGCAGAGCGCGGCGGCAGAGATTGAATTTGCGCTAGTCGAGGCGATCAGTCTGAGTGAGGAGAAAACCCGCCAACTGGCCGCTTGGGAAGAGGTAAGGCAACAGCTGGATATCTCGACCTTTTACAGTTACTGGTATAGATACAGGGCAAAAAACAACAACTTCGTAACTGCATTTACCCTGGATGTTGCAATCTATGATATCCAAGGCAGGGTGCTCTCAGCTATCGACACCTCATTACTGCCGTTAAAGATAGATACAAAGAGAATGGGGCACTCTATTGAGGTCAGGGACTCCATACCCTTGATACGGGTTGTCTCACCCGTTGTTGATCAGGTTAGCGGGATTACTATAGGGTACCTCGCCACTGAAAATCACCTATTTACAATTTTTAACAGTTTAAGCCACTTCAACTATATCGAGCGCAGTAGCATTAACATCACAATTGCGGATGCCAATAATCTTTCAAGCCAAACATTTTTACAGCATATTGACTACCGCTTGACCGGTGATCCCTACGCGGCAGCAATCAAACCCCTAATCAAAGAGTCTCTGCTACAACTGGCAGCTACCGCACTGATACTGACGCTGTTTATTTTTCCTTTGGCTGCCTGGTTGTTAAATCGGCCTATCCTGCAGCTATCCAAACAGATCGACAGGCTGCAGAGCTTGCCTCATACACCTGTCGACCAGGAGGGTGTCAAGCCGCTGTTTATCAAGGAGCTGGATAAGATACAGACCTCACTCTACGCCTATCACAACAATCTCAGCCAAGCGCATACAACCCTCGACCAAAAAAATCAGGAATTGGATGACCTTGCGCAACACGACCCATTGACCGGGGTTATGAATCGCCGAGCATTCGATGCCTACTGGAGAGAAGTTAGCGATGTCTACAAGCACAGCACCAATGAGATCTGCCTGATACTGTTCGATATCAACCATTTCAAGGCACTGAATGATACCTATGGTCACCATACCGGCGACGAAATATTGATTGCCATTGCACAAACGATCAAAAACATCTTACACAGCCGGGAACAGCTGTTCAGACTGAGCGGCGATGAGTTTGCAACCATCCTCATCGGCATCCCCCCACGCAAAGCTTTGCAGATAGCCAAACAGTGCCACCTGGCGATTACCAACTACCCCTTTGACAAGCTTGGCGTTAACGAACCGGTGCGAATCAGCATTGGCCTGGCTGATACCAGTGCCGATAGTTATGAGGATATCAACGCCCTACAGTGGCAAGCTGATGTCGCAATACATTTCGCCAAACGGCCCGGCTATTCGAGTATTGTCCATTTCAAGCCGGAGTTGGCCGAAAATGCGCGCGGGCTCTTTTCCAGTCAAACCCACAGCGCTGTCTACGAGGCCGTCACCCGGGGTACCGGCCTGGTCATGCACTATCAGCCCATCGTTGACCTGGAAGATGGCAGGCCTCAATATTTCGAAGCCCTTGTACGTATCGTCCATGATGGGCAATTGATCATGCCCTCCCACATTTTCCCTCTGGTTGAAGCCCGCAGTCTCGACCAGGATCTAGACTTTCATGTCATTGAAAAGACTGTCTCTGACCTGCAGCTAGGGAAGATTCCCCGCAACACAGGGGTTTCAATAAACATCTCCGCCCCCACCATCGTGGAAAACGAACTGGTCAATCGCCTGGCGGCCTTCAAGCCCTTTATGGACGACTACAAGCTGTTGATCGAAGTCACTGAGACAGCCCTCATCACTCAACTTCAAACCGCCAGAAAGAATCTGGAGATCCTGCGCAACATGGGTTTCACCATCGCCCTGGATGATTTTGGCAGCGGATACTCTTCACTGCGCTATCTTGGTGCCATGCCGGTGGACGTGGTGAAGTTCGACATCACCCTCACCCGCCTGGTCGACGACAGGGCAAACAACCTGATCCTCAACCACCTGGCGAAAATGATAACCGAGTCAGGCCACCTCCTGGTCGCCGAAGGCATCGAGACAGCCCAGATCGCGGAGCAGATGACCCAGCTGGGCTTTCGCTATGGACAGGGCTACTATTTCGGACGCCCCGCGCGGAACATTGAAAAATCGACTTCTCCGGCCAGCACCGCCAATTATTCTGCATAGTCCTGAAAAATTAGGTATACTTTTCGGCTTTCGTAGCGCCGGGGTGGCGGAATTGGTAGACGCAGTGGATTCAAAATCCACCGGTAGCAATACCATGCGGGTTCAAGTCCCGCCCCCGGTACCAATCTCAGTGGGGACCCACCAAACCGGGCCTCGATTTCCATCTCATCACCTCCATGGCTGACCAAGCTATTGACTGCATCTGGGCGTCAGATGTGATTTGCGTTACCTGAATCTAATAAAATTTTGTTAAAATAGGGGTGTTAGGGTGCTATGCAAAGCAGAAAATCGACAATTTCTGTGTGTATTTACCACCAACAGGATAGGAAATAATTTCATATCGGATAATAACGACTTGGAGTAAGGACATCATGGTAGAGAGAAGGAATGTCAAGCCACCCATACCGAGAACACCGGGATCTTATCTGACGGAACAACAAGAGCACGGGCTTTCGATACTCAACCACTTTGGATGGCAGCTATTCTGTATCAGACGACCGATCTATGCGGATACGACAACAATGTTATGGCATTCGCGGGACCAGAAGTTTGGCATCCTGGAAGATGACGGAACCCTCAAACTCAGAGGCGACATTAGAACCAGGAACACCAGAGATACCTCTTTTGCACACTCCTAAGGCGAAATCTCATTATGAAACTGTTCAATGATCTGAGAAAAGGAATGGGACCTATCCCCTCTGATCCCGAGGTTTATCTCAATAGGGAGCAGGTCAACGGATTGTCCGTACTAAGAAAGTTTGGATGGAGAATCGTCTGTGTCAGGCGTCCCTCTTTGTTCGATACAACCACCATTATGCGGCACAAAAACAGCAAGAAGCTGGGCATCCTGGGCAGCGATGGGATATTACGAATAACCGAAAACATCAAGATTCGAGATAAATCCAGGACCAAGCGCTCCAGAAAGCAGACAAGACCTCAGCCGTTGCAGTTTCGCAAGTCCCTAAGACAGTAAACAAACTGCCTTTGGTCCGTAGCTTTCCATAATTCGCTGGCCATCAGTTAAATCCCGTTTAAATAGTCTCATGACGCATCCGGCGTTGACTCGACTCACAGATTCGCGCCACGGCGCTTGGCGAATAGGCAACTTCCAATAAACCAACCTCTTGAATAATAACAATTATCACTATCATTTAACATGACAACCCCATGTATATGGATTTTAGCTGGCTGTTCTGGTCAAATGTTAAGGTTCTGTTTATGAATTATTGAGTGGATTGCGGCGGCGTCCCAAGCCGACCGGCATACAGTATAGAATAAAGCGTGTATGAATAATTCGGATTCCAAACTTCACGATGAAACTGCGGAGGATCTAGAGCCTACGACGACCTCCGACCGGTTGCGTGTGACATTGGAGATAGCCGCCGCGGCACTGATCCTCGTCGGTATCTACTACATCTTTGCTCCGCAAGAAGAGATCGATCTGGCGCCACTGAAGGAGAGTCAGATCGACCCTATCATACGTGCCCAGATTGACTCGGCCGCGCAACAGACAACCCCTGCCGCAGCGCAGACGAATTCCCCCGAGAAACAGATCGATGCCACCAATGAAGCGGCTGGCGACGAAGATCAGTCACTGCAAGTGGCGGCCATTTCGAACACAACCGACTCTGCTGAAGGTGAATCCATTGCAGGGGAATCCGCTCGTGATCTGATAGCGCGCCAGCGCTCTGGAAAGACCGGCTTCACCCTCGAACAGATTTCCAACCAGGCAACCCGCTACCAGAATGAAGGCAGGTTGACTGATGCCTATCTGCTGCTCTTTTATGCCGCGCGTGAAGGGGACGGTATGGCCGCCTTCTCCCTCGCCAGTATGCACGATCCCAACCACTTCACCGAAGGCAATCCATTGCTTGAAATTCCCGATTCATATCAAGCACATAAGTGGTATTCGGCCGCGGCTGAAAAAGGTGTTACCGAGGCTCAAGAGCGACTCCGACTATTAAAGAAAAGCACTGAAGCACAAGCTAAAAATGGCGATCTTGCAGCTCAGCGACTCTTATTGAACTGGCGATAGCCCTGATTCAAGGATAATAAAGATGGTCTCTATCAAATCAATATTGATCTCTTTGGGTCTACTACTTCTCCCCGCCCAGATATTGGGAGCCGTGCAACAGCACCCCCTTCTCATGGAGGGTAAACAGGCCCTCTACCAGCGTGTACTGAGTAAACCCGGTGCATTTTTCTATAAGCAAATAGAGAAAGCTAAAGGTGACCCGGCCACACCTTTCAGTGTCTACTATGTGTATAGCCGCAAGAGCGAAAACGGCTCTACCTGGCTCCAACTTGGGCAAAACAGACATGGCGAGTTGTCTGGTTGGATGCCGGAAACTGACACCATCCCCTGGAACCAAGGCCTGACTGTCGCTTTTAGGGATCCGGTAGGCAACGACCGGGTACTGCTTTTCAATGACAAGGCAAATCTAAAGGCTCTGATTGACAGCAGTGACAAAGAGCAGTACCAAAAACTCTATAAAGCCGCCGAATCGGGTGAGCTGAAAAAAGACTCACCCGTAATCGCCATTCAGCCCAGGACCCATGTCGACATACTGAAAGATTTCTACCTGGTCCCGATACGCGACCATGAGGATATCTATCTGGGTAATGAGCAGGCACGTATCCTTCAGGTATCCAGTGTGCCTCTCCTCCCCGCTGTGGAGACGAAACAGGTAAAAGCAAAGAAGAAACCGGCGCAGACCGACAACAAAGTCAAACCATTCCGCTCCGCGGTTGTCTTCGTCATCGACTCCACCCTCTCCATGGATCCCTATATTGACCGTACGCGGGAGGCGGTGCGTAAGGTTTACGACACTATCACCAAAGAGGATCTGACAGGAGACGTCAGCTTTGGCCTGATCGCGTTTCGCGACAATCCCCAGGTCGTGCCCCAACTCGACTACTTAACCCAAACCTATGTCAATCTACAACAGGGACAGGACGCTGATGGATTTTTCAAACAAGTTTCGTCTCTCAAAGCCGCCTCTGTATCTAGTGCCGATTTCAATGAAGATAGTTTCGCTGGGGTTAATGAGGCCATTGCAGGCATTGACTGGGATGGACAGGATGCACGCTATGTCGTGTTGATAACGGATGCTGGTCCAAGGGAAGCGGGCGACCCTCTTTCCGGTACGGGGATGTCAAGTGCTTCCCTGAGGCAGCTGGCCCAGGATAAGGGGATAGCTCTCTCGGTACTACACCTGCTGACTCCAAGCATCATGGCGGATCACAGCAAGGCGGAAGAGACCTACCGGGATCTCTCCTACTATCCTGGAATCGGTAGTTTCTACTTTGGCGTCGAAACGGGAAATGTTGAACGTTTCGGCAGAGTCCTGGATGCCCTGGCAACACAGATTACAGAACAGGTCAAGCTGGCCGCCCTTGCTGCAGCGGGTAAGAACATGGCGATAGAACGCCAACAGAAAGAGAAGCAGACAGCGGTAAAAGCAGAGAGTGATCAATTGGCTCAATTCCAGGCGAAAGTCGCCAAACTCGGATATGCTCTGCGTATGCGCTATCTCCAGCAGAATGATAAACAACAGATACCCAGCGTCTTCAACGCCTGGCTGGTCGATCGGGATATCAGCGATCCAGAACGGCAAACCCTCGATGTCCGGGTTCTCCTGACACGAGATCAACTCAGCGATCTGCACAACATTATGCGTCAGGTACTGATAACCGCTGAGGAGGGTTTGCTCTCACCCCGCACTTTTCTCAACGACCTTAAGAGTCTTGCCGCCACCATTGCCCGTGATCCGGAACAACTGGGGACCACCACCAGAGTCACAGGTGCAAGGGAAGGCAATCTGGCGGATATGGGATTCATGCGTGAATATATCGAGGACCTGCCCTATACCGGTGAGGTAATGAATCTCTCCCTGGAAAACTGGCAGGACTGGCCAGCAAGAGACCAGATCAAGTTCATTAACCGCCTGGAAGAGAAGATCAACTACTACCAGGTCCTACATGACCATACAGATCTCTGGGTCTCACTGGATGGCGGCCCGGTTTCCGGTGACTCTGTATTTCCCATTGCTCTGGAAATGTTGCCCTAGCACACCTCTTTGATGACGACGACAGCAACCCATCCCGGAGCCGCACCCGGTGCCCCCCCGAGCGGCGAAAAGGTATTAATCTACCACTTACGCGATGTTGTGAAGACCCGGGAGGCCGAGGGGAGCGCCTTTCGTCTCCGTGTACCCAGCCTGCAGATTGCACTGGGTGAGAAGATCGCACTCATCGGAGAGAGTGGCTGCGGCAAAAGCACCCTACTGGATATGCTCTCGATGACACTGAAGCCGAGTGACATCGGTTCATTTCGCTTTCGCCCGGAACCCGGTGCCGAGCCGGTAGATATTTCAGCACTCTGGCAAAAACGCCATCTCGATCAGCTGGGAGACCTGCGCCGTCTGCGAATCGGGTATGTGATGCAGACTGGTGGGCTTCTGCCCTATCTGACAGTACGCGAGAATATCAACCTATCACGTCGCTTGCTCGATATGCAGGATGACGGGCTGGTCGATGAATTGGCGAACGACCTGGGTATACGCAGGCATCTGAACAAACTGCCCCATATGCTCTCCGTAGGAGAACGCCAGCGAGTAGCCATCGGTCGCGCACTGGCTCATCGCCCGGCCATTGTGATTGCCGACGAGCCCACAGCCTCCCTCGATCCCATCGCAGCGGAACGTATCATGTCACTGTTCATTGAATTGGTGGATGAACTGCACATCACTGTCATACTCGCCAGTCATGCTTGGCGACACATAAACAGGCTGGGCCTGCGCCACCTTGAGCACCATACACATAGAGAGGCAGACGGTTCGATGACTGAAACTGTAGTGAGTGGCTGATGCGTCATCGATTCAAGGACATTATCTGGCTTGCCAGTCGCGACTACCGCAACGAGTGGCAGATGTCGAGCTTCTTTATCATTGCCCTAGCCGCTGTACTTGGACCAATGATGATCCTATACGGCCTCAAGTTCGGTATTGTCGGCAGCATGCTTAGCACGCTTATCGAGGATCCACGAAACCGGGAGATTCGCCCAATCGGCAGTGGCCGCTATGATAGCGCCTGGATCGAACAACTGAGAGCGCGGGAAGAGATCGACTTTATCATTCCGCGTACACGATCCATTGCCGCTACAATCGATCTCAAGAGCGAAACTGCAACTCGCATCATCTCCGTTGAGATGATACCAACCGGACCAGGGGACCCACTGCTCAAGACAAGAGCGATCCCACAGAACCTGGAACAGATCGTACTTTCTGAAAAGGCGGCGAAAAAGCTAAAGGTTAAACCTGGTGACGAGATCAACGGCAGTCTGACCCGCCGCTACAAGGGGCGTAGTGACCGGGTGC
Organism: Candidatus Thiodiazotropha sp.; assembly: GCA_040507035.1. Lineage (GTDB taxonomy): Bacteria > Pseudomonadota > Gammaproteobacteria > Chromatiales > Chromatiaceae > Thiodiazotropha. The sequence continues at coordinate 15,702 of JBEVVR010000044.1, forward strand.
ATCTTTCCCTGAAGGTGGTTGATATAGCGCGGCACGCAAGTTTTACGCGTGACGGAATCTTTACCGATCTAAGCCTTTTGGAGGCCGCTGAGAGTTTCCGTGACGGACACGCCGTTCCGTCTCTAGGTTGGGGCGGCACCAAGGCTGAATCCGGTAATCGTAGCTACCCCAGCTTTCGTCTCTACACACGCTCAATCTATGATGTCGCTCCAATCAGCGATGCCATGGGCAAACTGGGCATAGAGGTAAATACCCGAGCCGCGGACATCGATGTTGTACGGAGCATGGACCGAAATCTGAGCCTGGTTTTCTGGTTGATCGCACTCATCGGACTTATTGGTTTCTCTTTCTCACTGGGTGCCAGCCTATGGGCCAATGTCGATCGCAAACGCAAAGAATTGAGTGTACTTAGATTGGTCGGGTTTCGCACCGGTGAGATTATCTGGTTTCCTGTCTTACAATCAGCCTTTACCGCCATCTTCGGTTGGCTTACCGCTACACTCATCTATCTTGGAGTAAGCTATACAATCAACGGCTTGTTCGACACTCAGACCGAAATCAGTGAGACTATCTGTAAGTTATTACCCGACCATTTCCTTATCGCCCTGATATTGACCCTTGGATCCGCTGTAGTTGCAGCATCACTCGCTGGATACCGAGCCGCCAGAATTGAACCTTCGGAAGGTTTGCGAGAGATCTAGGAGCGATTCAACGACTGGCACCACCCCGGTAGAGTCTGCTAACGGTTTTGATCCCTATACCAAGGAAAAGATAAAAAAACTCCGTGAAGGCACCAACCTTCACGGAGTCTATTGAATTAGGCAAATCTGTGATGACGTGTCAGATCTTGCGTCTACTATTGAAAGCTACAAATCCTATCAATGCTGAACCAAACAGCCATATCGCAGCGGGAAGCGGTACCGCGGTTATACTCAGTCCGTAATCGGAGAAAATATTGCTGTTGAATGCGTTAAGTGCAAACCCGGAAAGAGAGAAGACATAACTGCCCGCACCTAGATTCAAGGTTTCGGAAAATAGAGGATCGAGTCGGTAATCCGATCCATCATCTGTATTCGTTAACAACAATACCCCTCCGGCCATCCCAGTATGAAAACCTGAGAACGTGAGTGGCAAGCCAGTGGTATCAAATTTAATTATGTCGGTAAAGATCCCGGAGTAGGGGGAGGTCGTGTAGGTATCCCCCGCTTCATCAAAGCTACCGGCATCGATGACGGTACCTGCAAATGCCATACTCGAAAAGACAAGTGTCAACAAAGCAATTGTGTGCAGATATAGCCTTTTCATAATTTGTTCCTCAATGTTCCCTGGATACAGCGCTCTACATAGCTTTAGTTTAGTCTTTGGTACAGAATTTAGTTACTAGAAAATAATAAAAATCCTACACCCAGCACAGTTCAGTAAGATTTTACACTTACATTGACGTATTGATTTATTAAAAATATAAAAATTTCAATGTTTAATTAATGCAGGGCATGAACATCAAGGCGAAACCATCAGAAAGCACATATCGATTTCGCAAAGACAACTAAAATTTCTCCAAAAAAAAAATCCGTGAAGACTAAGCTTCACGGACTTTGTTGTTAACTAAGGTCGATGGTCAGATTTTACGTCTACTACTGAAAGCCATGAAACCGATCAGTGCGGAACCAAACAACCAGATCGCCGCAGGAAGCGGTGTTGCAATTGGAGTTGCAGTCATTTGGAATCCGTAATCGGAGAAGATGCTACTGTTAAACGCATTTAGTGCAAAACCAGTAAGTGTAAACACATAACTGCCCGCACTTAGATCCAACGTCTCAGAAAATAGGTCGCCGAGCCAGTAATTCGAACCATCATCCGTGTTCGTCAACAACATAGCATTTCCCGCCATTCCGGTATGAAAGCCAGAAAAGACGAGGGGAAGACCTGTCGTGTCAAAAGTAATTATGTCAGTAAAGAGTCCAGAATACGGAGAGGTAGAATAGGTATCTCCCACTTCATCAAACGTACCTGCATCAATGACTGTTCCTGCAAATGCCCCACCGGACAAGATCAATGTCAATAGAGCAATTGCGTGCAGATATAGCCTTTTCATGATTATTTCCTCATGTCCCTTAAATACAACATCCGATGTGATAAATAGTTTAGCCTTTTATTGAAATCAGATTCATGGGTAATAGTTAAAATCCCACACTATGCACAAATCAGTAAGAATTAACATTTATCAGACAAACTAACTAAGATCTTCCATGATAAAAACATTCGAGTGTTTAATTAATGTATGAAAAATAAAATCTCTAACAGGCAAACACTTAAATAAATTAATTAATCTCTATCAGCAATCTCAAGCTTGAAAATCAAGATTGGCATCATGAGCGACACTGTTGCATACCTACCATCCATTACCGTATAATTTGATCTCCATGAAATAAACAATGATTAGATTGTTGGCTTTGGATTTCGCACTAAGGCTCAAAACCAGCCACTCATCATTGCCAATAAATACCCCCCTTCATATATCCATATTACTGGGACTGCCTGATAAAGCCTGTCAGGCTATCTGCATCTTTCATAGAGGTATGGATCACCTATCGCCTTTGAGGGGCGTTACCACCAGTGTAGATCCTTATTTCAAAAGAAGAGTGATTATTGGGGAAGGGAAATCAAATCTGTTTAAACGCAACCTGTGTATAGGTTTCAGATTAGAACTGATTTTGCACACCAGGCTCTAATATAAAATACGACTTCATTGCAAAAAAAACCTGGCACCGGGATAGTTCCGATGACAGGTTTTTTGTAGTGACACGGCATATAGCCGTATCAAATCTAATGCCTAGTTTACTGCTGTTTTCAGAACAACATTGGAATAGCTGCTCATGACGTTTTCCTGATCATAAACAGTTACCGCAACATAGTAGTCACCAACCTCGAGTTCATTCACTATGTAGGATGTCCTATCACCCTCACTCAAATCAATGACCATCTCGAGGTTATCTCTCGTTGTTCCGACATAAACGCAGTAACCCTTGATCTCGGAAAGGCTCAGCGGTGAACCATCGGTCCGCGTTGTTGGCGCAGTCCAGTTAAGCGATATCGAACCCATCTCTGGTGTTGCAGCAACAACAGGATTTACCGTAATCGAGAAAGCCGCCAGGCTTACGCTGTCAGTGCCATCAGAGACTGAAATAGTGATGTTGTTGTAACTGCCTTCATCACCGTCTGCGGGATCACCAGTTAACGTACCTGTCTGGTTGTTGAACTGAGCCCAGGAGGGCAAATTGTTAACAGAGAATGTCAGAACATCATTGTCACCGTCTGTTGCGCTGGGTGTGAATGTATAGGAATCACCCACGGTAATGCTAGCGGTCGGGTTACCACTGATCGAAGGTACTTGATTGGCTTCGACGATTTCTTCTGCTGCTGGCTCTTCAGTTGCTGCTGGTTCTTCTGTTACAACTGTCTCTTCCTCTTCTGCCGCGCCTCCAGCTGTACACCGGGTATTGGAGTCATATAACTCTGTTGGCACAGTCTGAGTGTAACGCGCGCGAACAATGAAGCAGTGCTGAACACTTAGGTCCAGACCCGAAATGGTTACAAAGATGTTTCGAGTGCGGTGCTCTACTTTGGTATTCACACCATCGATAATGATATCGTATCCGCCCGAGGGCGCGTCGTTTGGTTGGACCCAGTTGAGATTGATATCATTGCCGGATGTCTGGATCGCTGCCAAATGCACTGCACCATGCACTCCGGTGACCGCCTGACTGAATGTCTGGTACGATCCAGTGGAGGTCGTTACGACAGCTGGCGCTGTCTCTGCACTGGTTGTTTCGTCTGTTGCCGGTGTCGTAGTTTCGTTGTCGGTGTCATTGGAGACAACGGTATCCTGCGGAGCACTGTTGGCTACTTCGCCAGACTCGGATACCACACTTCCACCATTACATGCACTGAGAATGATGCCCAGTGTTATTGATGTAAGAATTGTCTGGTAATGTCTCATTTCGCTGCCTCAGTATCGTTATTCCTGAAACAGATTACGGCAGAGTCTTAAATGACCTGAGGAACTGGGTCACAGATAAAAAAGACCTCAATCACACTACTGAGTCTAAAATCATAACCTATTGATTATTATGATATTTAAATAAGTTTTTTCCATGTATTCTTGAACTGTAAAAAAGAGAAAATGTGACCAAGATTGATCATTTATGCGTAGTTTTTTTCCAAGTAAAGAAGTAGGGTATTGAGCGCTAATTCCCAACCGTTTAATTGAGTCTCTTCAGCACTGCTCATTCAAACATCAATTACCGCAACCCTGCCAGGGGTAGCGACGCTTGATGCCGAATGGATTCACCACTTATACTCAGCAGCCTTTTTAACCGATAGATAGGCCAAGAAGTATGACAACTCCCAGTTTCAACCCTCCGATCAGGACACTCATGGGGCCCGGCCCATCCGATGTACACCCGCGCATCCTTGAGGCGCTGTCACGGCCGACTATCGGTCATCTGGATCCGGTATTCGTTGACATGATGGAACAGGTCAAGGGATTGCTTCAGTATGCATTCCAGACCGAAAACCCATTGACCATGCCTGTCTCGGCACCGGGTTCCGCGGGCATGGAGACCTGCTTCGTCAACCTGGTTGAGCCGGGCGACAAGGTCATCGTCTGCCAAAACGGCGTCTTCGGCGGCCGCATGAAAGAGAATGTGGAGCGCTGCGGTGGCACCCCGGTGATGGTAGAGGACGAATGGGGCAAGGCGGTTGATCTGGCCAAGGTTGAAGCAGCCCTGGAGCAACACAGCGATGCCAAGATTCTCGCCTTTGTCCACGCCGAGACCTCCACCGGCGCCTGTTCCGACACCAAAGAGCTGGTGGAACTTGCCCACCGCCACGACTGCCTGACCATCGTGGATAGCGTTACCTCCCTCGGTGGTTGCGAACTTAAAGTCGATGAGTGGGAAATCGACGCCATCTACTCCGGCACCCAGAAGTGCCTCTCCTGTACACCGGGGATTTCACCCATCAGCTTCAGCGAACGCGCTTTAGAGAAGGTGCGAAACCGTAGCAGCAAGGTTCAGAGCTGGTTTCTCGACCTCAATCTGGTGATGGGCTATTGGGGCGGTGGCCAGAAACGCGCCTACCACCATACCGCACCGGTGAACGCCCTTTATGGTTTGCATGAAGCACTTTGCATACTGCAGGCAGAAGGATTGGAAAATGCCTGGGCACGCCACAAAAAGATGCATCTTGCACTCAAGGCCGGACTTGAGGCGATGGGGATAGATTTCATCGTCGACGAGGCCCATCGACTACCTCAGCTCAACGCTGTATCCATACCAGAAGGCGTCGATGATGCTGCGGTGAGAAGTCGACTGCTGAATGAGTATAATCTGGAGATCGGCGCCGGCCTGGGGGCCTTGGCGGGCAAAGTATGGCGTATAGGACTTATGGGACACAGTGCCCGGGCAGAAAATATTCTGCTCTGCGTGGGTGCGTTGGAAGCTGTACTGAGTGATATGAATGCACCGATCAATACCGGTGATGCCCTGGGTAAGGTTCAACAGGCTCTCTGAGCAGAGGTGATCACCGCGATACCGTTATTGCTCGAGCCGGAACAGCTGAAACAGCTGCTCGATGGAGAAAAACTGGTAGTCATCGATCTGTGCAAGGACACCACCTATGCACAACTGCATATACCCGGTGCCATCCATCTTGCCTATAACAAGATTGTAACCAGTCATCATCCTGTGAATGGTCTACTGCCCGAACCAGAGGCATTGGCTCAGACATTGTCTGAAGTCGGCATCGACAACGACAGCCATGTGGTGGCCTACGATGACGAGGGCGGAGGCAACGCTTCACGACTGCTGTGGAGCCTGGAGGCAATGGGCCATGGACGCTATTCACTACTGAACGGCGGACTCCACGCATGGGCCAATGAAGGTCACCCATGCAGCCGCAAGCCTGGCACACCTGCCGCAGCCAGTTTCTCTCCCGCTCCCAGCTTGGACCCGGTTGCAACGACTGATTACATCCTGCAGCGCCTGGGGGATAGGGATTTCGCCCTTTGGGATGCCCGCAGCCGCTATGAATATGCTGGTATTTCACGTTTTGCCAACCACCCGGGACATATACCAGGTGCCGCCAACCTCGATTGGCTGGAGGTTATGGATCGGCAGCGAAACATGCGATTAAAGTCGGATCATCAGTTGAGGGCGCTACTCTCACAACAGGGACTGAATCAGGAGAGGGAGATTGTGGCCTATTGCCAAACCCACCATCGCTCATCCCTGGCATGGTTCGTTCTCCACTACCTGGGATATCAGCGTTGTAAAGGCTACCCGGGCTCCTGGTCAGACTGGGGGAATCGGGACGATACACCTAAAGCCTTGCCATGAAACGCCCCAGCAGTCGACAGCGCAGATTGGTCATCCTGATTCTGGTACTGATCACATTCTCTGTGGCCTACTATGCAGGTCACTTGCAAAAAAAGCGCAGCCCGAACTTACCGCAAATCAGTGGCGTGCTGCTCAATCCGCCTTCGCCAGCACCCTCCATCAAACTATACAACCAGGCGGGGGAACCCTTTTCCAACTCGAATCTGCAGGGCCATTGGAACCTGCTGATGTTTGATCATGCGACCGACACCACCGCCTCCACCGCACTGACACGACTGATTCAGGTACACAACCGTTTGGCGGCGTTTCCCGAGTTACAACACCAGATAGACTATTACTACATCCCCCACCACGGACTTGGAGAAGTATCGATTTCATTCTCGAGGATGTCAGACAACATCCACATCCTGTATGGCGAGGCAGCGCTGGTGGAAAATCTATTTCAAGCCTTTGGCGGAACCGCAAGCGAGGCCGGGCACACTCTCCACCTGATTGGGCCCAACACGAGACTGCTTGCCCTATTTACCCCGGATCTCGATGCCGCTACTATCGCCAAAGATCTCAAGACGCTGATCGATGCTGTAGAGTAATTAAAATGAATCAATCCGATACAACCACCAAGGATGGTCCACATCCAATCCTGCAAAATCTGTTTGTGGCTCTGCAATACCTGCTACCGCACCATCTGCTCTCCTCCCTGATGCACAGCATTGCCCGCATTGAACTGAAACCGATCAAGGATCTGCTGATCCGTCAGGCCATTAAATGGTACAAGATAGACATGCAGGAGGCGCTGCAGAGTGAACCCAGCGAATACCGAAGCTTCAATGACTTTTTCACCCGTGCCCTACGCCCAGATGCCCGCCCATTTGCCGAACTTGAAAGCCAGGTGGCATCTCCCGCCGATGGCACCCTAAGCCAGCTAGGCGAAATCGAATCGGGTTTTCTAATGCAGGCAAAAGGCCATGATTATTCCCTACTGGAACTGTTAGGTGGTGATACAGAGATGGAGCGTCTGTTCATAGATGGCAGTTTCGCCACCATCTACCTTTCACCCCGTGACTATCACCGGGTGCATATGCCGGTGAACGGCCGCTTGAAACGCATGCTCCATGTCCCGGGTCGCCTGTTCAGTGTCAACGCCACCACCTGTGAAAAGGTACCGAGGCTGTTTGCCAGGAACGAGCGCGTGATCTCTGTTTTCGAGACTGATCTTGGACCCATGGCGGTAATCATGGTCGGCGCCATCTTTGTCTCCAGTATCGAGACCGTCTGGGCGGGCACAATCACACCTGTACGACAGCAGGTAAACAGTTGGAATTATCAACCCCAGAGCGAACCGAACCCCATTGAACTGACAAAAGGCGAAGAGATGGGACGCTTCAACATGGGTTCAACGGTAATCCTGTTGTTCGCCAAGGATAGGGTGGAGTGGGTGGATGATCTTAGCGCAGGATCGACTGTGCGCATGGGGCGGATGATTGGTGAGACGTGTTGAGATAGTGTTTTCAGCATTGAGTAGATGAGTTCGCTCTGCTCACGATTTATTGCCCCCCTCTCCCTGGCCCTCTCCCGCGAGGGGAGAGGGGAAACGTTTTTTGAGCGCATCGATTTCTTCTTATCAGGTCGTTAACTCATACTGATTGTTCACTCCTGCTCACGGTCCATGCGTTCCCTCTCCCCTCGCGGGAGAGGGCCAGGGAGAGGGGGTATTAAAGTAGTGAGTGCAACGAACATCCCAACTTAAAAACTCAAAACTCTTCAGCAGCTGGTTTGGTCGCTTCAATGGTCGCCGAGACCACATAATCCTCAACCCCGCGTCCCGGCGCCCAATCACGGATAAACTCCTTTGACTCATCTTTGGGTTTGATCCGTATATCGTTAAACCCCGCATCCGCGATGAACCGCTCCAGCTCTTCGATCATCGATGCATTGCCCATGCATCCGGAAACCAGTTGCGGATCGTTACGCATCTCCGGCGGCAACTCCACGGTGGCCACCACATCGGAGATGGCAAGCCGTCCTCCCCCCTTGAGGATCCTGAAGGCCTCGCGAAAAACCCTGGCCTTATCCGGCGACAGGTTGATCACACAGTTGGAGATGATGACATCCGCGCTGTCATCGCCGATGGGCAGGGCCTCGATTTCACCCAGGCGGAACTCGACGTTGGTATAGTTACCACGCCGGGCGTTGTTGCGTGCCTTGGAGAGCATGTCCGGGGTCATATCGACACCGATCACACGGCCTGTATCACCGACCTCGGTGGCAGCCAGGAAACAGTCGACACCGCCGCCTGAACCCAGATCGACTACCACTTCCCCCGGCTGCAGGGCGGCAATTGCCTTGGGATTGCCGCAACCCAACCCCATGTCGGCACCGCTCGGTAGATTGGCGAGCTCTTCGGCGCTATAGCCCAGCCGGGTGGAGATCAGGGTATTGATCGCGGCATCGTCGGAGACACCGCAGCAACTCGACTCAACACCGCAGCAACCATTTGCACTATCGGTCACGGCCACCTCGGCATAGGCCTTTCGCACCTCCTGACGATGGGTGTCCTGGAGATCCTGCAACGACACTTCAGCGATGGGTTGGTTTGTTTTATCTGACATCACAGCCTCCAATCTTGACTAATTCTGTTTGCGGATTGAAAAATCCGGATAACCTTTCAAGCACCAGCGGATCGATCCAGCAGTTGATCTGCTTGCCCTGCCGCTCCATCTCGATCAGGCCGGCATGATGCAGCGCCTTCAGATGGTGGGAGAGGGTTGAAGGTGCAATCTCCATCCCTTCGCCCAACTCACCGACGCTGAAACGGATCGCCGCTTCCAGCTCACAGCGGGTCCCCGGTAGACAGCAACGGCTCAAGCGCTGAAAGATAAGCAGGCGATGGGGATTGCCCAGTGCCTTGAACATCTCGGCGAGTTGTCTTTCATCAGATCGATAATTCGACATATTTCGAAATGTAAAATAAAAAAGCCCGGGATGCAAGCCCCGACAGCAGACCTTGAGATTAACTCCAGTAACGGAAGCGGCCGGTATCGAGGTGGATAAAGTTGGATTTCGGATAGTAACCGACACCCCCCGCCTGCATGGCGATGGCACGGTTCTTCAGTTCCTTGAGGTCACAGCCACAGAGGCGGACATCGATCGCCCTGCCCTGCATGTGCAGGCTGCGCTTGGCCACGCCATTGCTCTTGTTGCGCAGCATGTTGTTGGTTTTCGGCGAGCGGTAGGCGGATATGATTTCGAATTCACCGTCAGCGCCGATTCCCTGCTGCAGGCCATAGAGCATATCCAGCAAACCCCTGTCCATGGAGATCGACTCCCCGCTGCGGTGATCGCGAAGAAGATGGTCGAGAATTCGTAGATTTTCCTCTAAATACTCACCATCACGCCAATAGGTTACCCGCTTACTCTCCCCCGTGTGGGTATGACGAAAGGCGAGGGTTCGAATGTTATCGTTCGAAAGCCCCGCCAGCAAGGGCGATGCGAGCAACATGCCGCCAACTGAGGCGCAACCGCAGAGAAAGCGGCGCCTGCTCAAGCAGGGCTTTTCAAGGGAGCTGTTCGGCGATGGGATCATGGGTGTTGGTCAACCAGGTTGCGCAGTCTGTGGCTATTGTCGGCATGGGCCGAGCAAAATCCACGGGCAGGTTAACAGATTCTGATGGCCCAAGGCCAACCTTGTGATCCCTGTCACAGCTGGCGGGAAACCGTTGCTAGAAGCAGCGTGGCTTATGCATTCCCACGCTGGAGCGTGGTAACGAGGAAATCCCTCTCCCCTCGCGGGAGAGGGCCAGGGAGAGGGGGACAAATAATCGCTGAGCGAAGCGAACTCATCCACTCAAAATCAAAAGACTCAGTACTAAAACTGCTGATCACTGTTGATCCATTCACCCGTTCCCACGCTCCTGCGTGGGAATGAGGAAACGAGGTAAGGTATAAGCCGGTAGGGCCCTGCCCTACCAAAATCTGTTGAAAACGCTTACTGGTTTTCTTAACTAAGCGATCGAATCACCCGAGCAAGTAACATTCCCGGCAGATAACACCTGGCTAGAGTGAGGGATCAGCAGCCCTGACGAGGTGTCGGGCGGTCATCTGCTCCACCCCTTCACCAATCGCCAGCATCAGGGCCGTATCCCTTTGGTATATATCAGGCCGAAAATGAATATCACCTGACGCGTCCACCCAGTTGGTGAAATAGGTGAGATAGACCGGCATTGGCTTGTTGAGGGGCTCGATCTGTGTCTCGCCGCTATGTAGTGCCCGGTGTAGCCGGCGACGTTGCGAGCGCTCACCCTGTTGGATCAGTAAACCCGCTAGCTGCTCTGCCCCCTCGACCCTGACACAGCCGGAACTATAGGCTCGATTTGGCCGCTCAAAGAGCCCACGCGCCGGGGTATCGTGGAGATAGATCTGGTGTGGATTGGGCATGTGAAACTTGATACGCCCAAGGCTGTTACCCTTGCCTGGATCCTGTTTCAACACAAATGGGAAGTTGTTTTCATGGTACGCCCGCCAAGGAATATCGAGGGGATCGACCTCAATCCATTGACCCTTCAGGCGCGCATAGACGCGAATCTGTTTAGTTGCCAGATAGTCGCTATCCTGTTGCAGCTGCGGCAACATATCTTTCACCGCAATACTCCGCGGTACCGTCCACATGGGATGGGTAACCAGGTGTGTCACCCGGCTGCTGAACGAGGGGGTCTGGCGCTCCTCTCTGCCGTTCACTGTGCGTTTATGAAATACCACTCGACCCTGGTCGATCAGCGATATATCGAAACCCGCGGTATTGACTAGCAGATGCCGGGGCTCTAATTCATGGGGCAGCCAGCGCCAGCGTTCCAGATTGGCCCGGATCTGCGCAATGCGATTCTCGATTGGAGTGTTGAGGCTGCGCAGGGTCACCGGTCCCACGATGCCATCCGCCGCAAGTCCGTGACGCTGTTGAAACCGCTTCACCGCCGCTCTCAATCCATCATCGTAGTGATGGGGTTCTGCTACTTCATGCACCCCCTGCAACTCTCCAGCCAAGCGTTCTCTAAGCTGAGCGACCGCCAGAGCCCGGTCGCCTGGACGCAGGGTCTGCTCGCTATCCACCGTGACCCAGCCACCCGCGGCCTGGATTGCATGATAGTTGGCGAGGGCCCTTTTCAGCCTTAGATAGCCAGCGTTGTCAGGTCGCAACGAGTCGAGCAAGGGTTGCAGACGATCTTCCGCCAAGGCCTTTGCGAGGACAGCAACCGGATCGAAATCTTCTTTTGGCAACATCCAGTAGGGGTCGAGTGTTTGCGCATCGTGCCGCCCCAAGCGCAGATCCCTGGCGAGCTTGATATAGCCGTCGCTGAGCAGCAACTCCCTGTTAACGATAACCGCAGGTGAGGGGTTGTAGATCAACCCGAGCAGGTGATCCAGATGGTAGTCCTTGGCCTCCAGGCCCTCCCGTTGCGCCGCGGCCAACCAGCGGAAGAGTACTCTGCCTCGAGCGGAGAGTTTGTCCTCATGGTGCCAGATATAACTTTGCTGCTGACTGTTGTAGAGGCGTTCAATTTCAGGCCAATCGATGGCCAAGCCCTCTTCCAGCGCCGATTCGATGGGCACTGCGAGGGGCTGTGTCGCGGGGTCGATCTCCACGATGCCGTTGGCATCACCTCGAGCAAAACAGAAACAGAGGAGAATGCCGAACCAGTAGTGTTGATTTCCTCTCACCATACTCCATTGCAACCTAGTCCACTGAACGCTTCTACCAGCAGCAGATGGATCGATAGCGCATATCCTTCCGCATAAGAATTGCATGGAGGCGGAGATTCCGCTCATCGCCTGCCTCTATACTTTAAAGCTTAGGCCCATTGGTGCGGTTATTACAGGTAAACCTGCCTCTAAACATGGTTTGATAAAAACAGGAAGTAGAGGTTTAATCAGTGAAAATTCGTGACAACCGCTGCTTGCGATTACTCAGGCAAGGTAAGGGAAGTGATTTCTCAAGCCCTGCTGATATCGAATGTCACCACCCGCCGGATATCGGAAGCGCCTGTCAAGACCATCAGCAGGCGGTCCAGACCCAAGGCGACACCGGCGCACTCCGGTAATCCATGGGCTAAAGCGGCGAGCAGGTGTTCATCCATCGGCACCTGGCTTTGTCCGCTCTGCCGGCGCCGAAGGTTGTCATGGGTAAAGCGCCTGTGCTGTTGCTCGGCACTGGTCAGCTCCTGAAAGCCGTTGGCGATCTCCGTCCCCTGGATATAGAGCTCGAACCTTTCAGCCACAGGTGTTGTCTCCTCCCTGATTCGAGCCAGTGATGCCTGACTGGCAGGATAGTCGTAGACGAAGGTCATTCCTCCCTGACCCAGCCGGGGCTCGATCAGATGGCTCATGAGCAGATCGAGCCAAGGGTCCTGGTGCTCGAAGATAAGTTGCTCCGCACCGGAGACGCCCTCGGCAACCGCACACCGCTGTAACTGATCGATAGTCGCCAGATGAGGATTCAAATCCAGGTAAGTTTCGAACAGTTGCGCATAGCTCACCCGTTCCACCGGCATGGGCTGCATGGTCAGACCGTTGATCAGTTGCGCCACCTCATCCATCAATTGCTGGTAATCGAGCCCGGGACGATACCACTCCAGCAGCGAAAACTCGGGATTGTGTCGAGGACCGTACTCACCATCGCGAAACACTTTACAGATCTGGTAGATGGGTCCGCTGCCCGCGGCCAGCAGCCGTTTCATGGGAAATTCAGGGGATGTGTGGAGATAGAGATCGAGGCCCTGGGCCGCCCCCGGGCCGGTATAGCGGGTGCCTATGCTCTCTATCGCAGGATCAGTGGCGGCATAGCGGGAACAGACCGGGGTCTCCACCTCGAGGACACCGATCTCTTTGAAGAATTGACGGATGCGTTCAAGCATCTCCGCCCTGGCACGAATCGTCTCGGCAGCGGCTGAGGGTTGCCACTCATTCGATGCGGTCATCTAGGGCCTGTTGACACCATTGGTTCAATCTTCCTTGGCGCGGGAGACATACTCGCCACTGCGGGTATCGACCTTGATCGCCTCGCCGATCTGCACGAACAGCGGCACACGCACCACGGCACCTGTCTCCAGGGTGGCTGGCTTGCCACCACTGCCCGAGGTGTCTCCCTTGAGTCCCGGATCGGTGTCGGTGACGCTCAGGATCACAAACTTGGGCGGCTCTACAATGATCGGGGCGCCATTCCACAGGGTCACCAGACAGATATCCTGCTCCTTGAGCCATTTGGCGCTCTCCGCCACCGCGGCCTCATCGGCGCTCACCTGTTCGTAGCTCTGCGGATCCATGAAGTGCCAGAACTCACCGTCGTTATAGAGGTACTGCATTTCGGTCTCGTGGACATCTGCCCCCTCCACCGACTCCCCGGATTTAAAGGTTTTTTCCAATACGCGACCGGTCTTGAGGTTGCGTATCTTGACCCGATTGAAAGCCTGGCCTTTGCCAGGCTTGACGAATTCGTTTTCAATAATGGAGCAGGGATCCCCATCCAGCATGATTTTCAGACCACCCTTAAACTCGTTGGTGCTATAACTCGCCATGACATCCTCATCTAACATATCGATTGCGGCGCACATCATACCTGAGACTGGCTCATCTGTGCAGGCACCCGAGTGGCAAAAGGCCCTCGCCGAGGGTTTCAGCCGTGTTGCCGAGCTCCTCGACTACCTTGAGATCGAGCCTTCAATGGTTGCCGATTACAACCAGGCCAACCGCCAGTTCCCACTGCGGGTACCCCGTGGGTTCGCCGCCCAGATGACCAAGGGTGACCCCAGGGATCCCCTGCTGCTGCAGATCCTGCCGACAGCCGAGGAGATGGATCAGGCCGCGGGGTTTGGCATCGACCCGGTCGGCGATAGGGAGGCGAAACAGCGACCCGGCCTGCTGCAGAAGTATCACGGTCGAATCCTCATCATCGCCACCGGCGCCTGCGCCGTACACTGCCGTTACTGCTTCCGTCGTCACTACCCCTACACAGGCGCCACCGCCGGCGACAGCCAGTGGGGTGAGATCCTAAACTACCTGCGGGCCAATCCCGAGATTGAGGAGGTCATCCTCAGCGGTGGTGATCCTTTAATGATGAGCGACCGCAAACTGGGGAGTTGGCTGCAGCAACTGGAGAGCGTGGCGCAGCTTAAGCGCCTGCGCATCCATACCCGGCTGCCGGTTGTGCTGCCGCAACGCATCACCCCGGAACTCCTCGCCACACTGAAGCAGTGCAGCCTCGACACGGTGATGGTCATCCATGCCAACCACCCCAATGAGCTCTCTGCCGAAGTTGCCGAGGCAATGGGAGAGGTGCGGGCGGCCGGGATCACCCTGCTCAATCAGTCGGTCCTGCTGCGGGGGGTCAATGACAGCTGCGACACCCTGGTCGAACTCAGTACCCGGCTGTTTGAGATTGGTGTCCTGCCCTACTACCTGCATCTGCTGGATAGGGTGGAGGGTGCCGCCCATTTCTCGCTGCACGAGACGGTCTGCAAGCAGCTGCAACAGCAGCTGCTCACCGAACTGCCAGGCTATCTGATGCCGAGGATGGTGCGCGAGGTCCCCGGGGTCCTATATAAAAGGCCTATTTAAGGCCATCACCACCACCCAGGGACTCCATCGGCCAGCGGGAGCGGACGGAAAAACCCAACCCCTCGGACTCACCGGCGAGCAGACGCTGACAGCCGGCATAGGCGATCATGGCCCCGTTATCGGTACAGAACACGGGCCGGGGATAGTAGGCCGAACCCCCTTCGTCCGCCATCATCGCATCGATGCGCAGGCGCAGGCGCTGATTGGCACTGACCCCGCCCGCCAGGATCAGGGTGTTGATGGCGCACTGTCTCACCGCTCGGCGGCACTTGATCAGCAGGGTGTCGACCACCGCCTCTTCAAAGGCGCGGGCGATATCGGCGCGGGTCTGATCGCAGAGGGTTCCCCCCTCCAGACGTCGCGCCTCCTGTATGGTATTCAGGGCAAAGGTCTTGAGACCGCTGAAACTGAAGTCGAGCCCCGGCCTGTCGGTCATCGGGCGTGGAAAATGGTAGCGATCGGGATCTCCCTGCTGCGCCAGTTTTGCCAGTTCCGGACCACCGGGATAGGGCAGCCCCAACAACTTCGCGGTCTTGTCGAAGGCCTCACCGGCGGCATCGTCCAGGGAGTCACCGAGCAAGCGGTAGCGACCTATGCCCTCCACCTCCACCAGTTGGGTATGCCCCCCTGACACCAGCATGGCAATAAAGGGAAAGGGTGGCGGCTCGGGCTCAAGCATGGGGGCCAGCAGATGGCCCTCCATATGGTGCACCCCGATCGCGGGGATGCCCCAGGACCAGGCCATGCTGCGCCCTACCGAGGCCCCCACCAGCAGTGCACCCACCAGTCCGGGACCAGCGGTGTAGGCCACACCATTCAGGGATTTGGCCTCGATACCCGCCTCATGAAACAGTTGCCTGATCAATGGCAGGACCTTACGCACATGATCCCGCGATGCCAACTCCGGCACCACCCCGCCATAGGCGGCATGCAGCTCGACCTGGCTGTGCACCGCATGGGCCATCAGCCCCTGCTCGCTGTCGTAGATCGCCACCCCGGTCTCGTCACAGGATGTTTCTATGCCCAATACCCGCATATTTGTCATCTTTTTACCCTAAAATAGCACCATACCTTTGCAAACCGGGGTGGCTATGAGTAGAATCTCCGCCTTTCGACCGGTTGAGAAGCTTAACAGATTCGAGGAAACAACATCGATGCCCAACGTACGCGTCAAAGAGAACGAACCATTTGAAGTCGCCATGCGCCGTTTCAAGCGCTCCTGTGAAAAGGCCGGCGTACTCGCCGAAGTCCGCCGCCGGGAATTCTATGAAAAGCCCACTTGGGAGCGCAAACGCAAGGCAGCCGCCGCGGTCAAGCGCAACCTGAAGAAGGTCTCCCGCGAGAGCCGTCGTTTCGAACGCCAGTATTGATTCCCCTCCCCTGCCCGGCAGGAGTCAGCCCGGATGCTAAAACAGCAGATCCTAGATGACGTCAAACAGGCCATGAAGGCCAAGCAGAAGGAGCGTCTGGGAACCTTGCGCCTGATCACCGCCGCGATAAAGCAGCGCGAAGTGGACGAGCGCTGCGAGCTGGACGACACCCAGGTGCTGGCAATCCTGGAGAAGATGATCAAACAGCGCCGGGACTCCATCAAACAGTATGAAGATGCGGGACGCCAGGAGCTGGCGGACCAGGAGAAGAGCGAGATCGCCATCATCGAGGCCTACATGCCCGCGGGCCTGAGCGATGAAGAGATCTCAGCCCTGATCGAGGGCGCCATCGCTGAAACCGGCGCCGCGAGCATGAAGGATATGGGCAAGGTGATGGGCGTGCTAAAACCCCGAATGCAGGGCCGGGCCGACATGGGCAAGGTCAGCGGCCTGGTCAAACAGAAACTCTCCAGCTGACTCAAGCAGGCCATTTTCGGCTATCCTTGCCCCATGGCCGCCCACTGAGGCCTGTAGGTGAACATGGCCGGTAAGATCCCTGAACAATTCATTGATGACCTGTTGAATCGCGTCGATATAGTCGATGTCATCAACCGCCGCGTCCCCCTTAAAAAGGCCGGCCGCGACTATCAGGCCCGTTGTCCCTTTCACGACGAAAAGACTCCTTCGTTTACCGTCAGTCCGACAAAACAGTTCTACCACTGCTTCGGTTGTGGCGCCCATGGTTCCGCCATCGGCTTTATCATGGAGTATGACAACCTGGGATTTGTCGAGGCGGTGGAGGAACTGGCCCAATCTGCCGGTCTCGAGGTGCCCCGGGAGGCCACCGCGGATAGCGGTCCCGATCTGCGCCCGCTCTATGGAATCATGGAGGAGGCGGCGCGCTTCTACCGTCATCAGCTGAAACACCACCCGGATGCCAGACAGGCGATCGACTATCTCAAGGCCCGTGGCCTGAGTGGCGAGATCGCCGCCACCTTCGCTATCGGTTATGCGCCGCCCGGCTGGGACAACCTGCTTGCGACCCTGGGCAGAGATCAAACCTCCCTCTCCAGACTGGATGAGTGCGGCCTCTCCCACGAGGGTGAAGGCAAGGGTTATGATCGCTTCAGAAACCGCATCATCTTTCCCATTCGCGATCGGCGGGGCCGTACCATCGGCTTTGGCGGCCGCAGCATCGGCGACGACAAGCCGAAGTACCTCAACTCGCCGGAAACCCCCCTGTTCCACAAGCGGAGGGAGCTCTACGGTCTCTATGAGGCGCAACAGGCGAATAACAAGATCGAGCGCCTGCTGGTGGTTGAAGGCTACATGGATGTAGTCGCGTTGGCCCAGCACGGCATCCTCAACGGGGTCGCCACCCTCGGCACGGCCACCACCCAGGACCACCTGGAGCTGATCTTTCGCATCTGCCAAGAGGTCGTATTCTGTTTCGATGGCGACCGCGCCGGCCGGGATGCGGCATGGAAGGCGTTGTTGACCAGCCTGCCCTTGATCCGGGACGGCCGGGAGGTCAAATTCCTCTTCCTGCCCCAGGGTGAGGATCCAGACACCCAGGTACGCAAGGAGGGCTCAAGGGCCTTCAGCGAGCGAATCGAACAGGCCCAACCCCTCTCCCGGTTCCTTTTTCAGCAGCTCACCGACCAGGTGGAGATGGAGAGCATCGATGGGCGCGCCCGCCTCGCGCAATTGGCGACCCCGCTGTTGGAAAAGCTTCCTGCCGGGGTGTTTCGTCGCATGATGTTTCAGCATCTGGAGGAGCTGGTGGGCATCAAGGACGGCCGCCTCGACAAGGGAACCCCACAAAACAGGCAGGCTGACAGGGGCCAAAGCCCGCAACAGGCGGGGAGACTGCAACGCGCCACACCGGTGCGTATGGCTATTGCATTATTACTCGACAGCCCCCATTTAATCAGCGTTGCGGAGAGCGTGGACAGTGCCTGGCAAAATTGGGACGCACCCGGCATATCTGTTCTTAAACAGTTACTTGAAATAATCCATACCCAACCTACGCTTAATAAAGCAGCTTTATTGGAGCGTTGGAGAGATACGGAGCACTTCACTCACCTCAACAAACTGGCCAACTACAGGTTTGACCTGCCGGATATGGATCAGGAGGCAGAATTACGTGACTCACTTCTCAAATTGAATGCGCAGTTCCATAAAATCACCCGACCACAACCGGGGAATCTACCACCCAGCGAACTGTCTGATGAACTGCTTGACGAGCTGAAACGCCGCTATCCCGGCAGTCTCGGTGAAGAGGAACAATAGAGATCGGGGGTCTAAAACAGACCAACAACTGGCACTACTATATGAATGTGTGCTAATATGGTGAGTTCAGTCTCAGCGTTGTACACCTCGTCTGACTACAAGGTAAAAGATGAACCAGGAACAGCAGCAATCTCAACTTAAACAACTGATTGCAAAAGGTAAGGAACAGGGATTCCTCACCTACGCGGAAGTTAATGACCACCTTCCCGAGGGCATAGTAGAGCCTGAACAGATCGAGGACATCGTCCGCATGATCAACGACATGGGCATCACTGTCCACGAGACAGCCCCTGACCTGGAGGACAACACCCTAAGCGACAACGTGGTCTCCGCCGACGAGGATGCCGCCGAAGCGGCGGCGGCCGCCCTGGCCAGCGTCGACAGCGAATTTGGTCGCACCACCGACCCGGTACGCATGTACATGCGTGAAATGGGCACCGTTGAACTGCTGACACGGGAAGGCGAGCTGCGCATCGCTAAGCGCATCGAGGAGGGCCTGAACCAGGTCTCCGCCGCGCTGGCCACCTTCCCGCCCACAGTCGACCTGCTGTGCACCCAGCTGGAGAAGATCGAGTCGGGCGAATCGCGTTTGGCCGACATCACCAGCGGCTTCATCGATCCCAACGAACCTGATGAGATCCCCACCCCTGAACAGCCACAGGAGGTCAATAGGGACGCGAGCAACAGCAACGACGCTAATAACTCTGACTCCGGTGATGACGATGACGACAGCGACGATCCGGAAAACACCGGACCCGACCCGGAGGAGGTCGCAGCCAAGACGAAGGAGTTGCGCAAACGCTATAAGTCACTCTGCACGGCACTGAAGAAAAAGGGCCGCGCCAGCGCACCCGCGCAGAAGGCACAGGATAACGTCTCCGAGACCTTTCTCGAATTCAAACTGGTGCCGATCACCTTCAACAACCTTGTCTCAACCCTGAGAGAGACCATCGAGCGTATCCGTAACCAGGAACGCATTATCATGAGTCTCTGCGTCGACAAGGCGCGTATGCCGCGCAAAGAGTTCATCGCCTCTTTTCCCGACAACGAAACCAATCTCGATTGGATCGTTGATCAGATCGCCAAGGGCAAGGCCTATTCGGAAGCCCTGAAAGAGCATGCCGATGAGATCGTGCGTGCGCAGAAACGCCTGGTCAGCATCGAGAGCGACTGCATGCTGACCATCGGCGAGGTAAAGGAGACCAATCGCAAGATGTCCATCGGCGAGGCCAAGGCACGCCGCGCCAAGAAAGAGATGGTGGAGGCCAACCTGCGACTGGTTATCTCCATCGCGAAGAAGTACACCAACCGCGGACTGCAGTTCCTCGACCTAATCCAGGAGGGCAACATCGGCCTGATGAAGGCGGTGGACAAGTTCGAATATCGCCGCGGCTACAAGTTCTCGACCTATGCCACCTGGTGGATCCGTCAGGCCATCACCCGCTCCATCGCGGATCAGGCCCGCACCATCCGTATCCCGGTACACATGATCGAGACCATCAACAAGCTCAACCGCATCTCCCGCCAGATGATCCAGGAGATGGGCCGCGAGGCCACCCCGGAAGAGCTGGCCGAGCGCATGGACATGCCGGAAGACAAGATCCGCAAGGTACTGAAGATCGCCAAGGAGCCTATCTCCATGGAGACCCCCATCGGCGACGACGAGGATTCTCACCTCGGCGACTTCATCGAGGACTCCGGCGTGGTCTCCCCCATCGAGTCCGCCACCGCGGAGGGCCTGGGTGAGGCGACCCAGAACATGCTCGCCGGCCTCACCAGCCGCGAAGCGAAGGTCCTGCGCATGCGCTTCGGCATCGACATGAACACCGACCACACCCTCGAGGAGGTCGGCAAACAGTTCGATGTTACCCGAGAGCGTATCCGTCAGATAGAAGCCAAGGCGCTGCGCAAGCTACGCCACCCTTCCCGCTCGGACCGCCTGCGCAGCTTCCTCGACAGCGATTAATGCCAAGATCCCCACGCAGTGACAGCAATAGTGCCGCTATTGCGTCGGGATCTGCTACAATCCGCCGATTCCGGGCCCATAGCTCAGTTGGTTAGAGCAGGGGACTCATAATCCCTTGGTCCTAGGTTCGAGTCCTAGTGGGCCCACCAAAAAACACGGTGTTTACCGTTCACATAGGTAAAAGTTTTTGGCGCAAATGGGTTGCATCCCAATCCCCCCACTCTACAGCGCATTTCACCATCATTTGGGTAGTGGACATCTTTGATTAGGCCTCTTAGGAATCGGCCTCCTACCATCACCCCATCCAATTAACCTCTGGCTGTTAAGATTCCCCCCTATCTACCGATACATAGACTTACACGGAAGTCTGAATTTTCTTGGGATACGATGCATCACTCGATTAATTAGGCTGCCAGTTTGAATCCAGCTATATTACCCTATGTAAAAACCAAACAGCGCATCTTCCACGAGCGTATTCACTATCTCTATCAGGGCGGCTTACGGGCAGTCGGTTTCAATGTAATTAACTCTGTGCTGCTGGTAGGTGTCTATTGGTCCCAGCTCTCCCCTACCCAACTGCTAAGTTGGCTCATTCTCTTAACCTTAGTGTCACTCATCCGTATGACCTATATCAGCAAGACGCTGGCGAAAGGCTGGGAGTTTTCTAAAGACCAAAAACAACTCTTACTATTTCGCGCTGGAGCCTTAACGACAGGGACGATATGGGGTGGCGGTTTCACCATTCTGAGCCCTGCATTGAACGAGACATATACCGTATTGTTTCTATTTGCCCTGGCCGGGATGAGTTCCGGTGCGTTTTCCTCCATGACCAGTGATAGAACCTCCTATTTAATGTATATCCTGCCCATGCTGATTCCAGCTATGCTGGCAACCGTGCTACAAGATAATCTGCTTGGCTATGTCATGACCATCATGCTGGTTCTATTCACCGGCATGCTGACCATCTCACATAAATTGGCGTTCAAGACCTTTATAGCGGGTTTTGAGCACCGCTTTGCCCACGAAGACCTGGTGAAAGAACTCACCATATCAAATAAAGCCCTAACCATTACAAACAAGGAACTGGAACGCACCAAAGAGGAGTTGAAAAAACTATCCCTCTATGACGAGCTTACAAAGGTGCCTAACCGGCGTCATTTCACCCAAGTTTTAGAACATGAAATAAAACGCGCCCGGCGCGACCAAACGCCCCTGGCTGCGATTATGATCGATGTGGATGCATTTAAAAACTATAACGACGCATATGGGCATGCTAAAGGTGATCAATGTTTGCACACGATTGCTGATCATCTACAGAAATCCCTGTCGCGATCCAGTGACTTCCTTGCCCGATATGGTGGCGAGGAGTTTGTCGCTCTACTACCCAATACCACTCAAGAAAATGCCCTGATCTTGGCTGAACGGATGCGCACTTCAATCTTCAATGCAAATCTAGTACATCGTGAAAATTCATTTGGTCGAGTGACTATCAGTGCAGGAGTATCATGCTGCTCCCCCAGCCCTGATTTAAAAAGCTGCCAATCACTGATCGAGACCGCGGATAGATCCCTATACCAGGCAAAAGAAGAGGGACGAAACCGGGTCGTTATCCATACACCTGGGTCGGTAACCGTTTAGGCAAAATCTACTCGGTATTGTGAATATTTGCTAAACCATTAAGCTGCCCATATCTTTATAGATTCAATTATTGAGTATCCCCGATTGCTTTTAGCAAGTGTTTCAAGAGTGAGTTTCAACAAATATGCCGCGGCATTTTTTTACAATTTTCTCGTTCATTAATTACAGAAAAAAACAGCGATACCCGTTAAATGACAGACTTATTCCATTCTTTAATTCACAACGCAGGGCATGCCGCTTGGATTTGTTAATACAGCTATTCACTGATCAACCAACTCCCCTTCCGGGGTGACAACCGGCAAACCAAACACCTGCCATAGCTGCATACCGCCCCGATAGTAGTTGAGCTTGCTGGCCGGATAACCGATACCGAGCAGACCCCGGATCGCGGTGGGTGACTGGCCGCACCAAGGGCCGTTGCACCACAACACCAAGGTTTTGGCCTGGGTGAAATCCCATTTCTCTTCACTTCTGCTGACACCGAGGCGTGTCAACGACTCCTCCAGGGTAATCTCGTCGGCGCCCTGGTGTGGATTGAGCTGGGTAAAGGGGACATTGATCGATCCGGGAATGGTGCCGCGTTCATACCAATCCGGGGTGCGGGCGTCGATCAGCAGGCCGCTGCCGTCGTTGAGTGCCGTTTTCATGAACTCGATCAGCTCCACCTCGCCAAGGGTCCTGACACCCTCAGCCACCTGGATCGGTTGCGCGCAAAAGGGGGGGCAGGGTCTTGAGGTGCGGGCAAAATCGAACTCGAGCAGGGCGTCGGTATCCTGGTTGCGTTTTATCAGCAGCTCCTTGCCGGCATGCTTGACCCTGAACTCACCGATCTGAGGTGTGATCATAACCTCCAATGCGGAGACAGATTGCGCTGCAGACAGCAGCACAATAAGCAGATTAAACGCAAGCAAGGATTCGATTGTTTTCATGGGTGCTCTTTTTGATAGTTTAGGATCAAAAGTTGTTCCTGTATAAAGGCTATAAATTAGAACATTGGGGCGGTTGTTGTAAAATAACCTCCCTCCCCCATGAATATTGTGGAAGAAATAGAAAACCAGGCTTGTTGTGCGGCCCAATCACCTTGGATCCTCAGCGCAACCGGCCAGGCTCGGGATCGAGAGTAGAAAGGGAGTTGACCTGGTGCCGGCCGCTCACTAGGCTCAGAGTAAGGCTTTTAGCAGAGGGCTTGTTAACACCATTCCTGCAGACATGGCAAAAGCAAACGACTTCAAGCATCAGGTAGAGAGATTGCATGCTGCCACTGCGCGCGTAAAACAGCGCCTGTCCGAAATGTACCTGGCAACAATCTCGAAGGCTAACAGAACAGTCAACACGCGCGACCCCAGGTCGATCTGGTGGGGCTACTATCCGGTAGTGCTTGTTGCAATAATGGGTCTCGCAGTCACTATCGCCCTCTTCGTACAGTCATTGAGATGGGAAAAGAACCAGGTTGAAATTGCACTCAAGGAGGCCTCCCAGGACAGAATCCTTGTGATCCAGCGGGAGATCGAACACTCGCTTCGCATTGTTATCGACATTGCCAGCTTTTTCGAGGCTTCCGAAATAGTCGGCCGGCGTGAATTTCGTAAGTTCGTCGGCCCGGCGTTGAAGAATCAAGCAGGCATTAAATCCCTGGAGTGGACGCCTGTAGTGCCGCATAAGCTGCGTAACAGTTTCGTGGATGAGGCACGCAAGAGTTTTCCCCCTTTTGAGATTCTGGAGCGTGATGACACGGGAGCACTCACCAAAAGCTCAAACCGGCCTGTTTACTACCCTGTGCTCTATATTCAACCCTATCAGGCCAACAAACAGTTGCTCGGTCTCGACATCGGCACCGAAGCGATCGCATACAGCCTGTTGAGCGAAGCCGAGTTGTCACGGGAAATGCAGGTCTCTCGCGGCCTATATCTCAATGACGATGGCGAACGTAAAACCGGCATCATGGTCGCAGCCCCTGTCTTTAACAAAGTTGACGAATCCAAGAATGGACAAAGTACCCAGCCACCTACCTCTATAAGAGGCTTTGCTATAGGTATCTTCTTTGTCGGCGAAATAGTCGAACGGGCGCTGGAAAGCCTACGTCCTGCCGGAATCGATCTCCATTTTTACCAGAACCATGGCAGTGAAAGTGAACGACTGCTCTACAGTCATCGCACCAGGCTTGATGACAGATCCAATGTCGCTTCCAACGATACGAGCGCGCTAATTACCTACACCCAGGAGATTAACGTCGGAACCCAGAAGTGGCAGATCATCTGTAATAGCGCAATGGGTAAATTCAGCGCGAACACCTGGAGTAGCTGGGTCATCTTTATCGGTGGTATCGCCTTCACCCTGCTATTCACTATCTACGTCGCCACCCTGGTTGGTCGTGCAAGACAGGTGAGACTGGAAGTCAAAGAGAGAACCTCTCAATTACGGGAAGTGGTACAAGCCCTCAACCAGGAGGTGGTTGAACGCAAATCGGCGGAACATGAGCTGCAACGTCTGAATGAAACCCTCGAACATCATATCGCCAACCGAACCGCTGAAGCCGAGCGCAGGGCTCAATACCTCGAACAGTTTGCTTATGTCACCTCACACGACCTGAAGGCACCATTGAGGGCAGTTTCAAATCTTGCACAGTGGATCGAAGAGGACCTCCAGGATAAGCTTGAAGATGCCTCGAAAGAGCAGCTTGCCCTGCTCAGAGATCGAGTTAAAAGAATGCATGATCTGATTGAAGGTCTGTTGGAGTATTCAAGGGTCGGCAAAACCTCCGAACCCGAACACAGAATGGATAGCCGCATGCTGGTTGAAGAGATTATCGATTCCCTTGCTCCCGCGGAAGATTTTTCCATCAAGGTCAAGGGCAAGATGCCCACATTAAGCGCAGATCGTCTGCAATTGGGTCAGGTATTCTCCAACCTGATCAGCAACAGCCTGAAACACCATGGAGGGAAGAAGGGAAAAATACGTATCAGGTGCCAAGAGATCGAGAATTTTTACCAGTTCTCGGTTTGCGATGACGGTCAGGGGATCGCCCCCCAATATCACCAAAAGGTCTTTATGATATTCCAGACTCTTGAATCGAGCGATTTCGAGAGTAGCACGGGAATCGGCCTTGCATTGGTAAAAAAGATTGTAGAAGAACATGGAGGCACAATAAAATTGAAGTCAGAACCCGGCGAAGGGACCTGCTTCTATTTTACCTGGCCAAAGACGAGCACCTCTCAACAACAAGAGGATGAGACCCTTTTGCAAACGCTTCACTCTGAGTGACAGGAGCCTTAGACATGTTAGGCAATGACGAAACAATCCTGCTGATCGAAGATGACCGGGTCGACATCATGACAGTTCAGCGTGCCCTGAAGAAGAACAGTATCACTAACCCCCTGCATATCGCCAGAACAGGACTGGAAGCCTTGGACATGCTGAGAGGCAGCAATGGCGTGGATCAAATAGACCCTTTACCCGCACTCATCCTCCTCGATCTCAATCTCCCCAAGATGAGCGGCATCGAATTTCTCCAGGAGCTGCGAAAGGACCCGCAGCTATCATCGCTGCATATCATCGTACTGACATCGTCCAACGAACCTCAAGACCGGGCTGCCGCCTTCGAATACGATGTTGATGACTACATCGTCAAACCTCACTCATTTGATGAATTCACCCGTGCCGTGGCGGCCATTCTTGCGCTCTGGAGTTAGCAAGGGCTCATTCAACACAAAATGGTTTGTCAACTCCTCGCGGGAAATGTCAAATCGTCACAGATAGAAGTTAAATCCTGCAATAAATGCTATTATCTGTCTGTAACTCGGCCAACTGGGTGCTATCCTTTCGTTTTTCCATATGATTGAAGGCCAACACCCCGGTGAATACTGCAGCACCAGCTGACGCCCCTGTTCAAGCCCGGTGGAAGTGCGCCTCTTTTGACCGAATCAACAGCCTTGAAAACAGATTACCGTTACAGCTTGAAATTGATGCGATTGAAGTATAGTCCCAACCAATAACAGGAAGAATTTACAAGGAAGTATGGCAATAAGACCTTACCATTATATCCATTCACCACCCCACTCCAGTCCCACCTTTCCACAAAGACGCAGGGCTGAGGTTATTGATCCACCCACGGTGAACTCCTCACCAAGCCGGCACACCGCCACCCCGACACAGGAATTTAATTCCAGCTCATCATGACCAAGAGCAGACTCATTCCACTGGTTGCCTGTCTGGTATCAAGCCTCTCTGCATATGCAAAGCATGATCAACAATTGGAGCACTATCTCTCACTGAGCCTGGAAGAGTTAATGGAGTTGGAGGTAACAATCTCTACAGAGACCAAAAAGCCCCTCTCCCAGGCTCCGGCCGCTGTCACTGTAATCACCGCGGAAGACATCAAAGCCACCGGGGCCACCAATCTCGTGGATATCCTGGAAACTGTACCCGGTATTCATGTCAGGGCCAATCAATTTGCCTTCAGACCATTGGTGCAGTTCCGAGGAACGAATGCCAATCAAACCTTATTGATGGTTAATGGTGTTTCGATGCGGGATCTGATGTGGGGTTTTGGAATTTTTTGGAAAGGCATACCAAGCAGCGTAATCGAGCGCGTGGAAATTATCCGTGGACCCGGGTCCGCGCTATTCGGTGCCGATGCCTCCGCGGGGGTGGTGAATGTCATTACAAAAAGCACTGGAATAATACAACAGACTAAAGCCGGCATACGTAGCGGCAGTTTCAATACCCATAGTGGCTGGCTGCAATATGGTGACAGATGGAACGATTTTGATATCGGCCTCACTATCGACCTTACAAATAGTGACGGCCACGACCCTATGGTGGAAATGGATGGCCAGACGCGACAGGACCTTGCCCTAAACACAGATGTTTCTCTTGCGCCTGACAATGCACACTACGGCTGGAGCAATCAGGATATACGCCTCTCTATCGCGAAACAGGAATGGCGCCTTCATTTGGACTACATGCGTCATCAGGACCTTGAAATCGGACTCACCGGTGCCGGTGTACTCGACCCAGTTACCCGTGCTGAAGATAGCAGATTCAACCTCGACCTACTCTACAGCAATGCAGAATTGAATGATCTATGGGGGTTAGACGCAGAACTGCGTTACCAGGATCTTGACTACTCCTCTGGTGATGGTTTTCAGGAACGTCCGCCTGGCGCATTCAACGGAGATTATCCGCAAGGCGTGATCAATCAAATGCGTTCGGCTGAACGCAGGATTGCGTTTGAGGTCAGTGGTCTCTATTCGGGTTTGGATGCACATTCGCTGCGTTTAGGAATGGGCTATACCTGGCAGGACCTCTATTTCGTCAAACAGTTGATCAATAGGGGTATAGATCCAAATGGCGATCCGCTACCACCGGACAGCCCACTGGTGGATGTCTCTGACACACCCTATGCATTCGCGCCTGAAAAGACACGAAGGATTCACTATATTTTTCTTCAGGATATCTGGTCATTAAATGAGAGCTGGCAGCTCACTGCAGGGGTCAGATATGACGACTACTCGGATTTTGGCGATACCCTTAATCCACGATTGGCATTGGTATGGCAGACCACGGACAGGGTCACCACAAAGCTGCTCTATGGCAAGGCATTTCGCCCACCATCTTTTCAGGAACTTTTTGCTGAAACATCCTTCGCCAAACCCAATCCAGACCTTGATCCCGAACGCTCTGAAACTGTTGAATTTATCATTTCATTGGTTGCAAACAGGGAACTGACCTTGGGCGTCAATCTTTATAGGCTCACGCAATCTGATTTTATTCGCGCTGTGGAATCGGCGGATCAGACCGACCGGCAGTTTCTCAATACTGGTAAGCACGCAATTCGGGGCATTGAGTTTGAAACAAAGTGGCAAGCGAGAGAGAACCTGAGACTCTCAGCAAATTACACCGTAAGAGACTCGGACGACAATGAATTTCGTGCAGCTGACCAACCTAAGCAGGATGCCTATCTGCGTGCTGATTGGAATTTCAGCCCTCATTGGCTTTGGAATCTAGAGGCAAACTGGATCGGCGGAAGAACACGAGGCATCAATGATACCAGGCCATCAGTTGATGACTACATCATCACCAATACCACAATACGCTATTCCGGCGTGACTGGTTGGGAATTCGCATTTTCCGTTCGAAACCTGCTGGACGCAGAGGCAAGAGAGCACACTGCTGCCTCTGTTACTGAGGATCTATTACTACCGGAACGAAACCTCTATGCCGAGATTATATATATGTTCCCCAGCAGTTTATGAATGACCGATGGAGATAATGACTGTTCACTAATTTTGTATAGGTTCTTTTTTGTTAAATGGTTAGATGGAAGTGATGACAAGGCTGTTGATACATTTCACACTGGCTCTGCTGTGTAGTATTGCATCTTCGGCATATTGCGATGAGCAACAGAGTGAAGAGAATCTAGTGAAAGCAGTCTTCATATATAATTTTGCAAAATTTACACGTTGGCCCGCTGACACATGGGCCATGAATGAAGCTGTTCTGAGAATCTGTGCTGTGGGCGACGATGAAATGGTTGGCGCCCTTGCACAGTTAAACGGCAAAAAAGTCAGGGAACATCCTGTGATCGTCGAACCCAAGGGAGTAACAAACAATCTACACACCTGCCATCTAATCTACCTGGCACGTTCCAGGCATGATTTGACCCAGGTTACTACAGATCACATCAACTCCAAACCCATCCTTACCGTTAGTGAAATCAAGGATTTTTCCAAGCAAGGAGGTATGATTGAACTTTATACGATAAACGGAAAAGTACGCTTTAAGATTAATCTGCAGACAACTCGGGATGCCGGACTTGACCTCAGCTCTCGCCTGCTCAAACTAGCGGCTGAGGTGCATCGGTAATGGTAATCATGGATTTATTACGCAACGCCTCTATAAAACACAAACTTGAAGTCATTATTCTTTTTATCACGGCTTCCGTACTACTGCTTAGCCTACTGTTATTCATGATTTTCGAGATCACCTCAGCACGGAGTGAAGCTGCAACTCGTTTACAATCACTGGCACTACTCCTCGGAGCGAACAGCAATGCTGCTATCACCTTCAACGACCAGGACACCGCAAATGATATTTTAGCAACCTTATCGACACAACAAGACGTGATTGAGGCATCTATCATTCTAAATAACGGCAACAGTTTTGCCCGCTATGTCTCGGATAAATTTGAAGCAAGCAGAAATATCAAACGATACGATACATCAATCAGTTCTTACTTCAGACTGATCACCGTCAAGGAACCTATTCTGCTTGACGGAGAGAGTATCGGCACACTGCAGATTGTCGGCGACATGAGCAGAGCCAAATTGATCCTCTTTCATCAATCAATCCTTGCTCTCGCCGTGTATATCGTGTCTATGGTCTTCGCATTCTGGCTCTCCAACCGTTTTCAACACCTGATTTCAAAACCCATCCAACAACTGCTCCGCACCATGAAGAAAGTAGCGGTAAAACGGGACTTCACCCATAGGGCTAAACGTTTAAGCAATGATGAACTAGGGAGCCTCGTGGATGGTTTTAATGCCATGCTCGACCGAATCCAAAAGCATGACACTAAGCTTGCCGCGTACCATCAGGACTTGGAGCGCCAGGTATCTGGACGCACCAAGGAATTATATAAAGCGAAAAATGAAGCGGAAGCAGCAAGCCAGGCAAAAAGCGATTTTCTGGCGACCATGAGCCATGAAATCCGCACACCGATGAGTGGGGTTATCGGTTTTGCCCATTTGCTGAAGAAAACAACTTTGGATAATCAACAAGATGAATATGTAGAGATCATCATCAATTCGGCCCAAAGTCTGCTCGAGATCATCGATGACATCTTGAATTTTTCCAAGATGGAAGCCGGGAAGTTGTCCTTGGACTGCAGCAACTTCGCAGTGCACACACTAATACATGGTGTCGAGGTCCTTTTTGCCCAAAAAGCCTTGGAAAAAGGGCTTATCCTCACTACCTCTGTTGCGCAAAACATACCGACCATGCTGTATGGCGATCCAGCCAAGCTACGCCAACTACTTCTCAACCTGGTCGGTAATGCAATCAAGTTCACCGAAAGCGGTAGCGTAGACATCAAGATGGATCTGGATGACTCAAAGGGGGAGCAGATCACATTAAAAATCACCGTCTCTGATACAGGCATCGGCATCCCCCCGGAGCAACAATCTTTGTTATTTCAACCATTTCAACAGGGCGATAGTTCACTCACACGTAGTTATGGCGGGACAGGCCTCGGCCTTGTCATCGCGCAACGCCTTGCGAACCTTATGGGCGGGGATATTTCACTCACTAGCACGCCGGGTGAGGGTTCTGTTTTTGTAGCCCGGGTTGGCCTTGAAAGCGCAAAATACGCAAATAAGCCAGCAGTAATAACATACGAGCAAGATAAAGCAACCTCTTCAACAGAATCTCGCGACAAAGATGGAAACGCAGCGTCACTTTTCAGTGAGCTGACTATCCTCGTCGTCGATGATAGCCAGGTAAACCTAACCCTGGCCAGCACACTATTGAATAAAAGGGGTGCAAATGTGGTAGCCGTTACCAGTGCGGCTGAAGCACTGGATATTATCCAGAAGCAGACGTTTGATCTTGTGCTTATGGATCTGGAAATGCCTGGGATGAGTGGACTCGAAGCTGCCAGAAGGATTCGCGACATTTATGGGTCAAATGAACTACCAATCATAGCTGTCACCGCACATGTACTGCCACAAAAACAACAAGATGTATTGAATGCAGGCATGGAGGACCTACTACCTAAACCCTATCTACCCGATCAGTTATTTTCAATAATAAGCAAATGGTCAGATCGGTCTTATGACGCTACCGATTCTCAATTGCTGGATTCGGAATTTACGAGTGATTCGGCTATTTACGACCGGCAAGCAGCACTCGCCAGCGTTGAGAACGACAACAAAACTGCCAATCTGATACTCAAGGAATTTCTTGATTTGCTACCTAATTGTGAAACAGCCATGCATCAAGCCCTGGAGAGCGGTGACAATACGGCACTGTATCAGGCAATTCATCAATTAGCAGGCTCAGCGAGCTTAAGCGGCGCCACCTCGATATATGAGATTGCTGTCTCATTGAAAGAGACATTGGCACAAGATTCAGTAACGTCCGCTGAGATCGAACAACAAGTCGCAACCCTCATTGAGGAGACATGTAGATTCAAGGATTTTTTTTCCTCCCAACGAACATCCGATCAACCCGTCTAAAAGACTATCTCGATGTCTGATTCTGTTTCCGCTATTCACCATTCTCATCTCGCTTGAGACGCTAAAGTCCCGATTGTATTCAGAACTTATATCGCCCAAACGATCGACTCGATACACACCCCCAGACTGGAGGACATGTATCAATATCTGATATATCTATCCTGGTAATAGCCGGAGTATGTATCATGATAAGCTATGTAGCGATCGATTCCGTTTCTTACAAACTCCTTGATCAATCGGCTATTTTTGTCCAATTTGCGTGTTAGGTGCTGATACTCGCTCCTCGATAGATAACCATCTTCCCTATATTCCCTCGATAAACGACGTATCTTCCTATGACGCTTTTTAAGCTTTCTCGCCTCCTTGTGAGTCAATTTGTCGTTGTCGATGCCACGCTCAATTCTGTAATATTGACGCTGCAGTCGATGTTCGATTTTGTCTATCTTTTTCTCACCACAGTGCTCACTTTTGTGACGATGACCGGCAAATGCAGGTGTAGCCATGACCAGACTAAGGGATAAGGCGATAATTGTGCTGCTCACTGTTTTCATTCCAGCTTCTCCTGTGATCGAATTTCACCAAGACTCAAACACAGGATATGCAGTGAATACTGAACAAAAACTGAATATAGAAAAATAAAAAACTATCCACCCGCCCAAAAAGTGCTAATCCGGTACTGGCGCAGACCCACTCTATTCGATATCCTCAGTCCCGATATATCCTTATGCTGCGGGGGAGGAATCGAATACGACGATCCCGTCTGATGCCACCCCGATTTAGTTTTTCCTTGCTTGCCGATGCTCCGAGGGATGGTTTTGATGAAGTACGCTAGATTGTTTTTATTGAGCCTCTGCCTGTTCGGATTTAGCTCCAGCTTGCTGGCAGAAATCCGCTATGTAACGGACGAACTACAACTCTCCCTATATGAGCTAATTAACTCCAAGGGCAAGCTGCTAAAACGCTTGAAAAGTGGTGATCAGCTCGAACTACTAGAAGAGGAAGGCCTTTTTGCCAAAGTACGAACACCGGAAGGAGTAGAAGGCTGGACCAAGTCCGGCTTTTTAATCACAGAAAAGCCCGCACGTACTCAATTGAGCGAACTCCAACAACAACATCAAGCGCTGACACAAAAGTTGGAGGACAACAAAGCCGAATTACAGAAATCACGTCAAGCTTTGGATAATCTCAAGCAACAGGAGGAGCAAGCCAACGCTGAGTTGCAGGATCAACTTGCCAACACTGAAGGTGTAGTGGCTGCCCTGGATAGGATTCAGCAAGAAAACGAGGCACTACGCAGCAGCCAAAATCATGTGCATAGTGCGATTCCACTCAACTGGGGATTGATCGCGGCGGCAATCGGTTTCGTACTTGGCCTGATTGCCGGAATCATGCTATTTGACTATTTCAGTCGAAGACGCCATGGCGGTTACCGTATCTACTAAGCATCCGCTTGAGGCAGATAAGGCTCAACACTCGATGGCGTATTTTTTCATCCGATAGAGCAGTGTGTCACGACTGAGCCCAAGCAACCTTGCCGCCTTGCTGCGATTGCCCAAGGTTTTCATCAGCGCCTGTTGGATCAAACTGGCTTCAAGCTCATCCATCTTCAGGCCTTGCTCTGGCAGTCGAAAGCTTCCATTCATAGGTTGATGGTTTATTTTGAGGTGCTGCCCCATGGCGCCACGAATTTCCAGAGGCAGGTTTTCCGGCTCGACGTTGCGGCCAGCGAAGAGAATCAGCATGCGCTCAGCGAAATTCTTCAGTTCCCTCACGTTGCCCGGCCAATGGTAGCTATTCAGCATCTTGAGCACGGCCTTGCCATAGGTCGGCGGCCTTAGCTTGTAGTTGCTAGCAAGTTCTGAGGTCAGCCCTTTGAGGAGCAGATTGACATCGCCCTGACGCTGCCTTAAAGGCGGCAGCTCGAGAGGAACGACATGTAGGCGATAGTAGAGATCGCGACGAAAACCCCCCTCTTCGATCAATTGGCCGAGGTCCCTGTTAGTAGCGGCAATCACCCGCACATCAACCCGTTGACTGCTCGCCCTACCGACTGTCTGACACTCTCCGGTCTCGAGAAATCGCAGCAGTTTCGCCTGAACCGACAGCGGAAGCTCGCCAATCTCATCGAGGAATAGGGTGCCGCCATTCGCCGCCTGTACTTTACCCAAGCTGTCGTTGGTAGCTCCGGTGAACGCACCTCTGCGGTGACCAAACAGCTCACTTTCGGCTAGCTGGGTGGGCAGTGCGGCACAATTGACCGTGATGAAGGCCTGATCGCGTCGACGGCTGTTTTGGTGCAATGCGTGGGCCAAAAGCTCCTTGCCGGTTCCGCTCTCACCGCTGACCAGTACAGTGGCATCCGTTGCCGACACGATGCGCATCGCCCTGAGTAAGGACTGGAATTCTGGGGCCTTTCCTAACATAACCGTCTCCGTAGCAAAATCAGGGCTATTGTAAATCAGTTTTTCAATTGAGGAAAATAGCTTTGGGAATGGGCTTCTGTTATCAGTGGTTCAGGCCATGCGGAGCTTACTCAAATAACTCTTTGACTATCTCAAGAAACCGCTTTGCCTGAGGGGAGAGAAATTTACCACGACGCAACACGATTCCGTAGCTGCGATCGGGGAAGTACTCGCCAAGGGGGATTGTCGCAATCTGCTCCTCCCCGGTAAGACAGACATCGGTGACAATGGATATACCGAGGCCGATCTCGACATACTTCTTTATCACCTCCCAACCACCCGCTTCCAGGGTCACGTTGTAGTTGGCGTTGTACTGCTTGAAAACCAGATCGACCATACGCCAGGTGCTCAAATGGTGGGGGGGGAGGATGAGTCCATAGGGACTGATATCATGCAGTTGAATCGACTCCTTTTTTGCCAGCGGATGATCCAAGGGTGTAATCAATACCGGTGCATAATTGACCACTGGCTGGTAGGTGACATCGTCGGGTATCTCCAACATCGAACCGATTGCAAGATCCGTCTCATCCGCCCTCAACATGGCCATGCCATCCCGCCCGGTCACATTGTGCAGCTTTACCCTAATCCCCGGATAACGTTCGGCAAATCGGCGTATGGGCTCAGGCAGGATATAGAGGATGGTGGATTCACCCGCGGCGATATTCAACTCACCGCTCTCAAGTTTTCCACAGGAGGCAGCAAAGGTCTCTTGCAGTTTATCCATCCCCTCCACCAGGGGTTGGGAGAGTTTGTAGAGGGTCTCACCCTCGGGTGTCAGCTTGATCTTAGGCCCCCGGCGCTCGAACAGCACCGTCTCAAGTTCACGCTCCAGCGCCTGGATCTGCAGCGATACCGTAGGTTGGCTCAAATAGAGCCTCTCCGCCGCCTCACTGATGGAACCCGTCTGAGCTGCATGACAGAAGGCGCGCAGTTGCTTCAAGCGGTTTTGCTTGTAGTGAATCTGGGGTGTTCCTGCCATATCAGCCATCCGGTAAGTATTAAGCCATTCAATACTAGATGCAAAAGTCACTAATATCAATAATAAATGGATCGAGGACGGCGAATCGACTCGCAATCGAGCCCGAGATTTAGCTATTCTTACCCTGAACGGCAACCATTCGGCAGATCGGGACATAGGGATCGTTCCGACTCAATCTTCAGGTATTAGAGAAATAGAGGTATCCATGCAGAAGCCCCAGCTGAAACAGGACCCGATGTATCAACTACTTAAAGAGGGAAAAATCGAGGAGTTCAATCAGCGCAGGGCCAACGGCGAACCCTGCGACCTGCGCAATGCCGACCTCAGAGGTGTCGATTTGAGAGACTTGGATGCGCGAAATCTGGATCTTAGCGGGGCCTATTTGCGCCATGCCGACCTGCGCGGGCTGAATCTGAGCGAGACCAATCTCG
Source organism: Candidatus Thiodiazotropha sp. (assembly GCA_040507035.1). Classification (GTDB taxonomy): domain Bacteria; phylum Pseudomonadota; class Gammaproteobacteria; order Chromatiales; family Chromatiaceae; genus Thiodiazotropha. The sequence goes on from JBEVVR010000044.1 coordinate 51,075, forward strand.
AGGGTGCAAGCATCAATAGCGCAAAGATCTCGGGCACCTACTTCGCTCCCTCTCTCGCTGCCGATGAGATAACCCTTTCACTGGTCCACGGCACCCGTCTGCGCAATCGCTGACCGGCTCAAGGTATGTAAACACAGGTTATTAAGAGTGAAAAGTCCGCAAATGAACGCAAATTAACGCAAATGTAAAAATTCTAGGTTATTCCTTGGTTTTGGGCTTTGGGAAAGCAAAAATTAGTTTTTTTATTATTTTATTTGCGTTTATTCGCGTTCATTTGCGGACTGATTCTCTTAACAACCATTCACGGCAGGACTAATCGTCTGAATCGAGCTGGGCCAGGATGTTTCGCGCCACCACCCGCTGGTCGGGATTACCCTCCTCGAGTATCTCGTAGAGGAGCTCACGGGCGCTATCCACATCGCCCTTGTCGCGCAATGCCTGCACCTGTTCGAGTTTGATCTTTACCCCGTCGATCTCCGCATCACCCTCCTCCTGTTCGAGGGCTTCGATGGCGTCCATTTCCGCTTCCATCTCGTCATCCGTCATGGGCACGAAACGATCCGGATCCACATAGTCATGGGCGGGATCGATTTCGCTGCCAACCGCCTCTTCTGTCGTCATCTCCTGGTGACCATCCCCCGCCGTCTCGACTGACGTGGTAATTTCCGTATCGGACTCAGTGGCGGAATCCTCGATGGGCTTTTTCACAAAGCCCTTTGAAAAGATAAGCCCAAGCTCAAACAATACCCACATGGGCAGCGCCAACAGGGTCTGGGAAATCACATCCGGCGGGGTCAGAAACATACCCACCACAAAAGCGCCGACAATCACATAGGGGCGTTTATGGCGCAGCTTTTGCGGTGTGGTGACCCCCATCCAGACCAGAATGATGGTGGCTATCGGCACCTCAAAAGCGATACCAAAGGCAAAGAAGAGGGTCATCACAAAGTCGAGATAACTCCCCATGTCCGTCGCCACCTCGACACCGTCAGGCGCGGTACCGGCGAGAAAGGTGAATACCAGGGGAAACACCACGTAATAGGCGAAGGCCATCCCCAGATAGAAGAGCAAGGTGCTGGAGACCAGCAGGGGCATTACCAAGCGCTTTTCATGGCGATAGAGACCGGGGGCCACAAACGCCCAGAACTGATAGAGAATAAAGGGTACGGCAATGAAAATAGCCAGTTGCAGACTCAGCTTAAAGGGGATGAGAAAGGGATCGACGGGCTTGGTGGAGATCATCGTGCTGCCTTCCGGCAGTGCTGCCCGCATCGGCCCGGCAATGGCACTGTAGAGGTCGTTGGCGAATGGAAATAGCACCAGGAATATGGCCAGCACCACCAACACCATGCGCAATATCCGATCGCGCAATTCGATCAAGTGGGAGACGAGCGGCTGTTCCTTGGATGTAGAATCGGGGATCTGTTCTGCCGACATCGCTACTGACTGGTTTTAGTGTCGGAGTTGGGATGATTTTCGAGAGCCTCCTGACTCTCCTTCACCTGTTTACTCGCTTGCTGTTTGATCTCATCGAGATCACTCCGGGTCTCTTCCACGATCTCATGCACCGGATTGGCGAGAGTAGCCTGTTTCTCTATTATCTCCTTCAGCTCCTCGGCCTTGATCTCTTTATCGATATCCGCCTTCACATTGGCAACAAAACGGCGTCCACGCCCCAGCCAGAGGCCAACGGTTCGTGCCACCTTTGGCAGACGCTCAGGACCGATCACGATCAAAGCCACCAGGGCGATGATCGTCAGTTCCCAAAAACCGACGTCAAACATGGTCTCTCTCCATCAGCATAGATCTTCAGACCACTCGCTTCAGCTCTTGTCACTCTCCTTGGAAGTGACCTCTCCATCGACCACTGTGCCGGACTCCGATTTCTCGATCTGCTCCTGTTGCTTCTCATCCTCCTCCTTCTGTCCATCTTTCATGGCGCCCTTGAAGCCCTTGATGGCACCACCCAGATCGGAGCCGATATTCTTCAGCCGTTTGGTACCGAACAACAGCAGGACAATGACAAGAATAATCAACAGTTGCCAAATACTGATACCACCAAAACCCATAATCTTCTCCACTCCCCGGCCCGGCCGGTTTCTCAAAACTGCCTGAAACGAAGGTTTCAGGCTCTATTTCTGTTCGTCATTTAACCCTGAAAGGGCCGCCACAGCGCTTAATCAAGTCTGGGATCATACCCCAGATAACGACTCTCTGTCTTCCGCACTAGCTCGACCTTTGTGCCTTCTCGTCAAGCCCCGAGAGGCCGAAACGACGCTCCAGCTCGCTTAGTACTTGCTGTGGACCCAATCCCTGATGCGCCAGCAGCACCAGAGTATGAAACCAGAGATCGGCAGTCTCGTAGACAAGCTTTTCTGCATCCCCGTCCTTGGCCGCCATGACCGTTTCGGTCGCCTCTTCACCGATCTTTTTCAGCATCCCATCGAGACCCTTGGCGTAGAGTTTAGCCACATAAGAGCTGTCGGGATCTGCCTGTTTTCGCTGTTCCAGCACCTGGGCCAGCTGTTGCAATACATCACTCATGGTGAATCCTTGGACCGTTGAATTGGGATAGAGTTGTTTTATACCTACTTATCATAAATCTCCCCAGGATCCTTGAGCACCGGCAGAACCTCTACCCACTCATCACCCTGCAGTTCTCGATAGAAGCAGTTATGTCTACCGGTATGGCAAGCGATGCCCCCCTTCTGCTCCACCTCCAGCAGGACCACATCACCATCGCAATCGATACGGATCGATTTTACCAACTGTTGATGCCCCGACTCCTCGCCTTTGTGCCACAACTTTCCCCGGGAACGCGACCAGTAGACAGCATGTCCCGTGTCACGGGTGAGTTGCAATGCCTCCGCATTCATCCAGGCCATCATCAGCAGCTTGCCACTGCCGTACTCCTGTGCGATCGCAGCCACCAGACCGTCGGGGTTCCATTTCACCTCATCGAGCCAGCTCATAATCTCACCTCGATGCCATTATCCTGCATATAGTGCTTGGCTTCCCCGACCGTATACTCGGCAAAGTGAAAAATACTCGCCGCCAATACCGCATCCGCACCTCCCTGCTTCACACCATCCACCAGGTGTTGCAGATTACCGACCCCCCCGGAGGCGATCACCGGAATCGGCACACTATCGACGATCGCCCGGGTAAGGGCATTGTCGAATCCTATCTTGGTGCCATCACGGTCCATGCTGGTGAGCAGGATCTCCCCCGCCCCGTAATCACTCATGCGTCGTGACCATTCTATGGCATCGAGTCCGGTGGGTTTGCGCCCACCATGGGTGAAGATCTCCCACTTCAGTGGCTCGCCCGGGGCGCTCACCTGTTTGGCATCGATGGCAACCACGATACATTGTGATCCGAAGCGTTGCGTGGCCTCGTTGACAAACTCCGGATTGAAGACCGCTGCGGTATTGATGGCCACCTTATCGGCACCCGCATTGAGCATGCGTCGAATGTCGTCGGCGGTACGAATACCCCCGCCCACGGTCAAGGGAATAAAGACCTCGCTGGCCACATCCTCGACCACATGCACGATGGTCTCACGGTCGTCCGAGCTGGCGGTGATGTCGAGAAAGGTTATCTCGTCGGCACCCTCCTCGTTATAGCGCCGGGCCACCTCCACCGGATCACCGGCATCCCGGATATCGACGAATTTCACGCCCTTGACCACGCGGCCGGCGTCTACGTCGAGGCAGGGGATGATGCGTTTGGCTAACATGATCTTTGTTCAACCTTGGTTTGTTGGGTTCGCTTCGCTCATGGTTATTTGTGATCCCCCTCTCCCTGGCCCTCTGCCGCAAGGGGAGAGGGAATGACACTTTCAGGTTAGTTGCGAACACTCTAGCCGCGTCCCCTCTCCCCTTGCGGGAGAGGGCCAGGGAGAGGGGGAAATAAAAGCTATGAGCGTAGCGAATACCTAAACTAAAAACTAAATACTAAAAAAATTCAAACCGTCTCACCCAGCTTATCCGCCAGCTTCTGGCCCTCGGCCAGGTCGAGGGTTCCCTCATAGATGGCCCGGCCGGTTATCGCGCCCATGATATTACTCGTCTCCGCCCTGCACAGTGCCTCGATGTCACCGATATGGGTGATGCCGCCGGAAGCGATCACCGGTGTGGAGACCGCATTCGCCAAAGCGGCGGTCGCCTCTACATTGGGACCGGAAAGCATGCCGTCACGCCCGATATCGGTGTAGACGATGGCGGAAATACCGTCATCCTCGAAGCGTTTCGCGAGTTCGGTTACCTCCTGGTCGGTGACTTCAGCCCAGCCGTTGATCGCAACCATACCCGAGACTGCATCGAGACCCACAATCACATGTCCCGGAAATGCCTTGCAGGCGCGGCTCACGAAGTCCGGCTCTTTCACCGCCTGGGTGCCGATGATGCAGTAGCTGACCCCAGCCTGCAGATAGGCATCAATGGTAGCCTCGTCCCGAATCCCGCCACCCACCTGAATCGGTACATTCGGATAGGCGCCGGCAATGGCGCGAATGGCCTTGCCATTCACCGGCTCACCGGCAAAGGCACCGTTAAGGTCGACCAGGTGGAGACGCCGGCCACCGGCCTCGACCCAACGCGTCGCCATCTCCAGCGGATTGTCCGAAAACACCGTATCGTCTTCCATGCGACCTTGGCGCAGCCTGACACACTGGCCATCCTTCAGATCAATTGCAGGGATCAATAGCACTATTTCATTCCTAATCTCAAATTGGTGAGGTAGACCACAGCCGAAAGCCTTTCTATCCGGGATTCCAGTTGATGAAATTTTTCAGTAGCCGCAAACCCGCATCGGCGCTCTTTTCCGGATGAAACTGCACCGCGAACAGCTTGTCATCGGCGATCGCGCTGGCAAAGCGGACACCGTAATCCGTGGTCGCCGCCACCAGTTGCTGTTGCGCCGGATCCACATAGTAGCTGTGCACGAAGTAGAAACGGCTGTCCTGCGCTATTCCCTGCCACAGGGGATGCTCATAGCCCTGATAGACACGATTCCATCCCATATGCGGTATCTTCAAGGCCTCACCGTCGGGGGCGGTACCCCCGGGAAAGCGACGCACCCGCCCCGGGATCAGGCCCATCAATTCGGTACCGTCGTTCTCTTCACTGTATTCAAGCAGCACCTGCTGCCCCATGCAGATCCCGAGGAAGGGCTTGTGCTTCGCCGCAGCCAATACCGCGCGGTTGAGATGGTGCTGGGATATCGCCGCCATACAATCCCTGGCGGCACCCTGCCCAGGAAAGATGATCCGGTCGGAACTCTCTATCAGTTGGGGATCATCGGTGACCAGCACCTGGTCCCCGTCTGCTGCCACATGCTCCACCGCCTTGGCGACGGAACGCAGATTCCCCATACCGTAGTCGATCACGGTGATGCGTTGTGCCATCTCAAATACCTGTGAAGCGTTACAGACTACCCTTGGTGGAGGGTATTTTTTCAACCATCCGCGGATCGGACGCCAGCGCCATGCGCAGGGCCCGGCCTAGGGCCTTGAAAACGGTTTCCGCCTGGTGGTGGGCGTTGCTCCCGCGCAGATTGTCGATATGCAGGGTGATGCCGGCGTGGTTGACCAGCCCCTGGAAAAACTCCTGAAACAGGTCGACATCGAAATCACCGATACGCGCACGACTGAAGGTCAGATCATAGACCAGTCCAGGCCTTCCTGAAAAATCGATCACCACCCGCGACAGGGCCTCGTCCAACGGCACATAGGCGTGTCCGTAACGATAGATACCCTTTTTGTCACCCACCGCCTTGGCGAGGGCCTGGCCGAGACTGATCCCCACATCCTCCACCGTGTGGTGGGCATCGATATGGAGGTCACCCTTGGCCCGTATGCTGAGATCGATCAGCCCGTGACGGGCAACCTGATCCAACATGTGATCAAGGAAAGGGACCCCTGTATCGAGGGAGGCATCGCCGTTCCCGTCCAGGTTCAGCGATAGAGTGATTTGCGTCTCCAAGGTATTGCGCTCAATCTGCGCGGTGCGCTGCATACTGATAACTCCGCTACTTAATCCTTGATATCTCTGTTTTCACCAGCAGTCGAAAAGTGGTGTCAATGGGTTTTGAGCCCATCAAAAACAGCTTATTCTAGTGGAAAACGTCAAAAAAGACAGCGCCTTGATGCGCCTTGTGAAATCCCAGAGTGAAATATCAGCCCGGCTAAAAGAGTTCGGCCTCGACTTCCAGATAGGCGAGACTGATGTGCTTGCCAATATTGCGCTGGAAATCGACCCAATCATGATACTGGCTCAGGGTTTTGATGATCAGCGGACTCATCTCAAAGTCACTGAGACCCTCTTCGTAGTGTTTTGCGACCTCGCGCTTCAATTGGGTCAAATAGCCAAGGTAGATCTCGGGCACCTCGCGTCCCCCCGTCTTGCCATGACCGGGAACAAAGATCTCCGCCTCGGTTGCCAACCCACGCTCGATGGCAGCGATATTGCCAGCGAAGGTGCCATGATCCATTCGACCAAAGCGCTTGTTCATGACGTTGTCACCGAGGAATAGCACCTTGTGTTGCGGCAACTCGATCATAATATCCGAGTGGCTGTGGGCCTTGGCTTCGTAGTGGATGCGAAAGTTCACACCTCCCAGGGTCAGCTCGTCACCCTGTGCGGCGGAATGGTCCGGTGGAACCTCGATGGTGCCCGCCACCGCCCCCTCTGTCATCCTCATCAAGGTGGCGAGAAAGGCCTTGCCCTCGCCCTGCTCCACCAAACGGCGCATCTCCTCATGACCATAGATCTTCACCTTGGGAAAGGTTTTCCGAATAGCCTGGTTGGCCAGCCAATGATCGCCGTGGATATGGGTGTTGAAGACCGCCACCACAGGTAATCCGCTTATTTTGCGGATCTGCCGCAGCAACATCTCCCCGGTCTGAACGCTGGAACCCGGGTCGATTACGATCACCCCATCCCTGCCGATGACAAATCCCGGATTGTTTATAAAGCCCTGGTTCTCTACCGATGGCACGCCCAAAGGTCCGTGTATGACATAGACGCCCGGGGTTATCTCCTCGGCGGCATAGTCCGGTAGATCAGGACCGCGTTGCGCGGCCATCAGCAGTGAAGTGAACAGGAGCGAGACAAACAGCAGCGGTGTCAGATAGGGATGTAGCATGATGATGTCGGTACCTCTAGCCAGAGTTAGGTAATCTATCGAATCAGCTTTGCAGCCAAAAAGTGACCGGTCCGTCATTGACTAAGGCTAGCTGCATATCGGCGCCGAAAACACCGCAAGCTATAGGGTGATATTGGGCCTGGGCCTGTTTAGTCAAATAGCCGAATATGGCCTCTCCCTGTTGAGGCTCGGCGGCACTGGAGAATCCAGGCCGCATCCCCTTTCTGGTATCCGCCGCCAGGGTGAACTGGGGAACCAGCAGCAGACCACCCTGGATATCCCGAAGGCTCAGATTCATACGACCGTTCTCGTCGCCAAAGATGCGGTAACCCAATATCCTTTGCAGCAGACGATCCGCCTTGCGCTCATCGTCATCCCGCTGCACGCCTACCAATACCGCAACACCGCGGTCGATGCTGGCGACTGCATCGCCGTCGATGTTGACACTGGCCTCGGTTACCCGCTGTAGCAACCCTATCATCCCAACGCCTTGGCGAATTTATCGGTCGCCTCGATCAAGGTACTGCGAATACCGGGTTCAGCTGCAGAGTGGCCTGCATCCCCAATCACCTTGAGCTCACTTCCCGGCCAGGCGCGATGCAGTTCCCAGGCTGAGGCCATGGGACAGATCAGATCGTAGCGTCCCTGGACAATGATCCCAGGAATATTCGCCAGCTTATCGCTCTCCTGCAGCAGTTGATTGGGGCCCAGGAAGGCGTGATTGATAAAGTAGTGGCACTCAATCCGGGCCAGGCTCAAGGCGGTGTGGGCATCGGAAAAAAACTTCACCACCGAGGGATTGGGGTGAAGGCTCGCCGTTCGCCCCTCCCAGATCGACCACGCCTTGGCTGCCGCCATGCGCTCGATTTCGTTTTCCCCCGTGAGGCGGCGATGGTAGGCATAGAGAAGATCATCCCGCTCCTGCTGCGGGATCGGCGCCACAAAATCGTCCCAATAATCGGCAAACACCCGGTTTGCCCCTTCCTGGTAGAACCAGTGGATCTCCTCGTCACGACAGAGAAATATTCCCCTCAGGATCATCCCCTTGACCCGCTGTGGATGGGTTTGCGCATAGGCAAGGGCAAGGGTCGATCCCCAGGAACCGCCGAACAGCAGCCAATCATCGATATTCAGTGTCTGGCGTATACGCTCGATATCCTCCACCAGATCCCAGGTGGTATTACCCTCTAACGAGGCATGGGGGGTGGAACGGCCGCAACCCCGTTGATCGAAGAGTATGACCCGATAGCGCTCGGGATCGAAAAAGCGGCGATGGTAGGGTTCACAGCCGGCGCCTGGCCCTCCGTGCAGAAACAGCACCGGGATCCCGTCGGGCTTGCCCACCTGTTCAAGATAGAGCTTATGGCCCTTATCCACTGATAACAGTTGGGTGTTAAACGGCTCGATGGGTGGATAGAGGTCTTTGATCATCTATTTCAGCTGCCGTGTAGGAAAAATCCTACATCGATTAGAGAAAAATCTCACAAATAATGTGTGCAGAATCCCACAGTAAAAGTCATATTTTGTGTCAATATTAAGTTGTCGTCATCAGGGATGTAACCCCAGGACTCAGAGCTCAGGAGAAGAGCACAGGGACGAGTAGCTTAGCCAACCAAGCCGACGACTGTAAGCCCAACTGCAAGGATTGCAGTTGGGCTTCTCTTTTTGTGCCACTGACAATACCTTAGACTATCCAGCCAATCCAGGGTCAGGGGCAGTATCCGCTGAGATCCCAAGTCCCGCTCACACCCGTGAGGCGCGCTTGCGCTCATGCTCCTTGAGATGTTTTTTGCGTAGACGGATGGCGCTGGGCGTCACCTCCACCAGCTCGTCATCCTCGATGAATTCCAATGCCTGCTCGAGGCTGTATTGCAGTGGCGGGGTGAGAATGATCGAGTCATCCTTACCTGAGGCCCGGATATTGGTCAGCTGCTTGCCCTTCAGAGGATTGACCACCAGGTCATTGTCCCGGGCATGGATCCCCACGATCTGCCCCTCGTAGACCTCTTCACCGGGGGAGGAGAAGAGCCTGCCCCGCTCCTGGAGATTGAAAAGGGCGTAACCCAGCACCTTACCCTGGGCGTTGGAAATCAGGACACCATTTTTCCTCGGCGCAATCCCACCCTGCTGGGTCGGACCGTAGTGATCGAATACATGGTAGATCAGGCCGGTACCCGAGGTGGTGGTCATAAACTCGGTCTGAAACCCGATCAGGCCCCTGGAGGGGATGATGTAATCGAGACGCACCCTGCCCTTGCCGTCCGGCACCATATCCTTGAGTTCCCCCTTGCGGGTGCCCAGCGCCTCCATGATACTGCCCTGATCCTTCTCCTCCACATCCACGGTCAGCTGTTCATAGGGCTCACAGACCTCGCCGTCCACTTCGCGAAAGATAACCTCCGGCCTCGACACCGCCAGTTCGAATCCCTCACGACGCATACTCTCGATCAATACCGAGAGATGCAGCTCACCGCGCCCCGAAACCTTGAACTTTTCCGGATCCGTGCCCTCCTCGACCCGCAGCGCCACATTGTGTATCAGCTCCCTCTCGAGGCGCTCCTTGAGCTGCCTTGAAGTGAGATATTTGCCCTCAAGCCCGGCAAAGGGCGAGGTGTTGACCTGGAAGGTCATAGAGACTGTAGGCTCATCCACCGTCAGTGGAGCCATCGCCTCAACCTGCTCTGGATCGCAGAGGGTATCGGAGACGTTGGGGGCATCGAGGCCGGTAATGGCGATGATGTCGCCGGCGCTCGCCTGGTCCACCTCGAAGCGTTCCAGACCGAGATAGCCATAGACAATACCAATCTTGGCACGCTGCAGTTCACCGTCATACTTCACCACGGAGACCTGTTGATTCGGGCGCACCGTACCCCGGGTCACCCTGCCCACGGCGATCGCCCCCACATAGCTGCTGTAGTCGAGGTTGGAGACCTGCATCTTGAAGGGGCCATCGGGATCGACTTCGGGAGCAGGACAGTGATCGACGATGGTTTCGAACAGGGGCTGCATATCGCCACCACTCACCTCGTTCTCCATGCCAGCATAGCCATTCACTGCCGAGGTGTAGATGATGGGAAAATCGAGCTGTTCATCGGTTGCGCCGAGACGGTCGAAGAGCTCAAACACCTGGTCGATGACCCAGTCGGGTCTCGCCCCAGGCTTGTCGATCTTGTTCACCACCACGATCGGCCGCAGACCGTGCTTGAAGGCCTTCTGGGTGACGAACCGGGTCTGCGGCATCGGCCCCTCCTGGGCATCAACCAGCAGCAGTACGGAATCGACCATCGAGAGCACTCGCTCCACCTCGCCACCAAAATCAGCATGGCCGGGGGTATCGACGATGTTGATTCGATAGTCGTTCCAGCGGATGGCGGTATTCTTCGAGAGGATGGTGATGCCCCGCTCCCGCTCCTGGTCATTTGAATCCATGACCCGTTCCACATTGCCAAAGCGATCGCCAAGGGTGCCTGACTGCTTCAGCAGTTCATCGACGAGGGTCGTCTTGCCATGATCCACATGGGCGATAATGGCGATATTTCTCAGGTTCTCAATCACTGAACAGCCTATAGAGTCAGAAAAAAGAGGGCGGATTATACCCTTATCAGGCTGATTGTCTTTTAAAATTTAATTATATGAAAATTCATTAAGTTATCAGCCAATGTGAATGGCGATAGTTATCATCTATCGACAACACCCTTTCATTACAAAACTTTCAAAATTACCCACAGCTGCTGTGGATAACATTGTTGATAAATCCTGAAAACCATCCTTAAGGCCTGATAAAACGAGCATTTTCATTAAATCGTAAAAAAAATGAACAATTCGTATTTCATACTTAAAAACATAGAGTTAAGTGAATCTGAAAACCTCATACCCGATTTCTGGTCCGATCTGTGTCAGAGTCGATCCATCGCCTGTTCCAATGTGCACAGTTTGGCTTTTGCCAGCTTGATCAGCTAACACATTGCCAAAGCTGCACAAATAGGTAATAGATTCCCGCTTTTCAAGGCTAGACCCTTGGCTGTTAATCAACACCCGCTGTGAAAACCAAGTAAATTGACCCAAGTGATAAATAAACAGTTGCTAATAATCAAATAGATTGGACTTCTTCTACTACTTGCACTCTGCAGCGATTATGGACAGGATAGAGCGTGACACAGCTTGCAAGAATAAAGCCGGGGTTGGCTGACAAGGCCAATACCTGAACGCTGTGCGGCATTATCAGAAACAATAAATTGAAGTAGAATCACCCATGAACTCATCCGAACTTGCTCCGCTGCGTGACCATCTGGCTTCGCGCGTCATCGGCCAGACCAGCTTTATCGAAAGCATGTTGATCTGCCTGCTCAGTGACGGCCATCTGCTGATCGAAGGCTTGCCGGGTCTGGCGAAAACCACCGCAGTCAAGGCCCTCGCAGAGGCCATCGAGGGTGATTTCCATCGTGTTCAATTCACCCCGGACCTGCTGCCATCCGACCTCATCGGTACCGACATCTATCGTCATGAGAAAGGGGATTTCGAGTTCCGTCAGGGACCGCTTTTCCACAATATCCTGCTCGCCGACGAGGTCAACCGCGCTCCAGCCAAGGTGCAATCGGCTCTGCTCGAGGCGATGGGAGAACAGCAGATCACCGTTGGTCAGACTACCTATCCCCTACCACCATTCTTCATGGTCCTGGCAACCCAGAATCCGGTAGAGCAGGAGGGCACCTATCATCTGCCCGAAGCCCAACTCGACCGCTTCCTGATGCAGGCCAATGTGGAGTACCCCAATCGCAATGAAGAGCTGGAGATCCTCGATCTCGACAGCGCGCATCAAAAGCAGAAGCCGACGCCGCCGGATAAGCCATTGACCCAAAAGAAGCTCTTCTCGATACGACAAAAGGTGGCCGAGCTCTACCTCGATCCCAAGCTCAATAGCTACATCGTCGACCTGGTCCAGGCAAGCCGTGAACCCAAGGCCTACGACAAGGATCTGGACCGCTGGTGCCGTTTCGGGGCCTCGCCCCGTGCCAGTATCGCACTGGCACGATGCGCCCGGGCCAAGGCGTGGCTGGACGATGAAGAGTTCGTCGCGCCCCACCACATCCAGGCCGTCGCCCCGGCTATTCTCCGCCATCGGATTCTCTTGACCTTCGAGGCGGAAGCGGAAGGTATCACCACCGACGATTTTCTCTCCCGTCTCCTGGACATGGTCGCCATACCCTAGTCGGCCAGGCTGACTCGGTTGCCATGAGCCTGTTTCCCAACATCGACGATCTGCTTGAGCTGCGCCACTCGGCCCATACCCTGGGACTGGCCTCGCACCACCTGGTCAACTCCAGTTTCAGTGGTCTCTACGCCTCGGTGTTCCGCGGTACCGGCCTCGATTTCGAGGAGGTGCGGGAGTACCGTGAGGGGGATGATATTCGCAACATGGAGTGGAATGTCACTGCCCGTACCAACGTACCGCACATGAAGATCTTCCGCGAGGAGCGGGAGCGTAGTGTGGTCCTCTGCATCGATCGGGGCCCGCACATGAGCTTTGGCACCCGGGGCACCTTCAAATCGGTGCAGGCCGCAAGAGCGGCCGCACTGCTGGGCTGGGCCGCATCCAGGCTCCACGACCGGGTGGGCGGCCTGCTGTTCGGTGATTGTGACCAGGAGATGCAGTATTTTCGCCCCACCAAGGATCGCCGTGCGCTGTGGCGTCTGTTGCACGCTCTGACCCAGGAGGGCGCCACGATGCAACCGCGAAAGGATTGCCTCTCCGAGGCCCTGCATCGGGCTGACAGGGGCACCGCAACCGGCTCACTGATCTTCGTCATCGCCGACATGAACCGGGAGATCATGGAGCTGAAACAGACCCTCGGCAAGCTCTGCCAGCGCCATACCCTGGTGTTGCTGCCGGTGGACGACCCGGCAGACAGGGGATTGCCCGATATGGGCCGAGTGACCTTTGTCGGCCCCGACGGCAACGCCATGGAGATCAACACCAGCGACCAAAAGGCAAGAGAGCGATACGCGGAGGCCTGGGAGAAGCGCCGACGCTTACTGAAACATCTGACCAACTCCCTGGGCATACCGCTGATGCCCATCGCCACCAACGAAGAGATCCACCTGGCCCTCTCTCATGGCCTGATGAAACACTTTGGCAGGCGCTGAATGGACCCGCTGCGTGATATTCGAGGCTTGGACCCAATCCCCTGGTGGCCCCCCGCACCCGGTTGGTGGTTATTGCTGCTGCTCCTGCTGCTGAGCGGCCTGCTGATCTGGGGTGTGATCAGGTGGCGCAGGCTCTACCCCTTGGGGCGATGGCAGCACGACGCGCGGCGCCATCTACTCGCGCTGCGGCGACGCATCAAGCGCGAACCGGCGAAACAGGTGGCCAGCGAGCTCTCCGAACTGCTAAGGCGCATCGCCATCGCCCGATGCGGCCGGGAAAACACCGCCGCCCTCACCGACGAGGTCTGGCTCGATTGGCTGCAGAGTAACGATTCCAGCGGCTTTCGCTGGCGGGAGAAGGGCCAACTGCTGCTGGTGCTCCCCTATGCCCCCCCGGAGCAAAGCGCCGATAAGGGGGAACTGGCGATACTGATCGATGCCGCCATCCACTGGGTCAGTGAGGAAGCCTGCCATGTTTGAGTTTCACTGGCCCTGGATGGCACTGCTGCTGATCCTGCCGCTGCTGGTGCGGTATTTATGGCCCCGCCCGCAGCGCCAACAGCATGAATCGGTTGAAGGGATGCAGACCACCCTGCTCCATCCCAGCCTGCCCCACCTGCAGGATGCCTTCAACACGCGCAAACCGCGTCAGCCCCTGAGTGCAAAACTCTATGGCTGGCTCCTCTACCTGTTCTGGTTGGCCCTGGTATTGGCCTTGATGCGCCCGCAGTGGCTCGAGCCCTATACCGAGAACCGTACCGCCGGCTACGATCTGATGTTGGCCGTGGACGCCTCCCACTCCATGAATGCCCTCGATTTCACCCTCGATGATGAGCAGGTCAGCCGCATGCAGGTGGTGAAGGGCGTGGTCGCCAAGTTTATCGAGGGACGCCAGGGAGATCGTGTCGGTCTGGTGATCTTCGGCAGTCGCGCCTATGTGCTCTCTCCCCTGACCTATGACCGCAAGGCGGTGAGCAGTCTGTTGAGCGATGTGGTACCCCGAATCGCTGGTGACGGCACCGCCATCGGCGATGCCCTGGGCCTTGGGGTGAAGAAACTCAGAGAGCGTCCGGAGGGCTCGAGGGTGCTGCTGCTGATCGCCGACGGCGAGAATACGGCAGGGACCATTCCACCGATGAAAGCAGCCCAACTCGCAGCCCGGGAGGGGATTCGCATCTATAGCATCGGTGTCGGCAGCGACAAGACGCGGGTACCGATCATGGAGGGTGGCCGCATCATCACCCGCAGCGACCTTGGTTTCAACGAAGAGGCGATGCGTGAAATTGCCCAGACCGCTGATGGCGCCTACTTTCGCGCCACCGATACCGAGGCCCTGGAAAAGATCTATCAGCACATCGACGAGTTGGAGAAGACCGAGGCGGAATCGCGCACCGTGTTCATCCCCCAGCCCCTCTACTATTGGCCGCTCACCGCGGCCTTGGTGCTGTTGCTGATACTGGGTATCTATCCCGAGGGCAGGCAGAGGCGGCTGCGAGGGGGTGGCTATGCCTGAATCCCTGTTCCATTTTGCCCGTCCCCTCTGGTTGTTCGCCCTGCTTGGGCTGATCCCGGTTCTCGGCTGGCTGGTCTATAGCGTGGTGCGTCCCAGTAATGGCCCCATTGACCGCTACGCCGATAAGCATCTGCTGCCCCACTTGACCGGCGTGCGTGAACTCGATGTGAATGAGCGTTGGAGTCGATTCACACGTTGGGGTCTGTTATGGGTGCTGCTGGTCTTGGCCCTCGCCGGTCCACGCTGGGACTTCACCGATATCGAGGCATTCTCACCGGCCAGCGATCTGGTGATCCTAATGGACATCTCCCGTTCCATGAACGTGGCCGATGTGCCTCCATCCCGCCTGGCCCGGGCACGCCAGGAGGTTCAGGACCTGGTACTGCTGAACCGGGAACTGCGCATCGGCATGATCGCCTTCGCCTCGGTACCTCATGTGGTGTCTCCGATTACCGAGGATAGCCAGAGCATCCTCAACGCCCTGCCAGCGGTCTCATCCGAGCTGGCCAATCTCCAGGGCAGCCGTCTGCTTGCCGCCATCGACAGGGCGAAGCAGCTACTCGGCTCTAACAGCAGTGGCAACGCCCGCTCAATCCTGCTGATCAGTGATGGAGATTTCGATGAACCGGAGTTGATGCAACGCATCGAAGCCTTGGCGGACGAGGGTATTGTGTTGCATGTCCTGGGTATAGGCACAACGGGTGGTGGTCCCGTACCTGCCCGCATCGGCCAGAGCGACCTGATGCGAGAGCGCGGCGGCAAGATCATCGAGTCCCGGCTCGATGAGGGCCTGCTACAACAGCTTGCTCAGGCAGCCGGGGGCAGCTATCAGCGCGCTGACTTTCGGGATCAGGACAGCAGCAGCATCCTAAGACTGGCCAGCGGTCGTAGCGGCAGACCGACACAGACCCAGGAGAAGACCCGGGTATGGAACGAGCGTTTCTACTGGCTGCTGCTACCCATCCTGTTACTCATCTTGAGCAGATTCAGAGCCAGACGGCCTGGGGAGTCGCAAGCTTGAAGACTTTTCTCACCTGGACTGCGCTGATCCTATTTCCACCCATGGTGGCAGCGGGATGGTTTCAGAATCAGGAACAGCAGGCGGAGGAGAATTACAACCAGGGGCACTACGAAGAAGCGGCAAAGGGATTCGAAGATCCCTATCGCCGCGGTGTCGCCAACTACCGTACCGGCGACTACCAAGCGGCGAGTGAGGATTTCAGCCGTGTGCAGAGGCAAGAGGTGAAGCAGGACGCCCTCTATAACCTGGGTAACAGCCGCTACAAGCTGGAAGACTACCAGGGTGCCGTCGTCGCCTACGAGACCGTGCTTGAAAACAATCCCGACCACACCGACGCCCGCCACAACCTGGCATTGGCAAAAGAGAAACTGGCACAGACTCAAGACGAGGAAGAGGAAGAGGAAGAGGAAGAGGAAGAGGAAGATAAAGATAAAGAGAGCGAGAAGGAGGAAAAACAGCAACAGGAGCAACAGGAGCAACAGGAGTCGGAGTCGTCTGAGCAACAGCAACAGCAAGAGCAACAGTCGGGCGAGGAAGAGCAGGAACAACAACAAACAGGGGAACAGCAGGAAGAGCAGCAACAATCCGGTGAGCAGCAACAGGAACAGCAACAGTCAGGCGAGCAACAGGAAGAGCAACAACAATCCGGCGAGCAGCAGCAACAAGAGCAGCAGTCCGGCGAGCAGCAACAGGAACAGCAGCAAGCAGGCGGCCAGCCGCAGCAAGAGCAGCAAACCGGGGGAGAGGAGAGCGACCAGCAACAGGATAGCGGTGACGAAAAAGAGCAGGATCAGCCATCGAAGGAGGGTGAAAAACAACAGGAGCAGGCGACTGACTCGGGAGAACAGCAGCAGAGGGACGAGAGCAAGGATGAGGGTAAAGCGTTAACAGAGAGAGAAGAGGAAGCGTCGACGGGTCAGGAGAAGCAACAGCCCGATGAAAGCGGTAGTGATGAGATAACGCAAGAAGAGCATCCTGGGGGCGAAAAAGACCAGGAGGATCAACAACAAGGGAAAGAGGATGATGAAATGTCTGCTAATCTCGGAGAAGAGGAAGATGAAACAGAGCAGCGCCGAAATGCTGCGACACCCCAGGATCAACTTGGGGAGGATAGCGGCGAGCGTCATGTAAGCCCCGAAGATGAATCCCGCTCGGGTGCTGTAGACAGGGTTGATCAAAGCGGTCAACCCCAATCTCCGGAGAATGGGGAAGAGACAACCGGGGGCGACAAAAAGAGAGAGCTGGCGGGTAGAGACAACACCCTCATGGAACAGTGGCTCGACCAGATCGAGGGGGATCCGGCCCAACTGATGCACCAACAATTCAGGTTGGAAGAGTACAAATACCTGCGCAGCCGAGGCGGCCGGGATACAGAGACAAGACCCTGGTAATGACTAGTCTTTTGCAACAGAGAAACAAACCGCCATTCAGGCTCGCGATGTTCCTGCTCAGCCTACTGGCGGTAGCAAATCCCATCGCAGCCAATCCCTATCAAGGCAATCCGCAGTGGCAGGGCATGCCTCCGGGCCAATGGAACTTCGCCCCCCCCAACCATCGCCAAAGCGGCACGCCTTCGCAGACTCAACCCACAACAAACCAATCACCCTATGGCACATGGCCGAGTCGCCAATACCCCGGTTATGGGCCTCAGAGCTACTATTCCACACAGAGTCAGCCCCCCCAGCTAGAGACCACCCTGTCGATCAGCAATCCCTATATACAGCAAGGGGTGATTCTCAAGCTCAGTGTAATCAGTCAAAACAACCTGCGTACTGCATCACCCAGCATTCCACAAAGCGATTCGTTCATTGTGAAAAAGCTTGAGGGCCCTGTTACCCACTCCCGCACACGCAATGGCAGGCGACAGATTGTCAACGAGTTCTACTACGTGGTTACCCCCCTGCGTGCAGGCATACACAGGCTTCCGACTATCCGTGTCTCTGGGGAGGAGGAACAGGCTGGTTCTTATAACCGGGGGAGCCGCGCATTCGAAGCATCGACAGCCGAGCCGGTAGAGCTGAGGATTAGGGAGAGCAACCTGGAGAGCCAACCCTGGCTACCGGCAGAACATCTGGAATTGAAGATCACCCTGCCGAAAAACCTGAAGGCCGCTGCCGGCAAGCCCTTTACCCTGGCAACCGAAATCAGTGCTGCCGGTATCCCGGCTGAGCAGCTGCCCTCCCTCGAACAGCAACTCAAGTCAGATGCATTTCGTGTCTATCGGGAACAGAGCCGGGTTGAGACCGATCTAAAGCGGAGCGACAACAAGCTCTTTGGCCAACGGCTGGAGAGCTTCACCCTGGTACCTCAATATGGCGGCGATCTGAAACTCCCCCAGTTGAGCATAAACTGGTGGAACACCCGTAGCCACATGGCACAACGGGCCTCGATTCCCCTCCATCCGATCGCGGTCAGTGGCAATCGCAGATCGACCGGATTCTTCGTCTCCGACGAACAGAGCACACCGTTTCCCGCGGGCACCTCCTCTGCCTTCTGGATACCCCTTACCATGGTGTTCGGTGTGATCTTCGGCTACTGGCTGGCGATATGGATCTCCCACCGTAAAAAAGGGGGAGGCCAACACTCGCCTCTGGAACCCTTGGTCGGATTCCTGCAACGTCCGATGCGCCAGATGGCCCCCGCCTTTTCACCCCTCAAAGCCAAGCTGCGCAATACCACTGCCATACTCCATCCCGCCACCCATTGGTCTCGATGGCGCCGTAATCTTGTCGCTGTACTCCCCCTATCCGTGCGCTTCTGGTTTTGTGTACGCTTCGTCGACGAAGAACAAGATCCCGAGATCTGGGGATTCACCCTGAGATTTCTTGCCAACAAGCATATGGGGCTGCCGCTCAATGCACCCTTCAGCGTTATTGGCAAGCACATCCTCGCTTTTCACCCCAAGGCAAGGCCAGAGGTGATCCAGCGCCTGATTCATGAACTGGAAGAGTCGGTGTATGGACATCACAATATCGACTTTGAGCTCTGGAAAGCCGCTTTCAAGCACGAGATAAGACCTAGCTTGGCGCTATACCCGAAGCGACTGCTAAGCGCCAAGTCTTCCAGCAAGCCTCTGTTGCCTGAACTCAACCCCTGACAAGCCAGGATTAAACAGCTTCAAGCACAGCGCCATTGATTCAATCCTAAGATAGGGAGTAACTAAACATCGATAACCAAGGCGCGATATTTCAATGTACAACATTTCCAATATTCAAAACATTTAGATATCCGAGCATGCGATCCCGCATACTGTGCAGTTTATCTATTCCAGCCTTTGCGGCAGCTTGTTCTCCCTTGTAGTGGAGCCCGATCAGATGATCGACATACTGGTGAATCTCCAGGTGCAGGTATTCCAGGCTCGAAAATATTTGGCTGTCGCCATAATTTCTTCTACCTTCATTTGCAAGCCACTTACCGAATGAACACTGAGTGTGATCCGCTATGGGCACCTTCTCCGTCTCCCAATACAATAAGCGTTCTACCTCCCTAATCCATGACCGGTGTTCTACCCCGGCAAACAAGATTGAGTAGTCGTCCCGTGGATAGGCCTCCTGGAGCAACCAGGACTGACATGGCTGCCACTGCTTCAACCAAGTCAAAACCTTGTCCGCAGGCAAGGGCCTCGATATTTGATAGCCCTGAGCCAATTGGCAACCCAGCTTTAGTAACAGTTCTCCCTGTTCAACACTCTCCACACCTTCGGCAATCACCTGCCGACTAAACGCGGTTGCGATCCCGATCACACCTTCAAGAATTGCCAGATCCTCAGGATCATCCAACATATCACGGACGAAATTCTGGTCGATTTTCAATGTTGTGGCGGGTAGCTGCTTCAAATAGGTTAGGGATGAGTAGCCTGTGCCGAAATCATCCAGTGCGAAGGTCACACCCATTTTTGCACAGGCTTCAATCACCTCAGATACATGACCTATGTCGTCCAGGGCACTTGATTCGAGAACCTCGAGTTCGATGTTTTGTGAACTGACATTCGGATGCAGCTCTAGAACTCTTGCGAGATTTTCGACAAAATCGGGTTGTTGAAGATGCAGCGCACCAATATTGATGCTGACTGCGGGAGTGACCCCCAGCTTGGACCAATCTGTCAGCTGCTTCAATACCGAAGCTATCACCCATTCGCCAAGTTCAATTTCAAGTTGAGTATTCTCTATGTCAGAGAGAAAATTGGCCGGTGTCAAAATCCCCAGCTTTGGATGCCGCCAACGAACAAAGGCTTCGAGACCGACAACTTCTCCGCTGTGCATATTCACCTTCGGCTGGTAATAGAGCATAAACTCATCCA
The DNA here is from genome assembly GCA_040507035.1 of Candidatus Thiodiazotropha sp. GTDB lineage: Bacteria > Pseudomonadota > Gammaproteobacteria > Chromatiales > Chromatiaceae > Thiodiazotropha. Next base: position 71,199 of record JBEVVR010000044.1, read on the forward strand.
TTTCGAAGGCCTGCTTAATACCTGCCAATTTGGCTTCCTTATTGATGACGCTGCTGTCGTAGTCAAGATCGTAGACTTGGTAACAATTCTTGCCGCGCAGTTTCGCTTGATACATGGAATGGTCAGCCTGGCGAATCAGTTGCTCGGCATCGACGACCCCCTTCTGAGGATAGAAGGTCAGACCTATGCTCGCGGATACCTTGAGCTGTAGCTTATTCAGCGATACCGGCATCGCAGCTGCATCCAGCAGTCGTTTAATCAGAGGAAGACTGTCGTTTGTACTCGGCAGGTCAACCAGTACCGCGACGAATTCATCCCCACCAAGGCGGGACAGGGTATCACCTTTGCGTAACGCTTCTTGCAGTCGGTTGGCTATTTTCTTCAGGAATCGATCACCGATCTGGTGATCGTTTTCATCGTTTATCGCCTTAAAACCATCCAAATCCAAATAGACGATTGCCAGCCTCAAACCCCGCCTCTGAGCTTGATACATGGCCTGATTCATGCGATCGATCAGTAACACCCGGTTGGGTAAATTTGTTAATGAATCAAAGTGGGCGATCTGTTGGAGTTGTTCTTCGTAGGCCTTCTGTTGCGAGATATCAGAGTGAGTACCGACCACACGCCTGGGTTTATTGTCAATATCCCACTCAACAATCTTTCCTCGGGCATGAATCCACATGTAGTTGCCTTGCTTACGCTTAAAACGAAATTCGACATCGAACTTGCGCAGTGAACCCTGGAGGTATTTCTTCAATATCTTTTTTACATTGTCGATATCATGCGGATGTACACGCCTCTCCCACTCAATAAAGGACTCGGGAAACTCATAGGGGCGATAACCTGCCATGGTGTAGTAACGGACATCAAACAACACCTCGTTATTCACCAGGTTCCAGTCCCAGATACCGTCATTCGCCACTGACATGGCCAAATCATAGCGTTGCTCACTCTCCCGCAACAAAGACTCTGCTTGTTTTCTGCTATGGATCTCCTTGCGCAAGCGGTATATCCACCAGATCACGAATGCGAATAGCAGAAACGCCCCAGCTAATATCTGAGCCAGCAGTCGATAATCTATTTTTTCAACATAATCCCGAGTCACCCATCTCTGCAGAATGCTCTGGGTGGAGGCATGCGGAAGCGCGCTAAGGGTTTTATCAATAATCGAATGGAGAACCGGCTGTCGTTGGTCTACAAAAAGCGTAAGCTTCATGATGATGGAGGTTTTGCCTACCACCTTGATGTTATGCAATCCCAACTCCGCCATGTGATAACTCGCCAGCGCCATTGTCGCCAGCATGGCATCAAATCGTTGCTCGGATACCCCCAGCAGTCCCTGTTGAATATTCTCCACCTCGACAAAAGAGAACCCTGGATAGGTTGTATAGATATCCGATGTATATCCATAGTCCTTGATTATGGCAATCTTCTTACCCCTGATCTGTTCGAGCTTCTCAACATAGTGCTGATTCGCCTCCATAATGATGACGATCGGATTATGACTATAGGCCTGAATCGGACTAAAGCGGCGATTTAACACAGCGTCAGCCATATCACCCGATATGACATCGACCTTACCCTCCATCGCAATCTGCAAGGATTCGCTCCAGGTAACAGTGGGGACGGGTACGAAATCAATGCCGGTATAGTGCTCGATAAGCGCCAGGTGGTCAGCGACGATACCGACGTAGCTGCCATCCTTTTCAAACGCCTCGTAGGGCAGCCAGTTGGGATCACCGGTAAAATAGACAGCGGAGTGAGATTGGATCCACTCTCTTTCTTGATTCGAGAGAACCAAATCAATGGCTGGGTAGGCACTGTCATCGCCTGCGCAATGTACAGATGTAGTGAATCCGATAAGTAGAAACGGCACCAGGAATAGGAGCACGGTTTGTGTTCTGGAAATAGCCGGAATCTCCCACCATCCCAGTGCTCCCTGCAAGTCCTTCATTATCACAAATCTCCCTTTGTGTAATGGTAATTATAAACCGTTCAAACAGCTCCTGACTTCCTTATTCTTTGTTTAATTGCTATCGCTCAAGTTAAGAAAAACTTGAGTAAAAAATGTGGAAATTACTTCCCATGCAGTGAGAATTTCCGCATCTCATTGAAAAAAATCCAGGCTATAATCCGCTTCCATGATCCATGCCAGCAACCTCTTCTCCCACCGCACCTACTGGGCCGCCCGCTTCGGTGTGGCGCCGGTGCTACCCATGAGCCGCTCAGAGATGGAGGAGCTCGGCTGGGATAGCTGCGATATCATCATCGTCACCGGTGACGCCTACGTAGACCACCCCAGCTTTGGCATGGCCCTGATCGGTCGGTTGCTGGAGGCCCAGGGCTTTCGTGTGGGTATCATCGCCCAGCCCGACTGGAGCAGTGCACAGGCCTTGCGTCAGCTTGGAAAACCTAACCTCTTCTTCGGCATCACCGCCGGCAACATGGACTCCATGGTCAACCGCTACACCGCGGACAGGCGCATTCGCAGCGACGACGCCTATACCCCCAACGGCGAAGCCGGCAAGCGACCCGACCGCTCGGTGATCGTCTACGCCCAGCGGGCACGGGAGGCTTACAAGGGGGTACCGGTGGTGATCGGGGGCATCGAGGCGAGCCTGCGCCGCATTGCCCACTACGACTATTGGTCGGACAAAGTACGGCGCTCGGTGCTACCCGACTCGAAAGCGGATCTGTTGATCTACGGCAACGGGGAGCGGGCGGTGGTGGAACTGGCCCACCGCCTGGCCGCAGGAGAGAAGATAGGCGAGATCACCGACATTCGGGGCACCGGCTTGATGCGCCAGGGGTTACCCCAGGGGTGGAGCGAAATCGACTCGACCCAACTCGACAAGCCGGGTCCCAAACAGCACCACCCTGATCCCTATCAGGCAGAGCCCGCGTGTCGTGCCAACCCTCTGAGTTTCACCCCCCACCAGCGCCCTGCCGGACTCGATCGATCCCGAACGGTGGTGCGCCTTCCCGGCTACGACCAGGTGGTGGTGGATGAGCTACTCTATGCCCACGCCTCCCGAGTATTCCATCTGGAGACCAATCCAGGCAACGCCCGCACCCTGGTGCAGCGCCACGGCAAGCGGGATGTCTGGCTCAATCCGCCGCCGATTCCGCTCACCACAGAGGAGCTGGACCGGGTCTACGAACTCCCCTACTCGCGCCAGCCCCACCCTGTCTACGGTGAGGCGCGTAACCCGGCCTGGGAGATGATCCGCTTTTCGGTCAATATCATGCGCGGCTGCTTCGGCGGCTGCACCTTCTGCTCAATCACCGAGCATGAGGGGCGCATTATCCAGAGCCGTTCTGAGAATTCAGTGGTGCGCGAGGTGGAGGCAATCCGTGACCAGACACCGGGGTTTACCGGCAACATCTCTGACTTGGGGGGCCCCACCGCCAACATGTACCGGCTCGCCTGCAAGGATAAGAAGATCGAATCCGCCTGCCGCCGCCTCTCCTGCGTCTACCCGAATATCTGCAACAATCTCAACACCGACCATCGACCACTGATCAGGCTCTACCGGCGTACCCGATCCCTAGCCGGCATCAAACGGGTATTCATCGCCTCGGGGCTGCGCTACGACCTGGCGGTTCGCTCCCCGGAATATATCCGCGAACTGGTGACCCACCATGTGGGCGGCTACCTGAAGATCGCCCCAGAGCACACAGAGGACGGCCCCCTGGGCAAGATGATGAAGCCAGGCATCGATAGCTACCAGCGCTTCAAGAGACTGTTCGACAAATACTCCGACGAGGCAGGTAAGGAGCAGTACCTTATCCCCTACTTTATCGCCGCCCACCCGGGGACCAGCGACAAGGATATGCTCAACCTGGCCCTCTGGCTGAAGCGCAACGGCTTTCGCCCCGACCAGGTGCAGGCCTTTTTACCCACACCCTTGGCTATCGCCTCGGCGATGTACCATTCGGGACGGAATCCGCTACAGCGTATACACCCCAGCGCTGAACGGGTGCGGGTGGTCAAGGGCCTGAGACAGAGACGACTGCACAAGGCCTTTCTGCGTTACCACGATCCTGAAAACTGGCCTCTGCTGAGAGATGCCTTGAACAAAATGGGTAGGGGGGACCTGATCGGAAACGGCAAACGGCATCTGCTACCGAGTTGGCAACCTGGCAAGGCAAAGACGGAGAAAACAGGAATCAAAAGGGTAAGCGGAAAACCCAATGGCAGAGCCAAGAAGGCTGTAGCCAGGAAACGAAAACAGGGCCCCAGAAGAGACCCAAGCGGTGGCAGACGACCCTAACCGCCGGATCGGGAATTGAGCAGGATTCAGATCGATTATCGACCCTGATCCACTCGATTTTATCCTATTTAATTACCATATATATCAATGCTTTATAAAACAGACCCTCGATCCGCATCGACCCAGCGAAACAGTGTTGAAAAACCCCTCGACCGGGACCATATTTATAGTAGGGACGGGTAGTTTATAGGAGGTAAATCATGAACATCACACGTTATGACCCATGGCGCACATTGGATGATTGGCGTCAGGAAATTGACCGTGCGTTCCACCCGCTCCTGCATCGAGAAGATGATACCTCTCGCGTTGTGGGAGGTGAGTGGGCACCTGCGGTCGATATCAAGGAAGAGGATACAAAGTATGTAATCCGCGCCGATATTCCGGGTGTAAAACCCGAAGATGTCGAGGTCACCATGGAGAACGGTGTATTGACGATCCGCGGTGAACGCCGGTTTGAAGAGACGGAAGAGAAGGATAACTTCAAACGTATCGAACGCTCTCATGGCGTCTTCTATCGTCGTTTCTCACTGCCGGATAACACCAATGCAGAGGCTGTGGAGGCCAGCGGCCAGGATGGCGTGATCGAGGTCATTATTCCAAAGACTGAGGAAAAACAGCCGAAACGCATCGAGGTTACCCATTGAAGCGGTGAGTGTTGAATAAACGACGCTGTTTGAGAACCCTCTCCAACCCGAGAGGGTTTTTTCTATTCCAAATTGCCAAGAAAAATCTTCAGCCGGAGAGCGGCGATTGGATCAGAAGCTGAATATCAGGCCCAGATTGGTTTCAAACTGGGGAAAGGCATCACCCTCTAGCTGCAAACTGCATCCGGCATCGCAGAACAGGGTTTCATTGGAGTCGATGAGGGTACTGTAGCCACGCATCTCAAAACGTATACCGAGCCGTTCCGTGGGATACCATTTCAGACCACCGCCGACACTCAGCGAGAAGCGGGTTTCATCTTCATAACCATCGTGGGAAGGATTCATGATGGTCATCCCCAAACCACCGGTGATGTAGGGAGTGATCTTCTCTTTCCGGTAGTTGAGGGTGTGGACATCCACCGTACCGCCCAGATGTACATAGTGAATGTCCAGGCCGAAGGCATTGTTGGGATCGGTGGTGTCGGCCAGGGATGAATCCTGGTGGCTGTAGAGAAATTCGTAACGCGCCGAATCGGATGCGGCCTGGCTGATGGTAAAACCCCAGTCCGTTGAATTATCTATATCCATGCGACTGTAGTCAGAGTTAGTCTCGAAGGATCCCCCGACCCTATGTCCGGCGAAAGGGGCAAATTCCAGGTCACTATCGGCCAACAGGCTCGATGAGCTTGCCGCCAAAGACAACCAAATTGTAAGAAAAAAGACTCTGTACATGACAAATCAACGGGAATTGAACGGTTCTAATAGCTAATTATTGTAAAGAAATGGGCAAATAACCTGGGATCACTTCACAACTTAGGCCTTGGATATCTCAAGTGCCTGTTTATACAGTATATTTTTTTTCTTTCCTGATATCCTAGATGCTAATGAGACGGCCTGTTTGAGAGGTAGTTCCGCCAACAACGTGATCAACATCTGCTCAACCTCGACCTCGACCCGTTCCCCGGACGCTTCAGTCGATCCCTTGATGAGAATCACGAACTCCCCTTTCTGTTGATCCCCATCCTGCTGCAGCATCTCAATCAGCTGCTCCAGACTACTCCTGAGAATGGTCTCATGCAGCTTGGTCAGCTCCCGCGCAATGACCCCTTCCCGTTCGGGACCGAAGACCCGACACATGTCAGAGAGAGAGTCGACTATGCGGTGACTCGACTCATAGAACACCAGTGTCGATGTCTCGTGGCAAAGGGTTTGCAGCCAGGAGAGCCGCTGCCTGGCCTGGCGTGGCGGGAAACCCAGGAACAGAAATCTATCGGTGGGAAGCGCGGCCGCTGAAAGGGCACAGACAACTGCACTGGCACCGGGGATGGGGACCACTCGGCCACCCCGCTGTATCACCTCCCTTACCAAAGGGAATCCCGGGTCACTGATCAGCGGTGTACCCGCATCGGAGACCAGGGCGATCGACTGACCGGCGTCAAGGATTTGCAACAACTGCTCCAGCTGTGCATGCTCATTATGTTGATGGAATGCGCGCAGCGGCGTATCTATAGCGTAGTGTTTTAGGAGTGGACGGGTGTGACGTGTATCCTCTGCGGCAATCAGATCGACGCGGCGCAATGTCTGCAACGCACGTTGGGTAATATCTTCGAGATTGCCGATCGGTGTGGCAACAACGTAAAGTACGCCCTTTGACACGACAGTTCCTGATGTAGAATGGACACACAATCCTGCCACAGATATCAAACCATGCAAATTGACCGATTCCTATTGCTGTTCGCTGCCGCACTGCTGCTGCTGATACAAGGCTGTACCACAGCCCCCGAGGTGACCTCCTATGAACCCACGGAATTGCCGCCCCAGGTAAGACTGCAGATCGATCTTATGCTGGAGAGCGGGGACTTTGCCACTGCCGCCGAGCGCCTCGAGTCCCTCGCTGCTGAGAGTGTATCACCGCAACGGGAGTGGCTTTTACTGGAAGCGGCGGAGTACTGGCTTAAGGCCGGCGACCAGGCAAAGAGCCGACTTCTGGTGGAGCAGTTGCAATCCTTCGACAGCGATCCTGACTTTAGCCTGAAATGGCGCATGCTACGTACCGAGATTGCGGTTTCACAGGGGGATATCGAACAGGCACTCGATCTGATGGAGCCGGCACCCGGTGCCGACGCACCCTTGATTCTGCGTCGCCACTACCATCGGAATATGGCAGAGATATTCCGTCTCTCGGGCAATCTGCTGGAAAGCGCACGCGAGCTCGATGTCCTCGACCTGCTCTACGAGGATGATCAAGAGACCCGTCTGCAATCTCAGCAACTGCTGGTGCAGACCCTGAGCAGTATGACCGACACCGCACTCAGCATGCTGCAACCGCCACCGCCAGCCACCCTGATCGGCTGGATGGAACTTGCCAAGATCATCAAACTGCAGCTCACCGATGCCACCGAACTGAGCGCTATGCTGGCGGCATGGCGGGAGCGATTTCCGCAACATCCTGCGTTACAGTCCCTACTCGCGGGATATCTACAGCAGCAAGGTTTCAGTAGCGAAGACCATATCGCCGTTATGCTCCCCCGCAGCGGACCCTACGCCAAGGTGGCCGCGGCGGTGCGCGACGGACTGATGGCGGCCTGGTATCAACAGCCTGCGACGCAACGACCCAGCTTGCAGTTTTATGACAGCAGCGAACTAAAGGATATCCTGCCTCTCTATCAACAGGCGATTCTCCAAGGTGCGAAAATGGTTGTCGGCCCGCTGAATAAGGAGGCGGTCAGGATGTTGTTGAGCCTGGAGCATCTGGATCACCCGATATTGGCGCTGAACCAGATCGATGATGCAGAGCTCACCCACCCGAACCTTTTTCAATTCGGCCTCGCCCCCGAGGATGAGGCACGACAGATTGCCGAGCGTGCCTGGCTTGAAGGCCACAGAACGGCATTGATTTTGACCCCTTCCGGAGAGTGGGGTGATCGTATCGCCGGCAGTTTTCGTCAACGCTGGATCACTTTGGGCGGCCGGGTGATGGAGCAGCAACTCTACAATGCCAGTGAAAACGATTTCTCCATGCCGATTCGCATGCTGCTCAATATCAATGAGAGCGAAGCCAGGAGTCATGCCCTGACCAAACTACTGGGACGCAAGCTGGAGTCGGAAGCCCGCGCCCGCAAGGATGCCGATTTTATTTTTCTCGCCGCACGACCGCAGAAGGCCAGGCAGCTACGACCGCAGCTCAAGTTTTTCCATGCGGGAAATCTGCCGATTCTATCCACTTCCCATATCTACACCGGGGTGGCACAGAAGGAACTGGACCGGGATCTGGGAAAGATCAGCTTTGTCGATACACCCTGGCTTTTTGAGGAGGAACAGGGCGGGCCCTTGTCACGAAATAATCTAGAGCGGCTGATGCCAGGAGTCAAAGGTCGCTATGCTCGACTCTACGCCATGGGCATCGACAGCTACAACCTGTTGACTCAGCTGCAACAAATGCAGACTCAACCGGGCCGCATGTTCAGCGGCAAGAGCGGAACCCTCTATCTGGATCAGAACAACCGCATCCACAGGCTCCTGGCCTGGGCGGATATGGAGAGCGGCTTGGCCAAGGTCAGCGGCTATGCCCCGCGTTTGGGGCGATTCGGCAACAGCGGACAAACTACCTTCGATCCCCAGCCTGGGGCTGAGTCCGAGGCTGATCCGCCACCGGGTAGCGATCGCTACCTTGCCCCGGCGACACCCCGGCGATGATTGCCAAGCATCTAGAGTTTGGGCAACAGGCTGAGCAACAGGCACTTAGCTACCTGCAAAGCCATGGACTTAAGCTTGTTGAACGCAACTTTCGATGCAAGACAGGAGAACTTGACCTGGTAATGAGAGAGGCTGATACACTGGTCTTTGTCGAAGTTCGCTATCGGCAGAGAAACGATTTCGGTCACGCACTGGAGACAGTGACTCGAAGCAAACAGCGAAAACTGCTCGCCACCGCAAATCGTTATCTTCAGGTGAAACGTCTGGACACCGCCTGTCGTTTTGACATCATTGCCCTCAACGGCTCGGGATCCGCACCCATTGAGTGGATCAAGAATGCGATTCAGGCCGCCTGGTAACCCTATGTCACAAAGCCAAGATGCTGTTAACTAGATGTCCAACATAAAGCGTATCCAAATGCTCTTCAATCAGAGCATCCAGACCAAGATCGATTCCCTGCCACTGCTGACGCAAGCCATTGCGGACGCCGCTGAACTGATATTCAATCGCCTACTCGAAGGCAATAAAGTGTTGAGCTGTGGCAATGGAGGTTCCGCCGGTGATGCCCAGCATTTCTCCTCGGAGATGCTCAACCGTTACGAAAATGACCGCCCTGGCCTACCTGCCATCGCCCTTACAACCGATAGTTCGACGGTCACCTCGATCGCCAACGACACCGATTTTTCCAGTATTTTTTCGCGCCAGATCGAGGCCCTGGGTCAGCCAAACGACCTGCTGCTGGCGATCTCCACCAGCGGAAACTCGGCGAATGTGAACCGCGCTGTCATCTCGGCTCACGAGCGGGATATGAACATCGTTGCACTGACTGGCCGTGACGGCGGTGAAATTGTGAAACTCCTAGCGCCGGGGGATGTCGAAATCCGCGTTCCATCGGATGTCACGGCGCGTATTCAGGAGACCCATCTATTGATAATTCACTGCCTCTGTGACCTTGTGGACCATCAGTTACTCGGTAGCTAGTCTATAAGGGCAGCTTTAATATTAAGGTTTATTTCTATCTGAGGAAGGTCATGCATCAAAAATTCGCATCACTGCTCGCACTCTGCATCAGCATCCTGATCCTGCAAGGCTGTACCGCAGCTGTTGTGGGGGGGGCAGCCGCCACGGCTGCGGTAGCCCACGACAGACGTACTACCGGAACCATCGTCGAGGATCAGAGTATCGAGCTCAAGACCTATGACCTGATGAATAGTGACTCCAGATTCAAACAGCAAAGCAGCATTCATGTCACCAGTTATAACCTGGTTGTGTTGCTCACCGGCCAGGCCGCCAATGAATCCTTGCGCAGTAAAGCCGAACAGTTGGCATCAAGCATCGAACGGGTACGCCGGGTGGTGAACGAAATCGAGATCGGCAGCACCTCGACCCTGGTTGAAAACAGCCGCGATGTGGCCCTGACCACAGAGGTCAAGGTCAGGCTGGCGAAGATCAAGCTGCCCGATTTTGACCCCCTGCGGGTGAAAGTGGTGACTGAAAGGGGTGCGGTATTTCTCCTTGGATTGATCACCAAGAAGGAGGCGGACGCAGTTACCGATGTGGTTCGTCATATCAGTGGTGTTCGCCGGGTAGTCCGTGTCTTTGAGTATATCTGAACCTTGAGCAGCCGCCTCGATAACAGCCTGATCAGGCAATATAAAGCCATTGTCGGTGATCACGGGCTGTTTACCGACCCTGCCGACTGTCTGCCCTACGGCTACGACAACAGCCGCCTTCAGACGACTCCCGAAGCGGTGTTGTTTGCCACTGAACACGACCAGGTCGCGGCAATTGCCCAACTCTGTCATCAACAGCGAATACCGTTAATCACCCGGGGTAAGGGAACCGGCACAACCGGGGCCACCGTGCCCCAGCAGGGGGGGATTGTTCTCTCCCTCGAACGCATGAATCGGATCCTCGAAATTGATGCGGACAACCGGCTGGCAAGGGTCGAACCGGGTGTCACCAACAAGCAACTTCAAGACAGGGTGGGAGAAGAGGGCTTCTTCTGGCCACCGGATCCTTCCAGTGCGGCGGTCTGTACCATTGGAGGCAATCTTGCTTATAACTCGGCTGGACCACGAGCCGTAAAATATGGCACACCCCGCGAGAACACCCTCGGCCTGAAGGCGGTGACCGGTTGTGGCGAGACGATTTCTACCGGTGTAAGAACAACCAAGGGCGTCGTCGGCTACGACCTCACTCGCCTCTTGATAGGGTCGGAAGGTACCCTGGCGATCATTACCGAGGCGACACTCAAGCTCACCCCCAAGCCACAGACCAAACGAACCCTGCAGGCCAGCTATCAGGATATTCACAGCGCGGCGAACGCAGTCTCTTCGATCATGCGCCAAACTGTAATACCTTGTGCTTTGGAGTTTATGGATGGTAGCGCACTGGAAATGGTGAGGAACTTTTCCGACCTCAAACTCGATAGCCGTGTTGGCGCGCTGTTGATGATTGAGGTCGACGGCTCCGAACAGAGTATTAAGCAGGATGTCGCAACCTTGGCCTGCGCCGCGGATGTGGATGGCCTGCTGGAAATTCATACAGCAGAGACCGAGGAAGAGATTACACGGCTATGGAAAACCCGCAAGGCACTCTCCCCCGCTTTGCGGAATATCGCACCGAAGAAAATCAATGAAGATGTGGTGGTACCTGTGTCTCACATCCCCAAGTTGATCGAATCCCTGCACAAGCTCTCCCAGGAAAGCGGCATCACCATCGTTAACTTCGGCCACGCGGGCAACGGCAACATCCATGTCAATCTGCTACTCAATCCAGATGACCCGAAACAGGTCAAGGCTGGCGACTATTGTCTCAACTCCCTCTTCGAACTGGTCCTGAGTCTGGGTGGTACCCTGTCGGGTGAACATGGAATCGGCGTGGTCAAACGCCAGTTTGTAGCCCAGGAGATCGACCCGGTCTCACTGAAACTGATGCGCGCCATAAAAGAGCAATTCGATCCTCACCTGATTCTCAATCCCGGTATCGGCTTTCCCGATCCAGCGCCCGCCAAACTATAGGATTCAATTAGCCTTAGTCAGCTGAACCTTGTCAACGAGTAACACACTTGCCTATTTGGCAAAAAAAAACACTCTCCGCGTAAACGGAGAGTGCTACCCAATGTGGAGGAAGTACCCTTTGCTTTTAAAGAACCCCTGATCTATCAGATGTTCCTTAAAATTTGCGAGCTGTATATGGTAAAAATCGATCAGTTTTCATGCACCAAGGCGGTGCAAATATTCCCAAGTGCAACTGTTCGATAGTTAAATCATAACCGTCAGACGCTGTCACGGATGTGAAGTATTCACGTTATGGAAGTGCACTGTTTAGCAGAATTGCGATACAGCGATGCAGACCGCATCACTTTTCAGGCGAGGATGGAAGTTGGATCAGGAGTGCCCTATCAGTAGCGGGCCGGCAGCTGTTTATTGATAGTGAATTGATTGGAGCTGGTAGTAATATAGCCCCCCTTGACAAGATCCTTGAAGATGCGGCAAACCATCTCCCGTGATGCGCCAATTCGGTTTGCAAGCTCCTGCTGGGTTACGTGCCCTTCGATGACCAGTAAACCATCGCGCTCTGTTGCCAGACTCATAAGGGTCTTGCTCAATCGACCATAGACATCGGAAAGCGCAAGGCTTTTAACTTCATCGGTCAGGGTCCTTACCCTGTGTACCATATCCTTCAAGAGGTGAATTGCAATATCCGGATTGCTCTTTACCACCTGATGGAAGGCCTGCTTGGACATAATCGCCATGGTGGATTTTTCCATGGTCATGATCGAAGCGGAACGCTTGTAATCATCGATCAGAGAGAGTTCTCCGAAATACTCACCCGCCTCCTGGTAGTTGATGATTGCCTCCTTGCCGTTTTCATCATTCAAATAGACTTTCACCCTACCACTGAGAATGACATACAGGGAATCACTGTTATCCCCTTCGGAAAGGATAATGGTGTTTCTCGGATAGCTGCGGCGGACCATTCGCTGTTCAATCAGCGCAATGTCACTTGGCGCCATGCCGGTAAAAAGAGAGACGTTTTCAATCATAAGCGTATTATATACTCTTTCATATAAAAACGGTTAAAAGTAGAGGACTATCCAGTGCCCTGATTTCCAGCGATAGGTGGTGTACATGTTACATAGATGATTGCCAAGATGCACAATGGGAAACACCTTAACAAAACTTTAACAGAAAAAATGCCAACTACCAGGTTGAATTCGATCGAGACAGCTGCCAACACCCTGTTGTCGGCCCAAATCCGCTGCAGGAAGCCTGATGAAATTTGAGGCAATCCTACGTACAGCGGGCCTCGGCGTCCTCATAGGCCTGTTCGGTGTTGTGATCGGTATTTCACCGGGCAGCAGTGCCTGGGAGGAGAATATTGGGCTCAGTCTGTTATTTGAGTTGCGTGGTCACCGCGTACCACCGTCTCAAGTTGTCATTGTTTCAATCAATGGAGAAACTGCTAAACAACTCGGACTCGGTGAAGAGATTCCGCAATGGCCCCGTTCGATTCATGCCACCCTGATAGATCGCTTGCGGGAGGCGGGGGTAGCAGTCATCGCCTACGATATTTTTTTTAAAAAAGCACGCACAGCGGGTTCCAATGACTCCATGGTTGAAGCCATCCGTGGTGCGCAGAATGTGCTGCTAGTGGCCTATATGGAACAGCAACGGATCTTTCATGGCCAAGCACATGTGGATATCGAAAGACTTATTCCACCTACACAACAACTAAAACAGGCCGCCTTGGGCATTGCCCCCTTTGTACTGCCGAAAATACCTATCAGGGTTAGCCGATTCTGGACTTTTACCGGGGAAAACAGATTGATGTCCCTACCGGCTGCGGCATTGCAGTTGTATGCGGATCCCGACGGCAGCTATCTGCATGAGTTGCTCCGCTCTATAGGTGAAGATCAACAGCCGTTAAAGGACTGGCAATCGCAACTCCATCTGGCTCGCCGCATATTCAACGACAGCCCCCTGCAGAAGCGTCTGTTTGAGGCTTTCGCGAGCGGGCAACCATCATCGCTCACGCCACCCCAGAGATCCCGCTTGAGAGCGCTGCTGGAGCTCTATGGAGGACAGGCCCACCCCTATATCAACTTTTACGGTCCACCAGGAACCATACCGACAATACCGGTTAACGAGATTTTGCAAGCCACTCCCGAAACTCTTGCCAAGCTCGAGGGAAAGGTTGTTTTCATTGGTTATGCCGGCACTTATCAACCAAAACAGAAGGATGGATTCTACACCGTATATACGCTACCCAATGGCCTCGACCTAAGCGGTGTCGAGATTGCCGCCACTGCTTTTGCCAACCTGCTTGCGGTGGAAACCATTTCGCCCATGGGCCGCGCTGGCCTGGCGATACTTTTACTCGGTTACGGATTAGTTATTACCCTGCTTTTCCGTTGGCTTCCCGGAATGCGAAGCCTGCTTGTAGGCTTAGTTGTCTCCACGCTCTATCTGGCACTGGTCTATAGCCTTTTCACGCAGCAGAATCTTTGGCTTCCATGGTTCATTCCGATTGCACTGCAGACTCCATTTGCACTCATTCTGAGTCAGACATGGCACTATCGGCAGATGCGTAGCAGCCGGGAACGACTGCGGGAACTGTTCGGATACTACCTGCCGGGGGATGTGATCGATCAGCTCGCTCAGCACAAAAAAGAGCCGTTGACAGATAGTAGCACGGCATTCGGTGTCTGCTTGGCAACTGACGCGCAGAACTACACTAAATTCGCTGAAGACCTCGATCCCGTTGAGCTGCAAAACTATCTCAATCGTTACTATGAGATCCTGTTTAAACCGGTCAGAGCCAGAAATGGTGTTGTTTCAGATGTGGTCGGTGATGCGATGTTGGCAATCTGGCCTTCCACTGAGCCAGACCACAGTTTGCATCAAATGGCCTGCGAGGCGGGATTGGCGATCAATCGATCACTGCAACAATCCGACCTCGAGCCTAAACTCTTTACCCGGATTGGTCTGCATGCCGGCGAATTGGTGATGAGTCATGTAGGCGCGATAGACCATTTTGAATACCGGGCTGTCGGCGACATGGTGAACACCACCTCACGGATCGAAAATCTCAACAAGCTACTGGGCACCTCGATTCTAGCATCGAGTGCAGTTGTGAATGGGCTCAAAGGTATCGAAACCCGAGAAGTAGGGCAATTCGTTGTCGCCGGCAAACAACTGCCGATTAAAATATATGAAGTTGCAGCGATGAGTAACCAGATAACACCGCAGCTACAACATCTACATACCGAATTTGCCGATGCCTTGGCTGATTGGATGCATGGCAGTCGGGAGACGGCCTATGAAAAATTCAAGCGCATTCTGCAACTGCATCCTGATGACGGCCCCAGTCTCTACTATGTAGAGCAGTACCGCGAACGCAGACAATCTAGAAAAAACCTGGTTTGAACACCCGCCAGCAGGGTATCAATGCAGCCAGCCTTCCACTCTGGAATAATGGGAATTTGTCCAATAGAGTTTAGCGGCCACGGAACTGCCACGCTCTCGATTTATACCCTTTACCGTGGCCGGAGTACGATAACGTTCTCCCTCTAATTCAACCATAATATTCTGATAGCCAGCAACCGATAGAATATTCGCGGCCATAATACCGCGGTAGTATGAAGAGGCCACGAGACAGATAGTACTATTCATGTTCAATCCTTGCCCCATCACCAGCTCATTGACAGAGTCCAGGAATCGGCTATTGATCGGATTACTGTAGGCTCTATAGAGTTCACTCCACTCATCCGTATCGCCACCCTTGTAGGGGATATGCGCATCGACATGATTCAAAGAACCCGACAACAGTACCTCTACACTGCTACGCATATCGATGGATACTATTCTGTCACTTGACTTCCACATTGCCGTTGGCCTTCCGCCGCTACCTTGCACCGTGCCCGGTCAACACCACAGGAATGGTCTGAAAGATGATACGAATATCCAGCCAAAGACTGTTACGCTGTATATAGACAAGATCGTAATATAGCTTGTTGGCAGCGTCTTCGACTGTCTCACCATAAGGATAGCGCACCTGCGCCCAACCCGTGATACCCGGCTTTACTTGATGTCTCAGTGCATAGCCATCGATCTGCTTTTGAAAACTTGAGACAAACTCAGGCCTCTCCGGTCGCGGCCCGACCAGACTCATGTCACCCTTAAGAACGTTGAGCAACTGTGGTAGTTCATCGATTCTGGTTGAACGAATAAAACGACCGATACGAGTCACCCGAGAATCGTTAACGCTCGCCATCTGCGGCCCAGCCTTCTCTGCATCAACCCGCATACTCCTGAATTTCAAAACATAGAACTCCTTGCCCTTATAACCAACACGAATCTGACGATAGAACACAGGATCACGTCCAAAACTGCCAAGCCAAATCAAAGCCATTGTGGTAAGCATAATGGGTGAGGCAACCACCAGTAGCAGCAAACTCATAACAATATCGAATTGCCGTTTACCTAATATCCCTTGAGCAACCTGTTTGGAACCGACCAACTGCTTGAATACCAGCCCCCCGCTGATCGATCCTGCAGGATTGATGGCACCCATGGAATCGGTTGTATCGATCTGGTCCAGTCGATAATCATCATGGTAATCTCGAGAAATCGAATCATGTCCCCTGCTCATAGTTAGCGTCCTCTCTCCGAAATCTTGTTTGTAATGGGTAGAACCATCTGCAAAACCCACTCTGTTAATCACTGCAATTGTGACTCTGTATGGTTCTATGATTTCAGATTCGGCACTTCGGGCGTATCGAATGACGCACTATGGATGTGTGACATTTTCACTTGTCACATTTACTGAACATCGTCTGAATAGATCGGGTTGTGTTGGTGATCTGGGAGATCGGGGCTCTACCAGCTGCTTGAGATCTCACTGCAAACTGGCTTCCACGATGGATGAAGGCAGGTAGCCGGGGCTCGGTGCCCGCCTGATGGTGAGCTCCTCTTCTGCAGAGAACAGGGAGACAAGCTCCTGCTGTGATCCAATGCTGATTTGCGAATCAATTTGGTTACCGAATATCGGGGTAAATTCATCATCTATATCCGGAACCTGGTTCCATGAGAGTACTGCCCTGACCTTGGCTTGAATACCCTGATTCAGCAGACTGTGGTATCGATCCGCATCGAAGGGACATGAGACGAGGTGGTATGAGGGGTGGGTTCGCTTTGCTCCCTCGTCTATGTTGTCACAGACCTTGAAGTGGCTCAGACCCACCGCCTCTATTCCGCTCCCGTCACACCAATCGATGAAAAACCTGATGTACTCAATTGATCCATGTTTACGTATGATCCCGCTATAGCCATCCGCCTGCCGGATACTGACCACCGCCATCAAACTGGAAGCACTGGGATTGAACGCCGCACAAAGCAGCTCTTCCCAGTGGGTTATAGCCGAGAATCTTTTTGCATACCGCAACACCTCGTTAGGTGCCAATTTCGCTGCAAAGAGGTGAGCCAAGAGTATGTTTCTCGTTAACATCAGCTCGTTCAGGCTGTGGCCGTTGGAGCTGAAGTCACTCCCCTTGTAATCCATCTGCCTCTCCCAATCAGGCTTCCACTCCCCTACTACTATTCCACCCTTCCACTATCGCCCCTATGACAAGAAACCACATTGGATGTGACTTATTCACTTGACAATTGCTCCGCCCCCTATCAAACCTCGTCAGAGAATCGGGAAGATATCACCTCTTTTCTCACCTCCCCCGCACCCTGGTAATCCTGGGTTTCGTTGCCATGATCGTCCTTCACCACTGGTCGATTGCAAGGTTGTATCAACAGCAGAACCCTGCTCACACTCCTATTTGAAAGTAAATTCATTTAATTTCAGTATCTTATAAAGACAACCCATCTCCCCACCCTTGACCGATCCTGAGGGGTAATCAGAAAATTTTAAGCGCCCATTAACCAAACCCCGGCAGAGGAATCCAGCTATATATGCATTTCATAGCCGCTGGAAATCGGACATCTCCGTGTTATAGTTGGCACCAATTTTTTACTCAGAACCCAGCCCGGAGAGAACAACATAGCCTCCCTGAAGGCCATCCGGGAAAACAATATAACGAGATAAATTGAGGGAGAATCCCATGTCCAAAAAGCATCCTGTGGTTGCCGTAACCGGCTCATCTGGCGCCGGCACCACCACTGTCAAACGCGCCTTCGAACATATTTTCTACCGTGATGGTATCAAGTCGGCCGTTGTCGAAGGTGACAGCTTCCACCGCTATACCCGGGTTGAAATGCGCGAAAAAATGGCTGAGGGGTTGAGTCATTTCGGCCCTGAAGCAAACCGTTTCGACAAGATTGCCGAGCTGTTCAAAACCTACGGCGAAACCGGCGGTGGACAAAAACGCTACTACCTACACAGCACCGAGGAAGCGGCCGAACACAATGCCCGGCTCGGTTGCGATCAACAGCCCGGCGAATTCACCCCATGGGAAACCATCGAGGAGGGTACGGATCTGCTGTTCTATGAAGGCCTGCATGGAATGGTAATCGATGGCAATGTTGATGTCGCCAAGCATGTGGATCTAGGGGTCGGCGTGGTACCTATCGTCAACCTGGAATGGATCCAAAAGATCTTCCGCGACAACGCTGAGCGTGGTTACAGCGAGGAGGCAATTGTCGACACAATCATGCGTCGTATGCCCGACTACATCAATCACATCACACCGCAGTTCTCCCGTACCGACATCAACTTCCAACGGGTACCTACGGTCGATACTTCAAACCCTTTCATCGCCCGCGATATCCCGACACCGGATGAGAGCTTTGTCGTTATCCGCTTCAGCGACCCTAAGAAGTTCGATACCGACTTCCCCTACCTGCTGAACATGATCGATGGTTCATTCATGTCTCGTCGTAACAGCATCGTCGTACCTGGCGGTAAGATGGGCTTTGCCATGGAGATCATTCTGCAACCCATCATCGAAAGCATGATGGATGCCCGTAACGTCTAGGACCATCGGCCGCATAGCCATTTAGGGCCTGTTAACAGACCATAGGCTATGCGGCTTAATCGTACTCCCTATCCTTCCACTGCCGCAGCGCGGTAAAGACTTCACGTGGCGAAGCCAGGCTACGCCCCGAGGCATTTTCCGCCGCTTTTACCACCGACTCTTCTGTGGTGCGTAAGAAAGGATTCGTCAGCAACTCCTCACTGAGTAAAGATGGCACGGTAGGGCTACCCGCTTCGCGCTTTTCCCGCTCACGCCCGACACGTGTTGCGAGATCGGAATTCTGCGGCTCTACCCACTGCGCAAAACCCAGATTGGCGAGGGTATACTCGTGGGCGCAATAGACCCGGGTATCACCCGGCAAAGCGGCTATTCGCTGCAGAGAATCAGAAAGCTGCTCGAAGGTACCTCCGAATACCCGTCCGCAGCCGGCGGCAAACAGGGTATCCCCACAGAATAGCGCCCCCTCGCCAAAGTAGGCGATATGTCCCGCCGTATGCCCTGGCACTTCCAGTACCTGTAGTTCGGCCTCCAGACCGGCTATCTGTGGCCTCTCACCCTCCCTGAGGGGGTGAGTCAGACCGCGAATGGTTTCGTTGCCAGGACCATAGACTGCAATCTCCGGATAGGCTTGCCGCAGTTCAGCGATCCCACCCACGTGATCATAGTGGTGATGGGTGATCAGTATTGCACTCAGTCTGCAGCCATTGTTTTGCAGCCATTCCAGCACCGGCGTCTCATCTCCTGGATCCACGGCAACGGCCAGCGATGAGGATGGGTTTTTCACCATCCAGATATAGTTGTCTTCAAAGGCATCGACACCGGTAATCTCAATCATTATGCCCCCATCAAGCAGCATGCGTGTTACCAGGACCGGCTCAGACGACCTGTAACTTCACCTCTCTGTTGACCCGTTCAATGGCGGCAAGAATGCCGTCGAAATCGAGCCCTGCCTCACTGAGCTGCTGTTGGTGACTGGCATGATCCAGATAGCGATCGGGCAACCCAAGGTTGAGCACTCTCAGCTGTTGGCCGCAGGCTGCCAGGTACTCATTCACCGCGGAGCCCGCCCCACCCATCACCACATTCTCCTCCAGGGTGACCAGGAGCTGATGGCTGGCAGCCAGTTGATCGATCAGTTTTGTGTCGAGGGGTTTGATAAAGCGCATGTTGGCGAGGGATGCGTCCAGATGATCGGCGACCCGTTGTGCCGTCGCCAGAAGAGAGCCAAACACAAGAATTGCCACCCGGCTGCCCTTGCGACTTAACTCACCCTCTCCGATAGGCAGCGGAGTCATGGCGGAAGCGTCGATTTCGACACCGGGTCCACTGCCACGGGGGTAACGCACCATGGCGGGGCCCGAATAGGCATAGGCGGTCTGCAGTAAGCGACTGCACTCCTGCTCGTCTCCCGGTGCCATTATCACCATGTTGGGTATCAAGCGCGCATAACTCAGGTCAAAGCTACCTGCATGGGTGGCTCCGTCAGCACCGACCTGTCCCGCCCGGTCCACGGCCAGGGTCACGTCGAGGTCCTGCAAGGAAACATCGTGGATCAACTGATCATAGGCACGCTGGAGAAATGTGGAATAGATCGCCACCACCGGCTTCATTCCCTCGCAGGCCAAGCCGGCAGCAAATGTCAGTGCATGCTGTTCCGCGATGCCCACATCGAAATAGCGACCGGGATAGTTCTTGGCGTACTCCACCATCCCCGAACCCTCACACATCGCGGGGGTGATCGCCACCAGGCGCTCATCCTGCTCGGCGGCGGCACAGAGCCAGTCACTGAATACCTGGGTATAGGTCTTATCGCCGCTAGCCTTCTCCATCTTCCCCGTAGCGGGATCGAAGGGGGTTACCCCATGATAGACACAGGGATCCCTCTCCGCATGGCTGTAGCCTCGCCCTTTCTGGGTGACCACATGCAGCAGCCTGGGACCGGTCATATTGCGCATATTGTGCAGGGTCGCGACCAGGGTATCGAAATCGTGACCGTCGATGGGACCTATGTAGTTGAAACCCATCTCCTCGAACAGGGTCCCTGGCATCACCATGCCTTTCATGTGCTCTTCCCACTTGCCGACCAGATCACCGACTTGATGGGGGAGATGACTGAGGGCCGACTTACCCCCTTCGCGCATGCTGGTATAGACCTTACCCGAAAGCAGCCGAGCCAGATGATTGCTGAAGCCCCCCACCGGCTTTGAAATCGACATATCGTTGTCGTTGAGAATGACCAGCAGATCCTGGTCCAGGGCGCCCGCCTGATTGAGGGCCTCGAAGGCCATCCCCGCCCCCATGGCACCGTCACCGATAATAGCTACCACGTTACGTTTTTCACCCTTCTGTTTTGCCGCCACAGCCATGCCGAGAGCCGCACCGATGGAGGTGCTGGAGTGGCCGGTACCGAAGCTGTCATACTCGCTTTCACTGCGCTTCGGAAAACCTGATATCCCTCCCTTTTGCCGCAGACTGCCCATGCGCTCTCCGCGTCCGGTGAGGATCTTGTGCGGATAGGCCTGATGGCCCACATCCCAGACCAGGCGATCGTAGGGGGTGTTGAAGACATAGTGGAGGGCGATGGTCAACTCCACCACGCCGAGACCTGCCGCCAAGTGCCCCCCGGTCTGGGATACGGAATCGATGAGAAAACGCCGCATCTCTGACGCCAACGGCCTGAGCTGCGACTGATCCAATTGGCGCAACTCCCGAGGCAGGGTGACTTTGCTGAGGATAGGATAGCCTTCCAGTGTATTTGGGCTATGGTCTGTGCTGCCCATGTCTGACATTGTTTGGAGGCCTCATCAAGATAGAAAAACTCATGGGTGATCGATTAACTATGACAGCGATGGAACTGAATGGTTGATTCTAACCCAAGCTCCGATTTAGTGCATATTTTCACTGGCGCCTGATGCAAACCCTCAGCTCGCGATTAAACCTCTGTCAACCTAGGGCCTGTTAACACTAATCCAATAAACCCTGCTGGGACTGTTTTTGCGTCCAGCAAGGCAGAATGAGCGTGGTGTAGCTTGGCTACATGAGCGAATGATAACGCCGCTGGACGCAAAAACAGCCCCAGCCCTTCGGGTTACGCCTGAAAAAGTGCCACTCGGCGTTGCTCGTCGTTCATTTGGAATCACCAAACCTCTCTCCTCGCGCCTTGATTGGCGCTTTTTCAGGCGCAACAGGGTGTATTGGATTAGTGTTAACAGGCCCTAAGGATATTCGACATAGGCCAAGCATCGATACGAGGCCAACAAGATTCAGATAGGCGCATCTTTGACATGCTTTGCCTCAGCCATGACAAAATCATGGAAGGCCTTTGCCGCCGGGGAGAGACGCTTGGTTTTTCGATATACCATGTACCAATGGCGCAGGATAGGAAAACCCTCGATATCGAGAATGACCAGGCGACCTGTCTCGACCTCGAGCTCGATGGTGTGAGTGGAGACAACGCCCAGCCCCATGCCCGCCCTTACGGCCTGTTTGATGGCTTCATTTCTGGTCATCTGCATCCCGGTACTGATGCTGATGCCCTGTTCCTTGAAATAGCGCTCCATGGCCAGCCTTGTCCCCGACCCTGCCTCGCGCATGATGAATATCTCCTTCTCCAGGCGCTCAATGGGTATAGCTTTCTGCCGCTCCAAAGGGTGTCCGGGCGGTGCGATCACCACCAGGGGATTATCCATGAAGGCTTCGTAGACCAGATCGATATCTTCAGGTGGCCGTCCCATGAGAACGATATCGGTCTCATTGTTCTGCAGCAGTTCCATCAGACGTTTACGGTTGGTCACATCCAAGCGCAGGTCCACTCCCGGGAATTGACGACTGAAAGCGGCAAGCAGCCTGGGGGCAAAATAGTTGACTGTACTGGCAACGGAGATATCGAGGTGACCGGTATCCAGGCCTTTCAGTGCGGCCAACACCTCCTCCATCTCCTCAAAGGTCTTGAAGATGGTGCGACCATAGTCATGAACCTCCTTACCCGCCTCGGTAAGCTGAATCTTTTTTCCGGTATGCTCAAACAGCGGCAGTCCCACAGACTCCTCCAACTGCTTGACCTGCATGGAGACAGCCGGTTGGGTCAAGTGCAGCAAGCGGGCTGCCTGAGTGTAGTTCAGTTGTTCAGCAACAGTCTTGAAGACCTTCAGTTGACGCAGGGTGAGGTGCATATCAGGACTCCCATGGAATTAAACAGTCATCAGCAAATCTACCATTACCCCGTAATGGTATAAGTTTTTCCTTATGATTTCGATTAAAAGATCTGACTTCACATCAGCACCTGGCTCCCTATACTCAACCACACCCTACATCAGGCATTTCCGCAATCAAGTCCGCACATAGGGACGGTATCGGGGGAATGAGTCTGACTGAGGCATGAACAACCCCCTATTTGGAGGATCATTTAATGGCCAAAACTTATGACGCGGGCGTAAAAGAGTATCGTGAAACATACTGGATGCCCGATTACACACCGAAAGATACCGATATCCTGGCGGTCTTCAAGATCACCCCACAGCCAGGCGTACCCCGTGAAGAGGCCGCTGCCGCGGTAGCCGCCGAATCATCCACCGGTACCTGGACCACCGTTTGGACCGATCTGCTGACCGATCTGGACCACTACAAGGGCCGCGCCTATGCCATCGAGGACGTACCCGGCGACGATACCTGCTTCTACGCCTTCATCGCCTACCCCATCGATCTGTTCGAAGAGGGTTCAGTGGTCAACGTCTTCACCTCCCTGGTGGGTAACGTCTTCGGTTTCAAGGCGGTACGTGCCCTGCGTCTGGAGGACGTGCGCTTCCCCATCGCCTATGTCATGACCTGTAATGGACCGCCCAATGGCATCCAGGTCGAGCGCGACATCATGAACAAGTATGGTCGTCCCCTGCTGGGCTGCACCATCAAACCGAAACTGGGCCTCTCGGCAAAGAACTACGGCCGTGCCGTCTACGAAGGCCTGCGCGGCGGTCTCGACTTCACTAAGGATGACGAGAACGTCAACTCCCAGCCCTTCATGCGCTGGCGTCAGCGTTTCGACTTCGTCATGGAAGCCGTGCACAAGGCGGAGCAGGAGACCGGTGAGCGTAAGGGACACTATCTCAATGTCACCGCACCGACCCCGGAAGAGATGTACAAGCGCGCCGAGCACGCCAAGGAGCTGGGCGCACGCATCATCATGCACGACTACATCACCGGTGGCTGGACCGCCAACACCGGACTGGCCCAATGGTGCCGCGACAACGGCCTGCTGTTACACATCCACCGCGCCATGCACGCGGTTATCGATCGTAACCCGCACCACGGCATCCACTTCCGCGTATTGACCAAGCTGCTGCGTCTCTCCGGTGGTGATCATCTCCACTCCGGTACCGTAGTAGGTAAGCTTGAGGGCGACCGCGAGGCCACCCTGGGCTGGATCGACATTATGCGCGACAGCTACATCAAGGAAGACCGCAGCCGCGGTATCTTCTTCGATCAGGACTGGGGCTCCATGCCCGGCGTACTGCCCGTCGCTTCCGGTGGCATCCATGTCTGGCACATGCCGGCACTGGTCACCATTTTCGGCGACGACTCGGTACTACAGTTCGGTGGCGGCACCCTGGGTCACCCCTGGGGCAACGCGGCCGGCGCTGCGGCCAACCGGGTGGCGGTCGAGGCCTGTGTCGAAGACCGTAACCGCAACGGCGTGGAAGGCCTCGAGAAGCGTGGCGGCGACGTGCTGCGCGAGGCAGCCAAGAGCAGTCCTGAGCTGGCGGCCGCGATGGAGACCTGGAAAGAGATCAAGTTCGAGTTCGACACCGTTGACAAGCTGGATGTGGCACACAAATAAGAGTTTGAGGTGAGGAGTAGGGGCCCCCATCGACGATGGTGACAAGACCCCCGGTGTTAGGCACTCGCCGGCACAGTGAAATATCTGATAAGTGGATGTTTCCGCCGGCGAGCCACACCACAGGACCAAGGGTCAACTGACTCTGCTCCGATCCACACTGCTTGAATAGAGTCGAATCACAAATTGAGGAATTCAAAATGAGCAACATGCAAGACTATAACTCGCGCCTTTCCGATCCCAACAGCCGCAAGTTCGAGACCCTCTCCTACCTGCCGGCGCTGACCCCTGAAGCGATCCGCTCCCAGGTGGAGTACATCGTCTCCAAGGGCTGGAACCCGGCCCTCGAGCACACCGAGCCGGAGAACGCCACCGACTCCTACTGGTACATGTGGAAGCTGCCCATGTTCGGTGAGACCGATGTGGATGCCATTCTCAAAGAGGCCGAGGCTTGTCACACCGCCAACCCGGGCAACCATGTACGCCTGGTAGGCTACGACAACTACGCCCAGTCCCAGGGCACTGCCCTGGTGATCTATCGCGGCCAGGCGGTGTAAGGGTCGATAGACCTTTTCACTGAACAGAGCCCCGCCCTATTTGGGGGCGGGGACTCGTTCTGAAGAATTTTGAATTGTGAATTTTGAATGTTGAATTGATGTCGTGTGCCTGCGGCACGGCTTCTTGAATTCATAATTCAAAATTAAAAAAATCGCTGGAGGTGTCATGAGCGAGCAAGACCAGTACATTATCCAAGACGAGCCCTACTACCGTTCCGTCGGTAACGAAGTCGCCATGTACGAGGCCGCCTACGAGGCGCGCATGCCGGTGATGCTCAAGGGTCCTACCGGTTGCGGCAAGTCCCGCTTTGTAGAGTACATGGCCTGGAAGCTCAACAAACCCCTGATCACCGTGGCCTGTAACGAGGACATGACCGCTTCCGACCTGGTGGGACGCTTCCTGCTCGATATCAATGGCACCAAGTGGCAGGACGGTCCGCTTACCGTGGCCGCCCGCATCGGCGCCATCTGCTACCTGGACGAGGTGGTGGAGGCACGCCAGGATACCACCGTGGTGATCCACCCCCTCACCGACCATCGTCGAGTGCTGCCCCTGGAAAAAAAGGGTGAGCTGGTACAGGCCCATGACGACTTCCAGATCGTCATCTCCTACAACCCCGGCTACCAGTCGCTGATGAAGGATCTGAAACAGTCCACCAAGCAGCGCTTCGGCGGTATGGATTTCGACTACCCCGACAGCGAGGTCGAGGCTGAAATCGTCAGCCACGAAGGGGGTGTGGATGCCGACACGGCCAACAAGCTGGTAAACATCGCCCAGCGCTCGCGCAACCTCAAGGGGCACGGCCTTGACGAAGGCATGTCGACCCGTCTGCTGGTCTATGCGGCACAGCTGGTGGGCAAGGGAATCGAACCCCTGGCGGCCTGCCAGATGGCCCTGGTGACGCCGCTCACCGACGACCCGGACATGCGCGATACCCTCACCGCGGCGGTGAATACCTACTTTTGATAAGAAAGTCCGCAAATGAACGCGAATAAACGCAAATGTTTATTGCGCCAAATGTGTAGGGTGGGGCCCTGCCCCACCAAATGTTGAATTTGATCGAGTTCTGGTGGGGCTGGGCCCCACCCTACGACTGAACTGCTGGTTGAGCGATGAAATCTATTTTGGCAACCCTGTCTGGAAAGGAACGACAACCAAGAATAATCGCCGTACATTTGCGTTTATTTGCGTTCATTTGCGGACTGAATATAAGAAAATTCCTAAACATCGACTCTACCCAACAGGTCAACTTCCGCGAGGTATGTCATGGGTATTGATTTCTCGGACTACATCCAGTGCCTCAACGAGGACGAGCACGAGCACACCGAAGCATTGGAATCCTCCTACCACGAGGCACAGCGGGTGATGTCACCCCGGGGCCTCGACAACTATCTGCAGGGCATGCGCGCCATGTGCACCCTCAACCGGGGCCAGGACCTGGTGCTGACCTATGTGCAGGAGATGCCCGCCGTGGCCAAAGAGGTGGGTGAGGATATAGTCCCCGACATCATCGAATCGATGATGAAGCTCTCCTCCCACACCTCCGGCAGTGTCATCACCCTGATGCTCAGCGTGATGTCCCTGGCCGCCCAGCGCCTCGGCGACGCCGAGGTGATGCGCGGTTATCTGAAACTGCTGCATCAGCTGGCCGGCAAGGCACCCCGGGGACTGCGCCCAATGATGGAGAACATGGACGAGCTGCTCTCCAAGCTCACCCTCGGCGGCCTGCGTCGCTGGGCCATGTGGGGCGCCCAGGCCCATCAGCGGGACCTGGAGGGTCAACTGGCCTACTTTGGCCTGCAGACCGAATCGGCCCGCAGCATCCTGCAGAAGGAGCGCCGAGGCACCCTCTTCATCGACAATCAGCGCAAGCTCAATTTCTATCTGCGTGCCCTCTGGGGCCGGGCGTTCTTCATGCGCCCGACGGCGGGGGATTACGAATCACGCCGGGGTATTAAGCCCTTCATCGATACATTCCAGATTCACGTCCCGGACGCCTACGATCCCTTTCGCGGTATCGACGGCATCGAGATCTACCGCGCTGCGGCGGCCCATGCCGCGGCCCACATGGTCTACACCCGCAACCCGATCTCGGCGGAGCAGCTCTCCCAGGCGCAGATGCGCTTCATCGAGCTGTTCGAGGATGCCCGTGTCGAATACCTCGCCTACAGCGAGTTTCCCGGTCTGCGCAAGCTCTGGCTCTCCTTTTTCACCGCCGAACCGGACAAGGACGACGAGTATGGCGAGCTCCACGAGACCATGGACTACATGGTCCGGACCAGCCGTGCCATCATGGACCCTGACTACCGGGACCAGACCGACTTCGTCAACGAGGCCGCTGCCGACTTTCGCGAAAAGCTGGCAGAGGATCCCTACGAGCCGCGCCTGGCCTGGATGGCGGGGATCAACTTCTACAACCGCATCGTGGAGAAGGCGAAGATCCCCTCGGTGCGCATCCTCTCGGAATGGCCCATCCCCTACCGGGACGACAACCGCTACTTCTGGGACTTCTCGGAGAACATGTTCGAGACCCAGGGCGTCGATTACATGCCCTCGAGTCAGCAGACGGTGCGCAAGTATGTCTCGGTGATGGAGATGGTCAACGAGATCAACTCTGAACTGGTGCTGGACAACCATCAGGAGATCTGGGTACTCGATACCGAGCTCTTCCCCTACGAGGACGACCTGGAGACCACCAAGAGCTACAACGAGATGGAGGGTGTGGAACCCCTCTCCGATCCCTACCACTACAACGAGTGGGACTACCATGTGCAGCTGGCGCGCCCGGACTGGGCCACGGTTATCGAGCGCAAGCAGGGCAAGGGAGACCCGGAGACGATGGACGAGATCCTGGATAAATACAAACCCATCGCCTCGCGCATCCGCCACCTCATCGACGCCATGCAGCCCCAGGGCATAGTGCGCCGCCGCGGCTATGAAGAGGGGGAGGAGATCGATCTCAACGCCGCGGTAAGGGCGATGACCGACATCCGCCGCGGCATCATGCCCGATCCGCGCATCAACATCCGCATCACCCGACACATTCGCGATCTCTCCATCGTGCTGCTACTCGATCTCTCCGAATCGACCAATGAGAAGGTGGGAGAGCTGCAGGAGGGGGAAGAGGGCTATGAGGATCAACCGAGTATCCTCGACCTGACCAGGGAATCGGCGGGGCTGCTCTCCTGGGCCATCGACTCCATCGGCGATAACTTTGCGGTGCACGGTTTCGCCTCCGACGGCCGCCACGATGTGCAGTACTACCGCTTCAAGGATTTTGAAGAGCGCTACGAAGACGAGTCCAAGGCACGCCTGGCGGGAATGAAGGGGGGACTCTCCACCCGCATGGGTGCCGCCCTGCGCCATGCCGGTTGGCACCTGACCCAACAGAACGCACAGAAGCGCCTGGTGCTTTTAGTCACCGACGGCGAACCCGCGGACATCGACGAGCGCGATCCCCAATACCTGCGCCACGACACCAAGAAGGCGGTGGAGGATCTCGCCATGCAGGGTGTATACACCTACTGCCTGACCCTCGATCCGAACGCCGATCGCTATGTGTCACGGATATTCGGCGAGAACAACTACTCCATCGTCGACCATGTGGAGCGTCTGCCGGAGCGGTTGCCGAATGTCTTCGCGGCCATTACCGGCGGTTGAGGAAGTGTAGGGTGCGGCAAACCACATCTTGAGATTACCGTATCAAACCGGCAGAACGGAGGTGGCTGGTGTAGCGCTTTCGCAGCAGCGGCAAGGATGCCGCGATAGCCCCTTCAGCACAAGGAGGTGCTGTTGGGGCGGCGGAGAAAGAGCTGCGCCAGCCACCGTGACTCTTTCTAGGGCCTGTTAACACTAATCCAATGCGCCCTGTTGCGTCAGAAAAAGCGCCAATCAAGGCGCGAGGAGCGTAGTTTGGCTGTTCCAAATGAGTGACGAGCAACGCTGAGTGGCGCTTTTTCTGGCGCAACCCGAAGGGCTAGGTCTGTTTTTGCGCCCAGCGGCGTTATCATTCGCGTTTATTTACGGACTTTTTTAAGCCTTGGAAAACGGCAGCACCTTCATCGAATGCGCTTCGCAACCCTTCTCCTTGGAGCGCTCCTGTAACTCGTCCAGGGCCTTTTTGAACTCTCCGATCAAGCGGGTGTGGAGCTCCCTGGACTTCTCGTCGTAGTAGATAAGATCGATGGGCGCGGGTTCGTTAAGGCCCTCCCGACTCTGATCCCTGCGGAATTTCCAGGCCAAACGGATCAGCCTGCCCCCTTCGCCATCACGCACCGCGTAGGCCTGATTATCGACAAAGATCACCTCCTCCTCATCGATAACCCCCTGGATCTGCATACTGCGCACAGGCACAAAGATATGCTCATACTGACAGCGGTTCAGCATCAGGCGGCACTGATTGTAGAGGGTCGCGGGTATGGTCAGACGTTCGCAGGCAAGCTCCTCGGGACGGAAAAAGATTTCGCTCAGATGCCCACCCATGACAAGCCTCAATCATTATCGCCGAGTTCGGGTCTCCATCCCTTCGCCTTGGCCTGATCGATCGCCTCCTGGTAGATCCTGCTGTGTCTCTGCGCCAACTCCGGCGGTAGGTTAGAGACCAGGTGCCCATACTTCTCCCACTCCTTGGTCACCTTGTCATAGAGATCCTCTATCCCCTTGACCAGCCAACCCTCACAATTCTCTGTCTCCGGAATCAGGCCAAACACCCAGGCATCTCGAATTATGTTGCCGGTGGGATTCATCGCACCGGTGGGATCTTTATCTATACCTTCGTATCGCTTCTCTGCCATTTCTAATCTGCTCTTGTTATAACCACCCGGACATTATCGCGAAATCTGCAGTCGCTTTGCGACACCCCGGAACATTTACTGGCTGGATATATTCACTATAAACCACCATGGCGAATTGCACAGCCATAAGCATATACTTATGGTATTCATAAGAATATCTATGGTTTACTTATAAACACAACAAATGTAAGGTTTGCACCCAATTCCCTACACACATTGGGGTTAACGGAGAGAACGCTCTCCCCTACTTCTGAACGATTTGTAAATGGAGCAGACGACATGGCATTAGACCAATCATCCCGCTACTCGGACCTCAGCCTCAAAGAGGAGGATCTGATCGCCGGCGGCCAACACATCCTGTGCGCCTACAAGATGAAGCCCGCCTCAGGCTACGGTTTCCTCGAAGTGGCCTCCCACTTCGCCGCCGAGTCTTCTACCGGTACCAATGTCGAGGTCTGCACCACTGATGACTTCACCAAGGGTGTCGACGCCCTGGTCTACCACATCGACGAAGCCACCGAAGAGATGCGCATCGCCTATCCCATCGATCTGTTCGACCGCAACATGATCGACGGCCGCATGATGCTGGTCTCCTTCCTCACCCTGACCATCGGTAACAACCAGGGTATGGGCGACTGCGAATATGCCAAGATGTACGACTTCTTCATGCCGCCTCGCGCCATTCAGCTGTTCGATGGTCCTGCCAAGGACATCTCCGACCTGTGGCGCATGCTGGGTCGTCCGGTGGTCGACGGCGGTTACATTGCTGGTACCATCATCAAGCCGAAACTGGGTCTGCGCCCCGAACCATTTGCCGAGGCGGCCTACCAGTTCTGGCTGGGTGGTGACTTCATCAAGAACGATGAGCCCCAGGGCAACCAGGTCTTCTGTCCTTCGAAGAAGGTCTATCCCCTGGTCTACGATGCGATGAAACGCGCCATGGACGAGACTGGCGAAGCCAAAATCTTCTCCGCCAACATCACCGCTGACGACCACGCCGAAATGATCGCCCGTGGCGAGTTCATCCTCGACGCCTTCGGTCCGGATGCCGACAAGGTTGCCTTCCTGGTCGACGGTTACGTAGGTGGTCCGGGCATGGTAACCACCGCCCGTCGTTACTTCCCGAGCCAGTATCTGCACTACCATCGCGCCGGTCATGGTGCGGTGACCTCTCCCAGCTCCAAGCGCGGCTACACCGCTTATGTGCTGGCCAAGATGTCCCGTCTGCAGGGTGCCTCCGGTATCCACGTCGGCACCATGGGCTACGGCAAGATGGAAGGCTCGAAAGACGACCGCAACATCGCCTACATCATCGAACGCGATGAGTACCAGGGTCCTGCCTACAACCAGAAGTGGTACGGCATGAAACCCACCACGCCGATCATCTCCGGTGGAATGAACGCCCTGCGTCTGCCAGGCTTCTTCGAGAACCTGGGCCACGGCAACGTGATCAACACCGCTGGCGGCGGCTCCTACGGCCACATCGACAGCCCGGCTGCAGGTGCTACCTCTCTGCGTCAGGCCTACGAGTGCTGGAAGGCCGGTGCCGATCCCATCGAGTGGGCCAAGGACCATCAAGAGTTCGCTCGTGCCTTCGAGTCCTTCCCCCACGATGCGGATGCCATCTTTCCTGGCTGGCGTGAAAAACTGGGTGTGCACAAATAAGAATCGCACCCTTTGCCAACCGGTAATTCTGAGCCCCCGTATGGGGGCTTTTTTTTATT
Source organism: Candidatus Thiodiazotropha sp. (assembly GCA_040507035.1). Lineage (GTDB taxonomy): Bacteria > Pseudomonadota > Gammaproteobacteria > Chromatiales > Chromatiaceae > Thiodiazotropha. The sequence continues at coordinate 102,709 of JBEVVR010000044.1, forward strand.
ATTGAGTCCGCAAATGAACGCTAATAAACGCAAATGTTTTTTTGATGATGCTTGGTCTCTATCACGTAGGGTGCGGCGAGCCGCACCCTACCTAGAATTAGGCTTTCGGGAGTAAAGAAACCAGTCGCAGACGCCTTAACATCGAGTCAAATATAGCGTACGCAAGAACAACCCCACATATTTTAGTAGAATGCAGCGGACGTCCGCCTTAGATATGAAACTGGAGTCTCCATGAGTGCCGACACTGAGCAATACCTGATCAACGAGGAACCCTTCTACCAGGCGCAGGAGGAAGAGATCGAACTCTACGAGGCGGCCTATGCCGAACGCCTGCCGGTGATGATCAAGGGTCCCACAGGTTGCGGCAAATCCCGATTCGTTGAACACATGGCCTGGCGCCTCGGCAAGCCTTTGATCACTGTCGCCTGTAATGAGGACATGACCGCCTCCGACCTGGTTGGCCGTTATCTCCTCGACAGTGACGGCACCCGTTGGCTTGATGGACCACTGACTGTGGCAGCCCGTATCGGTGCCATCTGCTATCTCGACGAGGTGGTGGAGGCGCGTCAGGATACCACCGTGGTAATCCATCCCCTAACCGACCATCGACGCACCCTGCCGTTGGACAAAAAGGGTGAGGTGGTCAATGCCCATGAAGATTTTCAATTGGTGATCTCCTACAACCCCGGCTATCAGAGCCTGATGAAAGATCTCAAACAATCCACCAAGCAGCGTTTCTCCGCCCTCGATTTCGACTACGCGCCGGCAGCCCTGGAGGCCTCGATCATCGCCAAGGAGAGCAGCATCGATGAGAGCGATGCCCTGAAACTGGTAAAGATCGGCGAGACGGCCCGCAACCTCAAGGGCCACGGCCTGGACGAAGGCATCTCCACCCGCCTCCTGGTCTACGCCGCCAGGCTGCTGAACCGGGGTATCAAACCCCATGCCGCATGCCGCATGGCCCTGGTCAGACCGATCACCGACGACAAGGACATAGTCGCCACCCTCGACCACGCCATCGAGGCCGTTTTCGGCTGACTTCCTTTTAATTTAGTCCGCTAATGAACGCGAATGAACGCAAATGGTTTTTGTATTTATTACACCCGGTCTCTCTATTGCGTAGGGTGCGGCTCGCCGCACCATTTACCTCGATAACGGAGCAATCGGTGCGGCGAGCCGCACCCTACGCAGACGCAGGAGCGCACCAAATTAACAATACCCATTTGCGTTCATTCGCGTTCATTCGCGGACTTTTTTATTATCGACAGATTAATAATGTCAGATAGAGAACAACTCAACTGCGGTTTCAAGGAGATCGACCCGATCTTCGACGACTGCATGGCCAACGCCCGCCGCCACCTCAGCGAAGCTGGCATCGAGGCCTATCTGCAGGGGGCCTCCCTCTGCTGCAAGATCGGCCGCGGGGTGGAGCCGGTGATTGTCTTCCTGGAAGAGCTTCCCGAGATCGCCGCACGCACCGGTGAAGAGATCATCGAGCTCACCGCCCAGAGTGTCTGGAAGCTGTCGCGCAGCCCCAACGGCAAGGGAATCCTTCCCTTTCTGCAGATGCTGCCAGAGGCCAGCCGTAGACTGGGCAGCATGGAGATGATGCAGCGATTCATCAATATCCTACTCAATATGGTGGAGCAGACATCCGGCTCCATTCACGGCTTTCATACCACCATACCCAGCCCTTCGCTACAGGATCTGCTGAAGAAAACACCCTATCTGTTGAACCAGCTCTCCCTGGAGGGTCTGAGTAACTGGATCGAATATGGCGTGCGCAACTACCGCACCCATCCCCAGCGTCAGATAGACTATTTCAGCCTGCAGTCCGCCGACAGCCGCGCCATATTACAGCGGGAGCGGCACGGTACCCTGTTCGCCGACCAGGAGCGAAAACTCGACCTCTATCTACGATCCCTGTGGCGCACCAAGACCCATTTCGTCCCCTACTCTGAAGGTTTCGACGAGTTACGCAAACCCATGCCCTATTTCGATTCGCTGGGGATACGCATACCCGATGTCTATGACGATCTTCACGGCATCCCGGGAATCGATCGCTACCGCGCGCTGCTGGCCCATGTGGCCGCCCACCAGCGCTGGACCGGCCATGTGGTGGCGGATAACTACAGCCCGTTTCAGCGTGTCGCCATCGAGACCTTCGAGGATGCCAGGGTCGACCTGCTGGCCATGCGGGAGTATCCGGGGCTGGGCAGGATCCTGCTGCAACTCCACCCCGGTCCGAATGAGGATGATTGTGACCCGGAAAAGGAGTCCTGCATCCGCCACCGCCTGGCGATGTTCTCCTACGCCACGCTGAATCCGCAGCATGGCTATACCAATCCCGACCTGCTGGAGTTCGTGACGCGCTTTCATCAAGCCCTGGCCGATGGGCCATCGAGCACCCAGGCGATGGCCTCCCTCGCCATCTCCTACATTGCCCGTACCCGCCGCCAGGCTGATCTCTCCGCCAATGTCTACTTCAGCGACACCGAGGTCAGCTACCGGGATGACAACCGGCATATGTGGATCTTCATCGAAGAGGGTGACGAGGAGGAGATGTTCAACGCCGAACAGAAGCGCAACAGATCAGACGAAGAGGTCCAAGGTCTACCCCCCCGCCACTACCCTGAGTGGGACTATAAAACCAAGGCCTACAATCCGGACTGGGTCAGCCTCTACGAGAGTCTCCATCCCCAGGGAGAGGCTGGCTATATCGATAGCCTGCTGCAGAAGCACCAGGCCCTGGCCAAGCAGCTGAAACGCCTGCTGGATCTGCTGAAGCCACAACAGTTTGTCCGTATCCGCTACCAGGAAGAGGGTAGCGAACTCGATCTCGACGTGGCGATCCGTTCTCTGATCGAGTACAAGAGCGGTCACAACCCCGATCCACGGATCAACATGAGTCACCGCAACGACGGACGCGACATCGCGGTGATGCTGCTGATCGATCTCTCCGAATCGGTGGATCAGATCCCGGCCGGCAGTCAGCAGACGATCCTGCAACTCAGTCAGGAGGCCGTCTCCCTGTTGGGTTGGGCCATCGAGCAGCTGGGTGACAGTTTCGCCATCGCCGGTTTCTCCTCCAACACCAGGCACGAGGTACGTTATCAGCACATCAAGGGCTATGCCGAGCACTGGAATGATGAGGTCAAGGGGCGTTTGGCCGCGATGCAGGCCGGCTGGTCGACCCGCATGGGCGCTGCCATTCGTCACGCCTCCCACTATCTGAAGGCAAGAGCGGCGGACAAGAAACTGATGCTCATTCTCACCGATGGCGAACCCGCCGATATCGATGTGCATGATGACCGCCTGCTCATTGAGGATAGTCGCAAGGCAGTCCTGGAGGCGGAACAGGAGGGAATCTTCACCTACTGCATCAATCTGGACCCCCAAGCCGACGACTACGTCAGGGATATCTTCGGTCACCAATATAGCGTCATCGACCGGGTTGAACGACTGCCGGAGCAACTGCCAAGACTCTTCATGGCACTCACCAAATAGCCCCTCACCCGACCAGCTCGCGACAACGGCCGGGCAAAACCATACAAAACGTGGCCCAATACTCCTTTCATGCTGACACTTATCCCGTAAAACTTAGGAAACAGGCCAAACTAACTCCTGTTTGCCGACTCTAATGTGAATCACTTCTCGCCGCAGCTTTTCATCTATGTATAATCAGCTGTTTATTCGATCGGTATTTAAGCTTCAACCAATGAAACAGACTGACGACCTTCGTATCAACGCCATTAAAGAGTTGAGTCCTCCTGCACTTATCCACCAGGAGCTTCCGCTCTCGGAAAAGGCGGCAGATACGGTGTATGCGGCGCGCAAGCAGATACACCGAATTCTCCACGACGAGGATGACCGGCTGCTGGTCATTATTGGTCCCTGCTCTGTGCATGATCCTAAAGCCGCCTTGGAGTATGCCCATCGCCTGCAACCGGTCCGTGAGAGGCTAAAGGCCGATCTCGAAGTGGTGATGCGTGTCTACTTTGAAAAGCCACGCACCACGGTAGGATGGAAAGGATTGATCAACGACCCGACCCTGGATGACAGATTTGAAATCAACAAAGGACTGCGATTGGCGAGAAAGCTGCTCTTGGATATCAATAATCTGGGCATTCCGGCAGGAACGGAGTACCTCGATTTGATCAGCCCGCAATATATCGCGGATCTGATCAGCTGGGGTGCAATTGGTGCCCGCACTACCGAAAGCCAAGCCCATCGCGAACTGGCATCCGGTCTCTCCTGCCCGGTAGGGTTCAAGAATGCGACCAACGGCAGCATGCGGGTTGCCCTCGATGCGATAAGGTCATCGTCTCGCCCTCACCATTTTCTCTCAGTCACCAAAGAGGGTAGGTCGGCTATCTTCTCCACCCATGGCAACCAGGATTGTCATGTGATTCTTAGAGGCGGTAGCCGTCCCAACTATGATTCGGAGAGTATCAACATCGCCGCTGAAGAGATGGAAAGCAACGGCCTCAAACCCAGGCTGATGGTCGATTTCAGCCACGCCAACAGCCGTAAGCAGCACCCCCGGCAACTCCTGGTAGGGCGTGATGTCGCCAGTCAGGTAGCTCGCGGCGACCAACGCATCATGGGCGCGATGATTGAAAGCTTCCTGATCGAGGGAAGGCAAGATAGGATCGAGGGCAAGACCCTGACCTACGGCCAGAGCATTACAGACGCATGTATCAGCTGGGAAGACAGTGAACCACTGTTGGAGACCCTGGCCAATGCCGTAAGAGAGAGACGCGAGTGCGCCGAAGCGGCTTGATGCCACGACGAGAAACAGGATGATTCAAGATGCCAGAAGAAGCAATTGAGTTACTGGTAATAGGTAATACGACACCCGAGGTAGAAGCTTACCTTGACGCCTTACGAAACAACGGCAACCCGGCCCACGCCACAAGAATTGATCATGATGCCGATCAGCTGGGCACCGCACTGAAAGAGAAAAGAAGTCTCGACCTACTGATCTATACGCTGGAAAACGAGGCCCTGGATACCACCCAGATGTTCGCCCTTATCGGTGCGATCAATCCGATCATTCCGGTGGTCGCCGTCTCTGATAGCGCTGACGATGAGGTGCAGTTGGAACTGATGCGCCAAGGTGTCACCGACCTGGTACAGAGAAAAAATCTCCCCCATCTGGTGCAGGTGATACTGCGCGAGGCCAAGCACCTCAGTGCGACACGCCGCTTGCAGCGGGTGGAGCGCCAGCTCGAAGAGGCCGAGGAGCGTTGCGATGCACTCACCGAGAGTTCCAGAGATGCCATCGCCTATGTCCATGAAGGCATGCATGTTACCGCCAATCGCGCCTACTTGGAGCTATTCGGTCTCGCCAGCGAGGAGGAGATCGAGGGCCTGCCCATCCTCGATATGATTGCATCTTCCGAGCACCAGCCATTTAAAAAACTGCTGCGTAAATTGAGTGCGGACAGTGAGTTCACAAGCGAGATGAAAACCACCTGTGTACGGGATAACGGATCGGAGTTTAGTGCCGAGCTCCATTTCACTCCCGCCAGCATTGACGGCGAGGCTTGTACCCAGGTCATCATCCGTGACCAATCGATCTCCAGAGAAGTCGAGGAGAAACTTCGTCTACTCAGTACTCAGGATGTTCAAACCGGTCTCTACAATCGACAGTACTTCATCGGTCAGGTGGATGATGAGGCCAAGCATCACTTCGATAACGGTAAGAACCCACAGACACTTTTCTACATCACACTCGATAATTTTACCGAAATCCGCAGTAAAACCGGAATCAAAGCGAGTGATGCACTACTCCTGGAAATAGCCGGAGAGATCAGGAAAAAGGTTTCGCGGCACGATCTTCTGGCGCGTTTCGGTGACCATACCTTCACCCTCCTATCCGCAACCCAGGAGATGGCAGCTACCGAGGAGATGGCCCGTGGTATCTGCAATACGGTAGCCACACACAATCTTGCAGATGACAAAATCGGTATCAAACCAAGCTGCAGCATTGGCGTGGTCTTCTCATCCAATGATGTACTGAGCGGTCACGACTTTGTTACCCAGGCCTACCATGCCTGCGAGCATGCCCGCTCCAATGGCGGCAACGACTTCTATATAACCGACACCCAGTTACCGGAGGATTCTCAAGCCACGGCAAGCGAGGCAAATCTCAGCAATCTGATTCGCTACGCCTTCGAAAACAGCACCTTCCAGTTGGCCTATCAACCCATCGTCAGCCTGCATGGCGACACCAGAGAGAACTATGCGGTGACCGTTCGACTCATAGACGAGAGTCAGGAGGAGATCCAGCCGGAGCATTTTCTGAATCAGGTCAACGCACTCAAGCGAATGCCCGAGTTGGATCGTTGGGTCATAAGACATGCCATCGAGGAACTCGCCAAGCAGCGAAAACAGGGTAAGAAGATCAATTTCCTGATTAGCATTTCCGGGGCCACCCTGGAGGATGACACCCTATTGCTTTTCATTTGTGATTGCCTGCGGGACTACGAGGCGAAAGGCTCCTGGGTTACCTTTCAATTCGATGATGAGAATGCCCGCTCCCACCTTCATCAACTGGAAAAACTTGCCGATGGTCTGAAAAAGATCAAATGCAAAACCTGTATCCACCATTTCGGTCTGGCGAAAAAGCCAGAGGCGATTCTAAGCAGCATCGCCTTGGATTTTATTCAGTTCCACAGCTCCTTTCTCTCCGATCTGTTCGAGAATCAGGACAAACAGGACACCCTAAATCACCTTAACGAGCTGATCCAGGATCAGAATATCAAGACCATCGCATCGGGTGTGGAGGATGCCAGCAGCCTGGCCATACTCTGGTCTATCGGCGTCAACTATATCCGTGGGTATTTCATACAGGAGCCGTCAACTTCCATCGACTACGACTTTCATACAGAGTGAGCGCTTGAGTAGAACCTAGGCCGGGGAGTGCTACCAGGGCATAAAGTTGTTCCAGAAGGTCATAGGTCGGGAGGCGTCATGGATGTTGTAGTTCATCGAATGCATGTCCCGCTGGATGTTATAGGTGGCATGCGTCATGGTCTTTATCGACTCCTCCATGGAATCCATGCTGGTGAGCATGGGCTCCAGGGTTCTCACGTCCTGCGCCATCGAATCAACACTCACGGCCATGGTACGCACATTGGCGGAGAGTTGGCCAACACTGTCGGTCATGGTCATCAGATTGCTCGACATGATGTTCATATTGGAATCGACACTCAAGGCGAGAAAATGGATGTCCTTGGCAAGACTGAAGATCAGATAAAAACCGTAGGCCGCCAGTAGAATGAAGGCGAAAAGTGACGGATAGACGATTAGCTCCCAACGCCTGGCGCTGGTTTCGAACGCCATTGAGAGGCGATCCATCGAGTCCTGATTGTTTCTGATGTCAGTCTCAGAAACACCCTCTTCTGCCCGCCCGCTAGGGGTATCCTGGTCGTTTTTTTCTACCATTTTGCAAGACCTAATACTAATTCTCTGATTTTGGTCATAGCAAATAGTAGCATAGCGACCGTTTATCACAATCAAAGTCTGTTGATATACAAATAGAAATCGTCTTGACCGGCACCTGGTTCAGGCATAAAAAAACCGGGGCAATCCCCGGTTTTTTTAGCTATTACAATAAGTTAACTGATTATCATAGAGTCAAAAACTGACCACTCCCTGACCCTCTCCTGGGATTTTGCTCAAAATTCCCCGGTAGCACCCCGATTCATGATATCCAGGATATACTCCTTAACTTTCAGTGCCTTCTGCTTGAGTTCGGGTGGAAGCGGCTTGCCACCGTAGATCATCATGTCCATATTCAGCGCCATCAGCCAGAGCTTGCCCTGCTGATCCTCAAGCAGGGTGATTCTGCAGGGCAGATAGGCCGAATAGGCATCAGAATAGTCGAGCATCTCTGCTGCGATCAGCGAGTCACAGAAGAGATAGATCTTCACAAACCGATACTCCGTACCCAATTTCGCCTCGATGTCCTTATACAGCGGCAGCTCTCCCACGTTGGCCATATTGTGCTCATTGGCGACGAATTTCATGGTCTCTTCCACATCCTCCCATGAAAGATCCTCTGCTACGGGTATTTTCCACACACTCGCTTCAGCGGCATTCTTGGTCGATGCCAATAACTCTGTGAACTCCATGAAAGTGTTACCCGCACCAGGGTCCCAACCTTTTAACGCTTCACCATACTTTACATACACGGCAGCCGCAGCTATCACGACCAACAAGCCAATAAAGGCCAATAGATTTTTTATCATCCCCATCTCTCTCTCCAAGGAAAACTCGATATACAATATCCCATCAACAACCCTGTCGCTAAGCTCATTGACTGATGTAGTTGGGATATAACGCGGCTGTCAGTGCATAGAACTCTTTGCTGCCTTTGCCTCTCGGATCCAGTTCATAGACCGCCAGACCCTCGCTGAAGGACCTGCGAAATACCGTCCTTTGACAGAGACGGTACTTAACAAAATCGACATCAGGCAATGATACCAGAGCAGCCGCGGCCTCATCGGACTCGCGGATTGCATGGTGGGTATCGGCCCGATTGATGAAGGCCAGCAGCTCAGGGCGCTCACCCCCCACGGCCTCATCGAGAAAGTTTATGAAACGCTGAGTTGACCAGATATCGGCCTGAGAAGGCGGTACCGGAATCACAACCCGGTCTGCCAGTGCCAATGCCAATTTCATCGCATCGATATCGGAAGTTCCGACATCGATCAAGACTTCATCATAGCCTTTGAGCTTCTTTCTCGACAACGCGGAGGCATCCTTGATATTCAGAAAGGGTTCATAGCCCTCCTCTGTACGTACCTCCGAAACATCGCTCAATGTCGCTTGAGGATCGGCATCTATGACCAGTACTTCCGCCTCCGCCATCTCCAACCAGACAGCCAGATTAAAGGTCACCGTGCTTTTTCCCGATCCTCCTTTGAGACTACCGATTACTGTTATCATACACTCCCCTTTATTATGTTTTTGTTGAAGCTGGCGCTCTTTCATCCGGGAATATGTGAGCGCCCATATGCTCTCTACTCAGCTTCTCTGCCTCCTCACTCCAGCGGTGAAAAGTGCGAAACCCTTGGCCACACCTGCTCACCAGCCAGCTTATACCATGCCCCTTCTCCATCCGCCTCACCATCATACCAGTTGGTTCCATAGGGATTGGGCGCGGTAGGTCGCTGCATCGCCTGCTCTATCCCGGGATAGGGGTAGCCAATGGATGACGGCCTATCACGATAGGCATAGGCGTGAGCCGGTGGCAACTGAGGATAGGTCGGTGGATAGTGATAGGGATTGACAGCATAACGCGGAACCTGCGGGCCGCGAAAACGGTATCTTTCCCGATCAGGGCGGCGCGGCAGTGGACGGAACCTGTAGCTGTTAAAGGGTTGATTCGCCGCATATCGAGGTAAATAAGCACCCCGTGGAACGGGATATCCCATTGCCCTGGCATAGTTACCCGGGTATCTGGCAGCGGAAGCTGGCGGCCGATAGTTATAGTGGCGGGCTAGGTACCTGTCAGGTAGCAGGTAGGGTTGTGGCAAGCCCTGCACTGGGGCGCCATAATTGCGATAACCATATCCCGTCCTATCTGCTACTGCCGGCTTTGGCGGTGTTTTCCTCTCGACTCGATGCGCACCCTTGTTGACCCGGAGCGGACGATAGACATAGTTGTTGGGAATCTCGATCTGTAAAGGCCTATAAGTCAATCTCGGTGGGGTTGCTCTTCTCTCGATCCGCTCCATGGGCCTGAAGCGATAGCGGTTGTCGATAGCATAGGAACGGGTGTTGCCAGCCAGCTGCGACATGGGTCGCCAATTGAAGTGCTTGGCAAAGGCGGCAGGTTGCGGCTGTCGGTAGCCGTCAATCGGAGAGTGAGGATGCCGATCCTGATAAGCAGTGGCTTCCCGCTCCGCTAGGGGTCGCCATTGATTGTAACCGGGTGCAGTCCCCTCTACCGCAGAGGTCGACGATGTCAGCATCGTGTAGAAGATACCGGGGATCAATAGCGCAAGCGTCTTTTTATTCATCAGGATTACCTGTTAATTAGATCCATTTAAAACCTGTTATTCACAGCTACAGTCCAGACGCCGCAACAGTGTCAAGCTGATGCAATTGTCCGGAGTTCCGAGGGAACCGAGATCATCATGATGCTAAATCCCTCCCACGCGACCAATTAAGGACACAGTTTAGCGGTAAACAGGCCGAGGCAAAACCACTAGTGTGTTGTTTTTCAATAGCGACGGATCCATTCGGCAGCAGGCTAGAGGTCGCGGTTCTCCAGCAGCACCTAATCCGGACGGAACATGGGTGCCGGATAGGCCTCGGTAAATGCCGGATCATTGGTAAAAGTGCTTGGATATCCCCAATTCCGGCCCTGCTGTTTCTCCAACCGTTTATCTGGACGAAATCTATAATCCTGCTGTCGATTGGTTTCAAAACTACCGAAGCGTTCGGAAGAGAACTGCTGTTCTGCTTGCTTTGGCTTCGGCTGCCAGGCCCTGTTGTATGCTTCATTGCGTCGCTTGATACGCTCTTGCTCACGCGGGCTTAAGCTGCGAAAGCGATACCCGTCCTTGTGGGGGGTGATGTTGTGTCTATCTTCTACCGGGCGATAGACACCGCGCGGAAGGCCAGGGGGCGTTTCGGCATAATCGATAATTCTCGGTGCACGATTGGACTGCCCATTGTCGAACATGTCAGGAACCTGCTTGCTGGTCGACGTCCCTTGCTGCTCCTCGTTGTTCAGTGGCCGCCAGCGATAACGATCTTCGCTTTGAGCTGGTCTCTGCCGGGTTTGCTCGTGGAACTGATGCTGCACATAGGGCTGCCCTGCCAGGAGTTCACCGAGACCTACCAGACAGGAGATAAAGACCAAGCACAGCGCTGCATCGATACGCAAACTACCACTCCAAATTTTCAAGACGAGTATAGACCACCCGGGCTAGTCGGGCCTTACCCTATGGTATTCGACCACGGAACACTGGGATTTAGCCCTAGCAACACTATTTAAGTCTAATACCTCTTCTCGCAACCTTCTTGCGTATCGGAAAAGCGGTCACATTGGAGGCCTGCTTGGGAGCCTGTTCGGGCTTCACAGCAGTGGATTCAGGTGAACCATTACCCTTTGGCTTGGCAGCGGCCGCTCTCTTTTTCACCACCTTTTTCTTCAGTGATGAAGGACGCCTTTTCTGCTTCGCACCCTTAGTCGCCGGTTTCTTAGGGTCTGTTGCCGTCTCGCGCTTCGCTTTCCCAGCAGCTTTGGCCTGTTTTGCCTCAACCCTGCCTGGATTGCGTGATGACGACTTTGCGGTTTGCACCTTGGGCGCGGTTTCCTCATTCGATTTTTCAGTTATTGGATCCGATGCCGCCGTTGAATAGGCTCCCGGATTCGCCTTCTTTGCCACTGCGGCAGGCTTGGCCTTAGGACTCGGGGCAGCAGCTATGGACAGGTCTTGCTCCTCTGATACCGAAGCAGATCCTGTCGGCGGCCCGGCCGTTCCACCACCGCTGCCTGTACCGCCACTTGAACCTCGATCCGTGTTGTCAGCCCCAGGATCGACAGCTTGCCGGGATCTCTTGCGAAAAGGCCCCGTGAGCATCTGCCATAAGAGCAGGAAAACCCCTCTGATCAAATAGAAAACGGTTGTGATAACGGCAAGGACACCCCCCCAGGCCACCGCGAGCATAGAGCTGCGCTTTGGTGCGGCCGCGGCGTCTGTCTCGGCACTGACCAGGGCGTTGGCCACGTCGGTCTCAACCCCGCTCTCCGTGGAGTCCTCACTATCCGCTTGCAGCAGACTGCTACCGGCCGGCGCAGTGGTTTCGGCTACCTCGATAATATCCTTGCTGGCGGCGATACAGCCAAGGGGTATCACGATCAAGGTAAGCACGGTAGATACCATTACGCCAGAGGCCAGTGATATGGCCATACCTTGGAAAATCGGATCGAAAAAGATCACCGAGGATCCGCACACCAGGGCAAGGGCGGTGATCATGATGGGACGGGTTCGAGTCTTACAGGCCATGATCACGGAGTCGACCACGGAGCTACCCTGCTGCACCTGATGGATGGAGAAATCGACCAGCAGAATCGAATTACGTACGATAATACCCGCCAGGGCGATCCAACCGATCATCGATGTCGCGGTGAACTCACCGCCCCAGCCGACCTGAAAAAAGATAAAATGGGCCGGAATTATCCCCAACAGGGTCAAAGGTATCGGCGCCATGATCAGTGCCGGTATGCGGAAGTTGCCGAACTCCCAGACCACCAGGATATAGATCAGTACCAGGGCAACCGCGAAGGCCGCGCCCATATCACGGAAGGTCTCAAAGGTCACCGTCCATTCGCCGGCCCATTCAATACCTGTCTGGGAATCGTTCTCGGGGGGACCCAACCAATCCGGCGAGATGGCGACACCATCCGGCGCCTTGTACTCACTCTCGGCCAAAATATCCTGCACCTGCAGCATGCCGTAGACCGGGGCCGCCAGCTTGCCCCCCACCTCTGCGACCACATACTCTACATCGCGCAGATCCTTGTGGTAGATGATCGGGTCCTCGTAGACCTGTTCAAAGCGGCCGAGTTCACGCAACGGGACGGTAATACCGCTGCTCGACTGGATCGGCAGGTCACCAAGGCGGGTAATCTCCGATCGCTCCGCCAAGGGCACCTGCATAATGATGTTGATCGGTTCATGCCCGGCGCGCTGCTTGACATCACCCAAGGTGCCACCCAGGGCCATGCCAAGATTACGATTAATGGTATCGACGGAGATACCCCGCCGCACCGATTTCTCCGTATCCACATTGAAGCGCCAGTATTGATAGGGATCGCGCATGTAGTTATCCACATCGCGCAGGCTCTCGGTCTGCTCAAAGATGTCGGTCAGATCCTGGGCCACCCGGCGTCTCACCTCAGGACTCGGTCCATGTACCTCGGCCACCACCGATTGCAGCACGGGGGGCCCTGGAGGCATCTCAACCACCGAGATTCTGGCGCCGGTGTCCTTGATCAGCTTGCCCAACACCTCCCGGGTCTGAACAGCGATTTCATGGCTGGTGCGGGCACGCTCCGTCTTATCCAGCAGTTGTACCTGAACCTCCGCCTGCCAGGGATCTGAGCGCAGGTAGTAGTGGCGAACCATGCCATTGAAATCGAATGGGCGAGCGGTTCCGGCGTAGACTTGAACCGCCGTGACCTCGGGCATGACGCGGATCTTCTGCGCCATACGATGGGCCAGGTTGGCGGTCACCGGCAGGGCTGTACCCTCCGGCATATCCACCACCACAGAAAATTCCGGTTTGTTGTCCAGGGGGAGCATCTTCACAGCCACCCACTTGAAATAGAAGAAGGAGCAGGTAAGGAGAAAGGTGCCCCACATCACCAGCTTGAAGAGCCTTGCCTTGCGGGGAGACTCGATCATCGGCATCAGGATGCGCTTGAACAGGCGCTCCAGCCACTGCGCCTCTTTATGTTCCCGCGCCCCGGCCACCTCGAGATAGCGCATGCTGGGCCGCAGCCAGTGGGACACGGTGAGGTAGGGGGTAAAGACGAACGCGGCAAACAGGGAGATCAGCATCGCCACCGAACCCAAGGCGGGGATCGGTTCCATGTAGGGACCCATCATGCCACTGACAAACCCCATCGGCAGCAGCGCCGCAATCACGGTAAAGGTTGCCAGGATGGTGGGATTGCCCACCTCTCTCACCGCATCCACGGCGGTGACCACATCGGTGGACTTCTCCTCCAGCCAGCGGCGGTAGATATTCTCCACCACAACGATGGCATCATCCACCAGAATTCCGATGGAGAAGATCAGCGCGAAGAGACTGACCCGGTCGATGGTGTAGCCCATGACCCAGGCGCTGAAGATGGTCATCAGCAACACCACCGGAATCACCAATACCACCACGATCGCCGGTCTGAAGGCGCGGAATGCCGCCAATACCAGGAGAAACACGAATCCGGTGGCAACAAACAACTTGAAGATCAGCTCGGTAACCTTGTCGTCGGCCGTCTTACCGTAGTTGCGGGTGATACTGACCTCCACATTATCGGGGATCAGCGAGCCTTTGATATGTTCGACCCGGTCCTTGATGGCATTGGCCACGGTAACTCCATTGGAACCCTCTTTCTTGGCTATTGCCAGGGTGACTGCGGGCACACCGTCCGCCTTTATCTCAAGAGCACTGGCCGCGCCGGTGTAGAAACCCACCAACTGTTTGGCGTCTTCCGGCCCCTGCTTCACCCTTGCGATGTCATGCACATAGACATCGACCCCGTTGTGAGAGCCCACCACCAGGCGATTGATATCCTCGGTGGTCTTAAGGAAGGCACCGGTGACCACATTGGAGTAGGTGCTCCCCGCCTCCACGCCACCCGCCTGCTGTTCGGCATTGGATTTGCGAATGGTATCCGCCACATGGTCAAGACTTATGCCGTAGCCCGCCAGCCTTTCCGGGAATACCTCGATGGTTACCTGCTCCCGTCTTCCACCGACGACGAAGCCGTTGCCCGTGTCGGGCAGCTCCTTAAGGGCCTGCAGCACATCGTGACCCAGCATGCGCAGCTGACCGTCGTCCACGTCGGGTGCGCCATTCCGATCCAGGTCTTTCGACCACAGGGTCAGGGTCACCACCGGTACGTCATCTATACCCTTGGCCTTGACCAGCGGTGGCATCACCCCGGGGGGGATCAGGTCCATATTGGAATCGATTTTGTCGTTGACCTTGACCAGGGAGGGCCCCATCTCCTCACCCACCTCGAACTCGATGGTGACCACCCCACCACCCCGTTGCGAGGCGGAATAGACATGTTTCACATCGGGGATCTCCGACATGATGCGCTCCAGGGGTTCGATGGCCAATGCGGCCACCTGGTCCGCCGCGGCACCCGGATATTGCACGAAGATATCGACCATCGGCACCGAGATCTGGGGATCCTCCTGACGCGGCGTGATGATCAGACCCAAAAGACCCATCAACATCATGGCGAGGAAGAAGAGCGGCGAGAGCGGAGACTGGATAAAGAATCGTGCTGTCCTCCCCGCGATACCCAAATGTGCCTCGTAATGGGGATCGGTGGAGTGGAGCTGATCGAGTTTCTCGTCGTTCTGGCTCATAGTTAGTCTCGATGCATTGATATCAGGCAGACTCTGTCACAGACCCTGGCCTTTTTTACTTAATTGTAGAGAGTGCTTTTTTTCTTCCGTGAAAAAAACTTGGGATTAGCTGTCAACCAACCCAACTAACGACCTTGCGAGGATGTCCAGCCGGCGCTGATACCCAGTGGGGGATTGCGCAATACCCGTTCTCCCGCCTGCAGCCCGGACAATACGCTGACGTAATCGCCTCCCGGAAGCTTTTCCCCGACACGTATCAGTCTGAGCATCGGTTCGCCATCCTCTCCTACGACATAGACACCTGGCAGGCTACCGTTGTAACGAATCGCACTATTGGGAATCACCGGATTGGAACGGGTGGGTGCATTGTAGTCAGGCACCAGTACCTTGGCATACATACCCGGAGCGGATACCCCTTGAGGCAGATCGAACTTAATGGTTACCGTGTGCCTTTGGGCATCGGCCATGGGGAAGATCTGGGCGACACGAACCGGCACTTCCCGATCTCCCACATCGAGTTCAGCCTGTAGCATCATGCCTTCGTTGAGTCCTGGGCGCAGGCGGCCGGGGACATCCACCACAATCTGCAGATACTCCACATCGGCATACTTCAACAAGGGTTGACCCGGTTGCACCGTATCCCCGACCTCGACGAATTTCTTCATGATCACACCGTCAAAGGGAGCAAGACTCTTGGCGTCGCGTAACTTGGCATCTATGGCACGAATCTCGGCCTGAACCCGATAGATGGTATTTCTCGCCTGTTGGATATTGGTTTGGGAAGAGAAGATATCGGCCCTGCGTTCGGCACCCTGATCCCGCTCACCGAACGCATCCTCCATCGGCCGTGTGAACATCTGATCGAAAAGATTCGGCATGCCCATGCCGCCCATCGACGATCTCGACTTAGGTGACCACAATTCACGGCTGTACTGCACGCCGGCATTTCGCAGCTGGGCATCGGCATTCGCCAGTTGCGCCATCGCTGCCTCCCGCTTCGCCATCAACTCGCTGTCATCCAACTCGACCAGGCGATCCGCCTCCTTGAATGTATCGCCTTCGATACCGGCCAGGTAATTGACACGACCGGGTAGTTGCGCTGAGAGGGTAACCTCTTTATAGGGCACCACGGTACCGCCGAGAGAGACGTGGGTGACGCCCTGGGTCTGCTGCACCACGTAGTGGTCGCCGCCGGTGATGCCGGGCTGTGCCTGCAGACCGCTCCCCAGCATCGAGAGCACACAAGCGGCAACTAGAATCTTCGCCTTCAATTTAAAACCCATATCTCACGACTACCTAGTGTTGTTTCACGCCTAAGGGGAATCTTGCAATGACATGCCTGTCAGACACGTCCCATGACAGTAAAGCTCTTGATGAAGGGGCCCGCCATGCGCGGATCTTTGATCATCGACGAGTAATCTCCAGTCTCGAATTTCATCTTGCGGGAGGTGAAGGCCATACCGAGCCCCATCATGCCGGGGGGCTTGGCTATCCATTTGTTCCACTGATCTTCGCTAGCACGGATATCCCAGTTCAAGGATTGACCAGTATAGGCCTCGCCACTGGTCGCCTTGCCATTTTCTACCACGAGCACCCCTTTTGGGGCCTCGTCGCCGTCAAATCCATAGCCGATCACGCTGTTGAAACCGATCTGCGACAACGCATCAGCCAACTCAGGCTCCGCGTTCCAGTGAGTTGCAAATTCACCCATCCATGCCTCGGAAAACAGTTCTGCCATCTTTCTCCCCTCCACAAATTCTTTACATTTTTTTTAATCTGCAGGTGCAGTCGAAAACTACTTGGAATTTGCCAGTATCTACGAAGGCGGGTGCCATTGCAACCGACAAATTTCATCAGAAATCATTATAAATCATTTATTTAAGAATATCAGCAAATTATAATATTATTTTTACTTTCAGTAACATAAGTAACTTTAAAAGTCCCCTTTTCGAACCAAATATCAGATAAAAATTAAGGTTATTTTTATCCCCGATAACGACAATCTCAAAATCGACGCCCCCTACCCTGGAAACTGTCAACAAGTTAAAAAAAACTATGTACACCAACCAGGTAGGCATTAAGATAACCTTGAACGTCTGAAATCGACGATTCAGCGCAGAATCACCAAGCAAAATAACCCGCAAACCGGAACAATCGAGGAGTGAGAGAGCCATGCATCCAGCCGGACAGGTCATAGAGGCACGCCTGCAACACCTAGAAACCCACCTGGAGCAGGAAAACCCAATCCTCCTCAGCACCGTGCAGAGCTTTCGCCAGCTCGATCAGGTCGCCTTCAGACTCGGACTGCTGGAGGGCGACAACTCCTTTGCCATGCAGATACCCTGGTGGCCATTGATCTCGGTCCTTGGCACCTTCTCCGCGGGCAAATCGACATTCATCAACCACTATATCGGCACCCCCCTGCAGCGCTCGGGCAACCAGGCGGTTGACGACAGATTCACCGTCATCTGTTACAGCAAAGAGGCCACCGCCCATGCCCTTCCCGGGGTGGCTCTCGACTCAGATCCCCGTTTTCCCTTCTATCAGATGTCGGACGAAATCGAAAAGGTGGCGAAAGGCGAAGGCGACCGCATCGACGCCTATCTTCAACTCAAGACCTCACCCAGTGAAAAGCTGCGGGGCAAGATCCTCATCGACTCCCCGGGATTCGATGCCGACGCCCAACGCACCTCCACCCTGCGCATTACCGATCACATTATTGATCTCTCCGACCTGGTACTGGTCTTTTTCGATGCCCGTCACCCGGAACCCGGAGCGATGCAGGATACCCTGAGTCATCTCATCGAACGCACCATCCACCGCAATGATACGGGCAAGTTCCTCTACATCCTGAACCAGATCGACACCACGGCGAGAGAGAACAATCCCGAGGATGTCATCGCAGCCTGGCAACGCGCCCTGGGCGAACGGGGCCTCACCGCCGGCCGCTTCTATGCTGTCTATAATCCCGATGCGGCGGTGCCGATCGAGGACGAGGCCCTGCGTAATCGCTATGAAACGAAGCGCGACATAGACCTCAAGGAGATTCACAGCCGCATGGAAGAGGTCGAAATCGAACGCGCCTACCGCATTGTCGGCGCCCTGGAGAAGACTGCCCGGGATATCGAAGAGCGTAGCGTACCCCTGGTTACCGCCACCCTCGAACGCTGGAAGAAACGGGTCTTGGTGGGCGATGCCCTGGTCATGGGCGGCCTGCTCCTGGCGATGCTGATCTTCTCGATCAACGCCGGTTACTGGCAGGGCTTTACCTTTGCCCCGCCGTGGCTGGAAAACGGTTTCAACTCCCCGTTGCCCTGGGCGGTTCTGGCCCTGGTAGTGATTCTCTTGGCAGCCATCCACTTCGGGGTAAGAAAGCTTGCAGCCAGCAGCCTGTTGAAAGGTCTGCGCAAACAAGTCGCCAGCTCAGGCATCAAGGGCAATGCGGTCAACGCCTTTCTGCGCAGCACCAAACCATGGCGCTCCATCTTGCGCAAGAATCCCGCGGGATGGGGAGGCAAGTCGAGGCGGCAGTTGCGCGAGGTACTGCAGGCAACCGACACCTATATACAAACCCTCAATGATCAGTTCACCAATCCATCGGGTAGCGAAAAACTGCTTGCCGCCGAACAGCCGGCGCCCACTGAGCCGGTATCCCAGATTGCCGAAGAGAGTGTTTGACTGGCGCTGCAGAAAAGTCCCGAAATTACCTGGATCAGAGAAAACGCTGGCGACTGTTATGGCCTTCCCGCTTACACTCATACATGGCGCGATCAGCCTTGGAGTAGAGCTGGTCCAGCAGTTCGCTGACCGTTAAATCGCGATCGTAGTCGAGGGAGAGGGCTGTCATACCGATACAGGCGGTGAGGCTCAAGCCAACCAGATCGCGCCCGGTGTCGAGTCTGGCCAGGCGCTCCTGAATCCGTTGCGCCATCAGATCCGCGCCGCCGATTCCGGTTTCTGCGAGCATCACCGCAAACTCCTCTCCACCCACCCGGGCGAGCACATCACCGCCCCGGGCCTCCTCCTTGAGCACCTTGGCTATGGCGATCAACACCTGGTCCCCCACCTGCTGGCCCCATTGATCGTTGATGCGCTTGAAATAATCCATGTCCACCAGCAGTAAGCTGCAACTCTGTTGATGGCGGATCGCCCTCGACAACAGGGCCTCGGCCTCGGAGAAAAAGTAGCGTCGATTATGCAGACCTGTGAGTTCGTCGATGGTCAGTAGTTGCTGGTATTGTTTACGATGGTCTTCTGCCTCGTTTAGCGCGGTTTGCAACTCCCGGGTGCGCGCTTCAACCTCCGTCTCCAGTTTGTTGAGCAGCCTGTGGTTGTACATGATCTGCCCCAGGCAGCTGCAAAACAGACTCAGGGTATGCTGCTGCCAGGGCTCGAAATACTCCGGAAGCGGGTGAGATGCATTCAATACTCCCAACACCAGGTCTCCCATCATGATCGGGGCACTGATCAGAGAGCCCGGGAGATCCCCTCCCGACAGGGTGTTGAGCAGAAAATCATCACTCTGTGAGCAGTTGCGGCAATACTGCAATTGACCCGTGGCATAGGCTATACCTGCGATCCCCTCTCCCGGCTTGAACTGCATGGTCTCCCTGGCCTGTCGCACCCGCTCGCTACCGATAAACTCAGCGTGGGATTCATCGAGACTGGTGCCGACGATGCAGTTCAGCACCCCGCCATCTATGCGAAAAACCGAGCAGTTCTCCACATTCTGATAACGCACCAGCTCATCCAATGCCTTGGTGATCAGCTCCACTTCAGTGATTCCGTCAAGGTTGATCTGGGAGAGCGCACGCAACGCGGAGAGGGAATCGAGCAGGCTGAAGAAGCGCTCTCGCAAATCCATGGATGTCTGATTAAAGGAGAGATCCACTCAACACCTCTATTTAGCCAACAAACTAGCAATCACCTGAATCTCCTCCTGCTTCTCCAGGAAGCCGTCGCTGATAGCCTCGAGCCGCTCGCCTGAAAGCCCGCAACTGCGCTCCAGCTCAGTCAGTTTCGACCCCTCTGGCTGGGGACTCTTAATCCACTTCGCAACCCCGCCCACCAGGCTTGCCTCACACTCGAACTCCGCAGCGCTACTCTCATAGACGCCTTGGGCTATGACATGCACAACCCTCTCAGGCAGGTGCCAGCGATGGCCAAGCCACGCCCCCGCCTGACGATGGTCTATGCCTATGATTTCCTTTTCCAGCTCTAGGCGGTCCCTCTCCTGCTGTTGTTTTGACATCGCCAGAACCCGGGCATATTCCTGGGGAAACTCATGTACCAACACGAGCACGCCGATATCAAACAGCAGACCAGCCAGATAGACGCCATCCACATCCGGGCGATGCTGACTCTCCACAGCCAGGCTGATCTGCCGGGATAACATGGCGATTGAGAGGGAATGGCTCCAATACTCATGCAGATCGAAGCTACGACAGGCTGAGGATTCGAAAACGCCACTGACCGCGATACTGAATGCCAGGCTCTTCACCATGTTCAAACCCAAGACTCGAATAATCGCCTCTTCAACACTGAGAATCGGATTGGTTTGGCCAAAATAGGCGGAATTGGCAAGACCGAGGATCCTGGCACTAAGCCCCGGGTCCTGATTGATGACGAGCGCAAGGTCTTCCAATGAAAACCTGTCATCACCCACCATCGCGAGCAGACGGGTAGCCGTCGCTGATAACGGCGGCAGGTATTGCAGCTTTTGGACCCTGTGTTTTGCCTGGCTGGGGGAGTGCATTTTGGTTTTGATAATAGACCTTTCTACTTAGTTTTTAGCGGCATTTTGAAGATGATCTTTAACCTCTCCCCATGCCACTGCCCAGCGGACTCTCAACTCACCTGATAAGTTGTGCTGGAGTAGCCAATAAGTTGTGTATTTGGTACACTAAGCATAAGGATCCAAGTGAAACGCAGCCTCACCTTTGAAGTGCAAGCATCAAACAAACCAATGACCGCAAGGCAAAAAAACTGTTATGACTACCCCCACCCGGCGGTAACTACCGATGTTGTGCTGTTCGCCATCCGCCAGCAGACGCTCTCTGTGTTGTTGATTCAGCGTGCCAACAAACCCTATCAAGGGATGTGGGCGCTGCCGGGAGGATTCCTCGACATCGATGAAGACCTCGAGAGTTGCGCCAGACGAGAGCTGATGGAGGAGACGGGTATAGAGGGTGTCTACCTGGAACAGCTCTACACCTTCGGCAATCCGCAGCGTGATCCCCGGGAACGGGTCATCAGCGTCACCTATTTTGCCTTGAGCCAATCCGACGACCTCTCGCCCAAGGCCGCCAGCGATGCGGCGCTCGCTACCTGGTTTCCCATACATGAGCTACCGCAACTCGCCTTCGATCATAGCGGGATAATTGAGCTGGCGTGCAAGCGGCTAGTCTCAAAGTTAAGTTACTCGACCATTGCATTTAAAATGCTGCCGCGCCGTTTCACCCTCAGCCAGCTGCAATCCGTCTACGAGATATTGCTCAACGAGAGTCTTGATAAACGGAACTTCCGCAAGGGAATACTTGCCCGAAAGATCATACAGGAGACGGGTGAATTCACCCGCAGTGGAAACCATAGGCC
Organism: Candidatus Thiodiazotropha sp.; assembly: GCA_040507035.1. Classification (GTDB taxonomy): domain Bacteria; phylum Pseudomonadota; class Gammaproteobacteria; order Chromatiales; family Chromatiaceae; genus Thiodiazotropha. The sequence goes on from JBEVVR010000044.1 coordinate 124,434, forward strand.
GGCGAAAACCTATCAGCTCATCAACCCTTCCCAGGTTGAGATCATAAAGTAGAACATAGAGAGTCAGATGAATCCCGAAACCCTCAATCTTCCCAAGATCGAAGTTCCAGAACACCCGCAATGGCCCAGCCTCAGCGATACCGAAAGGCAGGCCCTGAAGGACCGAATCCGGGTTAAGCTGACGGAGCAAGATGCGGTCCTGGTGGCCCATTACTACACCGATGCCGAGCTGCAGGCCCTTGCCGAAGAGAGTGGTGGCTGTGTCGCCGATTCCCTGGAGATGGCCCGATTCGGCGCCGCCCAATCCGCTCAGACCCTGGTTGTCTGCGGGGTTCGATTCATGGGTGAGACCTCGAAGATCCTGAATCCGGAAAAACGGGTCATCATGCCGGATCTCGGTGCCACCTGCTCCCTGGACGAAGGCTGTCCGGCCGATCAGTTCACCGCCTTCTGTGATGCCCATCCCGAGCATACGGTGGTGGTCTATGCCAATACCAGCGCCGAGGTAAAGGCGCGCTCCGATTGGGTCGTGACCTCTGGAATCGCCCTGCCCATCGTCAAACACCTGGCTGAACAAGGCAAAAAGATCCTCTGGGGCCCGGACCGCCATCTCGGCAGCTATGTAGAGCGGCTAACCGGCGCTGAGATGCTGATGTGGCCAGGTTCATGCGTGGTCCATGAAGAGTTCAAGTCGGTGGCGCTGGAGCGTATTCGTCGCCTGCATCCGGAAGCAGCGGTATTGGTGCACCCGGAATCACCGGAGAACGTGATCGAACAGGCCGATGTCGTCGGCTCGACCACCGCATTGATCAAGGCCGTCTCGACGATGGAGAACAGGGAGTTTATCGTCGCCACCGATGGCGGCATCTTCTATAAGATGCAGCAGATGGCACCGGACAAGGTCCTCATCGAGGCCCCCACGGCCGGTGAGGGCGCGACCTGTGTCAGTTGTGCCCACTGCCCCTGGATGGGGATGAATGCCTTACAAAACCTGGAGCAGGTCCTCGACTCAGGGAACAACGAGATCCATATCGATGAAGCGGTCAGGGCCCGTGCCGTGGTACCGATCCAGCGCATGCTCGATTTCGCGGCGCAACAGGGCATAGGGATTAAGGACAAAGGTAACGCCTGAATCCGCTTACAATAGGCAAGAGACTTTGTGAATTGAACTCACCAGGGAGTGAATGAGTTCATGAAGTCCATTGGGCGACCCATCTGGTTGATGTCACGACTCATGAAACCGGTGTTTACCGTCATCGCACGCATCGCCTGATTCATATCTGCGACATTCACTGTCATCTGATTCAGATTATGCTTCATGCTGCCAACGTCGACGGCCAAGGCGCCGATATTGCCGTCCATGGTGGCGATATGCTGCTCCATACTGTCGATCTTCTCCACCAACACGGTGATCTGGCCCGTCATGGTACTGATATTCTGCGCCAACTGACCCATGTGATCCGACATCGACTGCAAGTGCTCTTCCATGCGGGGATCCACCTGTTCCGTCAGCGCATGCATATCGTTGGTAACATTGTAGATGAGATAGAATCCGGAGAGACCCAGCACCCCGACAACCACCAGCATCGGGTAGATCATCCGCTCCCAGCGGGACATGCTCTTGTCGAAGGATTTGAAGAAGTTGGTAAGCGTTATCTCAAGCTTGACCATCGCCTTCTGTTCCGGCGACAGGTTCTTGTACTCGGGGGAGAAGGTACGCGGGTCTTTCTCAAACATAGGTTTGACACTTCTTTTGAAAATTAGCGGATCTCGAGATCATCACCCTGAACAACGGGGGATTTCCCGGCGCTGTTTTTTTTATCATATACTTATAATTGTAGTCGCTACCATACCCAAATAGGGGTGAAATCGCGACTTTTTGATGTCTAAGCAGAAAGCGTATCCGCCTGCAGTTCGGGTAGATTTGCAAACAGGCCAAGCAACGGTAAATCCAGTGCCCGACAAACCATGACTGAGCTAATCCTCGAGTACGAACTCTCGATCCGCCTCACGGCCTTTTTCACAATCTTTGCCACTATGGCATTGTGGGAAATGGCCTCACCCTGCCGGGAACGGCGGTTCAAGCGATCCCAACGCTGGGTCGGAAATATCGGTATCGTGATTCTCAACAGCCTGCTGCTACGCCTGCTGTTCCCCGCCGCCGCGGTGGGAATGGCAAGCTATACCGCGGCCAATGGCTGGGGCCTGCTGAATGCCATCGACCTGCCCCTCTGGCTCGACATCCTGATTGCGGTGCTGCTCATGGACATGGTGATCTACCTGCAGCATGTGATGGTACATGCCGTGCCCATGCTGTGGCGCCTGCACAGGGTGCATCATGCCGATCCCGATTACGACCTCACCACAGGGGCCCGTTTTCACCCCATCGAGATCATTCTCTCGATGCTGATCAAGATCACCACCATAGCGGCTCTGGGACCACCCATCGTGGCGGTGGTCATATTCGAGGTGGTGTTGAACGCTATGGCGATGTTCAACCACGGCAATGTCAAACTCCCGGGATCTTTAGACAGGATACTGCGTTGGCTCATCGTGACCCCCGATATGCATCGCGTGCACCACTCGGTAGAGCCCAATGAGACCAACAGCAATTTCGGTTTCAACCTTTCACTCTGGGACCGCTTGATGGGGACCTACCGCCAACAGCCCCGCTTGGGGCAACAGGGAATGGATATTGGTATCAGTTCGTTGCGGGACCCTAAAATCACAAACCGGCTCACGGGAATGCTGTTGATACCTTTTCTTCAAGTTAAAGATGTCTACAGTATTAATAGACGAACCTGGAAGAGTGACCAAGAACCTGGAGATGCTCAGCCATGACTGCTGATAGCTATGACGTCTACTTCTCCGGCGCCATTATCAAAGATAGTGACCCGCTCGAAGTAAAACGCAAAATCGGCGCCCTATTCAAACTGGAGGGCGACAAACTGGACCGACTCTTCAGCGGCAAACCGATCCCCATCAAGCGGGGTGTCGATATGGAGCGGGCAATCAAATTCCGTGTCACCTTTCGCGATGCCGGCGGTCTGGTGGATATCGTGCCCGCCGGCGAACCACCCCCAGCCCCCAAGCCGCGACCTCAAACCAGCAGCCCACCGGCACCCTCAATTGCCGCCTCATCGCCCCCAGCGGAAACATCGGAAATGACCTTTGCTGACGGCCCCATGGAGCCAGCGGCCAATGCCGAGGAGGTTACACCGATTGCGGTGCCTGATTTCGAACTCTCATCGGCACAAGGTTTCGATCTGAGCGACTGCACACCCGAGGTGGAAGCGGCGGAGATACCCGATATCAGCGCCATGCAGATGGACAAGCCCGGTATCACACTGGATGAAACCCCGGATCCGCAAGCCCTTGAAATAGATACCTCCGCATTGATACTGGACAATCCCGGCGTGACACTGATTGAGGACGCCCCAACCGAACCACCCGACATCGACACCTCGGCCCTGGATGTGCTACCGGCCAACCAGGGAACCCTGGAGGATTGTCAGCAACCCGTTGAAGCTGCTCCTATTCCAAATATCGATCACTTGAAAATCGATCAACAGGAACAGAAGTCGAGCCAAGGCAAAGCCAAGTTCAAAGTCGCGGACGATTAGTTTTCGCCGATAACTTAAAAACCGAGATAGCTCTCAAGGGAGGACTGGGTCGCCTCGGAAAACCCCTCATCCCCGCTACCGATAGGACGACCGGTCTCGAGGATCCCCTCCATGGCACCAAAGGTGCGTTCCGCATAGAAACGCAACAACAGGCGCTCATCGTCATTACTCAACCAGAGATCGACCATGTCTCCCCTATTTCCATTCTCAGTGTCGAGCTCCCACATCCTGACCCTTAATGCCGGACGGTTCCAACCTGACCGTACCAAGTGTTCCTCATCCACTTTTACCTGGTAGGCATTGAGCTCTTTACCGTTGAAGGTGGAGAAACTGATCTCTTTACCCGGCTTCAGCGGCATGCTGCGCAGGCGATGAAGAAAACTGATGTAATCCAATGCCTCGATCCCTCCAAAGCTGACCTGATGGGCCTGTAGCAGATTTTTCCACTGCTCATTGGATAGCGCGGTGACTCTCTGAAGATTCTTCGGGGGGCTGTCGCTTTCACCCTCCTGCGACTCCCCTGTCTGATAGTGATAGGCCTCACCCTGGGCATGATCAAACCACAGCAGTTCCTCTTTCTCCTCTCTTGTCTTCAGCGACTTCACCGCCACCAGCGGGTAGAGTTTTTTGGCGTCTAACCAGCTACGATAGTGCAGTCTCACCGGGTAGATCATCTCCGCCTTGCGGTAGGGTTCAGTGGTGAGTTGAAGATGGGTAACGAAGGCCGGATTGTTTTCTACCCGACTCATCTCCCGCTCCACACCCAAGGTCATCTTGGCAATATCCATCTCCACAAAACCGGTCACCAGGCCGCGGAATTTCAGCGTGTACTCCAATTGCTCACCCAGCATGGGTGCCTTTGCCGCCAGTGAAAGCCCCGAGAGCATGAACCCCAGGGTCAGCAACACTCCTTGAATCAGTAACCTCATCCAGCACCCTCCCAGGGACGATCAAATTGACATCTGATGGTGAAAACCTTTTGGCATGTTTCTCGCATTATCTCATGTAAAAGGTGAATCTCAGCTGAATGTGTCAATTTTTCGTCTCTATAAGGAGTCAGTTCCATGATCAGCCCTGTCAACAGCGATAAGCCCATCAATACGACAACAGAGCAGTCGGGGCGGTCACATAAAGGTCAAAACACTAGCGCAGCAACAGCACCGCAATCGAAACCCCAAACCGAGGCCGTGAAGGCTAACGACGCGAGTGTCGATGTAGATCAGGCCCGCCGACTTTTTGATATAGAAAACAACAGTATAGCACCACCAGAGACACCTCTGAACTCAGCTCAAGAGGCGCGCTCAACCCTCGATGCTATGCTGCAGCAGATTACCGCGTCCCCCGACACCGCAGCCCAAGCCCAGGCGAGTAAAGCCAGCAGCCAACTATCGACTATTTTGCAGAACGCTCCCGCCTAGGGCCTGTTAACACTAATCTACTCTATGGATCACCGGAGTCGGTGGAGGGTTCCAGGGAATCTTCGTCGATCGCCTGTCTGAGGCGGGAAATCTCCTGGTCCGGCCCGATCACGACCAAGATATCCCCCGTATCCAGGCGGTGTGAAATGCCGCTGTTTGCGAATATCAGCTCACGACCCAGCTCCATGTCGACCACCCCGATGATGATCAGATTGAACAGACTCCCCAGTTGCAGATCGTTCAACATCACACCATTGAGCCTGGAGGGATCGGGTATCTCTATCTCGGCGATATCGATATGTTTGCCGAACAGGGAACTCTCCAGCATCTCCACCAGATAGGGCCGGGCAATGCGTTCATGCACCCGGTGTCCGCTGATCTCATAGGGATCGATCACCTTGGTCGCTCCCGCCGCCATCAGGCGCTGCCCTGAAGCCGCCGACTCACAGACACAGATAATCTTGAGGTCGGCATCGAGGGCGCGGGCGGATAGGGTCAGAAAGAGGTTGCTGGGTTCGTCTGAAAAGAGGCAAAAAATAGTCTTCACCCATCTGCCGATGCCTATCTCACGAAGCTTGTCATCGTTTTTGAAATCGACCACCGCCGCCTGCAAACCCTTGGCCAGCAGGGCGCCGACCTCATCCAGGTCATTGCTATAGAGGTAGACTTCGATGTGCCGCTCCGCCAGCTGCATGGCCACCTCCTGGCCCAGCGCACCGCAACCGAAGATCAGGGTATCGAGACGGCTCATCAGAGTGTCCCCCTCTCCAGGCAGTCGCGAAAATGGACCACGCTGTATTCATGTCCCAGTAAAACCAGAAGATCACCTTTCTCAAGGATGAATCTTTTCCCTGGATTGAAGAAGAAACGGCGCCCCTTGAGGTCATAGTTGGCGTGATCCTCCATGGTGCCACCATCACTTTCGCGAATCACCCCAAAAGCAGTCAGCTTACGTCTATTGAAATCGATGCTCTCCAGACTTCGCCCTACCAGTACACTATCCGTCTTGATACGTACCGCCTCAATCCCCTCGGGAGACTGCCCGGTCAACAGACCATAAACCGCCTCGAAGGCAACGGGCTGCCCCGCATACTCGGCTGCGATGAGGCCGAATACCTCATAGGGGGTGACGCAATAGGTGGCGCCGGCACGATAGAGCTTGGAGACATTCTCCCGATGGTTGGCGCGGGAGATAATCTCAATATCCGGATTGACCTGTCGTGCGGTCAAGGTGATATAGACGTTGACCACATCATCACCGGTGAGGCAGAGCAGACGTTGGATACCCTTTTCGATGCCCAGACTCAACAGCAGCTCGGTATCCTCGCCATCGCCGACCACGGCAAGGTGACCCTGCTTTTTCGCGCTACGCACATTCTCCTCCAGCGGATCAACCACGACGAAGCTGCGCCGGTCCGCCGCCATGCGTTCGGCGACAACCTGGCCTACCCGTCCATAGCCACAGATCAGGGTATCGATGCGCTTACGTTCGATCTCCGAGTAGATGCGATGGGTGCGGATCTCATCGATCTTCTCACCAAAAGCGGAGACGATAATGGAGGTGAAGAATGAGATCACACCCAAACCGGCAATGATCAATACCAGGGTGATCACCCTTCCCTCGGTGGTATGGGGCGTAATGTCGCCATAGCCGACGGTGGACATGGTCACCAGCGCCCAGTAGACACTGTCAAAAAAACCGGTTATCTGGGCATCCTGCTGATCCGCCTCAAAAAAGAAGATCGCGGTGGCAGCGGTGAAGGTGATGAAGGCCATGAAGATGAACAGGGTCACCAACTCGATGCGTTTTTCCGACAGCACCTTGACGAATTCACTGATACTGCGGGTGTAGCGAAACAGCTTGAAGAGACGGAAAAGGAGAAAGATGCGCAGAAAACGCAGTGGTCGATAGCTTGGAATGATCGCCAGCAGGTCGATAATCGCCAGCGGCCGGATCATATATTTCAGTTTTCCCAGCAATGCCTGCCATAACGCCGGCCAGACATGGAAGGGTTGATTGATGAATTCCGCCCGCTCGTAACGCTCCAGGATCACCTTGTGGCTGTCATTGAATATCCAGAAACGCAACAGATACTCAATAATGAATATCCCCACGGCGACCATCTCGATGAGGTCACCGACACTACCCAGATCATGTTTAACTTCATAGATAAGCAGCCATACCGTGGTCAACACCAGCAGGATCATGAAGATATCGAAATAGGGACGAATTGGCGCCTGTGGATTCTCAAGCAGGTTATATACCCCCCGCTTTATGCCGGTATAGCGGGACGAACCCTGCATGACATAACACTGCTTTATGACGCGACGGGAGAATGACATTTGAAGAGGCTGCTCACCGATATCAATTAGGGCCTGTTAACACTAATCCAACACGCCCTGCTGGGAGCAATAACAGACCCAGCCCTGCGGGTTGCGCCTGAAAAATCGCTACTCACCGGGAGAGCATGTCAGGACTTTGGAGTTATATCGGCAGATTTGAAAAATCCTGGAGTTATGACCAGTTTAGGGACGCTTTAAGGATGACGACTCCAGTTCCATGCGTTCACTGTTGGCCACATTCACCTCCCTGCCGTCGAGGGTGACGAAGTGTCGCTCCTCGATGTCTCCGCGACGTGCCTGGTAGCTCACGCTCCTCCCTGTCTGGGTGTCGATCACGGTAACGGTTACCACCCGGGCGAGGTCCTGCCACTGGGTATAGAGAAAGAGTCCACTTCCAAGCAACAACATCACAAGCAGCAGATATGCCCCCCATTTCAATAGGGGATTATGCGCCGGCTTTGGGGCCTCACTGGGTTGACCCTGGTGGGTAATCGCCTGCATGCGCTGCTGCCGGTTTCTGACCACCAACCAGGCAATGGCGATTACCGTCAGGGTGAGTATCAATTTAGTTATCATGGCGGCTAAACCCTATCATGCGGATGCACTGAGGCCAATCTCGAATAACTCTGCTTGCAGCTTCGGTAGTGATCGATTTACTATCTTATCTTATGTTTAACAGACTAAACCTAATCACCCTTATCAGCCTTTTCACGCTATTCGGCTGCACTCAGCCCAATGAACCGACCATCACTATCTCGCGTGCGGTACAGATTGGCGATATCGATCAACTGGAACGCAATATCCATTGGAACGCCGATATCAACAAGCCCGGAGCGGATGGCCAAAGCCCACTACACGTGGCGGCATCAAAGGGAAGCCTGGTAATGACCAAGATCCTGGTGAAGAACGGTGCCGACCTGGAGGTCTCCGATCCCCAGGGTCACACACCCCTACTCAAGGCCCTGATTGCACGCAATACCATCGTTGCCGACTACCTGTTCGAGAGCGGTGCCAATCTCGACCCGAACGCCGCACTGCATGAAACCGCTAAACTGGGCAGCGCCGACCGGGATGTGATTGGTTTCCTGCTGCGCCAGGGGGCAAGCCTTGATAATACCGACGCCGAGGGTAATACTCCCCTCCACTCCGCTATCCTCAATGATCAGCGGGTGGTGGTTAAATACCTCGTCAATCGGGGGGCCAGTCTGGATATTCTCAACAGCGCCGGACAGAGCCCGTTGGCGATGGCAATCGAGCGCAATAATCAGGATATAGTCAGAATATTGCGCCAGTTTGGCGCCAGTGAAAATCGCTGAACAATTTTCATCTACTTTTTTAATTAGGGTTAATAATCAACATGGCATCAACACCTGAAGAACTCAGTGTAAGCTACACCGAGGACGGCATCGAGGTCGTCAAGGAGCTGGACAAGGTCGTACTCTCAAAGGGAGCCTGGACAACGATCATCTTCCGTTATCAGGACTGGGACCGGGCGAAGCAGACCTATGGCGCAGACAAGTTCACCATTCGACGCTATCAGAAGCGGAGTGGTGAATATATGCAGAAAAGCAAGTTCAACATCTCCAGCAAGGATCAGGCAAAAGGGATCATCGACGCGCTGCAGAAGTGGACCGGGGAGTAGCCTAAACACCACCTTTGACAGAATCAGGCGTAGGGTGCGGCATGCCACACCATTCAATGTAATCCCAGCAGACATTCTATTTGTAGGATGAGGCCCTGCCCTACGTTCTACAACACCACTTGCAGACCGGAGGTGGCTGGTAAAATAGAAAATCCTATTCAGGAGCGATACGCTCGGCCCAGGCCAGTAACTGCGGGATCAGTTCTCGTCTCTCGGGAGTCAGTTGCGGATCCTGTTCAAGACTATCAAGCTTCGCCAGGTATTCATCCAGAGTAATACTACCGCCACCATCGCTATCGAGCAGCCGTGATCTGCGATACTCCTGCCATTGTTGCCGCTCCTCCTTCGAGAGCAGCTCGGGCCAATTTCTTGCACGATACCTGAACAACATCTCGGGTAGGCGACTATCATCAAAGAGCAGCGGAAACTCTCCCAGGGCGGCGGGTTCCGTGGCGATAATCTGCTCCATGCGACGACGGTCGTCGCGGGAGAAAAAACCACCGCTGTAGAGCGCCTGATCAGGATCGGTGATTGGCTCGAATTGCGCTTTCTGATGCACATTTCTGATCTTGCCAGGCAAACTCCGATCGCCGAGAAGTTGTCGCCGATAACGCTCTCCCTTTTGGATGTCGATATCCCAGCGCTTTGCCGCCTCATCCGTCATCGTGGAGAGAGGTACCACAACCGGACATTTGTTGATATGAACCGTCTTCAGGGGAATGCGTTCAATCCCTTCCGCTAGCTCCGCGGCAGGGGTAAACAGGCGTTCATGGATATCCTCTTCCGAGAGTTCAAGCAGCGCTGCCGGATCGTAGCGCAGATCGTAGACAATCACCCCATTGGGATTGGTCGGATGCTTCGCCAAGGGTACCACCATGGCGATACAGCCCCGTGCCGCGGGATACATCGAAGAGACGTGCAGCACCGCTTGCCGCCGTTGCAGGTTTAGGCGATCGGCGATGGTGTTTTTATTTCGGCTGTTTAACAGGTAGTCGTAGAGTCTCGGCTGGCGCTGTTTGATCAATCGTGCCAAACCGATGGTGGCATGGACATCTGAAAGTGCATCGTGGGCGGATTCATGGGAGATATCGTTGGCCGCACAGAGCACCTCAAGGCGGAAACTGGTAACCCCATCCTCGTTTTGCGGCCACGCTATACCTTGCGGCCTCAGGGCATGGGTAAGTCGGACCATGTCGATGATGTCCCAGCGGGACGATCCGTTCTGCCACTCCCTGGCGTAGGGATCGTAGAAGTTTCTATAGAGGGTGTTGCGTGTCACCTCATCATCAAAGCGAATACTGTTATAGCCCACACCACATGTCTCTGGCCGGGCCAGTTCATGGTGAATCCTGTTGATGAATTCCGCTTCGATCACCCCCTCCTGGTATGCCTTTTGTGGCGAGATACCGGTTATCAGACAGGCCTCCGGTTGCGGCAACATGTCATCACTCGGCTTGCAGTAGACAACCAGCGGATCGCCGATCGGATTGAGCTCCGCATCGGTGCGCACACCGGCGAACTGAGAAGGCCTGTCCCGGCGCGGATCGGCTCCCCAGGTCTCATAATCGTGCCAATAGAAACTGAACGTCATATAAGTAAGTCCGCAAATGAACGCAAAATAAACGCAAATAAAGATTTAATTTTTTTACTTGTTACAACGCTCCTGTGTAGAAGCTATGTACAAGCAAATTGCGATTCGAGGATTGTGGCAGAGTCGACGCAGCTTATACAGGGATCTGAGAACATTTGCGTTCATTAGCGTTCATTTGCGGACTTCTTACACTCAATTCAAACCCATCAACACTCGAATATGGGCCTCGACACTGCGCCCCAGGGCATGGGGCTCATAGCCGCCCTCCAGCACCGAGACGATCCTGCCCTCGGCATAGTCGTCCGCCAGGGCCTTGATCTGTTCGGTAACCCAGCGATAGTCCGACTCCGTGAGGCTGACTCCCGACATGTCATCCTCGATATGGGCATCGAATCCTGCGGAGACAAATAGCAGCTGCGGTTTGAAATGGTTCAGCGCCGGTAACCAGTGCTCGGTGACGGCCTGGCGGAATTCGGCGCTCTTCGCGGTCGCCTGCAAGGGGGCGCAGATAATGTGGTCGGGACTCTCTTCAATGGCGGTATAGGGGTAGAAAGGATGCTGAAAGGTAGAGCAGACAATGACCCTGCGGTCATGGCGAAAGATATCTTCACTGCCATTGCCATGGTGGACATCGAAATCGAGTATGGCGACACGTTCCAGTGCATACGCCTCCATGGCATGAGCGGCGCCTATGGCGGCGTTTCCATAAACACAAAAGCCCATGGTGCGCATTCTCTCCGCATGATGGCCGGGAGGCCTTACACTGCAAAAGGCGTTCGACAATCCCTCCTGCATAATCAGATCCACCGCCTTGACCACGGCACCGGCTGCCCTTTTAGCTGCTTGCAGGCTCTGAGGACTGACCACGGTATCGGGATCGAGATGGGCATGACCGCTTTGCGGCATCAACTTCTCTACCTGATTGAGGTAGGCCACATCGTGGCAACGCAACAACTGCTCTCTGGTTACCTCGGGTGCCTCGTAGTGACGCAAAAAGTCATACAGCTGTGCAGCCATCAATCGATCATCGATCGCCTGCAGCCGTGCAGCGTTTTCAGGATGCCCCACACCTGTGTCATGCAACAGGCAATCGGGGTGTGTTATATAAGCTGTCTTCAATCGCCAACCCTCTATTCGAAAGCTTCTATTTAGCCAAATAATACAAACTATAAATCAGTTAAAATAGGCTACTTAGTTAAAGAAATTGTCATTATAAAAAGTTAAAATTCAAGTCTGTTCAGCCGCTATAAGTGAGTGAATTCAACATCACTTCTTTATCGCTGTTGTAAGAATTCCAAACTGTGTCTTAATTGAGTATTCAAGGACATCATACTCCATATCATCTTTCCACGTTCATTAGGCTGTAGATCATGCAATCACACTATTTAACCCCTCTCTTCTCCCCCAAGAGCATTGCCATGTTTGGCGCCAGCGACAGGAAAAACTCGGTAGGAGAGGTGGTGTTCAGAAACCTCAAATCCGCAGGATTCAAGGGTGATATATATCCCATCAATCTCAAGCACGACAAGGTTCAGGGTGTGAAGGCCTACAACTCGATCCAGGCGGTGGGTAAGCCCGTCGATTTGGCGGTTGTCGCCACCCCGGCGAAGACCATACCGGCGATCGTGCAGGCCTGTGGCGAACATGGGGTCAAGGCGATGATAGTCCTCTCCGCCGGGTTTCGTGAAACAGGCGCCGCCGGACGCCGCCTGGAAGATAAGATAGTGGAGCTTGCAAAGGATTATGGAATACGTTTCATCGGCCCCAACTGCCTTGGACTGATTCGGCCGGATCAGGGCATCAACATCACCTTTGGTAACAACAATGCCACCGCGGGCAATCTGGCACTGGTCTCCCAGTCCGGGGCGATCTGCACCGCGATCCTCGATTGGGCCGAGGTTAACGAAGTCGGTTTCTCCACCGTAATTTCCACCGGCATCGGTGCCGATCTCGATTTTGGCGACTATCTCGACTATCTGGTCTCCGATCCCAAGACCGACAGTATCCTGCTCTACGTGGAGGGAATAAAGAATGCACGTCGCTTTATGAGCGGCTTGAGGGCGGCGTCACGCATCAAGCCCGTGATCGTACTCAAGGTTGGCCGCCATGCAGCGGGTGCGGAGGCCTCGATGTCCCACACCGGGGCCCTGGTCGGTAGCGACGAAACCTTTGCCGCTGCACTCTCCCGATCGGGTGTATTGCGGGTGGAGACGGTTTCCCAGCTCTTCTCCGCTGCCAAGGTGCTCTCTTCCCGCTACCGGGTCTATGGCGACAGACTGGCGATCATCACCAACGGCGGCGGTCCTGGGGTAATGGCCGCTGACCGCGCCTCCGATCTGAATATCGAGCTGGCGGAGTTCGACGACGAGACCATGGATAAGCTCAACAAGGCGCTGCCGGATGTCTGGTCACACGGCAATCCCGTGGATATCATCGGTGATGCACCACCGGAGCGCTATCGCGCCGCAATCGATACCTGTCTCAACGATCCCGGCGTGGATGGCACCATCGTCATCCTCACCCCCCAGGCGATGACCGAGCCGGAAGAGGTGGCGAAGGCCATAGTCGGTCTCGCGGATCACCACAAGAAACCGATCCTGACCAGTTGGATGGGGGGTACCCAGGTGGAGAGCGCGCGCAAGCTCTTCAACAACGCCAAACTACCCACCTTCCGCACCCTGGAAAATGCGGTCGACGCCTTCTCCTATCTCTCTTCCTACCAGAAGAATCAGCGACTGTTGCTGCAGACGCCGGCAAAGAGTTCCCGACGGCACATCGAACCCGATACGGAAGGCGCCAGACTGATCATCGAGAGTGCGCTGTCGGAGCAACGTAAGGTATTGAGCGAACCCGAATCATTCGCCCTGCTTGGCGCGTTCCGCATCAATGCGGTACGCAACGGCATCGCCCGCTCCGCCAACGAGGCGCTGATCCTGGCGGAATCGATGGGCTTTCCGGTGGCGATGAAGATCTACTCCCCCGATATCTCGCACAAATCGGATGCCGGTGGCATACGCCTCAATATCAGTAACGCCCAGGTGGTGCGCAGCACCTACCGGGACCTGATCGATCAGGTCAAGGAGACCCGCCCCGAGGCCAGAATCGAGGGTGTCACCGTTGAACAGATGTACCAGAGCCCAAATGGTCGGGAACTGCTCATCGGCATCGTGCGCGACCCGGTGTTTGGTCCGGTGATCAGCTTCGGCAGCGGTGGTACCGCGGTTGAGGTGATGGGTGACTCGGCAATCGCCCTGCCACCGCTCAACCGTCGACTTGCCAGCGACCTCATCGACCGCACCAAGGCGGCCAAGCTGTTGGGCCAGTTCCGCCACATGCCCCCCGCCAATCGTGAAGCCCTGATCGATGTACTGCTGCGGGTCTCCACCATGGCCTGCGAGCTTCCCTGGATTCAGGAGATGGATATCAATCCTCTGATCGTCGACGATATGGATGCAATGGCCGTGGATGCGCGTATTAGAGTCGACTTCCCGCGCCCATCCACCGACCCCTACAACCATCTGGCGATCCATCCCTATCCGGTCAATCTGGTCAATCGCACCCAGCTGCCCAACGGTACCAATATCGTGATCAGGCCTATCCGTCCGGAGGACGCCGATCTGGAGCAGAACTTCACCCGCCAGCTCTCCGATGAGGCCAAGTACTTCCGCTTCATGAGCTCGATCCAGGAGCTGACTCCGGAGATGCTGACAAGATTCACCCAGATCGACTACCACAACGAGATGGCGCTGATTGCGGTCACCGAGGAGGGGGATCATGAGATCGAGCTGGGAGTGGCGCGCTATGTGACCAATCCCGACAAGAAGAGCTGTGAATTCGCCCTAGTGGTCTCCGACCAGTGGCAGCGCCAGGGTATAGGCCACAAACTCATGAACCAGCTGATGGAGATCGCCCGCGACCGCGGCCTGGAGAAGATGGAGGGTGAGGTATTGAGCAATAATTTCAAGATGCTCGATCTGATGAAATCACTCTACTTCAACATCAGCACATCAGCGGACGACAACAGCATCAAGCAAGTCGTGGTGGAACTGTAGGGTGCGGCAAGCCGCACCCTACATCAATAAAAAAGCCGCTCTGCCATGAGACAGAGCGGCTCTTTGCACAACTGACGGCAGGTTGAATTTAGATCTTCTCTTTGATCCGAGCGGCTTTACCGGTGCGTCCGCGCAGGTAGTAGAGTTTGGCCCGGCGAACATCGCCGCGGCGGGTCACCTTGATGGAGGCCACGGTGGGGCTGTAGGTCTGAAATACACGCTCCACACCTTCGCCGTGGGAGATCTTGCGTACGGTGAATGCGGAATTGAGACCCCGATTACGCTTGGCGATGACGATACCTTCAAAGGCCTGAAGGCGCTCACGCTGCCCCTCTTTGACTCTGACTTGAACCACAACGGTATCACCGGGGCCAAAATCGGGGACTTCGCGTCCCATCTGTTCGGCGTCGAGATCTGCGATGATATTGCTCATGGTCTATTGCTCCTGTGTCTGCTCCGCGTCTCCCGACGCAGCAATGATTTCTGCTAATAACTTCTCTTCTTCCGCCGACATCTCGCGGCCCTGCAACAGATCGGGACGTCTCTCCAGGGTACGCTTCAGTGCCTGCCGTAGTCGCCAGCGACGAATCTCGTCGTGGTTGCCACCCTGCAGTACCAAGGGTACCGACACGCCATCGATCTCTTCCGGACGGGTATAGTGCGGACAATCCAGCAACCCATCCATGAATGAATCCTGTTGTGCGGAATCGGCATCGCCCAGGGTTCCGGGGATCAGCCTTATCACCGCATCCATAACCACCATCGCGGCCAACTCACCGCCGCTCAAAACGTAGTCGCCGATGGACCACTCTTCGTCCACATAGCGCTCGATGATGCGCTCATCGACGCCTTCGTAACGACCTGCTATCAACAGCAGGGGTTGTCGAGCATCAGCTACTGCCCTTGCACGCTGCTGATCGAACCTCGCGCCTTGCGGGCTGAGGTAGATCACCCGTGCCCCTGGCGAGGCGTTCAACGCCGACTCGATCGCCTGCTGCAGCGGCTGGTACTTCATCACCATGCCCGGCCCGCCACCATAGGGGCGATCGTCCACGGTACGATGTACATCCTTTGTATAGTCCCGGGGATTCCAGAGTTCAATCTCCGCCAACTGGCGTGCAATCGCTCTGGCCACCACACCCTCCTTGGTCAGGGCGTCAAACATCGCCGGCATCAGCGTGATCAGATCGAAGCGCATCAGAACTCGGGGTCCCAGTCGACCAGTATCCGCCCCTGATCCAGATCCACCTCCTGAATGGCCAACCCACTGGTATAGGGTATCAGCCGTTCACGTTCGCCACGGACCACCAACACATCGTTGGCACCGGTCTCGAAGAGGTGTGAGACCACACCCAAGTCAACCCCCTCGAGGTTGACCACCCGCAGTCCCTGCAGGTCGTTCCAGTAATATTCGCCAGGTTGCAGCGCCGGTAGCTGATCTCGCTGCACGGCAATGTCACAGTTAACCAGGGGTGCGGCATGGTCCCGGTCGTCGATTCCCTGAAGCTGGGCGACAACCCCCTTACCCTGAGCATGACCGGCAACCACCCTATGGGGCCGCCAATCCCCACCCTGTTTCAGGTACCAATCCCGGTAGCGGATGATGCCTTCTCTCGGTGAGGTATGGGAGTAGATCTTGAGCCATCCCCTGACACCAAACAGGCCAGAAACCCGGCCCATTATTATCAACTCATCTTGTGGCATCGTCTCCGTCCCTCCGCGAGCTTCTCACCCGGGACGGGATGCGTTTCCTAGGCTGCCTGTTTGGCCGCCTGCTTGAGCAGAGCAGCCACTCGCTCGCTCGGTTTCGCACCCTTGGAGACCCAGTGCTCGACACGGGCCTGATCGACACGCAAACCCTCTTCGCCGCCGACTGCGATAGGATTGAAGAATCCGAGTCTTTCGATATATCGACCGTCACGCGCATTGCGGCTGTCGGTCACCACAATGTGGTAAAAGGGCCGCTTTTTCGCGCCCGTTCTTGAAAGGCGTATGGTTACCATGATGTATCCTTGAAAATTCGCTAACACACCGGAACCTGCCGGCGGGAAACGGCGTATTATAACCAACTTTTTGCCGAAGTGAAGAGAGGAAATTAATTTTGAATTATGAATTTTGAATTTTGAATTGAGGCGTTCGCTGCGCTCACATCTTATATAGATTAAGCTGTGTGCGAAGCACAACCCACTAATTCATAATTCAAAATTCATAATTCAAAATTAAATCAACGACTTAAGTCAGAACGGAAATCCGCCGCCCCCCGGTGGCATCCCCCCACCCGGAAACTTCCCCGCCATCCCCCGCATCATCTTCTTCATGCCTCCACCCTTCATCTTTTTCATCATTTTCTGCATCTGCATGAATTGCTTGAGGAGTTTGTTCACATCCTGCACCTGGGTACCGGAGCCGGTGGCGATGCGCCGTTTGCGCGAGCCCTTGATAACCGCCGGAAACGCCCGCTCATGGGGGGTCATGGAGTTGATGATCGCAATCAGCCTGCCGATCTCCTTGTCGTTGACCTGACTCTTTACATGGTCGGGGATCTCTCCCATGCCGGGCAATTTGTCCAGCAGCCCGCTCATGCCACCCATGTTGGCCATCTGCAGCATCTGCTCCCTGAAATCGTCCAGGTCAAATCCCTTCCCCTTTTGCAGCTTTTTCGCCAACTTGGCCGCCTTATCCTGGTCGACCTTGCGACCCACCTCCTCCACCAGGGTCAGCACATCGCCCATGCCAAGGATGCGCGAGGCGATACGATCGGGATGGAAGGGCTCGAGGGCATCGCTCTTCTCACCGACGCCGATGAATTTAATCGGCTTGCCGGTGATCTGGCGTATCGACAACGCCGCCCCGCCCCGGGCATCACCATCGGCCTTGGTGAGGATCACCCCGGTGAGCGGCAGGGCCTCGTTGAAGGCCTTGGCGGTGTTCGCCGCATCCTGTCCGGTCATACTATCGACCACGAACAGGGTCTCCACCGGACCGAGGGCCTGGTGGAGCTGCTTGATCTCCCCCATCATCTCCTCATCCACATGGAGCCTGCCGGCGGTATCGACGATCAATACCTCGGCAAATCCCTTGGCCGCCTCCTTGAGTGCCCTGTCGGCGATGGCCAGGGGTTGTTCATCCCCGGAACTGGCGATGAAATCGACCCCCACGTCCCGGGCCAGGGTCTGCAGCTGATCGATCGCCGCCGGCCGATAGACGTCGCAGCTGACCACCGAGACCTTTTTCTTACCGTTCTGTAGCAGCCAACGTCCCAGTTTGGCGACGCTGGTGGTCTTACCCGAGCCCTGCAGTCCTGCCATCAGGATCACCGCGGGTGGCTGTGCCGCCAGATCCAGGGCCTCGTTGGCCTCCCCCATCACCTGGATCAACTCGTCGTTGACGATCTTGATCAATGTCTGACCGGGGGTAAGGCTCTTCATCACCTCTTCACCCATCGCCTTCTGTTTCACCTGGTCGATGAACTCTCGCACCACCGGCAGGGCGACATCGGCCTCCAGCAGTGCCATCCGTACCTCGCGCATGGTCTCCTTGATGTTGTCTTCCGTAAGTCGGCCCTGGCCGCGTAGATGGGTAAGGACTTTGCCCAGTCGTTGAGTCAGATTGTCAAACATGGCTTTCCTGGTGGGTGTTGTCTGCAGCGAAGAGAGGGGTGAACCGGCAGTGGTGACCGGATCAATGTTCCACAGTTAATATTCGAGCGCAGGCTAGTATACCAGTCCCTTGGAAATCCTCGCCATTACTTTCACAGTGACCTGAAAATATGCGAACATCGCCGCTGATTCCCAGTAAATTGGTCAGCACAGAGAAGGATTCAGAGGATTGTGATCGTCACGCTTGCCATCGCCGCCTATGTTGCCGCCGGTTTGATCCTGGCGTTTCGGCTGTTCCGCAATCATGAAGGGACGAGACTTCCCCGCGCTCTGGGACTGGCTATCGGTTTTCTCGGTGTGGGGCTGCACGCCATTCCACTCTATCAGAATCTAATCTCCTCTTCCGGCATCAACATGGGACTCTTCAATGCCCTGTCACTGATCGCCTGGACCATTACCCTGCTGCTACTGGTTTCCAGCATCAGCAAGCCGGTTGAAAATCTCGGCATAGTGATCATGCCCCTCGCGGCGGTCGCCCTCTTCCTGGAGAGCCGTTATCAGACCGTCAACTTCATCACCGACCAGATCTCCAGCGGTTTGACCCTGCACATCCTGGTATCCATGCTGGCCTACAGTCTGTTCACCCTGGCCAGTGTGCAGGCGGTGCTGCTTGCAATCCAGGACCACCACCTGCGCCAGCGCCACCCCGGAGGATTCATCCGTGCTCTGCCGCCGCTGCAGACCATGGAGAGCCTGTTGTTTGAAATGATCGCGGTGGGCTTTGTTCTGTTGAGTCTGGCCCTGCTCTCCGGATTCGCTTTTCTGGAGAATATGTTCGAGCAGCGGCTTGCCCACAAGACCGTGCTTTCAATCATCGCCTGGTTTGTTTTCGGTACCCTGCTCTGGGGGCGTTACCGGTTTGGATGGCGGGGACAGATGGCCCTGACCTGGACCCTCAGCGGCTTTGTGGTGTTGATGCTGGCCTATTTCGGCAGCAAGGTTGTGATCGAACTGATTCTCGGCTGAATAGGGTCATGGCCCGAATGTGGGTGGCTTCAGTCCTGAGACTGTTTGCGATAGGCCTGGATCGCCTCCCTTCCAAGCTTTAGCCTTTTGCCGTCCTGCATCACCGATTCTTTGGCCTCTTCGCAGATAGCCACGGTGCGTTCGTTGAGCGCCAGGATCTGTTCTATCTGCCCCTGAAGCACCCTGTCTCTGATCAAGGCGGGATCTTTGAAAATGGATTCCAGAAGCTGCATTCGGCGCTGGTCCAGCTGTTGCAGCTCAGGCCACTGCTTCTCTTCGGCCAGGCGGAAGATCTCATGGCTCAACTCTAATGCATGTTTCAGGTTCTGCTCGAGCTGAGGCAAAAGGCGCTCCTTGAGAGATGGGGTATAGCCACCAAAATTAGGGGTTTTTTACAACATCCTTGATGTTAGTGGCGTTCTGAATGGCCTCGGGCATGGCGTCCCAGGCGGTTTTGATCTCTTTGAGGAGTGATGCCACTTCGTCGAGGGCCTCTATATCCTGATGGATATTGGCCTCAAACAGACGACGGATCATATAGTCGTAGAGCATATCGAGATTGTTGGCGATCTCTCCGCCCTGCTCAAAATCGAGGGCGCCGCGAAGGGCGTCGATGACGGAGATGATCCAGTTGATCTCGTTATGCCTCGCCTCATGCTCCTTCCTTTGAATCGACCCTTTCGCATTGGAAATGCCGTCCAAGGCGCCGCCCATGAGCATCTGCACCAGGCGGAAGGGAGTGGCGTACATGGCTTCGGATGAAGCTGCTTGACGATAACTGTTTATTGCTGAGTTACTTACCATTATTAAACCTTCAAGCCATCATTGTTAAGCCATTGCTGGACCTTATCAGTTGCTCTGGATGGAGGAGAGCTGACTGGTGAGAAAACTACTGGTACTTTGCAGTATAGCAACGGTCTGATCCAACGCCGTGAATTGCTCGACCAGCTGCTTCTCATAGGAGACCAGATGGAGTTCCTGCCGTTCGATCTGATTCTGCAGGGTATCCATTTGATTGCTCAAACTTTCATCTTTGGCCTCTATAATCCCGCCGCTATCGAGCAGCAGATCCGCATAGTTATAGAATCGGCTCGCGAAACCGGTGGTTGCATCGGTCAGAATCTGTGATACCCGGTCGAAATCGTTGATCAGTGCATCCGCCAGTTCACTGCTGTCGAGGGAGATCACGCCCTCTCTGTCCCGGGTGATACCGATCTCAAACAGGTAGGCGGGAGCCGCGTCCACGGTAGCCGTCTGGTTGAGGATATCGACAAAACCCTGGCGCATTCTGCGCAGGCTGCTGTCGCGGGCCAGGGAGCTCACTTCCATGGCATCGAACTCATCCATCACTGTATTGTAGGCATCGACCAGGCCCTGGATTCTCTCCTCTATGGCGCTGTTGTCGCGGGTGATGCCAATCGAAGCACTGCCGGCGGCCAGCAGCTCGATGGTGACCCCCGAGATGGCCGCGGTCACAGAATTGGAAGCGCTATTGACGGTAAAGCCATCGATGTAGAGCAAGGCATCCTGGGCCGTCTCCACCTGTTCCGCCAAGCCATCACCGCCGACACCTATGTAGAACAGCCTGGAGAGGCCGTTGGCATCGCTGTTGTTGCCGTCACTATCGGTAAAGTTGACCGAGATGGCATTCGCCGCACCGGTATCCTGGCTGGTGAGGATCAGACGGCTGCCGCCGGCTTCATTCAGTATGGTGGCGGAGACTCCCGGATTGTCAGCGGCGCTGTTGATGGCATCGCGTAGCCCCGCAAGGGTGTTGTTGCTGGCATCAACAGTCAGATTCATGGTTGACCCGTCGACGGTAATCGACAGGGTTCCGGTACCGACGGCGGTGTCGCTGTCGGTATAGGCCGAGGAGGCCAACTTGTCACCGCTCGCCAGGGTGTCGACAACGATGTCATAGCTGGATACCGCGGCATTTTCATCGGCGCTCACGGTCAACACGGAGTCATCCGATGAAGTGGTTGAGAAAACGGCAAGGCCGGTCGCGGTGGTCAACTGCTCCACGGTGGATTTGAAGCTATCGATAGCACTCTTGATCAGACCGTAGTCGCTGATCTGCTGTTCAATCGTCGCTTCCCGTGCACGCAAGGTGTTGAGGGGCTGACTCTCAATCGCTATCAATTGATTGATAATCGAGTTCCAGTCGGCCCCAGCGCCTATGCCAGAGAAACCAATAGCCATGACTCGCTATACCTCGCCGTTATTCTCGGTATGCTTACAATTATACTCTGTCATCCAATAACGCCCCCGGTGGGACCTGCTCATTCATCTCCTCTATCTGGGAAATAATATGCAAGATCTGTTCCGGAGGTATCTGTCTGACCAACTCGCCGGTTTCGGAGTCGACTACCCGTAAAACCTGGGTGCCCGTCTGCTCATCGATACTGAACTCGAGATCCCGACGAACCATCTGCGCCAGATTTTCGACATTCAGTGCCAAGGCTTTGTTGTCGATGGCTAGCGGTTGCTCTACAGCATTCGCTGTCTGCTGTTTAGCCGCTTCTGCTGCGGTTTCCTTTACCCGTGTGGCGGAGCTGGAATCGGTCTTGGAGACATCGCGCTTATAGGCATACTCATTCGCCAAATTGTTGATTACGTTTGGCATGATAATACCCTATCCAATAATTCCGTTATTTAATGGGGGGGCTTTATCGCCCCCCCCACGTCCTGTATTAACTGAGAAGTCCCAGTGCCAGCTGTGGCAGTGAGTTGGCCTGCGACAAGGCGGCCACACCTGCCTGCTGTACAACCTGGGCACTGGTCAGTCTCGCGGTTTCGCGGGCGAAGTCAGCATCCATGACCCGGCCGGCGGCTGCATATTGCGCCTCTTCGATGGCAGCTGCCACGCGGGTAGCTGAATCCAAGCGGCTCTGCAGACTACCTACGTTCGCCAGTTCGGCGGCCACGGCATTGAGGTCCGTATCCACCGATGCGATATCGGTAATAGCTGCCGAAGTAGAGATAGTATTGGCGGTAATGGAGATGGTCTGACCGGCGTTGGCGCCGACCTGAATGGCGCCGCCACCACCGAACACGGCGGCACCGTTGAAGGTGGCGCGTGCCATGGCATCGGTGATCTCGGTGGCCAGAGCGGAAAACTCAGTTGACATATAACCCTGTTGGGCTGCGGTGTAGAGTCCACTGCTGTATTGGACCGCGAGTTCACGTTGACGCTGCATCATGTCACTGACGGTCTGCAGCGTAGCGTCTGCGACGTTCAGATAGGAGACGCCGTCTGCGATATTACGCTGCGCAACGGTCATGCCGCGAGCCTGGCCGGTTTGCAACTGGGCGATGGCCAGACCGGCTGCGTCGTCTTTCGCCATGTTGATGCGAAGACCTGAGGAGAGACGCTGTACGGCGGTTTCGAGGCTGGATTGGGTGCGGGTTAGGTTTTTCTGTGCCGCAAGAGAGTAGACATTAGTGTTAACTGTGACAGGCATGATTAATTCCTCTGTCGAACCAACGACGGCATCTATCGTGAGCGCTCAATCGTCGGTTGTTTGCATTTAGCGGATATACCAGCAATTTTGGTATTTACCGCCTCCGATATTTGTAGCGGCGCCCTATGTCGGAACTTTAACCTGATTCACACTTGGCATAATCCTGACTGGCACCCTGACTGCCAAGGTTACTTATTGTTTAGATTATGATTTTTCCCTATACGCACCGCAGATGCCAAGGGAATCTATATCCTATGCCTTAGCTTCCCTAGGATTTCAGCGACATATCTATTTGAAGCCTAAAACACAATAGAAGTTGCTTCAGCACTGGACCAAGCGTCACTGGATAACGAAAAAAAGCGGCTGCAGAGGCCCGCAGTTCAATTGAGCCACGCAGGCCTCAGGGGGATTAGAGATAGTTGAATAGGGAGAGACCCTGCACCATGTTAAACGTCTGTTGTGCCGCCTGCAGCGCGATCATATCCTGCTCGAAACGGCTGATTGCCTCCACGATATCCAGGTCTTCGGTTTCGGAGAGCGCCTTCTGCATGGTGAAGATGAAGTCCTCATTGACATTGTGCTGTTCGTCGATGGTGTTGAGGCGGGCACCGCCCCGCGCCCTCACCGAAACGATGTGCTCCTGAGCCAGCTGCAGATCATCCATATAGGCACTGTTGGGTGCATCGGCCTCCATCCCCGCGATGATGCCATGTATGGTCTCGAAGATATTGCGCCTGCCACCAGCGCTGGTCTCCACATTCATGAATACATCGAAGCCGTTCTCCCGGTCCTGCACCTGACGGGTTGCGGAGATGCGCAGGGTCCTGGTCCCCATATCGCCTCCATAGGCGAAGACACCGTCGGCGGGATTGCTGAAGGGGATGCCATCGGCATCATAGCCGGCGAAGATATACTCGCCGTCGCTGTCCCGAGTATTGGCCAGGGCCATCAACTCGTCGTTGAGCTGGCGCAGCTCCTCGGCGATGGCCTGGCGCGCCGCCGCTGAATAGGTATCGCTCTGTCCCTGGATGGTCAGCTCCATGATCCGCGGCATCAGATCATCCACTCCCTTCAATGCGACCTCTTGCAGTTCGAGCCGGGCCTGCGCCCTGTCGGCGTTGTTCTGATACTGTTCTACCTGGGTGATCGAGGTTCGCAGGTCGAGTATATAGGCGGCCCCCGGGGGATCGTCTTTGGGAGTGAGGATGCGTTTACCGGTGGAGATCTGCAGCTGCGCCTTGCTCACCTCGGCCTGGCGCTGCAGCATGCTGTTGATTCCCCGGTCGAATAACATGGAGGTGGAAACTCTATTCATGACGCTATCTCCTGACTGCGCCCAACAGGGTATCGAAGAGGGTACTGGCGACCGATATCACCTGCGCCGAAGCCTGGTAGGCCTGCTGAAACTGAATCAGTTTCGCCGCTTCCTCGTCCAGATTGACCCCCGATGTCTCCGCCATCGCCTCTTTCGCACGCTCCAACAGACTCTCCTGGGCACCCAGGTTCAACTCCGAATGGCGTGTCTTGGAACCCACATCCGAGACCATTTGAATATAGGTCTCGTCAAAGGTCGAGGTTCCCCCCAGCAACAGATTCTGGTTCTGCAGATTCTCCAGGGAGAGGGCGTTGCGGTTGTCACTGCTGCCGCTGCTGTTGTTGCCGATGGTAAAGCTGTCGCCATCCGCGGGGGTACCGGCGATCGAGAAGCTGATACCGCCATAGGCGGCGAATTGGGCACTCGGCACCTGGGTGCCGGCGATCGTCGCCGGATTGAGATTGTCGTAGACGATGAAATCATCAAAGGGATCCACCCCGGGCGTCGAGCCCGGATAGTAGACCTCGAAGCCACTGGTTGGGCCACCCTGGTCGTCATAGACCAGTTGGATATCACCACCCACAAGGGGCAGGCCGGTCATGGAACTGTTTGCCGGTTGGGTGACCCGGGCGTCGCCCCCATTCAGGGGGTTGCCATTGCCGTCGACAGCAGGTTGTACCTGCAGCGGCCCGGCGGCGGCGAGCCGCCTGACATCGTTGATCAGCAGATCGATATCCTGGGAGGCGTTGCGCGTGGGCTGAATCAGGAAGCTGTCGCCGGTTATGGCACCGGCCGCATTGATGTTGATATCGAGCCCATCGACGATATTGGAACCCGCAGCCAGGGTCTGGGTAGCGCCTGAAACAAGGTCCTGGAGGATGAAATCGGCGCCATCATAGGTCAGCTCGTAACTATTGCCCGTGAGGTTTGCCACATTGTCGTAATCGACGGTGATGGAGCTACCGTTGCCGGGCTGCGCCAATACCCCCACTGAACTGCCACTGAAGAGCGCGCTGCCGACCAGGCCATCCAGATCGAGGCCCAGCTGGTGCTGACTATTGAGCTGATCCATGATCCCGAGGGCGACCAGTCCAACCCGGTCCTGGGTGGGATCGAGTATTTCACTGCGAAACCTGAGCATGCCGCCAACGGTACCGCCACTGATCTGATCGGTGATGATCTGGGTGCCGAAGGAGTAGTTGAAGGTAATCTCCAGATGGCTGGGGTCGAGGGTGGAGGGCTGGGTACCGAGGGTGGCGGCCGTGGTGTCCATCACCAGGGGTTGGCCCTTGCCAATAAAGACGTTATAGGCACCATCGGTCTGCTGCAGGACCTGAATATCCACCAGCTCCGAGAGTTCGTTGACCAACTGGTCCCGTTTGTCCAGGAGGTCATTCGGGGTAGCGCCGTAGGCGAGTTTGATATCCGCATTGATGTCGGCGATGTTCTGAGCAAGACGGTTGATTTCACCCACATTGAAAGCGATCTGGTTGTTGAGTGTGGTCCGGGTGTCCTCGAATTGCTGATTGAAATAGTGGAAGCGGTCGACCATGGTTTCCGCCTCGCTCAATACCAGCTGACGGGCCGGTATCGAGGTGGGATCGTCAGCCAACCCCTGCAGGGCGTCGAAGAAGTTCTGCATGGTCGGCTGGATTCCCGCATCCGGGTCCGCCACCAGTTCATCGAGTCGCTGTGCCCCCTCGTAGTAGGCACTCAGTTCGTTGGTGATGGTGAGGCTGCTGCGCATCTGCCCGGCGATAAAGCTATCGTATTGGCGCTGCACTTCCGAGCTCTCGACACCGCTACCCAGGTAGCCGGCGGGACTGAGAAAGGGCTCCCGGGTGTTGAAGTCGATGCGCTGACGGCTGTAGCCCTCAGTGTTGACATTCGAAATGTTATGGCCGGTGGTGTCGAGTGCGTGCCGATTAGCTACCAACCCCGAGACACCGATGGATAGTATGCTCACTTAAATCGCCTCTGTTTCACTCTGTATCGACTGCTGGGCCGCAGCCTTAAATCGGTTCAATGCGGTCTGCATCTCCGATCCCTGCATCACGCGTACAATTTTCTGCGCATAGTTGGGATCGGTGGCGTACCCAGCGTCCTGTAACGCCTTGAAATACTCCTCCGCATCCCCGGTATTCTGCAGGGCATTCGTGTAGCGCGGATTCTCCTTGAGAAAGGCTACGTAGTCCCTGAAGCTCTCCTCGAAGGAGGCGTAGGTACGAAAATATTCACGCCGGCGGACCGCCACATCCTGTTCATACTCCAGGGTCTCACGCCTTACCCGGTCGCCATCCCAGCGTTGGTCGGCCTTGATCCCAAACAGGTTGTGGCTGCTATTGCCATTCGCTGTCTGCATGACATGCCCTCCCCAACCTGTCTCCAGGGCTGCCTGGGCAAGCAGGGCTTCGGTGGGCAGTCCCAAGGCCTTTGCCGCTGCGTCCGCGGCTGGCCATAGGGCCTCGACAAAGGAGTGGGGTGAATCGATCTTTTGCGCTGGTTGATCTTCGACAGCCCTTTGGTCAGACTCCAATGCCGTCGCTGAATGGGGTCTTGCAAGCCTGGAGGGGCGCAACCAGTAGTCCTCGAGACTGCTATTTGCTGCCGCTTTCTCCGCCTCTTCCACTCCCAGCTGACTGCGCAGCATCTGCAGCATGCCAAGACCCTGCTTTTCAGAGAGATGGACCGACAGCTGCTGATCATACATATCCCGGGCAAAGCGGCTCTGGCTGCTTTCGAAGAGACCGCCGCCAAAGCTGGCCTGGCGCATCTGTTTCACCATCATCTGTACGAACAGGGACTCGAACTGACGCGCCACCTGATCCGCTGCCGCCCCTCGATCCTCCCGAGCCTGTCGCTTCAGGTTCGCGAGTCCGGAAAAATCGTGGTAGAGGGCGGGGGTCGGGGTGTTCATCAGATCACCATCAGCTCGGCTCTAAGGGCGCCGGCCTCTTTCAGGGCTTCGAGGATCGCCACCAGGTCGCTGGGCGCTGCCCCGACCTGATTGACCGCACGCACCACATCATCCAGGGAGGCCCCGGGATTGAAGAGGAACATATGATCCTTACCCTCTTCGGTGATCGTTACCTGGCTCTGGGGTACCACTGCAGTCTGACCGGCCCTGGCGAAGGGTCCAGGTTGGGAGACCGCGGTCTCCTCGCTGATACTGACCACCAGATTGCCGTGGGAGACGGCTGCCGGATAGACCCGCACCTGGCTGTTGATCACCACCGTGCCGGTACGGGAGTTGATAATCACCTTCGCCGATGTGGTACCGGGCTTGACCTCGAGCTCCTCCAGCATGGAGATAAAGGTGACCTTCTGCCCCGTATCGATGGGGGCGTTGACCCGAATCGAGGTGGCATCCATGGCCTTTGCGGTTCCGGGACCGATGGCGAGATTGATCGAATCGGCGACACGCATCGCGGTGGTGAAGTCACCGTCGTGGAGATTGAGGGTCAACAACGGGGCCTGATTGAAGTTGTTGGGCACTTCGCGCTCTACAGTCGCACCGTTGGGAATTCTACCCGCGCTGGGGATATTCACCGTCAGCTTGGAACCATCGGAACCCTCCGCACTGAGCCCCCCCACCACCAGGTTACCCTGGGCCAGGGCGTAGTTGTTACCGTCGGCTCCCTTCAGCGGCGTCATCAGCAGGGTGCCGCCGCGTAAGCTCTTGGCATTACCCAGGGATGAGACGGTGACATCGATCTTCTGACCCAGCTTGCTGAAGGGAGGAAGATCACCATGCACGATGACCGCGGCGACATTCTTCGGCTTGATATTGGTCCCCGCGGGTATCTGTACACCCAGCTGCGAGAGCATGTTCTTCAGGCTGTTGATGGTATAGGGCGAATCGGTGTCCTTATCACCGGTGCCGTCGAGTCCCACCACCAGGCCATAACCGATCAGCTGGTTGCTGCGCACACCCTGGATCGCCGCCAGGTCCTTGATCCGTTCAGCGAACAGGGATTGGCTGCAGAGCAAGAGGATAACGAGTGTTAGCAAGAGTCTGTGTAGCTTGACGTTCATTGCATGAGACCTCAGAAGGGGGAGAGTACGCTGTTGAAGAAGCGGGCGAGCCAACCCATGGAGTTGGCATCAGCCAGTGCGCCTTCGCCCACGTAGGTAATGGTCGGATCGGCGATGCGGGTGGAGTCCACGGTGTTTTCCGGGGTGATGTCCCTGGGGCGCACGATACCGGATAGACGCACATATTCGGTGCCCTGGTTGATACCGATGCGTTTTTCACCGCGCACGTAGAGATTGTTGTTGGGTAGCACTTCGATAACCGACACCGTGATACTGCCGCTGAGGGCATTGCTCTGGGTGGCGCTACCGTCGCCACTGAAATCGTGGCTGGAATCGAGACCAAAGCCGAGACCCACATCCTCTTTATTGGGTACAGGAACGAAGTTGGGCACATCGAACTGCATCGATTGACCAAAGATAGTGGGATTGGTGATGCTGGCACTGGTGCTTTTCGCGGTGGTGGTGGTGGCCGATTTATTTGCCTGGGTGCTCTCCACCAGGTTCACGGTCAACAGATCGCCGACACGACGGGCGCGGATATCTTCGAACCAGGCCTGCTCATAACCCGCTTGATAGATGGAACCGTTACCCCTCGGTGCCGGTGGCGGCATCACCGGCCGGATCGGTGCGTAGGCGGCATCCCGGGTCGGGGTGGTGTTGTAACACCCCGCCAACAACGGCAGCATGATGATCGTTAACAGTGTGATTGTGCGCAGTCTATCCATCAGCCCTGCTCCTGTCAGAGTTGCTGATTAACGTAGGAGAGCATCTCGTCGGTGGTGGAGATCGCCTTGGAGTTCATCTCGTAGGCACGCTGGGTCTCGATCATGTTGACCAACTCTTCCACCACATTGACGTTGGAGCTCTCCAACGCAGCCTGGATCAAGGTTCCGGTACTGTCTGTGCCGGGAATGGCGGTGTTGACCCCACCGCTGGCATTGGTCTCGCGATAGAGATTGTCACCGATCGGCTCCAGCCCCTGGGGATTGACGAAGTAGGCGAGTTCAATCTGACCGATCTGGGTTGGGGTGTTGTTGCCCGAGACCAGCACGGAGACCACGCCGTCGGAGCCGATAGTCAGGCTGGTGGCGTTGGTGGGTACGGTCATCGCCGGCTGCAGTTCATAACCGTTGGGGGTGACGATATTGCCGTCCGCGGTGAGGCTGAAAGTGCCGTCACGACTGTAGACGATATTGCCGTCCGGGTGCAGCACCTGAAAATAGCCCTTGCCCTGGATCGCCACATCCAGCGAGTTACCGGTTTGTACAATGTTGCCCTGGCTGTGCTCTTTCTGAGTCGCCACGACCCGGACTCCGGTACCCACCATCAACCCGGAAGGCAGCTCGGTGTTTTCCGAGGATTGGGCGCCGACCTGTCTCAGATTCTGATAGATCAGATCATTGAATACGGCACGATCCCGTTTGTATCCAGTGGTGTTTACATTGGAGAGATTGTTGGATATCACTGCCATGTTGGTCTGTTGTGCATCCAATCCGGTTTTTGCGATCCAGAGTGCCGGGTACATAGTCTCTTCCTCGAACTTAATTAATCTGCTGGGTTATGCGTTGCCGGGCAACGTCTCAATTAATGATTTGCAATTTACTTGCCAACATCAGCTCAAACTCATGAGCCGGGCCGAGGCGTTATCAAGATCCTCGGCGGTCTTCATCATCTTCACCTGCATCTCGAATTTGCGCGCCAGCTCGATCATGGTGACCAGGCTATCCGCCACATTGACGTTGCTGCTCTCGATGGCGCCGGAGACCAGCTCCATGGCGGCATCGGCATCCGCCTCTTCACCATCCTGCAGACGCAGCAGGCCATCCTCGCCCTTGATCAGCTGTTCCGCCGGGGGATTGACCATCTTGACGCGGTCGATGATTGCCAACGCATCGGGCGTGGCGCCTTCGGGGAGAATGGTGATGGTGCCGTCGGGGGCGATCTCGAGACGCTCATAGGGCGGCAAGGCGATCGGCCCGCCATTGCCGATCAGCGGCAAACCCTGGCCGTTGGTCACCAGGCCATTGGCATCGACCTTGAGGTCGCCGCGCCGGCTATAGGCCTCGGAGCCATCCGCCGCCTGTACCGCGAAATAGCCCTCGCCTTTGATCGCCAGATCGAGGGGATTGCCGGTGGATTGAATGCTGCCCTTGTCGAAATTGATGTTTGGGCGTTCATCCAAGGCATAGACACGGGTGGGAAAACCCTGGCCAAACACCGGCATACTGCGGAATTGATTGAGATCCTCCATGAATCCCGGGGTGTTGACGTTGGCCAGGTTGTTGGAGTTGCTGGCCTGGGCGATCAAGGTCTCTTTGGCCCCGCTCATGGCAATGTAAAGCATGCGATCCATGGGTTGCTCCTGTTTTTAAATCGGTTGGCGCTAGCGCTTTACTGAAACACTGCAAGAAACAAACCAGAAAAATAATTTTGAATTGGTTTGCGCGCGCTTCGCGCGGGTTTTTTATTTATAGAGCGTGAGCGAAGTGAACCCATCAATTCAAAATTCAAAATTCAAAATTCACAATTCAAAATTCCAAAAAAAAAACCGCCCTCCCGCCCCCCGTACACTGAGGGCGGAAGCGGCGGTTACCCAGCTTACTTAACGGATATTGATAACTGTCTGGGTGATGGCGTCCGCGGTGGTGATGACCTGTGCATTTGCCTGGAAGTTGCGCTGTGCGGTGATCAGATTGACCAGCTGCTCGGCGAGGTCCACATTGGAATTCTCCAGGGCACCCGACTGAATCAGGCCGAAGCTGCTGGTACCGGCCTCGCCCAACTGCACGTCACCCGAGGCGAAGGACTCAGCCCAGCTGGTATCACCGATCTGACGCAAGCCTTGATTGTTGCTGAAGCGGGCCATGGCGACCTTGCCCAGGGGCTCGGACTGGCCATTGGTGAAACGGGCGAACACCACCCCGGTGCCATCCACATCCACACCGCTGAGGCGGCCCGAAGTGAAACCGTCCTGACTCAACTCGTTGACGGAAAAGCCGGAACCGTATTGTGTGGTGGCACCATAGTTGAAGGCCAGGTTGGTGATGTCCGCCGCACCGCCACCCGGATTGAAGGTATCGTAGGCCACGTTACCCAGGGCATCCACATCACCCACGGTGGTATCGAGAACACCTTCCGGGGTGAATTGGATATCGGCAAAGGTGTTGCCCCCCACGGTAATATTGGTGCCATCCACGAAGGTGAAGGCGTTCCACTGATTATCCGCCACTTTGCTGTAGAACATGGTCGCGGTATGGGCCGTTCCCAGGGAGTCATAGATGGTGGTCGCGGTGGAGTGATTATAACTCAGAGGATCCGGCGGAAAGGTGAAGGTGGGGGATGTGGGATCGAGGGTTACCAGGGGCACTGTCTCCGCCGCACTCAGATTGAGGGTCGCCTCGACTTCGGTGGTGGGCTGTGGTGTCCCGGAGACCACGGGCAGGTTCAGATCGGTGGTGTCACCGGTGTTGAACAGGGTACCGGTGGTGCCGATGCGGGGAAAGACCTGCAGCCTGGACCCGGTATGATCCACCACATAGCCGTCCCGATCCACACTGAAGGCGCCGGCTCGGGTATAGGTTACGTCACCCGCGGTATCCTCCATGACGAAAAAGCCCTCGCCGTTGATCGCCAGATCAAGGTTGTTGGAGGTGAATTCTGTGCTGCCCTGGGCGAACTGCTGTGCGACCCGGGTTACACGAACCCCCCTTCCCGGTACTGAGCTGCTGACATCACTGATCGAATTGGCATAGATGTCGGCAAATTCGGCCCGCGACTCCTTGAAGCCTATGGTGCTTGCATTAGCCACATTGTGCCCGGTCACTTCAAGATCGGTGGATGCTGCATCCAGTCCACTCAGAGCAATACGAAATGCCATCTCTTTTCTCCTGTCTTTACGCTATAAGCATTCAATGCACAAGGCATCGAAGCCGATGTTCTATTGAATCTGGGCCACCTGGTTCATGGCGATCTGTCCGAGCCCGTCGAGGTTGAGAAGTATTCCACCCGATCCGCCCAGATTGACGCTCTCCACCTCTGCGGAGACCAGCACCGTGGGCGCCATCTCGGCATCATCCACATTGGCGATCGCGCTCACCTGATAGAGTCCTTCACCCACATGGACGCCACTGTCGTCATAGCCGTCCCAACTGAAGGCGACCTCGCCGGCCTCATGGGTGCCAAGCTCCAGCTCGCGCACCAGTTCGCCGGTCTGGCTGGTGATCCTCACCCGCAGATTACTCGCCGATGAGGGCAGCACGACACTGCCTTGTAACGGCTCATCCGTGGTCAGGGCACCGATATTGCTGTCAACCAGCACACTGCGACCCACCAGGTTTGCTGCCTGCAGAGCCTGATCGGAGGTCAATGCTGTGCGCAATTCGTTGAAGGAGTTATTCAGGTCATCAATGCCGGAGACCGTGGCGAACTGGGATACCTGGGTCGCCATTTCGGAGTTTTCCATGGGTTTGAAGGGATCCTGGTGGGTCAGCTCGGTGACCAACAGGTTCATAAACTCTTCCAAACCAAGTTTGCCCCGCTCCTCTTGGGTATTGAGACTGTTGTTGGTCAGGCCGATATCTTCGTAGAGTTCGTAACCGCTTGTAATGGATGTCATGACTATCTCCTTACTGACCCATACGCAGGGTGGCGAGCAGCAGTTGTTTGGCGGAGTTGGCCACCTCCACATTGCCCTGATAGGAACGGGTGGCGGAGAGCATATTTGCCATCTCCTCCACCATGTTCACATTGGGGCGAAAGATATAACCCTCCTCATTGGCGAGGGGGTGCTGCGGCGCATACTCCTGGACCAGTGGCGCCTGGCTCTCCACAACACCCGCCATACGCACCCCTGTGGATGCCGCATCCGGATTGGCCTGATCGAACAGGGTCTGGAATACCGGCTGCCTGGCGCGATAGGTCTGTTCCGTGCTGCTGCTCACCGCGTCGGCATTGGCCATGTTGCTGGAGACCAGGTTGAGACGCATGCTCTGCGCGCTCATGCCCGTTGCGGCGGTATCAAAGATCTTGAATAGAGACATCTTTATTCACCCTTCAGTGCTTTGCGTATGCCACTGATCTTGCTGTTTATGAAACTGAGGCTTGCCTGGTACTCCACCGCGTTGGTGGTGAAAGCCACATGCTCCGCCTCGGTATCCACCGTATTGCCGTCCAGAGAAGGCTGGCTGGGAGTACGATAGAGCAGTTGCGACGGTGGCACCGGACCCGATTCGGGTTGAATATGCCGCTGGTCGGTGGTCATCAATCGTGTGGAGCTCTTCATCTCACTGTTCAGAACCGACTTGAAATCGAAATCCCTGGCCTTGTAGCCGGGGGTATCGGCATTGGCGAGATTCGCCGCGAGCACTTCGGCCCGCTCTGATCTCAGCACCAGCGCCCTTTCGTGTATTCCAAACAGATCGTCGAGTTTCATCGATGGCTCCATAGGCTTCTCTTGCAATAGCAACAATGCAGGGAGTATGCCAAACCGATGTCTGGGGGTATTTAACTGGGGATTAGCTCTCTGCAGAGGGATCTGAATGAGCTATTGGAGAGGGGGTTACGGCAAGCCACTGCCGCAACACGGCAAGCTTTGCCGTTCACGATTTGAGGCGATAGGAGATCCCGCCATGGCCAACCTTCATCTCGAATCGGTCGGTCAGTTGATTGATCGACTCCGTAGAGCCCAAAAAGAGGTAACCTCCCGGATTGAGTGCATTGGCCATACGCTCGACAATATCCCGTTTCAGTTCATTGGAGAAGTAGATCAACACATTACGGCAGAAGATCACGTCGAACTTTCCCAGGCCGTGATAGCTGCTAGTCAGATTCAGGGAGCTGAAACTGACCCGGCGTTTGATATCCGGTTTCACTTCCAGGCAGCGCTCTTTGGGCACGAAGAACTTGCGTTTCTGCTCTTGGGTGAGGCCACGCTCCACAGCGAGGCCGCAGTAGATACCTTTGCGTGCCTCTTCCAGCACCTTACTGGAGATATCGGTGGCGATGATCTGCAGTGGTCTGGCTGTGGGTTTAAGTTGTTGATACTCCTCAGCAATCATACTGATGTTATAGGGTTCCTGACCGCTGGAGCAGGCAGCTGACCAGATACGAATCGATGCGCCACGCTGCTGATTCAGATCGGGCAGGATGGTCTCTTTCAACAAGATATAGTGGCCGATATCCCGAAACCAGAAGGTCTCGTTGGTGGTCATAGCGTCGATAACCTGGACCTTGAGCCGCGAGTGCGCCGCGGACTGCAACATCTGCAGCAAGGCGCCCAGTGACTCGACCTGGGCTTCCTGCATTATTTTGCTCAGCCTGCTTGAGACCAGATACTCTTTGCCGTTACCCAGCAGGATCCCGCATGCTTGCTGTAGAAAAGTCTTGAACGACTCATAATCCGCCGGTGTAATCGTGGCTGACCGATTGTACATACTTATTTTTCCGGCTTGTTTTTAAATTCGAATCTTAGGCTTGTGCCAACCGTTGCAGACGCTCAGTGACCCGGCTTACCAGCTCATCCGGCATGAATTTAGCGAGAAAATGGTTGGCACCCACCTTTTTTACCATGCTTTCGTTGAAGACACCGCTCAGTGATGAGTGCAGAATGATATATAGATCCGACAGTTTAGGATTTTCCCTGATTGCAGTCACCAGGGAGTAGCCGTCCATTTTCGGCATCTCGATATCTGAAATCACCATCGCCAACCAGTCACTCGGTTTTCCCTCTTCTGACCACTCAAGTAACATTTTCAGCGCCTCACTGCCATCCTTTGCCAATATCGTCTCCACACCGATCTCGTGTAATACCTTTTTGATCTGATTGCGGGCGACCATTGAATCGTCAACAACCATGATCTTGAACTTACTCAAATCGGCCCCGGTCTCCTCCACCGGCTGCTTCAGCTCCTCATCGACACCCAGCACTTCGCTCAATACCTTCTCGACATCGATAATCTCGACCAGTTGATCGTCGATTTCGGTGACCGCGGTCATGTAGCTGCTACGTCCCACCGCATTGGGTGGAGGTTGTATATCCTCCCAATGGGTATTGACGATGCGCTCCACACTCCCCACCAGAAAGGCCAGCTGACGACGGTTGTACTCGGTTATGATGATGAAGAAGTCTGTCGCCTTCTCCATCCGTGGACCGCCGATGGCATTACTCAGATCCATCACCGGGATATTGTTGCCCCTGAGAGAGGCCACACCCCGCACCACCGGGTGGGAACCTGGCAGCTCTGTGAGATGGGGGCACTGCACGACCTCTTTTACCTTGAAGACGTTGATGCCAAAAATCTGTCGTCCCTGCAAGCGAAAAAGCAGTAATTCGAGTCGATTCTGCCCAGCCAATTTGGTTCGCAGATCGACACTGTCGAGGACGCTGGCCATGGTTTGTTCACCCTGTATGGATTGAGAAGACAAGTACATAGAGTATGGCGGCTTATAGTGAGTGACCTTTAGCCAGTGAAGCCATTAACTCGCTGAGAAATAGAAGATTCCCCCAATCGTATTAAAACGACCCTGGCAAGCTCCGGCATGATGGGTGAAAAGGAAAAATAAGCCCCTGATTTACAACAGATGTAATGGCCCAGCTCAGCAGCCCTGCAAACTCCATCGACCCTCAAAGACATTTCGGCATGGCGATTGCATATTGTTTTGGTAACTATGGAGAGAGTCTCAACACCATGCATTTAAGAACGATGTTTAAATCCCTGCTCGCACTACTCCTCATCAGTATCGCCCTGAGCGGTCGTGCCTGGAGCGATGAGAGTCACTCCCACGATGCCATCATCGAGGCGGTGAAGGCGTATCTGCTGCAAACAGTCGCCAAGGGTAACACTCAGGCGAAGATTGAAGTCACCCCCCTGGACCACCGTCTCAAGTTGAAACAGTGTGCTACCCCACTGCAGACCTTCAGTCCCCCGGGGGGGAGTAAAATGGGGCGCACATCGGTGGGGGTGCGTTGCGAGAGTCCGGCACCCTGGTCGATCTATGTCTCCGCCAGGATCGGGCTTGAGATACCCGTGGTTACCGCAATCCGTGATCTTGCCCGGGGCCAAGCGATAACCAAGGCGGACATCACCCTGGAGACCATGGATACCACGCGCCTGCTCAGGGGTTACTACGACTCGATTGAGCAGGTCGTAGGTCGAACAATGAAGCGCAGGCTCACCAGGGGCAAGGCTGTCACACCTTCATTGCTGGTGGTACAGAAGACCGTCAAGCGCGGAGAGCAGGTAACTATTCTGGCAGCGACGGGTAGCATCGAAGTGCGCATGCAGGGAAAGGCGATGAAAAACGGCAACCCCGGCGATCTGATACCGGTGGTTAATGTCAAATCAAAGAAAAAGCTGCAGGCCCGCGTGGTTTCCGAGGGCCTGGTAAGAGTAGACTGAGCCCTGAAAAACGACGAAAATCAGAGGGGATATCGAAGCAATCTAACTAAAGTAAGTGCCCCCAGCGTCGATATTAATTAATAGGTATGGAACAACTGAGGATAAGAGATGGCCGTTGAAATCAATAGTCTCTCCAGCACTAACCTGAAAAGCACGGGAGAGAGCGGTCAGGTGACACGTTCGGGTCTGCCCGGGGGTAAACGTTCTGCAACATCCACCAAATCCACCCGTGGTGACCGCTTTGACATGACCGGCTCCGCCGGCAGGCTGTTGGAGCTGGAGGCACGCATCGCCGCGATGCCTATCGTCGATGGACAAAAGGTCGAGGCGGTACAGAATGCTCTGGCCACCGGCAGCTTCACCATCGACCCCAAAACCGCAGCGGAAAAGATGCTGGCCATGGAGCTGGCACTGCCCTGATCTCCATGAACTACTCAACCGAGGCCAGATCGGCCTTCCTCACTATTCTTAAAAACGAGATCGAGCAGGCGCAGCAGCTACACGATCTGCTGGGTAAGGAATACTCCCTTCTGCAACAGGATTCACCCGAGGGCTTGCAGGATCTACTCGAAGCGAAAAAGAAGCTTTTGAAACAGGTGGAAACCGCTGTCGCCAGCCATAACCGTTTCCTGCAGCAGCAGGGACTCACTATCGATCGGCAGGGTACAGAGACCTTCATTACAGGCTGCAGCGACAAACAGCCGCTGGATCAGGCCTGGAACCAGTTCACCGCCCTATTGGAAAGCTGCCATAGTCAGAATGAGATCAATGGCGGAGCGCTGCAACTCAATCAGCGCCATGTCACCCAGAGACTGGATATCCTCAAAGGCCTCAGCCAGGGTGACAAGACCTATGGCCGCGGTGGTGAATCGAAACCAAACACCACATCGAAATCCCTGGGTAAGGCTTGACCGTCCCCTTCTACCACTGACACAGCTCTGGAGATACTCGCTGCAAGCGTTGCAGATCTTCAACTCTATCCAGATCCCAGAGTTCAGGCAGTTCCCGCCAGTGCCATCCCAGTTCATCAAGGGCGGTTCTGGTTGAGTCCGCCACTGTCCCACTACCCCAATCATGTCCCTCGAAAAGGCGCCTGTGGTAGCGATTCAGCCCCAGCAAGACATAACCTCCATCCTCGGCTGGACCCAACACCGCATCATCGCCATCGTTCAACCAGTGATTGACCTGACGCAGATGGTGCGCAGCCAAGGCCGGGCAATCCACCCCCACGAGTATCACCTGATGATGACAAGCAAGGGCCGATTCAGCCGCAGCACCCATGCGTTCACCGAGATCATCTCCCTGTTGCAGATAGATCGGCACACTATATTGCTCGACCAGTTGCCCCCATACCGGATGCGCTCTGTCCGGGGTTACCCAAAGCTCCACACCATAGGGAGTCTGATTGCGAATCCAATCGACCAAGCGCAACAGAAGCCGGCCATAGAGTCTGGTAACCACTTCCGCACCCAGGGCCGGAATCAGACGCGTCTTCACCATTCCCTCGACGGGTGCCTTGGCAAAGATCAGGACGGCGCACTGCTCCATGGCTCAGCCCATGCCCGTGGCGTAGAGTTTGGCGAGATGACGCGGACTCACCCCGATCCAATAGGCAAAACGCAACAACCACATCAGCAGAATGGTGCGAACTATGCCTTGTCTCTCCCAGCGCCGACTAGAGGTCAAAAGGGGTCCGGGCAGAGTGACCGGTGGCGTGATGCGCTTCAGACGTCGGCTGATCTCTATATCCTCCATCAACGGCTGCTGGGGAAACCCACCCACTGCAGAAAACAGACGACGCTCAACAAAGATACCCTGATCCCCGGTTGCGATACCGCTGATGCGTGAGCGCCAATTCATCATCCTTTCGATCACTCGAAACAGGAGGTGCCCACCACTCAGCCTGACATCGAAACGACCCCATATGCCGGCTGACTTGGCAGCTTCAATAATGGCCATACCCATATCTTCACTGATTCGACTATCGGCATGGAGAAACCAATAGATCTCACCGCCGGCCTCCCTGGCGCCGCAGTTCATCTGATGGGCACGCCCAGGCGAGCTCTGCAGCAGCCTGTCCACCAGGGATTCAATGTGAGCGGATACGGGTTGCTCGCTACCGCCATCGACAACAATCAACTCATGGCCGGCCAGGCGCAACGGCTGCAGATCATTAAGGCAAAGCTCAAGGGCTGGCCCTTCATTCAGGCAGGGTATGATAATAGTGAGGGTTATAGAGCCCTGATCTGCAGCGACCGTTGCCATGGAGCGTCCCTATCTGATGCCTACTCATTCAATGCACCGCCACAACTGCTCCCCTGGCCCGCGGTACAGCCGTAACAGTGCTCAGCCACCTGAATCTCCAGACCACGCAGATCCAAGTCAAAGAGATCCCGCAGGCGAGGCCGCACCAGGTTCTTCGATTTCAGATGGATCTTCAGCATCTGGTTGAAATCACAGTCGTAGAGATAGCCGCGCCAATCAACACTCAACAGGGTACGACACATGACACTCTCAAGATTGCAGGGCTGATAGGCCTGTCGCAGCAGTTGCAGGTAGTTATCGAATTCGCCCTTCGACTGCAGGTAGCTACCGAAACGTTGGATAGGCATATTGGTGATGGTCAAGAGTTGATTGAAGCCTATGCCGTAGCGATCGAGCAACTGCTTGCGATACTCTGCCTCGAGGGGCGCCTGGGGTGGCGGCAGACTGGGACCAATGGGATTATAGACAAGGTTGAGGTTGAGACCGCTGTCAGGCATGCCGTAACCCAAACGGTTCAGCATCAGCAGTGCCTCTATACTCTGGGCGTAACTCCCTTTGCCCCGTTGTTGGTCGACATTCTCTTCCAGATAGCAAGGTAGAGAGGCGACGATCTCAACGCCCTGTTCAGCAAGAAAAGCGGCCAGATCACTATGACCCTCTTGCAGCAGAATCACCAGATTGCTGCGGTCGATGACATGCACCCCCAGGGCCCTGGCCTGCTTCACCAGATAGCGAAAATTTGCATTCATCTCCGGTGCGCCGCCTGTGAGATCGAGCCTTTTCAGCTGGTGCCGCTGAAGAAAGGTCAATACATCCTCTGCGGTTGACCTCTCCATCTCCTCGCTCCGGTTTGGGCCGGCGTTGACATGACAATGGACGCAGGAGAGATTGCAGCGGAATCCCAGGTTGACCTGTAGGGTCTCCAACCTATCCCGGCTGATGGCGGGAAAGCTGGTTGGTTGTAACAAATGGGCCGTTTCGATCATGTTTGTTCCTGTCTTTTTTCAGATCTCATCAACATCATACGTGACTAGCCACAGAGTGGATGGTTTGTGTGATGACGAACACAAATCCAAGTGCTTAAAAAACCTGTGGAAAAATTATATCTCATTGTTATTACTGTCATTTTACCTATGCAAGCTGAAGTGATTCAAAAATCCCGTCTGAACCATTCCAAGCCTCAGTGCTCATACATCACAACGGTAATATT
This sequence comes from Candidatus Thiodiazotropha sp., assembly GCA_040507035.1. Taxonomy (GTDB): domain Bacteria; phylum Pseudomonadota; class Gammaproteobacteria; order Chromatiales; family Chromatiaceae; genus Thiodiazotropha. Next base: position 164,413 of record JBEVVR010000044.1, read on the forward strand.
AAGTTATTGCTTATTTACTAATGGATACTGTTGTAGTAAGGAGCTGAGAGATGCTACCCATATTGTTAGGTCTTGTTGTTGCCATGTTGTTCGGCCTGATGGCGTTTTTTGTCTATGGCCTTGATGGATTGATCAACTACCCCTGGATCGATGCGGTCTTCTGGGCACTGATTGCCAGCGGCGCCCTGATCACCTTTATCAATGAGACTGGCCAATGCCTGGCCTGCAAGTTGAGTCAGCGCTTGCCGTTGCAACAGTTTCAAAGATACTGCAACGACTTGGCCTGCGCAAAATAGAAGCAGCTGTGGTAACAAGATTCACTGCAGCGTAAAACCGTCATCAGACCGATACAACCCTTCGCGTTTGCCGATCCAGGCTTGAATCAGTAAACTTCGCATGATCCCTGGTATGCGCTGCCACCGCCAATCCATGGTGCATGCTCAGCGTTTTTTTTATACCGGTTTTCAATAAATAGCGCTAACGATTAGCTTCCGCCCTCGTAGCTCAGCAGGATAGAGCAATCGCCTCCTAAGCGATAGGTCACAGGTTCGACTCCTGTCGAGGGCGCCACTCTGATCGAGCTAACCAGGCACAGGTTGAGCAGATAGATGCTGTATCGATGAAACATCCGCTTCCACTGTTACTGCTGTTGATGCTTCTCACTATTGCCGATAGCACCCATGCTGCCGCTTTGGAGGGACATGTGGTGGCGGTACACAGCGGCGACCGAATCACACTCAGATTGGCGGACGCCACCTTTAGGGAGATTAAACTAGCGGGGATTCGCATACCCTCCGTTAGTAAAAAAATGGATAGGATTTCAAAACGTCATCTTAATATGTTGCTTGCCGGGCGCTTTGTCAGGGTCGAGTACACTACCCTTTCACCCAGCGGTGTTATACTCGGAACAATCTTCCATGGAGGAGCGGACATCGCTTTGCGCATGCTCGGCGATGGCCTTGCAGTGACTGAAAAAGACCCTAAGCAGCAACCCTCGGAACTGAGGCGCTATAGAGAAGCTGAGGCCACCGCCCGCTCTCGTGGACTCGGTTTTTGGCAAAATTGAGATAACAGTTTAAGAGGTGGTGTGATGGCGAAGAAAAGCGAAAAAGATAGAGAGAAAAAAGAGAAGAAACACAAGAAAGAGAGTAAGAAGCTAAAAAAGACGGACAAGAAAAAAGTTAAGAAAGGCAAGAAAGCCGGAAAACACACTACCAAAGTAAGCACTGAAGAGCGCTTGGAGATGATTGCCACGGCGGCCTATTACATTGCCGAAAAGCACGGCTTCGAACCGCAAAGGTCGGCCCAGGATTGGCATCAGGCAGAACTGCAGATCGATGCCATGCTGAAATCCGGCTAGATCCGCGAAGGGTCAAAGACCCAAAATTCAATTTTTTCTTTTCGCTCTCTTTGCCTTTGAACGGGACTCTTTTTTGCGCAGGCGCTTGAGGTTTTCTTCGAGTGCCGCTTCCAATGCTTTGTAGACCTTGAGCTGGGCAGCCTGATAACTCGTTTCCGGCTCACCGACAAGCTCTAGCCGGGCACCGAAATAGGCCAGATCCGCCTCCAAAGAGATCGGATTGAGATTAACCCTTAATTTATTACTCTCTTCTGCGGTCAATTGCTTTCTCTTCTCACCTAACTGCCTTGTTCGCTATCCAATTCGATAACCGGCTCAACCTGGAGCTTTGCCTTCACCCCGATTAGGGCCCTATCTACTGCAATCCATGCAACCGCGTGCGATCCCTCTATAACCTACTTCAGTCGTCCCATGGGTGTAGTAACGAAGGCAGTACGCAATATCAGACACCTCACTATTCTAGCAGAGCTATAACACGAAACGAGGTAGAACCTTACGCTTCTATTGATTGCCTAAATATTCTTTATAAATTCATCGGAGAATTTTCTCAAACATCTTCTGTCTATTTACCTGATTGTGCTAACATTTACTGATAGCTGCCTAAAAATAAATTATCCACCAACTCATCTACCAATGCACGATATAAAATGAGCAATTACCTGGATTTACTCAGATCCACATCCGCCTACTCAGGGGGAAACGCCACCTTCGTCGAAGAGCTATACGAAAGTTATCTTAAAGACCCGCAGAGCATACCGGAAGATTGGCGCAGAGAGTTTGACCAGCTGCCGAATCAGGAGCAGATCGATACCGCCCATGAACCGATACGGCAACGTTTCCTTCATTTGGTTAGCGAAAAGCGCTCCGCCACCGTTACCTCTCATGAAAGCCTCTCACCGGGCGCTGCGGAACAGCAGGCCTCGGTACTGCGCTTTATCAATGGCTACCGCATGCGTGGTCATCAGAATGCAGATCTCGATCCACTCAAGTTGCGCGATCCCGTCTATGTCCCCGATCTGGACTTAAGCTACCACAAGCTGGATCGAATCGATCAGAATATGATCTTCAATACCGGATCCCTGTTTGCTCCGGAACGTATGCCGTTGCGGGATATCATCGAACTCATCAGCAAGAGCTATTGCGGTAGCATCGGCACGGAATACGGTCATATCACCAGTACCAAGCAGAAGCGATGGATTCAGGAACGCATCGAGCAGCGCCACCTTTTTCAGCAGTTCAGCAACAAAGAGAAGACCTGGTTGTTGACCCTGCTGACCGCCGCCGAGGGCATCGAAAAATACCTGCATAACCGATATGTGGGGCAAAAACGATTCTCCTTGGAAGGTGGCGAATCCCTGATACCGTTACTCGACGACCTGATTCAACACAGTGGCAACAATGGCATCAGTGAGGTGGTCATAGGCATGGCCCATCGCGGACGCATCAATGTATTGACCAATATCCTCGGCAAGCCACCGCAGGATATCTTTGATGAGTTCGAGGGACGGGTAACGGTCGATCCTGTGCGTCTCGCCGGCGATGTTAAGTACCACATGGGATTCTCCACCGATATCGATAGCCCCGGCGGACAGGTGCATGTCGCTTTAGGTTTCAACCCCTCACATCTGGAGATCATCAATCCAGTCATCGAAGGTTCGGTGAGGGCACGTCAACGCCGACGTGGCGACCATGATGGTTCCAGGGTGCTGCCCATATTGATCCATGGCGACTCGGCATTTGCCGGCCAGGGTGTGGTGATGGAAACCCTGAACCTGTCACAAACCCGCGGCTACACCACCGGTGGTACGGTACATATCATCATCAACAATCAGATCGGATTCACCACCAGCAATCCCTTGGATACCCGCTCCACCCTCTACTGCACCGATGTCGCCAAAATGGTCCAGGCGCCGATTTTCCACGTCAATGGCGACGACCCGGAAGCGGTTATCTACGTCACCCGTCTGGCGCTCGAGTTTCGCATGCGCTTCCGCAAGGATGTGGTGATCGATGTCATCTGCTACCGTCGCCTCGGACACAATGAGGCCGATGAACCTTCGGTTACCCAACCGCAGATGTACAGCAAAATCAGAAACCACCCAACGGTCCGTACCCACTATGCAGATCGCCTGGTACAGGAGTCGGTGATCACGCCGCTGCAGGCAAGAGAGCTGGTGGACAACTACCGTCAATCCCTTGAGCAGGGCATAGTGGTTGCAAGACCTGTCAATTGCGCCCTACAGCACCCCTACGCAGTGCGCTGGAATGCCTTTAAGGGCATCCAGTGGGAGCACCCGGTGGATACCACCCTCAGCAATGAACGTTTTGATCTGCTGGCTCAACAACTGTTGCATGTACCGGGCGGTTTTGAACTCCATCCCCGCGTCGAAAAGATCTGGACCGAACGCAGACGCATGGCCTCCGGAGATCAATTCATCGATTGGGGATTTGCCGAAAACATGGCCTACGCATCCCTGTTGACCGAAGGCACTCCGGTACGACTCTCCGGACAGGACTCCGGACGTGGTACCTTTTTTCATCGACACGCGGTGCTGCATAACCAGATCGACGGTGAAGCCCTGATACCCCTGCAACACCTGACCCGTGACCAGGCCGACTTTCTGGTCATCGACTCCCTGTTGTCGGAAGAGGCGGTGCTCGGTTTCGAGTATGGCTACGCCACCGCGGAACCCGACTGCCTGACACTCTGGGAGGCCCAGTTCGGGGACTTCGCCAACGGCGCCCAGGTGGTCATAGATCAGTTCATCACCTCCGGTGGTGAGAAATGGGGTCTGCTCTGCGGCCTGGTGATGTTACTGCCCCATGGTTATGAAGGCCAGGGTGCCGAGCACTCCTCGGCTCGCCCTGAGCGTTTTCTGCGCCTCTGTGCCAACCATAATATCCAGGTCTGCGTACCCAGTTCCGCTGCGCAGATATTTCATCTCTTAAGACGACAAATGATACGCCCCTTCCGCCATCCGCTGGTGGTCATGACACCGAAGAGCCTGTTGCGCCACCGCTTGGCGACATCACCCAAACAGGAGCTGCTGGAAGGCGGATTTAAAAATGTCATCGATGAGATTGACGACATCGATCCGAAACAGGTCAAGCGCCTGGTGATGTGCTCCGGCAAGGTCTATTACGAGTTGCTGGAGACCCGTCGCTCACGCGGTCTGGAGGATGTAGCGATCATACGTTTGGAGCAGCTTTACCCCTTTCCGCAAAAAGACTTCGACAAGGTCGTCAAACGATACAAGAATGCGAAGATGGCCATTTGGTGCCAGGAAGAGCCACAAAACCAAGGCGCGTGGGACCAGATCAAACATCGTTTCTATCCCATATCCACCAAGGAGAGACCGTTGTACTATGTTGGACGACCCTCGGCGGCGGCACCGGCTGTCGGTTACCGCTCGGTACATGTTAAACAGCAAGAGACCCTGATCGATGAAGCCCTCTGTGGACGCATCAATCCCAGCATGAACTACAGGAACCAGATACATCAATGAGCATAGAACTACGCGTTCCCCAACTTCCCGAATCGGTTTCAGATGCCACCATTTTAAGTTGGCACAAGCAACCGGGCGAGCAGGTCAATCAAGATGAGACGCTGGTCGATCTCGAAACCGACAAGGTCGTACTGGAAGTACCTGCCCCTGAAAGCGGCACGTTGACGGCAATCCACTTCAAAGAGGGTGAGACTGTTCAGGCCGATGATCTGTTAGGGGTCCTGGAGGCGGGAGCGGTTAACGCAGCCGCAAATGAGCAAGCGCCGGCAACAGAGAGTGAACCAGCGGCACTCTCCCCTGCAGTAAGACGCCTGGTCAAAGAGAGTGGTATCGATCCGCAGACGATCCAGGGTAGCGGCAAAAACGGCCGCATCGTCAAATCCGATGTAGAAGCGGCAATCGCCGCGCGGGATGCAAAACCCACTGCTGAAAAACGGGTCGAGCCTGAGCCTGCAGCTCCATCCGCCGCAGCGACTGGCAGCCGTATCGAGGAGCGGGTGCCGATGACCCGTCTGCGCAAGCGGGTTGCGGAGCGCCTGGTTGAGGCGCAGCGAACCGCCGCCATGTTGACCACGTTCAACGAGGTCAACCTTCAGGCGGTATCCGATCTGCGCGTCACATACCGCGACGAGTTTGAGAAGCGCCACAACGTTCGCCTCGGCTTCATGTCCTTTTTCGTCAAGGCATCGGTGGAGGCGTTAAAACAGTATCCGGTCGTCAACGCCACGGTGGATGGTGACGATATCCTCTATCATGGCTATTTCGACATCGGTATCGCCGTCTCCTCGCCACGGGGTCTGGTGGTACCGATCATGCGCGATGCGGATCAACTCAGCTTTGCCGCCATCGAACAGAGAATCAAGGATTTCGGCAACAAGGCCAAGGACGGATCTTTGAGTTATGACGACCTTACCGGCGGAACTTTCTCCATCACCAATGGCGGTGTCTTCGGTTCCATGCTCTCGACACCGATCCTGAATCCACCGCAAAGCGCGATCCTCGGCATGCACTCGATTCAGCAGCGACCGGTTGCGGAAAAGGGCGAGGTCGTAATCCGCCCCGTGATGTATCTGGCACTCACCTATGATCACCGCATCATCGACGGCCGGGACGCGGTACAATTCCTGGTAACGATCAAACAGTTGCTGGAGGATCCCAGTCGCCTGTTGCTGGAAATCTGAAGATCCGTTGATGATAATCTGCAGTAGCAGCCAGAGACCAAGGCCCGATATTCCAATTCCGCTTCGGCACAGCGCGTAATCCCGCCAGTGCCGGCGGCAAGGGTTGCAACCGTACCCTACCCTATTGACAGGATTGACCATGAACCGCATCCACCAGGAAGACCTCATCCAAAGCATTGCCGATGCCCTGCAGTATATCTCCTACTACCATCCCGTGGACTTTCTGCAGGCCATGGGGGAAGCCTGGGCCAAGGAAGAGAGCCCCGCCGCCAGGGATGCAATGGCACAGATCCTGGTTAACTCGCGCATGTGCGCAGAGGGCAAAAGACCGGTCTGCCAGGATACCGGCATGGTGGTGGTGTTTCTGAAGATCGGTATGGAAGTGCAGTGGCAAGGCGAGTTGTCGGTAACAGATATGGTCAATGAGGGGGTACGCCACGGCTACGCCCATGCCGACAATGTGCTGCGCTTTTCCATGGTCACCGATCCCCTCGGCAGTCGCAACAACAGCGGAGACAACACCCCGGCCATTATCCACATGGAACTGGTCAAGGGAGACAAGGTCGAGGTCAAAATCGCAGCCAAGGGAGGCGGTTCCGAGAACAAATCCCGTTTCAAGGTACTCAACCCATCAGGCTCCCTGGTCGACTGGGTGCTGGAGGAGCTGCCAAAGATGGGGGCCGGTTGGTGCCCTCCCGGGATGCTGGGTATAGGTGTTGGCGGCTCGGCTGAGAAGGCGATGCTGCTCGCCAAGGAGTCGCTGATGGAACCCATCGACATCCAGGAACTGCAGGCCCGGGGAGCGGTGAATCGTAAAGAGGAACTGCGCTTGGAGCTCTATGAAAAGGTCAATGCATTGGGTATAGGCGCCCAGGGACTCGGTGGCCTGACCACCGTCTTGGATGTGAAGATCAGTGACTTCCCCACCCATGCCGCTTCCTTGCCGGTGGCCATGATCCCCAACTGCGCCGCCACCCGCCACCTGGAGTTCACCCTGGATGGAAGCGGCCCCGCCTTGCTGACGCCACCCACTGCGGAGGATTGGCCGGATGTGACCTGGGAAGCCTCACCGCAGGCACGCCGGGTCAATCTGGACACGGTCACCAAGGAGGAGATTGCGAGCTGGCAACCGGGGGAACTGATCCTCCTCAACGGCAAGCTGCTGACGGGACGGGACGCCG
>JBEVVR010000044.1:171740-242288 GCA_040507035.1 Candidatus Thiodiazotropha sp.
CTGGACACGGTCACCAAGGAGGAGATTGCGAGCTGGCAACCGGGGGAACTGATCCTCCTCAACGGCAAGCTGCTGACGGGACGGGACGCCGCGCACAAGCGTATCGCCGACCTGTTTGCCACGGGCCAACCACTGCCTGAGGGCATAGATTTCCATGGCCGTTTCATCTACTACGTGGGCCCGGTGGATCCGGTAGGCGACGAGGTGGTTGGTCCGGCTGGCCCCACCACCGCCACACGCATGGACAAGTTTACCGAGGTGATGCTGGAACAGGCGGGACTCTTCGGCATGGTAGGCAAGGCGGAACGTGGCCCCGACGCCCTGGAGTCGATCAAGCGCCACCGCGCCGTCTACCTGATGGCGGTGGGTGGTGCTGCCTACCTGGTGTCGAAAGCGATTCGCAGTTCACGCCTGCTGGCATTCGAGGATCTGGGCATGGAGGCGATTCGTGAATTTGAAGTGGTCGATTTCCCGGTCACGGTCGCCGTCGATAGCCAGGGCAATTCCGTGCACCAGACGGGACCCGCCGAATGGCGGCAGAAGATTGGAAAAATCGCTGTTGTATCGGAGTAGTTCGTCATGACTTCTTACAAAGCCTTTCGTATTCATCGGGACAATGCCCAACACACTGCAGGGATCGAAGAGCTTGAGTTGCAGGCGCCGGATCAAGGCGAAATCCTGATCCGCGTACAATACTCCAGCATCAACTACAAGGATGCCCTGGCGGGGACGGGTAAAGCCCAGATACTCAGACGTTATCCTCTCACCGGCGGTATCGATGCCTGCGGTGAAGTGGCAGAGAGCAACCACAAGCGATACCAAGCGGGTGACAAGGTGATCGTCACCGGCTACGAACTCTCCGCCACGGCGGATGGTGGTTACGCGGAGTATCTGCGGGTGCCGGGTGAGTGGGCGGTGCCCCTGCCAGAAGGCCTAAGCGCCTCTCAGGCGATGGCCTTGGGAACAGCCGGATTCACAGCCGCCCTGGCTCTGTACCGAATGGAGAACAACGGCCAACGCCCCGACATGGGACCGATACTGGTGACCGGTGCCACAGGTGGCGTGGGTTGCCTCGCGGTCAACATATTCGACGGTGAGGGTTTTGAGGTCCATGCGGTCACCGGCAAGTCCGAACAACATGCCTATCTTGAACATCTCGGTGCCCAGGAGGTATTGGGACGGGAACAGGTCTCCACCTATCACCACGCCCTCGAGCGAGGGCTCTGGGGTGGCGCAGTGGACAATGTAGGCGGTGACATGCTCTCAAGCATCACCCGCAAGATAAGACCCTGGGGCAATATCGCCGCCATCGGCCTGGCCGGTGGCCACGAACTGAATACCACGGTGATGCCATTTATTCTGCGCGGCGTCAGTCTGCTTGGTGTCGACTCCGCAGGCTGTCCACATGAGATCAGAGAGGAGATCTGGCAACGCCTGGCCACCGATCTGAAACCCAGGCACCTGGATGACATCCTCAGCCAGACAGTATCCATGGAACAACTGCCGAAGGTTTTCGAGCAGATGCTCGCGGGGAAGATCATGGGACGAACCCTGGTGACCCTGTAAGATGGCTTAACGAAGCATCAGAAATGTCCGCTTTTCTCTACCACGCGTACGACTTCTAGATGTTTTGAGTTATCTGAAGCGAAATCCTTTTGGCACAACAACCACCCCTTTCGGTGAAATAGTGAACCTGGCGGCATCGCGCTCTTTATCGAATCCGATGCGCTCCCCGGCGGGGATCACCACATCTTTGTCGATGATACAGTTCTCCAGTTGCGCACCATCACCAACCTTGACCCCATCGAAGAGGATCGAATCATGAATCACCGCTTCATCCCCGATCAGGGTCTTCGGAAAGAGGATCGAATGCTGCACACTGCCACCGACGATGAGTACCCCATTGGCAACGATGGAGTTGATGAAGATACCTTCACTGCCTGAGATCCCGGGTACCGTTCTCGCCGGCGGATGCTGTCCATGGTGGGTGCGTATCGGCCACTCCGGCTGATAGAGGTCCAGGGAAGGCACCGGATCGAGTAACTCCATATTGGCATCATAGTAACTGTCGATGGTGGCCACATCCCGCCAGTAGCGATCCTGTGTTACCCGTCCCGCTTCACCGCCGAACTGATAGGCATAGACACCGCTGCCGGCGACCATCTTGGGCAGGATGTCACGGGTAAACTCATGATTGGAGTCACTGAGGTCGTGATCCTGTTCAAGTGCCGCAATCAGTGCATCGATGGAGAAGAGATAGATGCCCATGGAGACCAGGGCAGTTGCGGAGTCGTCACCATCCGCCTGCTGTAGACCCGACCTGGTGCCATAGGCGCTAACCCGACCGCCCGAATCCTGTTCCAGCACCCCGGAGAGACCAATATCCGAATAGGCAAGCTGCATGCAGGCAACCGTCACCTTGGCACCCTGTTTGATATGGAAATCGATCATCGGTGCATAATCCATACGATAGATAGCGTCACCGGGCAGGATCAACACCCGCTCCGCGCCGCTTCGCTTCAGCATGTAGAGATTCTGATAGACGGCATCCGCGGTTCCATCGTACCAGCCACCCCCTCGGCGCATCTGCGGAGGAACAGCGGTGATGTACTCCCCCAACTCCGGATTGAACAGCGACCAGCCATCTCGCAAGTGCTTCTGCAGGGAGTGGGATTTATATTGGGTCAAGACCAGGATTCTGCGCAGCCCGGAGTGGAGACAATTGACCAAGGAAAAATCGATTATCCTGTATTGACCGCCAAAGGGGACTGCCGCCTTGGTTCGTTCAAGGGTGAGAGGCTGCAGGCGTGAACCCTGACCGCCCGCGAGGATAACCGTCAATGTCTTGTCTAGCATCTTTATAAAACTCCGGTTTGACTAAGGCCTGTTGACACCCCTTCGATAGGCAGAAAACAGTCCCATACAAGACTCCCCAATGCAATATCCGATCCCAAGGCTGTTTCGCCGCACCCCCCACTTTTTTTTCATGAGTTCAAAGCCACACAACGCACCGTTTTCATCCATAGCCATTTCGCCAGACTGGGTTCCTGCACCCTGTTGGCGCAAGACAGAGGTGATCACAACCCGATAATCTGCTGATCGTAAATCTCTACTCGCCCATCAACAATCTCAGATAATTTGATGTTTTCCCCACTAAATCAATGACCTGCAATTCCGCTCAGATCAGCTTCCTCGTCTAAACATCCCAATAACCTGAAAAGTGGCGCCCATTTTGCAGACAGAGATGATGAAAAACGGCAGATAAAAAGTGGGTGGAATTATGATCACAAAAGGAATATCTGGATTGGGGCGTGCAAAGGGTGTGGTGCTACACCCCGTTTCCCTAAAACCGAAAACACCGACCATCTATAATCACGACATCATGTCCTGTACCGCCGAGGGAGTGAAAGGCAATCACCTCTATTCCGGCAGAATTCTCGGTGCCACCGAACCCGAGGATATGGTTCAACTACACCCTTTGCTGAAGAGTGAATGGGCTGAAATCGTTGAGCACTATGCACGCATTGGCCTGCAGCACAGTCAGAATGTCATCTGGGATGTGGATCTGGAGTATATGCCGATTCAGGCCGGTATCAGGCCTTCTCACTTTTTCTATGGCGACATGGAGCTAAAGAAAGGCGGCGATGTTGCCTGGGCAAGAAGCGTCGAGTTCATCAATTCAAAGAACAACTTTATGGCCCTCGCCGATGAGTTGGGCGTAGCCGTACCAAAGACACTTTGTTACAACAGTGTCCGCGAGATATCGGATGCGGATATCGACAGCTTCCCCTATCCCTGCTATCTCAAGGCTGCGGTATCGGTCTCCGGTGTCGGGATCTATCGTTGTCAAGATCAGGCGGCGCTGCGCCAGGCGATGACGCGCTTCGAAGCGGTGGTCCCGGTACAGCTGCAGCAGGAGGTTAAGACCGATATCTTTCTCAATCTGCAGTATCAGATCATTGACGGCAAGTGCCGACGCCTGTTGGCCACGGAGCAGATCCTCGAAGGTACGGCACACCAGGGTAACTTCCATCCAACCCCTTACGAGCCCTGGGAGGTGGTGGAACCTATGGCCGCATGGATGGCGAAAAAGGGTTTCAAGGATATACTCGCTTTCGATGTTGCCGTGCTGCAGGGTGAGAAGAGCCCCGAATACCTCGCCATCGAGTGCAACCCACGTTACAACGGCGCATCCTACCCCACCCTGATTGCCCTGAAATACGGCATCGATGAGTGGGAGTCGGCAAATTTCTCAACCCGTCACCGCTCCCTGAAGCAGTTGGACTTGCGAGGCATAGAGTTCGATCCGGCAAGGGGTGAAGGGGTAATCATTGTCAACTGGGGGCCTGTCCTGGTGGGCAAGATCATGTTCATGATCGCGGGCAGCAGTAAGGTCCGGCAGCGAATCAAACTAGAGTTGCAGCAGCGCCTCTGGTAGCTTTAGGGTCTGATTCCATAAAACGATCGTCCCGATCCCGGGACGATCGTCTGAATGCAAGTGTCAAACGACTACAGAGAATGATGCAACAGACCTTCTCGCTGATGGTGCATGGCGGCGCCGGCGCACTGGATAATGTCAAGGATAACAAAACGGCCCTACGCTATCTGGAGAGTATCCGTACCGTTCTCGAACACGGACGTGAAATTCTCAGCCTGGGCGGCAGCGCCCTGGAAGCCGTAGAGAGCTGTGCCTCGCAGCTCGAAGATGACCCGGTCTTCAATGCCGGATGCGGTTCCGTACTCAATGAAAGCGGCAAAGTGGAGATGGATGCGGCGATCATGGATGGCCGCGATCTCTCCGCGGGTGCAGTCGCCGCGGTCAGCAATATCGCCAATCCCGTACAACTGGCCCGCCTGGTAATGGCCGAGAGCGAGCATGTGATGCTGATCAGCGAAGGCGCAATGAAGTTTGCCGCCCACTGCGGCATGAAGCTGACGCCGGACCACTACTTTTTCACTCCCGATCGTATTCAACAACTGGAACAGGCGCGTCTGCAACACCGCATCATGCTCGATCACGATGAGAGTGACGAGGCCTCGGAAGAACAGAAATACGGCACCATTGGCGCCGTAGCCCGTGACCTGGAGGGTAACTTGGCGGCGGCGACATCCACCGGTGGCATCGTCAACAAGCGCATCGGACGGGTCGGTGACTCACCGATCATCGGTGCAGGAGTGTTTGCCGACAACCAGACATGCGCGGTCTCCACCACGGGATTTGGCGAAGACTTCATGCGTACGGTGCTTGCGAAAACAGTCTCCGACGCCATGGAGTTCCTCAACTGCGACGCCAAGGGTGGGGTGGAGTATGGCATCCAATACCTGCTGCGCAAGGTCAAGGGCAGAGGGGGTATGATCGTCATCGACCAGCAAGGCAACTGTGCGGCCGACTACACCACTAAAAAGATGATCCACGGCTGGATAGAGAAGTCGGGACAGAGCCTGGCGAGGTTTTAAGTCCGCTAATGAACGCAAATGTTTTTGTTTTTTAGATGCGAACAACACGTCCATATGCTGGCGGGGCTATCGCGGCATCCCTGCCGCTGCTACGAAAGAGCTACACCAGCCACCTCCGTCCTGCCAGTTTGTTTCGATAGTATAGGAAGCAATGTAGGGTGGGGCCCTGCCCCACCGTGACTCTAGTTCATACAAAAAACGCGGGAACAAGAAAAACAGCATTTGCTTTTGTTTGCGTTTATTTGCAGACCCAACCCTAAATCGAGTCAATCAGCGGTTAAGCGAATGCACTGGCCGGCACTCAATGATGCAGAGGGGAAGAAAAATCCCATCCTCCCACCTGGTACAATAGACCAGCTTCGCAAAGAAAATCTATGCAGCGGTGCCTTGGTTCAGTGCTGCCGATATCTGGAATCGATCCAGCACTGGGGAAGCGGCTCGCCAGAGGGAAAGAGCATCTGCTCTTTAGCGAATTTCTCCGCATCTTGCATCTCTTCTCCCGCATGGAACCGACCTATGATCTCCGGGTGATTAGGATTGAAAAGGTCTCCCAAACTAAGCACTTCAACCAATTTTTCACTGCTTTTTTGCATCAGAAACATCGACAGCCTCCTTATTGGCAGGGGCGTTTAAAAACTGCCCTTTATATTATAATTATGGTTTAGCAAGGACGATTTTCAACGCTGCCGAGAGTGGGGTGTATGTCAGTAGTAAAGCACTTAATTTGCATTTATTCGCGTTCATTTGCGGACTAAAAAAACATTTGCGCCTTGCTTGGCTGATGCCGATCGTCAGAGCTCCCGGGTTGCGAGAAATTCGATCTCCGGCCAACGCTCGATAGCGAGATCGAGATTGACCCGGGTAGGCGCCAGGTAGACCAGTTGATCATCCCCATCCAACGCCAGGTTCTCATGGGCCTTCTCTTTGAAGCGCTCCAGCATCTTTGAATCGGAACACTGAATCCAGCGGGTGGTTGCCACATTCACCGTCTCCACGATCGCCTCGACCTTATACTCATGCTTGAGGCGTTCCACCGCCACATCGAACTGCAATATTCCCACCGCACCCAGAATCAGGTCATTGTTTTTCATTGGCCTGAAGACCTGGGTGGCACCCTCCTCACAGAGCTGCAGGACTCCCTTGAGGAGTGCCTTCTGTTTCAGCGGATCCTTCAACACCACGCGCCGAAACAGCTCCGGGGCAAAATAGGGGATGCCCTCATATTTCAACACCTCACCCTCGGTGAAGGTGTCGCCAATCTGGATGGTGCCGTGGTTGTGCAGGCCGATGATATCCCCGGGCCATGCCTCCTCCACGTGGCGACGCTCATCGGCCTGGAAGGTGATGGCGTTGCTGATCTGTATGCTCTTGCCGATGCGCACATGGCGCATCTTCATGCCTTTGCGATAACTCCCGGAGCAGACCCGCAGGAAGGCGACACGATCCCGATGCTGCGGATCCATATTGGCCTGAATCTTAAAGATAAAACCACTGAACTTGGACTCGGAGGGTTCCACCAAACGCTGCTGGGTGGTGCGTGAAAGGGGACCCGGCGCATATTCGACAAAGGCATCGAGCAACTCCTTGACGCCAAAGTTATTGATCGCCGAACCGAAAAATACCGGGGTCAGCTCACCCTTGGCATAGGCCTCCAGATCGAGTTCGTGGCTTGCACCGCGCACCAGTTCGATCTCTTCACGCAGTTCTGCGGCCTGATCACCTATCAGATCATCCAGCTTGGGATTGTCGATGCCTTCAATGATCTCTCCCACCTGGATCTTGCCACCATGGGTGGCGCTGAAAAGATGGGTGGTATCGCTACGCAGGTCGTAGACCCCCTTGAGGCGCTTGCCCATGCCGATGGGCCAGGAGACCGGGGCGCACTTGATCTTCAAGACATCCTCGATCTCATCCAGGATCTCCAACGGATCGCGGCCCTCGCGATCGAGCTTGTTGACGAAGGTGAGAATCGGAGTATCGCGCAGGCGGCAGACATCCATCAGTTTTATGGTCCGCTCCTCCACGCCCTTTGCCACGTCTATCACCATCAACGCGGAATCCACGGCGGTCAGGGTACGATAGGTATCCTCGGAAAAATCCTCATGGCCGGGGGTATCGAGCAGGTTGACGATCTCGTCGCGATAGGGAAACTGCATCACCGACGAGGTAACGGAGATACCGCGCTCCTTCTCCATCTCCATCCAGTCGGAGGTGGCATGGCGTGCGGCCTTGCGCCCCTTGACCGTCCCTGCCATCTGGATTGCGCCTCCATAGAGGAGCAGTTTCTCCGTCAAGGTGGTCTTACCCGCATCGGGATGCGAGATGATAGCAAAGGTGCGTCTCTTACTGATTTCACTGAGTAAATTGCTATCTGGCAAAACCATTCTCCTGATTAGGTATACATCGCTAGGTGTACGCTCGCCCCGACACAGGCGTTAAAAAAGCCGGGTATATTAACCTTGAACGGTTTCGATGTCAGGTGAAAGTGGAATTTTGACAAAGAAACCATAGATTGTGCCATCAAGTCACCGATTTGCCTCCAGCAACCGCTGTGTTTCGACCTCAAAACTGCACCAAGGGATTTGAAATCCCCCATCATTCTTTGTTTTTTCATGGAGTTACAGCTATTAAGAGAGCCTATACAAAGCATAGAAAAGGCAATTGCTTGATGCTATACCCTACCCTCTAACGGTATAACGCCATGCATTGCATATCATGCGAATAGCCGCGAACAGCCGGATTATGAAGAAATTTTCCGACCGCAACTCGACCTCAAAACCATTCTCTAGTTATACTCCTGCCTTGGCCTCAACGGCTGTATCGACTTGAGCTGGATGCAACCCGAGGATATAGGGAGGCAACTGGTTGAATCCGGTCATAAAATACAGTCTGATATGATTTAATGTGCGTTAAGATGATGGTTATCAGTTATACCTCTTTTCTGTTTGCAGTGTGGCTCCTGTTGTCGGGACATCTCGAGCCCCTGATGCTGGGGCTGGGGCTGGTCTCCGTGCTGTTGACGGTGTTCCTGGTAAAACGCATGACCCTCATCGATCACGAAAGCTACCCGCTCCATCTGTCGTCGAAAATACCCGGTTTCCTGGTCTTCATCATGCAGGAGATCGTGAAAGCGAACATCGACGTCATCAAGCGGATATTGACCTTCAAGCGCTCCTCGATCAGCCCTCAACTGTTTGCAGTACCTGCCTCCCTCAAGTCCGACCTGGGGCAGGTGATCTACGCCAACTCGATTACCTTGACACCGGGCACGGTCAGCGTAGAGCTGGAGCAGGATAAGATCCTGGTCCACGCCTTGACCAAAGAGGCCGCCGACGAGCTCGCCAGTGGTGAGATGGCCAAATCCATTCCAGACGAAGTTGTTGACGATAATAAGACTGGATAGATGCCCCTAGAAGCCCACCCAATGTTGCTGGCCGCGTCCGTGGCGATCCTGGTCACCCTTGCGCTGGCACTGGCCCGCGCCCTCCTCGGACCCACCATCTACGACCGCATCGCCGCGATCAATATGTTCGGCACCAAGACCGTGCTGCTGATCGCCGTACTGGCCTTTGTATCCGGCCGCATGGACCTGCTGGACATCGCCCTGGTCTACGCCCTGATCAATTTCATCGGTATCATCGCCGTATTGCGACTGGTTGCCCATGGGGAATTCCACTCTTCCGCGGGGGAGAACACCGAGTCGGCGGAGGCGGAGGGGAAATGATCATCGATACCCTGAGCTGGATCTGTCTGATCGGCGGCAGCCTGGTGGGCATCATCGGTGGCATCGGCATCCATCTGTTCCCCGATTTCTACAGCCGCCAGCACGCAACCGGGATAACCGATACCCTGTGTGCCCTGTTGATCCTGCTCGGCCTGGGCCTGCAGGCCGGCCTGACCCTGGCCGCCTTCAAACTGGCCCTGGTGTTTATGCTGCTGTTCATTACCAGTCCCACGGCCTCCCACGCACTGGCCAACGCCGCAATGCACAGTGGTCTCAAGCCACTGTTGGCAGACAACGACAGACTCACGGGGAAGCCTCTTGATTGAAGTCATCATCAATCTGACCCTGCTGGCGTTTCTGGCAATAACGGCGGTAGCCATCGTGCGCCTGTCGAACCTGTTCGCCATCATCATGATGTACGGCATGTTCAGCTTTCTCTCGGCGCTCTTGTTCATCGTCATGGATGCAGTCGATGTGGCCTTTACCGAAGCCGCTGTGGGGGCAGGTATCTCCACCGTGCTGATGCTGGCCACAATCGCACTCACCAAGGACCAGGAAGAGAAACGCCACACCGGCGGCCACAGCCCCTGGCTACCCTTGGCAGTGGTCTTGGTGACCGGTTCGGCGCTGGTTTATGGCACCCTGGATATCCCCGCGTTCGGTGATCCCAAGGCGCCTGCCCAAACCCATGTCTCTCCCTACTATATTGAAAAGTCGATTCCGCAAACCGGTATCCAGAATATCGTCACCTCCGTGCTGGCAAGCTATCGCGGGTTTGACACCCTCGGAGAGGTCACTGTTGTCTTTACCGCCGGTGTTGCCGTCATGCTGCTGATCGGCAGCAGACGTAAAGCGGGCAAGGGTGAAAAACAGGAGCAAGAGCATGATGACGCGTAACCCTATCCTCAGGGTTGTCTCCAAATCCCTGATCCCGCTGATCGTCATCTTTGCCTTATATGTACAGTTTCATGGTGATTTCGGGCCTGGCGGCGGCTTTCAGGCCGGTGTCATTCTGAGCGCGGCGATTATTCTCTATGCGGTGGTGTTCGGGCTGGATGCCGCTGAACGGGTTATTCCACAACCGATTTTACGATTCCTCGCCAGTCTCGGGGTGGTCATCTATGCGGGTGTGGGAGTCGTGGCGATGTTTTTCGGCGGTAACTATCTCAACTACTCGGTACTCGCCAATACCCAGGTTGCAGGTCAGCATATCGGTATCCTGCTGGTCGAACTTGGCGTGGGCATCACCGTATTCTCGGTCATGTTGATCATCTATTTCGCTTTCGCAGGCAGGAACAAGCCATGATGGAATTCATCATCGGCCACTATAACTACTGGGTTGCCATCTTTTTGATGATGGTGGGTTTTTACACCATCATCAGCCATGGCAATCTGGTGAAGAAAATCATCGGCCTGAACATTTTTCAGGTGTCGGTGTTCATTCTCTATATCAGTATGAGTACGGTTCACGGGGGCTCGGCGCCGATAATTACCGAAGGCGTCAAAGTCTATTCCAACCCCCTGCCCCATGTATTGATTCTTACCGCAATCGTGGTCGGTGTTGCAACCACCGCTCTCGGTCTGGCGCTGGTTGTCAGGATCAAAGAAGCCTACGGCACCATCGAGGAAGACGAGATTCACCAAATGGATCATTCGTTGTGATACAGGGCCACTTGAGTCTTCTGCTCGTCGTCATCCCTCTGATTGCGGCGCCAATTACCGCACTTCTGCCGCGGGGGCGACTGCCGTGGATGGCCACGCTGACGGTAGCCTGGATCTGCGCCATGCTTGCCGGCATCCAACTGCTGGCGGTTGTCGATGGCGGCGTCATCAGTTACGAACTGGGCGGATGGGCGCCGCCCTGGGGGATTGAATACCGTATCGATGCCCTGAATGCCTTCATGGCATTGATCGTTTCCGTTATCGGGGCGATCACCCTGCCCTATGCCTTGCTGAGTGTGGAAAAAGAGATACCCGGGCAACAGATTCCACTGTTTTACAGCGCCTTTCTGCTATGCCTGGCCGGCCTGCTCGGCATTACCCAGACCGGCGATATCTTCAACCTGTTCGTGTTTCTGGAGATCTCCTCCCTCTCCTCCTATGCACTGATCAGCTTGGGACAGAAGCGTCAGGCCCTGACTTCGGCCTATCAGTACCTGATCATGGGAACCATCGGCGCCACCTTCTTCCTGATTGGCGTGGGTCTGATCTATTCGGAAACCGGCACCCTGAATATGATGGATCTTGCGGCACGCCTGCCGGAAGTATCCGCACTGAAAACCACCCATACCGGTTTTGCCTTCATCATGATCGGCTTCGCCCTCAAGCTGGCCCTGTTTCCGCTGCACCTGTGGCTGCCTAACGCCTACACCTACGCCCCGACGGTGATCACGGTGTTTCTTGCCGCCACCGCAACCAAGGTGGCCCTCTATGTGATGCTGCGCGTGTTGTTTACCGTGTTTCCCACCAGCTTCGTCTCCGCCGCCCCCACCAACGACCTGTTCGTACTCTCCGGCCTTGCCGGTATCATCATTGCCTCCATCTATGCGGTTTACCAGACCGATGTGAAGCGACTTTTAGCCTACTCCAGTGTGGCGCAAATCGGTTATATGGCACTGGGCATCGGCCTCGCCTCCGCCCTGGGCGTCACCGCCTCCATTGTCCACCTCTTCAATCACGCACTGATGAAAGGCGCCCTGTTCATGGCCATCGGTGCACTGATCTTCCGCGTGGGCACATGCAGTCTGGAGAAACTCCGGGGGCTCGGACGCCAAATGCCCTGGACCTTCGGTGCCATCGTGCTCGGCGGCCTGAGCCTGATCGGTGTACCTGGAACGGCCGGATTCATCAGTAAATGGTACCTGGTGACGGCGGCACTCGAACAACAGGCATGGCTGCTGATCGCTGTGATCCTGATTGGCTCCCTGATTGCGGTCGTCTATGTGGGAAAAGTCGTCGAGACGCTCTACTTCAAACCCACATCTGAGAACAATCTGATTATCAAAGAGGCGCCGATACTGCTGCTGGTGCCGACCTGGTTACTGGTCTTTGCCAACATCTATTTCGGTCTGGATACGGATCTCTCCCTGGGAATGGCTGAACGTGCCGTGCAGGCGTTGGGAGTAGCCACAAGATGAGTGCCAGCACGCTGATGATCGCAATCCTGTTGCTACCGCTGCTGGGTAGCGCCGCTATTCTCGCAATGCATGCTCGTCCCAACATCAGGGAGGGTGTAACCCTGGTGACCGCTTCCGTGGTTGCTGTCCTGGTGGTCATCATCGCCGGCAGGTTTCTTGGCGGCGAACTGTTCGAGTTGTCGATCGGGGAGCCTGTACCGGGTATCGCCATCGCTTTTGTGATCGAACCCCTGGGAATGATCTTCGCCCTGGTGGCCGGCTTGTTATGGATCGTCACATCGATCTATGCCATCGGCTACATGCGTGGCCACAATGAACAACATCAGACCCGATTCTTCGCCGCTTTCGCGGTCGCCATCTCCTGCACCCTTGGCATCGCGTTTTCAGCCAACCTGTTCACCCTGTTCCTCTGTTACGAGTTATTGACACTCTCAACCTACCCGCTGGTAACCCACAGCGGCACGGCAGCGGCGAAACAGGGCGGCAGGACCTATATCGGAATCCTGCTGGGTACCTCCATCGGCTTTCTGCTGCTGGCCATTCTGATCACCTGGTTCATTGCCGGCACTGTCACCTTTCAGGACGGCGGCATTCTTGCGGGCAAACTCGACCCGGCCTGGGCCGGGCTGCTCTATGTCCTGTTTCTCTTCGGTATCGGCAAGGCCGCTGTGATGCCGTTTCACCGCTGGTTGCCAGCGGCCATGGTGGCGCCGACCCCGGTCAGCGCGCTGCTGCATGCGGTGGCCGTAGTCAAAGCCGGCGTGTTTACCCTGCTCAAGGTAACCACCCAGATATTCGGCGGTGAGTTTATTCTCAGCAACGATGTCACAGGCGGCCTGATCTGGATCGCCGCGGCAACGATTCTGCTGGCGTCGATGATCGCGATGACCAAGGACAACCTCAAGGCCCGACTCGCCTACTCGACTGTCAGCCAGCTCAGCTATATCGCCATGGGCGCCATGTTGGCCAGCAAAACGGCCTTTGTCGGCGCCGCCCTGCATATCGCCATGCATGCGTTTTCCAAAATCACCCTGTTCTTCGCTGCTGGCGCCATTCTGGTGGCATCGCACAAGAAGCTCGTGAGCGAGCTCGACGGCCTGGGCCGGGCCATGCCGATCACCTTTGCGGCATTCCTCGTCGGCACCTTGAGTATCATTGGCTTGCCGCCCTTTGGGGGGTTGTGGAGTAAATGGTATCTCGGCTACGGTGCCGTCGAAACGGGCCAGTTGCTGTTGCTCGGAGTGTTGATGATCAGTACCCTGCTGAATATCGCCTACCTGTTGCCTATTCCCGTGCGGGCATTTTTTGCCACCCCCGTCGGTGGCAAACACTACACAGAGATCAAAGAGGCACCGAAAACAATCCTCTTGGCGATGATCATCACCTCCATCGTCAGCATTGTGCTGTTTTTCCACCCGGAACCCTTCTACCGACTGGCAATCCTGGCTGCCGGAGGATCCTGATATGAGCGAGAAATCGAACGCCAAGCATCTCTTCGATGATCCCAGGAATGTCGACCGCCTGTTACGGGTTTTTTACGCCATCTGCGTGTTACTGGTCATCGTCGATTTCTTTGTCCACCGTCATATCGAGATGTGGTGGGAAAAGATGCCGGCTTTCTATGCGCTTTACGGTTTCGTCGCCTGCGTGGTGTTGGTCATCGCCGCGAAGAAGATGCGCACCGTAGTTATGCGTAAGGAAGACTATTACGATGAATGAACTACCGCCGTTTCTGATCTTTTTTCTCGCCTCACTGTTGGTCTTTCCAACCCGGGGGGTGATGCGCAAGGTGATTCTGTTGGCGACACCGATCCTTGCCGCTTTGCATATTGCACTGAATATCGATCCCAGCGTGAACTCGGTGTTTTCACTACTCGAATTCGAGCTCAACCTGTTACGGGTGGACAAGCTCAGCCTGCTGTTTTCCTATCTTTTCTGTGTCGCCAGTCTGCTGGCAACCATTTTTGCCCTTCACGTCAACGACACCAAGCAACAGATCGCTGGACTCATCTATGCCGGCAGCGCACTGGGTGCGGTTTTCGCCGGTGATTTCGTCACGCTGTTTATTTTCTGGGAACTGCTGGCAATCAGCTCGGTGGTCTTTATCTGGTCTCGTGCCACCGAGCGTGCCATCAGTGCCGGTGTACGATATCTGATCTTCCAGGTGCTCTCTGGAGTATTGTTGCTGGCGGGTGCACTGGTGCATTACAAATCCACCGGGACCCTGGCCTTTGACCATGTGGGCCTGAACGGGGTATCGGGATGGCTGATATTTATCGCCTTCGGCATCAAGAGCGCCTTCCCGTTTCTGCATGGCTGGCTTACCGACGGCTATCCCGAAGCGACAGCGACAGGCACTGTTTTCCTCTCGGCTTTCACCACCAAGGTTGCGGTCTATTCATTGGCGCGGGGATTCGCGGGTGAAGAGATACTTGTCTACATCGGTGTCACCATGGCCTGCTTTCCCATATTCTACGCGGTGATAGAAAATGATCTGCGCAGAGTTTTGTCCTACAGTCTGATCAACCAGGTCGGTTTCATGGTGACCGGTATCGGCATTGGCACCGCACTCTCTCTGAATGGCGCGGTGGCGCATGCCTTCAGCGATGTGATATTCAAGGGCCTGTTGTTCATGACCATGGGGGCGGTGCTGCATCGTGTCGGCCATGTCAATGGCTCGGATCTCGGCGGACTCTACAAGACCATGCCGAAAACCACCCTTCTGTGCATTATCGGGGCGATGTCGATCTCCGCCTTTCCGCTGTTCAGCGGTTTTGTCAGCAAGTCCATGGTGATGGCCGCCATGGTGCAGGAACACTACCACTTGCTGTGGCTGTTCATGCTCTTCGCCTCGGCCGGGGTATTTCATCACGCAGGCATCAAAATTCCCTATTTCGCCTTCTTCGCCCATGACTCTGGCCTGCGCCCGCAAGAGTCGCCCAACAATATGTTGATCGCCATGGGCATGGCCGCCGGACTCTGCCTGTTTATCGGTATGCAGCCCCAGTACCTCTACTCGATGCTGCCCTGGACCGTGGATTACTGGCCCTACGATCTGACTCATGTGCTCACCCAGTTGCAGCTGCTCTTCTTCTCGGCACTGGCCTTTGTCTGGCTCAACAAGCAGGGCCTCTATCCACCGGAATTGCACTCAACCAACCTCGACGCGGAGTGGGTCTATCGAAAACTCCTGCCCGCGGGGGTGCAACGCGGATTGGCCTTCGCTCAAAATCTGAAGGCATCGGCATGGGCGGTGGCGGTTGCCCCCATGAATAGTGTTCGTCGTTCCTTGTCCGAATCATCCATGGCCAAGTACAACCTCTCAGAGAGTTGGCCGACGGGCAGCATGGTGTTGTGGATATCCTTTACCCTCGTCGCCTACTTGCTGCTGGACATTTTTATCTACGAGTAGAGACTTGCCCAGACCAATGGTTTAGGGTTCTCCTATTTTAAGCCCTACTAGGCCGGCTTGGTTTTTTCAGTGCCCAGCAGAAACCACAAATACCCGCCTACACCGGCGATTAACGAGGCAAACAATACGCCGGTCTTCGCCATCAACAGATTATCCGCCTGCCCGGCGAAAGCCAGCTCGGCAATGAAGATCGACATGGTGAAGCCGATACCGCTGACGAATCCTATCCCGATCAAGTGCCTGAAGGTCATCCCTGCGGGCAGTTTGCCGAGCCCTAATTTGACCGCCAACCAGGTCAACCCGGCAACTCCCACCAGCTTGCCGAACACCAAACCAAACATCACACCAAGCGCAACCGGATGGGTGATTGTTTGACCCAGGGCACCCAACTCAACCGGGATACCGGCATTGGCGAGGGCAAACAGAGGAATAACCAGAAAGGCCACGGGCAGATGCAAGGCGTGCTCCAGGCGCTGCAGTGGTGATTCCACCGAGTGGACGCCATTTTCAATCGTCTGCAACAAACCCCTGGTTTCACTATCATGGATGATGCAGTCGTTATCGGATTCCTCTTTGCTGCCTTGGGCGTTGCGTAATGAGGTCACGAGTTCGCTCATGTGTTGAGTAAACAGCTTGTGATCGAACTTGGGTTTAACCGGGATGGTGAGGGCGATGAGCACCCCGGATAGGGTTGCGTGAACCCCTGACTGTAACATCGTAAACCACATCACTGCCCCGACCATGAAGTAGGGTAGCGGCTTGCGAATGCCAAAACGGTTGAACAGTATCATCACAACCAGTGCTAACAACGCCAGGGCCAACCAGCCGGTATAGATCTGTTCGGTATAGAAAAGGGCAATGACGGCCACCGCGCCCAGGTCATCCACAATCGCGAGGCCGACCAGAAAGGCCATAACGCTCTTTGGAATACGCGGACCCAGAAGCACCAGCACGCCCACGGCAAAGGCGATATCGGTTGCCATGGGAATCCCCCACCCTGAGGCACCCGAAGCGTCAGCATTGATCAGGTAGAAGAACATCGCGGGGAAAGCCATGCCGCCAATTGCCGCGATGATGGGCATCAAAGCCGCTTTGAAGTTGGACAACTCACCGACAATGATCTCACGTTTGATCTCCAGTCCAACCACCATGAAGAACAGGGCCATCACCCCATCATTAATCCAGTGATGGAGGGTATGTCTGAGTTCCCAGCTACCCAGACTAATGGCGAGTTCCGTGTGCAGGATATGGGCGTAGTGTTCCGCCAGATAACTGTTGGCCAGAAACAGGGCGATCAGGGTACAGGCCATGAGTATCAGACCTGAGCCTGTCTCCTGATGGATAAACTCTTCGAACGGAGTCACGATACGATCGAAGGCCTTTTCCCAGGGCTGATAGTTGGCGTGGTGCTTTTTCATGGTTTTTTATATCGTGTTGGCAAATGATTGGTGGGGGGGAATGTTAGGGCTACTGAATATTCGCCCATACCCTATTCAATGTTGTATGACGGGTCAACTCGTTGCCGTAGTTGTGCGGGCGAGATCATCATCAGGCAACGAGTCGAGTTGGGAGACTGCTTCACGGCACAAAACGGTTGCGGATTTAACCACGGCAAGGGAAATAAATTCAGAAATCGCCGGGCTTGCGGCCAAACGTTGATCCATTCAGCGGATTGCTGCTTATAATTGAAATAGATAGGGCAAAACAGGTAACCCCATGGATCTCTCCTTCAGCATCTTGTCAGCCAGCGGCAACAGCGTCTCTTCAGCAGAGCGCGCTGCAAGCGGTGGCCAAAGCTCAGGTTCAGAGAGCGCAAGATCGGGCGGTGACTATGCCGACTCCACCGCTGCCCCCGCCACCCGCGAGAGTGCCACCCAGCGTCCGGTTAGGGAGAACGGGGAGAACAGCCAGCTGACAGACGAGGAACAGGCCGAGGTCCGCAAGCTGCAACAACGAGACCGCGAGGTTAGGGCCCATGAAGCCGCCCACCGCGCCGCGGCGGGTGGACTTGCCAGCGGTGGCAGCTACAGCTACACACAGGGCCCCGACGGCCGCAACTACGCGGTGGCCGGAGAGGTTTCGATCCGCATGCCCTCGACCAGTGATCCCAAGGTACGGCTAAGGCAAGCGGAAACCGTGCACAGGGCCGCCCTGGCACCCGCCGACCCATCACCCCAGGACCGCCAGGTCGCGGCACAGGCCTCCGCTATGGCGGCACAGGCACGTGGTGAGGTGCAGGCCGAACAGCGTGCACAACTGGCGGAGAACCGGGAGAAGGCGATCGCTCAGGACCGCGATGGGCGTTCAGCAATTGCCGAAAAGCCCCTGTCCGGGCAGAGGGCCATCGCATCCTTTCAAGCGATTGGCGGCCTGGGTAAGCTGCATAGCAATCCCTCCACCATCGACGAAATGATCTAGGGCCTGTCAACAGGCCCTAGGCCGTTATAACTCCAGCGACATCACCAGTGCATCCTCCCGTTGCCGCTCGACATCGGGATAGTAGCCAGGCCGCTGTCCAATCTCAACGAATCCCAGTTTTTCATAGAGCCCAATGGCGGGCTTGTTACCCACCCTGACCTCCAGGAAGGCGGTCTCGGCACCATGCTGGCGGGCCACTTTCAACAGGCGTCGGGTCAGCTTCATCCCCAAGCCCCTACCCTGCCACCCGGGATCGATACAGATATTGAGGATATGCGACTCGTCGATGACCACCGACATCACACCATAGCCGATTATCCGCTGATCCAGGGTCACCACCCAGCAGCAGTAGCCGACGCGCAGACAATCCTTGAAGATCCCCAGGGTCCAGGGGAATGGATAGACAGACTCCTCGATCCCCATCACCTGGGAGAGGTCCTCAAGTTGCATGGGGCGTATTCCCAGCAGCGGATCGAGTAACTGGGCACTCACACCGGGACTTCTTTTAGCACAGTGAGGGCCAGTTGCAGGTCATCCCAGGCCTTGGCTTTCTGTTCCGGGGAGCGCAACAGGTAGGCGGGGTGGTAGGTCACGACCAAGGGGATGTTCGATGTTCCGAAGCTGTGAATCCGTCCGCGCAGTTTACCCACTGCGATATCGCTCTTCAGCAGATTTTGTGCCGATATGCGTCCCACCGCGAGGATGATTTTCGGCGCTATCAGCTCGATCTGGCGTAGCAGGAAGGGCTCACAGCTCAGCGCCTCTTCGGCTTTCGGATCCCGGTTATCGGGGGGTCTGCACTTGACGATGTTGGCGATAAATACCGCTTCACGCTTATAGCCCATGGCCAGCAGCATTGCATTCAGCAGCTGGCCGGCACGGCCGACGAAGGGCTCGCCCTGTCTATCCTCGTCGGCCCCCGGCGCCTCTCCGATGACCAGCAGTTCCGCCTGGGGATCGCCAACACCAAAGACAGTCTGGGTGCAACCGGCGCGCAGGCCGCAACTGTTGCATCCCTTGACCTTCTGCTGCAGCGCCTGCCAATCGAGGGCGGCCGTTTCCCCCCGCCTGGAGAGAGTCGCCTGCTCGACAGCAGCGGCTTGAGACGGCGGCATGGCAGCCACAACCTCCATCTCTGCTTCGGCCACACCTTGTGCCTCATACTCAGGGGTGTTAGCGGGCTCACCACGCCGTTGCCACAGGGTCAAACCCATCGCTTGCAGATAGCGCTGGCGCCGTTGCTCGATCACGCCGCTAGACATCCCCGGTTTGAGGATGGGCCTTGGCCACGGGTTCAAGAATCTTGTTCACCGCGTTGATATAGGCCTTTGCCGATGCGATGACGATATCCGTATCGGCACCCTGGCCGTTGGCGATTCTGCCACCCTTCTCCAGGCGCACGGTAACCTCCCCCTGGGCATCAGTACCGCTGGTGATATTGTTCACCGAATAGAGTTGTAGCTCGGTACCGCTGTTGACAATGCTCTCAATCGCCTTGAAGGCCGCATCCACGGGACCACCTCCCGAGGCAATCCCCGGCTCCTCTTCGCTATCGACGCTCAAGGTCACCTCCGCATGGGGGGTCTCTCCGGTTTCGGAACAGACCTTGAGGGCGATCAGTTTGACCCGTTCATTAAATGACTCGGTCTTGGTATCGGTGACCAGGGCCTGCAGATCCTCATCGAAGATCTCATGCTTCTTGTCGGCCAGCTCCTTGAAACGGGAAAAGGCGGCATTCAGCCCCTCTTCCGACTCATAACTGATACCCAGGCTCTCCAAACGGCTGCGAAAGGCGTTGCGTCCGGAGTGCTTGCCCAGGACCATGCGGTTCTGACTCCAACCCACGTCCTCGGCACGCATGATCTCGTAGGTCTCCCTCGATTTCAGGACACCGTCCTGGTGAATGCCCGATTCATGGGCAAAGGCGTTGGCGCCGACGATTGCCTTGTTGGGCTGTACCGGAAAGCCGGTGATATTGGAGACCAGCTTGGAGCAGTTGACGATCTGGGTGGTATCAAGCTTGCTTTGACAAGAGAAGATATCGGGGCGGGTGCGCACCGCCATCACAATCTCTTCCAGTGAAGCATTGCCCGCGCGCTCACCGAGGCCGTTGATGGTGCACTCAACCTGTCGTGCTCCGTTACTCACCGCGGAGAGTGAGTTCGCCACGGCGAGACCGAGATCGTTGTGGCAGTGGACGGAGAATACCGCCTTGTGCGCATTCGGGATCCGCTCCCGCAGCTGCCGGATCAGTTCGCCAAACTGGATCGGCATGGCATAGCCCACCGTATCCGGGACATTCAGGGTGGTGGCGCCGGCATCGATCACCGCCTCGAAGATACGACAGAGAAAATCGATTTCGGAGCGCCCTGCATCCTCGGCGGAAAACTCCACATTGTCGGTATAGTTTCTCGCCCGCTTGACCGCGTGCACCGCCTGCTCGATGACCTGATCCGGGGTCATGCGCAGCTTATGTTCCATGTGAATGGGCGAGGTTGCAATAAAGGTGTGAATACGCGCCGAGTTGGCCTCCTTCAAGGCCTCACCCGCACGATCTATGTCCTTATCGAGCGCACGGGCCAAGCCGCATACCGTCGACTCCTTGACCGCGCCGGCCACCGCGGATACAGCTTCGAAATCACCCGGGCTTGCGATCGGAAAACCGGCCTCGATGACATCGACCTGCAGCTTCTCCAGGGCCTTGCCAATGCGCACCTTTTCATCTTTTGTCATGGATGCGCCAGGGCTCTGTTCGCCATCGCGCAAAGTGGTGTCGAAAATGATCAATTGATCGGCTTGGCTCATACTCCGCTCCAGCGGGATTAGCCGTGGCAGGGATAGCAATCGGCAATCCAGCTTGTTTCAAGATAACTTTCGAATATAACCCAGCCCCCAGGGATTGCCAAACATTGGCCTATCCCACCGCAACTGAAAGGTTATCTTTCAGTTATCCTCACTCTTGCGATCGCTGGTTATTCGCTGCTCCTTGTGTTTGCGCAACTGGGTCAAGGTCAGTACCGGTCCGGAGATGGCGTAGGCAAGGAACATAAGAAAAAGGACCGTAGGCGGATGAGTCAGGACGACAGTCAATACAATCACCACCACCACCAAGACGATGAAGGGGACCTTGCCATGGAAGTCGATCTCCTTGAAGCTGTGGTAACGAAAATTGCTCACCATCAGCAAACCGGTCAGCGTGCTCAGCAGCGCCGCCGGCCAACCGAGGCTAGCGCCATCCATGCCATAGTCAACACCAAGCCACACCCCACCGGCCATAATGGCCGCAGCGGAAGGGCTCGGCAGCCCCTGAAAGTACTTTTTGTCCGCGTTCCCCAGCTGGGTATTGAAACGCGCGAGTCTCAAGGCACCGGTGGTGGTGTAGATAAAGGCCGCCAACCACCCCAGCTTACCCAGATCACTCAAGGCCCAGGTGTAGACCACCAGGGCCGGTGCCAGGCAGAATGAGACCATGTCGGAGAGGCTATCATACTCGGCACCGAAGGCACTTTGGGTCTTGGTCAATCTCGCCACCCGTCCGTCGAGACCATCCATCAACATGGCGACAAAGATAGCAACGGAGGCAACCTCATATTTACCATTTACCGCGGCAAGAATCGCGTAGAAGCCTGCAAACAGCGCCGCGGTGGTAAAGAGGTTCGGTAGCAGATAGATCCCACGACTGCGTTTCTTGTGTTTTATCTCTTCAGGTTCCATGACCCCGGTCCAATCAAGTATGTAGTGCTGAGAATTATAACAAGGCTGCGGGGCAAAAGCCCCGGCCGATTAGTCTGGCTTGAGTGCCATTCTGCTTTTAAAGCATGCCCGATCCCTTTACGTCCAGATAGGCATTCACCAGGGTAACCGGGAGCTGCTGAGGCTGACAATCGATCATCAAGCCACCCCTGTGAGTGACCCTTTCATGGCCCTGTTTTCGCTGCCCGAGATAGTCCATCACTGCTTGAAAGCGTAGCGCCCCCTGAAGGTCAACCACCGGCGTATGCACAACCCGATCCAGGGCAGCCTCATGCAGATCCGCGATCACCACCAGGTGTCTGCGCGCAAGTAGCGACACTGCCTTCAACAGTTCGTTGCGCTCCTCGTTACGACTGTTAGTCAAAATGATCACCAATGCCCTGCGGCGTTGCAGCGGCATCAGCTTTTGCGCGGCAGCCAGATAATCGGATACCTGCAGGGTGGATTCGATATCGTAGGTTCGATCGAGGAGACGACGCACCAGATCCCCTCCCTTCATCGGCGGTTGCCAACGTTCGTCCCCACCAAAACTGAGAAAACCGACAGCATCCCCCTGACGGTCAGCGACGTGACTGAGCAGCAGCATCGCATTCAATGCATGATCGAGGTGAGCACCGGTCTCGTCTTGATGACGCATATGCCGGCCGCAATCGAGCATGAAAACCAGTTGCTGATCCCTCTCATCCTGGTACTCCTTGGATATCAGACGGCGATAGCGGGAGCTCGCCTTCCAGTCGATTTGGCGCAATGAATCGCCGGTTCGGTACTCCCTCAATTGGTGGAAATCGCTACCCTCACCCCGGCGTTGGCGTCTCCGGACACCCATTTGACTGAGGTGGTTGTCCGTTGCCAGTAGGGCATAACGGGCGATCTCACGGAAATTCGGAAACACACGAACCCGGGTTAAATGTTCAACAAAGCGCTTCTGTCGCCACAAACCCAGGGGAGCGCGAATCACAAGATCGGTACCCTTGAAACACCCCTCTCCCCTGCGTTTAGGCACTACTCGATAGTAGATGTTGGCCTGGCGCTGCGGCGGTAGAAATAGGGGCTGCGGCTGCATCTCAACTTCGAAACTATTTGGGTGGTGATCATGCACCACGAGGTCGAGGGCGATCTCCGAGGGGTTGCGAAGCGCGAGTTCAACCTCGGTCCAGACAGTGACCGGAATACTGGTACGGACACGACGCTCTAACTCAGGAGTGGGCAGCCACCGTAAACGCAGCAGATCGATCAGGGCAAGGGCCAACAGCAGCGCCGCAAACAACTTCCAGGGTAACGCCCAGAATGGGTACCAGACCGCCAACAGTGCCGGCGGCATAAGCAGGATAGCGGCGATAATCAGTCGATTCGTGGGTCTCACTGGCGGGGGGCGGCCACGTTTGCCAACAGGTCATTCAACACATCGTCCGCTTGATAACCTTCGATCTCGAGATCGGTGGCAAGGCGAATGCGATGACGCAGCACCGGCAGCGCCGCCACCTTGATATCGTCGGGGGTGATAAAATCACGCTGCTGCAAGAAGGCTTCGGACCTGGCCACCCGCAACAGGGCAATGGTCCCGCGAGGACCCGGCCCCGCCTCGATGCCGTTCCACTCCCTTGCAGCCCTTACCAGGCGAACCGCATAGTCGATGATCTGATCATCCATCTGTAGCTGTGCGATGTGCATTTGCAGTTGTGGTATCTCATTCGCACTCAATAACGGGCGAATGGCGGAAGTATCAAGCTGATCCCCCACCGCACCCATGGTCACTTGTTTCACCATCGACTGCTCGTCCTCCTCGACGGGATAATCGATGAACACCTTGAGCAGGAAACGATCGAGTTGTGCCTGGGGCAACGGATAGGTACCCTCCTGTTCGATCGGGTTTTGAGTCGCCAACACAAGGAAGGGGGGGGAGAGGGGGAAGGTGCGCCCCTCGATGGTCACCTGTTGCTCCTGCATCGCCTCCAGTAACGCCGATTGGGTCTTGGCGGGTGAGCGGTTGATCTCGTCGGCAAGCAGCAGATTGCAAAACACCGGACCCTTGCGCACGCGGAAATTCTCACTCTTCATGTCAAACATGATGTGTCCCGAGATATCACTCGGCATCAGATCGGGAGTGAACTGAATACGACTGAAACTCCCCTCCACCGCCGCTGCCAGCGCGCGCACCAGTAGAGTCTTACCCAGACCGGGTACCCCCTCGACCAACACATGGCCGGCGGAGAATAGCGCCAGTATCACTTCATGGATGACCCGTTGTTGACCGATGACCGCACGCGCCAACTCCGCTTCCAGTGATCTGGCACGCTCCAATACGGCCTGGTTTAAAGCTGATTGTTCTTCCATCGTACTATTTCCTCTCCGGATGCAAGGCGGAAAAGAGCCGTTGCAGGATAGTTGTCGTTTTAACGAAATGCCCGATATCGGTCTGCCGTGAATAGAGGGCCATGTGTATCGCGTCCGCTGTTATTCCCGTCTGTTGCTGTAACCAGTCGCTGCGGGCCTTCTCATCCATCTGCAACATTTGCGGATGGCTCGCCAACCAGCGTCTCTCCACCTCTTTCTGAGAGGCTTCGAGCAGTCCCTGAGAGGGGTTATGGCGCCAGGCAAAGTCCGCGCCTGCCTGTAGGTGTTCCAACAGGTTCCTCTGTTTGCTCAGCAGGGGTGAGATCAGGGGTCCACTACTTTGCTGCAGATGCCAGATGGTTACTAATCCAAATAGGGCAAGGGTGATTATCAGATAGGGGGCATGGCGCCACAAATAGGCTAGCAGGGATGGCATCTGGGAGTTGTAGAGCAGCCAGGCCCGATCCGCATCGGCGGCGAGATAGGCCAGCAGTCGCGCATGATCCTTGTTACCGATCCGTCTATTGTTTAGAAAGGTGCTGTCGCTAAGAAATGTGACACTACCCTCCCCCCAAGGAAAACGCAGCAAATGGGTGTAGTATTCATCGGGCGCGGCCCAATAAGAGCCCTCGTTGTCTACACTGAACCATCTGCTGGTATCAAAATCGACCTGTAGCGAATCCTCACCCCCTGGCAGGATCAAGGGCAAGGGCTCCTCCTCTTCGAGGAACTCCTCCGATTCGACTGTGACCGCGAACTGCTGTAGCAACGGATGCTCGCCCCCCTCCTCCACCTTGCGCCCTGGCGTCACCACCAGAATGCCGCCACGCTCCACCCATGCCAAGAGCGAGAGCAGACGGGATTGTGCAAGCGGAGGCCCAAGATCCCTGACCAGGAGCACTCCCGGACCGGGTGGAGTCTGGATAAGATATTGGCGGCCGGACTGGCTCTCCACGGAGAGTCCGAGACGTGACAGAAAGCGCTCGGCGGCGAGCAGTGGATTTCGTCTCGCCTCAACCCCCATGTTGCCACGCACCTGCTCTGAGACATACTCGAAGTTGTTTGCCAACCAAGTACCGATCAGTGCACTGATGAGCAACAGCACGGCCACCAGGGCGACCAGGGCGATTCGGTTACTCTTCACTGCGCACCCCAAAATAGTCGGGCCAGTCACGGCATACTCCCATCGCCTCCTCTTTGACCGGCTGCCTGTGTGCATAGGCTATCTGCTGCCAGATGCCGGTAAGACGGGAGAAATAATCAGTAGAATCATCGGTCATGACCCCATGGACGCTTAGCAGGCATTCACCTTCGGTGGCCCCCTCGGCGATCTCGATCGAATGATGATGGATCAATGCCGACAGGGCTGCCCTGTAGAGCAGGCCGAATGCCCCTCTGTAATCTTCACGCTCGATCAGGAATGCGGCCTCCTCCGCTGGATCGGCGGGCAGGGTTTCCGGACGCAGATCAAGACCTGCAATCTGTGAAGGGATCTTCCGATCACTCTCGCGCTGGCGTTTCGTTCTCCCCTGCAACAGGTTGCGGTTGTGGATAAACCAGTAGAGCAGGTAGGCGAGAACTGCGCCCACGATCAACCAGACAATCACTTCGAAGAAGAAGGCGAGATTGTTAGTAAAGCCACCGAGCACCTGTTGCAGCCACTCCAATAACCAATTGCTCTCATCTTCCGCTGCCTCTTCGCCGATATATTTCCAATAACCAACCTCTCGATAGCTACCAAAAACCTCGTCCTCCAGGACCTCATCGATCAACTGTCGTGATTCCTCGGCATCGAGCTGCAGTGCATCGGCGGTTTCGGGCTGCAGACCGGCCAACATCAAACTGGCGGCAACAAAGATCGATGCCGCACCCAGTCGTTGTTTGCGATGGTGACGCTGGGCCATGTTTCTTAAACCGATTTCAAGATCCCAGGCTTCAAGTTGACTGCGTCGATTGAGATAGAGGGCAAACCCGCCAGAGACATAGAATGGGGCAATACAGGACATGGCCAACAGGGCACAGACATGATGCACCCACTCGCTCAAGGGATCAGGATCGATGAAGTAACTCTGCCAATCGATCCACATCAACTCCTGGGGAACAAGTCCGATGACCAGGGCCATGAATCCCAGCTGCAATATAACTTCAAAACCAAAACCCACCAGGGTCAGCCAGCCGGCCGCGTGAACCCCTCTGCTGATAATCCCGATACGATTGTTGCGACGACGTCCCTTCAAACCTTCGAGCACAACCACCGGCATTACAAAAGAACGGGAGGGGTTGAGCCTACGCCAACTAAGATTGGCCAGTAGCTGTGGCAGCACCATTCTGAACCATCCACGAAATACCGATCGGATAGAGGAATCTTCAGCAAACAGCTTACGACTCAACCAATAGAGTAACGGCGGTTCATAGATAGGTTTCAACCACCAGAGTAGTAGACCGGAAAGCCAAAGCGGCAATGGCAACAGCGCCAACACAACCATAACCGGAAGTGCGCTGCAGAGCCAAAGCAGCCACAATGGCATAAACCACTGCCGTGCCATGGCGAAGCCTAGATCGATGCTCTCCCACATCTCTCTCGGCCTTAACTTTACCGCAATCTTAGTAAGATCCACGCGTCCTCCTGCCCGCCAGTAACAGATAGCAGATAACCAAGATCCAGAGAAACGCAGCAACAATATATTTGGTCACAGGCGCTATCAACATGGATGACCAGAAGGCCTCGATGAATGCGGCCAGCAACAACATCAAGGCGGCACCCAGCACCAACTGCAGAGCCTCCTGCGCATGTTCCCTGAGCGCCTGCACGCGGGTCCGCTGCCCGGGTGCGATCACGGCACGACCCAGGAGCAATCCGGCAGCGCCGCAGATCACAATGGCGGTCAACTCGAAAGATCCGTGACCGGAGACAAAGGGCCAAAAAGTGTCGTGATAACCCAAACGGGTTAAATGACCAGCGATGCCACCTATGACCAAGCCGTTAAACAGCAAAATAAAGAGGGTTCCCACACCAAAGAGTATGCCGCTGGCAAAGGTCCTGAAGCCGATACCTATATTATTCAAAATATAGAAACCGAACATGGTGAAGTCGGTCTCTGAACTACGTTCCAGACTGCGCCCTATACGTTGATTTTCAGGATCATAGCTTGTCTCCATCTCTGCCACCGTGGTTTCGTCCACCAGGGTGTAGATCAGATCCTGCTGCAGATAAGCACCCCAACCCATCAACAGTGCCGGGACAAGGAAAAACAGCAGGGAGATCACGAAGTAACCCGCGTTGCGACGCACAGCCCTGGGAAACCCAAGAGCGACAAAGTTGAGTATGCGCCAGCGCCACCCACCCTGCTGACGATAGAGCAGTGAATGTCCGCGCAGTACCAGACTATGCAGTTGTTCTATCAGTGCCGGGCTGAAACCACGGCCACGGGCCAGGGCATAGTGACTGCATAACTGCCGATAGTAGGCGGGGAACTTCAACTGCTCGGAGAGCGGCATCTGTCGTTTTCCTTGCGCACGCCGAAGATCATCCATCAGATCCGCAATCTCATCCCACAGGGCTTGATTCTCCGTTTCAAACTGTTGCTGTCTCATCAGCGTCCTTTGAGAATCCAGTTTGCATAGGCATAGAGCCTGTTCACAGCGGCATCAGCCTTCAGACCTGTGAGCTCGGTCAACAACTCGGCCAGTTCATGGCGTCGACCCTCAGACAGTTTCTCCCCGCGTTCAGCGAAGGTCAAAAGCGTCAACTGCTCGGATTCAGTGAGTTCAACGGGTGGTTTGGTGGCGCTTGCCTGGGGTGGCAGTTGCCGGGTCTGTTGCTCATCGCGATAGACCACCAGAGTTCCCGCGGCGAGATCCCCCAGACGCTTGAACTGTCTGTTGATCAACATGGTCAACAGCCCCGTGGCATAGAGCAGGGGTAGAAAGTCCGCAGTGCGTAAGAGATTTCTGATCACCGAAGCACTGGGGGTTACCGGGGTACCATTATCCTGGATCACCTGGATGCCCATGGCACGCTTCCCCGGCGTGGCTCCGCTCCTGATCTCGAAGATAACGGGATAGAACCACTCGATAAGGAACAAACCGATCAGAATCACCGCCATCCCAACTCCGCCAAGGATCGACGTGACAACAACAAGGACGAGATAGATAACTCCACGCACCGCGGCGTCTATGGCCCATGCGCATCCGCGTACCACCGGACCTGCCAGTCGATAGTCGAGGAGCACACCCTCGGGTATTTCATAGCTCAGTAGGGTATCGAGCTGCTGTGTCGTATCTCCTGCTGAAGTTTCGGCCAGCATGAATCAGTTGAAGTAGATATCCCGATAGGCCGCATAGATGGCACTGATCATAATCGGCGAGACAATCAGCAGACCAAGGCCAAACGGGATCATACCCACAATCATCAGTCCAAATGCAACCAGGCTGTAGAGGAACAATGGCAGAATATTCTTCAAACACCCCTTGAAGCTTGCTTTCATCGCCTCCCAGGCAGTCATATCATCGAGGGCGACCAGTGCCGGGGCAAACAGGTAGGCCATCAATACCGGGACAAAGAGCAGGGCTACAACCAGCATTCCGATGATGAACGAAGGTGAAAACATCATCATTGCCATCGCTCCCGGATCGTCCGCCTGAGCGGCCGCCATATCAGAGAAACTACCGAACATGAAGGCGAACATGCCGATAAACAGGAGAATGAAAAAGAGCAGATAGAAAACACCCACCATCATGGTCTGCCCGGCATTGTTGGAGAAACCGGCAAATAGATGGCTGATGGCGAAATCGCCGCCCTCATCCTGCTCATTACAACCGATCATCAGACCGGCGATCATTACAGGGGCCAGTATGTTGACCGCAAGGGGACCCAGGATAGGTATCATACTGACCACAAGGGTGAGCACGACCCAAAGCAGGATGACCACAATCCAGGATATGGGCGCCTGTTTGAAGTGCCACCACCCCTTGGCGATCCACGCAAATCCATGCCCGGCGGAGACGCTGTGAGGACCGGTAATATCCCCATCTACAGGTTGCACCAGCTCCGCCTCAGGGGTGGTGTAGGGGTTGCCTTCGTCTTCAGCGTTTTCATCTGGCTCATTGATCTGTGAAGCCAGTTCCGCCTCCCTGGCCTGAGCCGCATGGAACTTAGCCGCAACAATTCCGCAATCCTGACAGATCCCCATCTGCATCTTCGCCGATCCGCACTTGGGACAACGATCACCGACTGGATTCATGTTGGGGTCCAACACCTCGGTCGCATCGTCGTCACCATCAAACGCCGCTAGGGTAAGTTCGGAAGGAAACTCCATCGGATCTTCTACGGGGGGCTTGGGATCAAGCTCGATGATCAGGCCCAGTTTCTCCAGCGCCTCCTGATACTTCTGCGCCTTTTCCAGATCGACATCCTTCTTCAAGGTTGCCGACCTACCGCTGACGATCAATTTTTCAGCCTTCTCCGGACCTAGTTTGAATTTATCACTGAACAGGGCGATGATCAGTGCCTGATTGGTGCCAGGCTTTAACTCACCGGTATAGACAACTTTATATACTTCTGACATTACCACGCTCTCCAATAGGCCCCTTAGGCGTGTACACCATATCCTGCTGCACAACCCTGTTCCATTTAATTACGGCAAAACACGTCTGTACTTAAGTCGAAGCATCATCGATCGGCAGCCGAACCATGCCTTATCAGCAATATATAAGCTATTGATAATTAAAAGGTACGCTCGACATGGTGACGGCTCAACTACGTTTTGTCACCCTTAACCTATTGATCCTAGTCAATAAAAGTGCAGTTTTTTACTCGGTTATCACTGACCGGTCAGAACCGATGTTACCCCATTGTCCAGCACTTGATCATCCCCAACAGTGGTCTATTCCACACCACCGGTCACAGCAAAACAATAGTTGGGTGATAAAAACTCAAATCGAATCCTCAATAATCTCCTCCATTAGTGTGACAATCTCCTCTGCAACCTGATCACCACTCCCAGCGAGAATAGGCACTCGATAGGAAAGGTAGACCCGATCCGGATCTGCGTGCCTTTGATAGACGGCAATGGTAAAAGGACATATCGCAATATTCTCAGGTGCCGCCTGGGCCATCTTGTGAGATATCAATGCACTGCAAAACTCCACCGATTCCGCTTTCTTGAAAATCTCTTTGTATCCCAGGTCAGGTGCGGTACGGTTCAACATATCGCTGACATGGAGGGTTCCGCTGACCAGTAACCCCTGCTCAATTATCGCCATCTTGATATTCTCAACCAGATCCTCAAAGGGTTCCTCAGATGCGAAGACCTTAACGGGTGCCTCGGTTTCAAGGGGATCCATCGCAAGACAGGATCCACTGACCAGGAACAGCATGCAGATTGCCGTAAAATAGCGCATTTTATTCTCCAAAGGTTGTCTGCTTGTGCCGCTTGCCGCGGTGATACTGAAACCACAGAATGGCTCCCAGTAGTAGCAGGGGCGGGATCAGAAACCAACCTCTGTGCGGCTGACGACTTAGGCTGTAGAAGCCGGTAATGCGATGCGTGAAACCGGCGCTTAAACCAGCCTGCTCTGCCGCACTGAGGAAACCGATATCGACAACCCGAAGGGTATCGCCATCAGGCTCGGTAATAAAGCCTAGACTCTCTAGGTAATTGGTCGATCTCGACTCGGGTTTGAGCAATAGAATCTCCCGCCTATTCATCTGCCCCTCATCGTCTTCCACCTCCACCTGAATTCGAACCTTGGCATTCGTCGGCAGCGAGTCGATATGCGCCTCGATCTGATGCACCGGCTGCCATACCCTGCTGGGATAGAGATACTCCTGCCAGAAATCGGGACGAAACAGGGAAAACACGACCAACAGCAATGCCAGACTCTCCCACAACCGGTTACGCACCAACAGCCATCCCTGGGTCGCGGAGACAAACAACAGCATGGCGACAACACCCTGCAACACGACCATCACGAACTCCAATAGGCTATCGATCCCGATCATCAACAGTGTGGTATTGAAGATAAACATGAAGGGCAATACAGCAGTACGGATATCGTAGTAAAACGACTGTAATCCTGTCCTGATAGGATCACCGCCGGAGATACCGGCTGCCGCATAGGCCGCCAAACCCACCGGCGGCGTATCATCGGCGAGGATGCCGAAATAGAAGACGAACATATGCACCGCCACCAGGGGCACATCCAATCCATGGGCAGCGGAGAGTTGTACGATCACCGGCGCCATCAGGGTAGAGACAACGATATAGTTTGCAGTCGTGGGCAGGCCCATTCCCAGGATCATGCAGATCAGCGCCGTCAACAGCAGCATCAGCACCACCGAACCGAGGGAGAGGGCTTCGACCAGTTCCCCCATGACCTGACCGATCCCGGTAAGACTCACCGTGCCGACCACGATCCCCGCCGTCGCGGTTGCCACACCGATACCGATCATGTTTCGCGCCCCATTCTCCAGCCCCACCACCAGGGAGTGAAATCCACTCTGAATACCACGGGAGAGAGAGCCACCGCGAAACAGCGCCCGCAATCCCTCCTGGGTCAGCTGAATCACGATCATTAGGCAGATGGCATAAAATACGGCGCTGGCCGGGGAGAGGCGCAACAATATCAAGCACCAGACCAGCACCAGGATCGGCAGCAGAAAGTGCAATCCGCCCAACAGCGCGGTGGTAACTGTCATCTGCTGCGGTGACTCCTGCTCCCCCGCTCTCAAGCCACAGCGAACTTCACAGAAGATGAGCAAGGCATAGAGCAGCAGAATCAATCCCGCATTGGCATAAAAGGCGTAACTGCCGAAGAGCGTGTTGACCCCTTCGAGCAGCCAGTAGGCAAAAAAGAGGAAACATCCGACACCGGAAAGGGTCAGCCCCCAAGCCAAAAGTCTGCGTTGCATACTGCTGGCAACCGCGCGTCTCTCGGCCTCCATCCCCGCCTTGACCGCTTCCAGATGAACCAGGTACATCAGACCTATATAGCTCAACACCGCGGGCAGAAAGGCGTGTTTGATCACCTCCAGATAGGAGATGTTTAGATACTCCACCATGAGGAACGCGGCCGCTCCCATCACCGGGGGCATGATCTGACCGTTGGTCGAAGCAGCCACCTCGATCGCCCCCGACTTCTCGGCGCTAAAGCCCACCCGTTTCATCAGCGGTATGGTAAAGGTACCGGTGGTGACCACATTGGCGATGGATGAACCCGAAACCATCCCGGTAAGCCCGGAAGCCAGCACCGCGGCCTTCGCCGGCCCACCCCGTAGATGGCCGACCAGGGCATAGGCGACACGAATGAAATAGTGACCGCCTCCCGCCTGTTCCAACAGGCTGCCGAAGAGCACGAAGAGGAAGACAAAACCCGCGGAGACACCAACAGCAACACCGAACACACCCTCAGTCGACAGCCACTGGTGGGAGGCCACACGGGCCAGGGAAGCGCCTTTGTGGGCCAATATATCGGGTAACCAGGGTCCGGCGAAGGTGTAGCCCAGAAAGACGATGCCAATGATCATCAATGGCCAACCCAGGGCGCGACGTGTCGCCTCCAACAACAGCAGGAGCCCGAGCATGGAGACTGCAACATCCCAGGAGGTGGGCGCCCCGGATCGCGCTGCCAGCTCCTCATAGAAGATAAAGAGATAGAGCGCACAACAGAGCGCCGCCAAAGCTAGCAGCCAATCAGCAAATGGAATGGTGTGAGTGATCACCCTGCGACGGGGAAATGAGAGATAGGCGAGAAAAATAGCAAATGCGAGATGGATGGAGCGGATCTCTGTGTCGTTGAAGACACCGATACCAAGGCTGAACGGTATGGGAGAGGCAACCCAGAGTTGAAACAGGGCCCAAGCCAAGGCAGTTCCCAACAGGACCTTGCGCGCGATGCCTTCCGGGCGCCGTCCACCGAACTCGGCGGCCTCGATTATCTCAAGTTGGAGTCTGTTGTTTTGCTCCTGGTTCATTGAATTTCTAACCGATCAGATCTAGTCAAAGACATCGAAGCATGTATAAAACCAAACCGCGAATAAACGCCAATCACCGCAAATAAGCGCAAATGTTTTGTGTTGAAAGAATCGGTCGATCATTGCCGGCCAATTACATGGTCATATCATTTGCGATTATTTGCGGTGATTAGCGTCAATTTACGGCTTGAATGAGAAAAGCTCTTCCGCCTTACCAAACAGCTGTCCCGGCACTCACAGCAGGTTATTTTCCTTGTAATACCGCAGGGCGCCTGGGTGGAAGGGAGCGGAGTTTCCCTTCAACATCTCTTTGGCCTGCAGTTGGGCAAAAGCAGGATGGAGTTTTCTGAAAACAGCAAGGTTTTCAAACACTGCCTTTACCATCCGGTAGACGATCTCTTCATCCACCGTGATTGATGTGACCAGTGTCGCCTTGACCCCGAAGGTCGATGTCTCATTGTCGCTCCCCCGATACATGCCAGCGGGTATCAGTGCGGGGGCATAGTAAGGATTGGCCGTAATCAATGCATCCACCACTTCACCGGCAACCGGCACCAGCTGTGCTTCACAGGCGGTGGCCGCCTCTTTGATCGAAGCATTCGGATGACCTACGGTGTAGATCATGGCATCGATTTTGTTGTCACACAGCGCCCTCGCCTGCTCCGTGGCCTTCAATTCCGAAGCCAGCTTGAAGTCATCCCGGCTCCAGCCGTATTCGTTCATCAGTACTTCCATGGTACCGCGCTGACCTGATCCCGGATTGCCGATATTGACGCGTTTACCCTTGAGATCGGTAAACTGTTTGATCCCGCTGTCACCCCTGGCCATTACGGTAAAGGGTTCGCTGTGAATCGAAAACACCGCACGCAGGGATTTGTTCGCGCCCTGCTGACTAAACTTCGAACTGCCGTTGTAGGCGTGATATTGCCAGTCAGACTGGGCCACACCAAAATCGAGCTCTCCGCTGGCAATGGTGTTGAGATTGAAGATCGAGCCCCCTGTCGATTCCACCGAGCAGCGAATACCGTGGCTCTTGCGGTCTTTATTCAGGAGACGGCAGATCGCCCCACCCGTTGGATAGTAGACACCTGTCAGCCCTCCCGTACCGATGCTGATGAAACGCTGTTCAGCCGCGATCCCAAGGATTGGCAGCAGCAACAGCCAAATGGCGATGAGTTTGCGCATAGATCCTCCTGCAAGTTTTTTTCAACGATACGCTATATAGACATTAATTTCTAAAGATTCGCTGATATGTCGATAGCAGAAACAGTCATCCGACAACAAAGCTCTTGACAACCTGGGCAAACTGTTGAGGCTGTTCGGCATATAACCAGTGGCCAGCCCCATGCAGCATTCTCAGCCGATAGTGGGGAAAGAGTTGAGCTATCCTATGGCGATAGGCAACCTTCACATAGTCTGACTTCTCGCCGTGGATAAACAGGGCATCACCGGCAAAAAATCCTTGTTTTACCTCTGGAAAACCGACCAAATCTGAAATTGCCCCATGCAGAACGTCAAGATTGAAACGCCATCGCCAGCCATCGGACTGCTTGAGCAGATTCTGCAGTAGATACTGTCGTACGCCTGTTTCGTTCACCCACTCGGCAAGCAACCTGTCCGCTTCCTGCCTGTCTCTGATCGCGTCGAGGGGCAAGCTGGTCAGTCCCTTGAAGATAGACTCGAAGCGATGCGCATAGGCCACAGGCGCAATATCCGCAACGATCAGCTTCTCCACCCTCTCCG
This sequence comes from Candidatus Thiodiazotropha sp., assembly GCA_040507035.1. GTDB lineage: Bacteria > Pseudomonadota > Gammaproteobacteria > Chromatiales > Chromatiaceae > Thiodiazotropha. Next base: position 206,693 of record JBEVVR010000044.1, read on the forward strand.
GCTGCTGCAATGCCAGCCACATCGCTACCTTGCCTCCCATGCTATGGCCCAGCAGATAGACACTGTCTGCCTGCAGGCTATTGAGCAGCTGCAACAGATCATCGGCCATCAACTCATAGTCCATATCCTCATGGTGGGGGGAACGGCCGTGGTTTCGCAGATCCGGGGTAATGATATGGAAACTGTCCTGCAGACAGTTGACAACACCCATCCAGTTGTTGGCTGAACCGAAGAGGCCGTGTAGCAGACACAACTTGGGCGCTTCGGGATTACCGAACTCCCGATAATATAAGGCAATCCCTTTATCACGACTCATCACAGATAATACGAGCAACCATTGGAATTAGGTACAGGCCTGGTCTGACAGTTCCAGTTTTGGGGTGATCCTCTTCAGGGCCTGTCTCGAATGGCACATAGTTGAGAGAACGTAATATGTAGTTCGAGAATTCTTTGTGTTAACCAAGCTATTTTCGTTTTTTCGGCGGCAGCAGATCGGTGATCGATCCTTCCGCCATTTCCGCGGCAAAGCAGATAGTCTCGTTCAAGGTTGGATGCGGATGTATGGTCAATCCGATATCTTCCGCATCGGCACCCATCTCCAGGGCAAGCACGGTCTCGCCAATCAGCTCTCCAGCATTGGGACCGACAATACCGGCACCGAGAATCCTTTTTGTCTTCGGATCAAACAGCAGTTTTGTCAGACCCTCGTCACGACCAATACCCAACGCACGACCACTGGCAGCCCAGGGAAACGCACCCTTTTCATAGGCGATGCCATCGGCCTTGGCCTCGGTTTCGGTCAGCCCCATCCAGGCAATCTCCGGATCGGTATAGGCCACCGAGGGTACAGTCATGGGATTGAAGCTGGCCGGCAGGCCGGCAATGACCTCTGCCGCCACCTTGGCTTCATGGGTTGCCTTGTGTGCCAGCATGGGCTGCCCGACCACGTCGCCGATGGCAAAGATATTTGGAACATTGGTCCGCATATATTCATCCACGGGGATGAAACCGGCGTCGTCAACCGCGACACCTGCGGCTTCTGCATTGATCCGCTTGCCATTGGGCGTTCGCCCCACGGCCACCAGCACCCGGTCATAGGTCTGCGGCTTATCCGGGGCCTGCTTGCCCTCGAAGCTGACCTTCAGGCCGCCTTTGAGGGCCTGGATATCGGTAACCTTGGTACCCAGCATGATCTGTCCGTAGCGTTTCTTTATACGTCTATGCAGGGGTCGCACCAGATCGGGATCACATCCGGGGATCAATCCATCCTGCAGTTCCACAACATCGATCTCGCTACCGAGGGAGCTGTAGACGGTTGCCATTTCGAGACCGATGATGCCTCCCCCAACCACCAGCATACGTTTCGGTATATCCTCCAGGGCCAGGGCACCGGTAGAGTCGATCAGGCGAGGATCATCATTGGGAAATCCGGGGATCTGCACCGGACTGGAACCACAGGCGATAATGGCATCGGTGAAGCCGATTGAGATCGAGTCCTTATCTGTCTTGACGCTAATACGGTTGGGGGATTCAAAGCGTGCCACGCCAAATACCAACTCCACCTTGCGCTGTTTGGCCAGTTGTTTCAAACCACCGGTCAGGCGTTTGACAACCTTGTCCTTACCGGAGCGAAGTCTATCCAGATCGATTTTGGGCTTGCCGAAACTGATCCCCATCTCGGCCATCTCCGCCGCTTCATTGATCACGTCTGCGGCATGGAGTAAAGCCTTGGAAGGTATGCAACCCACATTCAGACAGACCCCACCCAGCTCATTGTAGCGCTCGATGAGTATTACCTTCTTGCCAAGATCGGCGGCACGGAACGCCGCGGTGTATCCCCCCGGCCCGGCCCCCAAGACGACCAGGTCGACCTGTTTATCGGCACTTCCTCTGACCGCTTCGGAAACCGGCGCCTTGGTCGAAGACGGCTTGTCTTCCACTGAGTTCCCCTGAGATAGCTCGAGCTTGAGTATCTTTCCGCCCATGGAGATCTTGTCACCCACCTTTACCTGCAACTCCTTGACCACACCTGCGTAGGGAGAGGGTATGTCCATGGTCGCCTTGTCGCTTTCCAGGGTGAGAATGGAATCTTCCGCTTCGATGCTATCTCCAGGCGCAACCAATATCTCGATGATGTCAACCTGCTCAAAATCGCCGATATCGGGTAGGGTAACTTCTACGATGCCGCTCATGGGCTCTCCTCTCGCTATTGTTTTTACATTCTAACCCTTTATAACATTTCTGCATGACAGAGCGTAGCCGAAGCACTGAATTGGCTCCACAGAAAATAAAAACGGGATGAAATTTGTGGTTATATGGCGACTCAGGTAGTGCCTGTCCCTTGCAGATCCTGCTGCAACCAGGATGTCATGGCCTTGGCGCTCATCGGTTTAGCGTAGTAGTAACCTTGCAAATTCGTGCAGCCGTTATTGACCAGGAATTCGGCCTGCTCTCTGGTCTCCACGCCCTCTGCAACCAATCTCAGACTCAGGCTTTGCGCCATGGCAACAATTGTCTTCACCAGGGATGCGTCGTCGACATCGTGTGGCAGGTCATTGATAAAGGAACGATCGATCTTGAGGATATCCATTGGAAAACGCTTCAGATAACTCAGTGAAGAGTAACCGGTACCGAAATCGTCCACCGAGAGATTGACACCCAGCGCTTTAAAGCTTGATAGCCATTTTATCGCCTCTTCAGTATCACGCATCAGCAGGCTTTCGGTAATTTCCATGGTCAACATTCCAGGGTCGATGGATGCTTCCTGCAACACTTCTCTCAAATAGCCGACCTCAAGGCCTAGTTCGCGTTGTCGGCTGGAGAGATTTACCGCCATATTCAACTCTTGATGTCCCGCCTTTTGCCACTTGCTCAACTGCTGGCATGCATCTCTTATCACCCGTTCCCCGATGGGGCCAATCAACCCACTGTCTTCCGCCAGTGGAATGAATACACCGGGGTAGATAATGCCCCTATGGGGATGATTCCAACGCAATAGTGCCTCTACACTGATTACTTTTCCGAACTCGGCATCCACCACCGGCTGATAATAGAGTTCCAACTCTCCACGATCCACCGCAAGCCTCAAGTCGAGCTCGAGCTGTTGACGTTCCAAAGTCTGTTGCTGCATTGAGGCGGTAAAAAACTGGTAGTTATTCCTGCCACGCTCCTTTGCCTGATACATAGCCATATCTGCGTTTCTCAACAGCGAATCGGCACTCATTGCGTCATCAGGAAAGATGGTAATGCCGACACTGGCCCCAATGTAGATATCACGTTCGTAAAGGGTAAATACCTTGGTTATTTTATCGATTACCTTGGTGGCAAGATTGGCAACCGCATCCATTTCATTTATATCCTGCAGCAGGATAACAAACTCATCTCCACCAAAACGAGCCACCGTATCTGACTCTCTGACACTATCACCAATACGTTCAGCCACCAGCTGCAGCAACTCGTCACCCATGACATGGCCAAATGTATCATTGACCATCTTGAACTGATCCAGATCGATAAAGAGTATAGCCAGCTTCCACTTCTCCCTTAGTGCCGAGCCTATCGCCTGCTCCAGTCGATCCGACAACAAAGATCGATTAGGTAAGCCTGTCAATGCATCGTAGTTGGCCTGGTAACGAATCTGCTCCTCGTTCTCCTTATGCTTGGATATGTCTGAAAAGACCGCAACATACTCTTTCGCTACACCATCCTCATCGGGTATTGCTGCAATTGACAACCACTCGGGAAACACGCTGCCATCCTTGCGGCGATTCCAGACTTCACCCGACCAGTAGCGTTTATGTAGCACTGAATCCCAAAGCTCTTCATAGAACTCTTCATTGTGCCTCCCCGAACTGAGGATACTGGGTGATTGACCAATCACCTCTTCGGCAGAGTAGCCGGTAATACGGGTGAATGCAGGATTAACGGTTTTGATGACATTATCGGCATCGGTAACCATGATACCTTCAGAGGTGGTGTCGAAAACCGTCGCGTTCATGCGCAGTTGGTCTTCGGCACGCTTCTGTGTGGTAACGTCCTCTTTTACGGCAATGAAATGGGTTATCTGACCCCTCTCGTCACGCAGTGGCGAGATGGATGCTGATTCCCAGTAGATGGACCCGTCTTTGCGTTTGTTATGAAAAATTCCTCGCCACTCCCGACCGGCAAGCAATGCCTCCCACATTGCCTTGTATTCTTCCCTCGTTTTATCGCCACTCTTCAGGATACGCGGGTTCTTGCCTACGACCTCATCGGCGCTGTAGCCTGAGACCTTCTCAAAACGCGGATTGACATATTCTATGTCGCCGTTGGTATTGGTGATCATTACCGAAGCGGGACTCTGCTCCAACACCCTGCCCAGTTTTCTCAAATTGACTTCAGCCTGTTTCGACTCGGTGATATCACTCCTGACACAGACGATACCACCCTCATTCGTAGGGCTGTTGCTGGCCAGGTACCAGGCACCACTCTCGGTCTGCTCAAGATACTGACCCATCGGCATCGGCTCGATGATAGGTTCACCTTCAAGGCTTATATTCTGAATACGGTTACCGGTTATTGATTGCAGAGCTTGAAGATCGGCACCCTCATCAATCCAATCCTTTAGCCAAGAGTAGAACTCACCAAATCGACGATTGAACAGTACCAGACGTCCCTCCGCATCAAACAGGGCAAATGCTTCGGTCAAATTATCAACCGCATCATGAAGTCGGAACCAGGCTTTGCTTACCTCTTGATTCGCTAGCTGAAGCCGGCTAATTACCTGCCAAAGGCTCAACAGCAAAACCACCACAAATACAGACAAGAGGAAAATCAATTGCCTTTTTTTTGTGGTTTCATCAATCCGGTTTTTCTCGTGTCTTGTATGAATGTGTTCAAAGTACTCCTGAGTCGGTATCGCCAGGTAGCCCGTCTTCAGTGCACCAAGCTTAGTCAAGTCTTGCAGATTGGTATCGACATGAAACAGAACCTGATCAAACTGCTCCTGGCCTTCAGGCGTTGGTGATTTATAGCCTTTCAATTTCTGCAGAGTTGCTTTGATATCATCAAGTTGAGAATCGGTATAAAAGAGGTCATAGGTGTAGAGGGAATTGAGCAGCTCCACGACCTCTTGATAGATATCATTATCCAGTGTTTTCAGTTCTTCGGCTGCTATCGGGAGATAATGGATACCGTTTCGCACCATCGCTGCTTGGAACTTTATCTTCTCGAGTAGAGATAGCTTCTCATCCATCCCTTGCCAATAGGTATCAATCAGAGTCAGTAACAAGCTGTCATCAAGCTCCACCGCCTTGGCATTGATCTGCTGCTTTAACTGCCGCAGCCTGTTGGTGGTTTGAACCAGCGGATCGTATTGAATCAGCATGAACGATGTGACCCTGAGGACATCACGATCCAGACGTGCATCCATCTCCTTGAGCTGTAACATCCTGTTTGAGAGCTCGGCAAAGTGCTGGGATTCATCATCCCAGTAGGCCGCCAATAACAAGATAAGAGCGATACCCAGGGATATGAGTAAAAGAATACGCTTTGTACCGATCAGTTTGAGCATCTTCATGGTTTAAGCCTGATATGCTCTCCAACCAGCGTATGCAGGAAGGCGACGATGTCTTCGATATCGCTCTGCGGCAGCTCGCGACCCAGCTGATACCGACCCATGATGCGTACGGCACCTTGCAGGGTGCTTTCTGATCCATCATGAAAGTAGGGAGGATTGATCGCCGCCAGACGCAAGCTGGGCACTTTGAAATAGTGTTTGTCTTCAGCGTTCTGGGTAAAATTGTAGCGTCCCATATCCGCTTTGGTGACACTACGCTGCCGATCCTTGAAATAGTCGCCCTTTGCACCCATAAAGCCGTACATATTCCCACCGACGTTCATTCCCTGATGACAGCTGACACAACCATAGCTCTTGAACAATCGATAGCCACGAAGCTCTTGTGTTGTCAATACACCCTCTTCACCCTGGAGCCACCTGTCAAATCGTGAGTTCAGCGTAACCAGGGAGCGTTCGAAGGCCGCAATCGCGTTGACTATATTGACCGCGGTGATACCGTCATCGAAGAGGTCATCGAACTCATCCACCACGACCGGATCCTGTTGCAACTTGGATATCACCTCCTCCCAGTTTGAGTTCATCTCCACCGGGTTATGCACAGGACCTGCCGCCTGCTGCTCCAGTGTTGCCGTGCGACCGTCCCAGAATTGAGCGAAGTTATTGGTTGCGTTATAGACAGTAGGTGCTTTGATATCCCCGACCGCGCCGCCGACGCCGATCGATACCCTTTTACGGTCGGTACCCCCCGTTGAGAGAACATGGCAGCTGGAACAGCTGATACTGTTATCTTGTGACAGTCTGGTATCGTGAAACAGTTTATCTCCAAGGGAGACCATCCTTGGGTCGAGATTCTGGTCGATCACCAAAGGTCTAATCGGTTCGTTCTTCACACCAGCAGCCGTGGCAGCAGCAATGGATGCAAACAACCAAAATAAGATCATAATTTTCAACAGGTTAAGCATATTACACATTTCTTGACGCGGCTATAGCATGGCGGCGCCCCTGCCTGACATCCCTGGAGAAAAAACGTGTTTTGAGAAATAAAACAGAGTCCACTAAAAGTTTAGCGGTCTTCGTGCGGATAACTTTAAAGGTAGAAAACCTTGTGAATCATCCACATAGGATTAATGCGACACATATTTACAAAGAATACGTGAGGAGTCTGTGTTATTCCAAGAATATGATGAATTTTTTGAGTTAGGTCAATTCATGGAGCCCGCTAGATCCCAGACAATCCCTTGTCCGCGAGGTTCAATCCCTCTCACAGCAACAAGCGACGGATGTCAGCCAACAGGGAACAGAGGTAGCTGGTGAACCTTACCCCATCTGCGCCATCGATAACGCGATGGTCGTAGGAGAGCGAAAGCGGCAACATCAATCGCGGCTGAAAGGCGGCACCATCCCAAACCGGCTGTATACTACTCCTGGATACGCCAAGAATAGCAACTTCCGGGGCGTTGACGATGGGTGTAAAGGCAGTACCGCCTATTCCACCCAGACTGGAGATTGAGAAACATCCACCCTGTAGATCGGCGGGAGCCAATTTTCCCGACCGCGCCTTGTCACTGATCTCCATCAATTCCGCAGCCAACTCAAAGACTCCCTTCTTATCCACATTCCGTACCACCGGCACAACCAGTCCATTTGGCGTATCCACCGCAATACCGATATGGATATATTTTCTCTCTATCAAGGCATCGCCATCTGCAGATAAGGCGGCATTGAATATGGGCATCTGCTGCAGTGACGCTGCGACCGCCTTGATCAGGAACGGCATCAGTGTAAGCCGAATATCCTGTTTCGACGCGACCTCTTTCTGCGCTTTTCTGAAGGCCTCCAGATCAGTGATATCCGCCTCGTCAAACTGGGTGACATGGGGCACTGTAAGCCAACAACGGTGAAGATGAGCCCCGCTGATTTTCTTGATACGGTTCAATGCAACCGTTTCAACATCGCCGAAACGGCTGTAGTCCACCTCCGGTCCGGCTGGTATTTCAAAGGGTGTGCGAGGGCCTGCCCCCCCTTCACCTTGTCGCAGGGAACGCTTGACGAATCCCTGCACATCCTGTTTCAGGATCCTGTTCTTCGGACCACTCCCCTTGACCAATGTGAGATCAACACCCAATTCGCGGGCAAAACGGCGTACCGAAGGACTGGCATGGGGCTTAGCCTCACTGCTACCGGGAAAACCTTCAGGTACGGGAGGTACGCGGGCCTCCTTCTCCCCGGGCAGTCGAGGCTGTTCAGCGACAGCTGCCGCGGGTTCGCTGGGTGCCGGAGCGGGTGCTTGTACCGTCTCTAGCTCTTCTGCCGCAGGCGGGGGTGCGGAGTTCTTTTCACTCTCCTTACCCTCGTCACTCGCTACCGCCTCGATAGTCAGTATCCTATCCCCTTCAGTGACCTTGTCGCCCACCTTCACCAGCAGGCTTGCAACCTCGCCGGCGTAGGGGGAGGGAATATCCATGGTAGCCTTATCGCTTTCAAGGGTCAGCAGGGACTCTTCAACCGCAACCTGGTCACCCTCAGACACCAGAATCTCGATAATTTCGACCGACTCGAAATCACCTATGTCCGGTATCACTACATCTGTCGTTTTACCCACGTCTCATCCTCTTTGCCGGTTTGGTACTCATTGTTTCGTCCAGGTTGGTTGCCATCGACGCACGTTTCACCAGCCGGGTGCGGCCGCTTCCCACCACCATTCGACTAGACCATGCTCGGGTTGGGCTTTTCCGGATCAATCTTGAATTTCCTGATTGCCTGACTCACCAGTTCCGGCTTCACCGAACCCTCGTCCTGCAACGCTTTCAATGCCGCAACCACGATATAGTAGCGATTGACTTCAAAGAACTTGCGTAGCTGGCTGCGCATATCACTGCGCCCGAAACCATCGGTACCCAAGACACTGTAGTTGGCATCGATAAACGGGCGTATCTGATCCGCATAACTGCGCATATAGTCCGTCGCCGCCACCACAGGACCCTGCTCAGCGGCTAACTGTTCAGAGACGTAACTCACTCTGGGTTTCTCTTCAGGATGCAGGGTATTCCAGCGCTCGATGTCGAGGCCATTTCTGCGCAACTCATTGAAGCTGGTTACACTCCAAACATCAGCCGATACCTTGAACTCCTGTTGCAGCAACTGCGCAGCCGCAACCACTTCCCGCAGGATCGTGCCACTGCCCAGCAGCTGGACCCGCAGCTTATGCTTGCCACCCTTGCTGAGCGGGTAGATGCCTCGCACAATGCCCTCTTCCACCCCTTTGGGCATTGCCGGTTGCAGGTAGTTTTCATTCATTACGGTGATGTAGTAGAAGATATTCTCCTGCTCTTGATACATCCGGCGCATACCATCCTGGACGATCACCGCCAGTTCGTAGGCAAACGCAGGATCATAGCTAACACAGTTGGGGATCGTCCCGGCCATGATGTGGCTATGGCCATCCTGATGCTGCAGGCCTTCTCCCGCCAGGGTGGTGCGACCTGCGGTTCCGCCGATGAGAAAGCCTCGGGCCTGCATATCACCCGCCGCCCAGGCAAGGTCGCCAACCCGCTGAAAACCAAACATCGAGTAGTAGATATAGAACGGAATCATGCTGATCCCATGGTTACTGTAGGCTGTCGCCGCCGCGATCCAAGAGGACATGGCACCTGCCTCGTTGATACCCTCCTGGAGGATCTGCCCCTTCTTGTCCTCTCTGTAGAACATCACCTGGTCGGCATCCACCGGTTCATAGAGTTGGCCTACCGAGGAGTAGATGCCAAGCTGACGAAACATGCCTTCCATGCCGAAGGTCCGCGCCTCATCGGGAACGATGGGGACAATTTGCTTGCCCACTGTTTTGTTTCTCACCAGCATGTTGAGCAGACGCACAAAGGCCATGGTGGTCGACTGTTCCCTGTCACCGCTGCCTTCCAGCAGGGTCTTGAATTCATCCAATTCAGGGGTCTTAAGTGGTTTCACCTTGCTGCGACGCTGGGGCAGAAAACCACCTAAATCCTGACGACGCTCAAGCATATATTGCATTTCCGGACTGTCTGCCGGCGGTTTATAGAAGGGCGCGGCACCAATCTGGTCATCCGATATCGGTATATTGAAACGATCACGAAACGCCTTCAGTGCAGCTTCTCCCATTTTCTTCTGCGAGTGGGTGATGTTCTGACCTTCGCCGGCGACACCCATGCCGTAGCCTTTCACTGTCTTCGCCAGGATCACGGTGGGTTTGCCCTTATGGGCAACCGCCTCCGCATAGGCCGCATAGACCTTATGGGGATCGTGACCACCCCTATTGAGGCGCCAGATGTCTTCATCGGTCATATTCGCGACCATCTCGTCGAGTTCCGGATATTTACCGAAGAAGTGCTCCCTTGTATAGGCACCCCCCTTGGCCTTATAGGCCTGGTAATCGCCGTCTACACACTCTTCCATGCGTTTCAGAAGAATGCCGTTTTTATCACGGGCAAAGAGCGGATCCCAATAACCACCCCAGATCACCTTGATCACATTCCATCCGGCACCGCGGAACACCGCCTCCAGCTCTTGGATGATCTTGCCATTGCCCCGCACCGGTCCATCGAGGCGCTGCAGGTTGCAGTTGATGACAAATACAAGATTATCCAGGCGCTCTCGTCCTGCCAGGGAGATCGCACCCAGGGCCTCGGGCTCATCCATTTCACCATCACCGCAAAATGCCCACACCTTGCGCTCATCGGTATGCAGCTGACCGCGGTCGTGGAGGTAGCGCATAAAACGCGCCTGATAGATGGCCATCAACGGACCTAATCCCATGGATACGGTGGGAAACTGCCAGAAACCCGGCATCAGCCAGGGATGGGGGTAGGAAGAGAGGCCACGACCATCGACCTCCTGGCGGAAACTGTAGAGCTGCTCCTCGCTCAAGCGGCCTTCGAGATAGGCCCTGGCATAGACACCCGGTGCGGAATGGCCTTGAAAAAATACCAGGTCCCCATCCCTATCCTTACTTGAAGCGTGAAAAAAATGGTTAAAGCCCACATCGAAGAGTGTGGCACTGGAGGCGAAGCTGGAGATGTGTCCACCCAGCTCAGTGGAGATCCTGTTCGCCTGGACCACCATGGCCATTGCATTCCAACGGATAAATGACCGGATACGGCGCTCCATGGCGCGGTCACCCGGAAAACGTTGCTGTTTGGTCACCGGGATGGTGTTGACATAGGCCGTGTTTGCACTGAACGGCAAATAGGCACCGGACCGGCGCGCCTTGTCAACCAGGCGTTCGATGAGGAAGTGGGCGCGATCCACGCCTTCATTCTCGAGCACGGCCTCCAAGGCGTCTAGCCACTCCTGTGTCTCTAGTGGATCGGTATCAGGTCTGGTCGGCATCTCTATTCTCTGTAGTTAATATGGCAAACAAAGTCTGTTCTCCAAACCAGGAGAGCGCGTGTTATCACAGGCGGCGGACATCGACTATTTGAACTGCCAATAGTTTGGATTGACCGGCGTAATATACAGCAAGATGGGTTATTTTTCAGCGTTGTACAACTACTGTTTTTAACCTAATTCCCTGTTTTCTTAGTTACTTGACAATCTGTTTAGTCTCCTACCAGAGGCACCCGTATCCAGCCCAGTTTGTCATCTTACCCACCTCTCAGCGCTGGTACAGCAAGGGTTGGAACGATCCGGCTAAGCGGACAGGATTATCAGTCTGGCAGGAAAAAAGCACTGATCATGAAAAAAGGCGCTACCGGTCAATACCGGAAGCGCCTTTTTATCGGCCTGAGGGGTTGCTCAGATCTCTTTGCGAGTCTCGAACACAGGCATTTCGAAGGGTTTGCGCTCCATCGCAACTTTACGACGCTCTTGCATCGCTTTCATAGCCTCTGCACGACGGGCTTCCATCTCCTTGACCATCTCATCACGACGAGCCTGGGACTCTTCCATGCGCTTTGCGATAGCTTCAGGCATCTCAGGTCTGGCTGGAGCCCTGTTGTCAAAACGAGACTGCATCAGTTCACGCTGAGCCTCGATCTGCTCCTGCCTGGTCTTCATTTCAGACTCCATGGCAGCACGAGGATCGGCTTGGTATTTCTCAGCATACTCACGCTGTGCGGCAACTGCCTGTTCGTAGGCCTTTTGCTGCTGCTCGGCGAAGGCTTTCTGCTGCTCGGCGAAAGCCTTCTGCTGCTCTTCCATTGCAGCCTTCTGCTCTTCAGTCATCGCAGGTGCTACCGGCGCATGGCCATAGGGCAGATAGCCGTAGGGTGCATAGCCGTAATAGTCGCGATATGAGTTGTAGCCGCGACCATAACCGTTGCCGCGTGCACGCATATTAAAAGAGAAATCGAAATCGCCGGCACCGAAACCGTCACCGAAGAAATCGTCACCCCAATCGTTGCCCCACCAGGCATTGACAGTTGCCGATGAGGCTGCCATGGCGATAGCCGCGGCAATGATAGAAATCTTTTTCATTTTTGAGTACCCGGAATGTATCTATTATCGAAAACTACGCTTTGCTCTTCTGGCACGTCCTTGTGCTGAATATCCCTGTTATTTGGCTTTGTTCCGCTTTACTTGGCTGGTGCAGCCTGAGGAGCAGGAGCAGCCGGTGCAGCAGGCGCTACTGGCGGATAGCCATAGCCATAAGGAGCGCCATAACCGTAAGGTGCGCCATAGCCGTAAGGACCGTAACCGTAGTAGTCACGATAGTAGTTGTTGCCGCGGCCATAACCGGAACCACGAGCGCTGCCGCTCATACCGAAGCTGAAGTCACCAGAGCCATCACCCCAGCCGTCACCCCAACCATCGTTGTTCCAACCGCGATTTCCCCAACCCGGGCCGCCCCACCATGCGGATGCGGAAGCGGAAGCGACAATCAGTGCAGCAGCTGCAGAAGCTTGAACGATCTTTTTCATTATTCACTCTCCTCGAGATAGAATGTAATCGTGATGTATTTTTTGGAAAGCAGATACAGCGTAGCCTTCGAGGTATAGAATATTAGTAATTACTTAATTTAACAAATTGCGATTTCCAATTGTTAAAAACCTTTAATAGGTATTTTCTAATATTCCCAAACACGAAATAAACCACCGAATTGGTAGACCATGCGAATCACCCTCACCAGACCTGACGACTGGCACCTCCATCTTCGCGATGATGAAGCCATGGCATCTGTCGTCGCCCACAGCGCTGAGCGTTTCGCCCGCGCCATCGTGATGCCCAATCTAAAACCGCCGGTCACGACGACAGCCATGGCCATGGCCTATCGGGAGCGTATCCTTGCAGCGCTACCGCCAAAGAGTGATTTCAAACCCCTGATGACCCTCTATATGACCGACCGTCTGAGCAGCGAAGAGGTGATCGCGTCGAAACAGAGTGGCATCGTCAATGGCATAAAGCTCTACCCCGCGGGGGCCACCACCCACTCCGATGCCGGTGTCACCAATATTAAAAACTGCTATTCAGCCCTTGAGACAATGCAGCGAGAGGGGCTTCCGCTGTTGATACACGCCGAAGTGACCGATCCGGAGGTGGACATCTTCGACCGTGAGCAGGTCTTTATCGATCGCCATCTGCAGCCGCTGGCGAGGGACTTTCCCGCCCTGCCCATGGTATTCGAACATATCACCACCAGGGAGGCGGTCGATTTCATCCGCGCCACAGACGGCAATATAGCGGCGACCATCACCGTGCAGCATCTGATGTATAACCGCAATGCGATGCTGGTGGGTGGCATACGCCCCCACTTCTACTGCCTGCCGATCCTGAAACGGGAGAGCCATCAAGCGGCTCTGATTGAGGCTGCAACCAGCGGAGAGCCTCACTTTTTCCTCGGTACCGACAGCGCCCCTCACCCACAACACGCCAAGGAGTGCGCCTGCGGATGCGCGGGCTGTTACACCGCTCATGCCGCTATCGAACTCTACGCGGAGCTGTTCGAGCGGGTTGGTGCCCTGGATAGACTTGAAGGCTTTGCCAGCTTTTACGGTCCGGATTTCTATGGCCTGCCCAGAAACCGGGAGCTGATCACCCTGGAGAAACGGCCTTGGAAATCACCGCAGAGTTATCAGTTCGGCAAGGATAGGGTCGTCCCGCTGGGGAGCGGGGAGACAATCAGCTGGCAGTTGGTTGGCTGAGCCTCACGGCTCTTCCTCAGGGAACGGCGCCTGATCATCGAAGGGCGCCTCCTCATCATCGAAGAAGGTGTCGTCGAAGAGATCGTCTTCACTCATATGATTGGGACCGTCCTTTATCTGCGAATCCCTCTTCTGCAGATAGAACTCCCGCTGGAAGGCGTATCGATCCACCGCAGCCTCATCGAGAACATCGCCGGCCTCCAACAGATCGGCGCGCACATCGATGAGGCGCAAGGTCGTCAGGGCATAGTAGGTATCCTGACTGGGGTAGCTGATCGGATTCATCCAGGTATCGCCCACCAGTCCAATCAGATCGCGTAGCGTGGTGGGGCCGAGAAAAGGTAACACCAGGTAGGGTGTGTCACCCATGCCCCAAAATCCCAGGGTCTGTCCCAGATCCTCTTTATAGTTGGGTATTCCCATATCGGAAGCCACATCGAAGAGCCCGAAGATACCTAGCGTGGTATTGATGCAGACCCGCCCCAGGTCGGTCAGCGCATGGGTCGGTTTGAGCTGCAGCAGATTGTTGACCGCTGAAGGGACGTCGGCGAGATTATTGAAGAAATTGGTTATCCCCAGATCCACGATTGAAGGTGTGACCACCCGATAGCCTTCGGCCACGGGCTTGGCCACATACTGATCAAATTCCTGGTTGAATTGATCGATGCCTCGATTGACAGACTCGATTGGATCGGCGGGGTGCCGGTTCTGCATACTGGCACAGCCGCTAAGAAACAGCAGTAGCAAACCGACGATGACGATCCTATTACACAAAACGCTCAAGCTCATTTTACGGACTGGATAACATCTGCTTATTAGTGAGCGACGCTTAACCAGGGCCTCTTCTTCTTAATTTCGGGAACAGTTGAGTGCAACATCATATCAGTCTGATCGGCCACAGGTGAAATCAAAAAACAGCCAAACTTGCGAGATATTGAACCAAAACACCATTAATATCGGTTTTTTACAGATATATGACAATCAATCCGGTAATCCGCATGCTTAGGGCCTGTTTCACACTAATCCAATACGCCCTAAAAAGAGTCGAAAAACGCAGCACCTTTCTTTATCCTAGAGTCGATGAGTGACATCACCTATAACAGTGCCATGGGGCAAAGGTTTCGCGGCTATCTGCCTGTGGTTGTCGATGTCGAGACCGGGGGATTTGATGCAGCGAAGGATGCCCTGCTGGAGATCGCCGCTACCACCATCGCCATCGACCAAGAGGGGATGCTCCACCCGGCCGAGACCCAGGCCTATCACCTGACGCCCTTCGAGGGAGCCAATATCGATCCCAAGGCCCTCGAATTCAACGGTATCGATCCGCAACACCCGTTTCGCGACGCCCTACCGGAAAAGGAGGCGCTGCGGCTGCTGTTCGCCCCCATTCGCAAGGCGATTAAGGCCAGTGGCTGTAAAAGGGCAATCCTGGTCGGCCATAATGCGTTTTTCGATCTGGGGTTCCTCAACGCCGCGGTGGAGAGGACAGGGATCAAGCGCAACCCCTTCCATCCCTTCAGCACCTTCGACACCGTCACCCTGGCGGGTCTGGCCTATGGCCAGACCGTACTTGCCAAGGCGGCGAAGGCCGCCGGCCTCGACTGGGACAGCAGTGAGGCCCACTCGGCGATCTACGATACAGAACAGACCGCAAGACTATTCTGCGGCATCATCAACAGATGGCAGGCACTATCGCCCGAGAAACCCTGGGTAAAGGCGTGATCAGGCATCAACCTCCGCCCACGCCACGTCAATTGTTCTGAATCACGATATTTGGAAACTTGGCTGCATAATCCTTGGCCTGGAGCGAAAGCTTGGCAGCGGTCTTACGGGCGATTTCACGATAGATCTGTGATATTCGGGCCTCCGGTTCGGCAACCACGGTCGGTTTGCCACCATCGGTCTCTTCACGGATGCGGATATCGAGTGGCAGTGCCCCAAGCAGATCCACATTGTACTGGGCAGCCATGGATGAACCACCGCCCTGACCGAAAATATGCTCCTCGTGGCCACATTTCGAACAGATATGGATACTCATGTTTTCCACTATACCCAGTACCGGCACTTCCACCTTCTCAAACATCTTCAGTCCCTTGCGCGCATCCAGCAGGGCAATATCCTGCGGGGTGGTGACAATGACCGCACCGGAGACCGGGACCTTCTGCGCCAGCGTCAGCTGGGTATCCCCTGTCCCCGGGGGCAGATCCACCACCAGATAGTCGAGCCCGTCCCAGTTGGTATCATTGAGCAGTTGCTCCAAGGCCTGGGTTACCATCGGGCCACGCCAGATCATCGGCGTCTCTTCATCGATCAGAAAACCGATCGACATCGCCTGCATGCCATAACCCTCCATCGGTTCCAGGGTTTTACCATCTTTCGACTCCGGTTTACCGTGAATACCCAGCATACGCGGTTGCGAGGGTCCATAGATATCGGCATCAAGCACCCCGACCTTGGCCCCCTCTTCCGCCAGGGCAAGGGCCAGGTTGACTGCGGTGGTGGATTTGCCAACACCTCCCTTGCCAGAAGCAACGGCGATGATGTTCTTGATATTGTCGATCGGTTTCAGCGACTTCTGCACGGAGTGGGCAACGATATTGGAACTGATTTCGACCTCGACACGCTCTACCCCGGGTAGTGCCCCCACCTTCTCCTGCAGGGCTGCTGAGATATCATCCATGCAGCCCTTGGCGGGAAAGCCCAGTTCAACCGCCAACTTTACCTTGCCACCTTCAATCGCAATGGACTTGATCGCCTTGGCGGTTACCAGGTCCTTTTCAAGGTGCGGCTCTAGATACCCCTTGATGGCCTCATTTACAGAATCTTGTGTCAGTTCAGACATCGTCAGTTACTCCTGCTGCGGACAGATTGAGGGTCCGTCATAGTTGCCGAAAATCATGGCGGGGGATTCTACACGAAAATCGCGTCTAGATACCAAGTATTTTGGTGGGTTTTAATTGCGGAGGTGTAGGCCGGGCATGAATTCGAACCAGAAACGGCTTCAGGCCCGGCCGTTGACTCGGCCTACTTCGGGTAGTCGATCACCTGTCCAACAGGTTGCGAGGCTACACTTTTGAATTCACTCGTACCCATGCCGACCAGATAGTGGCTGATGAGATGTCTGGATAGCTTGTGCGCCCACTGCGCTTCCTCATGATTCGGAATTCGTCCCAGGTTCATTGAGGCAATACCCTGAATGCCACTCCAGAGCGCCCTGGCAGAGACCAAGACCTCTTCCTCGGGCCCGACCGCTAGCGCTTTCAGCTGTATCTCAATCAACTCGTAGAGCCGCTCCATTTTCTCCCGATAGATGTCTACAGAGAGATTGTCGTCTCGCGGTTGCTGTTCGTATATCATGCGCCAGCGGTGGGGATGCCGTGCGGCAAATTCCAGATAGGCGCTACCCAGGGCATATATGCACTGTTGCGGAAGTCGACAATCTGACAACGCCTCGATCAAATTGGCATAGAGTTGGTCCAGAGTGCGCCCATTGATCCGCTGCACCAGTTCGTCGAGATTCCTGAATACGAAATAGAGACTACCGACTGTATAGCCAATGGCTGAAGCCACCTTGCGCGCGGAGAGTGCATCATAGCCTTCGCTTTCGATGATGGCTTCCGCTGCCTCAAGGGCCATACACTCAATTTCCGATTTGCTGTGTTCACCCCTTCTTCCCATAATCGCTCCTGATTAATTGTCTACATTCCATTGCTGGACGTCATGTCCATCCCTTTGAGCCTATATCTTCACTATTGCACTATCCCGCTAACAGCACAGTGATCTTATGCACAAGATTCCTAAATGTAACTATGTTTTGTTAAATGATGTTCATTTAAATTGGCGAGGCCGAGTGCAACCACAAGACCTCTGTCTAGCCGCCGCCACCGGTTGATCTGGTGGTGAATCGACTGACCACAAGGATCATCAGTAGTGAAATCAGAAAACCGGGGATGATTTCATAGAGATCGAAGAGCCCCCCCTGCAGCGGTTTCCAGATCACCACGGTCAGGCCACCGCTAACGATTCCAGCCAGCGCCCCCCAACGATTCATCCCTCTCCAGTAGAGTGAGAGCAGTACCGCGGGACCGAAAGCGGCGCCGAAACCCGCCCAGGCATAGGCGACCAGATCGAGCACCTTACTCTCCCGATCCAGCGCCAGGACAAAAGCAACCAAGGCAATCGACAACACGGCCAAGCGACCCACGACCACCAACTCCGCCTCACTCGCCTGTTTGCGCAGTAACAGACGATAGAGATCACCGGTAAAGGTGCTTGAGGAGACCAATAATTGGGAATCGGCGGTGCTCATGATGGCCGCCAAGATAGCGGCCAGGCAGATCCCGGCTACCAGGGGGTGAAACAGCAGGTCGACCAGACGTATGAAGACAGTCTCCGCATCCTGCAGCGGGGATTCAAAGAGGGGAATACCCACCAATCCCACCAGACAGGCAGCCGTGAGGGAGATGAATACCCAGCTCACCGCAATCCGCTCCGCCTTGGGAACGAATCCGCTCTGCCTGATGGCCTTGAAGCGTGCCAGGATGTGTGGCTGTCCGAAATAGCCGAGCCCCCAAGCCATCAGGGAGAGTATGGCAATCAAGCCAAGGGGTTCCCCATCTTTGTCGGTCAAGGGGTTGAGCAGCTCCCCATTGATACTCCCCATGGTCGATACAAAGTTATCCACGCCCCCCAGCTCAACCAGGGTGTAGAGGGGTATGGCCACAAGCGCCAACAGCATCAGCAGACCCTGAAACAGATCGGTCCATGAGACAGCGAGAAAACCGCCGAATGCGGTGTAGAGAATGATGATAGAGGCACCCGAGGCGACCGCCCAGAAATAGGGCAGGCCGAACACCGATTCGAAGAGCTTGCCCCCGGCAACCAGCCCCGAGCTGGTATAGAAAAGAAAAAACAGGAGAATGAAAAAGGATGAAGATATACGGATCAAGCCACTGGAATCCTGAAAGCGGTTGGAGAGATACTCGGGCAGTGTGAGCGCATTCCCCGCGGCCTCGGAAGCGCTACGCAATCGAGCCGCTACCAGCTGCCAATTGAGCCAGGTACCGATGAGTAAGCCTAGCGCGAGCCACAAGGACTCAAGCCCCGCAAGATAGGCGTAGCCCGGCAACCCCAACAGCAGCCAACCGCTCATATCGGAGGCGCTGGCACTCAGCGCGGTCACCCAACTCCCCAGACTTCTACCACCCAATACAAAGTCGGACAGATTCCTCGTCCGTCGCCAGGCGACGATACCGATGCTCAACACGGCCAGCAGATAGCAGAAGAAACTCAAGCCTACCAACAGCTGGTCACTGCTCACTGCGCTCTCCTATTGGCAAGGATCTTCCTTTGATAGGCCTGTTTCATCGCCGCTTCGAACTCCTGATTAGTGGCATAGTCACTACCGAACACGGGTTGCCAGAGGCTATGGTTCTCCATGCAGAGATAGAAAAAGACCTCCTGGTGCCAAGGCTCCAGCGATTGATAGGCAAAGCGGAACATCTGTTCCTTGATCTTCCTGGGATAGGAGAGCTTGCCATCGCTCTCCACCATCGGCATCTGCAGGATCTTACTACGAAAACCGCTGCGCCCGCGTAGCTGCTTGATCACCGGTTTTATATAGGTCAGGGTGCCCAGGGAGACCAACACCACCTCCTCAGCGGAGAAGGTTTGCAGCATGGCTTGAAACAGGGCGCCGTAATCCTGTTGCCACTGCGCATAGTGGATCATGGGATGAAGGTGAAAGCCCACCAACACCCCGCGGTCCGCGACACGGCGGGCCGCCTGCATACGCTCCTGCAACGCAGCGGTGAGGTGCTCCTCATGGGCGATCAGAGTCGGCGTGTTGAGCGACCAGGTACAGAGCAGATTGGGTGGCAGATCCGCTTTCAGCAGGTGGCTGATATTTTTCGATTTACTCTTCAGCTCCAGAATCACATTTGGATTGCGCCAGGCAAACGCCAGCAGAGCATCCAGCACGCCCCCTTGATTACCCCACATCAGGGAGTCGGATGATTGCCCCGTGCCGATATGATAGGTGCGTGTCGGATCGAGTTCGAGTTGGCTGAGCTTGCGTGCAAACGCCTTGTCGAAACGGACCTCGTCACCGTGATAGAAGGATTGGATGCTGCAGTAGCTGCAGTCGAAACCGCAATTCTCCACCGCATCCAGGGTCATCAGGTTGCAGCAGCGGGTTCGCGGCGACGCCACAGGACAGGGGCCAAGGGCGAGCTTCTCTTTTTCGACGTCAATGCGTTTAATGCGTTGCAGATCCGACGCCGGCTTTAGCGGTAACCGCGGATAGCGTTTCGGCTTCAGCTTGAGCTGCTGCCAATGACCGCTGAGGTTCTTCAACAGCCTCTGCCGCCGTTGCTTAGGATTGAGACTGCTGCCGTCTGACTCTGGCCAGATCTCGTCCAAAGGCCGCTCTCCCCACATCGCCAGATCGGCGGCGATATCACTAAGCTGTTGCAACTCTTGCTGGGTGAAGCGGAAGTCAAGGCACTGTTGACGGAGAAAATGCTGCTGCCTGGGATCGAGTCGATCTATACCCGACCGTTGCAGCAAGGTCTCCAGTTTCTCTTCGTAGGCAGGGAATTTCGCCTTCATCAGCGTTTGCGCGTCACAAACTGCTTCAATCTCTGACGCTTCTGGACCTGGCGCTTGGTGAGTTTGTTTTTCTTTCCCTGATAGGGATTGTCACCGCTACGGAATTCGATACGTATCGGGGTGCCATCAAGCCTCAATGCCTTACGGAAACGGCCGACGAGATAGCGTTTATAGCCGTCAGGCACCTGCTCTGTCTGGTTGCCGTGGATGACAATGATGGGTGGATTCTTTCCACCCTGGTGGGCATAACGAAGCTTGATCCGGCGACCTCTCACCTGGGGCGGCTGATGCTCCTCCACCAGGGCCTCGAGGAGACGGGTCAATTCCGGTGTCGGCAGATCGCGCATGGCGTTGCGATAGACCTTCTCCACCAGCTCGAAGAGATCTCCCACACCGGAGCCGTGCAGTGCGGAGATGTAGTGGTGGCGGGCGAAGTTGAGAAACGGCAGCTTGCGATCTATTTCACTCTTGATGGTTTCACGCGCTTCGTCGCTCAAGCCATCCCATTTGTTGATCACCAGGATCAGCGCCCTGCCGCTGTCGAGGACATGGCCCGCCAGGTTGGCATCCTGCTCGCCTATCCCCTGTTGCGCATCCACCAGCATCAGCACCACATTGGTCTCCTCTATCGCCTGCAGGGTTTTGATGATGCTGAACTTCTCGATCGCCTCATGGATACGCGAACGGCGCCTTACCCCGGCGGTATCGATCAGGGTGTAGTGGCGGTCGTTACGGCTGAAGGGGATGTAGATACTGTCCCGAGTGGTGCCCGGCTGATCAAAGGCGACCACCCGCTCTTCACCCAGCATTCGGTTCACCAGGGTCGATTTTCCCACATTGGGACGACCCACCACCGCGATGCGAATCCCTGCCTCTTGCGCCGGCAGTCCGCTCTCCACGGGAGGCAGGGAGTCCAGTACCCCGTCGATCAGATTGCGTACACCCCGACCATGCACCGCCGCAATGGTATAGAGCCGATTGAAACCGAGGCGGTAGAAGTCGCTGGCGGCCAGGTCGCTCTCTATCCCCTCGCTCTTGTTGACTGCGAGGGTGACCGGCTTACCAGTACGCCGCAGTTGTTGCGCGATCGCCTCGTCGCCGGCGCTGCAACCCTCCCTGGCATCGAGGAGAAAGAGGATGTGGTCGGCCTCGCCGATCGCCTGCACCACCTGCTGCTCCATCAACTGATCGATACCGATCTGATCACCGCTGATGCCACCTGTATCCACTACCACATAGGGGTGTTTACCCAGTTTTCCGGTACCGTATTTGCGATCCCGGGTGAGTCCGGGCTGGTCCGCCACCAGGGCATCCCGGCTGCGGGTCAAGCGATTGAAGAGAGTTGACTTGCCCACATTGGGTCGTCCGACCAGAGCGATGACCGGCAGCATCTCAGTGGATCTCGGTCTCTATCGGGTGGGCTCGCAAGGCGCTCAGATTCCCCCCCTCATCCAAGACATAGACAATATCGTTCACTACCAGCGGTTTAAGGCGGATGGCATCGCTACTGATCCTGATGCGCGCCAGCTGGCGACCATCCTCCTGGGAGAGCCAGTGCAGATAGCCATCGAAATCGCCGACTACGATCTTATCCTCCACCATCGCCGGAGCGGAGAGCTTGCGTGCGTGGAGTTTCTTCTGCTGCCACAGGGTGGCGCCATTGGTGGCATCCAGGGACCAGACATGATCCTCATCGTCGGTAATGAAGACCTGGCGCCAGCTGGCATCGAGCCCGGCATGGGAGGAGATATTGCGCCGCCATAGCACCACACCGCTGGACTCGGAGACCGCGGCCACGTCTCCCTGGTAAGCGGTAACGTAGAGGGTTCCCTCCACCAAAACCGGATCCGCATCTATATCCACCACCCGTTCCAGCTCGGTACGCCCCTTGGGGGTGGAGATGGTCGCTTCCCAGTTCACCAAACCGTTCTCCAGAGAGAGTCCGACCAATTTACCGCCGGCAAATCCGCTCGTCACCTGGTAGTTATTGACCACAGGGGAGCTATCGCCACGCAGGGTCAACACCGGAACGCTGCGATCATAGAGCCAGCGCTTTTCTCCATTCTCGGTGGCGTAGACGGCGACGCCGCCATCGGTGGTCCGGCAGACAACCTTCGCATCATTGATCACCGGTGACGAAAGGACTTCACTGCTGACACGCCGGCGCCATCTTTCGCTGCCATCCTCAGCGTTCAACAGGATCAATTCCGCTTCCAGCGTACCGAGGGCAATCAGACCCTCCGCAACCCCGGGCCCACCACTGAGCGGACTTTCGGTATCCGCAGTCCAAACACGATCACCGGTTTCAGGATCGAGGGCAATGAGCTCACCCGAGGGTTCAGCCACATACAGGACTCCCTCGCTGATGACGGGTTGGAGCCTAAGCAGTGCCTCATCCGCATCCTCGAAACTGGCATCCCAGATCTCTTCGATTCGCAGTTCCGCTTCCAGCTCTATCAGCTCGGACGGGGGATCCGCATTGTCCTTTCCGCTTAACGCACTACAGCCTGCGAAGAGCAACAACAAAGGCCAGAAAAGTACGGCTCTCATTTCAACCTCATGGGGAGTTGGCAGCCAGATCGTCAAGCTTCATCTGCAGCAGGTTGCGATCGCTGACCTCCAGAGTCATGGCCAGGGTATAGGCAGCGGCAGCGGCCGCCTTGTCGCCCCTGGCAAAGGCGATATCACCCCGGATCACCGCAAACTCGCCAGCAAATCCACCCTCCTCAGAGAGCACCAGCTTCTCGGCAGCGTCGAGATCACCCTCATTGAGCAGGATGCGTGCAAGATTGAGCTGCACCAGCTGCTGCAGCGCCGGGTTATGCGCACGCTGAACCGCCCACTGCAGACGGGAGATCGCCGTGGCGGCATCGCCCTCTTCGAGCTTTACCCTCGCCTCGGCCATAGCGGCAAATACGGCATAACTGCTGTTGTCGTAGTTACTGCGCATCAGCTCCGCCTGCTTCACCGCGGAGGCCTGGTCCCCTCGATCCACCGCGGCCACTACCTGGTTGAAGGCGAGTGCCGCTTCGGCACCGATCCTGTCCTTGTAGTTCCCCCAGGCCTGCCAGCCGAAAACACCACCCAAACCTATCACCAAACCGGCAATTACCGAGGTACCGTTCTCTTTCCACCAGCGTTTGATCGCCTCGACCTGTTCTTCTTCGGTCTGAAACTCGCTCATTGTCTATACCTTCAATGACTCTCTGTTTATTGATATGCGCCGGCTGACAGCCTCGCCGGCGTCTCTTCATTGTCCTCGGCTTATGCTCTGCTCAAGCCTCTCTTGCAATTGCGCCAAGGCTATCTGCTGCTGTTCGCCTTCGCCACGCAGAGGCTTTAGGCCGATCTCTTGGCGTGCCACTTCATCCTCGCCCAGAATAAGTGCAAAACGTGCCCCGCTACGATCCGCCTTCTTCAGCTGATTCTTGAACGTACCACCCCCGCAGTGGCTGATCAGACGCAGCCAGGGTAGTTCACTACGTAACTGCTCTGCCAGCAACACCCCTTCTCGGGATGCCTTATCCCCCATCATCACCAGGTAGACATCGGGAGCGGAGAGTTGTTCTTGCAAATCGCGGTTCTCGAGCATCGCGATCAAGCGTTCCAATCCCATGGCGAAGCCTATCGCTGGGGTCGCTCTTCCTCCCAGCTGTTGCACCAAGCCATCATAGCGTCCACCGGCGCAGACTGTGCCCTGGGCACCCAGGCTGTCGGTAACCCACTCGAACACCGTCCGGCTATAGTAGTCCAGACCCCGTACCAGCCGCGGATTGAGGGTGTAGTCCACCCCCGCATCATCGAGTCCCTGGCGCAGGCGATCGAAGTGAGCCAGCGACTGCTCCCCCAGGTGTTCCATCAGGCTGGGGGCATCCGCTATCACCGATGCCATTTGCGGATGCTTGCTGTCGAGGATACGCAGAGGATTGCTTTCCAGCCGGCGCTGGCTATCTTCGTCGAGTTCGTCAAAGCGCTGCTGCAGATAGGCAATCAGGCGATCGCGATAGCGCCCCCGCTCCTCGGATGTTCCCAGGGTATTGAGCTGCAACTCCAAACCCTGAAGCCCCAACTCCTGCCAGATCCGCGCGCTGATCAGGATCAGCTCAAGATCGATATCCGGCCCTGTCAAACCGAAGGTCTCGACACCGATCTGGTGGAACTGGCGGTAGCGACCCTTCTGCGGACGTTCATGGCGAAACATCGGGCCCTGATACCAGAGCCGCTGGGTCTGATTGAAGATAAGACCGTTTTCCAAACCCGCACGCACGCAACCCGCCGTACCCTCCGGCCGTAGTGTCAGGCTGTCACCGTTTCTGTCGGCGAAGGTATACATCTCCTTCTCCACAATATCGGTGACTTCGCCGATGGAGCGCTTGAACAGCTCTGTCATCTCTACGATGGGCATACGTATCTCGGCATAGCCGTAGCGGCCAAGTACCGAGCGCACCCGATCCTCGAGAAACTGCCAGAGTGGCGTCTGCTGCGGCAGGATATCCTTCATCCCGCGTATGGCTTGGATCTGCTTTGCCATTGACTTGAAAAAATAGAATGAGGCTTTCGAATAAAACGGTGAAGAGTACCACGGAACCGCTGTTTTGGCCTAGTACTCCTTCAGCACGTTGCTGGCAGCTAAGGTTACCCCGCCAGTGCTCAGGGCAAGGAGATACTCGGTTACAGACGTTGTGGATCGAGGGTGAAACGGGCCACTTTACCTCGAGTGAAGGGTTCCAGATCGAAGGGCTCGCCATCGATGGTCAGCTTTACCCCTATGGCGTTCCCCAGCAGAACGCTGAAGGGTCCCAAGCGACTATCCAGCGTGCGCACCCTGCCGCTGCTGATCTCACCGTAGATCCGCAGTTTACCATTTTGATCTCTGACTTCTGTCCAGCAGGGCTCGCTGAACTGGAACACCACCCGTCTCGAGACCCTATCGGAGGTCTGTTCGAGCCTGGGCTTTTCCACGGGGGTCGCTGCCTGCACCGGAGTAACCGTTACTGGTGTCTCGATTTCGACAGTTTGCGGCCGCTCCTCAGCAGCCGGCCCGAGTAATTCATTGGAACTGGAGAGCACCTCGTCGATCTCACTCAACACCTGCTCCGACTCTTCCACGACTCGGACCGGAGGCGGTGTTTGGGCCAGCTCCTGCACGGCGGGTGTCGGCGCTACGACAGCTTGCTCGACAGCAAGATCCTCTGGGCCTAGCAGCTCTTGTTCCTGTGCTGGCATGGAGACTGGCTCATCCAACTCCACCCGGGTCAGCCACCAGTATAAAACCAAGCCGACCATGAGCAGCAGAATACCCCAGGTTACATAGCGCACCAGCCCAGAACCGCTATGCAGATCACGCCCCATTTCATGGGTTTGCGCCGCAGCTATTGGCAGTTCATCGGAGACAGGAAAGAGGTTTTGATAGGCTTCGACAACCGCATCCTCATTGACCCCAAGCAGTCGCGAATACTTACGCAGATAGCCCTGAACGAACACCGGCCCTGGCAGATTATCGAAATCATCGGACTCCAAGGCGACTATCATCGCCTGGCTCAGATGCAATTGGGAGGCCATTTTTGCCTGATCCAGACCAAGCCTCTCTCTCGCCTTGCGCAACTGCGTTCCAGGCCCAATCGCCACATCTGCAGTTGTGTCACCCTCATCTCTGCTCATGACATTCATTGACTTCTTTCAGATTCGTAGAGTGACTGGACCTCAGGTGCATCGGGAAACTCCTTGAGCAGCCTGCTTCTATACTCGCTGCTCTTTGCCAGATCCCTAAGCCTTTTTTCGATCTGCACCCCTAACCACAGTGAGGCCGCGGTGGGTTTAACCTCACTGTGATAGCGCTCCAGATAGGCGCGCGCGGACAGATCCTTATCCTGCTGCAATGAGACCTCTGCCATTTGAATCAGTGCAACAGGATAGGTGGCACTGGCAGAGAGCGCGCGTCGATAGAAGTTCTCCGCCTTGGCGTCGTCGCCGGCACGTTCTAAACACAATCCTGCATTCGTCATGGCCACCCAGGGCGTCGGATAGAGGGGATTGGCGAGTGCCTGCTCGAAGTCTTGCAGGGCCACATCGTAACGACCGAGTCGACAGTAATAGCTTCCCCGGGCATTTCGTATGTAGGGATCGCGAGCGTCCAGCTCGACTGCGCGGTCGAAGTGTTTCCCGGCCCGATCGCTCTCACCCAGCTGCTCGTATAGAATGGCAATCACATTGTTGGCTTCAGCGGACTTCTCATCCACCTCCAGCGCCTTCGTCAGCTTCTGCAACGCCACCGCCGACTGGCCATCCCGCATATAGGCCATGCCCATCTCCACATAGATCTTTGCCGGGCTGCTACGCTTCTCGCGACCCAGGTTACCTGTGGTATCAGTGGATTGCTGTAGGGTCGTACAGCCACTTAGAATCAATACGGAAAATATCAGGAGATAGAAGTGATACCCTGCACTCGACTTCATGAAACACCCAGTTTGATATTGTTCAAATTCTCCACCCTTAGCTCCCTGTTACTGCGATCCCTAACCTTACCCACCAGCTGACCACAAGCGGCATCGATATCGTCACCACGGGTTTTCCGCGTTGTGGCAATGATACCCGATCGTTTCAAGCGTGCACGGAACGCTTCTACCCGCTCTGCCGGGGATGCCTGGTAGTGGGTGCCTGGAAAGGGATTGAAAGGAATCAGGTTGACCTTGGATGGGGTCCCTTCGAGGAGACGAATCAGGGCCTTGGCATGTTGCAGCGAATCGTTAACGCCGTCCAACATGACATATTCCCAAGTCACCTTGCGTCTTCTGTCTCCTTTGACATAGTCGCGACATGCTGGAATCAACTCTTGCAAAGGATATTTCCGATTGATCGGCACCAGTCTATCCCTTAGTTCATTGTCAGGGGCATGCAGGGAGACGGCAAGACTGACATCGCACACTTCCCGCAACCTTTTTAATGCCGGTACTATTCCCGATGTGCTTATGGTAACCCGATATTTGGAAACCATGTAGGCCAAATCATCCTGCATGATTTTCATCGCGGTGATCACCGCATCTAAATTGGCGAGGGGCTCGCCCATGCCCATGAGGACAATATTGCTCGGCGGGCTGCCCAACTTACGACTGGCCACCCATACCTGACCTATGATTTCAGCAACCGTCAGATTGCGATTGAATCCTTGTCGCGCCGTGGAACAGAAGCTGCAATCGAGGGCACAACCGACCTGGGAGGAGACACAGAGGGTGTTGCGGCCATCATCCGGTATCAGTACGGTCTCGATACGCTGACCATCCCCCAATTCAAGCACCCATTTCCTTGTACCGTCGCTTGCCGGCTGTTCATAGACCAGCTGCGGCAACTCGATCCGCGCCTGCCGCTGCAGCTGTTGACGCAGGCGCTTCGAGATGTCGGTCATGGCATCGAAATCGGTGACCCCGTGTTTATGAATCCACTTGAAGACATTCCTGCCATGAAACGCCTTGGAGCCCAATCCGAGGAAAAAGGACTCCATACCCTGCAGATCAAGGTCCAGTAGATTGATGATTTCAGTTTGTTTAGCCAAAGCAGGTATTCGCGATCTCGGTCTTTCGCCAGTGAGGGAGGAGAAAAAGCATAAAATAACAAAGCGTTAGTTTAGCGGCGACATGCCCGACTGGCAATCTAATCTTGGGATTTAAACCAACCTTTTAACCAGATTCACATCCGGTAGCTGCTCGACTTTCGACAACAATCGGCTCAATTGTTCCATATCACTTACCTCTACCGTAAAACGCATCCTCGCGGAGTCGGTCTTACGGTCGCTGCTGGTGTTCACCCCGATGACATCGATATCCTCATTGGTGAGTATGGTCGATATATCCCTCAACAGCCCTTTTCGGTCACTGGCAACCACCAGGAAGTCAACCGCATAACTGGTCTCCTGCTGATCCTTGCTCCAACGTACCTTGACCAAGCGATCGGCTTCGTGCTCTTTAAGCGCACGAATATTGGGACAGTCGGAGCGGTGAATGGTGACCCCTCGTCCCCGGGTGACATAGCCGATGATGGAATCATAGGGCACCGGCTTGCAGCAGCGTCCAATCGTGGTCATCAGATCGTCGACATCGGCAACCACCACTTCTCCTTTGGCCACCGGGTGTTGGCGCGGGGTCTCGGGAGGCGTTTTCGGCACCGCCTCGGCCCTCTCCCTAGTACCAAAACTGGCCACCTGAATCGGCGAGAGATCTCCCCGGCCAATCGCCGCATAGACATCCTCCGGATGAATCAGATTGTGTTTCGCGGCGACAGCCTCCAGATTCGGCTTTTGCGTAATCGACAGCCTTGTCAACTCACGATCCAGGGCCGCTCGCCCCAGCTCCACATGGTGGTCGTAGTCGAGTTGCTTGAACCACTGCTTGACCCGGTTGCGCGCCTTGGAGCTATGCAGATAGCCCAGATGCGGATTGATCCAGTCGCGGCTCGGGGTGCCGTTCTTGGCCGTCAGAATCTCCACGCTTTCACCACTGCGCAGGGGGCGATTGAGCTGTACGATATGACCATCCACCCTTGCTCCCCGACACTGGTGCCCCACATCGGTGTGGATGGAATAGGCAAAATCGAGGGGCGTCGAACCCTTGGGCAGCTCCACCACCTTACCCTTTGGTGTCAGCACATAGACCCGGGTCGATCCTGTTTCACTCTCCGATTCATCACCCAGATCGGTGCCATCCGCTGCATCCCCGCTCCTCTCCAACCACTGGCGCATGCGCAGGATTCTGCGCTCCACATCGCTATCCTGCTTGGCGTTCTCCTTATAGCGCCAATGCGCCGCCACTCCCAATTCAGAGTGCTGGTGCATTTCCCGGGTGCGGATCTGCACCTCCAGGGTCTTCTCTTCCGGACCGATCACCGCGGTGTGGATGGAACGATAGAGATTGGCTTTCGGGGTCGCGATATAGTCGTCGAATTCACCGGGAATATGTTTCCATAAACCATGCACCACACCCAAAGCCGCATAGCATTGGGCGATATCATCCACCAACACCCGCACTGCCCGCAGATCGAATATCTGTTCGATGTCCACCGCTTTACGCTGCATCTTGCGCCATATGCTGTTGATATGTTTGGGCCGGCCATTGATCTCCGCATCGATTCCCACAGCGAGAAACTTCTCCCGCAACAGCTCGATAACCTCGTTGATGAACGCTTCCCGGTCGGCACGCCGACCATCCAGCTGACTCGCAATGCGCTTGTAATCTTGGGGATGGAGAAAACGCAACGCCAGATCTTCGAGTTCCCACTTCACCTGCCAGATCCCCAACCGATTCGCCAGCGGCGCATAGATCTCTTCGGTCTCCTTGGCCAAGCGGCGACGCAGATCCTGGGATAACTTTCGCGCCGATCGCATCAGGTGGAGCTGTTCCGCCACCACCACCAGGATCACCCTGACATCCTCCGCGATACCCAGCAGCAGTCGGCGCATATTCTCCGCATGCTGCTGCTCCTCTTCTGCGGAGACTTCGCTGGATAGATCGGTCAGCAGGTCGATTCGCGCCAGGCCCTCCACCATGTGGGCGGTGCTCTCCCCCAGATCGCGCTGCAATATCTCAGGGGTGATGCTTGAATCCTTCAGCACCCCCAGCAACAGCGCAGAGGCCAGGGTCTCCCGATCCATACGCATTTTGGTCAGGATCTCGGCCACCGAGAGGGCGTGTCGCATAGGGGTCTCGCCACTGAGCAACCGCTGTTGCGGATTGGCGGCAAGGGCTAACTCCCCTGCCTTGTGCAGCATCAGACGATCTTTTTCATCGAAATCGTCGGGCAGTGTCTGCAGCCAATGGGAAAACAGCGCCGCATCTGCGCTATCACCCTGTGGCAGTCTGCTAGTGGTAGAAACCATCAGCTTCAGTCGAGCAGGTGGCTGACCAGTCCATCCGCGAGTTTCGGTTCGAACCAGGTCGATTTCGGCGGCATCACCTCACCGGCATCTGCCACCGCCATCAACTGCTCCATGCTGGTGGGAAAGAGGGAGAAGGCGACAGCCATCTCTCCAGAATCGACCCGCTTTTCCAGACCGGAGAGACCGCGGATGCCACCGACGAAATCGATTCGCGCATCACGGCGGGGATCGGAGATGCCGAGAATGGGTTCGATGAGGTTATCGGCCAAGAGACTGACATCCAGCCGCGCCACGGGATCATCTACGGGAATCCGAGAGGCATCGAGTTGTAGACGATACCACTGCCCATCCAGATACATGCCGAACTCGGCGCTGCGACGCGGCTTTACAGGTTGCTCGCTGGGAGTCAACTGGAACACCGCTTCAATGCGAGTGAGGAAGCTTGCCTTATCGAGCCCATGCAGATCCTTGATAACCCGGTTGTAGTCGAGGATCTGCATCTGGTTATGGGGAAAGATGACACTGAGGAAGTAGTTGTAGGCCTCATCACCGGTATGGTTCGGGTTTGCCCCCTTCCTCGCCGCGGCCACCCTCGAACCCGCGGCGGAGCGGTGGTGACCGTCCGCCACATAGAGAGCACTCATGCGGTCGAACTCACGGGTCAACAGCTCGACCTGCTCCTCATCATCCATGGGCCAGATCTCATGCCTCACACCATCCGCGGCGGTGACATCCATCTTTGGTGGATGCCGGGTTACCTCGCTGAGCAGGGCATCGACCGCCGGCGCACTTGGATAGACCAGAAAAACCGGGCCTGTCTGGGCGTTCAGTGCATCGATCTGGCGCACCCGGTCATCCTCTTTCGCCGGGCGAGTGAATTCATGTTTTTTGATACGGTCGTTGTCGTAGGCCTCCACAGAAGCCGCTGCCACCAGACCGGTCTGCTGATGATCGCCCATGGTCAAACGATAGACGTAGAAACAAGGTGATGGGTCACGGATCAGAATCCCCTCTTGTTCCATCCTCTCCAGGTTCTCCGCTGCCTTGGCGTAGACTTCAGGGGCATAGGGATCCGTTCCCTGGGGAAGGTCTATCTCAGGTCTTGATATATGGAGAAAACTCCAGGGACGGCCATTCGCCATCTCCCTGGCCTCGGCCTGGTTCATGACATCATAGGGGGGAGCGGCGACATCGGCTGCCCGCCCGTCAGCGGGACGCAGCCCAGGGAATGCTCTGATCAACGGCATGGAGATATTACCTCGAGGATTCACGGTCATTGGTGAGGAACGGATTGTTTCAAAAGAAGCGTCGATTAATCAAGTTGTCTAACCCCGCGTGTCAGAAAATGCCTACGTGGATTTGAGATCAATCCTGCATTTTTTTTGAGGTTAATCGAATAGAATTCATTTGTCGCATGTCAAGGACGCAACGGACAGCAGCACAGAACAAGGATGTCCACGGATTGAAACCAATTGCCAACCAATCATTGCGACACAAGATCCTGGCGCCCAAGGATAGGGTGCCAGGGTTTTTTTTGCTTATAATTCAATGATTTTCAGCAAAAAAGCCCGCTCTCCAGTGAGCTTTTCCCAGCTG
The DNA here is from genome assembly GCA_040507035.1 of Candidatus Thiodiazotropha sp. Classification (GTDB taxonomy): domain Bacteria; phylum Pseudomonadota; class Gammaproteobacteria; order Chromatiales; family Chromatiaceae; genus Thiodiazotropha. Next base: position 238,431 of record JBEVVR010000044.1, read on the forward strand.
AAACCGGCCCACTTGAGCACGCTAACCCTCTTCGATCCGCCAAAGAACCTGATCCTGACTGTCAAACGCCTCCCATAGCTGGCTGTAGGTGCGACCGGATCTGGGCTCTATCTCATCACCTGCCACCTCTGCTAGCGGGAGCAGGACAAATGCATATTTATGGATCTCATCACGGGGCAGTTGGATGTTTTCATCATCCACTGTCTGTTCACCGTAGGTAAGCAGATCTATATCCAAGGTTCGTGGTGAAAACTTCTCCGAAGTGCGCTCTCTGCCGTGTCTCCGTTCCACCTCACGCAGTTCAGCGACCAACTCCCTCGGTGAGCTGTCGGTGCTAATCCCTACCACCAAATTATGAAAATTATCACCTTCAAAGCCAATGGAACGGCTCTCATAGATCGATGAGACCCTGAGCGTTCCATAGAGACGTTCGAGATCGAGCAGCGCCATGGGAATATGCCTCTGCGGCTCGACATTACTACCTAGACTTAACCAGGCATTGACTGTCTCGCGCTCACTCACGCCGGCCCCGTTCTATTATCACACCAACGTCCCGTGCGCTGCTGACCGCTCCCACCTTGTTCAATGTCAAACGTACCCAGGGCACAGCAAACTCATTCAAAATGATGTCAGCACAGCGTTCTGCCAGGGTCTCTACCAACTGGAATTCACTCTCTTGAACAAAGGCGAAGAGACGTTTACTCACCGCTTTGTAATCGAGGGTGTCCTCGATAGCGTCGGTCGATGCCGCCTTGGCGATGTCCGCTCCCATTTCAAGGTCCAAGATCACCGTTTGCCTGATTTTACGTTCCCAGTCATAGATACCTATCACGGTATCAACACGCAGGTCCCGAATGAAGACTATATCCATACGCTTTGAGCCAGATGTTGAATAAAGCCCCATGGTAGAGGAGATTAGAGAGTGAGCAAACCCCCGTTCCTCTCAAACCTTGTAATATCTGGAGTTCTGTTCCAACATGTGGCCGGCATAATCAGCAACAGCACACATGGTCACAGAGTCTCTTCTCATATTAGGCGCCTACCTCTTGGGTTCCATTTCCAGCGCCATTATTGTCTGTCGCGTGATGGGGCTGCCCGATCCGAGAAGTCAAGGGTCCAACAACCCCGGAGCGACCAACGTTTTACGTATTGGCGGTAAGAAGGCGGCGGCGATAACCCTACTGGGCGATTCATTGAAGGGATTGCTGCCGATGCTGGCAGCGCATTTGCTCGAGGTATCGGTACCGATTCTCGCCTTGAGCGGAATCGCAGCCTTTCTCGGCCACCTCTATCCCATCTTTTTCGGTTTTAAGGGTGGCAAGGGTGTTGCCACCGCACTGGGTGTGCAATTTGGCCTTCACTGGGGAATCGGACTGGGAGTTTCGCTGATCTGGTTGCTGATGGCGAAACTGGTCAACATCTCTTCACTCTCGGCCTTGGTTTCAATGGCCTTGGCACCACTGATCGTGTGGCTTATCTGGCCCGAGACAGAGCTTGTGTTGATGCAGATCTTCATCTCGTTGATTCTGTTTTGGCGCCACCGCTCCAATATCCAGAACCTGCTGCAGGGAGCAGAAGAGTCCATTAGCGAACAGAACAACAGCGAAAATTAGGTAACCAAGATGCCGAATCTCGACACTATTGAGTATGCAAACCAGATAACCTGTATCGACACCCATTATCAGCGGCCGGAACTGGCCGCCTGCTACCTTGTCGAGTCTGAGGGAGAGGCTGTATTCATCGATACCGGCACCAGCCACACGGTTCCTCGCCTGATGGAGATCCTGGCGATGAAAGGGATTGCTCCATCCCAGGTCAAATACGTCATCCCAACCCATGTGCACCTCGATCATGCGGGGGGTGCCGGGGAGTTGATACGCCGCCTGCCCAACGCCTCCTTGGTGATCCACCCTTATGGCGCGAAGCATATGATAGATCCTTCGAAGTTGATTGCCGGTGCCACTGCGGTGTATGGCGAGGATCAATTCGAGAAGCAGTTCGGCAAGCTGACCGCCGTACCCGAGGAACGTGTCATTGAAGCCCCGGATGACACGCGCATCAGTTTTGGCAGCAGGGAACTGCTGATCTTGGATACCCCCGGGCACGCCCGCCACCATTTTTGTATCTACGATGGTGTGAGCGAGGCGATTTTCAGCGGTGACACCTTTGGTCTCTCCTACCGAGAGTTCGATACCGAACAGGGTCATTTCATTATGCCGACAACGACCCCTGTGCAGTTCGATCCCGAGGCTTGGCTTACTACCCTTGAGCGCCTGATGACGCTTTCACCGCAGCGGATCTACCTGACCCACTTTGGCGAGATAGGAGACGTGGTGGAAATGGCCGAACAATTGAGTCGATACATTGAGGATTTCGCAACCATCGCCAGGGCGTGCAACACCCCCCCAGGTGAGCAACGGGTTGCCGAGATTCGCAACAGACTGAAGGATTGGATGATGCAGAAACTCCTAACCCACGGCTGCAACTTGCCCAGGGAGACCATCGAGCAACGCATGGCAATGGACCTGCTGTTGGACGCCCAGGGTTTGGATGTATGGCTGAGCCGCTTGGAAAAGGCCTAACCGGCAGCCGTTTTTAGGGCCTGTCCTATAGAGTTCAGCAGGGTTTTGAGCCGCTCTGATCCCAGGCAAAGGTACAGTCCAACCTGCTGAGCACGTAGATCATCCCCTGCTCCCCGTCACCGATCATCATCGACAGCGGGCTGTGTTTATTGAACTTATGGTTTCGTTGACGAAGCCAACGCTTGCCCATGCTGGGATTGGTCGGATAGGTGGTACGCAGAGCATCATCGATACGCACCAAGTAGTCCACCCGGCGCATGATATCCGGGTTGTCGGGCAGCGGCTTGTTATAGCGATACTGAGAGAGATGACGCTTCTTTCCCTGCATATCCAGCAGTGCCATGATCTCTTCGCCACGCAATCCCCAGCTCTCGAACATATTCATCACGCCACGGGTGATGGCAAGCCGATCGTTTAGGGTTTGACCTGCGGTACTGTTGTCGGTCGTCATCATATTCCACCCAATTCCCCAGAAAAAGACTTGGTTACTAGAATAGCATGATTCAATCCCATAAACCCCGTTACTCTTCAGGGTTTACTCCATAACGCCCGCCACCAACGCTTACGATTTTTCGGCACCAACACCGCGGGAAGATCGAGCGGAGGGATTTTACTCAGCACCCAGCCCGGCAGTGGCGGGTTATCACTATAACCGCAGGAGACGCCCAGGTTGTTGGGATCGTAGATTTTGATGAAACTGGGTTGCGTCAGGTTGTCGGCATAGACGATACCGCAATAGTCCTCGTTATGTTCGTCGCGCAACAGCTTGTCGATGCCATCGACAAACTTCAGCAACATCTCGGCATCGGCACTCGAGGAGGGCGGTGGTTCGCCTATGGCATAGATGTACCAGCCGCCATCGGCATCCGCTTTCAACACCTGCCACAAGGCGTCCAACTGGTGCCATCTCAGGGTTGAGGTAAAACTTCCGTTAAAGGCTTGAAGATAGTCGTTTTGGTCGTTCACGAATACCACTCTTAATCAAATGATAGTACTGGGCCATTAGCCTAGTTGCAGTAAATGGCAATCAGATCCTGTGTTGCGCAATATGGACTTTCGGTTGTAATTGACATTTTTGTCTGGGGCTAATCACGGCATTGGGTATAATGTTGTTTTTGCATTGCCGGTCCGGGATATGAATAAAGTCAGCAATACGCTATTTGAATCTGATCTAAATCTAAAGTTGCTCAACCGAGGTAAGGTTCGCGATATCTACAAAGTGGATGAGAGCCATCTGCTGATCGTCACCACAGACCGCCTGTCGGCCTTCGACGTC
>JBEVVR010000044.1:242388-264529 GCA_040507035.1 Candidatus Thiodiazotropha sp.
GCAGATACTAAATTTGAATTCGGCCTGGACGATGAAGGTCAGATCCATCTGATCGATGAGGTTTTGACACCTGATTCTTCCCGTTTCTGGCCAGCCAGTTCATATCGTCCAGGATGCAGTCCACCCAGCTTCGATAAGCAGTTTGTCCGCGACTACCTGGAGACCCTGGACTGGGATAAAACACCGCCAGGCCCTGAGCTACCTCAGCAGGTAATAGCCAAAACAGCGGAAAAGTATCAAGAGGCGGAAAGGAGGCTGACGGGTGATTGGCAGGAGCATTGAGACTATGCCAATTGATGAATTTGGTTCGTCTCGAACTTCAGTTTTTCTGCTAACGTGCCGCTTTAATATCATGAGGAGAATTTTCTCCTGAATTGTGTATTGAACCATTCAGATTTATTAGTTGTGGTGTAAAGCTTTGCCTTCTATGTCTGCAGTCAACATAAAAACAGCCAGGGTGGTGATCTACACCACGCTGAGGTGTCCCCACTGCCAACATTTAAAGCGGTGGTTAAAAAGGAATAAAGTTCCTTTTCTTGACTTCAACGTCGGTAAGCCTGGGAAAATGCAGAAGAAATTTTTCGAGATTGGCGGGCAGAGTGTACCCCTGATTGTCATCGGCGAGGAGAAATTCGTCGGCTTCAATCCCAATCAGTTAAAAACAGTCCTGGAAAAAGAAGGCCTTTTGTAGCGCTCGATCCGCTCAGCAGCTTTATTGAAAAAGGGGGCTTAGGCCCCCTTTTTCAGTAATGGTGATTGATCAGTTCACCTTTGGATCGAGCTCGCCACTCTCATAGCGTTTCTGCATGCCTTCCAGAGAGATCGGCGTGATCTTCTCCGCCATGCCCGCGGAGCCGAAGGCCTCATAGCGGGCTTTACAGATCCCGGACATCGCCTTGGTCGCCTCTTTGAGGAACTTGCGCGGATCGAAATTGGACTTGTTGTCGTGCAGGTGCTTGCGAATCGAGCCGGTGGAGGCCATGCGCAGGTCGGTGTCGATGTTGACCTTGACCACACCATGCTTGATACCCTCGACAATCTCCTCCACGGGAACGCCGTAGGTCTCGCCCATATCTCCGCCATACTCGTTGATGATCGCCAGCCAGTCCTGGGGTACCGAGGAGGAACCGTGCATCACCAGGTGGGTATCCGGTATACGTGCATGGATCTCCTTCACCCGATCGATGGCGAGGATGTCGCCTGTCGGCGGACGGGTGAACTTATAGGCACCATGGGAGGTACCGATGGCGATCGCCAGGGCATCCACACCGGTCTTCTTGACAAAATCGGCGGCTTCGTCGGGATCGGTCAGCAGCTGACTGTGATCGAGGGTGCCCTCGGCGCCTATGCCATCCTCTTCACCGGCCTGGCCGGTCTCCAGAGAGCCCAGGCAGCCCAGCTCACCCTCTACCGAAACGCCACCCGCGTGGGCCATATCGACCACGGTCTTGGTCACATCCACGTTGTAGTCATAGGACGATGGGGTCTTGCCGTCGGTCATCAACGAGCCATCCATCATGACGGAAGAGAAGCCCGACTGGATGGAGCGCAGACAGACAGATGGGGATGTGCCGTGATCCTGGTGCATACAGACCGGGATATGCGGATACATCTCGGTCGCGGCGATGATCAGGTGGCGCAGGAAGGGCTCACCCGCATAGGAACGAGCACCGGCGGAACCCTGTAGGATGACCGGGCTTTTAGCTGCATCCGCAGCCTGCATGATGGCATGCACCTGCTCCATATTGTTGACATTGAACGCCGGCAGACCGTAGCCGTTTTCCGCGGCATGATCGAGAAGTTGGCGCAGGGATATCAGAGCCATGATAGCCTCCTTGGTTTTGTGTCTATAGTCATTTCAATTCTCGGGGAGCACTTATGTCTGCTTCACCCAACCATCTTGATCGTCGTCGAGCACATGCTCGCCGACACGCATTACTTTCATAATATTGGTCTGACCCTCAACCCCTGAGCGGTCACCCTTGGTGATGATCACCAAGTCGTTCTCACGAACTTCGCCACGACGCAGCAACTCGTCAATCACCTCTTCATTGACCTTGTCCACGTTGGTCATGGCGACATCGAAACTCACCGGGTAGACCCCGCGATAGAGAGTCACCTTGCGCCTGGTACGCACATGGCGAGTGAGGGCATAGATAGGGATGCCGGAGCTGATACGGGACATCCATTTCACCGTGGATCCCGACTCGGTCAAGGCAGCTATTCCCTTTACCCCCAGGTGATTGGCAGTATACATGGTGGCCATGGCAATTGCTTCATCAACACGGCCGAACACGGTATCGATGCGGTGGTGTGAACGTCTTGCGGACTGATGCTTTTCTGCCTCGATACAGACCCTGTCCATCGCCTCAATCACCTTGTGAGGATACTTTCCAATCGAGGTCTCGGCTGAGAGCATTACCGCATCGGTACCGTCCATTACCGCATTTGCCACATCGAACACCTCGGCCCGGGTGGGGATTGGATTCTCGATCATCGACTGCATCATCTGGGTCGCCGTGATGACCACGCAGTTCATCTCCCGCGCGGTCTTGATCAGCTCTTTCTGCACCGCCGGCAGCTCGGCGTCTCCGATCTCGACGCCGAGGTCGCCACGGGCCACCATGATGGCATCAGAGGCTTGGATGATCTCCTCGATGCCATCCAGCGCCTCGGCGCGTTCTACCTTGGCTATGATGCCACCCTGGCCTCCCGCTTCTTCCAGGAGACGCCGCGCTTCCATCACGTCCTCTCCATTGCGCACAAAGGAGACAGCGAGGTAGTCGACATCGATTTCAGCAGCGAACTTGATATCCTCCCGGTCCTTATCGGTCAAGGCCGGTGCGGAGAGTCCGCCACCCTGTTTGTTGATGCCCTTGTTATTGGAGAGCCGACCGCCAACAATCACCTTGCAGTGAACCTCTTTGCCTTCGACTTCGGAGACCCAGAGCACGATTGCCCCATCGTCGAGCAGTAGGGTATCACCACGGCTGACATCATTGACCAGTTGCGGATAGGTCAGACCCACCCGCTGCTGATCTCCGGCATCCAATGCACAGCCGGCATCGAGAATGAAACTGTCGTCATCTTTAAGCTCGACCGCTCCTGTCTTGAAACGACCGATACGGATCTTCGGTCCCTGGAGATCGGCCAGTACGCCAATCTGTCGCCCGCAAGCACGGGCACGATTGCGTATCCGATCCGCCCGCTGGCGCTGGGAATCATGATGATCATGAGAGAGATTGAGGCGAACCACATCCGCCCCGGCGTGGATAATCTTATCCAATACCTTGGGATCATCCGTTGCCGGCCCCAGGGTTGCTACTATTTTTGTTCGTCTTGGCATACGGATCCAGCTAGATGCTTAGCCCATGAAAAAACGGCTGAGCCCCTGCTCAGCCGTGATCGATTCTCTGTCTTACTCAGCGGCACGGGCCTCAAGCATGGCCACCGCGGGCAGGGTTTTGCCTTCCAAATATTCGAGAAAGGCACCGCCTGCGGTGGAGATGTAGGAAACCTTGTCATAAATATCATACTTCTGGATCGCAGCGATGGTATCGCCACCACCGGCGAGGGAGAAGCCAGCGGAATCAGCGATGGCCATGGATACGGTCTTGGTACCCTCGCCAAACTGATCGAACTCGAAGACACCCACCGGACCGTTCCAGACAATGGTCCCGGCCTGTTTGATAATATCAGCCAACTCATTGGCACTGTCAGGCCCGATGTCGAAAATCATTTCGTCGTCAGCGACGTCCGCGGCTGGCTTTAGCACCGCAGGCTCATCTTCCGCAAAGTTCTTACCCACCACAACATCGGTGGCAATGGGGATATTCGCCCCCCGCGCCTTCATCTTCTCAATCAGTGCCTGGGCGGTAGGCACCAGATCGTCTTCACATAGGGATTTACCCACATTGTGGCCTGTGGCCTTGAGGAAGGTGTTGGCGATACCACCGCCTACCACCAGTTGATCCACCTTCTCAGACAGGGCCTCGAGAACGGTCAACTTGGTCGACACCTTGGAACCACCCACGATCGCCACCATCGGCCGCGCGGGATTCGCCAACGCCTTGGCGAGATTATCCAACTCGTCGGCCAACAACAGGCCGGCACAGGCCGTTGGGGCAAACTTGCCAGCACCATGGGTGGAAGCCTGGGCACGGTGGGCGGTACCGAATGCATCCATCACGAAGACGTCGCAGAGGGCGGCATATTGCTTAGCCAGCTCTTCGTTGTCTTTCTTCTCGCCACTATTGAAGCGCACGTTCTCGAACAGTACCACCTCACCTTCAGCTACCTCGGGGGTCGACTGCAGATAGTCCTTGACCAGGCGGACTGTGTTACCGAGCTTGGCACTCATATCATCGGCAATCGGTTGCATGGAGTTCTCCGCATCCACCTCGCCCTCCGTGGGACGACCGCGGTGTGACATCACCTGCACCCTGGCGCCCGCCTTGACGCAATGCTCGATAGTGGGCATGGAGGCGGTAATCCGGGCATCCGATGTGACTTTGCCGTCTTTGACAGGGACATTGAGATCAGCGCGAATCAGGACTCGCTTGCCAGCGAGATCAAGGTCGGTCAACTTGATGAAAGACATTAGGAACTCCTAGGTCGATTCTAATTTTTCACTGTGAATTTTGAATTATGAACGCATGACAACTTCGATCGTCGATCGAGTGCTACATCCCTATTTCAAAATCCACTGCATCAACTCATGGGGCGGTTCTACCCGCCCCATGTTGAGCAGCCTTACTTGGCCACGTGCTCAACCATACGCAGCATGTTGCAGGTATAGCCGTACTCGTTGTCATACCAGGAGACCACCTTGACGAAGGTGTCGTCCAGCATGATGCCGGCACCCGCGTCAAAGATGGAGGGGGTACCGCGACCGCGGAAATCGGTGGAGACCACCTTCTCCTCGGTGTAGTCCAGGACACCGGCCAGATCACCCGACTCGGAAGCGGCCTTCATGGCGGCACAGATGTCGTCGTAGCTGGCACCGCTGTTGAGCTCCACGGTGAGGTCGACCACGGAGACGTCGGAGGTGGGTACACGGAAGGCCATGCCGGTCAGTTTGCCGTTGAGCTCTGGCAGCACCTTGCCCACCGCCTTGGCGGCACCGGTGGAAGAGGGAATGATGTTCTCCAGGATACCGCGACCACCGCGCCAGTCCTTCATGGAGGGACCATCAACGGTCTTCTGGGTGGCGGTGGCGGCGTGTACGGTGGTCATCAGACCGCGCTTGATGCCCCACTTGTCGTTCAACACCTTGGCCACGGGTGCCAGGCAGTTGGTGGTACAGGAGGCAGCTGAGACGATGGCCTGTCCACTGTAGTCGTTATGGTTGACACCATAGACGAACATCGGGGTGGCGTCCTTTGAGGGCGCGCTCTGGACTACCTTTTTGGCGCCGGCGTCGATGTGCTTCTGGCAGGTCTCCTCGGTGAGGAAAAAGCCGGTACATTCGATCACCAGCTCGGCACCGATCTCATCCCATTTCAGATTTGCCGGATCACGCTCTGCCGTGAGGCGGATCTTGTTGCCGTTTACGACCATGTTGCTGCCATCCACGGCGATGTCGCCGTCGAAGTTACCGTGCACTGAGTCGTACTTCAGCATGTAGGCCAGGTAATCGGGTTCCAGAAGATCATTGATACCAACGACTTCGATGCCGGGGAAATCTTTGGCGATAGCGCGGAACGCCATGCGGCCGATACGACCAAAACCATTGATACCTACTTTGATTGTCATTTCAGTTCTCCGTTTTTTATAGATAAATAGAGTTGTAATTTAGGGCCTGATATCAGGCAGAAACCTCATTGATGGCCGCGGCCACCTTATCAGCGGTAAAGCCGAACTCCTTGAACAGCTCACCCGCCGGTGCTGATTCACCAAAGCGATTGATGCCAATCACCTTGCCGTTGATGCCGACATATTTGTACCAGCCGTCGGTGACAGCGGCCTCCACGGCAACCCTGGCGGTGACGTTGGAGGGCAGCACGGACTCCTTGTATGCCGCATCCTGTTCATCGAAGGCCTTGGTATTCGGCATCGAAACCACACGCACATTTTTTCCGCAATCGGCGGCACCCTGGATCGCGATACCCACCTCGGAACCGGTGGCAATGACGATGGCATCGGGAGTTCCGGCACAATCCTTGATCACATATCCGCCTTTCGCGATGTTTGCAATCTGCTCATCGCTTCGCTCCTGATGGGCGAGACCCTGGCGGGAGAAGATCAGCGAGGTTGGGCCGTCATTTTTTTCCACAGCAGCCTTCCAGGCGACGGCGGTCTCAACCCCGTCACAGGGACGCCATACGTCCATGTTGGGGATCATACGCAGGGTTGGAATCTGCTCGATAGGCTGATGGGTCGGGCCATCTTCACCCAAGCCGACGGAGTCGTGGGTATAGACGAAGATCGAACGCAACTTCATCAGTGCCGCCATGCGTAGCGCGTTGCGGGCATATTCGGAAAACATCAGGAAGGTGCCACCATAGGGGATGAAGCCACCATGAAGGGCGACACCGTTCATGATTGCGGACATGCCGAACTCACGTACACCATAGGAGATGTAGTTACCGTCCACGTTGCCGTCGGTGATCGAACTCGAACCGGACCAGGCGGTCAGGTTGGAGGGCGACAGGTCGGCGGAACCGCCGAGGAACTCGGGTAGCAGAGGACCATAACCGTTGAGGGCATTTTGCGAGGCCTTGCGGGTCGCTGGAGATTCGGCCTTGGCATTCACCTCGGCGACGAACTTGGCGGTCTCCTCTTCCCAGTTTGACGGAAGCTCCCCAGCCATGCGCCGTTTGAACTCGGCCGCAAGCCCCTGATGGACCTCCTCGTAGGATGCGAAACGCTCATTCCATTCACCCTCGGCACTGGCGCCGGCAGCCTTGGCATCCCAGGCCGCATAGATATCATCGGGCACCACGAAGGCGTCGTGGGACCAGCCCAGCTGTTCCCGGGTGGCGACGATCTCGTCGGCACCCAGGGGGGCGCCATGGCAGTCATGGCTGCCCGCCAGGTTCGGCGAACCGAAACCGATGGTGGTCTTGCAGCAGATCAGTGACGGCTTGTCGCCGGCGGACTTGGCCGCCTCGATGGCGCGATCGATGGCATCCGCGTCATGACCGTCCACATCACGGATCACGTGCCAGCCGTAGGCCTCGAAACGGCCGGGGGTATCGTCGGTAAACCAACCCTCGGTCTCGCCATCGATGGAGATGCCGTTGTCGTCCCAGAAGGCGATTAGCTTACCCAGACCCAGGGTTCCCGCCAGGGAGCAGGCCTCATGGGAGATACCCTCCATCATGCAGCCGTCGCCGAGAAAGACATAGGTCCTGTGATCGACGATCTCATGACCCGGTTTGTTGAACTGCGCTGCCAGGGTCTTCTCGGCCAGGGCCATGCCAACCGCATTGGTGATGCCCTGTCCCAGAGGCCCAGTGGTGGTCTCGACCCCCGGCGCATAACCATACTCCGGATGGCCCGGGGTCTTGGAGTGGAGCTGACGAAAACTCTTCAGGTCATCGATGCTCAGTTCATAACCGGTCAGGTGCAACAGCGAGTAGATGAGCATCGAACCATGACCGTTGGAGAGAACGAAGCGGTCGCGATCAGCCCAGTCGGGATTCGCCGGATTGTGTTTCATATGGTTGTTCCACAGAACCTCTGCGATGTCTGCCATACCCATGGGCGCACCCGGATGGCCTGAATTGGCCTTCTGCACAGCATCCATACTCAGCGCACGAATGGCATTAGCGAGTTCTCTTCGTGAGGACATTGACCCCTCCTGATTAGAAATTAATTAGTAATCTGTATCTGTCGGACAAAAGTTATTGTGTGGCAAGCCACTGAATTCGTTATCAATAAACCCCTTATCGGCACCCATTCGCATTGATAATTGACAGCGAAACGGGATATTGGCCCCCATTGCCAGCCGATGTCCGATCGGACAAAAGGTCAGCTATTCTGACCCAAGCCCCAAGCCTCGGCAAAGCAGCTAACTTTACGGGGCGATAAGCTGGCTTGATGAATAAACCCTAATATCCTAATAAACTATACAATATCAAGCAGTTGGCTCCTGTTTCCACTTGATGGAGCAGCCCATGCTAGGTATCTGCTCCCTGGGGCCTTGAGCGGTTTCCGCTACCAGTTTCATCGCCTCAAAGAGATCACGACGCACGGCACCGGGTGCGGTCTCCTTGCGGCTTTCATCGAGACGACCCCGATACTGCAGTTCCAGCGCGGCATTGTAGCCGAAAAAGTCCGGCGTACAGACAGCTCCGTAGGCCTTGGCAACAGCTTGGGTCTCATCAAACAGATAGGGAAAGGGATAGTCCATCTGCTCGGAAACCCGTTGCATATTTGCAAACGAGTCTTCCTCATATTCCGCAGGGTCGTTGGACATGATTGCCACCGAATTTATACCCAACAGGGCTAACTCCCTGGTATCTCGCACAATGCGCTGTTGTACAGCCTTGACATAGGGGCAGTGATTGCAGATGAACATCACCAACAAACCCTGCTCGCCTGCGCACTGCTGCAGAGTCCAATCGCGGCCATCGACGCCGGGGAGCCGAAAATCGGGAGCCGGTACACCAAAGTCACATATCGGGGTCTGTAAGGAAACCATCATTGATCCCTTTAATAGTGTGAATTAATTCAAGGGTGGGGCATTATGCAAAAAGCAGGCTGATGTGTAAAATCCGGTTTTCGCTAAAACCAAGGGATTTATCTCCACTGGTGGTCCGCCATCCCCGCCATATGGAATATTCAGGGGTAATCGCTCATGTATAAAGTTTAAGGCAATTCAATGGCAAAAGATTTTATTTTCACATCCGAATCCGTCTCCGAAGGTCATCCGGATAAGGTCGCCGATCAGATCTCGGACGCCATGCTGGACGCCATTTTAGCGACCGATCCCAATCCCGATAGGGCGCGGGTGGCCTGTGAAACCCTGATCAAGACAGGTGCGGTCATCGTCGCCGGCGAAATCACCACCGAGGCCTGGATCGACCTTGATGATCTGGTCAGAGAGGTGGTCTGTGACATCGGTTATACCAGCTCGGACGTGGGCTTTGACGGCTCCACCTGCGCCGTGATGTCCCTGATCGGCAAACAGTCTGGGGATATCGCCCAGGGTGTGGACCGAACCAGACCCGAAGAGCAGGGTGCCGGCGATCAGGGGATGATGTTCGGTTATGCAACCAATGAGACAGATGTGCTGATGCCCGCACCCATCACCTACGCCCACCGCCTGGTGCAGCGGCAGTCGGAGATACGCAAGGCGGGGATTCTGCCCTGGCTGCGACCGGATGCAAAGAGTCAGGTTACCCTGCGTTATGAAGACGGCAGGGTCAACGGGATAGGCGCGGTGGTGCTTTCAACACAGCACGATCCTGACATCGATTACAAACACCTCTATGAAGCGGTGATGGAGAACATTGTTCAACCGGTACTGCCTAAGGAGTGGTTGGATCAGTGCCCGCAGGAGAAGATCCATATCAATCCCACTGGCAGCTTCGTCATTGGCGGCCCAGTAGGTGACTGCGGCCTTACCGGGCGCAAGATCATCGTCGACACCTATGGCGGCTCGGCACGCCATGGCGGCGGGGCCTTCTCCGGCAAGGATCCCTCAAAGGTAGACCGCTCTGCCGCCTACGCCGGACGCTATGTGGCGAAGAATATCGTCGCCGCAGGACTGGCGGAACGCTGCGAGATTCAGGTCTCCTATGCGATCGGCGTCGCCGAACCCACCTCGATCATGATCGATACCTTTGGCACAGGCAAACTCGACGATGAGAAGATTGCAGAGCTGGTACGTAGACATTTTGACCTGCGCCCCTATGGGATTCTGAAAATGCTCGACCTGTTGAATCACAACCAGATCAAGTACCGAAAAACCGCTGCCTACGGTCATTTCGGACGCGAAGACGAGGGCTTTACCTGGGAGCTGACAGACAAGGCGGAGCAGTTGCGGGAGGACGCCGGACTCTAAAAAAATTTTGAATTTTGAATTGTTAATTTTGAATTGAACATACTCGCTGCGCTGACACTTTTTAATGATCGCAACAGCATTATTAAAAAAGCCGCGCGAAGCGCACTCGACAATTCAAAATTCAAAATTCATAATTCATAATTAACACAACCCCCTTCCGAGGAGCGCTGCAACGGATCCAGAATCCGCCAGGCTCGGTAGGGAAGCAGATACATTCCAACCGCGCTCACTCACGTTAATCAGGAGCTGACTACCATGAGTGAGTTGACCAACAAAATTAGCGACACCTCCAGTCAATTTACCGACTACAAAATTGCCGACATTTCACAGGCCGATTACGGCCGCCGAGAAATCGCCATCGCTGAGACCGAAATGCCCGGATTGATGGCGATCCGAGAGAAATACGCTGCCCAACAACCGTTAAAGGGGGCCCGTATCACCGGCTCTCTACACATGACCATCCAAACCGCTGTACTCATCGAGACACTGGTTGCTTTGGGGGCCCAGGTTCGCTGGTGCTCATGCAATATCTTCTCGACTCAGGACCATGCCGCCGCCGCAATTGCCGCCGAGGGCGTTCCGGTCTATGCCTGGAAGGGCGAGACCCTGGAGGAGTACTGGTGGTGTACCGAACAGGTCCTCAATTGGCCGGATGGCGGCGCCCCCAATATGATTCTGGATGATGGTGGTGACGCCACCCTGCTGGTCCACAAAGGTGTTGAATTCGCAGATGCCGGCACGGTTCCCGAACCTCAGGAGGATGATCCCGAGGAGTGGCGTGTCATTCTCGGCGTGTTGAAGCGCAGTCTCGAAGAGGATCCAAAGCGCTATCATCGCATGGCGGAATCGATTAAGGGTGTCACCGAAGAGACCACCACCGGTGTGCATCGCCTCTACCAGATGATGGAACAGGGCACCCTGCTCTTCCCCGCCATGAACGTCAACGACTCGGTAACAAAATCGAAGTTCGACAATCTCTACGGCTGTCGGGAATCCCTTGTCGACGGTATCAAGCGGGCCACCGATGTCATGATCGCAGGCAAGATCACCGTTGTCGCCGGATACGGTGACGTGGGCAAGGGCTGTGCACAATCCCTGCGCGGTCTGGGAGCCACGGTGTGGGTTACCGAAATCGACCCGATCTGCGCATTACAAGCCGCAATGGAGGGCTATCGGGTGGTCACCATGGAGGAGGCAGCACCTCTGGGTGATATCTTCGTCACCACCACTGGCAACTTCAAGATCATCACTCACGACCACATGATGGCGATGAAGGACCAGGCCATCGTCTGCAACATCGGCCACTTCGACAACGAGATCGACATTGCGGGCATCCGCAACTATCAATGGGAAGAGATCAAGCCCCAGGTCCATCACGTTATCTTTCCAGATGGCAAACGCATCATCATTCTGGCCGAAGGCAGATTGGTCAATCTAGGCTGCGCCACAGGGCACCCGAGCTTTGTCATGTCAAACTCCTTTTGCAATCAGGTTTTGGCCCAAATCGAGTTTTTCAATAATGCTGAAAACTACAAAAATGAGGTCTATGTACTTCCCAAAAAGCTCGATGAAGAGGTTGCTCGACTCCATCTCGAAAAGATCGGTGCCCATTTAACGACGCTGACACAGGAACAGGCTGACTATATCGGGGTACCGGTTGAGGGGCCCTACAAACCCGATCACTATCGATATTGAGCAGCGGAGATAGGAGATCCTGGGTATGGCATAACGCCGTACCCTTGAGGTATTGGCAAAAAGCAGCGGGTATTTGCCGATTCTCTGCAGCGTTTGCCAATTCCGTTCAGCGACACATGCTTTAATACAATAGACTTATCATGCAGACAGACAATCAGCAAAAGACATTCAGTTTCGAACTCTTCCCGCCAAAGACGGAGAGAGGTCAGGCAAATCTACAAAAGGCTGTCAACGAACTGAAAGCCATGCAACCGGCCTTCTTTTCGGTCACCTATGGCGCCGGAGGATCTACCCGGCAACGGACTTTCGATGCGGTGGAGTGGCTAATCGATGAGCAGATCACCACCGCCCCCCATCTCTCCTGCATCGGAGCCAACAGGGATGAGATCCTGGAGATTCTGGCGCACTACAAATCGATCGGTATTCAGCGTCTTGTGGCCCTGCGCGGTGATCTTCCCTCGGGTCTCGGGTTGGGGGAACTCGATGACCTGAGTCATGCCAACCAGCTGGTCGAATTGATTCAAGAGACCTATCCAGAGCAGTTTCATATCGAGGTTGCAGCCTATCCGGAGTTTCATCCCCAGGCCAGTAGCGCGCAACAGGACCTGAACTATTTCAAGCGCAAAGTAGAGGCGGGTGCCCACAGCGCGATCACCCAATATTTCTACAACCCTGATGCCTATTTTCGCTTTCTCGACAGTTGCCAAAAACTGCAGATCGAAATCCCCATCGTTCCCGGCATCATGCCAATCACAAACTTCACCCAACTGGCCCGCTTTTCCGATGCCTGCGGCGCTGAAATTCCCCGCTGGCTGAGGAAACGACTGGAAGGATTTGGCGAAGACCTGGAAGCAATTCGCAATTACGGCACAGAGATAGTTATCCGCCTCTGTGAGCGCTTGTTGCAAGGGGGGGCCCCGGGCCTGCATTTCTACACCATGAATCAGGCTAAACCCACCCTGGATATCTGGCGGGCATTGTCGCTGTGACTGTCAAAGCTCAGTGAAGATACCGAGCGCCACCCCATCCCAACCTTGACCTAGGTTGGGATGGGGAACGGTTGACTAAAGGCGTTTCGATCGAGACCGGATCTATACTGATCGAGTATCGCATCCAACTTTTCCGGTTCTACGGGCTTTGGCAGAAAACCGTCCATACCTGCCTCGACACAGTGTTCAAGCATCTCCTCAATACTGTTTACGGTCATTGCGAAGATAGGCATATAACGATATTCCGGCTCGCTACTTCGATAGCGCCTGGCAAACTCGAGACCATCAATGTCTGGCATCTGTAGATCGATGAACGCAAGTTCGAACTCATTATCTGCAACCGCTTGCAAGGCCTCACCACCATCCCTGGTTATGTATACATTATGTCCGCGTTGTATCAACAGTGTGGATAGCACTTTCGCTGCAATGGCATTATCCTCCGCCAGGAGGATTTTAATCCCTTCGCTCTTCGCAAACGGATCATCCCCCATGATTGGGGCTTGCTGCAGATTCACTTGCAGACCAAGTGCGTTCATTACCATGAACGCCAAATCTTCGGCCAGGAAGGGTTTGGTCAGCGTGTTTTCTGGATCCCTGACTATCCCCATCTCATTCAGTCGACCTCGATAACCCGCGACGATTATCGGCAATGACGGGGTAACTGCTTGTGCCTTGTAGAGTATCTCTTTGATAGTAGTATCCTGCTGCGAATCACAGACCAGTAACAAATCCACCGAACTGTCGAGACTACTGAGAAACTCGCTGGGGAAGTTCGCACATATGACCTGCATACCGAATTCATTAGCAACCTTGCAATGGTGTCGCATGGCGACGGGATCTTGTTCATAGATAAGGAGACTGAGTCCCGCAAGGGGTAAATCTGCCTTCGATATCGCCGCTCCACCTCTCATCCGCAGCGGCAATCTGGCGAAAAAGGTGGAACCCACCCCCGGCTCGCTGACAAGATCCACGCTCCCCCCCATGAGTCTGGTCAAATCACGCACCACCGTGATACCCAATCCAGCCCCCTCGAAGCGGTGTCCATTTCCCAGATCCGCATGCCAGAAGCAGTCAAAAACAGAGGCCTGACGATGTTGTGGAATACCGACACCGCTATCCTCGACCTTTATCAAGAGATGTGCCTGTGTCAACTCCCTTGACTCATCTGCATAGATCAATTCCAAGCGGACATGACCCTTTTCGGTAAATTTCACCGCATTACCAAGCAGATTAAAAAGAATCTGTGATATCCTCAGCTTGTCGCCATAGATCTCTTGCGGGAGTTGCGGATCAACCCAGCACAGAAGTTCAAGCTGTTTATCGTGCGCCTCTTCAGCAAGACTTGCGCAGACGCTATTGACCAGCTTGCGAATATCCAACCACTCAACGGCCAGCTCCAGCTTATTGGCATCGATTTTGGACAGATCGACTACATCGCTGATCAGGGATCTCAGCATATGTGCCGATGATTGAATTGAATGCAGATACTCTTTCTGTTCCCTATCCAATGGTGTCCCTTGCATCAACCGGGTCATACCGATCATACCGATCAATGGGCTACGTAATTCGTGTGTCATGGTGACGAGGAAATCCCCACGTGCTTTTTTCGCACGCTCGGCTTCCTCTTTGGCAACATGGAGCTGCCTCAGCAAGAAATATTGGTAAAGAGGAAGTACAACCAGCAATAGCTGGAAGAAGAAGGCATCGAATCCATGACTCGTCCAGGTATCCAAATAGAGTAGTACACCGCTGTAAGCAAGAAGAGTGAGTGGCGCTGCCAACATCAGCAGTCTCTTGCCATATCTCGTACCGTAAGAGATATATATCCATAAGTAGATCAAGTAGAACGGACTTATGGCGTCAGATGTTATGACAATTGCAAGACTGGTTGCGCTGACATCAAGAAACAGCACAACCACTGTACGGTAGGGTAGATAGGGTTTGTAGATTATGCTGCCAAGAATTGTTAAGAATAGAAACAGATAACACTGGTAGAGAACGATAAAAAGGGTGAAATCAACAGCATAGTAATCCGTGGTTGCGGCAAGCCACATAAAGATGATACTGAACAGCCATATGGCTAATCTTACCAATGCCTGCTGATACTCTGAGTTCGACAAGAGTTCACGACTGAACAGTCTAACGAAAATTTGTGACATCCTTTTCAATGAACAAGCAGCTCCTTGGTAAATAGAACCAGACAGACTTGTCACCACGGCGACATATCTAGCCGCACAACATCATAACAAGAAATAACTTCTTTTTTTATAGCTCGCAAGCTATTGATATCATTTAATTAATCAAAACCGTAATCGGCAAATAAGGAAAATACTAAGTTCTTGCAACCATCAGCCGATGTCTAGTTTAATACTGATTCAATCTAATCGCATGCTGCGAACTTGAGGTCCATTTTAGGTGCACAACCTAAGGCGAAAAGCGATGTATATAAAGAAGCCAAGTCAGCACAATCGAGAAAATGCACCACACCCAACAGACCGACGTAACATCAAGCGACGTCATCTGATCTACTATCTGCGGGTATGGCAGCCTGATCATAATGTTCCCCTCGGGCATGTGGTTGATATCAATACCGAAGGCTTGATGCTGATCAGTGAAAAAGCTGTACCCACCGGGGAGAAGATGCAACTCGAAATCCGCCTACCCGATTCCCAGGGTGACCTCAAACCAATAGCCTTTAAAGCGATCTGCCGTTGGAGCGACAAAGATATCAATACAGCTTTCTATGATTCGGGTTTTGAGTTCATCGACAAATCTCCTGAAGCGGTGAAAACGCTGCAGTCGATGATCGAAGATTATGGATTTATGGATTGAGCACCCAGAAGGTCGATATCCCCGCAATTCCCTGAGCCCCGGCTCGTTTTGCCTGCAACAAGGAGTCGGGGCTCATGCCGCCAAGGGCATAGACGGGAATGTTGATGCCGTCCACCCATTCGGTAAATCGTTTCCAGCCCAGGGCTGTGGCCTGAGGATGTGAGCTTGTTTGTGCCACCGGTGATAGCAGTGTGTAATCGAGTCGCAGTTGTGCCGCCTGCTTCAGCTCATCGGGATTGTGACAGGAGGCCCCGACAAAGCCGGCCTCAGCAGGCCGCTGATTGAGGGACATCAATTGCGGCGAGGTAAGATGAACTCCATCGGCCTCGCCCAACCAATCCAGCACCCTGAGAGGCCGATTGATGATCAATTTAACCCCCTGTCGACGGCAGCGCGGCAGTGAGGCTGACAACAGTTGACGGTAGTCCCGGTCCGATAGGCAGTGGGCACGCAACTGGACTATACCTACCCCCTGTGCAAGGGAGTAATCCAACCGCCTGAGGAAGCTATTCAGCTGGTTGGCATCCTCCCCTGTGATCAGATAGCGGCTCGGCAGTTGCAGTGCGGTGATCACCGGCCGATCGGCCTGGGGAAATTTGTGCGGATCCATTTCACTCGGCCACAGCCATTTCAGTGGTTGCGCCTCTAAACCACTGGCCCTGCCCCGATAGCGTGTGACTCGAAAAAAATCGAGCTGCAGCTGGCGATCGCCGTAACTGTGTTTAATCCTGATCAGGGGATCGTACTCAAGGGGCTGTATGCCGAGTTCCTCATCGAGCTCCCTCGCCAGTGTCTGCTCTATCGATTCTCCCGTTTCGCGTTTACCACCCGGAAACTCCCACAACCCGCCCTGATGCAGGTGGTCGGCCCGCTTGGTGACCAGAACCCGACCTTCGGTATCGAAGATAGCTGCAGCGGCGACGTGGATCATAGGGTGTTTGCAGGGCACATGGGATTGGTGTTAACAGGCCCTAGGTACGGTATTCTGCGTTGATCTTGACATAGTCGTAGGAGAGATCGCAGGTAACCAGCCGCGTCTGTTCATCACCCCGCCCAAGGGTGACTCGAATGGTGAACTCCTGCTGACTCATCACCGCCAGACCCGCTTGTTCGGTGTAGTCGGCCACACGGCCACCGTTGCGCACGATGCAGACATCGTCAAGCCAGATCTCGACCCGACCGATATCGAGATCGTCTAACCCGGCACGCCCCACCGCGGCCAGAATCCTACCCCAGTTGGGATCGGAGGCAAACAGTGCGGTCTTGACCAGCGGGGAGTGGGCAATGGTGTAGGCCACATTCCGAGCCTCGGCTTCGTCCGCCGCTTGCTGCACCAGAATCTCAACCAGCTTGGTCGCTCCCTCGCCATCACGGACAATCTCCCGCGCCAGCTCAATGCAGAGTTCAGTCACCTCATGCTCAAAACGTTGGTAGAGCGCGGAGTCTCTGTCAACCACCGCCGCGAGGGAAGATGCACCACTGGCCATCAACACGCAGGCATCATTGGTGGAGGTATCACCATCGACAGTAATGCTGTTGAAGGAAGGCTTTACCGCATGCTCGAGACATCCCTGAAGCAGCTCCTGAGTGATACTCAGATCGGTGGCTACAAAGGCCAGCATGGTCGCCATATCGGGACGGATCATACCCGCCCCTTTGGCCATGCCGGACAGCTCTACCTGGACACCTTGAAACTCAAACCGACGTGATTTGAGTTTGGGCCGGGTATCGGTGGTCATGATCGCCCGTGAAGCCGCCTCCCAGCCATCGGCATGCAAACGGCTCACGGCTTTGGGTATGGCGTCTCGAATTGCTTTCACCGGGAGGTTTTCACCGATCACACCGGTGGAAAAAGGCAGCACCTGTTCAACTTTACATGAGGTTGCAGTTGCCAAATCCCGGCAGGTATCAAGGGCGTCCTGCAGCCCCTGCTGGCCGGTGCCGGCGTTGGCATTCCCGGAATTGATCAGCAGGTAGCGGGGAGATGCCTCGGTGAGGTGCCGCTTCGCCAGCTGCACCGGAGCGGCGCAGAAGGCATTGCGGGTAAACACCGCGGCGCAAGTCGAGGTTTCCGCCATCTCCACCACGACCAGATCCTCCCTGTCCGCGTATTTGATACCCGCCGCCGCGGTCGCGAGCCCAATCCCCGGAATGGCGAACCGAGCACTACTCATATCAGCTCAGTCGGCCGTGACACTGCTTGTATTTCTTGCCGGAACCGCAGGGGCAGGGTTCATTTCTGCCGATCTTGCGACCCTCACGGACGAACGGCTGTTGCGGCTCAGCGGCCTGCTCATCCGCTTGCGTTGCTGCCGCCGCCTCTTCAGGCAGTCCCTCGAAGGCTTCATGCTTGAACTCGAACTCATCAACCCTCGGCTGCTGCTCCCGAATGGCCATCTCCTCCGGCATCTGCACCTGGACCTTGGAGAGCAGTCCCGTCACCTCCTGTTTGATGCTCTCCAACATGCCGGAGAACATCTCAAAGGCCTCGCGCTTATACTCCTGCTTCGGATTCTTCTGTGCATAACCGCGCAGGTGGATACCCTGACGCAGGTAGTCCATGGCCGCCAGGTGCTCCTTCCAGTGGCCGTCAAGGGTCTGCAGCATGATCGCCTTTTCAAACTGGCGCATACTCTCGGTGCCAACCAGCTTCTCCTTGTCCTGGTAGTGATCCTGCAGGATATTGGCGATCTTCTCCTTCAGCGTCTCCTCGTGCAGGTCGTGATCCTCTTCCAGCCATTGCTGGACCGGCCACTCACCGCCGAACACCTCTTGCAACGATTCGCTCAGGCCAGGGACATCCCACTGCTCTTCGATACTGTCCCGGGGAATGTGACGGTGAAACACCTCATCCAATACATCACCACGCAAAGCGCTGATAGAGTCGGCGATATCGGAGGTATCCATCAGCTCATTGCGTTGCTCATAGACCACCTTACGCTGATCGTTGGCCACGTCATCGTATTCAAGCAGCTGCTTACGAATATCGAAGTTGCGCCCTTCAACCTTGCGCTGGGCGTTCTCGATCGCCCGCGAGACCCAGGGGTGCTCGATCGCCTCACCCTTCTCCATGCCCAGCTTCTGCATCAATCCACCCACCTTGTCGGAGGCGAATATGCGCATCAAATTGTCTTGCAGGGAGAGATAGAAGCGGCTCGAACCCGGATCACCCTGGCGCCCGGAGCGGCCGCGCAGCTGGTTGTCTATGCGTCGTGACTCATGGCGCTCGGTACCGATGACATGGAGGCCGCCGGCATCCAGTACATGTTGGTGACGCTTTTTCCAAGCCGCTTTGAGCTCATCGACAGCGGCCGGGTCGGGGTTCTCCCCAAGGGTCTCCAGTTCCGCATCAAGGTTGCCGCCGAGAACGATATCGGTACCGCGACCCGCCATGTTGGTGGCGATGGTGACAGAGCCTGGTTGGCCTGCCTGGGCGACGATACCCGCCTCCTGCTCATGCTGCTTGGCATTGAGCACCCGATGATCCACACCGCCCTTGTTGAGAAGCTCGGAGACCAGTTCCGAGGTTTCGATAGAGGCGGTGCCCACCAAAACCGGTTGCCCACGTTTCACGCAATCCTGCACATCGTCCAGAATCGCCTGGTACTTCTCCTCGGGGGTGAGGTAGACAAGGTCCCCCATGTCATCCCTGATCATCGCCATGTTGGTGGGAATTACCACGACCTCCAGGCCATAGATCTGTTGAAACTCAAAGGCCTCGGTATCGGCGGTACCGGTCATGCCCGAGAGTTTGTTATAGAGGCGAAAGTAGT
Organism: Candidatus Thiodiazotropha sp.; assembly: GCA_040507035.1. Classification (GTDB taxonomy): domain Bacteria; phylum Pseudomonadota; class Gammaproteobacteria; order Chromatiales; family Chromatiaceae; genus Thiodiazotropha. The sequence goes on from JBEVVR010000044.1 coordinate 261,690, forward strand.
TCTGGAAGGTGATCGAGGCCAGGGTCTGGTTCTCATTCTGAATCTCCACACCCTCTTTCGCCTCCACCGCCTGATGCTGACCGTCGGACCAGCGCCGGCCAGGCATGGTACGGCCGGTGAACTCATCAACGATGATGACCTGTCCATCCTTGACGATATAGTCCACGTTGCGCTGAAACAGGGCATGGGCGCGCAGCGCGGCATTGGCGTGATGCATGAGAATGATATTGGAGGGATCATAGAGGCTGGCCCCCTCCTCCAGCAGTCCCGCTTCGGTGAGCATCTCTTCAAGATGCTGGTGACCCTCTTCACTGAAGAAGACCTGACGCGCCTTCTCGTCCACCGAGAAGTCCCCCGGACCGAAATCGGGTTTTCCCTCCTCGTTGGTGATCGGATCCTGCCTGGTAAGGTGGGGAATGATCACATTCACCGCCTTGTAGAGTTCTGACGAGTCTTCCGTCGGTCCGGAGATGATCAGCGGTGTCCGTGCCTCATCAATGAGGATGGAGTCGACTTCGTCGACGATGGCAAAATTGGGAGGACGCTGCACCCGTTGCTCCGCACTGAAGGCCATATTGTCACGCAGATAGTCGAAGCCGTATTCGTTGTTGGTGCCATAGGTGATGTCCGCGGCGTAGGCCTGCTGACGGGTGACCGGCTTGAGATGGAGAAAACCACCGCTCTTGCCGTCATGCTCGGGATCATAGAGATAGGAAGCGCTATCGGGCCCCATGCCGCCGGATGAGTTGATTACTCCAACGCTGAGGCCGAGAAAGTCGTAGATGCGCCCCATCCAGGCGGCATCGCGCCGTGCCAGATAGTCGTTCACCGTCACCACATGGACACCCTTCGCCGGCAGCGCATTCAGATACGCGGCCAGGGTGGCTACCAGGGTTTTGCCCTCGCCGGTCCTCATCTCCGCAATCTTGCCCTGATGCAGTACCATGCCACCGATCAGCTGGACGTCGAAGTGACGCATCTGCATCACCCGGCGACCCGCCTCCCGAACCACGGCGAAGGCCTCGTGCATCAGGCTATCGAGGCTTTCACCCGCCTCCAGGCGGGAACGAAACTCGGCGGTCTTCTGCTTCAGCGCCTCATCAGAGAGCTTTTCAATATCGGCCTCCAGGGCGGTAATCTGGGAGACCGTCTTTGACATACGTTTGATCAGGCGCTCATTGCGGCTACCGAAGATCTTCTTAAAGATGTTACTAACCATTAATCGGGGTTTCCGTCGCAGATACGAAATTTGTGGATCATACAGCAAGCGGTGGAATTGCTGAAGGTTGGGGTTGGCAGGATTTCACCCGCACAGGCAGATTGACACCAACCAAGTGAAAACGATTCAATCAAAATTGGTTTGGCAGCGGCTATGCTACTGCCGGGTTCGGCTCATCCCTGATTGCGCTTATTGAGGATATAGCGAGTGGGATCTATGGTCCTGCCGTTGCGTACCACTTCGAAATGGACATGGGGACCGGTGGATCGCCCGGTGGAGCCCATCACCGCAATCACCTGGCCCTGTTTAATACGATCGCCGACCTCCACCAAGAGCTCTTTGTTATGCCCATATCGGGTGACATAACCCTTTCCATGGTTGATCTCAATCAACTTACCGTAGCCGTAACGATCACCAGACCAGGTGACAACACCCGCGGCAACCGCAACCACATCGGATCCATCCTTTCCGGCAAAATCCATCCCCTTGTGCATGCTGCGTTTTCCAGTGAAGGGATCATTACGCATGCCGTAATAGGATGAGATCCAACCCTTTTTCACCGGCCGCCCGGTGGGGTGGACCGATTCTTCAAGATTGGAGTTCATGATCAGATCCTCGACCAGGGCAAGCTGTTGGTCGCGGTGCTCGATCAGCTGTTCCAGCTGCGCCATCTCCTGCAACAGCTCAGGTAACGCGGATTGTCCTGAAATGTTGTGCATCGCCTCAGGACCACCCAACGCAGGCGGCGCATCGAAACTGAACTCACCCTTATCGAGTCCGCCGATGTTAACCAGGCGCTCACCCAGGGCGTCGAGGCGTAACAGTTGCGATTGAAGTTGACCAAGACGGATCGCCAGGGCATCGATGCCTCCCTGGGTATCGGTTTTCGCATCTTCGAGATATTGACGCTCTTGGGCAAATGTTTGCTTCAGGCTTGTCACCAATTGGTGCTCCGGAAACTCCGTGTCATTGACTCCCATCTGGTAACCAAACCACACCAATCCGAGCCCGACGAGGGCCACAAGACTTGCAAAGAAGGTCAAGCGCAGACAACCCATGACACTGTCACAAGTCTCTCTCAATCCGTGTAAATGCATGATTTTCATTGAAAAATAATGGCAGCTTCGCAACTGTATACAACTAATGTCGGTCACAAAGTTACGAACTTTATCACTTTCTTTACAAAATGTGATGTTTTTTATCGTTTTTTTCTCATAAGCTCACACTATGAAAAGGGTCTCGAAAATCGCTGCATCTGGCACAATCTATGGAAAATTGGGGAATCAGCTGGCGGCCCAGGCAAGCCTCAACAGAGAGCTGAAACAGCTCCTGCCCCCCCCTCTGGACGGCCAACTGAAGGCCACAGTGCTGCAAAATAACCATCTCAGCCTGTTCGTTGCCTCACCGGTCTGGGCGAGTCGTTTTCGTTATCTGCTTCCCCGGCTACAGCAACAGCTGAGGGAAATGGGCATAAAGGTTGAGAGAATAGGCACCCGCATACTAGCGGATGATTCGGCCAGACCCGCGCGGCGACAAACCAGGGGGCGACCCACTCTCAGTGCGGAAACTAGCAAACAGCTAGAGCAAACTGCTGAGACAATTGACGATCCATCTCTGCGGC
>JBEVVR010000044.1:264629-269693 GCA_040507035.1 Candidatus Thiodiazotropha sp.
GGTGACAGCCCCAAATAGTGAGAAGTGGATCGTTCTAGCAAATCAGGAGATGGAGAGATGTACCGGCTGCATGTAGGAGATCGGTGCATCTTCAGGCTCATCGAAGGTAATCTCCTCCCAAGCGTCCCGCTGGGTGATCAGCTCCCTGAGCAGACGATTGTTCAGGGCATGACCCGATTTGTGGCCATTGAAGGCACCAATCAGGCTATGGCCGAGAAGATAGAGATCGCCGATGGCGTCGAGAATCTTGTGCTTTACGAATTCGTCTTCATAACGCAGTCCGTCATCATTCATGACCCGGTAGTCATCGACCACCACTGCATTGTCGAGACTCCCACCCAGGGCCAACTCTTTTTGCCGTAACATCTCGATATCTCTTAGAAATCCGAAAGTACGGGCGCGACTTACCTCTCTCACGAATGAGGTGGAGGAGAAATCGACTGTGGCAAATTGGGAGTGCTCTTTGAATGCGGGATGATCAAAATCGATGGTGAAGGAGACCTTGAATCCGTCGAAGGGTTCGAAACTGGCGCGTTTATCCCCCTCTTCCACCTCGACCTTGCGCTTGATGCGAATGAATCGCTTGGCCTTGTTCTGCTCTTCAACACCCGCGGATTGCAAGAGAAACACGAATGGGCCAGCGCTACCATCCATGATTGGAACCTCGGCGGCACTGACATCGACATAGGCGTTGTCGATGCCGAGCCCGGCGAAGGCGGAAAGTAGGTGCTCAACCGTGGAGACCCGCACCCCCTGCTGCACCAGAGTGCTCGAGAGCCTGGTATCACCCACATTTTCCGCACAAGCGCGTATTTCCACCGGCGGTTCAAGGTCGACACGTCTGAAAACGATCCCGGTATCCGGAGCCGCAGGCCTCAGGGTGAGGTAGACTTTCTCCCCTGTATGCAGCCCCACGCCCGTGGCGCGTATGACGTTCTTCAACGTACGTTGCCAAATCATCGACTTTCAGCTCCTCAGCTGTGAATCGCCCAATAGGCGCAAAAACCGCGCATGCTAACACAACAGCCTGGTCCTAGGAAATAGTCAGTCGTCACATGCAGTTCGTGACCAGAAAATGATCAGGACTCCGATTCTACACCAACTGATCGCTCTCTGGAAACGAAAAATGCAACATGTTGTCTTTCTGCAACTATCTCACTCTAAATCCTAGGCCCAAGATGGCCATTTGTGAAGGGCTAATCAGCCTGTCGGCGCAGAAAAGCCGGGATATCCAGATAATCCAGGTTGCCATCGGCTGTGGCTGCGCTGGATGGACGATTGGTCTGTCCATTTCGCAACACAGTAGGCCGATCCAGCTCTCGGTAGTCATCCGGAACCGCCTGCGGATCCTCCGCATCGACAAGTTTCACAGGGGCAAGCTCTTCCACATTCGCTGCCTTGGGCAGTTCCGCCCTGAGACGCTCGCCCAGGCCGGTGGCCACCACGGTCACCCGCATGTCGTTTTGCATATCGGGATCGATGACCGTCCCCACCACCACGGTGGCGTCATCATCGGCAAACTCACGTACCGTATTGCCGACCTCGTCGAATTCGCCGATCGCCAGGTTCATACCAGCGGTGATATTGACCAGAATACCCTTGGCCCCGGCCAGGTTGACATCCTCGAGCAGCGGACTGCGAATCGCCCGCTCCGCCGCTTCACGGGCCCGGTTATCCCCTGAGGCTTCACCGGAACCCATCATTGCGGCACCCATTTCCGACATCACGGTGCGAACATCAGCAAAGTCCACATTAATCAGTCCTGGACGGGTAATCAGCTCCGCAATGCCCTGTACCGCATGCAACAATACATCGTTTGCCGCCTTGAAGGCATTCAGCAGACTCATATCCTTGCCCAGCACCGCCAGCAGCTTCTCATTGGGAATGGTGATCAGCGAATCGCTGTGAACTCCCAGCTCCTCCATGCCCTTTTCGGCAATCTTCATCCGTTTGCCACCTTCGAAACCGAAGGGTTTGGTAACCACCGCTACCGTGAGAATACCCAGATCCTTGGCTACCTGGGCAACCACGGGTGCAGCCCCGGTTCCGGTGCCACCCCCCATCCCGGCAGTGATAAAAACCATATCCGCACCGGTCAATACCTCCTCGATGCGATCACGATCATCCATTGCGGCCTGCCTGCCAATATCGGGATTGGCTCCGGCTCCAAGCCCCTTGGTGATATCGGCACCAAGCTGCAGCTGAGTACGCACTTCGCTGTTGCGCAGCGCCTGGGCATCGGTGTTGGCACAGATGAAATCGACGCCTTCGATGTCACCCGACAACATGTGGTTGACCGCATTACCGCCACCTCCACCTACACCGATCACCTTGATCACAGCATTCTGGCTGTGTGTATCCATCAGTTCAAACATTGTCTACCTCCTCTGTCTGTCACGCCCAACAGAACAAATTAAAGATTCATCATTTCCGGCACCCTTCAGGGGCACCCACCCAAAAAACTTCAAAAATTGCCTTGAAACCAATGCTTCATCCTTTCCCAAACAGCCTTCAATCCACCTTCGTTGGCCAATTCGTGCCCACCCTGGGTACGATTCTTCAAACCAAATAGCAGTAACCCCACACCGGTCGAGTAGATGGGATTGCGCACCACATCCGAGAGACCACTGACATATTGCGGAACACCGAGCCTCACCGGCATGTGAAAAACCTCTTCCGCGAGATCGATGACACCTTCCATTTTTGAACTACCCCCGGTCAGCACCACGCCGCCGGCGATGACATCTTCGAATCCACTGCGCCTTAGCTCGGCCTGGATCAGGGTCATCAACTCTTCATATCTCGGCTCCACCACTTCAGCCAGGGTCTGCCGAGAGAGTCGGCGCGGCGGACGTTCACCGATACTGGGTACCTCGATGGTCTCGTCGCTGGTCGCCAGCTGGGTGAGTGCGCAGGCATACTTCATCTTGATCTCTTCGGCATGCTGGGTCGGTGTACGCATCGCCACAGCGATATCGTTGGTAACCTGATCACCCGCAATGGGTATCACCGCCGTGTGACGGATCGCGCCGCCGGTAAAGACCGCAATATCGGTGGTACCGCCGCCTATATCCACCAGACAGACGCCCAGTTCTTTCTCATCGTCGCTGAGTACCGAGTGGCTGGAGGCGAGCTGTTCCAGAATCAGGTCATCCACTTCGAGACCGCAGCGACGGATGCACTTGACGATATTCTGCGCCGCGCTCACCGCGCCGGTGACCATATGCACCCTCGCCTCGAGGCGTACACCCGACATGCCGATAGGATCCCGAATCCCCTCCTGCTCATCGATGATGAACTCCTGGGGCAGGATGTGGAGAATCTTTTGATCCGCGGGAATCGCCACGGCACGGGCGGCATCGATCACCCGCTCCACATCACTCTGGGTCACCTCTTTGTCCTTGATGGCGACGATGCCATGGGAGTTGAGGCTGCGAATATGGCTGCCGGCGATGCCTGCATAGACCGAATGGATCTCACAACCCGCCATCAGTTCAGCCTCTTCAACCGCACGCTGTATCGATTGCACCGTGGACTCGATATTCACCACCACACCCTTCTTCAGGCCACGTGAAGGATGGGAGCCGATACCGATTATCTCGATACCACCATCTGACTTGATTTCGCCGACGATCGCCACCACCTTTGAGGTGCCGATATCGAGACCAATGATGAGATTTTTCTCACTTCGTTTAGTCATTCACTTACCCGCTATCCTAGCCCCGCTGGATGGGCTATCCATTTGTGATTGCTGTTCTGCATTCGCTTGCCAGTAGATTGAGAAACCATTGGTGTAGCGCAGATCCACACGCTCCAGTGAGGCGTCAGCACGATCTTTGAGAAAGGGATAGAGCTGCACGAAACGGCTCAACCTTGGCATCACATCCCGTCTGCCGATATCGAGCTGCAGCCCTTCCGCGGTCTCGATTCGCCAGGAGTGTCGCGCATCGACCCGAAGATGCCGCAGTTCAAGCCCGGCTGTCTCAAGCAGGGTGCGCATCTTCAGATATCCCCTGGTGATCTTCTGCGCCTGTTCCTTTTCACCCACCAGGGTCACCAGACCCTGCAATCGTGGCAACCGCTGCGGTTTGAAGACCTCACCCTGATGATTCACCATCGCATCCTCTCCCCAATAGGCCAGCGGCGACTGCTCCACCACCCTGACCGCGAGGGTATCGGGCCAGACCCGACGCACGCTGGCACTTTTAACCCAGGGGAGCTGTTCTATGGTGTTGCGTATACGCAGCAGATCGACGCTGAAGAAGTTACCGCTTACAGCTTTGACGACTGTCTGCTCCAGCCCCTCTCTGTCGAGATATTTAATCTCACCATCGACACTGACCACCCGCACCGGCATGTTCATGGGATCGAGCAACCGGGTAAAGCCCCATCCTGCGAGCATACTCAGCAGCAGGATCACCAGCAGTGGTGTCAATCTCGCCCGATCGAGCAACGGCTGAGGTGGAGCTGGTTGCGCAATCCGCGCCTTGCGACGGCTACTCATCGCCACCTCTCCCGAGACTGGTGGCGAGGATGCGCTCCACCAACTCATCAAATTCGATACCCGCCACCTTGGCCGACATAGGTACCAGGCTATGGTCGGTCATACCGGGAACCGTGTTGACCTCGATCAGCCAGGGCTGGCGCTGTTCATCCAACATCAGATCGACACGGCCCCAACCGCTGGCAGCAACGGCATTGAATGCATTCAAACAGAGTCTCTGCAGCACCGACTCCTCACTTGAATCGAGACCGCAGGGACAGTGATAGCTTGTGGTCTCCGCTGAGTATTTCGCCTCGTAGTCGTAAAAGAGGTGGGGGGTTTCGAGACGGATCATCGGCAACGCCTTAGCCTCGAGAATCGTTGTGGTGTACTCCTCACCCACGATCCAGCGCTCCGCCAACACCAGGGAGTCGTACTCCCTGGCCGTCTCCCAGGCCTGGCGTAGCTGAGTTCGACTTTCGACCTTACTCATACCGATGCTGGAACCCTCGCAAATCGGTTTTATCATCAGCGGAAAACCGAGGTTTGCTGCCTTTTCCAGATCACTTTCATTCCCCACC
>JBEVVR010000044.1:269793-288458 GCA_040507035.1 Candidatus Thiodiazotropha sp.
CATACCGATGCTGGAACCCTCGCAAATCGGTTTTATCATCAGCGGAAAACCGAGGTTTGCTGCCTTTTCCAGATCACTTTCATTCCCCACCACCACCGACTCCGGGGTGGGAATACCCATGCCGCGCCACACTGCCTTGGTACGGTACTTATCCATCGCCAGGGCCGACCCAAGCACACCACTGCCGGTATAGGGCATACCGATCCGCTGCAGTGCGCCCTGAATGACGCCATCCTCGCCGCCACGACCGTGCAAAATGATAAATGCCCGCGCATAACCACCTGCAGTCAGCAGACTCAACACATCATCGTCCACATCCACCGCCTCGGCCTCGATGCCCCGCTTCAGTAATGCGTTCAACACAGCGTTGCCGCTGTTCAGCGAGACCTCGCGTTCCGCCGACTGACCGCCCATCAGGACGGCGACCTTGCCATATGCCGCTGACGATCCAATGGAGTTCATTTCGACTCTCCCAAACGATGCACTTCGGTCCTCAGCTCGATGCCGCACTTGGCCGCCACTTCACGCTGCACCTCTGCAATCAGTAACTCGATATCCTCCGCCGTGGCAGTTCCTGTATTGATAATGAAATTTGCATGCTTCTCCGATACCTGGGCACCACCCAGAGATCTGCCCTTGAGACCGGCCGACTCGATCAGCCGAGCCGCAAAATCCCCCGGGGGGTTGCGAAACACCGATCCACAACTCGGTTGATTGGTTGGTTGCGTCGCCCCACGCCGCTGCAACAACTCCTTGATCCTCTGCTGTGCGGCTTCGCTATCACCCGCCTCCAACTGCAACTCGGCGGCCAGAAACCACTCTCCGCTGGGGCCTTTCACCTGGCGATAGCCGATTTCAAAATCCACGGGTTGATGGCTGCGTACCTCACCATGACGATCTATGGTCTCTACCCTCACTACCCGTTCCCAGGTCTCGCCCCCGAATGCCCCCGCATTCATCGCCAGGGCACCACCGAGGGTACCGGGTATCCCGGCAAGAAACTCGGCGCCACAGAGTCCGGCCCTGGCCGCCAGGCGAGCCACCTTGGCGCAGGCGATACCCGCCTCGGCATAGAGCACCGTGTCACTACGCCACTCACTGCCAACCAGGGTCCCCTTGGTTGCGATCACAGTGCCCCTGAAGCCCCCATCCCTAACCAACAGGTTGCTGCCGAGCCCAAGCCAAAACAGGGGTTCAGCCTCATCTAGCTGGGCCAGAAAAGCGACCAGGTCCTCGCGGTCCGCGGGGCGATAAAAGCAGCTCGCCGGTCCTCCCACCCGCCAAGTGGTATGCCGTGAAAGCGGCTCTTCAAAGCGCATCTCACCGCGTAAGGATTGTTGATCTAACGCTGGCATCATCTGTAATCGCTCTCTTCTCGACGACGCTTCTTCTGATGCCCCAAGGCTTTCGGGACATGACGTTGACCCACTGTCATACCGACACTCATGGAGGGTCGGAAAATCGAGAACCCCGGGAACTTGGGTTGCAGGGATTCACCACATCCCAGATGCAGTTTTTTCATGTCGATTGCGTCCATCACTCCACCTCCTGACAGAGTTGTCGTGGTAGTTCCGCCGCAATGGAACCGATGTTGCCGGCACCGACGGTGAGAACGATATCCCCATCCTGAAGCAATCCCTGCAGTAGTTCAGGCAGCTCATCCAAGGGTTCCACAAAGACCGGATCGACCTGCCCCCGAATACGTACGGCGCGACTCAGATCGCGTCCGCTCGCACCCTGTATAGGCTCTTCCCCGGCGGCATAGACCTCGCTGACGATCAGCAGATCGGCCTTGGAAAGAACCTGCACAAAGTCCTCAAACTGCTCCTGTGTTCGTGAATAGCGGTGGGGTTGAAAGACCATTACCAGGCGCCGCTCCGGCCAGCCGTCACGGACTGCCGAGAGGGTGGCCTCGATCTCCCGCGGGTGATGGGCATAGTCATCGATCAGCATCACCTGTTTACCATCGATCCGGCAGTCACCCCTGGTTTGAAAGCGCCTGCCAATACCGGCGAAATTGTTCAGCGCCTTCTGGATACTCCTGGTCTCCACATTGAGTTCGAGGGCTACGCAGATCGCCGCCAGGGCATTCAACACATTGTGTCTGCCTGGAAGATTGAGGGTGACCTGAATGGCCTCTTCGAGACTATCGGAGTGCAGGGTGAAATGGGTTTTCAGGCCATCCCTGACTACCGCAATCGCCTGCACGTCGGCACCATCGCTAAAGCCGTAAGTGGTAAGCGGACGTGTGATCTCCGGCAACAGCTGTCGAACCTCATCGTCATCGATACAGAGCACTGCCCGTCCATAGAAGGGCAGGTGGTGGAGAAACTCGACGAAGGTTCCACGCAGGCGGTTGAAGTCACCGCCATAGGTGGTCATGTGGTCGGCATCGATATTGGTCACCACGGCCAACATCGGTTGCAGGTAGAGAAAGGAGGCATCACTCTCATCGGCCTCGGCAACCAGATACTCGCCGTCACCGAGACGCGCATTGGCGCCCGCACTGTTGAGTCTGCCGCCGATGACAAAGGTTGGGTCGAGACCCGCCTCTGCGAGAATACTGGCAATCAGGCTGGTGGTGGTGGTCTTACCATGGGTCCCTGCCACCGCGATGCCGTAGTGAAAGCGCATGATCTCCGCCAGCATCTCCGCTCTTGGCACAACCGGGATGCGCGCCTCTCGTGCCGCAATGACCTCTGGATTCTCCTCTTTGATGGCACTCGATATCACCACCGCATCAGCACCCTGCACATGGGCTTGCTGATGACCAAGATTGATCTCCGCCCCCAATCCGGCGAGACGGGATGTGGTTGCGCTCTGTCGTTGATCCGACCCGGTCACCTGGTAACCGAGATTGATCATCACCTCGGCAATACCGCTCATGCCCGCACCGCCGATTCCCACAAAGTGGATACGACGCATGCGGCCCATGCTGTTGGGGGCATAGCGATTGCGTAGCTGTTCGCTCATGGCTGGATCACCTGCAGACAGTAGCCACCCACCCGTGCCGCGGCATTCGGCTTCGCCAAGCCGCGGGCCGCCTTGGCCATCGCCAACAGTTGCTTTCTGTCGCTGCAGAGACTACCCAGCAAGCGCGCCAGGTTGCGCCCATCGAGACTGGGTTGGGGAATAAGCTGTGCCGCATCCGCATTGACCAGGAACTCGGCGTTGCGGCTTTGATGGTCGTCCACCGCGAAGGGATAGGGCACGAGAACGGCACCCAAACCCGCAGCCGCCAACTCGGATACCGTCAACGCTCCGGCGCGGCAGATCACCAGGTCGGCCCAGGCATAGGCTTCGGCCATATCCTTGACGAAGGCGAGTACCTTCGCCTCGACCCCGTGTTCACGATAGCTGGCAAGGGTCTCATCGAGGAGCTTCTCACCCGCCTGGTGACGCACTTCCGGCCGTAACCCGTCGGGCATCATGGCGAGAGCCTCGGGCAGGCACTGGTTAAGCACCCTGGCACCCAGAGAACCACCAAGCACCAACAGCCTGACAGCACCTTCACGCTGGGCAAAGCGCTGCTCCGGTGCGGCGAGGGAGAGAATCTCCTGGCGCACCGGATTACCCACTGTCTCCGCCTGGGCCTCGGCACCGAAACTGCCTGGAAAGCCCTCGAACACCTTGGCAGCAAACTGAGCCAACAGGCGATTGGTGAGCCCGGGTATTGCATTCTGTTCCTGGATCACCAAGGGGATGCGCATCAGCCTGGCTACCAGACCGCCCGGACCTGAGGCAAATCCCCCCATGCCAAGCACCAGATTCGGCCGCGTGCGACGTAACACGCCATAGGCCTGCCACAGCGCCTTGGTGATCGTGAAGGGGGCCGCCAGATGACGCTTCAAACCACTCCCGCGGATCCCCTTGACCTGCAACGTCTCCAGGGGATAACCATAATCGGGGATCAATCTGTTCTCCATCCCTGACTGGCTACCCAACCAGGTAATCCGGCACCCTCGCTGGCGCATCCAGTCGGCCACTGCCAGTGCCGGAAAGAGATGTCCGCCGGTGCCACCGGCCATGACCATCACATGAGGCTCCATGAACGCCTCCCGGGACTGCTTTTGGTCCCCTTCTCTCTTCTCTCCAGATCGATTCTCAACAATAGGGCAATCATCATGCAGACGACGATAATGCTGTTGCTGCCATAGCTCATGAATGGCAGGGTCAGCCCCTTGGTGGGGAGCATGCCGACGTTGACACCGATATTGATAAAGGCCTGCATCCCGATCCACAGGCCAAGACCGTAAGCGGTATAACTGGAAAAGCGTTGACCGGCCCGTTCCGCCTTGACCCCGATCTGAAATGCCCGCCAGGTGATGAAGGCGAAGAGCAGGATTACGCCGAGGGTTCCGATCAGGCCGAACTCTTCCCCCACCACGGCCATGATGAAATCGGTATGCGCCTCGGGCAGGTAGAACTGTTTCTGTATACCGTTACCCAAACCAACTCCGCTGAACTCACCCCGACCGAAGGCGATCAATGCCTGTGAGAGCTGGAAATCGGTATTGAATGGGTCGTCCCAGGGATTTAAATAGGTGGTCATCCGTTGCCAACGATAGGGGGAGAAATAGATCAAAGCCCAGCCGGCCACACCCGCCACCAGGATCAACATGGCAAACTGGTAGAGCACCACACCACCGAGAAAGAGCATCCCGGTAGCGGTGGCAAACAGTACCACCGTGGTGCCGAAGTCGGGCTGCAGCAAGATCAGGGAACTGGTGATGATCAGTAGCAACATCGGTTTGGCGAAGCCCCAAAAGGAGCGTGCGACTTCATCCCGGCGTCGCACCAGATAGCCGGCGATATAGAGCACCATGAAGAGTTTCATGAATTCAGAGCTCTGCAGATTGAATCCCCCCAGTGAGATCCAGCGCGTCGCACCGTTAACGGTTTTACCGACACCGGGCAACAGCAACAGCAGCAGCAGAAGCAGGCCCAGAAAGACCAATAGCGGTCCCGCCTTTTGCCACTGTATCATCGGTATCTGCAACACAAGATAGCCTGCGATCAAGCCAAGAAGGATGGCAAAGAGGTGGCGATAGACATAGAAGAAGGGTGATCCCGCGATGCGGTCCCCCACTGTCATCGACGCCGATGAGACCATGATCAGGCCAAAGCAGAGAAGCACCGCCGCCGCACCCAGCAACCACCAGTCGTGCGTAGCTTGCACAGCCGGTCTGCGCACCCGGGCATCATTCGCTTGAGGGTGTAGCAGCGTACTCATACCGGGAGTGCCTCCACCGCCTGGATGAAGGCTTCGCCCCGGGCCTCGAAATTGCGGAACATATCAAAGCTGGCACAGGCCGGTGACAGCAATACACGATCGCCATGCTGCGCCAACTCGGCTGCCACCGCCACCGCCTCCTCAAGGGATGCTGCATGCACAAGGGGTTGACTGCCCGCCAATGCGGATTCCAATTTTGCCGCATCCCTTCCGATAAGCACCACAGCCCTCGCTGTCTCCGCGACGACCGGCGCCAGAGGGGCAAAGTCGGCCTCCTTGCAGTCACCTCCGGCGATCAGGACGCTGCGGCTGTCACCGCTTTCGGGGTGGAGCCCCTTTAGTGCGGCAATGGTTGCTCCTACGTTGGTTCCCTTGGAGTCGTTGTACCAACGCACCCCCCCTTTATCCGAGATCCATTGGGTGCGATGAGGTAGACCCGAAAAGCTTCTCAACGCCGCCAACATATCGTTTTGCGGCAGCCCCACCGCACTGCCCAATGCCAATGCCGCGAGGGCGTTGGCCACATTGTGTCGCCCGGGAATGCGCAGTTCACTGACCGGGAGAAGCGGAGCATGCCCCTCGCTCAGCCACAGCATTCCATCGTGCTCATGCAGACCGAAGTCTCCATCCCCGGGAGCATCCAGGGTAAAGCCGACGACCTGGGCCCCGGGGGGTGCCATGACGGCAACCCGCGGATCATCGCGATTGATAACCACGACCTCGCTATCGTCATAGAGTGAAGCCTTGGTAGCGGCGTACTCATCCAGATCCCGATAGCGGTCCATATGGTCGGCTGAGATATTCAACACGACCGCAGCCTGGGGTGCGAGCGAACGGGTACTCTCCAGCTGAAAGCTTGAGAGTTCGAGGACATAGAGCTCGATATCGTCAGCCAATAGCTCGAGCACGGGTTCTCCGATGTTACCGCCGACGGCAACCTTGCGTCCCGCCATGCGCGCCATCTCACCCAACAGGGATGTCACTGTGCTCTTTCCATTCGAACCGGTGATCGCCACAACAGGGGCCTTGACCGCCCGGGCGAAGAGCTCCACGTCACCGACGATCTCTATGCCACGCGCTCTCGCGGCCTGTATCAACGGCTCATCGAGGGGGATCCCAGGGCTTACCACCAGGCGACTGGCGGCCTGGAACACCTCCGTCTGAAAGCCGCCCAGGAACAGCGCCATATCCGGATAGTCCTTACGCAATGCCTCGAGTCCCGGCGGCTGTTCGCGACTGTCGGTCACTGCCAGGGGGACACCCTGTGCGGTCAGATAGCGGGCGCAGGAGAGCCCTGTCGCACCGAGACCGACAATCAGCGTCTTCCCACTATGTGTCGCTTGTTCCATCATCAACGTATCTTCAGACTCGCCAGACCGACCAACACCAGAATTACGGTGATGATCCAGAAACGCACAATGACCCGAGGCTCGGGCCAACCCTTGAGCTCAAAATGGTGATGCAGCGGGGCCATGCGGAAGATGCGCTTGCCGGTCAGTTTGTAGGAGGCCACCTGCAGCATCACGGAGACCGTCTCCAAGACAAATACCCCGCCCATGATAAAAAGCACGATCTCCTGGCGCACCGCGACCGCGACCACGCCGAGGGCGGCCCCCAGGGCCAATGCCCCCACGTCCCCCATAAAGACCTGTGCCGGATAGGTGTTGAACCAAAGAAATCCCAATCCCGCCCCCACAATGGCTGAACAGAAGACAATCAACTCTCCCACACCCGGAAGGAAAGGGATCTTCAGATAGGCAGCAAAGTCAGCATGCCCCGTAACATAGGCCATCACCCCCAGGGCACCTCCCACCATTACCGTGGGCAGGATCGCCAGGCCGTCGAGACCATCGGTGAAGTTAACCGCATTGGAAGAGCCGACGATGACCAGATAGCTGAAGAGAATAAACACCGGTCCCCAATCCACAGAGACATCCTTCAGATAAGGAATCAACAGCGCGGTCTCCATGGGTGAGCTGGCGGTGAAGTAGAACACCAGGGCGGCACCCAGACCAGCCACCGACTGCCAGAAATATTTCCAGCGGGCCACCAGCCCCTTCGGATCGTTGAGCACCAGTTTCTTATAGTCATCGACCAGACCGATGAGCCCAAAGATCAGGGTCACGATAAGCACGATCCAGACATAGCGGTTTCTGAGATCGGCCCACAGCAGGGTGGCGATGGCGATCGCCACCAGGATCAAGGCCCCGCCCATGGTCGGCGTGCCTGCTTTTGAGAAGTGGGTTTCCGGCCCATCATCGCGCACGGTCTGGCCGATCTGGTGGAAGCTCAGTCGCCGAATCATCATCGGACCCAGCAGCAGTGATATCAGCAACGCTGTGAGCACACCGAGGATGGTGCGCATGGTCAGGTATTGAAATACCCTGAATCCGCTGTCGAACTGGGCAAGCCATTCGGTAAGATAGAGCAACACTGTCAGCCCCTCCCCTCATTCATCAGGCGCTCAACAACCCGCTCCATGGCCGCACTTCGGGATCCCTTCACCAGTACCGTATCCCCTTGTTTTACAGCAGCGGAAATCACACCGATCAACTCATCTATATCGGTACATGACTGGGCTCCGTTGCCAAAGCTCTGCGCCGCATGCCGACTCAGCTCTCCAAGGGTAAAGAGATTGGAGATGCCCGCATGCTTCGCCTCCAACCCCAGCTGGCTATGCAGGGCCACGGATCGATCACCCAATTCAGCCAGGTCACCCAACACCAGGATCTGCTGCCCCGGGGCGTTGCGTAACACCTCCACTGCCGCCGCCACTGAATCGGGGTTGGCATTGTAGGTATCGTCGATTACCCGGTACCCAAAGGCCGACAGGCGCATCTGCAGCCGGCCAGCCACGGGTTTAACACTGGCCAATCCCTGCTCGATCTCCCTGCTCGAACACCCCATCGCCAGGGCGCCGGCAATCGCCGCAAGTGCGTTCATCAGGTTGTGGCGACCGGCAAGGGCGAGCTTGATATCGAACTGCTCCTCCCGGTAGTCGACCCGCATCTGGTTGTAGTAACCGCTTTCTGTCCAGCGCATCTCCGCTTGGGAGAGGTCGCAGCGCACACTGGCATGACTTGAGCTGCCAAAGCTCAACATCCTGCGTTCGCCAAGCAGTTGCCGCCAAAGTGGGAAGTAGTCATCATCCGCATTCAGCACCCCCACACCTGTGGCCTTGAGTCCACTGAGGATCTCCCCCTTGCCTTGGGCAACCCCCAAAAGATCGCCAAAGCCCTCCAGGTGGGCGGCTCCTGCATTATTGATAAGGGCTACATCGGGATGGGCGATCTGGCTCAGATAGCCGATTTCACCCTGATGGTTGGCACCCATCTCCACCACCGCATAGCTCTCTTGCTGCAGCCGCAGCAGCGTCAAGGGCAGGCCGATATCATTGTTCAGATTGCCCTGGGTGGCCAATACATCGCCCTTTTGTCGCAGGATCGCGGCGACCAATTCCTTGACCGTGGTCTTGCCATTACTGCCGGTAATCGCAATCAAGGGCACGGAGAATTTTTCACGCCAGATAGCGGCCAGGCGTCCGAGACCGAGCCGGGTATCGGCTACCTGGAGCTGCGGGATTGCAAGCTGCTGCGGTTCGCTCACCATTGCCGCCACCGCCCCTTTTTCAACCGCCTGGGCAATGAAGTCGTGACCATCGAAGCGGGGCCCTTTCAAGGCGACATAGAGATCCTTATCCATCAGGGTGCGGCTGTCGGTACTGACGGCACTGAACTTCACATCCTCGCCTGACCAGGCCCCGTTCATCTGATTCGTCACTTCAGAGAGATGCAGCGCGTTCACTCCATCACCCCCGGCCATGTATCGAGGGCGGCGGTTACCTCTTCCCGGTCATCGAAATGGAGAACCTGCCCGGCGACCAACTGGTAGTCCTCATGCCCCTTGCCCGCGACCAGCACCAGATCACCCGGCGCTGCATCAGCTATCGCCATACGGATGGCGCGGTGTCGATCAGACTCCACCCGCGCCCTCTGTGGCGCCTGCATCCCCGCCAGGATCTGCTGAATGATCTCGTCGCTCGCCTCGCTGCGTGGGTTGTCATCGGTGACAACCACCCGATCCGCCAGGCGCTCTGCCAACTCTCCCATGAGTGGGCGCTTACCCCGGTCGCGGTCACCGCCGCATCCGAAAACCACGCATAGATGACCTGTACAATGGTCACGCAGCGCCTGCAGGGCCTTCTCCAGGGCATCCGGTGTATGGGCGTAATCGACCACCACACCCGGTCTCTCACCACCCCCCAGCAACTGCATACGGCCGGGCACGGTGTCGAGTTTCGAAATCACTTCCAGGCAACGCTGCAATGACCAGCCCCGATGCAACAGCACCAGCAGTACCGCCAATAAGTTGGCCACATTGAAGCGGCCAAGCAGTCTGGTCTCCAGTGTGGCTTCGCCCACATGGGTCGAGACACCGATCCGCATGCCACCCGTTGTGGGATCAATTGACTCGGCCCGAGCCCAGCCATCGAGGCCGGCAGGCAGATCGCCAGCCGGCTGCAGCGTGTAACCCAGCAGCTTCACCCCCGCTGCCAGGGATTCGGCAAAGCTTCTGCCGTAATCATCGTCGAGGTTGATCACCGCACTGCTGAGACCCGGCATCTGAAACAGACGCGCCTTTGCCGCGGCATAGTTTTCCAATGTCTGGTGATAATCAAAATGGTCGCGACTGAGATTGGTGAAGATCGCACAATCGAAGGCCACTGCCGCGGCCCGCTCCTGGTCCAGGGCATGGGAGGAGACCTCCATGGCCACTGCACCCGCTCCCTGCTGCTGCATTTCATAGAGATGCCTTTGCAAGCTGACCGCGTCCGGTGTGGTATAGCCGGTTGACTCTAAATTTCCGGGCAGGCCGACCCCGAGGGTGCCGACAATGCCACAGGGGATCTCGTCTTCCAGGGCCTGAGCCAACAGCAGGCTGATGCTGGTCTTGCCGTTGGTGCCGGTGATTCCGTAGAGGTCGATGCGACGACTGGGGTGGTGATAGAAACGCCCGGCAATGTAGCTTGCGTGACGCGACAGCTGGGGCAGTGGCAGCAGGGGAAGATCCAACTTCAGGTTTGCCGCTATCCTCTCTCCCTCGTCACCATCGGTTTCCCAGACTATCGCCACCGCCCCTTGGCTTACCGCCTGCTGAGCAAAAGCCAAACCATGATGTCGCTCCCCGGCACAGGCGATAAAGAGGGTGCCGGGTGTCACATCGCGGCTGTCCTGGGTGATCGCGGTCACTTCGCAATCCTCGTAAACCGGCACCGAGACCAATCCCTGGAGCAGGGATCGCAATGAAGGCCCGCCAATAATCTGCTCAGCAGCCATCATTTATCTTCCCCCAGGCGAGCCATCAGGGTGTTCTCGTGCCAGGGTTTGTCGGGCGGTATGTTCAGCAAGCGCAGGGCACCACTCATCACCTTGGAGAAGACAGGGCCGGCCACAATTCCACCGTAGTACTCCTTGCCCCTGGGTTCGTCGATAAAGATCGCCATTACCAGGCGCGGATCACTCGCCGGCGCGATACCGACAAAAAGCGAGAGATATTTATCCTCTGCGTAACCGCCGGCCACTGACTTTTTCGCCGTTCCTGTCTTCCCCGCCACACGATAACCGGGGACCGCGGCCTGGGGTGCCGTGCCTTCGCTGGTGACCACGGCCTCCAGCATCTTTACCACCTTTCTCGCCGTGCTCTTGCGCATCACCCGCTCACCCGCTTCCGCTTGCTCCTGCTTTAGCAGGGAGACCGGCATGCGCACGCCGTCGTTGGCGAGTACAGCATAGGCGCGGGCAAGTTGTAGCGGAGTGACCGAGAGACCATAGCCGAAAGAGAGGGTTGCCTGCTCAAAACTGGACCAATCGGAAAAGTGGGGCAGGCGCCCGCTCGACTCACCGGGAAACTGACTGTAGGGGCTCTCTCCGAATCCCAGTTTCGAATAGAGGCTCCACAATACTTCGGGCTGCATCGAGAGGGCGATCTTACTCGCGCCCACATTGCTCGACTTACGCAGCACCGTGGCCACATCGATCATGCCGTAATTCCGGTTGTCTCTGACCAGGTAACGTCCGACCTTCATCTGCCCAGGGGAGACATCGATCGGTGTGGTGGGCTTGAAGCGCCCCATCTCCAGGGCCGCCGCCACGGTAAAAGGCTTGATGGTGGAACCCGGCTCGAAGACGTCGGTCACCGCGCGGTTGCGCAGGCTTCCGGATCGACGGCCACGCAGAGCGTTAGGGTTATAGGAGGGACTATTGACCATCGCCAGGATCTCACCACTGCGGCTATCCAGAATCACTGCCGATCCTGACTTGGCCCGGTGCTTGCTGACTGCGGCCTTCAACTCACGATAGGCGAGAAACTGTAACCGCCGGTCAATACTGAGCATCAGATCCCTGCCCGGCGAGGGACTCTGAACATTCTCCACCTGTTCCACCACGCGCCCCTTGCCATCCTTGATCACTCGTTTGCTGCCTGGGGTACCGCTAAGCCAATCATCGTATGCCAGCTCTATCCCTTCCTGCCCCTGATCATCGATATTGGTAAAGCCAACCAGATGTGACATCACTTCACCATTGGGATAGAAGCGGCGATACTCTGACAGCAGATCGATACCCTCCAACTCGAGTGCGTCGATCCGCCGTGCCAGGTCGGGATTAACCCGTCGCTTGAGATAGACAAAGCTGCGTTCGCTGGAGAGCAAGCGGCGCAAGCGGTCTGGATCGAGGCCCAGGGTCGAGGAGATGGCGCCAATGGTCTCGTTGTCACTCTTGAGAACCTTCGGATTGGCTGCCACGCTCTTCACTGGCGTACTGATCGCCAAGGGCTCGCCGTTACGGTCCGCCACCATACCCCTGCTGGCACTGACTGACATGGTACGCAGGTAGCGACGCTCACCCTGCTCCTGCAGAAAAGCGGTCTCAAATACCTGACGATCCACCGATTGCCAGATCAGAGAGGCAAAGGCCAAAGCAATCACCACAAGCACAGTGATACGCCGGGCGCGGTAGCTCGGTAGCCTGACAATCTCCGCTTGCTGTCTCTTTCTCTTCTTTCCGCCCGCCATGTTTAGCGCCTGATCACTACAACTTCATCGAATTTGGGCAGATGCATCTTCAATCTGTCCCTTGCCCGTTTTTCCACTTCCGAATGGGTCGCCAGGGTGCTCTCCTCCAGTTGCAAGCGCCCCCACTCGATACCGATGCGCTCCTTATCCGCTTGTAACTCCTGCAACACCACGAAGTGTTTTCGGCTGAGATACTTGCTGTAGACAACCGCCATCGCCGAGGTGAGCACCGCCAGCACCAGAAACAGAAACAACACCTGGCCGGCGCGGCTCATGAGAGTCGCTCCGCCACACGCAGCACGGCACTGCGGGCCCGCGGATTGGCCGCGGTCTCCGCATCACTTGGCCGCTGCGCCTTTCCCACCAGGCGCAGGCGCGGTGCCATTGCCTCCTGGGTGACCGGCACACCGGGAGGAAATCGATCCCCTTTTGCCTGTTCACGCATGAAGCGTTTGACTATCCGATCCTCGAGGGAGTGGAAACTGATCACCACCAGTCGACCCCCAATGGCCAACACATCGAGGACCGACTGCAGGGCCTGCTGCAACGCCTCAAGCTCCGCATTGATATGAATGCGTATCGCCTGAAAGCTGCGCGTCGCCGGATGCTTACTCTTCTCCCAGGCGGGATTGGCCCGAGTTACGATCTCCGCCAACTGCAGTGTGGTGGCGATTGGAGCCTGCTCCCGCGCCTCAACGATGGCACGGGCGATGCGTTTTGCATGACGCTCCTCGCCGTAGACCTTCAACACCTCGGTGATCTGCTTCATCTCGGCCTTCGCCAGCCACTGGGCCGCGGAGAGGCCGCTGCCCGGGTCCATACGCATGTCGAGGGGGCCTTCCTTGGTAAAACTGAAACCACGTTCGGCCTGATCCAGCTGGGGAGAGGAGACCCCCAGGTCTAGCAAGACGCCGTTGACCCTAGCCATCAATCCAGCCTGTTCAGACACTTCGCCCAGCATGGCGAAACTCTCCTGTACGATTCGAAAACGGACATCCTGAGCAAACATCTCTCGACCATGGGCCACCGCCTGCGGATCCCGATCGATGGCCAACAGCTGCCCCTGATCACCCAACTCATCTAAAATCTGGCGACTGTGTCCTCCCCGCCCGAAGGTGGCATCGATATAGATACCGGCCGGGTCGATCTTCAGCGCCTCGATGGCGGGCTGAAGCAGCACTGAATCGTGGTCCTGCTTCATTAGATCGAGAGTGACTTGAACTCATCCGGCAGATCGAGCTTGTTGATATCCACCTCTGCAAGCTGGGCCTCTTGCCGGCTATTCCAAGCCGCCTCGTCCCACAATTCAAACTTGTTTATCTGCCCAACCAGGGCAACCTTCTTGTCGAGATCGGCAAATCGCCGCAACTCCTGTGGAAGCAGGATCCTCCCCTGGCTGTCCATCTCGATCTCATGGGCATTACCGATATAGAGACGCTGCAGGAAGCGCGTGGTCTCATTGAACGAAGGCAGCGACCGCAAGGTCTCTTCAATATCGAGCCAGATGGGTTTGGGATAGATCAAAAGACAGTGATCCTTATCGACGGTGATCACCAACTCGGAATCGCAGGCGGCAACGAGCTGCTCACGATACTTTGTCGGTATCGCAAGCCGCCCCTTGGCATCCAGGTTGAGTGATGAAATCCCGCGAAACAAGTCTGTGCCCCTATGTTGGATCCATTTTCCCTAATTCTCCACAATCTTCCACTTCAAACCATATTAGGACCTCAGAGGCACCCTTGTCAAGGTAAAGAAGGTAAAAACTCTTTGCTGCTCAGTGGCTTAGCGTAGCATTTAAAAGCAGTTAAAAAGCCGAACTAACCACTTTAAATACAGCAATATGACCCTTAAACCTAAAGTAATTTATTAAGAAATGGGGAGGAATCCTCCAGAGAGTGGAGGAGAGTGGAGTTTGAAGTGGGAGCCAGCCGTAAGCCGGGTTCTGTCGTGGACAGCCATTCATCTGGGATGTGTGTCGCCACACACCTCAAGCAACCTACCCAGGGACAGTGCGGGCCGCACTGGACAGGCACTGGGGCCTGTCAGTCCCTCTATTTGGTCTTGCTCCGGGTGGGGTTTACCCTGCCACCGCTGTTGCCAGCGGCGCGGTGCGCTCTTACCGCACCATTTCACCCTTACCGATGGCCTTGGCCTTTGGCGGTATATTTTCTGTGGCACTTTCCGTGGGCTCGCGCCCCCCAGGCGTTACCTGGCACCCTGCCCGTCGGAGCCCGGACTTTCCTCTGCACCGATGACGATACAGCGACTGTCTGGCCGACTCCCTGGATCCACTCTAGGCCCTAATCACCCGGCTGGCAAGTGGCTGCCCATTTCAACGAGGCATGGGCCTTGTCTCACTGCACGGATTGCGATTGCGCAATGCAGACCCTCAATTTATAAACTATTCTGTCGTTATTATAAGTGAAAACCCTTATATACGATTTCCAATTTGGCATCAGGCTGTAACGGTCTACCGAGAGTAGTTGAGAGGTAAAACCATGAAAACGCCAAACATTAATCACCTGCTATCCATCGATACCCTTGTCCTGGCTGCGGCAAGCGTTTGGGCGGTATTCGTGCTGGTCAATCTTATCTCCTGATAGATCACGGCACTCCTGCCCGGTCGACGAACGATCGATAAGTTGCAACTTATCGGTAGATGGGCTTCACACCCCGATTCCCCCAGCATACAAATCCCCCTTCATCATCTATCGTCATAGCAAACGGTCTCGTGTCACGCCTGCCGATTGCATGGGCCATCGGTTTTCTCCTCGTGGTGGTTTTTTTCCGCTACACTAGGCAGGTAGTGTCTCTGCCCTCAATAACCTGTAGCCATCCAGAAACGGACTCTATAGAGGGGAGAGCGATGGAGTCAGGCCACAACCCGACGTTTCAGGACGGATAGAAAAAGAGAGAATCCGGCCCCTAATGGTTGACAAGAGAAGCAGTAAACAGCCAGACGCAATCCCCAAGAAACCACCCAAACGGCCTTCTCGGGACTTTGCCAATCTGCCGCAAAAGCCGATAACCTTAAAACAGAAGAAAAAGCCATTGCCTACACCGAAAAAGGCCAGGGTAAAATCCAAGCCTGCGATAAAACAGAAAAAGAAGGCTGTACCAAAGCGGAGCTTACCCCAGGTAAAAAAACAATCCGCTGATCAGTGGCTGGTGAAGGGCATCTCAGAAGAGGCGAAACAGTTTGCCCGGGACGAGGCCGACCGTCAGGGGGTCACAATCGGCGAATGGATCGAGCAGTTGATTGTCAACCACCAGCAAGCTGCAACCCGTGTTGCGCAGACAAGCAACGAAAACGAGATGCCGCAACCCCAGGAAGAGATCAATGACGCCCTGCACGCCATCGAGGAACGCCTGGATCGAATCGAGGAGCGGCGCGGTTTCTGGAGCCGCTTTTGGGACCAGGTGATGCAGCAGGCCGAGAAACAGCAGCAACGCTGAGACCGGCTTGTTGTCGATACAGGCCAGGCTGTCAGGTGGCGAACACCCGTACCTGAAGGGGGGCCAGCGACAGCCGCACCGAGCCCGCATCATTCTGCTCCAGCGGGGCGCTATATTGGGGTTGTGCGATCTCATTCACCCCATCCAGATCCATCCAGTACCAGGGCAGGTTATAGCTGGCATAGGAGTGAGTGCCGATGTTGCCAACCACCACAATCTGCTTCTCGCCACCCAGCGGGGCACCACGGGTACGGCAGTAGACAAACACCTTCGCTCCCTCATTTTGATCAAAGTCTGAATGGAAGTGGATGAACACCGTCTCGTTGCGGGTCAGTGCCGGGTGCTCAGTACGCAATGCAATCAACTCGGCGACCTTGTTCCAGAGATCCCGGTTGTTGGCCGAGGCATCGAGACGCTGCCAATCCACCGGGTCGGACATCTTTAGGCGCCAGTTATGATGATCGAGGTCGTGGACATCGCCAAATTCGTCACCGGCAAGGATCATCGGTATCCCAACCGACGTCAGCAACAGGCAGAAGGCGCTACGCAGGCGCTCCAAGGCGAGGCCGTGGAGAAAGCGCTGTTGATCATCGGCCCCTGATCCCAGGTTATCGGTGACCCAGCGGATATCGTCCACCGTGCCGCGATAGCCCTGCCCGTCCAGCAGTGGTGCCAGCAGATAGTTCATGATGCGCTTCTCGTCATCCTGCTCCACATCGTGGGAGGTCAGGTAGTTGACCGCCTGGGAGAGATCGTAAAAGCCTGGCTCGGCGCGCTTGTTCCAATCATTCCAAGTCTGGCTGCCGCCAACCATCCAGCGCACACGCTGCCGTCGCGACGGCTCACCCCACGCTGTATGCAGATGCCCGGTAAAGATCCGCCGTAACTCATCGCGAAAGGCGAAGTTCCACATCGAGTCGGTCACTTTGCGGCCGTTGGGATTGTGTGGTCGCTGATGGGTGATCACCGCACGCCGCCAGGAGTCCTCGGCGATAACGAGGAAGGGCCGGTCGGGGAAGGCCTGCTGATGGACATGCCAGGCATGATCGCGGAACCGCTGCACAAACTCCCAGTGGTTGATCCCCTTGAACTCATCGATCCTGAAACCGTCAGCATGGTACTCGGTGATCAGGTACTCGGCCATGCGCAGCTGAAAATCCCAGGTCGGCGTTCGATCCTCTTCATCCGGCCAATAGCGAAACAGCTTGGCGCCATAATCCTCACCCCGATGGGAGCGCTCCTCATCCTCGTTGGAGAGGAAATAACGGGCGTAGTCGAGCTGCGCCAGGGGGCAGTTGCGGGCATGGTTCATTACCACATCGAAGATCACCCGGATCCCCCGCCGATGGCAATGCTTGACGAAAAACTTGAGCTCTACCGGCAGCCCCATGTCGATGTCGGGGGCGAAAAAGAAACGGGTACCGTAGCCCCAGTTGAGGGTATCCGGCGAATCCTGCACCGGCAGCAGCTCGATGGCGTTGATGCCAAGATCTTTGAGCCGATCGAGATGGGCGAAGACCACCTTTTCAAAGGTGCCGAGTCCCACCTGACGCGCCTTCTCCGGCGCGCTCTCCATCCAGCGCATGGGCATCTCGTAGATCACCAGCCGGTGGTTGTTGCGCAGTTCGTTTCCCGGGGTGAACTCATCGTCCCAGCTAAAGGGTTGCTGCCAACGCCGGCCGTTGCGGATCTGGAAGATCCCGCGATAACCGCCAAAGCGGGTGATATGGACCGCATAGGGATCGGCGATGGGGGCATCGGCCGCGCCATCCTTGATGAGCTCATACTCGTAGTCGCCGTCTTCCAGCCCCAGTGTTTCCAGATCGATCTCGAACCAGCCTGGTTCACCCGCGACCGCAGTCAGGGTTTCACGGCGCCAACCCTGGGGATCATAGCGGTCCCGTTGCAGGATATCGGCAAAGCGAATCTCTAGCTGACTACCGACTGGGGCGGGTAAACGTAGTGTGGGATCTGCCCCTGATCCATGGAGCGGATGGTCACTGTTTGGCATCTTATCCCTTCACCCAATATGGGGTTTATCAATTGAGTTGCCTATCCATTGCTTGAGAGTGTAGTCGCTAATCGATTGAATTGAACCCCTAATCCAATCACCAGCCAGACAAACACCTCTCCGACTGAAATGCTCGTTCCCACGCGCCAGCATGGGAACGATAGCCAGTTAACTCAACTATGAAAAATTACAAACCGCTGTGGTTGCCTCTTCAATAAAAAGGTCCACCTCTTTGTCACGAAGCTTTGGCACCACGACAGCAACCATAGGATGAATGACGGAATGCGGCAGCGTACACTCAGGCTCCATATCGAGCAGATTGACAGTGATTTTTTCCAGATCCCAGCCGGCATCCACATGAGAAACCACAAGCCTGCCTACATTGTTGTATCTGACACCAACACCCGCCACTAAGACTTGTTTAGATTTGAAATTGACTCTTGGCGGCCTTTCGTTGGCGGCATAACCATTACTGGTCAACAGCTCACGATAGAAAATCTCCCAATCGCTTTGATTTGTAATCACCCGCACCCAGGGAACATCCGTAGGCATGGTGTACTTCAAGTCCAAAACCCTGAACTCAGCCGCATTCGCTGTAACAGAAAACAAACAAAACAGAAATGTAATAACTACCAGTTTGGCTTTCATTTTAGTATCCCTACGCTATCTCCATTGACTAAACATCAGCTCTCCCGTGCAACCAAGGCATGGGAAGCATGTCAACTATAAGGATTTATGTCGCTCCTCACAATTTCAGTTTTGCTTTTTGCGAAGCCGGTTACCCGCAGCTAACGGCGTCCTTGTCAAAACTCATCGATCAGGTTCTTCAGGCGCTTTTTCAGAACTGCCGGCGGTGAGGGTTTGTCTGTCACTTTCAAGCGCTCGTTGATCTT
>JBEVVR010000015.1:0-22546 GCA_040507035.1 Candidatus Thiodiazotropha sp.
CGGAAACCAGAGGATCTACCATAGAGAATAAAAAAGCCAGGAACTGGTTAGTACCTGGCTTTCCTATTTTGCATTTGGTAGCGGGGGCTGGATTTGAACCAACGACCTTCGGGTTATGAGCCCGACGAGCTACCAGACTGCTCCACCCCGCATCAAGGAGGGGGCATACTACCCGTGTTACAGCCAGATGGCAAGCCTCGATTTGCTAATAAGAAATAAAACCCTGCGTCCAAGAATGAGAAGATAAAAACCTTTCTATTCATTGAACAATCAAGAACTTTAGGCAAGCTTGGAAATAAAAAATTCCAAAACCTGACAACGCCTGAGGCAATCTCGGTTCAACCGCCAATGGCCTTCTGGCAAAGGGAAAACAGACCCGCGGGAAAGAGCCCGAGCACCAACATGGCAAGACCGTTCAGGGAGAGCACCACCTGGGTATCCACCCCCATGGTCAAGGGTGATTCGTCGGTGGGCTGATCGAAATACATCAGCTTCACAACGCGGATATAGTAGAAGGCACCAATGATGGAGAAGAAGACGCCGACCAGGGCCAACCAGGTCAGGTTCACAGAGACCACCGCATCGAGCACGAACAGCTTGGCGAAGAATCCGACCGTCGGGGGTACTCCGGCCATGGAGAACATCAACAGCAGCATCATGCCGGCAAACCAGGGATTGCGCTGGTTGAGCCCCTTGAAGTCTTCCAGGTTCTCCGCCTCGAAGCCCTTGCGGCTGAGGGCGATTATCACACCGAAGCCACCCGCTGACATCAGGGCATAGACCAGGGTATAGAACATCGCCGCGGTGTAACCCTCCTTGGTGCCCGCCAGGATGCCGAGCAGGATGAAACCCACGTGAGAAATGGTTGAGTAGGCCAGCATGCGTTTGATGTTGCTCTGGGCGATGGCGATCACGTTACCTATGCCCATGGAGAGCACCGCAAGGATGATCAGCATCCCCTGCCAACCCTCCCAGCCGCCATGCAGCTCGGCCAGGCCATCCACCAGCAGGCGCATCGCCAGGGCGAAGGCCGCGATCTTCGGCGCACTACCGAGAAACAGGGTCACCGCGGTGGGAGCACCATGATAGACATCGGGCACCCACATATGGAAGGGAACCGCACCCAACTTAAAGGCCAGGCCGATGACCAGGAAGACGATACCGAAGACCATCACCAGCTGGTTCATGTCCCCCTTCTCCACCACTTGCGCCAGCTCGTCGAAGCGCAGGGTGCCGGTGACACCATAGATCATGGAGATACCGTAGAGCAGCATGCCAGAGGCTAGCGCACCGAGGACAAAATACTTCATCGCCGCCTCGGCACCATCCGGTGAATCCCTGTTGAAGGCCACCAGGGCATAGAGACAGAGGGCCAGCAGTTCCAGACCCAGATAGATGGTGAGGAAGCTGTTGGCGGAGGTCATGATCATCATGCCCAGCACCGCGAACAGACCCAGGGTATAGAACTCGCCCTTGAAGAGTCCCCGGTCACGCAGGTAGTCCTTGGCATAGAGAAAGGCGAGAAAACTGACCACCAGGATACCCAGCTTCAACAGATCGCTCATCGGATCGCGGATATAGCTGCCGTCGAAGAGGATCTGAGCGCTCGGCTGGGAGACAGCCAGGGTGACCGCCCCGGTGATGATCAATCCAACCTGGGCGATGCCGTAACTGACGATGCGTTGCGACTCACGGATAAAGAGATCGACCACCAGCACCAGGCAGGCCAAGGTGAGGAGGGAGATTTCCGGGAGGACCGGGATCAGTTGTGTTGTATCGAATTGCATATAAAACTACCGAGTCGGGCTCCGTCAGTTAAAGTTTCGACACTGCAATATGTTGCAGCAGATTATTGACGGAGGCATCCATCACCTCAACCAGGGGCGCCGGCCAGAGGCCCAGCAGCAGCACCGCCGCCGCCAGGGTGCCAAGCACGATATATTCACGTTGGTTCATGTCCTGCAGTGCCGCCACGCCTTCGTTGCTGACGTCGCCGAAGACCACCCGTTTCACCATCCACAGGGTATAGGCGGCGCCGATGATCAGAGTGGTGGCGGCTAGAAACGCGTACCAGAAGTCAGCCCGGAAACTGGCGAGGATCACCATGAACTCGCCGACGAAACCGGAGGTGCCCGGAAGCCCCGCGTTGGCCATGGCAAAGAAGACCATGAAGGCGCCGAACACCGGCATGGTGTTGATCACCCCGCCGTAGTCTTTGATCTCGCGGCTGTGCAGCCGGTCATAGAGCACACCGACGCAGAGGAAGAGGGCCGCGGAGATGAAACCGTGGGAGACCATCTGCACCATACCCCCCTCCATACCCAGGGCGGCGCCGCTGCCGGCGTTGTTCTGGCTGATGATGAAGACGATGAAGAAACCCAGGGTGACAAAGCCCATGTGGGCGATGGACGAGTAGGCGATCAGCTTCTTCATATCCTGCTGGATCAGGGCGACGAAGCCGATATAGACCACCGCGATCAGGGACATGCCGATAATCAGCCAGTCCAGGGTACTGCTGGCATCCGGGGTGATCGGCAGGCTGAAGCGGAGGAAACCGTAGCCGCCGATCTTCAACATGATCGCCGCCAGGATCACCGAGCCGCCGGTGGGGGCCTCCACATGGGCGTCGGGCAGCCAGGTGTGGACCGGCCACATGGGTACCTTTACCGCAAAGGCCAGCAGGAAGGCGATAAAGATAAGAATCTGCTCGGTGAGATCCAACTTCAGGGTATGGAAACCGAGGATGTCGAAGCTCCCCGACTGAAAGTACATGTAGATCAGGGCGACCAGCATGAACACCGAGCCGAAGAAGGTATAGAGGAAGAACTTGATGGTGGCGTAGACCCGGTTCGGCCCGCCCCAGACACCGATGATGAGGAACATCGGGATCAGCATCGCCTCCCAGTAGACATAGAAGAGCATCGCATCGAGGGCGGAGAAGACACCCACCATCACCCCCTCCATGATGAGAAAGGCGGCCATGTACTGTGAAGGACGGAACTTAATCACCTCCCAGCCGGCGATCACCACCAGCGGGGTGATGAAGGTAGTAAGGATGATCAACGGCATGGAGATGCCGTCCACGCCCATGTAGTACTCCACATCAAAAGAGGGAATCCAGGGCACCCGCTCCACGAACTGCATCGCCGAGGTGGAGCTGTCGAAGGCGAACCAGAGGGGCAGACTGACGATAAAGGTCAGGACAGCGATGATCAGGGCGGTCCACTTGGTGGCGTTGGACTCACGATCGCCGCTGGCGAGCACCATGAACCCCCCGATGATCGGAAGCCAGACCGTAAGACTTAAGATGGGCCAATCGGCAATCATGCTAGACACCCTTTAAAAGAATACAAACCAGGTCAGCAACAACAGCAGACCCAGAATCATGGCTATGGCGTAGTGGTAGAGATAGCCGCTTTGCAGATGGCGCACCACCGAAGCGAACCAACCCACCGAGTAGGCGGAGCCGTTGATCGCCAAACCGTCGATCAGACCCCGGTCACCCACCAGCCAGAGAAACTTGCCGATACCGCGACTGCCGGCGGCGAAGACCGTCTGGTAGGCCTCGTCGAACCAGTACTTCTTGTCCAACAGGGTATGCAGCGGCTGCAGGGTCGACTTGATCTTGTCGGCGAGGGCCGGATTCAACATGTAGATGTAGAAGGCCAGACCCAAGCCGGCCATGGCGAGATAGAAGGCCGGGCTGGCGTAGGTATGCGCCAGCATACCGTTGCCGCTGTGGACCATCGCCTGGACCGCCGCCAGGGTATCGTGCTCCGGCAACACATAGAGCACACCCTTGAACCAGTCGCCGAAGAGCATCGTATCGATGGTGAAGTAGCCGAGGATCACCGAGGGAATCGCCAGCAGGATCAGCGGTATCGTCACCACCATGGGTGATTCGTGAAGATGTTCCTTGGCATGCTCATCCCTTGGGCCCTCGCCATGGAAGACCAGGAAGAACATACGGAAGCTATAGAGGGCGGTAACGAAGACACCGGCCAGCACCAGCCAATAGGCGTAGCTGGAACCGGCGATCGTCGAGTGGTGCACCGCCTCGATAATGGCGTCCTTGGAGAAGAAACCGGAAAAGAAGGGAAAACCGATCAGCGCCAGGGAACCGAGCAAGGAGGTCCAGTAGGTGATCGGCATGTACTTGCGCACCCCACCCATGTTGCGAATGTCCTGGTCATGATGCATACCGATGATCACCGAACCGGCGGCCAAGAACAGCAGCGCCTTGAAGAAGGCATGGGTCATCAGGTGGAAGATGCCGGCGGCATAAGCCGACGCGCCCAGGGCGACCATCATGTAACCCAGCTGGGAGAGGGTCGAGTAGGCCACCACCCGCTTGATGTCGTTCTGAACTATGCCGATCAGGCCGGTGAAGAAGGCGGTGGTGGCGCCGATCACCAGCACGAAACTGAGCGCGGTCTCGGAGAGCTCATACAGGGGTGACATGCGCGCTACCATGAAGATACCGGCGGTGACCATGGTGGCGGCGTGGATCAGCGCGGAGATCGGGGTCGGGCCCTCCATGGAGTCGGGCAGCCAGACATGCAGCGGTACCTGGGCCGACTTACCCATGGCGCCGATGAACAGCAGGATGCCGATCAGCGACATCAGCGACCAGCTGCTGTCGCCCCAGATCTGGATCTGGGTATCGGCCAGACCCGGCGCCTTGGCGAAGACCTCGGCATAGTCGAGGCTGTTGGTGTACATGGCGATAGCGGCGATGCCGAGGATAAAACCGAAGTCACCTACCCGATTGACCAGAAAGGCCTTGAGATTGGCGAAGATCGCCGTCGGCCGCACCGACCAGAAGCCGATCAGCAGATAGGAGACCAGACCCACCGCCTCCCAGCCGAAGAAGAGCTGGAGGAAGTTGTTGGACATCACCAGCATCAGCATGGAGAAAGTAAACAGGGAGATATAGCTGAAGAAGCGTTGATAGCTGTTGCGCCCCGCAAGGCTGGTCTTGGGCCAGTTGTGCTCATCGTCGGCCATGTAACCGATGGTGTAGATATGCACGCAGAAGGAGACGAAGGTCACCACGCTGATCATCACCGCGGTGAGCTGATCCACCAGGAAGCCCACCTCCATGTTGAGACCGTCGCTCACCATCCAGGTGTAGACCGGACCGTTGAAGACCTCTGCCTTACCGGTAATGAACCCGTACAAGACATAGAGCGACAACAGCGTGGATATACCCACCCCGGTGCTCGTCACCCAATGGGACCAGCTGCGGCCGATGGCGCCACCGAAAAAGCCGGCTATGATGGCACCTACCAGAGGCGCGAGCACAATTGTCAGATAGATATTTTCCATAACCGTTTCTTTTAAAAAGTCCGCAAATGAACGCTAATCAACGCAAATAGTTTTAATGCATCCGACATATCATCCACCGACCCGCTATTAGCTAATACTTAAACTCGTTCTCTGTTAACCCGTAAGTCCTGAAAATGAACAGAAAAAACATTTGCGTTTATTTGCGTTCATTTGCGGACTCATAAATTCTTACCCCTTCAGAACATCCATATCCTCGACGTTGATGCTGCGTTTGCTGCGGAACAGCACCACCAATATGGCGAGGCCGATGGCAGCCTCTGCCGCGGCCACGGTGAGGATGAAGAAGACGAAGACCTGCCCCGCGTTGTCCCCCAGGAAATGAGAGAAGGCGACGAAGTTGATATTCACCGCCAGCAGCATCAGCTCCACGCACATCAGCAGGATGATGACGTTCTTACGGTTGATAAATATTCCCGCAACGCTGATCGCGAAGAGGATAGCGGCGAGGATGAGGTAGTCGGATAGTGCAATCATCTCGCTATCACCCCTTCTCCGCATCCATGGAGACCATGCGTACCCGGTCATCCCGCTTCACCACCACCTGGGTGGCCGGGTCGATATACTTGTTGTCCGGACGCTTGCGCATGGTCAGACCGATGGCGGCGATAATGGCGACCAGGAGAATCACCGCGGCGATCTCAAAGGGATACATATAGACGGTGTAGAGTACACCGCCAAGTTCTTCGGTATTGCTGTAATCCGCGGCATGCCTTGCCGGTGCGGCATACTTCTCCAGGCCGAAATTATCCGGGCCAACGATCAGGATCAGTTCGGCGGCCATGGCGATGGCCATGATCACGCCAAGGGGCAGCATCTTGATGAATCCGGCGCGTAGCACGGCGATATCGATATCGAGCATCATCAGTACGAAGAGGAACAGCACCATCACCGCGCCGACATAGACCAGGACCAGCACAATGGCGAGAAACTCCGCCTCCGCCAATAGCCAGATGCCGCTGCAGGCAAAGAAGGCAAGAATCAGAAACAGCGCTGAATGCACCGGATTTCGCCGGGTGATGACCATCGTTGCGGCAAGGATGATCACCGCGGAGAGGGCATAAAAGATCAGCTTTTCAAGTGTCATTTATAGGTTTCCCTTGTCTGTTTCAAAGCTTGCCTGTGTTCGGACTTGTCTAGCTGCGCTAGCGATACTTCGCCTGGGCCTCGATGTCGGAGGCGATCTGCGCCTCGTGTTTATCGCCCACAGCCAGCAACTTCTCTTTAGTCATAATATTTTCACCCCGATTCTCGAAGTGGTATTCGTAGATACGGGTCTCCACAATGGCATCAACCGGACAGGCCTCCTGGCAGTAACCGCAGTAGATGCACTTGAACAGGTCGATATCGTAGCGTGTGGTGCGCCGGGATCCATCCTCCCTCGGCTCGGCCTCGATGGTGATCGCCAGGGCCGGGCAGGTCGCCTCGCACAGTTTACAGGCGATGCAGCGCTCCTCGCCGCTGGGATAGCGTCGCAGGGCGTGAAGTCCGCGGAACCTGGGGGAGACCGGAGCTTTCTCTTCCGGATACATCACGGTGAACTTCTTGCGGAACAGATAGCGCCCGGTGACGCTCAGGCCGCGAAACAGCTCCAGCAGGAAAAGGCTCTTTAAATAGTTTGTAAGCACTTTCATGACAGGGCTCCTCAGTCGAACCACCAGGGCAATTGATAGACCACAGCGAGACCCACGACCGCAATCCAGACAATGGTTATCGGAATGAACACTTTCCAGCCCAGGCGCATGATCTGGTCATAGCGGTAACGGGGAAAAGTGGCGCGGAACCAGAGAAAGAGAAACATGAAAAAGGCGGTCTTGATCACCAGCCAGAAAAAGCCCGGCACCCAATCGAAGAGCGGACCAAGCAGGGGCCAACCCTCAAAGGGCGAGAGCCAGCCACCCATGAACATCAGCGCGGTCAGCGCCGAGATCAATATCATATTGGCATACTCGGCGAGGAAGAAGACCGCGAACACCATACCGGAGTACTCCACATGGAAACCGGCGACGATCTCCGACTCACCCTCGGCGACATCAAAGGGCGCGCGATTGGTCTCGGCGACACCGGATATCAGGTAGACCCCGAACAACGGCAACAGGGGCAGCCAGAACCAGGAGAAGAGCCCCCCCTGCTGGGCCCTTACGATATCACCCAGGTTGAGGCTCCCAGCCGCCACCAACACACCCACCAGGGCAAAACCCATGGCGATCTCATAGGAGACGATCTGCGCCGACGAACGCAACGCACCGAGAAAGGCATACTTGGAATTCGAGGCCCATCCGGCAATGATCACGCCGTAGACCCCAACAGAGGTCAGGGCCAGGATATAGAGCAGGCCCGCATTGATATCCGCCAGCACCAGCTTCTCATCGAAGGGAAATACCGCCCAGGCCGCCAATGCCGGACCGAGGGTGATCGCCGGGGCGATGACGAACAGCAGCTTGTTGGCCTTGGTCGGCAGCACGATCTCTTTGAACATCAGCTTGACCGCATCCGCAATCGGCTGCAGCCAACCCTTGGGACCGACCCGGTTGGGACCGATGCGCACCTGCATATAGCCAATGATCTTGCGCTCGGCATAGGTGTAGTAGGCCACGATCAACATCAATGGCAGCACGATGGCGACAATCTTGACCATGGTCCAGATCAGATACTGCAGTTCGGCGGGAAGGGTTCCCCAGAGACTGTTAAAGAGTTCCATCGGTTATGCCTTCTCCACTGTCACTTCGCCGAAGGGTTGACCGAGCATCGAGGTGCTCCGCAACCCAGTGGAAATCCACACGCAACCCTCGGGGATGGCGTCATCCAGGGCCACCGGAAGCGTAGCCTGGTAGCCGTTCTGTTTGATCACTGCATGCTCGGCAGCGTTCAGCCCCTGTCGTTCCGCCTCATTCGGGTGCAGTCGCGCCACGCCCTGCCCCGCATCCTTGGTCTGTTGCAGTGCCGCGGCACGACGCACCAGGGGATCGCTGGCATAGAGCGGTGTATCACCACCGCGCTGCAGGCCGTCGAGACCCAGGGTGGGTTGTAGATCCAGTCCCTGATCGAGTTTGTTGTCCAGGGAGCTGCCACTGCAGAGGGGGCGCAGTTCTGCACCTATCTCATCGGGATCGGTGTAGTCGAAGCCATCCTGATTGAGCAGATTGCCAAGTACGCGGAGTATCTTCCAACCCGGGCGTGCCTCACCCTGGGGTTTGACCGCACCCCGGGTCTGTTGCCAGACACCCTCTGCGTTGACGTAGGTACCCGAGGTTTCGCTGAAGATGGCCATCGGCAGCAAAATATCGCAACAGGCCTCAAGTTCGGGACTGCGGTAGGCGCTGAGGGCGACCACGGTGTCGGCACTCTGTAGCGCGCTCTGGGAGAGCGCGGGATTATGAAAATCGACACCCGGTTCGACGCCCAGCAAGAGATAGCCCTTGCGTGGCAGCTTGAGCATGTTTAAGGCATCCACGCCGCTATGCTGCGCCGGTTTGCCTCCCGGCAGCAGGTGGGGAACCGCACCGGCCAACTGGGCACCCACACTGTTAGCTGCCTCGGGAAGGATTGAAACCTTGGCGCCGCTCGCCTCTGCGAGGCCGCTGGCAAGTGCAAACAGCAGGGAGTAGTCGGGGTGGGACTGGGCCATGGCGCCGAGGATCACCGCGCAAGCATCACCGCTCTTCAACGACGCTGCAGCCGCCTTCGCGAAATCATCCACTTCAGCAGCATCCAGAAGCGTGGCCAGTCCACCACTGGCCTTGACGCCAGCGGCCTTGGCAACCGACGCCAGCTGTTTGACCATCTCACCAGGTGCGGCTATCGATTGCGTTGATTTATAGTTCAGCTCCAGCTGCAGCGGGGTGATGAAATGGACATTGGCGCCGCCCAGCGCGGCCTTGCGCAAACGGTGAGCCAGGATAGGCTGCTCCTTGCGCGGATTGCTACCCACCACCAGTGCGGCATTGAGGCTATCGATCTCGCTGATCTTGAGCCCAAGCCAGGTGGCCTGTTTGAGCCCGGCATCGAGACGGAAATCACCCTGGCGCAGACGGTTGTCAATGGTGTTGCTACCCAATCCACGCAGCAGTTTCTGCGCCAGATAGAGCTCCTCCAGGGTCGCCGTGGGTGATAGCAGGGCGCCGATCTGATCCTCCTCCTTGATCTCCCCCAGGCCTGCCGCGGCCATCTCCAGGGCCATCTCCCAGTTAACCTCCATCCACTCGCCATTGCTCTTCTTGATCATCGGCGAGGTCAGACGGTCACTGCTGTAGAGACCTTCATAACTGAAACGGTCGCGATCGGAGATCCAGGTCTCGTTGATCGATTCATTGTCTCGAGGGTGCACCCGCATTACCTGATTGCCACGCAGGTGCAGATTGAGATTGGAGCCGATACTGTCGTGAGGTGCTATCCCCTCAACCTGAATCAGTTCCCAGGCCCGCGCATTGAAACGGAAAGGCTTTGATGTCAGTGCACCCACGGGGCAGAGATCGATGATATTACCGGAGAGTTCGGAATCGATGCTCTTTTCGATATAGGTACCGATCACCGTATGTTCACCGCGGCCGGTGGCCCCCATCTCACGGATGCCCGCGATCTCCTCACCGAAGCGCACACAGCGGGTACAGTGAATGCAGCGGGTCATGTCGGTGGCAATCAGGGGACCGATATTCTTGTCGGCCACCACGCGCTTGCCCTCGCTGTAGCGTGAGACATCCCGGCCATAGCCGATGGCCACATCCTGCAGTTCACACTCGCCACCCTGGTCACAAATGGGGCAATCGAGGGGGTGGTTGATGAGCAGGAACTCCATGGTTCCCTTCTGCGCCGCCAGCGCCTTGGGGGAACGGGTATAGACCTTCATGCCGTCGCTAACCGGTGTCGCACAGGCCGGCAAGGGTTTCGGCACCTTCTCCACTTCCACCAGGCACATGCGGCAGTTGGCGGCCACCGAAAGTTTTTTGTGGTAACAAAAGCGTGGAATGGCGATCCCCGCCGCATCGGTAACCTCGATGAGCATGGTGCCGGCCTTCGCCTCGAGTGTTTGGCCGTCTACTTCAATGGTGACTGTGGAATCTGTCATCTTTGTGTTCTATCTCTTCAACACCTCAGCCAACCCCGACCAGGCAGCGTTTGTGGTCGATGTGATACTGAAATTCATGCCGATAATGGCGCAACATTCCCTGCACCGGCATCGCGGCGGCGTCACCCAGGGCACAGATGGTCTTGCCGCCGATCTTGTCCGCCACGTCATCCAGAAGATCGAGATCCTCCTGGCGGCCCTGGCCGGTTTCGATACGGTGCACAATTCGATAGAGCCAGCCGGTTCCCTCCCTGCAGGGGGTGCACTGACCACAGGACTCCTCGTGATAGAAATAGGACATGCGCTCCAGAGTCTTGACCATGCAGTTGCTGTCGTCGAGCACGATCACCGCCCCCGAACCGAGCATCGAGCCGGCGCCGGCGATGGAATCGTAGTCCATGGTCAGCTCCATCATCTGATCACCCGGAATCACCGGTGCGGATGAGCCGCCCGGAATCACCGCCTTGATCTTGCGTCCATCCTTCATTCCACCCGCCATCTCCAGCAGCGCGGAAAAAGGGGTACCCATGGGAATCTCAAAGACCCCGGGATTGTTGATATTGCCGGAGATGGAGAAGAGCTTGGAACCGCCGCTGTTCTTTACCCCTATGTCGGCAAACCACTCCCCACCCTTCTCCATGATCATCGGAATCGACGCCAGGCTCTCGGTGTTGTTGATGATGGTCGGACAACCATAGAGGCCGAAGTGGGCCGGGAACGGAGGTTTGTAGCGGGGTTGGCCCTTCTTGCCTTCGATCGACTCCAGCAGGGCCGTCTCCTCACCGCAGATATAGGCACCTGCTCCCAGGTGGGTGTGCAGTTCGAAGTCAAAACCCGATCCGAGAAGGTCCTCTCCCAGGAATCCGGCCTCTCTTGCCTGCTGCAACGCCTGTTCGAAGCGTTCATAGGGCTCCCAGAATTCACCCCGGATGTAGTTGTAGCCGCGGCTGGCGCCAATGGCGTATCCGGCGATCACCATTCCCTCGATCAGCTGATGGGGGTTGTAGCGCAGGATGTCCCGATCCTTGAAGGTACCCGGCTCACCCTCATCCGAGTTGCAGACCACATACTTCTGTCCCGGGGCATTGCGCGAGATGAAGCTCCACTTGAGACCGGTGGGAAAACCGGCGCCGCCGCGTCCGCGCAGGCCCGATTTCTTGACCTCTTCGATGATCGCTTCAGGCGGCATTTTTTCGCTGAGGATCTTTTTCAGCATTTCATAACCGCCGCGGCTCTGGTACTGCTCGATCAACCAGGGGCGTTCCAGATCCAGGGTGCGTAAACAGACTTCATTGGCCATGCGTTTTACTCCAGGCCTTCGAGGATCGCATCGACGATCTCAGGGGTCAGGTTTTCGTAATACTGCTTGCCGATCTGCATCATCGGTGCACCGCCACAGGCACCCAGGCACTCCACCTCCTTGAGGGAAAAACGGCCATCTTCGGTCACCTCGCCAAAGCCGATTCCCAGCTTCTTCTCCAGGTGTTCCACGATCAGATCCGATTTATTGGTCATGCAGGAGACGTTGGTGCAGACACAGATCTTGTGCTTGCCCACCGGTTTCAGTTCGTACATCGAATAGAATGTCGCCACCTCGTAGACGGCGATCGGGGGCATCTCCAGGTAGGCGGCAACCTGATCCATCAGCTCCGTGGTCAACCAACCGCCGTTACTATCCTGCACCACCATCAATGCACCCATTACCGCGGACTGTTTCCACTCCGCCGGGTATTTTGCGATCCAAAGATCTATCTCAGCCCGTATCTCAGGGTTGAATAGCTCGCTTTCGTTTGCAGTTGTGTTCGTCATCTAAGCTCTTTGTTAACGATCAATTTCGCCGAACACCACATCCATGGTGCCGATCACCGCGACCACATCGGCCAACATATGCCCCTTGACCATCTCATCCATGGCCGCAAGATGGGGGAAACCCGGCGCTCGAATCTTCAATCGGTAGGGTTTGTTGGCACCATCGGAGACGATGTAGCAGCCAAACTCTCCCTTTGGCGCCTCTACCGCGGCATAGGCTTCGCCGACGGGAGCGCAATAGCCCTCGGTGAACAATTTGAAGTGGTGGATCAGGCCCTCCATGTCCTCTTTCATATCGTTCCTCGATGGTGCCGCTATCTTGTAGTCATCGAGCATCACCGAACCGGGGTTTGCACGCAACCAATCGATGCACTGCTTGATGATGCGGTTGGATTGGCGCATCTCCTCCACCCGTACCAGGTAGCGATCGTAGCAATCACCGTTTTTCCCCACCGGGATATCGAACTCGACCCTATCGTAGGCCGCATAAGACTGCTTCTTGCGCAGATCCCAGGCGATGCCGGAACCCCGTATCATGGGGCCGGTAAATCCGAGCTGTAAGGCACGCTCCGGAGAGACCACACCGATGCCGACGGTACGCTGTTTCCAGATGCGATTGTCGGTCAACAGGGTCTCATACTCATCCACCAGGCCTGGGAAACGGTTGCAGAAGTCTTCAATGAAATCGAGCAGGGAGCCCTGCCTGGCCTCATTGCGTATCTCCACGTCCCGCCCGGTGACCCATTGACTGGCCTGATATTGTGGCATCTGCTCCGGTAGATCCCGATAGACGCCGCCGGGTCGGTAGTAGGCCGCGTGCATGCGTGCCCCGGATACCGCCTCGTAGCAGTCGAAGAGATCCTCTCGTTCACGAAAGGCGTAGAGAAACATGGTCATGGCACCGACGTCGAGGGCATGGGTACCGAGCCACATCAGATGGTTGAGAATGCGTGTTACCTCGTCGAACAGGGTGCGGATATATTGAGCGCGGAGAGGCGCCTCTATACCCAACAGCTTTTCGATAGCCCGCACATAGCCGTGCTCATTGCACATCATCGACACATAGTCGAGCCGGTCCATGTAGGGGATGCTCTGGTTGTAGGGCTTACTCTCCGCCAGCTTTTCGGTGGCGCGGTGGAGCAGGCCGATATGGGGATCGGCGCGTTCGATCACCTCGCCATCCATCTCCAAGACCAGGCGCAGAACACCATGGGCGGCTGGATGCTGGGGGCCAAAATTGAGGGTGTAGTTATGGATCTCAGGCATCGCCGCCATCCTGCATTGCGCCATCCTCTTGCAGATAGCGGTTGTCGTCACGGGTAACCCGTGGCACCAGGGTACGTGGATCGATGCTCACCGGTTCGTAGATAACCCGTTTCAGATTGGGATCGTAGCGCATCTCCACCTGTCCGATGAGCGGGAAATCCTTGCGGAACGGATGTCCGATGAAACCGTAGTCGGTAAGGATGCGGCGCAGATCGGGGTGACCGTCGAAGAGGATGCCGTAGAGATCGAAGGCCTCCCTTTCGAACCAGTCGGCGCCGGCCCACACGGACACCATGGAGGCCACGATCGGTTGCTCGCTATCGACGAAGACCCGCAGTCTCAGGCGTCTGTTATGGGTGATAGAGAGGAGATGATAGACTGCGGCAAAGCGGTTCGACTCCATCGATTCCAGCTTTCCAAGCGGCGTCACACCGCGGCCAAAACCCGTGTTGGGGGCAGCGTCGGTCTGCCATTCGGATTGGCCGTAGCTGGAGTAGTCGACTCCGCAGACATCGATCAGCTCTTCAAAGGCAAACTGCTCGTCATCCCTGAGGCGCAGTGCCACATTGCTGAACTGATCCACCGGTACCACCAGGGTCAGCTCGCCGCAGCTGCGTTCCAAACTGCAACCTATCTCTTCGAATGCCTGAATAAGCTCTGCTGCCAGTGCTTCGAGCCGATCATGCATGCCGTTCTCTGTACTACCGCTCATTACTTCCACACCTTAGCGCGCAATGGTACTGGTGCGCCGAATCTTGTCTTGCAACTGGAGGACTCCATAGAGCAATGCCTCGGCAGTTGGCGGGCAACCGGGAACATAGACATCCACCGGTACCACACGATCGCAACCCCGCACCACCGCGTAGGAGTAGTGGTAGTAACCGCCACCGTTGGCACAGGAACCCATGGAGATGACCCATCTAGGCTCCGCCATCTGATCGTAGACCTTACGCAACGCCGGAGCCATCTTATTGACCAGGGTACCGGCCACGATCATCACATCCGACTGCCGCGGACTGGGACGAAAGATAATGCCGAAACGATCCATATCGTAGCGTGCGGCCGCGGCATGCATCATCTCGACGGCGCAGCAGGCGAGGCCGAAGGTCATCGGCCACATCGATCCGGTACGTGCCCAGTTGATCAGTTTATCTGCAGAAGTGGTGATGACACCCTTCTCCAGAATACCTTCAATTCCCACTATCTACCTCCACTGGCGGCATGCATTGAATATTCCCGGACACCGGGCCGACTACTCCCATTCCAAGGCTCCCTTCTTCCACTCATAAATGAAACCGATGACGAGAATGGCGAGGAAGATCATCATGGCGATGAATCCAACCATACCGATCTCATCGAGAACCACGGCCCAGGGAAAGAGAAAGGCGATCTCAAGATCGAAGATGATGAAGAGGATGGCAACCAGATAGTAGCGCACATCGAATTTCATGCGCGAATCCTCGAATGCCTCGAAACCGCATTCGTAGGGAGAGAGTTTTTCATCATCGGGCTTTCGGGTACCCAAGAGAAAACCAAGTCCGATAACAACGCCACCCATCACAAAGGCTACGGAGAGAAATATCAAGATGGGTAGGTAGTTTTCAAGCATCAGTATGCTGCCCCCTTGTGTCGTTCAGTGATTATCTTTGTAAGCGAATACCAGGGAAGGCACGCAGTCTATCCTTTGCCGCATTATCGTGTCAAGTAGTAAGAAAAGTAATATCCCTAGCAAATTCAATTAGTTATTATACTTTTACACCCATAAAAAAACGGTATTGGATTGAAACAACCCAATACCGTTTTCACTGCTTGGTACCGATGGCCGGATTTGAACCGGCACGGCTTTCGCCACTACCCCCTCAAGATAGCGTGTCTACCAATTCCACCACATCGGCAAAATTCTATCCAGCCTACTCCTTGGCCTGCTCCTGGGAATCTTCTGCGCCGGTCGTCTGCTCTGCCTGCGCGCCCATGTCGACCGGCTCGGTCGGCGCCGGTAACGCCGCTTCTGACTCTGCCGGTGCGGCAGCCGGGGCAATAGTCGGGATATCGCTCTCCGCGGGTATCGGCGGGATATCGCTCTGCTGAACCTCTTCAACCTGCACCCCAGGTGTCTGTTGCAGCGACTCCATCACCCCGGCCTGTTCGGTTCTCTGGGAGGCGAAATAGGCCATCACCATGCTGGTGACAAAGAACAGGGTCGCCAACAATGCAGTGGTCCGGGTGAGAAAGGAGGCCGAGCCCTTGGCACCGAATACCGTACCCGAGGCGCCGCTGCCAAATGCAGCCCCCATATCCGCCCCTTTTCCGTGCTGTATCAGGATCAAACCCACCAGGCCTACGGCCAGGAAGATATGAAACACGGTTAAAATCGTTTGCATCTGCTGTTGTCCTTTTTCAGTTGGCGGCGGTGCATATACCGAGAAAATCCTCGGCTTTCAGGGATGCGCCACCGATCAAACCGCCATCGATATCGGGCTTGCCGATCAGTTCAGCGGCATTTCCGGGCTTCATTGATCCACCATAGAGTATGCGTAACTGGTCCGCCACGTCAGCACTCTTCGCCGCCACCCGGGAGCGAATGAAGG
The DNA here is from genome assembly GCA_040507035.1 of Candidatus Thiodiazotropha sp. Taxonomy (GTDB): domain Bacteria; phylum Pseudomonadota; class Gammaproteobacteria; order Chromatiales; family Chromatiaceae; genus Thiodiazotropha. The sequence goes on from JBEVVR010000015.1 coordinate 16,075, forward strand.
CGTGTACCTCCTGGGCCTGCTCCGGTGTCGCGGTCTTACCGGTCCCTATGGCCCAGACCGGCTCGTAGGCGATAACGCCAGCCGCAAGCCCATCGACACCCTCGAGTTCAATCACCGCATCGAGCTGCCGCGCCACGACCTCGTTGGTGATGCCGGACTCGCGCTCTTCCAGGGTCTCACCGATACAGAGGATCGGTACCAGTCCCGCCGCACGCGCGGTTGCGAATTTTTTAGCCACCAATTGATCGCTCTCTGCATGGTAGGTACGGCGTTCGGAGTGACCCACGATGACATATTTGCAGGCGAAATCGTTGAGCATGGAAGCAGCCACCTCACCGGTAAAGGCACCGGAGGATTCGGTGGAGAGATCCTGGCCACCCCAGGCGATGTCACTGCCAGCAAGCAGCTTTTCGACCTCGGATAGATAGACAAAAGGTGGGCAAACCGCCACCTCAGCGTTTTTGACTTCCCCGACACCCTGCTTGATACCTTCAAGCAAGCTGCGAACACTCTCGAGGGAGCCGTTCATCTTCCAGTTTCCGGCAACCAGTGGTCTACGCATGCCTTCACTCCTGCGAACAAAAGAAAGCGCGCTAGCTTAACGGTCAATGGCTTTGAAATCAATCTCCATGCGCGGTGAATTCGCCCGGATTCGCACTTCTTCACTCACTGCTGACCAGCTCTTTTACCTTGGCGGCGATATGCCCGGACAGGTCATCCACCATGGCGCCGTCACTACCCTCGACCATCACCCGTATCAACGGCTCGGTACCTGAGGGTCTGAGCAGGACTCGACCCCCGCTACCCATTTCGACCTCGGCCTCGCGCACCGAGCGCTTCACCTGTTCTGAATCCATGATCTCCTGGGGGGTTCTGTCGCCGAGATGGATGTTGGTCAGTTTTTGCGGATATTTTTTCATCCCGGCACACAACTCATGCAGGGTTTTTTCTGTGGCATGCATCTCTTCCACTACCTGCAGCGCGGCAATGATGCCATCCCCCGTGGTGGTGCGATCGAGACAGATGATATGCCCAGACTGCTCACCGCCAAGCACCCAACCCTTTTCCGTAAGGCGCTCCATGATATAGCGGTCACCGACCTGGGTTCGTTCGAACACCACACCGTGATCCCGCAATGCATGTTCCAATCCCAGGTTGCTCATCAGGGTGCCAACGACCGCCCCCTTGAGTACACCATGACGCATTCGGGAACAGGCGATGATGTAGAGGATTTCGTCACCATCCACCATATTGCCCTTCTCATCGATCATGATGATACGGTCGCCATCGCCGTCCAGGGCAATACCCAGATCGGCTTTGTGCTCCAACACCGCGGCTTTCAAGTGTTCGGGATAGGTTGAGCCGACACCATCGTTGATGTTGAATCCGTTGGGCTGATTACCGATTGCAATCACGTCCGCACCCATCTCGTCGAACACATAGGGGGCGATGTTGTAGGTGGCTCCGTTGGCGCAGTCGACCACGATCTTCATGCCTTTGAAGCGAGTCTTGAGAGGGATCGTACTTTTACAGAATTCGATGTAGCGCCCCTCCGCCGCCATCTTCTCCGCTCTGCCGAGCTCCGATGAGTCCACCGTGGTCAAGGGTTTTTCCATCTCCGCCTCAATGGCCAGTTCCACTTCATCAGGCAGTTTCAGGCCTTCGGCGGAGAAGAACTTGATGCCATTGTCCATGTAGGGATTGTGGGAAGCACTGATGACCACCCCCGCTTGGGCGTGCAGGGTACGTGTGAGGTAGGCGACACTGGGGGTAGGCATGGGGCCCAATAGGGTAATGTTGACCCCTGCCGCGGTAAGACCGGCCTCCAGAGCGGATTCCAACAGGTAACCCGATATGCGTGTGTCTTTGCCGATCAGTACCCTGCTTTTCGCCTCGGTACCCAGTATCCGGCCCACGGCCCAACCCAGCTTGAGAACGAATTCCGGAGTTATTGGACCCTCTCCAAATCTCCCGCGAACACCATCTGTTCCAAAATATTTCCTGCCCACAAAACACCCTCATTCACTATCTGATTGATCGCACGGCCGATACCACTTTGAGCGCATCAACCGTCTCTTTTACGTCATGTACCCTGATAATAGCTGCGCCATCGATAACAGCAACCACTGCAGCCGCCACACTGCCGATGAGTCGATCATCGACGGGGACATCTCCAAGTATCGCCCCGATCATCGATTTTCTTGAGATTCCCACCAGAATCGGGACGCCAAGCTCATGCAGCGTCGACAGATCTTTCAACAGTGATAGATTATGAGCAAGTGTCTTGCCGAATCCAAATCCTGGATCGACAAGCATATTGTGGCGGGGTAGTCCTGCGGCTTCTGCTGCATCCAAGCGCTGCTTAAGAAACTCCCTGACCTCGTCCACTACATTGTCATACTGGGGTGCATTCTGCATGGTTCGAGGTTTGCCCTGCATGTGCATCAGACAGACCGGTACGGCCGCCTCAGCCGCCGCCTGCAGTGCCCCGGGCTCCTGCAGCGCCATAATGTCATTGATCATACCGGCGCCGGCTGTGACAGCCTCGCGCATCACCTGGGGTTTGTTGGTGTCGACCGAGATGGGTACGGGAACCTCTTGTGCAAGCCGCTCGATAAGGGGAATCACCCGATCGAGTTCCTCCTCGGCCGAGACTGTTTGCGCACCGGGACGGGTCGACTCCCCACCCACATCGATAATCGCCGCACCCTCATGCACCATGCGCAGCGCATGTTTCAGGCCTATTTCAGGATCCAGGAAACGCCCGCCATCGGAGAAGGAGTCGGGTGTTAGATTGAGTATGCCCATGACCTGGGGGGACCCCAGGTCGAGTTGTTTTCCTGCACAATCAAGAATCAATGTTGTCCTGCGGGACCGCCTATGGTGCCGGAGACGTCATCTGAGGAAGGTGACTCGCCGGATGGCCTTGCATCGTCATCCGATCCCATATCACTCTCATCCCAGTCCTTTGGCGCGCGGGGTGTTTTTCCCGCCATGATATCGTCGATCTGCTCGGTATCGATGGTCTCGTACTTCATCAGCGCATTGGCCATGACATGGAGCTTCTCCATGTTCTCGTTGAGTATGGTCTCGGCACGCTCATAGTTGCGGTCGATAAAGCTGCGGATCTCCTCATCGATGGTATGGGCGGTATCGTCGGAGACGTTCTTGTGCTGGGTCACCGAGCGTCCGAGAAAGACCTCCTCTTCCTCCTCGCTATACATCAACGGACCGAGGCGTTCCGAGAGCCCCCACTTGGTGACCATGTTGCGTGCCAGTTCGGTGGCGCGCTTGATATCGTTGGAGGCACCGGTGGTGACCTTGTCGATACCGAAGATCAGCTCCTCGGCGATACGTCCGCCAAACAGGCTGGAGATCTGACTCTCCAGGTGCTCCTTGCTGTAACTGTAGCGGTCGGTCTCGGGGAGAAACATGGTGACACCCAGGGCACGCCCACGGGGAATGATGCTCACCTTGTAGACCGGGTCATGGGAAGGTACCAGACGCCCGACAATGGCATGGCCCGACTCATGGTAGGCGGTCAGTTTCTTCTCGTCCTCGCTCATCACCATGGTGCGCCTTTCGGTGCCCATCATGATCTTGTCCTTTGCCTTCTCCATCTCTTCCATACCTACCAGGGCCTTGTTGGCACGGGCGGCGAACAGTGCCGCCTCATTGACCAGGTTGGCCAGATCGGCACCGGAGAAGCCGGGAGTGCCACGGGCGATGATCGCCGGTTTGACATCTTCTGATGCAGCCACCTTGCGCAGGTGAACCTTGAGGATCTGTTCCCGACCACGCACATCGGGGAGAGGCACCACGACTTGGCGATCGAATCGACCGGGTCGCAGCAGAGCGGGATCCAAAACGTCCGGGCGGTTGGTGGCGGCGATGACGATCACGCCCTCGTTGCCTTCGAAACCGTCCATCTCCACCAGCAGCTGGTTGAGGGTCTGTTCGCGTTCGTCGTGTCCACCACCGAGCCCGGCACCACGATGCCGGCCCACGGCGTCGATCTCGTCGATGAAGATGATGCAGGGGGCGTGTTTCTTCGCCTGATCGAACATGTCGCGCACCCGTGAAGCACCGACACCCACGAACATCTCCACGAAATCCGAGCCAGAGATGGTAAAGAAGGGCACCTTGGCCTCGCCGGCGATCGCCTTGGCGAGCAGGGTCTTACCGGTTCCGGGGGAACCGACCATCAGCACGCCCTTGGGGATCTTACCGCCGAGTTTCTGAAACTTGGAGGGATCACGTAGGAAGTCGACCATCTCCGAGACCTCCTCCTTGGCCTCCTCGACACCGGCCACGTCGTTGAAGGTGACCTTGACCTGATCCTCGCTCAACATCCGTGCCTTGCTCTTGCCGAAGGACATGGCACCACGGCCCGCACCGCCACCCTGCATCTGGCGCATGAAGAAGATCCAGAGTCCGATCAGCACGAAGAGCGGGAACCAGTTGATCAGAATATTCATCAACAGGGAAGGTTTCTCCGGGGGATTGGCCTTGATCTCCACATTGCTGTTGAGCAGATCGCTGACCAGCATGTCATCCCCAGGGCTGTAGGTTGAGAAGCGCTGCCCGGAAGTCAGGGTGCCGGATATGTCACGCCCGTTGCCGCTGAACTCCACATCTTTGACCTGCCCCGATTTCACATTTAACACGAACTCGGAGTAGCTCATCGGCTGGGCCTTGGGCTGGGTAGTGGAAAAGTTGTTGAAGACCGTCATCAAGACGATGGCGATCACTACCCAGAGAATTAAATTTTTTGCCATGTCGTTCAAAGTTATAAAACCTCTTAATTAATCCTGCTTATCCTGCGGGATCCGTGCTTCCACCGCGATAGCTGCATTTCCGGGGACCGGTCCATACCATTCAGCTTAGCCAATCTGTTCCTAACCAGACCGAAAAAACCCGAAATTTCTATGCAAATACCTGATTTTCTGGATTTACTGGTTGGTACGGTACACCATCTTAAAGTTCCCCGCCAGCAGATAGACCTCTCGGCTTTTGGCTCGCGATGAGCTGGGTTTGCGGCTCACCACGCGCTGAAAATCGCCACGAAGCGTCTTCAGGAAGGCATCAAAGCCCTCACCCTGGAATACCTTAACGACGAATGAGCCTCCCGGCTTTAGCACCTCACGGACGAAATCGAGGGCCAGTTCGCAAAGGTAGATTGCCCTGGGCTGATCCACGCTTGCCATACCTGTAACATTGGGCGCCATGTCGGAAATTACAAGGTCTACCGCCTCGCCGTTCAGGCAATTCCGCAATGCCTCCAGGGGTTCTTGCTCGCGAAAATCCCCTTCGATGATCTCCACACCGGCAATCGGATCCATGGGGAGAATGTCCATCGCCACCACACGGCCCTTCTCCCCCACCAGCTCCCTGGCCACCTGACTCCAGCCACCCGGGGCCGCACCCAGGTCCACAACACTCATACCGGGTTTGATAATTTTGTCTTTTTGCTGGATTTCCAGCAACTTAAAGGCAGCCCGCGAACGATACCCCGCCTTTTGCGCCTTTTTGACATATTCATCATTGAAATGCCGGTCCAGCCATCGACGACTGCTTTTACTGCGTTTCATGAGACTGCTGAGTCCATAATGGCTGTTTACTTTAGAGATTAGTTGATTATTGAGCTTGATTTCATAACAAAAAGCATGGATTGATAGTTCTTGATCTAATCCGTTTTAAGCATCGATGTTTAACAGTCCACAAATGAACGCTAATGAATGCAAATAATTAGTTAATCAACAATGATGCACGCTTTGTACTTCGTGGTATTCACCCTGTTATTGCGATCCATGCCTATTTTACGTTTTATAGATACATTTGCGTTAATTAGCGTTCATTTGCGGACATTTTCTATTGTAACCCACCTTATAGGAATTAAAGAGCTATCCCGGATGTTCCACTCGAAGGGGAAAAGATATAGAATCCGCCTCCCCAATCCCAACAAGATAGCCATCATGCCACTCACTACCGCGCAGAACCGCGCCCTGAAAAAACTCGCCCATGATCTCAAACCGGTGGTCATCGTCGGTCAACACGGCCTGGGGGAGAATGTGCTCAATGAGATCGACCTTAGCCTCGATAGCCACGAATTGATCAAAGTGAAACTGGCGGGTGCCGACAAGGAAGACCGAAAACAACTCAGCAACACAATCATTCAACAGCTGTCGGCGGAACTGGTACAGATCATCGGGCGGGTGGCTATTTTTTATCGGCCCAATCCGAAAAAGAAGAAAAACAGAATAGTAATTTAATTATGAATTGTGAATTTTGAATTATGAATTAACGCGTTCGCTTCGCTCACGAAGTTTTCTATAAAACCGTGCGCATAGCGCACTCATCAATTCAAAATTCAAAATTCACAATTCAAAATTACTATTCGTATCTTATTTCAAGGATCTCAAACTCCCGCGGGCCACCAGGGGTCTCCAGGAACACATCATCCCCCTCCTGC
>JBEVVR010000015.1:22646-49551 GCA_040507035.1 Candidatus Thiodiazotropha sp.
AATTCAAAATTACTATTCGTATCTTATTTCAAGGATCTCAAACTCCCGCGGGCCACCAGGGGTCTCCAGGAACACATCATCCCCCTCCTGCTTGCCGATCAGTGCGCGGGCGATGGGTGAGCTGATCGATACCAGGCCGTGTTTGATGTCGGCCTCGTCGTCGCCGACGATCTGGTAGGTGAACTCCTCGTCGTTGTCCAACTCCAGCACCACCACCGTTGCACCGAACACCACTTTGCCGCCCGCATCGAGCTTGGTGACGTCGATGATCTGGGCATGGGAGAGTTTGCCTTCGATATCCTTGATGCGGCCCTCGATGAAGCTCTGCTGCTCACGGGCCGCATGGTACTCCGCGTTCTCTTTCAGATCTCCATGGGCCCTCGCCTCAGCAATGGCATTGATGACTTTCGGTCGCTCGATGGTTTTTAACTGCTGCAGCTCTTCCCGCAACTTGGCAGCGCCCTTGGCCGTCAACGGTACTTTACTCATCGAATCTATCCTCTATGTCCCGTGTTTCCCGAATCTGGAAAACAGAATGACTTTGTCCGCAAATGAACGCGAATAAACGCAAATCCTGATAAATCCGTTAATGATCACTAATTAACTCACAATCCAGGTGCCAACTGCATTATATCGATGGTTTGCTAACAGTCCCTCTGTCATCACACCATGCCCACCCTACATATATAAAAATCATATGACTGGAAGATCTTATACTCTGCCGTTTCGCATTTCAGCAAACAGTGAGTAGTCCAGAATCATCTTCTATTTGCGATTATTAGCGTTCATTTGCGGACTTAAAAACAATTTAAAATAATTGGCGGTGATTTGCGTCCATTTGCGGTTTGCATGTCATATTCATCTATTGATGAAGATCCTGAAGCCGGTTGACGTTCAGTTCATCCAACTGCTTCAGCGCCAGACAGGTCGCTTCGGCACCGGAGATGGTGGTGGTGTAGCTGACCTTGTGCTGCAGCGCCGTGCGGCGGATCTCCGCCGAATCGGCTATCGCCTGGGCACCCTCGGTGGTATTGACGATAAAATTTATTTCCTGGTTCTTGATCGAGTCGACGATGTGCGGTCGTCCCTCCATCACCTTGTTGATGCGGTCGCAAGGGAGACCGGCGGCCTGAATCGCTCTGCAGGTACCCCCTGTTGCAGTAAGACTGAAGCCCAGCTCGATCAGATCATGGGCCACCTGGACCGCCCTCTCCTTATCGGCGTGGCGGACACTCAACAAGGCCCGTCCACCGTTGCCCGGTAGTGCGGAACCCGCACCCATGATCGACTTATTGTAGGCCTCACCAAAGGTCCTTCCGACCCCCATCACTTCACCGGTGGATTTCATTTCGGGTCCGAGTACGGTATCCACCCCGGGGAATTTCACAAAGGGGAAGACCGCCTCCTTGACGAAATAGTTCTCCGGGATCACCTCTTTTGTGATCCCCTGCTCCTTAAGCGAAGTCCCCGCCATGCAGCGGGCCGCCACCTTGGCCAGCTGCACCCCGGTCGCCTTGGAGACGAAAGGTACCGTGCGTGAGGCGCGGGGATTGACCTCCAGCAGATAGATCTGGTTGTCCTTGATAGCAAACTGGGCATTCATCAGCCCCACCACCTTCAACTCCAGGGCCAGCTTGCGCATCTGCTCGCGCATCCGATCCTGGACCGCAGCTGACAGGGTATAGGGGGGCAATGAGCAGGCGGAGTCGCCGGAGTGGACGCCGGCCTGTTCGATATGTTCCATGATACCGCCGATGAGTACATCCTTGCCGTCGCTGATAGCGTCGATATCGACCTCGATGGCATCGTCTAGAAAACGGTCGAGCAATACCGGCGAGTCGTTGGAAACACTCACCGCCTCACGCATATAGCGCCGCAGCTCACTTTCGTTGTAGACAATCTCCATGGCGCGGCCGCCCAACACATAGGAGGGGCGCACCACCAAAGGATAGCCAATCTCGTCGGCCAGCTGCACCGCGCTCTCGGTATCCCTTGCGGTGCGGTTGGGTGGTTGTCTGAGATTGAGCTTCTCCACAAGCTGCTGAAAGCGCTCCCGATCCTCGGCGAGATCGATGGAGTCGGGACTGGTGCCGATGATCGGCGCCCCCGCCGCCTCCAGGTCGTTGGCCAGCTTGAGCGGGGTCTGACCGCCATACTGGACGATGACGCCGTGGGGGTTCTCCTTGTGAATCACCTCCAGCACATCCTCCAGGGTCAGGGGCTCGAAATAGAGCCGATCAGAGGTGTCGTAGTCGGTGGAGACGGTCTCCGGATTGCAGTTGACCATGATCGTCTCGTAGCCGTCGTCGCGCATGGCGAAGGCGGCATGGACACAGCAGTAGTCGAACTCGATACCCTGGCCGATGCGGTTGGGACCGCCGCCAAGGACCATGATCTTCTTCTTGCTCGAAGGTTGCGCCTCGCACTCCTCCTCGTAGGTGGAGTACATATAGGCGGTACTGGTGGCGAACTCGGCAGCACAGGTATCGACCCGCTTGAACACCGGACGGATACCGGCGTCGTGCCGCAGCTTGCGTATCTCAGCCTCGCTGCTATCCACCAGCTCGGCGATGCGCCGGTCGGCAAAGCCCTTGCGTTTCAGATACCGCAACCTCTCCCCATCCAGTGCCTCCAGGCCTTGTCCGGAGAGCTCACGCTCGATGTTCACCAGTTCCTCGATCTGCACCAGGAACCAGGGGTCGATGGCGCAGATCTCAAAGACCTCCTCCAGGGTCATGCCGAAACGGAAACACTCGGCGACGTACCAGAGCCGCTCGGGACCGGGCAGGCGGATCTCCCTGACCAGGGTATCGCGGACATCCTCCTCGTTAAGGTCGAGAATCTCGTTGAGGCCGTATTTTCCCGTCTCCAGACCGCGCAGGGCCTTCTGCAGGGACTCCTGGAAGGTGCGGCCGATGGCCATCACTTCGCCCACCGATTTCATCTGCGTGGTGAGCCGGTCGTCGGCCTGGGGAAACTTCTCAAAGGCGAACCGGGGCACCTTGGTGACCACATAGTCGATGCTCGGCTCAAAGGAGGCCGGGGTGGCGCCGCCGGTGATCTCGTTCTGCAACTCGTCCAGGGTGTAGCCCACCGCCAGCTTGGCCGCCACCTTGGCGATGGGAAAACCGGTAGCCTTGGAGGCCAGGGCCGAGGAGCGGGAGACCCGGGGATTCATCTCGATGATGATCATCCGCCCATCCACGGGATTGATGGCGAACTGCACGTTGGAGCCGCCGGTCTCCACGCCGATCTCGCGCAACACCGCCAGGGAGGCGTCGCGCATGATCTGATACTCCTTGTCGGTGAGGGTCTGGGCCGGGGCTACGGTGATGGAGTCGCCAGTGTGCACCCCCATGGGGTCGAGGTTCTCGATGGAGCAGATGATGATGCAGTTGTCGTTGCGGTCCCGCACCACCTCCATCTCGTACTCTTTCCAACCGAGGATCGACTCCTCGATCAGTAGCTCGTTAGTGGGCGAAAGGTCGAGGCCGCGCTCGCAGATCTCCACGAACTCATCCGGATTGTAGGCGATACCGCCGCCGCTGCCGCCCATGGTGAACGAAGGGCGGATGATGGTGGGGTAGCCGATCTGCGCCTGTACCTGGAGTGCCTCTTCCAGGCTGTGGGCGATGGCGGAACGGGGCATGTCGAGGCCGATCTTGCGCATCGCCTGGCGGAACAGGTCCCGATCCTCGGCCTTGTCGATCGCCTCGCGAGAAGCGCCGATCATCTCCACACCGTACTTCTCCAGCACCCCTTCGCGCACCAGGTCGAGGGCGGAGTTGAGCGCGGTCTGACCACCCATGGTGGGCAGCAGCACGTCCGGCCGTTCTTTTTCTATGATCCGCTCCAGGGTCTTCCAGGTGATCGGCTCGATATAGATCGCGTCCGCCATGTCCGGGTCGGTCATGATGGTGGCTGGATTGGAGTTGACCAGAATGACCCGGAACCCCTCCTCCCGTAACGCCTTACAGGCCTGGGCCCCGGAGTAGTCGAATTCACACGCCTGGCCGATGACGATCGGCCCGGCGCCTATGATCATGATGCTTTGTATGTCTGTACGTTTTGGCATTTAGTACTACAGTCCGCAAATGAACGCGAATGAACGCAAATTAAAAAAATCAAATAATCGAAGCATCGTCATGTCGCCATACGAGTCTGCGCACACCCAATCTCGGTGTACCGAAGTTCAACAACAAACCAACACTTAATTCTGTCGCACGGAGATAGTTCATCACCTGTGCATCGTGTTCTTTGGTCAGATTTGACAAGGCCTTAAGTTCTACAAGCAAAGCATTCTCCACAACAATATCCGCGACATACTGACCAACAACATGGCCCTTGTACCTAACCTCTAAATGTTTCTGCCTTTCATATCTCAAGCCCTGTCGCTGGAGTTCCAGGCAGAACGCTTGCTCATATACTGCTACAAAAAACCCTGCGCCCAATTCATTACTGACCTCATACCCACAACCAATGACTCGCTTTGATACGGCCTCTCCCGGTCTCTTCATAGCAATTCCATTTGCGTTCATATGCGTTCATTTGCGGACTTTTAATCTTTTCGCGTCCATTTGCGGTGATTAGCGTCTATTCGCGGCTTGAATCTCTTTCTTTCATCAACTCGATGAAGTGATCGAACACCGGCGCGACGTCATGGGGCCCAGGGCTGGCTTCCGGATGGCCCTGGAAACTGAAGGCCGGTTTGTCGCTGCGGTGGATCCCCTGCAACGTGCCGTCGAAGAGGGAGCGATGGGTGGCGGTCAGATTATCGGGCAGGCTCTCCTCGTCCACCGCAAAGCCGTGGTTCTGACTGCTGATCATCACCGTACCCTTGTCCAGATCCTGCACCGGGTGGTTGGCACCGTGATGGCCGAACTTCATCTTCACCGTCCTGGCACCGGAAGCCAGGGCCAGCAGCTGATGCCCCAGGCAGATCCCGAACACCGGCAGACCGGTCTCGACAATTTCACCGATCGCTTCGATGGCATAGTCACAGGGCTCCGGATCGCCGGGCCCATTGGAAAGAAAGACACCGTCGGGTTGCAGTTTCAGCACATCTTCCGCCGCCATCTGTGCCGGTACCACGGTGATGCGGCACTCCCGGTCCACCAGCATGCGCAGGATGTTACGCTTGATGCCGTAGTCGTAGGCCACCACATGGTAGGGCAGCTTCTCTTCGATGGGATGGGGCGCCTCAGGATGGCCCTCTTCCAGAGACCAGGTGCCCTGGGCCCACTCATAGGGCGACTGGGTGGTGACCTCTTTTGCCAGGTCCATGCCCTTCAGCCCGGGGAATCCCTTGGCCAGTTCCAGGGCCTTGCCAGGATCGGGATTCTCCCCCGCGACGATGGCCCCGTTCTGCGCCCCCTTCTCCCGCAGGATACGGGTCAGTTTTCGGGTATCGATATCGGCGATGGCGACGATGCCGTTACGTTTCAGGTAGTCCTCGAGGGACTCCTCGGAGCGCCAGTTGCTGGTGATCAGCGGCAGATCCCGGATCACCAGACCGGCGGCATGGATATGCGCCGACTCCTCGTCCTCCTGGGTGATACCCGTGTTGCCGATATGGGGATAGGTGAGGGTGACGATCTGCTTGCGATAGGAGGGATCGGTGAGGATCTCCTGATAGCCGGTCATCGCCGTGTTGAAAACCACTTCGCCGACGGTTTCACCCTCGGCACCGATGGCCTCGCCCATGAACTGGCTGCCATCTTCCAGGACCAGAATTGCCGGTTTTCTCAAGAAACTCTCCACTACAGGCGTGCAAAAAGGGGCAGGTCACTGAGTGCCTGCCCCGGGGTATGCGAAAACAGTTGGTTTCAGGCGTGACGACCGAAGGTACACCCGAAATAGTTGATCAAGTATTGTACTTATGGCGGGATAAGCTGTCTATCCTCTTGGTGCCTTGGCCCCCGGCAGCGATTGCGCCGCCCGATCAAATGTGTAGTTTCCCTGAAATCGCTGATTTTTCCTGCCTGCTATGGACTTGGATTTGTTTACGATCAGCGCGTCGGCAAAATCCGCTTCCCTGCCATTGACCGGTTTTGATTTGCGATAGTCGTTTAATGCCTGCCATACCACCTGCCCATCCTCGAACCTGATGTTTGGCTCTTGAAACAGGGCAAGAATGACAGCGGCCAAATCTGACTTTTTGAGTTGATACATTTTTCCTCTAAGGGTCCAGATCAACTCTGCCAAAACTACGTCCGTTACCAGGACAGGGCGCTTCCCCGTGATCAACCTTGTTGCAAGGGGTGACTGATCGGCATCGTCCTCTAGCAGATAACGGAGTACTACATGGGTATCTACCGCAATCACTTCAATGCACTTTGCAAGGAGTCTTCATCGGTCATATCGCGATTCACACGAATCGATTTCAAAAGCCCCCTGGCAGCACCCTTGCGTTTCTTTATGATCGTCAGCAGACCATCGGCGATAAAACTCTCCACCTCGTCGCCCGGCTCGATTCCAAGCGCCTCGCATTGACTGATTGAAAGTGTTATCTGTCTTTTTGCGCTTACTTTTGGCATGACACAGGCCCATTTAATAAAAAACGATCAAAGCAAATTACAGTAAATTCTTTACTTTTCTTAAATCACTGCTGTCCCATTAACTTTCAATCTTCCCAGCAGCAAGTAAAGAAGCCCCTCTCCCTTGATGGGAGAGGGGTTGGGGAGAGGGTGTAGGCGTAGCCTTTCATCGTGTTCAAATATATAATAATCCATTGATCAATCATATTTATCGCGTTGTTTTTTAAGAATATTAAGTCATTCATTCTCCCCCTCTCCCCCGGCCCCTCTCCCGCAAGGGGAGAGGGGAGTTCGTTTCCCTGCTTGTTTTATAAACTGACGATATTATTAGTCTTGGCAATCTGAGGCTTTGTGCGTTTTCATGTCTCAAACAGCTGTTGTTAGAAATAATCCAGTTTTGTTAAATGGTTACATCAATGACTACTAAAGTTAACGGGACAGCAGTGTTCTTAAATAGTAAAGTTTTTTTATTGACCTTATTACTGTTCCATCACGATGATTGGCTACTCTCGATTCTAAAAAAAACTACTAGGCAATCGCCTGCCAATTCGCCGCTAATAGAGGCTGTAAACTATCTTTCACATCCTGGGGTATCACGTTCCCCACGCCTGCAGGCACATTGTAGGCGGCCATTGCGGTCACCAGTTGATCCACCTGGTTATTGAGCAACACCGACCCTGCAGCCTCGATCCGGTCGACCTCATTGGAAGGCGCGTCATACCAATGGGCAAGTGTAACCTGGTTATCCGTACCCGCCTGGGTGATTGTCAGATCGTTTCCGGCACGACTGAACCAGAGGTCCTCGATGACGGCCGATTCAAATTGCAGCGTATCAACTCCCGTATCATCGGCATCGAAATTGTTGATAACGTCCTGGCCCGAATCAGCCCCGATCAAATAGGTGTCGCTGCCGTAACCGCCGATCAGGTAGTCATTGCCCAGGCCACCGTTGAGCATATCGTCTCCCGCACCCGCGTCGATGAAGTCGGCGTCGGAACCGGCCAGATAGATGTCATTGCCTGCACTACCCGATGTTATGGTGGTGAAGTTGCGCTCATCCGGCAAACCGGGATAGTTGGGTGAACCGGCCGGATCGGGATCGGTCAATCCAAAGACGCTGAAAAGCTGGGCTGAGGTAAGCTCTCCACCCGATGTAAAGACAATACGGTCGACGGCGTGATCACCGCCTTTGAAGTAGTCCTGCAAGGTGACCTGGTCACTGCTACCGCTTACTCGCAGAATCAGGTTATCCCCCGAGCGCATCAAACCGCTGGCCACCTGGTTGAATCCGATGCCCTCAAAACGCAAGGTGTCAAGTCCGCCACCTTGGTTGTCTATATAATCCTGGCCGTCGCCGGCAGTGAAGATGTAGGTGTCGTCACCCCGGCCTCCAACGAGCTGATCGTTGCCTCTACCGCCTGTAAGCGTGTCCGCACCGTTACTCCCTTCGAGGCGATCATCCCCGGCTCCACCGATCAGGCTGTCATCACCGTTGTAGCCGGAGATCGAGTCAGCCTGATCAGCTCCGCTCAAAGTATCGTTGGCCGATGTCCCATCGATGGTCTGGCTGAAACCAGGTGTTGCCGCCGGTACGGATAACCCGAACGCGCCGAAGATCTGATCCGCAGTCAGCGAACCGCCGGTGGCGAACTCGATGGTCTCGAGCAAATGGTTGCCACCCAGGAAGAAGTTGCGCAGGGTAATCTGCTCCGGTCCGCCATTGACGCGTAGTACCAGATCGTCACCGGACTTGAGCAGACCGGAGGCGACCTGACTGAAGGTAATGCCGTTCTCAAACACCAGACGGTCGAGACCGGCTGTCTCCTCAAGGGTGTCCTGGCCACCGGTATAGATATAGGTGTCGTCACCCTCACCGCCGAGGAGGCGGTCGTTGCCGAGACCGCCAGCCAGGGTGTCGTTGCCGGCGCCGGCGATCAGGGTTTCGTCCGCTGCGCTGCCTAGGAGAGCGTCAGCGCCACCGGGTTGTGGCGGTGTGAATGTGTCGCCACCGTTATCACCACTGTCGTTCGGTGGATTGTCTGGTGTAGGATCACTACCCGGTTGCGTACCCCCATCCCCACTCCCCGGTGTGGTAAGCAGGGATTCGAAATCCGTTATCACGCTGCCGTCGGCAAACTCAAACCGTAGGGTTTTGCCCCGACCCTGGCTGATGAACCAATCGGTAACAGTTACCTGATCGTTTCCGGAGCCGTAACTGACAATGAGACTATTCTGTTGCTGCTCAAAGCGGACATCCGCCTGGGTGATACCAGCACCGAACAGGATAACATCCTGTTGCATGGCAGAAGCAGTGGCATCTGAGAGGGAGTGACTTAATAGATCCGCGCCATCCCCCAAATTGAAAGTGTATGTCGCACCGATATATGAGCCGATCAGGCTATCATCGCCCACACCGCCGTTGATTGTTGTCGAAACGAGACCACCGTATGTCGACAGTTTAATGCTGTCGTTACCGTCACCACCGTCTAGGATACCGTTGCCGATCAGTTCATCAGCACCTTCATCACCGTATAGCTCTCCTTGACCATAGAGATAGTCACCGCCGGCACCGCCATGCAGAATATCGAAATTTTCATCTCTGAAGGCATCCAGCTCATAACGGCTGCCGCCGTATAACCGGTCATCTCCATCACCCCCAAACAACTGATCGTGAGCGGTCTCGTCATAACTGTGCCCCGGTCCGTAGTGATCCATGTCACCATCGCCATAGAGCAAGTCGTTTCCCGCACCGCCATCCAACAGATCATCACCGGCACTTCCGTCGAGGGTATCGTCACCCAATCCACCAACCAGCGTGTCGTTTCCGGTGCCGCCATCGATCTGGTCGATGCCATCGCCACCCTGGACGTTATCGGCGCCGCCAAATGTCCGGATTGTGTCGTTGCCAGCCCGGCCGTCGATGGTCTCCGCAGTGTTGAAACCTTGTATATTGTCATCACCGCCGGAACTTGTAGCCAATTGGGAAAACAACTCGCCGACGGTCAGGATCACACCATTGGAAAAAACAACCTCGCTGATGCTGTTGTTCAGATTGGTGCTGTCGGGACCGTTCAATTGGCCAATCACTGTTACCTGGTCGGTGCTGTTCAGGTTTGAAATAACCAGGTTGTTGCCATCACGCTGCACCATCGCATCCGTTGAGGCCAGGTCGGTGAACTCGATGGTGTTGTTGCCATAGAGGTCATTGATGGTGTCCTGACCATGCCCGGTTCGGAAAAGGTATCGGTCGTCCCCATTGGCCCCGGTGAGGGTATCATTGCCCGCACCACCATCCAGCTGATCATTTCCATCACCACCGTCCAGAAGATCGCTACCCGCTCCACCCAGGAGTTGATCGTTTCCTGCCGCGCCACTGATAGTGTCGTTGCCTGCACCGCCATCGATCAGATCATCGGTCTCATAACCGACAAGGTGATCATCCATGTCAGTTGCAAGCAACAGCATGGCCCGGACATCATCATAGCTCCAGCTGGTTCCGTCCTGAAACTCGATTGCGCCTATCCGGTTATTCACAGCCGAGGTGAAGTAGTTTTCGACCTGTGTTACCGCACCTGCATACTCAAGCACAAGATCGTTGTCTATGCGTGATAAAAGAACAGACCCCGGCACAATACCCTCAGCAAACACGATCTTATCTTCACTGGTGTAATCGGAACCGTTATAATTTTGTATTGTATTCTGCCCGATGCCTGTTGTGAGCCCATAGGTGTCACTGCCTAACCCGCCGGCCAGGGTGTTTATACCGGAAGAGGCAATCAGATAGTCATCGCCATCGCCACCATGCACCACATCCTGACCAGAACCGCCATTCAGTTGATCGTTACCCGCATCGCCGAAAAGGTGATCGTTCCCCGCATTTCCATGAAGCGTATCGTCACCCCCCTGACCCTGGATGAGATCATTACCGTCACCACCGGATAGCTGATCACTCCCTTGAGCCCCCATCAGGCTGTCATCACCGGCCAGGCCATCCAATACACTTCCCGCTTCATCGGCAAACAGGAGATCGTCACCCGCTGTCGCATGGCTGAATCTGTCCCAGATGCCTTGACCGTCCCACACAGTGCCGTCGGCGAACTCTATGGCGTCAAGAACATATCCATCCGAGACGTCTTCGATAAAATAGCCTGATACCGTAATCCTGTCGTCACCGCCTTGCAGGGTGATGGTCAAGTCCCTTCCATCCCTCGCCAGGACCACCTCCGCTGGTGTCACGCCGGCAAGGAAACGCAGTACATCCTGGTGAGTCGTGTTTTGGTTGTCGATGGTGCACAATCCATCTCCCTTGGCAAACAGATAGACGTCATTGCCACCCGTATCGGTGAGCTGGTCATTTCCTGGGCCACCTCTCAATGTATCATCACCAGCGCCACCCGACAGTTCATCGTCGCCTGCTCCTCCGTAGAGCTGGTCGTTTCCCCCGTTGCCAATCAGCTGGTCATCGCCATTGCCGCCATGGAGTTCGTCGTTACCGGCTGCTCCATCGATCCAATCATTACCGGCATCTCCATGGAATACGTCATCGCCGCCAAATCCCTGCGCCAGGTCATCACCTGCAAGGAGATTCGCATTGTTTGCGCCATTGTCGCCTAGGTAACGGTCGTCCCCATCGGTGGTTTGAGTAAACAGCGCCGCCATCTCCTGTTTGGTGATGCGCGATCCATCGTTAAATTCGATGATGTAGTCATAACCGTCAGTGTTCCTTGCAGGATCCAAGAAGTAGTTGGATACATAGAGGCTATCATCCGTATCCCTCGACTCTATCAAAAGCGATTGACCGGGCAGGTCCACATAGCTTGGCTCAAATGAAAAGTTGATACCCCCCGTAGGCTGAACCGATTGGAAATTGACATTCTCCCTTGTCAGTCCCTCGCCTAGCCTGATGGTGTTAACTCCATCACTGTCACTCCCTACAGATTCGTAGATCCCATCATGCCCGTCGCCTATGTTGAACAGATAGGTATCTGAACCCCCATTACCGGAAAGCCTGTCTACGCCCTCGCCGCCGGCAAGGATGTCATCGCCCCCTCCTCCCTGGAGCGAGTCGCTACCCGCACCGCCGTACAACTCATCATTGCCCGCCATGCCATATAAATTATCGTTGCCGCCCAAGCCGTGGAGGATCGAGCCGCTGTCGTCGGCATAGAGCGACTCCTGCCCCTCGGTGCCCTGGCTCATTTTTACCCGGATCGCAGCAGCATCCAGGGAAAGGTCATCGAAGGTGATATGATCGATTGCCTGTCCTGTGGTGCCGGATTGCTCGAAATATCCCAGGATCGATACCGCTTCCGACGTTATGCTGCCCTGGGCATCGGTTATGACGTAGCTAAGGATCAGATCCCCTTCACTGCCAGCGGCAATCGATCTGCCAAACGTGACGCTGTTGCTGTCGACACCCTCTATGATCAGTACATCCTGACCCGTGCCATCCGGGTCGGCATTGTCGATCACCATGTCACCGCTGCCCACACGATGGATATAGGTATCATTGCCCGCTCCACCTGAACAGTTGCCCTGACCACACTCGAGGGTATCGTTACCGGCACCTCCGAACAGGGCATCCTGGCCTTCTCCACCAATGAGATAGTCGTCGCCCTCATCGCCGGAAAGGCCATCGTTACCCGCACCGCCTTCAAGGCGGTCATTGCCAGCACCCCCATAGAGATAATCATTTCCCGCACCACCGAGAAGGGTATCGTTACCCGCCTCTCCTACCAGCGAATCGTGTCCCCCCAATCCCTCAATGGTATCTGCGCCGGAATAACCGAAGATAGTGTCATCCCCTTCGCTTGCCTGCAGCGCCATGGCGAGGATCGTATCGGTTCCCCAACTTGTACCGTCCTCGAACCGAATCTCGTCAAGGGCATGGGTCCAGCCATTCTCTTCAAGAAAATAACCGGTGACCGTAATCACCTCGCCACTGCTTTGCAGGGTGAGTAGCAGGTCGTAGTTGCTGCGGCTGACTTGGATATCACCCGGTTGGATGGCATCGACAAATTGCAGCACATCCCTGCGGCCCGTGCCGGTATCATGATTTTGTATTGTGGTGTCACCGTCACCGGCGCCAAACAGATAGGTGTCGTTGCCGGCGCCGCCATTGAGGATGTCGCCAATACCGCCGTCGCCACGCATCCGATCATCACCGTCACCACCGTAGATCTCATCCGTGCCGGCGCCACCGAACAGGGTGTCGTTACCGGCATTACCGTGGAGAGCGTCGTTACCCTCACCACCCAGCAGTTGGTCGTTGTCGTTACCACCGGACAAGCCGTCATTTCCCGTACCGCCACTCAGGATGTCATCCCCGTTCATGCCATAGAGGGTGTCATTGCCCGCCAAGCCATCCAGGGTATCCGCCTCGGCATAGCCATAGAGGTTGTCATCGCCATCGGTCCCCTGCTGTACCTGGGTCTTGATCTGGTCCACATCCCATTGCACACCATCGGCAAACTCGATCAGATCCAGGGAGTAGCCAACGCCGTCGCCGACAAAGTAATCGGTGACTGTTATGGTTTCGCCGCTGCCTGTATGGCTCAGGATCAGGTTGTAGTCCAAGCGGGTTGCAGTAACCTCGACTGCGGATACACCGTCAAGAAAACGCAACACATCCTGCCGACCAATTACATTGTCGAAGTTGTTGATGGTGATATTGCCGTCACCCGCGGCAAAATAGTAGATGTCGTTGCCCCGGCCGCCGTTCAGTACATCGCCGTTTCCAAGACCGCCACGCAGGATATCATCGCCCAAGCCACCAAAGAGTCGGTCCATGCCTTCACCACCGAGCAAACGATCATTACCATCATCCCCGTAGAGCCAGTCATCGCCAGCGTCGCCTCTCAGCTCGTCATTGCCCAAGCCACCGTGCACCAAGTCATCACCATCGCCCGCAATCACCAGGTCGTCGCCAGCGTCGCTGTCGATTTCGTCGTCGCCGTCGGTGCCGATGATGTTGTCATCCACATACTCCACATCGCCCCCGGCGGTCTCTTGCAGCTCTGACATCCACGAAGGATCGAAGCTGGCGAAGTATTCTTCTGGGGATTTCGGCGACCCATCTTCTCTGTGTGAAAACCAATAGCTATCGGCAAATAGCAATCTGACAGATGGCGATCCCAGCCCAATGACGAAATCAAAATTGTTGAAGTTCTCGATGGTGAGGCTGTCATTTACAGTAAGGGTCTGGGTGACTTCATCGTAGCGGTAGTGGATGGTATAATCATAGGCTTCATTACATTCAATATACTCGTTAGTTGTTGCACCCTGGCGTATGCCCCACTCCCCCAAGGTAAGGTAGGCTTGGGCGCCGCTGTCAAAGGTGACGTTTAAATTTATGCGACCTTTGCCATCGGTATCATTGATGATGTCTCCCGCACCGGCCCAGTAAACATCATCACCATTCCCCCCTTCTAGACGGTCGATCTCGCCGTCATCGAAGATATGGAAAAAGTTATTGTCCACATCGTGGTAGTGAAAACCGCCGATGAGGAAGTCGTGGTCGTCGCCGCCAATCAGATGATCTTGCCCATAACCACCCACCAACAGATCGCGCTCGGTGCCACCGTCGAGGGTGTCGTCACCGGCTTCGCCGTAGAGGGCATCGTCCCCCGCATCACCGTAGAGGCCATGAATGATGCCGCCATCGTTACCGCTACCACCGTGCAATTCGTCATCACCCACGCCACCGTTGAGGCGGTCTGTACCGGCGTTGCCCTCCAGGTAGTCGTCGCCGGCGTTGCCGTTGAGGGTGTCGTCTCCGCCACCCCCAAATAGACGATCATGGTTAGACATTCCTGACAATGCTTCACCCTGATCTCCCCCAAAGTAAATACGGTGCGGTGGCTGCAAATAGTTGTCATAACGGGCAATGATGTCTCTTGTAACATCATAGAACTCGACGTCTTCACCTGGTACAGGCTCGCCTGTGACATTACCTTGGTTCAACAGCGCAAGAAAGGCAGAACGGCTTTCCAGATAGGCTTGGGTTATCTCACCTGTTTGAGTTATTGGGTCGTAAAGTTCAAGCTCGTTGTTTTGGTTGTGATTGTCGTAAAGCGATTCACGTCCGGTAATGACAAAGGGGTTGAGATGAGCAAGCGCATAGCGGTAGGCGATATCGTTGTTGGCACGATTTATGGTCTCTGTTCGGGTAAGATTAGGGAGAGAAACTACTTCCAGGTTTTGATAGGCCGGTTTGACTTGTGGGTTCCCCACTGTACGATCGACATAAATTTCAGACTCAATCGCCTGGATAGCCTGATAGAGCGCATTTCGATCATCCTTTGGAATGTCGCTGACCCGAATCGAAAGAAGACTGGATAATTCACGGGCCATCGTCTCCAGAGTAAGCGGCAGTTCATCCGCATTCCTTGTCGCCATGAAGATAGGTGTGAGATCATCAGTGAGGTCGGCAGTTGGATCGAGCGCAGCGTAAAGATTAAAGACAGCCAACACATCAGAAACGTTCCTCTTGTCATGCGCAGATATTCCATCATCGCCTTCATTGGCAAAGGGCGTTATATTGCCTGGGACGTATCCTATGTTCGAGACGATGTCATTGGTGGCAACCATGTTATCAATCCGGCCGATCGGAAAGGAGCCGACCGTGGTCATACCCGTCTCACTCATTTCTATCTGCGCCATTGCCCGGAAAAACCATTCAGTGTCGTCACTGCCGATGATCCCGGTGTCGAATCCTGGCGCATTGTAAGTATAGACCTCACCCACCCGATTTGGATCAAGCCGCGACAGGATAAGGGCCAGATGACCGCCCAGAGAGTGGCCGGTGACATCGATAGGACCTGAGTTGTAGGGTATGACACCCAAACCCTGCTCTGGGTCAATCGTCCTGAGGTAGCGGTATTGTAGACCGGTGACTACATAGTCAGTACCTACGGGTGGTATCAGTGTGCCTTCATAGACTTCGTATTGCGGTGTCAATTCGCCTGCGGGTGTGGTTAGCTGCAGATAGTAATTGTAGAGATCGATCGCCTGTTTCAGAGCAATACCATCGGCACCAATATCCGCTATGTCTGTCAGTGCAATGTCTATGATCCATTGCCCTGGTTCAGTACCGCGTATGGCAAATACGTACTTACCTGGGCTGTCGAGACTTTCGAAGACGGTGGCTGAGAAACCGGTTGAGGTGTTGGGTAGATGATGAACAACTTGCCAATGAGTAATGAATTCAGCTGCTTGAGTATTAGAAAACTCTCTTGCTATCAGAGCATTTTCTACATCCGTTTGCGTAATGGCACCAATTGTATCGAAATCCGCATAAGATGCTTCAGAAAGAAGTGAATATTGATGTGCTGTCCTTATTTCCATTACCTGTACTCCTTAGTATATTGAACTAAGTATGAAAAATTACTAAATAATCCTTTATTGACTTTTTGACCATCTGGTTCACATGAGTTTGAATATCTCCATGGTTTATAATCGTTAAGTGATTTTGGATTATCTGGGTTCCGATCAGTATCAAAATCAATATATTGTGCAAGAACATCATTATTCAATGTATCAACTACACGATTGTCATATTTCCTAATATCAAAGGGATATCTTGTCGTGATTATTTCTCTAATAAATCTTTGATTCAATCGAACATACCTTCGACTATCCTCAACTACTGATGTGTTGGCTTTTTCTGGTAACAGCGTTTCCATAACACCTGGGTTCTCATTTTGCCATTGTTCAAACGTTTTAAAGATAGTTGTACCAGCCTGAGAATTACACAAATAGGAGTACGTCACTCTCATTGGTATCCAATCCCAAAACACAACCAAATACATTACGACCGCCACCAGCACACCACCCTTCCATCCGGGTATACTCTTTTTTCTGGCATAACGTACTCCCAGATAGATCATGACAATTGAAATGATCAGATAAACAATCAGTCCGATCAGTATGATAAAACCGACTACCATGACAATCTCCTAGTGGATATCTGACTTTGTTTTTCAATGAGAATTTGTGATTTCATTTTTCTATAATAAGCTTTGTAACAACATGTTTACGGGCAACATTTTTTTCGGGTGTCCTCACAAACACTGGCTCAGTACCCCGTATGGCAAATACGTACTTACCTGGGCTGTCGAGACTTTCGAAGACGGTGGCTGAGAAACCGGTTGAGGTGTTGGGGAGGTGGTGGGCTACTCGCCAGTGGGTGATGAAGTCATCAGCTTGTGTTGGGGAGAAGCCATCGTCTGGATCGACTTTACCATTAAGGTCGACTAGAGCTGTTATTACTCTACCTTCATTGAAGCTACCATCAGGATTAATAGCAGTTTGAAAATTAGCATAACTGGCCTCAGATAAAAGCGCACTACTATAAGCACTATTTATTTCCATTATTTCCTTCTCCTAGTAACTCAATTGATTGCTGAAAACCATTAAATTGCACATTCTGTGGAAGCAGATTTGATCCTTCGCATGAATCTGTGTATATCCAGAATTTAAAATCTCTAAACTCATCAGGCTCCAAAGAACTTTGTCCTGAATTGAAATCAATATATCGAGCAAGAATCTCATTTTTATTTAAATCAACAATTTGCTCATCTCTCTTGATAATGCCAAGAAAGTGATCGGTATAATATGTATCCCAAGCAAAACGCTGATTGAGAACATAGCGCCTTCTGCCCTCCGATTTTGTGGACTTAGCCGGTTTATTTAGTACTAATGTCTCTTCCACTCCAGGATTCTCCGCCTTCCACTCCTCAAGCGTCTTGTGGAGCGTAAACCCCCCTTCCGTTGCGCAATAATATTTGTGCGCGATATGAAAGGGTATGAAATCCCAAAACACCACTAGATACATGACTATCGCCGCCAGCACACCACCCTTCCAACCGGGTATATTCTTCTTCCTGGCATACCGGACCCCGAAATAGATAACGACGATCGAAATGATCAGATAAACAATCAGTCCGATCAATATGATAAAACCGACTACCATAATGCACTCCCGGTACTTATACTAAATTGTCGTTGGATTATCACATTTGCACTCAGCGCACGCGCTTGAATGTCATTACAGCGGTTGCAATTGACGCGTTTATCTGTTTCAAGGCCCATACAAAATCACCTGGATGTCTTGCGTAAAAATATTTCTCATAATTTACTCACATCCCTACATACCCTGAGGGGTACTAAATTCCCTACATACCCTGAATCGACATTTTAGTATACTGTTTTATCGAACTGTTGATTACTAAATCAATGCTCGACCTAAATTCTTTAATTGCTCTAAACGAGCTGGTAGCACAAATCCGATAGAATTTATCTTTCTCAAGTTTCACACCATCACCACTACCTGGTTTTCCTGTCACCCAATTACCATTAACATGATAATAGATACGTTGATTATCAAAATCTGCTGCGATCCCAAAAACATCACCATCTTTACGCAGACTTTGTTCACCCTGTATCATAAGTTTCGCTGAACCTTTATCACTACCTACCACCCCTTTTGTTTTTGAAAGACAAAGGCCAAGATTTGATCTCTTAGGCGCATATAATGCATTAATAACACGCAGCCTCATCTCCGTGTACAGCTTACCAGATGAAAACTCTCTATCTGACCAATACAACAATTGCCCTGACTGCATGGATATTTTTGTATTTTTAGGATAATCACTCGGCTTTATGGGTAAAGGCGGTCTGAAGACTGGCGTACTATCACTTATATAAAAACCTCCTTTTGGCGCTTTATAAAATGCCTGATAAGTCGTTGGCGCCTTACCGGTAACCGCACTTGTAATCAGCGCCGCATCAAGTAGTTCATTTTTAGAGTGGCCAGTCGGAAACCGCGAATATCGCCCAACATCTATTGAACTCATTAATTTGCGATTATCAATTGCAATAACCTTTGGTTTAACTTGACCTGATACATTTACCTGTTGATTCTTTGATCCTGCAACAATGACCTTTTTGATCGCGTAGCCATCATATACTTTTAAATTCCATGATGTTGGTTTGTACGCATACAAAAGAAGCACACTATCAATCACACGAACAGTCAGGCTTACCTGCCCCACGACATCCTCTGCCCATTTTCTCGGTCCACCATGCCTACCGGAACCTTCGTAGATGGCAATCACATGCACATCACTATCGCCTACCGAATAGAGTGAGGTCTTTGATACACTCGAATTTTCTAAACTCGCGTTATCCTGAATTTGCTTGACCTGAAATTGGCTACCCATAGATTTAATCTTAGATTTCTTCACAGGTTTATTTATAACGCTGGAATTCGGTGGCTCATATTCAGAACCGCTGTCATTAGCAGGTACTATTGGTGCAATTACTTTTTTTGCCGGCATTGCCAATGCAGTATTTCTCAGTACCGGTTCTAGGTATGACGGCAGTGAATTGTGATTTATCCTTGGATAAATATAGTCTGCATTTTGTATCTCCCAGTATTTTTTATTATATGAATTGTTAAATAAATACCCCCTCATCAATACACCATGCTCTATCACTGATTCAAGTGCCGGCAACTCTTTTGCAATTTTCTTTACCCAAACCGGCACTTCCTCAACTATTTTTTTTGCGGTAAAATGATATCCCATACGATTCATTCCTTTATCCGCCTTGACTGACAAAATTTCTACTGACTGCCTTCCATAGGGTATACAACCCTTGCCTTGTTTATGCAGATCAATCGCCTCTATCGCTTGTCGTTTAACTCTAAAACGAACTCCGGGCTCATGCGTCGATATGCTACTATTCGCTTGTTGAGAAATGTATTCCAATTCCGCGAGGCCTGCGCGTTCTAACGCAGTCAACAAGTGCAATGAATTGACTATCTTTTGGAATTCATATTGTTTTCTGTCTTTTAGGTCATAGTAAGTGACAGAAAATTCTTTATCAGTCTGTGTGCTTTTATCATCACCTACATGAATCCAAACTGGCATACATGTCTTTTCATACTTAACTAGCCAGTCTATGCTTCGGGCATTCTCATCAATATAGGCATTAATTGCTTCAACAGAAGGCACTTCTATCTCTTTATCTATACTCTTAATATCGATGGGTATAGTAATATGTCCAAAACCACTGACCGCTCTTGCGGGCTGCCTCTCTTTCAATAATTGCCAACCATCATTAGTCTTTAAAACCTTCGTCACCCTTACTTTGTCTTTTAAAGCTTCAGCCAGCCTATCAAAAAGTTTCAACGCCTTTTCATTTTTTGCCCAACCAGGAATATCTACCAATTTCAGTGTATAGGTCACCTTATAGATATCACCTGTTTTATGCTTTTCCTGGAGCTTTTCAATGTTTTTGATTTCACCATAGGTTACCCTTCCGTATTCAAGACATACTGTAGTAGACCCACCTCGTCTCCCCATGATTACAGCGCCAGGCCATGTCAGTCTATAACGTCTTACCGCTCTTTCGCCATTTGTCGATTCAACTGTTCCATTATATGCATCGAATATTCCTTGCTCAGCTAGATAATCCAATTGCCACAACTGACGATCTCTTTTAGGCTGTTTTTCAAATTCTGTTTTCAATAATAGGGTAATATCATATTGTCCCGGTATTTTTTTAAACGCGATTCCATCAATACCCATTATTTCGGGCGAAGGCCCTGTTAACTCAACTCGCAAACATTGACTATTCATCGCGGGAAGATTGCTATCGATAGTTGCCTCTCTACGGACAATTTCCTGTAGCTCTTTTGAGTCGAGCGCACTTGGATTTTCATCAGCAACCACTCTCAGGTACAGAGCATGCCAAATCAGGTACATGACACCGATTAATAGCGTTATTTTTACCAGCACCGAGGTCACTCCGTTAATTTTCAACATCATTTCTCTCAATTAAAGCAAGATTTAGTCTATTCACTTAATTTCTATAACGATTAACTTATCGTTCTCTCAAACTCTCTTTACCATGCCGCAACAAGGGTGCCAAAAAGTACTCGATCAGCCGTCGCTCGCCGGTTTTGATCTCCGCGGTAACCTCCATCCCCGGCATCAGCCGTACTGCTTTCCCATCGATATCAATGGTTTTCTCTCTCATCGCCAGCAACATGCTGTAGATATAACCCCGCTTTTCATCAAAAATCGCATCATCCGAGATATTCTCGACCTCTGCCTCTACAACACCGTATTTGGTAAACGGAAAGGTATGAATCTTCACTTCCGCCGGCATATCTTTCTCGACAAACCCGATATCCTTGTTTTCAAGAAACACCTCGACAACCAGTGACGCTTCGTCCGGAACGATCTTCATCAGGGGCTCGGCCTCGGTTACAACGCCACCTTCCGTGTTTACCGCCAGCTCCTGCACTTGACCAGAGACCGGCGCATAGAGGATCTGTCGTTCATCCATATCCCTTGCCTTTACCAGCTCTTCCTGGATGGCAGCGATTTCACGGCGAAATTCTGTAATCTCGGACAACATGCCAGCCTTGGTCTCGGCTCGCAGGGTATCTATCTGCTGCTGAGCTTGGTTTCGTCCGGCCATCAACTGACTCAATCGCTGTTTTTCCGCCGCCAGTTGATGAGACTTTTCTATACGCTCCTGTTCCAGTTGCAGGTATTCCATTTCCGATGCGAATTTTTTATCGTGGAGATTCTTGATAATCCTCACCCGCTTGGTGACGATCGGCAGGGTTTTCTTCAGTTTTTCTATTTCGGTTTGGGTTGCCTCATATTCCGCCTCAACGGCTTCGCGGGCGCTGATCAAGGTCGAAATTCTTGCTTGATATTGCCGCCATTTCTCCTGCAGCAATTTTTTGAAGTGTGCTTCTCCCCCGATATCCACTTGTGACCACTTTTCCCTGTCAATCTGTATACTCACCGAGCTGTTGTTTAGTTCACCATGGTTATCCAGCTCTCTTAACAACGCCTCATTGACGGCCAATTTCATCTTTGCGTTGGTCATTTCGTTGTTCAGCCTGTTTCTGTCAGCGCTGGTCTGGGTGGCGTCAAGCTCGATCAGTGGCTCTCCCTTGGTAACATACTCACCCTCATGGACGAGGATCTTCTTGATCACCCCCTTTTCCAACGGCTGCACAACCTTTACCCGGGAACCGGGCAGTATCTTGCCTTGGGCGCTGGCAACGATATTGACCTCGCCAAACAACGCCCATAGCAGAAACAGCACAAGCAACACTACAATGCTTCTCGCCAACCAGCGTGCTATTGGGTTTGGAGGTGCTGCCTCTATCTCCAATGCCGCCGGAAGAAAGGCCGTGAGCTCGCGATTCTTTTCATCGTCGCCCAACTTATGCCTGTTAACCCAGGCATCTTTCAATCTGTCCAGCCATCCATTCATCTTCATATCTAACAGACAATCAATCCACTCTGCCTAACCCCGTTTCTCATTTTCTCTATCCTCTTCCTCGAGTTCCTTCAACATCTCCAGCGCCCAGCTCTCGTCGACCTCTTCAATCTCTGTTGCTCCATTCACGACACCTTCAGCTTTGCCGACATCTTGCTTGCTGTGGGTGTTACCCTTCCTGGTTTTTGCACCTTCCCTTGCTTCGGCCGGAACCTCTATTTCACTCCCTTTCCGGACCTGGCGCAGGATCGGTGTATGGTTTTGATAGCTATGCAATTTGGCGTAGTAGCCATTCGCCTTGAGCAGGCTCTCGTGGTTCCCTTGTTCCACGATACGTCCCTTCTCCAGCACTATGATGCGGTCGCACTGCCTGACGGTGCTGAGGCGGTGGGCGATGATGAATACGGTGCGGCCACGGCAGATCGCCGCCATGTTGTCCTGGATCAGCCTTTCCGATTCGTAGTCCAGGGCGCTGGTGGCCTCGTCGAAGATCAGCAGCCGGGGATTTCCTATCAAGGCTCGGGCAATTGCGAGGCGCTGCCTTTGACCGCCGGAGAGATTGCTGCCCTGTTCACCCACCAGGGTGTCGTAACCCTCGGGCAGGTCGACAATGAACTCATGGGCGCCGGAGAGTTTCGCCGCATGGATGACCTGTTCCATGGGAAGCGCGGGATTGGCCAGGGCGATGTTCTCCCGGATGGTGCGGTTGAAGAGAAAATTCTCCTGCAACACCACGCCGATCTGCTGGCGCAACCAGGTGGTGTCGATCATGGAGAGGTCGACCCCGTCGATGAGCACCCGGCCGGACTCGGGGATGTAGAGCCTTTGAATCAGTTTTGTAATGGTGCTTTTGCCGGAACCTGAGCGTCCGACGATACCGATCACTTCACCCGGTCGGCAGCGCAAGCCGAGGTCATCGAGGATTACCGGACCATCGGGACGGTAGCGAAAACGGATATGCTCCAGGGTCACTTCGCCCTTAAGAGTCGGCAGCCTCGAGCGATTGGGATTGAAGCCGGGTTCCCGGGGGGTATTCAGGATATCGCCCAACCGCTCCAGGGAGATGCCGGCCTGCTGGAAATCCTGCCATAGCTGCACAAGCTTCAGAATCGGGCTGCTGACCCGTCCCGCCAGCATGTTGAAGGCCACCAGTTGACCGACGGTGAGTTGGTTGGCGATCACCAGGTGGGCGCCCCACCAGATGATGCCCAGGGTCATTAGCTTGTTGATCAGCCCCGCCACCTGGTTGGCCACATTGTTGAGGTTCTGACTGCGGAACGAGGCGTGGACATAGTTGGCGAGGTGGTCTTCGAGCTTGCGCTGCATCTGCGGTTCCACCGCCATCGACTTGACGGTACCGATACCGGTGATCGACTCGGTGAGAAAGGCGGTGTTGGCGGCGCCATGCTTGAACTTGTCGTTGAGTCGGTGGCGCAGGATGGGGGTGATGAAGATCGACAGGATCACATAGAGGGGGATGGTCGCCAACACGATCCAGGTCAGGGTGGGGCTGTAGTACCACATCACCGCGAGGAAGACGAAGACGAAAAAGAGGTCGATGACCAGGGTAAGGGCGGTGCCGGTGATGAAGTTGCGAATGGTGTCGAGCTCCCGCACCCGGGCCACATTCTGCCCCACTTGGCGCGACTCGAAATAGGCCATGGGCAGGGCCATCAGATGATTGTAGAGCCGGGAGCCGAGGGTGACATCCACCCGGTTGGTGGTGTGGCTGAAGAGGTAGTTGCGGATACCGCCCATCAGGGCATCGAAGACCACCAGGACAAAAAAGCCCACCGCCAGCACATCCAGGGTGGTAAATCCTCTGTGCACGAGCACCTTGTCCATCACCACCTGAAAGAAGAGCGGGGTGACCAGGGCGAAGAGCTGGAGAAAAAACGAGGCGATCAAGACCTCGGCGAATAGCTTGCGGTATTTCACCAGGGCTGGGATGAACCAGGAGATGTCGAACTTCTGCTGCAGGCTCTCACCCAGCCCCTGCCTTCTGGCCAGCAGGATCAACTCTCCCGACCAGATAGCGTTGAATGCCTCCGACTCCATGCTTTTGGGGCCGCTTTCCCGAAGATCGTGCACCAATACCCCGGTTTGGGCCGACCCTGGATCCCCATCCGGACCCGGCTTTGCGACACGGGCAAGAATCACGAAACTGCCGTCTGTGAGCTTTGCGATGGCCGGCAATACGCTGTTGTCTAACTCAGCCAGTGAAGATTTCAGGCGCTTCGCCCTTAAGGTAAGGGCCTTGGCGGCCAGTAGCAGTTCGCTATCGGAAAAGGATTGGCCGGGTTTACCGAATTGATGGGCAATCTGCTCGGGTTCGGCGGGAAGTTGGTGGAAGCGCGCAATGGCGATGAGCGTGGTGAGTCCGGTGTCCATTCCTATGAGCAGAAGACCACCCTGTCCCGGGTAGCTTTATGCAATATCCTATAACACTGTTCATAAATGTTCGGCTCATAATAAAACAGTGTATATGTATGTCAACTCTTATCTGCTATCTCTGGAATAAGTAAAATAACTTACTAGATCAGTAGGATTTCCTGATTACCTAGGCCACATAGCCAGAGACCAGTAGCGAACTGCAGTTTTGAGTGTTGAGTTACTAAATATGAGCAAGATGAGTTCGCTTCGCTCACCGGTTATGGGTTCCCCCTCTCCCTGGCCCTCTCCCGCGAGGGGAGAGGGGGCACGCTTTTCGAGTGGGTGATCAGATAAGATTCTGCCGGGTCCACTGCACAATACTCCCCTGATCCATCGCCCCCGCCTGACGGGCGATCTCCCTGCCTCCCCGCATCAACATCAGGGTAGGGATGCTGCGAATACCGAATTGTGCACCCAGCTGTTGCGCCTCTTCGGTGTTGACCTTGACCAGGCGCACTGCCGGTTCGAGTTGCGCGGCCGCTCCTTCGAAGGCCGGGGCCATCATTCGGCAGGGTCCGCACCAGGGGGCCCAGAAATCGATCAACAGGGGGATGTCGTTTTTTTGCGCATGGCGCGCAAACCGAGCTTCATCGAGGGCCAGTGGTTGGCCGGGGAAGAGTGACTGCTGGCACTTGCCGCATTTCGCCCCATCCCCCAGGCGCTCGGCGGGTACCCGGTTGATGCCGTCGCAGTGGGGACAGACGATATGTAGGGCTTTACTCATTGGATCTGATTCCATCTTGGGGAGTCGATCAATAGATGGGGTTTGGCGGCTGTTATTTCAACGCCTTTATTTTGGTTTGAATTCAGTATAATGGCGCTCCAGACCGACCGATCCACAGGAGCATGTAGCGTATGGCTGACCAATCCTATGTCTTTGATGTCACCACCGACCGCTTTCAACAGCTGGTCTTGGAGAACTCCATGCACGTTCCGGTGCTGGTCGACTTCTGGGCCGAATGGTGCAATCCCTGTAAGGCACTGATGCCCACCCTGGCGAAACTGGCCGATGAGTATCAGGGTAAATTCCTCGTCGCCAAGGTCAACACGGAACAGGAGCAGCAGCTGGCGGCCCACTTTCAGGTCCGCAGCATTCCCAATGTAAAGCTGTTCCATCAGGGACAGATGGTGGATGAGTTCATGGGGGCGCTGCCGGAGGCGGAGATCCGCAGTTTTCTCGACAAGTATATCCCTCGGGAATCCGATGCCCTGTTGGCCCAAGCCGATGAAATGCTGCTGCAAGGGAACACAAAGGATGCGGGGGCCCTGCTGAAACAGGCCAGTGAGATCGACCCCGAGAGCCCGAGGGTCAGGCTCTCCTATGCCCGCTATATGGCTACCCTGGGTAGGCTGGACGAGGCCGAGCGGCTGCTCAAGGCCATGCCAGCCGAGGAGAGGGAGAAACCGGAAGTGGCCTCCATGCTGGCACGGATCGAGATCGACCGCGCCACCGCCGACAGCCCGCCCGCGGCGGACCTTGAGAAACGTCTTGAGGAGAATCCGGCCGATAGCGAGGCCCTGCATCTGCTGGCCTCGCATAAGGTGATGGAGAACGATTTCGAGGGGGCCCTGGAGTTACTCATGACCCTGTTGCAAAAGGATCGCGGTTACGGCGACAACGCCGCGCAGAAAGAGATGTTGCGGATCTTTGAGTTGCTTGGGGGACAGGGTGAGTTGGTCAAGCGTTTTCGCAACCGGATGTTTAACTTCCTTCACTAGCTCAGAATCAGCGAGTGTATTACCCCCGGCGCCTGAGGATTGTCTTTCTCCGACGCCCCAACAGTACATCCCTATACTGACGGGGCTAACGCGGCTTCCATGCCGCTTCTGCGAAAGACAATCCTCAGGCACCTACCGATGTGATTACAATACTAAATAGTCTCTTCACAGGACCATGACTCAACAGAACATCCAAGGATCTGAGCAAATTCTGCCGAGGTCGGTGCCTCGCTGAAATGGAAAAGGTGTGAATCGCAACTGCAATCGCTACAGCCAAAACCGGGTATCGGCTTTACATTGCTCCATTTAGCCAGCGCCTTAGCCCATCTATGCTCCAGACGTGTTCGCCTTTGGCTGTACCAAACCGATTCGACTATTGCCAACTCTCTTAAATAGTCGATATGCCAATGCTTCGACTTCGATTCCCGGCAATGTCTTGTGACACGAGCACGTAGA
Source organism: Candidatus Thiodiazotropha sp. (assembly GCA_040507035.1). Taxonomy (GTDB): domain Bacteria; phylum Pseudomonadota; class Gammaproteobacteria; order Chromatiales; family Chromatiaceae; genus Thiodiazotropha. Next base: position 49,100 of record JBEVVR010000015.1, read on the forward strand.
CCACCGGGACCAAACGCACTGCCGACATAGAGATAGTATCCCGGCTGAATAGTGAGGGTACCCCATCGTCCAATTTGAACCGTTGCTTTTTTATCAGTCAGCAACACCAAGACGTAGGTACCAGGATCGGCATTCATTCGATCTTCAACCAGCCCGCTTCAGCTTACCCGGGGTGACATAAGCTAGCGGATAGCACGGTAGGCAAGAAACTCACCTTTTCCCACCGGTACAGTGCTAGTGGAGAATGCCGGATCTTCAGAAACAATGTGAATAAAGGGAGCAATCTCGTCAGCATGGGATAGGGCATTGTCGGCGATAAGCAAGCCACCCGGGCGCAGCATGCGACGGATATTTGGCCACCATGCCGGATATTCGCTGCGTTCGGAATCTAGAAAAATGAGATCGAAACTGCTGTCACTCTCTGCCTCAATATACTCTGTCGCATTGACTGC
>JBEVVR010000015.1:49651-55029 GCA_040507035.1 Candidatus Thiodiazotropha sp.
ATGCCGGATATTCGCTGCGTTCGGAATCTAGAAAAATGAGATCGAAACTGCTGTCACTCTCTGCCTCAATATACTCTGTCGCATTGACTGCCAGCTGGGTAATAAAATCGGCCAAACCCGAGCGATTAAAATTCTTGACGGCCATGGCGACCTTCTCTTCTGACAACTCAACGGTGGTGACTCGTCCATCGATGGCCTGAGTGGCAAACGCAAGCCAAAGCGTGGAGTAGCCGTTCGAGGTTCCGATCTCAAGTATGCGCCTGGCGTTGGCTGCCTGTACGATAACAGACAGAAACTCCCCGGTGTCCCGGGTAATATTGAGCATACGGCGGGAACGCTCAGAAATTGCCTGGTCGTTATTGCACCCAAACTCTTCGAGTTCATTCAACAGCGCTTGTAGTGATTGGTTCATTAGTTGTTAAATTACCTGGTTGATTTGAACACAAGGATTGTTCAGTTATTTCTTAACGCATCTACAAGCGTCGTGATCTCCCTGATCACCTCTTCCGGCTTATCCCGATGGATAAAATGACCACTGCCATCCACAACCCTGTGCTTTGACTTTGAGGACATCCTGGCAAGATCATGTTGAAACTCAAGCCATTTCTCACGCATCGCCTGGTCTTCAAACAAGGAGGATTTTTCAGCGGTCAGGATAACCAGGGGGATATCGGGAAAAGGTTCGATGGATAGAAACTCATTATGCACAGGTTTTAAGATTGAGGCCTCGTAACTGGTTCGTCCCAGGGCCGTTGTTGCGGTGAAGGTTGAATAGAGCAGTGGACGCTCTTTTCTGAAATACTCGAACTGGGAGGGGTGGGTTGAGTCGATCAAAACGACGCCGGCAACCTGTTGCGGATAGAGCCGGGCGAACATATTGGCATATAAGCCGCCCGCAGAGTGTCCGACCAGCAGGTAGGGGGGTTTATGACCGGTTGCTAGTAAGTTCTGATGCAATTGTTCAGCGATCTCTCTGGCTGTGTTTGGAGTTGCGTTGAGACTGCTCCTACCGTACCCAGGCCGGTTGTAAGAAAAAACTCTGCTAACTCTGCTGAGGTCGTCAAATATGGGTGACCAGGTAGACATGGTGGGGCCCATGCCCGATTCAAACACGATCACCGGGCTACCCTCCCCCTTGACAGCGATATCCACCTTTCTGCCCTGAACCGTTTCCAGGGAGGCATCCGGCAAACCAGCGCATCCCGTCAGCAGCTGCAACAGGAACACGCCTATTATGTGTCTCGATTTTACAGCATTAACTGACATTGTATTTTCTAGCGACAACAGGAATTCCCAGTGTAAGTTTGCTCCGCTCTTGCGGAGTCAGCCAGCGTATGATGGCCTGTTCAGCATCAGTGAAAAGGTGCTGCCCTTGCCCGGGGTGCTGTCGACAGCAATCTCCCCACCATGGGCGCGAGCAAATGCCAACGCCAAACTCAAGCCAAGGCCGTTGCCAAATTCCGAGCGACTCCAGTCGCAGCGGTAGAAACGTTGAAAGATCTTGGGCAGCTCCTGCATGGATATGCCGACCCCGGTGTCGCGAATGGAGAGAACGACAGACTCCTCCTCATCGACCAGGCTGACCGTTATGGTTCCTCCTACCGGGGTGTATTTGACCGCATTGTCGAGAAGATTGGCAACCACTCGTTGCAGTCGTTGCAGATCACCCTGAATGCGGCAGGTCGGAGGCAGGTTGGTAACCAGTGTCAGCTGTTTATCTTCAGCCAGGGTCTGAAACAGATCGCAGGCATCCACCACAAGATCGACCAGATCGACCTGAGAGATCTTCAACTTCGCCGCCCCTGACTCGGCTTCCGCGATATCCAAGGTGGTGTTGATCATCGCTAACAATCGATCGCACTCCTCAGTGGTATCGTTGGCAAGGGCCGTCCAATCAGTATTCGAAAAGCCGGAATTGAGCGCCATCTCTGCCGAGGCCCTGATACGTGCCACGGGACTGCGCAGGTCATGGGCCAGATTGTCGGTCATCTCGCGCATCCCGATAATCAGGTTTTGGATACGATCCAACATGGAATTGAAGGCTTGCGCCAGATAGTCCAGCTCATCACCATTGGCACTGACCGGTACCCGTCGATCCAATGAGCCTTTTGCAATTTCCGTTGCGGTTCTGGTCACCTCCTGCACACCGCGTAAGTTTCGCTGGGCAAGAAACCAACCGATAGGACCGCCGAGGAGGATCATTACCAACAGTATGAACAGAAAACCTTTGAACAGTGTCGCCAGAAACTCTTCATCATTCTCCAGTGTCTCTCCGACTTGAAGCAGGGTATCGGTGTCGATAAAACCGTAGACAGCGCGTATTGAATGATCCCTATCAGGCAGCTCAATTGTTTCCAGTATCGGTTCGCCATCTTCAAGCGTTTGAAATAGCTCACCTCCAGGCTGTTCCAGACCCTGCCAGGATGATAGATCAGTGGCAAAGATCAGCTTGCGATCCTTCCATACCCGAAAGAAGGAGACCTCTGCCTCGTCACCTTTGGTATCGCTCAACATCTCTTCTTCTACTCTAGCGAAACCGCCCTGCTTTAATAAGCTGGCGATATCCTCTATATCTTCCTCCAGATCATCATCCATGCGTTGATTCACGATAGCGACAATCAGCATAAAAACAACAACGAAGGTGAGGATGAATGACAAGGCAAAAACACCCACATACCAGGTTGTCATTTTAAGCGCGAGGGTCTTGTGCAGATTATTCAGTTTCTTTAAGAACATAACCTGTACCACGTACGGTATGAATGAGAGGAGCACCAAAGCCCTTATCGATCTTTTCGCGTAGGCGGCAGATTCTCGACTCAACCACATTGGTCTGCGGATCGAAATTGTAGTCCCAGACATGTTCCATGATCATGGTTTTCGATACCACGCGGCCGGAATTGCGCGCAAGATACTCGATCAGGGAGAACTCCCGTGGCTGCAGATCGATCGTTATTCCGGCACGGGTCACCGTGCGCCTGAGCAGGTCGATTGACAGGTCGCCAACCGTCAGTCCCGTGGGCTCTGGAACATTGGTCGCACGCCTGATCAATGCCTGAACGCGGGCGAGCAGTTCGGTAAACGCAAAGGGCTTAGTCAAGTAGTCATCACCGCCCGCATGCAGTCCCTCGACCCGCTCATCCAAGGATCGCTTGGCGCTCAATATGATGACTGGCAGCTTATTGCGGTGCCGCCGCAGCTCATCGATGATAGAGAGACCATCCAGTCCCGGCAGCATAATGTCTATGACAGCGACATCATAGGATGATGCAAGCGCCATATTCAGGCCTCTGTTTCCATCGTTTGCATGCTCGACAACGAATCCCGCCTCCTTGAAGCCCTTTTTCACGAAAGCAGCAATCTTTTCATCATCTTCTATTAACAGTAATCGCATGGTTGAATCACTCTCTGCCGGTAACGATTTTTATATAACAATCGCAATTCAAAAAACCGAAAGCAGTAGTTTCTGATTTCAATTTATAACCTGCTCAATGAGTTGTCTAGCGTTGGCGTTTGAATAGGTGCCTAGATGACCAAATGGTCATGTTTTGAGCAGCCTATGGTCATGATCGAGTCAGTCTCCAGTCAGGTTGGAGGGATAGTCTTAGTATCAGCCAGGGCCATCTGGCTTATACCCAACTAACACCAGGAGACTCAAAATGAAAAAAGATTTTCGCCAACCAGTGTCAACCACCCTGTTCCCTTCGCGCACCAGTTTGGCTTTGTTGATATCGAGCGCCCTCGCTGTCGCGTCCACGGTTGCGGTGGCGGGAGATGATCAGGAGATTCCCTATGATGAAGCCGACATCTACGCAGAGCTCAACCACACCGACGGTGACCTGGGATTTCATGCACTGATCGATGGTGAACCATGGAAGAGCCTGGAGATTGAGGACACAAATGAGCGCAGGATTCTCTCCATCCGTAACCGTGGACGCCTACGCCACCAGGGCCTGACCGAACTCTTTTTCGAAAGCGCCGAGCCCCCATTCGATGAGCTCACACCGGCGGAGTTCTTCGAACGTTTTCCAGAGGGGATCTATGAGGTCGAAGGCAAGACACTCGAGGGTGAGGAGCTGGAGAGTGAGGTCGAATTTACCCACCTCATGCCTGCGCCAGCCGCCAACATTCAGCTCTCGGGCGTGCCGGCAGCGGAAAACTGTGATGCCGATCCCTTACCCGTGGTCACTGCACCTGTGGTGATAAGCTGGGATCCGGTCACCCACTCACACCCTGACATGGGCAGAAGCGGCGAACCGGTTGAGGTGGTCAAATACCAACTGGTGGTCGAGAGCGAGGACCCGAATCTGTTGATCATGAGTGTAGAGCTTCCGCCTGACGTAACATCGCTGGAAGTTCCAAGCGAGTTTACCGACCTGAGCGACGAATTCAAATTTGAAATTCTGGTCAAGGAGGAGAGTGGTAATCAAACCGCAGTGGAAAGCTGCTTCGAGCTCGGAGGTTGATGGAGTAGAGCCTAAAAGGGAGCTTCATTGACTGAAAGAGAACCCACTCTGTGACGTCAGTGAAGCTCCCGACCTACACAAACAAGCGTCAGATTAGGTCAGAAAAATGGGATCACAACTTCTTGTAATCTGCTTGATATGCCTTTCGATGATGTCGCATCAGTCGGCATTTGCCCAGGACCTGGTGTTGAGTCGCAGCCAAGAATTGGTGTCTGTAAGGAGCTCTCATGTCGTGCTTTTCGAGAAGGGTTATCTGTTTGTCAAAGCCGAAGAGATCGAGCTGAATGACCTGTTCATTGCCATCGCCAGTAAGACTGGAATCACTTTCTCTCCTTTCATTCAACTGGATGAATCCGTTTCGATAGAAATAGAGTGGCGCCCGGTCGCTGAGGCGATCGCCTACATTCTACGCGACCATAGCTTCGTCTATGTCAGCACGGATTCTCCCAGACTTTGGATCCTTCCACAGCACGGCCATGAAACCACGACTACAGATAGTGTTTCCATAGGTTTTCAGCTAGAGCCCATTGATTTGAATACCACACTTCAACTGCAGGCCTTGAGTGATGATCCCGAGATGCGTGAAGATGCCTTGATAGACCTGGGAAAAAGCGTACAACAGGCTCCAGTTGAACTCCTTTCCTCCGCCATAACAGATCCTGATTTCAGAGTGCGGGAATCAGCAGTTGTCTCACTGTCAGAAATCGGTGGCTACGAGGCCGTTGAAACCCTGACGATGGCCTTGGCGGATCAAAATCCCCGCATCAGGGAAGAGGCGATCGATGCCTTGGCCGAAATAGGTGGTGAGACGGCGATTTCGGTTTTGAAACAGGCGCTGGGAGACGATGTATCGTTTGTACGGCAGGCGGCCACGGAGGCACTTGATCAACTGCAACAATAGGTTTAGGAAACGAC
>JBEVVR010000015.1:55129-252064 GCA_040507035.1 Candidatus Thiodiazotropha sp.
ACGCCTATTTCACTTCACTATTTGCCGCAGATAAAACCGCATTATATTCACCCTTGTATTGAAGAGGCCTTGTGTAGTCACTGGCAACCTCTCTTGTCTGGCTGTCAACTAACACCACCCCTTGGATAATATTCATGTGTAACCCCGTTCTGTCCTTCAACTCCGACGCTATCCCGGAAGCCGTAGTGAACAGTTCATGGGGGCAAACCAATACAACAAAGGAGTGAGAGCTCTTATAGGCTGCGTACCCAACATATTTGGATGTAATTTCTTTCCGCATGTGCTTGAAGAATGCCTTCAGGCTCTCACGTTCGGTTATTGTTTCAGGCACCGTGATAACCGCTGCTATTCCATGCCCTCCGAAAACACGCTGTAACGGTTTCCATGGCTTTTTCACGATTCCGACTATGTTTTCAGTAACCTCATCATATCGCTCACTGAACTTGTACTGGGATAAATTTTGCTCAAGTTTAGCGGTGATACTTTGCGATAACTGCTTGCTCATGCCTGACCTCCCTACTTATCATTCATGTCCCTTAAATATCCATCTTCAACCAGTCGACAACAATGGCGTCCTCCCCTGCTCGCGCCTGGAAAGGCTGACACACGCAGCGCCCGGGAACCACTGCCAACTCACCATCCAGATAGACCAGGGGTACGTGCTCCCGTTCCCAGTGAGGTATGCCCCACTCCTGAAAGAGTTTTTTCAATGGACGGTGGTGCTCCTGTCCAGGCAGTTGACAGCGCTCACCACCACCACGGAATCGCACCTCTACTTTGGCCTGGCGCCAGTGATGCTGAGAGATCCCCTCTTCACCGGGTTGTGCTACCAGGCGCCCCAGTCCCTCGGGCAGAGCCAGCTCTTTCCCATCCGGCCAGGGCAAAGGCTGAGTGGGAAGCTCTATGGCTTGGGTGCGTTGCAGATAGAGCCGGTCGCGATAACGGCGTACCTCCCAATCCTCCCAACGGATCAGTGGCACTGCATCGATGCGGCCATGTACCGCCTCCGTTTCGATGCGGCTGATCTTTTTCGAACTGGGCAGTGGCGCGCCGAGGGCAGCGATCCAGTGGCGCAGCAGATTCCTCAGGCGTACCGAGTTGAGCTGTTTCAGGACCGGGATCGACAGGGTATCGGTTTCACTGTCACGGGCCTTGGCCAGGTCCTCTTCCGCCTCTTCTTTGACCAGCATCAGCAGTTCGCCGCTGAAGCGGGCGGCCCTGGAGAGGGTGGTGGCCGCCGCCGGCCAGCGGCAGCGCAGCAGGGGCATCACCTGGTGGCGGATGAAGTTGCGATCGAAGCGCAGGTCCCGGTTGGATGGGTCTTCCCGCCAGCTCAGCCCCTGTTCCTGGGCATAGGCCTCCAGCGCGTTACGGGGGAAGGAGAGTAAGGGTCGAGCCAACCAGCCGGGTTCGAATCGGGCAAGAGGTGACATCGCCGCAAGTCCGGCGGGGCCGCTGCCCCGCAGCAGTTGCAGCAGCAGGGTCTCCGCCTGGTCGTCCTGATGCTGGGCGGTGAGCAGCAGATCCCCTTCAGCCATGTTGGCGGCCAGCGCCTGATAGCGCGCCTCCCGGGCGACCGCCTCCAGGCTGTCACCGCTGTTCACAGTCAGATTGAGTTGTACCGTCTGCAGAGCGACGCCGTACTCCCTGCACAGCTGCTCACAGTGGGCCTGCCAGTCGTCGGCATCGGGCTGCAACCCGTGGTGGATGTGGATCGCCCGCAGCTCATAGGGGAGCTGCGGTCTGAGTTCAGCGAGCAGGTGGAGCAGCACACAGGAGTCGAGGCCGCCGCTGAGGGCCAGGTGGCAGCAGGATGCCTGGGGCAGCTGACCGAGGGTTTCAAGCAACTGCTGGGCCGTGAGATTCACGGGGGCTCCTTGTGAACGTCACTTGCCGGGGGCGAAACGCCATCGCCGCTCCCGATGTCAACGATACAGGGATCTGGCGAGGATCACCGGATCAGTCCCCGGCGAACTGGCCATACTGCATGAGGCGCTGATAGCGGGTATCGAGCAGCTTGTCGATGGCCATGCTGGTGATGTTGTCCAGCCCCTCCAGCAAGGCATGCTTGAGGTTCTTGGCCATGGTCTCGATATCGCGATGGGCGCCGCCCAGGGGTTCCGGCACGATCTCATCGATCAATCCCAGCTCCTTCAACCGGTCCGAGGTGATTGCCATCGCCTCCGCCGCCAGCGGCGCCTTCTCCGCGCTTTTCCACAGGATCGAGGCGCAGCCCTCCGGCGAGATCACCGAGTAGGTGCTGTATTGCAGCATCAGCACACGGTCGCCTACGCCAACGGCCAGCGCGCCGCCGGACCCACCCTCGCCGATCACGGTGCAGATGATGGGGGTGCGCAGTCCCGACATTACCCTGAGGTTGCGGGCGATGGCCTCGCTCTGACCCCGCTCCTCGGCGCCCACGCCAGGATAGGCCCCGGGGGTATCGATGAAGGTCATGATCGGTAGCCGGAAACGCTCCGCCAGCTCCATCAGCCGCAATGCCTTGCGATAGCCCTCGGGTCGGGGCATGCCGAAATTGCGAAACAGCTTGTCCTTGGTGTCGCGGCCCTTCTGATGGCCGATCACCATCACCGGACGCCCCTCGAGACGGGCCACCCCACCGACAATGGCATGGTCGTCGGCAAAGGCCCGGTCGCCATGCAGCTCGTGAAACTCATCGAAGATACGATCGATGTAGTCGAGCACATAGGGCCGCTGGGGATGGCGCGAAAGCTGCGAAATATCCCAGGGCTTGAGATTGGAGAAGATCGACTCGGTCAGCGACTGACACTTGTTCTCCAGTCGCGCGATCTCGTCCTGGATATTGATCTCATTGTCGGTGCCGACCAGACGAAGCTCTTCGATCTTCGCTTCAAGCTCGGCGATGGGCTGTTCAAATTCTAGAAAATTCAGATCCATGCGCGAAATATACCGGAATCAAATTGGTTAGGACAGCCTCAAAATTACGAAATATTGTTACCCGGGAGCCTGCCGTCTGCCAGGCAATCAATGCAGTGTCTGTCGTCTGCTGGCTGCGTCGTTCGTGTGTGCTGAGTTACGATAGGCGACCCGTACCGATCCGGGTCCACAGAACTGCTCCAGTCGGCGCAGCAGCTCGTCGGTGGGATTGACCTGCCACTCCTTACCCAATTGGATATCACCACAGGCATCATTCGTCTTATAGTGCAGTCTGATCCCGGTGGTGCCCCCTCTGAAGGGGGTGAGTATCTGCTGCAACTGCTCGCTGAATCCCGGGACGTCGAGCCCGTTGAGGGAAACCTTGATATTCAACAGCCCTGCATAGTGGGATCGGGCCTGTTCGAAGGTCAGCAGATTATCGGCGCGGATGCTGAGTCCACCACGGAATTCGTCATAGTTGAGACTGCCGGAAACCACCAGGATATTATCCGCGGCGATCAGTTCCCGATGCTGTTCGTAAGTGTCGCTGAAGAGGGTGCATTCGATACGTCCGCTGCGGTCATCCAGGACCAGGGTCCCCATGCGTCCCCGCTGGGTCTGACGATGGCTGGCAGTGACCACCAGGCCGGTGACCACCACCGGTTTTCCACGGCGGCGCTGCCCCCCCTCCTGGGGGCCATCAAGACTTAGATCCCCGATGCGGCTGCTGCTGATATGACGCAGCTCTTCTGCATAGCGATCGATGGGATGGCCGGTAAGATAGAGACCCAGGGTCTCTTTCTCACCCTGCAGACGCTGCTCCTCGGCCCACTCGTCCACATCCTTGGGGATCACCTGGGCATGGCTCGCCTCCGCCGGTTGCGGATCGCCCATGCCGAAGAGGTCGTTCTGACCCACCGCCTCCATGGCGTGGTGCTGCTCGGCCAGTTTCAGCGCCAGGGGCAGCTGCATCATCAGGGTTGCCCGGTTGGCGCCGAGGCCGTCGAGGGCACCGGCACGAATCAGTGATTCGATCACCCGCCGGTTGACCTTGCGCATATCGATGCGGCGGCAGAATTCAAAGATATCCTGGTAGGGACCACCATTGCCACGCTCCTCGATCACCGACTCGATGGCGGATTCACCCACCCCCTTGATGGCACCGAGCCCATAGACCACCGTCTCCCGGTCGGTGGCGGTAAACTTGTACTCCGACAGATTGACCTGGGGCGCCCCGACCTTGAGCCCCATGCGCCGGCACTCCTCGATCAGCGGCACCACCTTGTCGGTGTTGTCCATGTCGGCGGAGCAGACCGCGGCCATGAAGGCGGAGGGATAGTGGGCCTTGAGCCAGATGGTCTGATAGGAGACCAGGGCATAGGCGGCAGAGTGGGATTTGTTGAAACCGTAACCGGCGAACTTCTCCATCAGGTCAAAGATATAGCTGGCGGTCTCCTCCTCAACCCCCCGCTCCACCGCACCCTTGCGGAAGATCTCCCCCTGTTTCGCCATCTCCTCCGGCTTTTTCTTGCCCATGGCCCGGCGCAGCAGGTCGGCGCCGCCCAGGGAGTAGCCCGCCAGAACCTGGGCGATCTGCATCACCTGCTCCTGGTAGAGGATGACGCCGTAGGTCGGCTTCAGGATCGGCTCCAGGTCCGGGTGGGGATAGGCCACCTTGGCGCGGCCGTGTTTGCGGTTGATAAAGTCGTCCACCATCCCTGACTGCAGGGGACCGGGACGGAACAGGGCCACCAGGGCGGTGATGTCGTCGAAAGAGTCGGGCTGGAGTTTCTTGATCAGCTCCTTCATGCCGCGGGATTCCAGCTGGAACACGGCGGTGGTCTCGGCGCTCTTGAGGAGGCGGAAGGAGGCCTCATCATCCATGGGGATGGCGGTGATGTCGATCGCCTCCTCCCCCTGTTTGATCCGTTCCTCGTTGACCGTCTTCAACGCCCAGTCGACGATGGTGAGGGTGCGCAGGCCGAGGAAGTCGAACTTCACCAGGCCCACCTTCTCCACGTCGTCCTTGTCGAACTGGGTCACCAGGCCCTCGCCGTTGGCCTCGCAATAGAGGGGGGTGAAGTCGGTCAGCAGGCCGGGGGAGATGACCACACCGCCGGCGTGTTTGCCCGCATTTCGCGCACAACCCTCCAGTTTCTTCGCCATGTCGACGAGTTCGCTCACCTCCTCGTCACCGGCGTAGGCCTGTTTCAGGTCATCACTCTCCACCAGCGCCTTGTCGAGGGTCATGCCGATCTCAAAGGGGATCATCTTCGCCACCCGGTCGGTAAAGCCGTAGGGGTGGCCCAGCACCCGGCCCACGTCGCGCACCACCGCCTTTGCCGCCATCGAGCCATAGGTAATGATCTGGGAGACCGAATCGCGCCCATAACGCTGCGCCACGTAGTCGATCACCTGGTCGCGCTTATCCATGCAGAAGTCGACGTCGAAGTCGGGCATGGAGACACGTTCCGGATTGAGAAAGCGTTCGAACAGCAGCTCGTGCTCGATGGGATCGAGATCGGTGATCTTCAACGCATAGGCGACCAGGGAACCGGCCCCGGAACCCCGCCCGGGACCGACGGGGATATCGTTGTCCTTGGCCCACTGGATGAAGTCGGCGACGATGAGGAAGTAGCCGGGAAAACCCATACTGTTGATGACATCCAGCTCCACCTCCAGGCGCGCATCGTAGACCTTGCGCTGCGCTGTAAAGTCGGGGGATTGGGCATCGAAGATCCGTTGCAGCCGCCAGGCCAATCCCTTACGGGATTCGGCGGCGAGAAACTCAGCGACGGTCATCCCCTCGGGGATGGGAAAATCGGGGAGAAAGTTCTTGCCCAGGGTCAGTTCGATGGTACAGCGCTTGGCGATCTCCACCGTGTTCTCCAGCGCCTCGGGAATATCGGCAAACAGCTCCGTCATCTCTTGCGGGCTGCGCAGGTATTGCTGTTCGCTATAGTTTCTCGGCCGCCTGGGATCGTCGAGGGTGCGCCCTTCATGGATACAGACCCTTATCTCATGGGCATCGAAATCATCCGCCTGGAGAAAATGGACATCGTTGGTGGCCACCACGGGTACCCCATAGTCCGCCGCCAGGGTCACACTCTCATGCAGGCAACGCTCTTCGTCCGCGCGTCCGGTGCGATGCAGCTCCAGGTAGTAGCGGTCGCCGAACAGCTCCAGCCAACGGTTGAGCAGCTGTTCCGCCTCGGCCTGGTTTCCGGCCAGCAGGGCACGCCCCACATCGCCGTGACGACCGGCTGAAAGCGCGATCAATCCGTCCGTGCTGCCTTGCAGCCAGTCACGTTCCATCAGCGGACGCCCCAGGTGCTGACCTTCGCGGTAGCTGCGTGAGACCAGTCGGGTCAGGTTTCTGTAACCCACCTGATTCTGCACCAAGAGCACCAACCGGTAAGGGGTGTTGATATCATCCGGATTCCTGATCCAGGCATCGACCCCGGCGATCGGCTTGACCCCGGCAGCCAACGCCGCCTGATAGAAACGCACCAGGGCAAACAGGTTCGACTGATCGGTCAGGGCAACCGCGGGCATGCCGGCTGCGGCCACCTGTTTGACCAGGGGTTTTACCCGTACCAGGCCATCGACCAGGGAGTACTCGGAGTGGACCCGAAGATGAACAAAAGGGAATTCCATGGTCGTCTATTCTACCCCGAATCGGTCTCAGGTCATGAGCCCGAAATCATCTTCCAGGTATAAAAAAATCCCGATTCCGGGAATCAACCGATCAGCCGCTTGACCGGGCCGAAAGAGCGCCGATGGATCGGCGTAACACCCAGGGCCTGAAGTCCCTCGAGGTGCTGTTTGGTGGGATAACCCTTGTGGCGAGCGAGTCCGTATCCTGGATAGCGGCTATCCAGTTCGATCATCTCCCGATCCCTGGCCACCTTGGCGATGATTGAGGCCGCGCTGATCGCCGCCACACTGGCATCCCCGCCGACGACGGTTTCCACACTGCAGACCAGCTGCGGGGCGTGTCTGCCGTCCACCCGGGCCAGACCGGGCATCTCGGGGAGTCCCTCCACTGCCCGCTGCATCGCCAACAGGCTCGCCTGAAGGATATTGATACGATCGATCTCCTCCACTTCCGCTCTGCCCAGGCACCAGCTGTGGGCCTGCTCTTTTATCAGTTTGGAGAGGGCTTCACGGCGCTTCTCACTCAACTTCTTGGAATCGGCAAGACCCTCTATAGGTCGTTGCGGATGGAGTATCACAGCAGCGGCGACAACAGGCCCCGCCAATGGACCCCTACCTACCTCATCAACACCAGCAACCAGGGTAAAACTTTTAGACATGGCTATACTCATCAATCGCTATTCAACAGGTCCAAAACTGCATCGGCAGCTGTCACTGCGGCGTTTTTACACAATCTCTCATGGGTTGCCAGATAGGCCTGTTTAATCTGTTCGCACTGAGTGGGATCTTCAAGAAAGGCCAGCAATGCCCTACCCATGGTGTCGGGTTTGCATGCCTCCTGGATGAACTCGGGGGCGTAAGGCCGATCTGAGAGGAGGTTGGCCAATGCCACATGGGGGGTTTTCAAAAGCTTAAAGCGTCGAATCAGCCAAACCGTGATTGGAGATAGGCGGTAGGCCACCACCATGGGGCGTTTCAGGAGTAGGGTTTCAAGGGTAGCGGTACCGGAAGCCGTCAACACCACATCCGCTGAGCTGATAGCCTCCCTCGATCTGCCTTCAACCAGTCTCACCTCTAGTTCGGGCGCAGTAGCTTCGATCTGCTCTTGAAACAACTGCTTCAGCTGAGAGTTCACCATCGGCACAACAAATTGGAGATCCGGCTTGTGTTGCTGCAGCCAGCGTGCGGTCTGCAAAAAAACCGGGCCAAGCCTGCTAACTTCACTGCCACGGCTACCGGGCAGCAGGGCGACAACGGGTCTGTCCACAACGAGGCCCAGTTCATTCCTGACCGCCATCGGATCGGCTGCTTGCAACGGGATCTGGTCAGCGAGAGGATGCCCCACATAGACCGCAGGGACCTGATGACGGAGCAGGAAGTCGACCTCGAACTCGAACAGGCAGAGCATCAGATCAACCGCCCGCCGAAGACCCTTGACCCGTCCCTGACGCCATGCCCAAACCGTGGGACTGACAAAATGCGCTGTCCTTATGCCCGCTGCTTTGAGTTTTGCCTCAAGTGCCAGATTGAAATCCGGCGCATCTATGCCCAATACCAAATCGGGAGGATCGGCAAGAAAATGCTCCACCAGCTCTCTACGTATCCGCATCAGTCCCGGCAGGTGGCGTATCACCTCGACCAATCCCATCACCGGATCCATCTTGGCAAGGGAGCGGCATCCCGCCGTCTCCATCAACGGCCCGGTCATGCCCTCGAACTCAATATCCGCCTGCCGGTCACGTAACGCAACAATCAGTGCCGCCGCCAACTGATCTCCCGACACCTCATTGGCAACAAGGCCGATCCTCAAGGGTCTCTGTGGTGGCGACTTCTGCATGGGCGGGGATTGTAATCAGTGGCTGCCAAGGGTGGATTCCTATCGCAAAATACCTCGGCCCTTTGTTTTCAGGAACTCCGATAGGGTCTCGAGCTCCGGGGTATCACTCAACATCGCATCGATAGCATCCCGCGCCTCTTGCAGGCGTTTGTTTGAATGATAGATCAGTTTATAGGCGCGCTTGATCTGTTGAATGGCCTCCTTGCTGAACCCGCGACGGCTCAATCCCTCACGGTTTATCCCATGGGGTTTGGCCGGTTGTCCGGAGGCCATGACGTAGGGTGGCAGGTCCATTCCAATAGCCGAGCCCATCCCGGAAAAGCTATGCGCGCCTACACGGCAGAATTGATGTACCTTGGTGAAACCGCCCAGAATGGCATGTCGATCGATTCGCACATGCCCACCCAGTGATGCAGCGTTGGCCATGATGACATGGTCACCCAGGATACAATCGTGGGCTACGTGAATATAGGCCATCAGCAGATTGTCGTTGCCGATCCGCGTCACACCCTGGTCCTGCACTGTACCTCGATGAAGCGTAGCAAATTCCCGGATTACGTTGCGGTCACCAATCTCCAGCCTGGTCGGCTCGCCGGCGTACTTCATATCCTGCGGATCTTCGCCTATCGAGGCAAACTGGTAGATTCGGTTATCCCGGCCAATTTGTGTCGATCCCCTGATCACGACGTGCGGGCCGATCACCGTGCCGGCGGCGATCTTGACACCATCGCCGATAATGGTGAAAGGACCGACGCTGACCCCTTCCTCGAGCTCGGCACCTGAATCGATGACTGCGCGTGGATCGATCAGCTGCCTATCTCCCTTGCCGTGCACATGATCTCCGCAGTCGCTACGGTGCTATCCTCGACCATCGCGGAACAGGTAAAAAAGCCTATACCCCGCTTCATCTTATTCTGTATGACTTCGATGATCAGCTGGTCACCCGGCTCAACCTGTTGCTTAAAACGTGCTTTATCGATACCGACGAAGAGGTAGATTGTGGTCTCATTCACCGTTTCCGGATTGGACTCCATGGCCAACAAACCGGTGGCCTGGGCCATCGCTTCCACAATAAGTACACCCGGCATCACCGGCTGGATGGGGAAATGGCCGTTGAAAAAGGGTTCGTTGTAGGTGACATTTTTCAGCGCTAACAGGCGGTTGTCCTTCTCATACTCAAGAACTCGATCAATGAGAAGGAAGGGATAGCGGTGCGGAAGCAGACTCAGCACCTTGTTGATGTCCATTGCGATCAAGCTCCCCTCCTGTCAGCAAACGGTACTTTCATCTCGACGCTCCTCAACGGGTCGGTTTAATAGTTTTTTTTAGTATTTTCATATCCTTAACCAATGATTCCAATTTTCTTAGCCGGGCCACCATGCGTCTCCAGGCCGCATTCTCCATGGCGGGTAGATTACCGCTGTAATATCCCGCTTCGGTAAAGGATCGGGTAACCAGGGTAGCCGCAGAAAAGTGCACATTATCACCTATCGTCAGATGGCCCACCAGACCTGTCTGCCCCCCTATGGTGCAGTGATCTCCAATCTTGGTTGATCCAGCCACCGCCGAGCAGCCCGCCATGGCCGTGTGCCGCCCTATCTCAACGTTGTGGGCTATCTGAATCAGGTTGTCGAGCTTGACCCCGTCCTGCAGGACCGTATCCTCCAAGGCACCCCGGTCGATGGTGGTGTTGGCACCGATCTCCACGTCGTTCCCAACACGCACCCTGCCCAATTGAGGCACCTTGATCCAGCGTCCGTCATGATTCGCCAGTCCAAAACCATCAGCCCCCAACACAGCACCTGGATGGATCAGGCAACGCTGACCTAGCAGGGTGTCGCGACAGAGGGTCACATTGGCCAGCAAACGGGAATTGGCGCCGATCGAGCAATTCTCCTCAACCACACAACCGGGACCCAGATAGACACCCGATTCAATTCTGACTCCCTCTCCTATCACAGCACAGGGACCGATCCAGGCGCTTTCATCAATGCTGGAGGATTCACCCACTACCGCGGAGGGGTGGACACCTGGGCTAAAGGATCGACCCGGAAAAAGTTTGTCAGCAGCCCTCGCATAGGCAAGATAGGGATTGTCCGAAACCAGCGCAGCAACCGGGCAAGCAGCGGCATCCTTGTGATGGAGGATTACAGCGGATGCCCGGGTGGTCGGAAGATAGCGACGATAGGAGGAGTTACTGAGAAAACTCAACTCACCAGGCTGAGCAGACTGCAGTGTACCCACGCCGCTAATGATCGTCTCCGGGTCACCCAGCAGTTTAGCCCCGACAGCCTCGGCCAGGTCTCCAAGTCTGGTTCCGGATGATCGTGAAACCACCTTATTCCGCTTTTAGCTGCCGCAGTTTTTCCAACACCTTATCGGAGATATCGATTTTATCGCTGAAATAGATGACGCCATCAGAGACGATAAGGTCTATTTTCTCACTCTTACCCACTTCCCGGATCACCTCACGCACTTGCTGACGGAGTTTCTTGAACTCCTCGTTCTGGCGCAGATTGAGATCCTCGCGAAACTCGGTCTGAGCGTTCTTCAACTTGCGGCTGCGGTTGAGAATATCCCGTTCCAGCCGTTTCACCTCCGATTCACTCATCACCGAGCCATCCCGCTGCAGCTTCTCTTCAAGCTGTTTCAGCTGCTTTTGCGAGGCAAGCAGATCCTTTTCCCGGCGGGAAAACTCGGTCTGCAGCCGCTCTCTGGCCTTTTTGAATTGTGGCGACTCCTCGAGGACTTTTTTCGAATTCACGTAGCCGATGCGATACTCCTCGGCTCCAACACTACAGCTCAAAAACAAACCCAAGGCAAAAACAGGCAATATATGTCTTATCAAATTCACCCAATAACTCCCTAATTAACTAGAAACCACCACCAATTCTGAATTGAAGGTTCTTAATGTCATCACCCTCTTCCTCCTTGATTGGATAGCCCCAACTGAACGAGAGGGCACCCACGGGTGAAAACCAGGATAACATCAGACCGGTGGAAGCCCTAAACTGGTCCCACTCGACCTCCTCACCAGCCTCCAGGTCGAAGACGTTTCCGACGTCGACGAAAAATCCGGCACGCACCGTATCCTTGAACTCATCACCAAAAGCAGGAAAGAGTAGTTCCATCTGACCAATGATACTAGCATTTGCTCCCAAGGCATCATCCTGGGAGTCTTGGGGACCCAGGGTATTCTCCTCAAAGCCTCTGACTGAGCCGATGCCGCCGGCAAAAAAGTTGCGGAAGAAAGGTAGTTCATCGTCTTCCCCATAGCCATCGCCATAACCCAACTGGCCGTTCAATTTCAGGGTCAATGCGTTGGTGAGCTGAAAATAGTGGGCATTGGAGTACTTCACCCGATAGTACTGCAGATCACTGCCGGGTATGTTGGCCTCGATGGAGAAGACCTGCCGGCCACCCCGGTTGGGGAATATGGCGCGGTCCCTGGTATCGTGGATCCAGCTGCCCACGAGCTCGAAATCGTCGAACTCGTCGCCATTGGTCTCGATGAACTCCGTAATCTCGTCAGATGGGGAGGAGCCCAGAAAAAAGCTCGTTTGTTCATAGGCCAGACTAAATCTGAGGCGGTCGTACTCGGTCAAGGGGATACCGAAATGGATGCCCAAGCGTCCCACATCCGTGGAGTAGCGGGAGATATTCAACTCTGAAAAGTCGGTTTCCCGGTAGCTCAACTCATAGCCCTGACTGACACCATCGATGGTGTAGTAGGGATTGGTATAGGAGAGGGAGAGCTTTTTGGTGGCCTCACTGGTATCGAAACCCGCACTGAAACGATTCCCGGTACCGAGAAAGTTGTTTTCGCTGATACTGGCGTTGAAGATGACACCCTGGGTCTGGGTAAAGCCGACACCGGCACTGAATTGTCCTGAAGCGGCCTCCGTGACTGCGATGTTGACATCGACTTGATCGGTGGAACCGGGTACCGCCGGGGTCTCCATACTCACATCGCTGAAATAGCCCAAACGCTGCAACCGCTCGCGGGAGAGCCGGGTCTTCTCGCCGGAAAACCAGGCAGACTCCATCTGACGTAACTCCCTGCGTAGCACCTCATCCCGAGTATTGGTATTGCCAGAGATGTTGATATAGCGCACATAGACCCGCTTACCCGGATCGACGAAGAAGGTGATAGCCACCTCACGCTTTTCACGATCGATATCAGGAATTGTGTTGACGTTGGCAAATGCATAACCCACGTCGGAGTAGTGCCGGTTCAGCCGGTCCGCGCTGGCTGTCAGTTTTTTTCGCGAGAACACCGATCCCCTTCTCAGGTGGATCAGGGGGAAGAGATCCTCAGGATCAAGCTCCAGCTCCCCTGCCAGCTTGATATCGCTCAGGGTGAAGACATCACCCTCATTGACCACCACGGTAATATAGATATCCCGCTTGTCTGGTGTGATGGATACTTGAGTGGATTCGATCTTGAAATCGATAAAACCCCGATCGAGGTAGAAAGAGCGCAGCGTCTCGAGATCACCCGAGAGGGCCTGTTTGGAGTATTTGTCGCGGCTGGAGAAGATGGCGTACCAGGATGGCACCCCGAGTTCGAACTCATCCAGCAGTTCATCATCCTCATAGGCCTGGTTGCCGATGATATTGATATGCTTGATTCTGGCGGTAAGACCTTCGGAGATCTCTATCCCCAAACCGACCCGGTTTCGCTCCAGCGGAGTCACCGTGGATTTGATTTTGATACCATATTTACCCCGGGCGAAGTACTGGCGATTGAGTTCCTGCTCGACCTTTTCAAGCAGCGCTCGTTTGAATACCCGGCCCTCGGCAAGACCAATATCCTTTAACCCCGCCATTAGCGGTTCTGTATCCAACTCCTTGTTTCCAGTAATATTAATTTCGGCTATTGCGGGACGCTCACGAACGAAAACAATCAGGATATCGCCATCCCGTTCGAGCCGGATATCTTTGAAAAAGCCCGTTTTATAGAGTGTTCGAATAATCTGCGCGGTATTGCCTGCATCGACCTCGTCTCCGGTCTTGATCGGCAGATAATTGAATACTGTTCCGGCCGAAATCCGCTGTAATCCCTCGACCCGTATATCTTCCACCACGAAGGCGGCACTCTGCTGGGCAATTAACAGCCCGCCCATCAAAGTAAGGAGGGCTAGTATCCGGGAAAATAGAGGCATTATCTGTCGCTACAACTCTGTCTTTAAAAATAATTCCGTTCCGGGCTCTCTATGCAGAGAACGATTTCGGTTTCGAAACAGCGCGTTAGTATAAGTGATTAGATCAGGATACCGATAGCCCTTTATCCCATCCAGGGCCTGCGACCCAGACACATCAGTCACCGCTAGCCGAGAAATCGGTTAATGTCGACATAGAAGGCAAGCGTCATGATCGCCAGCAGGATTAACAGCCCGATTTTTTGACCCTGCTCCATGACACGATCCGATAGAGGACTGCCCTTCAGCCCTTCGATTAGAAAGAAAAACAGGTGGCCCCCATCCAATACAGGAATCGGTAGCAGGTTCAACACACCCAGACTGATACTCACCACTGCAAGAAATTTAAGAAAATAGCTGACGCCATGGCTTGCCGATTTACCAGCCGTATCGGCAATCGAGATCGGGCCGCTCAGATTTTTCACCGAAACCTCGCCGATGATCATCTTGCCCAGCATCCTCAACATCAACAGGGAGAGATCCCAAGTCTTTTTGAGCGATTGACCAACCGCCTCGATAGGTCCGTATTTAACCACGGCCCGATACTCATCCATCAGGTTATCGGGGACCTTGACACTGGCACCGATGCGTCCATGGCTCTTTCCATTCTCCTCGACCACACCAGGTGTGACGACCATCAATATATAGTTGCCGTTGCGATCGATCTCCAAATCCAGGGCCTGACCTGGACGCTCGCGGACATAATCGACCCAATCACCCCAGTCTTCCACTTCGATACCATCGACGCTAACAATGCGATCTCCGGGCAAAATGCCAGCTTCCGCTGCCGGCTCTCCCGCCAGCACCTCCGCAATCACAGGCGGAAGCGCGGGACGATCGGGAGAGAGACCGAGGTTCTGCAGCAGCATCCCATCCTCAGCCATTTGGGAGAGCCCCTGGCTCGGCAGCTGGTAGGTCTGCTCATTTCCAATTTGATTGCGTACGCGAACAGAGAGCGTGCTGTGGTCAAGCGCCTCGGAGAGCATGCTATAGACTACGCTCTCCCAGGTCGGGGTAGGCTTGTCCGCGACCGCAAGGATCTCATCACCATGCTCAAAACCCACCTCTAGCGCAATGGACCCGCTCTTCACCTCACCAACGATCGGTTTCAGGCCGGTATCGCCGGTAACGAAGATGAGCCAGAACGCGAGGATGGCAAAGAAGAAATTAAACAGTGGCCCAGCAACTACAATTGCACTGCGGATGCGCAGCGACTGGCGATTGAATGCCCGATGCTGCTCTGCCTCATCCACCGGTGCTTCTCGCTCGTCCAACATCTTCACATAACCACCCAGGGGGATGGCGGCAATCACATATTCAGTACCGTCCGCACCAGTACGCCGCCATAGTGCACGACCAAATCCGATGGAAAATCGCAGCACCTTGACTCCCAGTTTACGCGCTACCCAGAAGTGGCCAAACTCGTGCACCGCAATCAGGATTGCCAGGGCGAAGATAAAGGAGACGATGGTAAAAAGTAGTGAATTCATAGGTAAACTATCAGCCTATTCCGCTGCTTAAGACCCTATTTTGCACGACTTGTTCCGCAATCAACCGGCCTTCACCATCGATTGCGAGCAGGGATTCGAGATCCTCGATGCTCTGCACCGGTATCCTCTGCAGGGTCTCATCCACCACCCTGGCAATCTCGGTAAACGCCAGTCGTTGCGAAAGAAACGCATCCACTGCCACCTCATTGGCGGCGTTGAGTACCACACTCGCGGTGCCCCCAGCATTAATCGCTTGGTAGGCAAGTTCAAGGCAGGGGTAGCGGCGCAGGTCTGGTTGTTCAAAATCGAGTTGTGCGACCTCGAACAGATTGAGGCTATCGACTCCCGAGTTGATACGCTGCGGCCATGCCAGTGCGTGGGCAATCGGAGTGCGCATATCCGGGTTGCCAAGCTGGGCCAATACCGAACCATCAACATACTCCACCATGGAGTGAATGATACTTTGTGGATGGAGTACCACCTGAATTTCTTTGGCCTTGGCACTAAACAACCAATGCGCCTCAATGACTTCCAAGCCTTTATTCATCATGGTGGCTGAATCAACCGAGATCTTGCGCCCCATCTCCCAGTTTGGGTGGGCACAAGCCTGGGATGGAGTAACGGCTGCCAACTGCTCGAGGGGGGTGTTGAGGAAGGGACCGCCTGAGGCCGTTAGTAGAATGCGCTTGACCCCACCGGAGATCAGGTCACCATCCTTGCCCTGTGGTAGGCATTGAAACACCGCATTGTGTTCACTGTCGATGGGCAGGATCTCCGCACCATGGGCAGCTACTTCATTCATAAACAGACTGCCGGCAACCACCAGGGCCTCTTTGTTCGCCAACAACAGGCGTTTTCCCGCCCGAACCGCTGCCAATGCCGGTAACAGACCGGCGGCGCCGACAATGGCCGCCATCACGATCTGCGCATCGGGCATGGAGGCAGCGATCTCCAAGCCCCGCAAGCCGGATAGTACCTCGGTGGGAATGCCTTTGCTGTTTAAACCTTTGGCCAACCGATTGGCAGCATCGCTATCGGCCATTACCGCAATATCAGGGCGGAATCGCTCACATTGAAGCAGCATACCCTGCACATCGCGGTTTGCGGTCAGGGCGACGACACGATACTTGTCTCTATGCCTGGCCAGTACATCCAGCGTACTAACGCCGATGGAGCCGGTGGATCCAAGCACGGATATACCCTTCATTGCACCTCTCCCAGCAAGATCAAACCAAACAGAAATACCGGCGTTGCCGCGGTTATACTGTCGATCCGGTCAAGCATACCACCATGGCCTGGCAGCAAGTTACCGCTATCCTTTACCCCCTGTTGACGTTTGACGAGGCTTTCAAAAAGGTCTCCAACCACCGATGCAAGCATGGTAACTATGCAGAGCAGTACAATCAGAGAGGCCTGGGCCGCACTACCACCCATCCAGGCTGCAAGGACGAGTCCGCAAACCATGGCACCAGCAAGCGCACCATAGACACCCTCACGTGTTTTTCCCGGACTCACCTGTGGGGCGAGTTTATGTTTTCCCCAGCGGCGTCCCGCAAAATAGGCGCCCACATCCGCGCTCCAGATCAAAATCAAGACAAACAGCAGCAGGCTCGGGCCGACCTCCGGAACACGGTGCAACGATACCACCGCTAGCCATGCGGGTAGCAGAACAACAAAACCCTCAGTTGCCCGAAGCGACATCCCGACTGTCTGTTGTTGATCTGAATGAAAGCTTGCCAATCGCCATACCGCGACCAACCACCAACTAACGGATACCAGGAGAACTCCCCATACCCAAGACGGCGGTAAAAATAGAAATATTGCTAGCAGACAGATCAGCAACACCACGACATATAGAAATCGCCAGTGGGCTTCCTCAATACCGCTTAGTCTCGCCCATTCAAAACCACCGATCGCCACGACAACCCCCATAATCAACGCTACATATTCTGTGGGCAGCAGCAACACTGCGGCGATGACCAAAGGTGCAAGTATCAGAGCAGTGATAACGCGCTGTTTAAGCATGGGTGGATCAGTGGCTGGCTGGCTGTATAAGGAAACGGACCCAATTACGCCTTGCCTGGCAGTAATAAAGAATGCCGTCATTGGGTATATGCATCTGCTCGTCTACCCCTAGGAAGCCTCTGCTTTCTGATCCTCTACCTGCTCGCCGGTACGACCAAAGCGTCGCTGGCGAAGGGAGAAGTCATGCAGCGCCTGCTCCAAGGCCTTGCGGTTGAAATCGGGCCACAGTTGATCGGTAAAATAGAGCTCTGTATAGGCACATTGCCAGAGCAAAAAATTACTTATCCTCTTCTCGCCGCCGGTTCTGATGAATAGATCCGGCTCCGGAATGTCAGTAAAGCAGAGATTCCGTGAAAGTTGCTCTTCATCGATCTGATCCGGTGTTAATTCTCCCCGTTTGACCTGTTCAGCCAAGCTTTTTGCCGCTTCGGTGATATCCCAACGGCCGCCATAGTTAGCCGCCACCTGCAACAAGAGACCCTGGTTGTTTTGTGTCTGCTGCTCAGCCTCTTTTATCTGTTGCTGTAGATTTTCAGCGAAGGCACTTCGATCACCGATCACTTTAAGCTGGACATGATTACGATCGAGGCGGCGGACCTCTTTCTTCAACGATCTCATGAAGAGGTCCATGATAAGATTGACCTCCTTTTGAGGCCGTTGCCAATTCTCACTGCTGAATGCGAAGAGAGTCAGTACGGGAATCTGCAGTTCAACGCAAACTTCAACTACATTGCGAACGGCTTCGACGCCTGCCGGATGTCCTGCATAGCGTGGTAAACCACGTTTTTTCGCCCAGCGGCCATTGCCATCCATGATGATTGCGATGTGCTGGGGCAAACGCCTGTCGACAGATTCAGACTCCTTTATCATGCCGTCAGTCATTACCCTAGAATCCCCAGTTGTGTATTGAATAGAATCCTTGTCGTTTTGAAATCATGGATATAGATACGATGTAATGGACTTTATTTGCTGTGTTTGTGGATATCTATGGCATTTAACTTGAGACTATGAGGAGATCTTTCAGCTTTAGAGATAAAGCTACCTCATTAAATCTCCATGAGGTCCTTTTCCTTCTCGCCCAGCAACTCGTCTACCTGCTTGATATGCTGATCGGTGAGGTTCTGAATAACCTCCTGACCACGCCGTTCGTCATCCTCTGAAATCATCTTCTCTTTTACCAAATCCTTGAGATCGTGGTTGGCATCGCGGCGTATATTTCGTACTGCCACCTTTGCACCCTCTGCTTCATGGCGCACAACGCGAATCAGGTCTTTACGTCGCTCTTCAGTCAGTGGTGGCATGGGTACTCGAATCACCGTTCCCGCACTCATGGGATTGAGGCCCAAATCGGAAGTCAGGATCGCCTTCTCAACTACCGCGACCATGGTCTTTTCCCAGGGAACCACAGTCAGTGTCCGTGCATCCTCCACATTGATGTTGGCAACTTGACTGATTGGAACCTCAGAGCCGTAATAGTCGACTCGTATGTGGTCCAAAAGACTGGGATGCGCCCTTCCGGTGCGCACTTTGGCCAACTCGTGTACCAAAGACTCAACACTCTTTCCCATTCGGGTTTTTGCATCACTTTTAATGTCGTCTATCATCTCAGTCGCCCTTTACCACTAGTGAACCGATCTGCTCTCCCTGCATCAAGCGCATGAGAGCACCAGGATCATTGATATTCATGATACGTAACGGCATCTCATTGTCCCGGCAAAGGACGATTGCAGTCGCATCCATCACCTGCAGGTTTTCCGCCAACGCACGATCGTAAGTCAATTGTGAATAAAAGACAGCCTGTGACTCCTTGACCGGATCCGCGGAATAGACGCCATTGACCTTTGTCGCTTTGATCATCAAATCGGCTCTAATCTCCACCGCACGAAGACTGGCTGCCGAATCGGTGGTGAAGTAGGGATTACCTGTACCGGCGGCCAATATCGCCACCTTTCCCTCGTCTAGCGCCTTCCTTGCACCTCTGGCAGTGAATGTCTCACAGACATCAGGCATATGCAGCGCTGAAAACACCACTGCATCGACATCGACTTGCGCTAGCGCATCCTGCATTGCCAACGAATTCATAACAGTGGCCAACATCCCCATGTGATCGCCGCGGACCCGGTCGAAACCACCCTGAGCCAGACCAGCGCCTCGAAAGATGTTACCACCGCCGATCACCAATCCGATCTGCACACCCGCCTCAACAAGTTCCTTTATCTCTCCCGAAACCCGCCGCATCACGGAAGGGTCAATACCGAAGTCCCCATCACCCATGAGGGCCTCACCACTGAGTTTAAGCAGTATGCGATGGCAGATCAGATCAGTCATCTAGGGCCTGTTAACACTAAATCCACATCCTGGTTACATTTTTGCCTGAGCCATAACCTCTTCAGCAAAATTCTCCTGCTTCTTCTCGATGCCCTCACCAACTTCGAATCGTCTATATTGGACAATCGATGCAGATTTGCTCTTCAGCAGTTTTTCCACTGTCAGATCGGGATCTTTGACAAACGCCTGACCAAGCAGCGTATTCTCTGCCAGATACTTACGCATTCGGCCATCCACCATTTTGGCTACGATCTCATCCGGTTTACCGCTCTCCTTCGCCTGTGCGGTGACAATATCACGCTCCTTGTCGAGAAGATCCTGCGGCATCTGATCCGCTGAGAGGCAGATTGGGTTGGTGGCTGCAATATGCATCGCCAAATCCTTGCCCAGCTCCTCATCACCACCTTCCAGTTCAAGCACGACGCCGATTCGAACCCCATGCTGGTAGCTGGTGAGCTTACCGTTACCTGTCTGAATGCGGTCGAAGCGACGTACATTCATGTTCTCTCCAAGTTTCGAGATGAGCGCTTCGCGAGCCTGGTCGACAGTGGTCTCCTCGCCCTCGTGCAGCGATTGCCCCATCAGGGCCGCCACATCATTGGCACCCCCCGTCAGTACGCGCTCGGCTACCGCCTTTGCAAACGAAGTAAAGTTCTCATCCTTGCCGACAAAATCGGTTTCACAGTTGACCTCGACCATTGCAGCTTGGCTGCAATCTTCATTAAAGCTGATCTTAATCACGCCCTCAGCAGCGATGCGCCCGGCCTTCTTGGCCGCTTTGGCCTGACCGGATTTACGCATCTGTTCAATGGCGGCATCGATGTCACCATCGGTCTCAACCAGTGCCTTTTTGCACTCCATCATGCCTGCGCCTGTGCGCTCACGCAGTTCCTTAACCAGAGAGGCTGTAATCGCCATAGTCTGTATACCCTATATATATAGTAAAACTGAAATCAGTTAATACTGATTTATCTGTCAATTTAGCTGATGCCTATCGCTACGCGACGGAGTTGATCCTGCTAACAGATCAGGATCCACCCTCCGAAACCTCGACAAACTCTTCATTGCTATCACCGGCAACCATATTCGCAGCGCTGGCTCGACCCTCGAGAATAGCTGCGGAGGCCCCTTGTACGTAGAGCTGAATGGCACGAATAGCATCGTCGTTGCCAGGAATCACATAGTCGATGCCATCGGGATCGTTATTGGTATCAACCACCCCAATCACTGGAATTCCCAATTTACGAGCTTCGGCCACAGCATTTTTTTCATGGCCTACATCGATTATGAACAGTGCATCAGGCAGGCCGTTCATGTCTTTAATGCCGCCCAGACTGCGTTCAAGCTTTTCCAGCTCCCGGCTCAGGCCGAGTGCCTCCTTTTTACTAAAACGCTGTTCGACACTACCGTCCTCAAACATAGCCTCCAACTCTTTCAGGCGTTTGATAGACTGCTTGATTGTCTTGAAATTGGTCAGCATACCGCCCAACCAGCGATGATTGACGAAAGGCATGCCGCAACGATCAGCCTCTTCGTTGATTACACCCTGTGCCGCACGCTTGGTTCCGACAAAGAGGACTTTGCCACCATTTGCGGAGAGGGATCCGATAAAATTCATCGCATCTTTGAACAGTGGCATGGTCTTTTCAAGATTGACAATATGAATCTTGTTCCGATGACCAAAGATATAGGAACCCATCTTGGGGTTCCAATAGCGGGTCTGATGCCCAAAATGCACGCCAGCCTCAAGCATCTGGCGCATTGATACTTCACTCATGAGTGGCTCCTGATTGTATCGGGTTAAACCTCCACATACCCCATGACCCAACCATAAGCCATTGATTTACAAGCCTTTCTAAACTTATAAACATGGCATTCTACGGCACCCAGGCCCATGTGACGGTATGTGTGTGTCATTTGTCGCCATGATTACCATGTACTCACAGCGGTATTAGCTTACCGAAGCGTTTGCGATTCGGCGGGGCGTTTTATACCATAACCTGCTTGTTGCGACAATCGCGCCGCACCCCCCAAACCGCGTCAATCCCCCGGATTTTCAAACATTTTCAGATGGGTATCACAATAAAGACAGCACAAGAGATCGCCAAGATGCGAGTTGCCGGAAGACTGGCGGCAGAGGTATTGGAGATGATCACACCCCATGTCCAGCCCGGGGTCACCACTGCCGAGCTGGATAAAATTTGTCACGATTACATAGTCAATGAACAAGAGGCGATCCCCGCACCCCTCAACTACCGGGGCTTTCCCAGATCGATCTGCACCTCGGTCAACCAGGTTGTCTGTCACGGTATACCGGGTGAAAAGCGATTGAAAAAGGGAGATATCGTCAACATCGACATTACCGTCATCAAGGATGGCTATCATGGCGATACCAGTAAGATGTTTTGTATCGGCCAACCCTCTGTATTGGCCAAACGTTTGATCGAGGTCACCCAACAGGCACTCTGGATCGGTATCAAGCAGGTCAGACCGGGATGTCGTCTTGGGGACATTGGGCATGCCATCCAGACTCACGTCGAGAGCTACAACTACTCCATTGTACGTGAGTATTGCGGGCATGGTATTGGACGTGAATTTCATGAAGACCCGCAAATACTCCACTACGGCCAGCCGGGCACCGGTACCGAGCTACAGCCGGGAATGTGCTTTACCATCGAACCGATGGTGAACGCAGGCAAACAGCAAGTAAAACTCAAACCCGACGGTTGGACGGTGGTCACCAAGGACCGCAGCCTATCGGCACAGTTCGAACACACTATACTGGTCAAGGATAATGGCTATGAAGTACTTACTTTACGCGCTGAAGAACAAAGAAAAATCCCCTGAAACAGGGTTGAACTGATTTAACGATGATCGACTTCCCTTCCTTGAATCAGGCATTTGCAGAAGATGGTTCGCCCATTCAACCTTGCAAGGTCATCCTTAAGCACTACACGGAGGGGGTGAAACAACGCTTCTCCACTGGCCAGACACCGATCAGCAAGCTGGTCGGTGAGCGTTCGCTGCTGATCGATGAGATCTTAATTCGCGTTTGGAAACGTTTTTTTTCCCCCGCAATAGATGCAAGTCTGGTTGCCGTTGGTGGCTATGGGCGCGGTGAACTCCATCCTGCATCCGACATCGATCTGCTTATCCTCCTCGATAATGAAGGCTTATTTGAGTCATTCAAAGAACCCCTTGAACAGTTTCTTACCTTGCTCTGGGATATCGGACTGGATGTTGGCCACAGTGTCCGCACCATTGACGATTGTGTTCGTGAAGCGGACCAAGACATCACCGTGATGACCAACTTGATTGAGTCGAGGCATCTGGTGGGTTCCACAATCTTGTTTGAAAAAATGCTCGAAGCTACAGGTCCTGACCGGATGTGGAACAGTCACGACTTTTTTGAGGCCAAGTGGAATGAACAACGCATTCGCCATGCAAAACATGATGACAGCATCAGCAACCTGGAACCTAATATCAAGGAGAGTCCTGGAGGATTACGCGACATTCAGATGATTGGTTGGGTGGCGAAACGCCATTTCCAGTTAAAGAATCTACATGACCTAGTTAAACACGATTTTCTCACTGAAGCAGAATACCACACCCTAATCGAAGGACAGGAACACCTGTGGCGGGTCAGATTCGCACTCCATCTGCTGACGGGACGTCAAGATGACCGCTTACTTTTCGATCACCAGCGCACTCTTGCCTCTTACTTGGGGTATGACGCGGACCACGCCAATATGGCTGTCGAGTGTTTCATGCGTGATTATTATCGGACAGTCATGGAGCTGAGCCGGCTAAACGAGATGCTGCTGCAGCATTTTCAGGAAAACATTCTTTTCAAGAATGAGCTAGGCGAGCCAGTCGCTATCAACAAACGTTTCCAAAAACGAGGATACTTTCTCGAAGTAACTAACAAAAGTGTTTTTAAACGCTATCCCACCGCTCTTCTAGAACTCTTTCTCATCATGCAAGAAAACCCCGAATTAAGAGGAGTCCGTGCAAGCACCATTCGTCTCATACGCAACCATACCTACTTGATTGACGAAAACTTCCGCCAGGATATTCGGGCCCAAAGTCTGTTTATGGAGATACTTCGCCAGCCCGTGGGCATTACTCATGCTCTTAGACGTATGAATGTCTACGGGGTATTAGCTGTATACATACCAATATTCGAAAACATAGTCGGTCGTATGCAGTATGACCTGTTCCACGTTTACACGGTAGATGAACATACTCTAATGGTGATAAGGAATCTGCGCCGACTAACTACAAAAAAATATAAAGACGAATACCCACTCTGCACTCAACTGATGAATACACTACCCAAAGAGGAGCTCATTTATCTGGCAGCACTTTTTCATGACATTGCAAAGGGTCGTGGCGGAAATCACTCTGAACTTGGTGCCAATGACGCTTATGATTTCTGTCGATTACACCATTTAAGTGAATATGACAGCCACCTAGTTAGCTGGCTCGTTCGTAATCACCTTGTCATGTCGATGACCGCCCAACGTAAAGATATCACCGATCCCGAAGTGGTCCAGGATTTTGCAGCTTTGGTAGGAGATTTGAATCGATTGACTTACCTCTATCTACTTACTTTTGCTGACAGTAGAGCAACTAACCCTGGCGCTTGGAACTCCTGGAAGGATTCTCTTTTACGCGATCTCTTCAATGCCGCCCGTCGCGCCCTTTTAAGAGGGCTAAACAACCCTCTCGCACAAGAAGAATTAATAAGGGAAAAGCAGTCTGAGGCCTTACAACAGCTCCTTCAACAAAAGATATCTGAGCAGTCGATTAACAGCTTGTGGGCGACATTCACCAAGGAGTATTTTCTAACCCACTCTCCAAATGCAATAAAACGCCATACAAAAGCGATTTTAGATATCCGCAAGTCTGAATTGCCCTTGATTCAAATGCGTCAAACCGAAAAGCGCGGTGGTAGCGAAGTATTGATATACGGAGTAGACAGAGATAATCTCTTCGCTGTTACTACTACACTTCTAGACCAGTTGGCACTATCGATTGTCAATGCACGCGTAATGAGTACATCAGATGGTTATTCTCTCAGTTCCTATCTGGTACTTGAACAAGACGGCAGCCCTGTGGAAATTGGCCAACGCAGCGAAGAGATCATCTCCACCCTCTCCGAAGGTTTGTGTCACGAAGGCACCCAACCCTTAAAGGTCAGTCGTCGCATTCCACGCAAACATAAGCATTTTGATTACGATACTTACATATATTTCACCCAAGAGCCAAAACTAGAGCGAACAACAATGCGTTTAGTTACATTGGACAGACCTGGTTTGCTTTCAAATGTTGGGCAGGCATTTTCTGATTGCAAAATAAGATTAAAACACTCAAAGATAACTACGCTTGGTGCGCAAGTTGAGGACATTTTTTTTATTACTGACAGAGACAACAATCCGGTACTTGATGAAGATAAGTTGAATTGTCTAAAACAAGCTGTAAATAATAGAATGTCGGAGTAAACAAACTACTTGAAAGTTATCTTATTTTATGTACCAAAAGGCAATCCAAACCACCCATATAAGATAATTTAGCATGCTTACTCAAAATTTTAATAAATTATATTTAACTAAACGGATTTTATTGTTAGTTATAGTTTATCTTGTTATGCCCATGACACGATTTTTCAAGCACATCGCTTAACGAATATTTTTACTTCTCTCACTATTCAGAATACCCACCGCAATGAGCAATATTCTTGTTAAAAGTTACAGTACAGTTATAATTTAGTTAACGAGCTTTCAAAATATCATGAATTCCACCTTGTCGCATTCAATCAAGAGTCACTTATAGGACCTCTATATGGCATTGATATATGTACCGCGACAGAAGATGCAAAAAAAGAACGGGGCATGTCGTAAATGAAGAGAATAATAGTAACATCATGGTCACGATAATTGGTGTCGCCCCACCAAATGACCTTATCGCCAACTCCCATTCAAATGATTATTTCGATATTCTAGGATTTGTTGATGATGTCAGGTCATTTATTGATTGGGTGGTTATTTATGTATACCCTATAATGGACAGTGGCGGAACAAAACAAAAAATGCTTGATGTCCTTTCCATGGGTAAAGTAATAGTCGCGCTATCCTATAGCTTGCGAGGGAATTGATATGTGTGGAATATCTGGTTTGTGTATCGCTTTCTCGCATCATGACATTGATCATCTATCACAAAAGTTATTGAAAACTCTACACCATAGAGGACCTGATGGTAATGGCACATGGACTGATAACAAAACGATACTGTTAGCTCACAATAGGCTATCCATACAAGATTTATCATCTAACGGTAAACAGCCAATGCTGTCTTCAAGTAATAGATATGTATTGACCTTTAACGGAGAAATTTACAACTTTTTAGAACTAAAAAATAGATTACAAAAACTCGGCCATTCTTTTATTGGCACTTCTGACACAGAAGTAATTCTTGCCTCTATCGAGGAATGGGGTATTCAAAACTCGATTTCCCAATTCAATGGTATGTTTGCATTTGCCCTATGGGACAGAGAATTAGAGACGATTACATTTGCAAGAGACAGATTAGGAGAAAAGCCCTTATTTTATGGCTGGAGTGAAAAGGGTTTGATGTTTGCTTCTGAATTAGAGCCATTCAAGTATCATTTTGAGACTCTGCACATCAATCAGGAAATAATCAATGATTTCTTAAATTATGGATATATTCCAACACCTCATACAATTTATGAAGGCATCTATAAACTGATCCCCGGGTCATTTATTCAGTTTAATTTAGGTCAAATACTCAGCAGGCCCAGTGACTTTTCCCCAACATATAGTACAAGCAATATATCCCCTAAGCAGTATTGGTCAGTTCGTTCACACTTTGAAGGTAGTGAGCTGATCAAGGACCCTGACCATGCCGTTGAGCAACTTGAAGAACTTTTAGACTCAGCTATTCAGAGACAGTTGATTGCCGATGTTTCAGTCGGTACTTTTCTATCAGGTGGTATTGATTCATCCCTTGTTACGGCAGTAGCACAAAAAAACACAACCAGACCAATAAAAACCTTTACAATCGGTTTTGATGTCGATCAGTTTAACGAAGCTATTTATGCTAAAGAGATTGCGAGTCATCTTGGCACTGATCATACTGAAGTTTATCTAACTTCAAATGATTGTTTAAATACTATTAATAGGCTCCCTGGCATTTACGGAGAGCCTTTTGCTGACCCCTCACAACTACCGACAATTCTAGTAAGTGAAATTGCTAGAGAGCAGGTAACGGTTTGTCTATCAGGTGATGGAGGTGATGAACTATTTGCTGGCTATAACAGATATATATCAACTATTAACTTTTTGAGACTAACTTCAAAACTTCCTAAACGCGCAAAACATTTACTTGCTAATACAATCAATTTTATTAATCCTAACTACATAGATACATCTTATAATTTCTTAAGCAGGATGTTACCAAACAAGAAACATAAACAAGCAAACATAGCTATAAAAATACAAAAGTTAGGGAACCTGCTAAATTTGTCCGATTCAGGTGAGATCTACAATAGCCTGCTATCCTTGAGTAGCACTACAGACAATAGAACATTTACTAATACACTCTTAAAAAGCAGAATCGACGATTTTTTTTCACATGATCGTGAATTTATCGATATAGCAATGCTTATCGATCAACTGAATTACTTACCCGATGACAACTTAACAAAAGTAGATCGTGCTTCCATGTCTTGTTCTCTTGAAACCAGGCTTCCTTTATTGGACAAAGAGATCGTGGAATTGTCATGGAAAATACCCTATACAACAAAAATCAAGGATAACTTAACTAAATGGCCCTTGCGTCAAATACTGTACAAGCATGTACCAAAGGAGTTGATAGACAGACCAAAAATGGGCTTTTCAGTCCCGATCTCTTCTTGGCTTAGAAATGATTTAAAAGATTGGTCGCATGATTTACTAAATATGAAGAATTCAGACCTCGGCTTGAACAACGACTATTGGCTGGACTTGTGGCAACAGCACCAATCTGGCTCAACGGACAATGGACTTGCCCTATGGCCTGCAATCATGCTCAATCATTGGTATTTGAATACGAAAGAGACCGCTAACTGATTATTCTGTTTTATAAAGTTTGGTGCTAATGCGGTGTTATCTATTATATAGCGTTGAATTGTATTATTTAGAATTATTCCATACCTTTGCGTAATCCGTGCCAGTCAAATTGCTGATATTATCAATAATCCTATCTATCTCAGGCTTAATTTCCTGCCGAAGCAATTCTGTTTCTCGTTGTTGCTCTTCTACAGAGGTCTTAGTTGTTACTGAATTTGACATAAACGATCGTAGAGACTTAGGAAACAATTTTGACAGGGAATCCCAACTCTTTGAATATCGAATAGCATTCATAAATTTCATCTTTTTCTTTATTCCATAAATTACTTTAGGATTTGCATTATATTTATTATCTGTATCAGACCATACCAATTCAGCGTCCATTTCAAGCCCAAGCCATTCAAATATTTTTTTAGTTTCATGTATAGGGTTATTAATTAAACCCTCAAACGTCAATAGATAGATTCTGTCTTTACCGAACTTGTTAATATAAGGGCGCAATTGCATCGCATAATCACTATAGTGGATATAATTATCTTTGGATTTGCACTCTTGAAGAATATTGTTTTGCACACCACCAGCATAGTGCTGTCGATATTCGTGCCAATAGTGACTTACTATACGAGTAAAGGGATTTCTCATCACATAAATAAACTTAGCATCAGGATTATGATCGTAGATCTTTTCAACCACACCTTGATGGTCAGGTAATTTTGTATAGTAAGTACTAGATTCACCGATATATTTATGTTGCTCTGTAGCATCTTTGAAGAGCGACATATACCACTCTAGACCTTTATTCCAAGCAATTTCCTCCGCAAAATACCCGGGCTCTTTTGGCTCACACATGAATATTTCTGGATGTATATTTAAATAATTATGTAGTGATGTTGTGCCAGACTTCATGGCACCGACAATAAAAAGATTTACCTTTTTCATAGTAATGCGTAATATTATATATTTTTTGGATATACAGAATATTGTATAATAAGACAGTATACGTTATAAGTGAAATATTTACGTTGATACACAGTAAATTGTGGATATAAATATAATCTTATATTTCTCTACATTTCAGCGTTCGTTTGTCGCATTATAAAGCTGCAAGATTATCAGAAATCAGGGTACGCCTCATAGATACAATAGGGCATTATACCAATTCTGAATTAACAAAATAACAGTATTGTTTAATTCCATCGATATAGACTGAGCTATCATAAATAATTGCAGTCTTTAGCAACCATCAATTGTAGATTTTAACTGTAAATATGTATCTCATCATGCCACTCAATAATACAATAATAACAATTATCCAGACAATTGAATTGTATAAATAATAATGAACAAAGACCACAAAGATAAGGAACACTTCTTTAAAACTTCAATCTTCCCGATTGTTATATTTCTATGCCTTTTCCCATTTATGTTCTACTTGCAAAGAAGCAGGATTGATCCGAGAGGAATCTCTCTTGAATCTATCTATGAAAGTCTTTCATATTATCATTCTCAGCTAAGTTTTTATATTCTTCTAACTACATTAATTGTATTTATTCCAAAAATAAGGAAATTTTCAATTATTATTATTTGTGCTTTTTTTGTTATTGATACTTTTGATTGGCTCTCATGGCACACTCAAAAACGTCCTTTCTTTTTCGAAGATATCTATAGGGCCATTCAGCTTATAATTTATTATCCTGAGTTTGTTACGCAGTTACCTACAGCTTTAAAGCTGAAGTTAGCTTTTTTACTTTCACTACCAGTCATAATTTATCTATTTTTAAGAATAGATATCATTAAGAAAATTACAATCCAATATCATAGAAGTCTCATTACTCTCGGTTTGTCATTTTTTGTAATCACCGCCATTTCATTACCTTTCCTGATATCGAGTCGGTATCCCTTGCAAAATACATTCTTCTACATCTTATATGAGGGTAGGTATCAAGCAGAACTCTCCAATCTCACAATAAACTATAACGACATTAAAGAACGTTTTGGTCATACGATAAACGGCAAGACTAAGCCGCCTAGCAACTCTGGCCCACCCAACAAAAAGAAGCCGAATATCATTTTATTTGTAATAGAAACCGCACCTTATCCATATTACCCCTCATTTCAAAGCTTAATAGAAGAAGTTGATATCCCATGGCTTAGTAAAAATAGTATCTTCTTTAACAATCATTATACAACCAACCCGGTAAGTGATCGCTCGATATACTCTTTACTTGCTGGTAAGTATCCACCTGCTGATAAAGGAAATGATTGGAAGGAAGACATTTACTATGGTGAAAGTTTAATCACAAGTATTGCCAAAAACAAATACCGTTCCTACTTTTTTTCCACCGCACCTTTCTCATTTTATAATGATTTTCACATGTATTCAGGGCTTGGCTTTGATGTAATGAAGGATATTGAGAAGACAAAAAGCTTGATGGAAGAAATAGATGGGGAAAACGTTTGGAAAAGAGAAGGCCTCTATGACATGGACAAAATTTTAATTAGTGAAGTAACGCAGGCCCTTGATTTTCATAACGAGGAATATTCAGACATACCGTTTTTTATAGGAATTGCTCCTCAGTCTTCTCATGCTCCATTTCACTGCCCACCAGATTTCAAGCAAAACCCAAAATCATGCGCGGATGATAAAGAAAAAATTAAATCTAATGCAATATGGCAATTTAATTTGCTAAAACAAATAGTCAATAAATTATCTGGACAAAAGATACTAGACAACACAATTGTTGTAGTTACAGGTGACCATGGTATTCGTAGTGAACAAGAGAGTACTCTAATAAAAGACCAAAGATTGTTAGATGATATAACCTTTCACGTTCCTTTTCTAATTGCAACTCCATTACTCCAACAAATAAATCACCCCGTACAACATCCCACAACACATGCTGATCTTGCACCGACTCTAATTAACTTGATTGGGGCCTCGTATCAAGAAGGGCTATTTCATGGACGAGACATGTTTGAGGATGGTGAGCGTACAATTTACTTCCTGGGGGGTAACTACTCCCCGGTAAGTGGCTTTGTCGACAGCACTGGCTATTACATGGAAAACCGTAGTAGTTTTTACCATCTTTTCAGTAATAACCTGGATTTCAGTAAAGCTAGTGAAAAATACGCGACCTCGTTGAAAGTCAAACAAAAGATATCCAAAGAATTGCTACATCTTAGAGCCTTTTTACAATCAGAGTATTATAAAGATAGTTTTCAATAATGATCTACAAACCTTCTTTATAAATTCAGCAGTACATATGAAAATTATATCCTGATCTTCTTGCTTGTTAATCACTTAGATTTTATTCTGTAGTCTCGTGAATAATTAAATTATCATTAAGATTCTCATTTTCAAACAAACTGCTTATTAGTCTCAATAGTCGCGCTTTCGACTCTTTTTTACTATCCACGACTTTTGTGCCTGTGATATATATTGTTGCACCTTTCGCGACACCCAATCTATCAAGAATCTGCATTGTTTTAACAACAAATTCACTTGTCGTGAAAAAGTCGCCTACTTTGTAGGTATACAACATTAAGTATCTAACACCACTACTATCGATCACTTCTAATTCGACAGCTTCGTTAATTAGATTATTTTGTGTTGATAACTTAATGACAGAGATATCCACTTTGTGCCATACATTTTCATCATATATATGATTTCTGCTAGATGCTAACTCTTTATCTTGATGTTGACTATAATAGTGCGCTATATAAACGCCAACGGCCTTATCTCCTTCCCCATAAAGTGCAGAGACATCTACATCAGCATTTTGAAAATATGGTTTCGTGGGCATTTCCTTAAGTGACTTTTTTCGATACAAGTCATTTAGCTGAGGTAGTTGAATAGAGATTTTTCCATCAATTTGTTCCACCATGTTTTCTTTATACAAATGCGCAGCAGGTACCGATGAAAGTAATAGCAAAACAATAAAAGTAGATATTGAGTAATATTGTATTCTATTTAAAGATTTGTAACTTCCACCCTCCTCAAAAGCAATGGAGTTCTTCGGTTCCATCTCACTATTAGTAGGCATTCTACTACCTATCCAAAATACCGGTATTATTGCTATAAAAAATAAAACCCACCCAAAACTAATATGATCTGCAACTAAGTAACTATCCATCCCATATGCATAACCTGTATAGATAACTATAAACACCCTTATCCAGTTAATAATGATTGAAAATATCAATGAAATTGCAACAAACGTGGAGAAGTATAATATATTGAAACCTTGCAGATGCGCATAAATCAGAGATATTGTAAGCATTGCCAACACATAACGTAGTCCCGCACATGCCTCTTCAACAACAAATCGACCATTTGGTATGCTTATATATACTCCATCCTTAAAGACCGGAATATCAAACAGCTGTAAAATATGGACAACGACATCACTCGTTAAATGCTGTAAATAGATCTCCACGGGAGACCAAACAGGGATTGAGATAAATACAAATAAAAGAGGAAATGCAATTATCTTTGTAGCACGAAATCCGATAAGAGTAAAAACGGATGCAGGGACTAAAGCCATAACCGCGACTTCTTCCACCACTTGTACATCAGCAACCCTTCCTAGCCACCAAATAATTGTTACAAATAGCAACAATAATAAACCAACATAATTTATCTCTGGCACTAAATGTTTAATCAAGTGACGTTTTCTATAAATTAAATAAAGGCTGATTGGATATAGTAAGGTTTCGTGACCATATGTGCTGCTATTCCACCACATCTCAACCATAGAACTAATAGTATCTTTATGTATTATAATTATTAGAAAGATAATAAACCCAATTATTGATGTCACAAACGACCAATAATTGTAGTTATGTGCTATTTCATTGTTTTTCATGTAAGGTCAGGTGCTATTTCAATTATGCCAAATTATTTACATTTAATTTCACTTAAATAGATACTATTTATCAAAATTAAACTGTTAACGTTATAAATAATTGAAAAATTCTCTATACAATTTAAAGTAAGGATATATAAACACAAGAATAGGGTACAGGCATTCTTAATTGAGACAACTCGTAATATTACCACAGTATCTTAACGAATTGATTTATAACAAATAGCTACTCACCAGGATGCAGATGGCAAATCAACCATTTATAGCATTACGAACTATAGTTCGAGATAATAAAGAACGTCAACATTCACTTTGCTTCAATTATCAATATTGTCCAATATTCTGCCCCTTTTTTTGTGTTTATTAAGCCTTTCCAGGGCATGGAGTGTATAATCCTATGATATCTATATGTTAACTATATTACAGTTATCTATCAGTAAAATGCTTAATTCACTATCACTGTAATTGTCATTTATTCGTAAAAATATAATTTATTTTCTGCTAGCAGTGAGCTTCATTATTATTTAGAGATATATTCAATCTGATTAAGACACATTGGATTATCTCTCAATATCTATCGAGATTCATTACGCACATAACTTAGGTATGTCTTGTGTTTGACGAGTCTGTTTTTTGCTAAGTCAGAAGTAACAACAATGAGCCTCAAAGCGACAACTATATAACATTCTAACTATGTTACAATCTGCCCCACAGATCCTTCTGCTACAGATAACGTGACAGATTGGCTATATAGGTAAGACGTCATACTGTATCTCTATTATAGAGTTGACTCAAACTCAATATGCTGGGGTATTTTCTGCGTTCAGTCTTATTTATAATTAATATTTTACAACTGAATACGATCAGCGAACAATCATATATTTCTGATCTATATTAATATGATTTTTACATAACGAAGCACTGATGAATAAGTTATAAGATAATCTCCTATATGCCATTATTTCATAGACTAAAATGGGGTACAATTATTCCTATTTATACTTCTAGCTTTATGTTATAAAAAATGCAGTTATTCACTAAGTGATTAAGATATAGATTTGCAAATAATAATTACTCAATTGAAGGAAATAGTTACACCAATTTTCTATATATCACAGTCAATCAAGCATTGTTTTACAAGCTCTCTAAATCTATGATTTCACATAAATGGTAGCTATCAGATATGAATCATTTGAAATTTATAATCTCACATGCTTTGCACATAAGTGGCATATTTTATTTATGGGGACGTTTCTTTTTTGCGAGAAAAGCATTCATCTTAATGTATCACCGCGTATTAACAAATGACGAACTTAAGAATTCTCCTGTAAATGTACAACCCGGTATGTATGTTACGCCTAGTACTTTTGAATCTCATGTAAAGTACTTAATAAAGAAAAACTATACCATTGTATTTCTGTCGGAACTCGCTGATCTTATATCTCAAAAGAAAGATATTTCCCGGTGTTGTGTTATTACGTTTGATGATGGATGGATTGACAATTACACGAATATGCTTCCAATATTAAAGAAATATAATGTTAAAGCAACAATTTTTATAACCAGCGGATTTACTGGCACGAATAAACTATTTTGGCCTGAAGAGGTTGCCTTATATATTGATACAATAGTCGAATTAGACTATCTCGAGAGGATGTTAAAGATACTGAATCTTAATCTTGATGACACTGATAAGGTACGTAACAGCGACAGTCTACTCAAAGATACGATCATATCTCATCTAAAGAGCTTCTCTCACAATCAACGCATTGAGCTTATTAAATCGATTAAGAATCTAGCTGCATCAAGCCAACAACCCAACCATACTTTATTGATGGGCTGGAACGAAATCAATGAAATGGTAGCTTCAGGTTTAGTGGAGTTTGGGTCTCATACGGTGAACCACGAACTTCTAGACAAGTTAGACAACCAAGACATTAAGTTTGAAATCCAGGATTCCATGAGTGTGTTAGCTGATAGACTTGGCATGCCTTGCAAAACCCTCTCATATCCCAACGGCAATTATAATGATAACGTCCTGAGTATTGTTCAAGATACTACTTTGCAAGCGGCCGTTACTACACAAAGAGGATATGTGACCAGCAATACAAATCTATTGACGTTACCTCGTATAGCAATACATGAAGATGTCAGTTGTAATTTGCCACTATTTCAATGGAGATTATCTGTAAGGTAAGTCAATGTGATGAAAAAAATAACAGTTTTAGTTACGGATGGGGATAATCGCTCGTCACTTGCAGTAACGCGGTCTCTTGGAAAGTATGGTTGCCGCGTTTTAGTCACAGCTAGCCAGTCTCAGTCTTTATCGGCAAATTCACGATATTGTGAAAAAGGATTTCAAGTATATGCTGTTGAGCATAATGAGAAGCGCTTTGCGACTGATATCGTCTCAATAGTGAATAATGAAGATGTAGATGTCATTTTTCCTATGACTGAGCCTACCATACTTGCATTATTACACAATAGA
This sequence comes from Candidatus Thiodiazotropha sp., assembly GCA_040507035.1. GTDB lineage: Bacteria > Pseudomonadota > Gammaproteobacteria > Chromatiales > Chromatiaceae > Thiodiazotropha. The sequence goes on from JBEVVR010000015.1 coordinate 90,051, forward strand.
GATTTGCTTAACGAGCATGTGATAGTCGCATCCGCAGAGCTAAAAGCAATTAATAGTATTTTTGATAAATATAACTTATTTAAAATGGCAGATAAATTAGGGGTTGATATACCTAAGACCTACTTCATCCAAGATAAAGCCACGTATGAAAGTACGAAATTTCAGATAGATAGTTTCCCAGTTGTTATTAAGCCCTGCCAGTCAAAGATACAAGTGAATGATGGCTATATTAGCACTAGAGTGATGTATGCATCGAATATGGATGAACTCGATGATTTATATTCCAATATAGATTTTCTAGAGTACCCGTCCTTGATACAAGAGAGGATTTACGGAGATGGCACCGGATTATTTACCATCTTTGATGGTGAGTCACATAAAGCATTATTCTCACACAAAAGACTACGCGAGAAACCGCCATCAGGAGGTGTGAGTGTAGTCTCAGAAAGTGTAACACCTGACACAGATATGGTTGCTGCTGTCAGCACACTACTCTCTAACGTGAATTGGCAGGGAATTGCGATGGGAGAGTTTAAAAGAGATGTACGTGACGGAAAGCCAAAGTTGATTGAGATAAACGGCCGCTTTTGGGGTTCACTTCAACTCGCAATAGCTGCTGGCGTTGATTTTCCTGTTTTACTCTTACGGCATGTTATGGGTGACCCAATAGACGCTACCCATGATACTTACAAAAAAGGCATAAAATTGAAATGGTTCTTAGGAACACTGGATCACTTGGTGATACGATTGTTTAGTTCTAAAGTCAAACTGAATTTACCAGATGAATCACCATCAAAGCTACATTCTATACTCGAATTTCTTAACATTTTTGAAAAAGACACCTCATTTGACGTAATAAGTAAAACGGACATAAAACCTTTTATTTATGAGATCAAGCAATATATACGGGCATTACTAAAATGAGCCAGATAAAAATAATGCATGTTATAGACACTGGAGGACCAGGTGGCGCAGAGAGTGTTTTCTTGAATATAGTCTCGGGTTTAGATAAAAGTAAATTCCAGTCGATACCAGTAATACCCTACAAAGACTGGCTATATAACAAGCTTGAAGAGAAGAATCACAAGCCGATAATAATAGATAGCAAGGGTTCATTTAACATACAGTATTTGTATCAGATGTTGAAAGTTGCGAGAGAAAATAAAGTAGACATAATTCATTCTCATTTATTTGGTTCAAATGTTTATTCGTGTCTATTAAGTGCTCTTACCAGGATACCTGTTATCACTACATTTCACGGCTTTGTAGACTTAAGTAATCGAAGCATGATTTATAAAATAAAAATACTAATTATAAACAGGCTCGCAAATGCTATCACTTATGTATCTGAACAATTAAAAAATCACTATATTTCAAAAGAAGGATTTAATAGTTCTAAATCACTTGTAATATATAACGGAATCACTAAGAGCAATAAGATTGTTAAAACGGGTTTTAATTTAAAAGAGCGTCTAGGCATACCAGCTGATTCTATTATTATCGGGTCAGTTGGTAATATCAGACCAGCTAAAGGATATGATACATTACTAAAAGCTGCCGAGATAACAAGAAAATATCGTACAGATATTAAGTATATTATAATTGGGGGTGCGAGTAGTGATATTATGGAAGAAATGGAGAATAAAAAAAACGATATGGAATTAAATGAAACAGTTTATTTTCTTGGCTTTATAGACAATCCGGAAAAGTACTATAGTAATTTCGATATATTCTTATTACCCTCACATTCAGAAGGTTTCTCACTTTCTTTAGTAGAAGCAATATCTAATAAACTACCTATCATTGCTACAAATAGTGGTGGTCCAAAAGAAATTTTTCATTTATTAAACATGAAGGGTCTGGTCAGTCCTAATTCACCAATAGAATTAGCAGATCATATATTACAAAATGTAGAAATAGATAAGCTTTCTCTTCTGAAGCAACAGAGTGCTGAGGCCTCAAATCTTTTAGGCGATTACTTTTCTATTGACAGAATGGTACAAGAGTATACAAAATTATACCTATCTCATATAATCCGTTAATAGTCCCCAATAATTAATGTTGGCAATTGATTAACCCAATAGCCCACTTTATAATAACAAGAATAATCAATGATTTAGAGTAAACACATGGTAGCTTACGCAACTCGTTCATTGGTGATACTTCTAACCGCTATTATCTATGGTTGTGGCGGTGGCGGTGGTGGTGGCGCCAGTAGTGATGGCACTAGCAGTGGTGACATTAGTAACGATGTGACTAATGATGGCGTAAATAACAAATCTGTCTCTCTTAGCTGGATACTCCCTGATACACGAGAAGATGGAGAATATTTACAGGTTACTAGTCTACAAGGTGTCCGGTTCTACTATGGCGAAACTGAAAACGATTTGCAGTTAGTTCTTGATTTGGAAGACATAGGGACTACTGATTATACATTAACTGGTCTAAAAACTGGTGAGTACTATTTCGGAATATCGATATATGATAAATTTGGCTTAGAAAGCGATATCTCAAACCTGGTATTGAAAGAAATAATATAGCCATGGATCCAGGCTTTCAATAAATAGCCATGAGTTCACAAATCAACACCCTTTGCGAATTACATTAATTACATCATAAGTGCTCTGGGCCTTTTCCCTCTTCCCAATCGCTGTGTCCTTTCGACTTGTTGTTTCTCAGCAAGCACTGTTTTGAATTATCCGTTAATTACTACACGATATTTATATACTTCTGGCCAGGTATACAGTGATAATGCATCATGAATTGAGCTCTGAGTTTTTTACAGTCACGCATTATACGTAGACTTCATCTTTATATAGAACATCGTTATGATCTTATAGTAGATTACTCTTGGTTTGAATTAGCGACTTATTTTCTAGGCCCACTGACTGATTAACTATTAAAAAGCATGTCTTTGAGAAAAAACCATGAAGATACTTCACCTGATCGATAGCGGAGGAATATATGGCGCGGAAAAAATGCTCATTAGTCTTACTGAAGAGCAAAAGCTCGCCGGACATCATCCTTTAATCGGTAGTATCAGAGAGCCTGGTAGTTCAAGTAAGCCGTTAGAACTGGAAGCCCAAAAAGAAGGGATTGATGTTATAACATTTGATATGAAAAAAGGTTTTAACCTGGTTGCCGCATTTAAAATAGTACAATATGCGAAAAATAATAATGTCGATATACTTCATTCGCATGGATACAAAACTAATATATTAATTGGTTTATTACCATCTTTATTTCGCAAAATCCCTATGCTGTCAACCCTACATGGATGGACCAATACTGGCGGTTTCACAAAAATCCGTTTGTATGATGAGTTAGATGCATTTGCTCTGAGGTTTGTCGATAAGGTCATATTGGTAAATCGGACTATGCTGGTTAAAAAACAAATAAAGAGAATACCAGCTAAAAAAATAGCTGTTATTAACAATGGCGTGACAATAAACACAAGCAAATTATCAACTATTCCACATGATCAGCTCATAGATATTTGCTTTTCCGATCAAGTGGTAAAAAATAAATTAAAATCATCTATAAAACATTCAAGAATTATTGCATCAATAGGACGCTTGTCACATGAAAAAGGATTCTTAACCCTCATCGAGGCACTTCGTATTTTACATAAAGAGCATAATCACAAGTTTACGTTACTAATAGTAGGAGAGGGTGAAGACAGGAAAACTCTTGAAAAAGAGGCTGCTAGGCACGGCCTGTCGGAATATTTGATATTAACTGGTTATATAGATGATGCTTTTCGAATACTACCTTTAGTGGATTACTATGTCATTTCATCAATTACTGAAGGGCTACCCATTACTCTCCTTGAGGCCATGAGTTTAGAAGTGCCTATTATTGCCACAGAAGTGGGCGGTATACCTGATGTACTTGAAAATGGTAAAGATTCACTGCTCATCAAACCAAATGATGCTAACGCTATTGCAGATTCTATCCTTAAGCTCATTGAGAATCCCAACCTTGCCAAAGACATTACAGAGCGCTCTAAAGCTAAGGTGGTAAATGAATATAGTAGTAAGGCAATGGCAAATAACTATATGAATGTTTACACAGAATTCTGTAACTCGTAAGCCGTCACACTGGAGGTCCCCAATACGGTTCAGCTATTAACTAATATTGGAAGACTCATCCAAGATCAAATCAACCACCTACCTAATCAGTTCAATCTACCGATTTATAAATATATAACTTCCTGATCAGAGGATCCCACCTCATCCGAGACGGACAAAACTGAAATAGTGTTGAAATCTTTCAAAAAATACCACCTGGACACGGTTTTCTAATCACTTCTCTTATTGTTATGATTATTTTCACGTCCATTGCTTTATAGTTATAATAAAGTGTAATTTAATATAACCAATCTGATTGACTTTAATTAACTACATCTTTAAGGTACCCATCTATCTGATGATGGTTTGAATCTGTTTTTTTATTATCGATACAGTTATCTGCAAGCTTGCTTTAATATGATATTCATGTGTTGAATTGTTTACTTTTTTTTAATTTTTTGAAGGCTTTTCATCTGGCCCTACTATCCCGGGATGGCACAAAAGATTCTTAGTTCTATCAGTTCACTTTACGCTAGAATAACAACTAGTCTAAAAGTGAAATTTTCCACTATTTCACGCAATTATATAATTGCTATTTATACTTATTTATTGGTCTTGCAATAATGACAAAAATCAGCAAAACACTGTCACACAGTAGTATTTACCTTGCAGGTAGTATTATGCAGCGTAGTGTAAGTCTTATTATGCTGCCAATATACACAAGATACTTAACACCAACAGACTATGGTGTTATTGAATTGTTATCTTTACTGCTAGATTTTATAGGAATTGTTTTAGGCTTACGAGTTAGTCAAGCCATATTTAGATTTTACTCACATTATGAATCTAAGCGTGATAAAAATGAATTAATTTCTACCGCAATAATATTAGTAGGCCTTTTAAATGTATTAGGCTATTGCATAATATTTATCGGCTTAGATTTTTTTACAAACATACTATTTGGTGACATCGATTATAAGCACTTTGTTGCCCTTTTTTCTTTAACTATTCTTGGCCAAGGTTTCATTGAGATACCGATGACCTATGTACGAGCTCAACAAAGACCTTGGCTATTCGTTGCTTTTAGTTTTCTAAAATTATTATTACAACTATCATTAAATATTTATTTCATTGTGTTCTTAGATATGCATGTCATGGGAGTGGTTCTCAGTGCATTAATAACAACAGTCGTTATGGCAATATTACTCGGTGGATATACATTTTACATAACTGGTATCCACCTTTCTAAAGACAAAGCAAAAGAACTAACTCTATTTTCGGTTCCTGAAGTATTAACTGGAATAATTACATTCTATATTACATTTGGCGACCGATACTTTCTACGGGAATTTTATAGCTTACACGATGTTGGGATATATTCACTAGGATACAAGTTTGGCTTTATTTTTATTTTTCTCGTTGTTCAACCCTTTCAGAATATATGGGACTCAGAAAAGTATAACGTTTTAAAACAGGCAGATGCGAAATATCATTATAAGGAGATGTTTATAAAATATAACATAGTAATATTTTTGGTCATTGTCGGGCTATGTGTCTACGTAAAAGACCTTTTAGTAATCATGTCTGATAAAGAGTTTTGGCCTGCTAGTAAAATTGTTCCAATCATACTAGCAGCATATGTTACAAATGCATGGGCGTCATATTTAAATTTTGGGATATTACTCAACAAGAAAACGATTGAGATTACTTATGCTACATTGATTTCGGCAGTAGCTATCACTGCAGGATATCTTGTATTAATACCATTGTATGGAGGCATGGGTGCTGCGTGGGCAGCGCTTATAGCCTTTTCTATTCGTTGTATTTGGGTTTATTTTAGAGCAAAGCGAATGTACGACATGGGTATTGAGTGGTCAAGTGTATTTATACTATCTTTAGTTGCACTAGTTGCAGCGATTGCTTCATCTTTTACCCCTAGCCACATTTATACTTCACTATTTTTGAATACCTGTATTTTCCTTTCTTATTGTGCTTTTCTACTACTGACACCGCAATTTTCAAAAAGGTGCAAACCTGTACTTGAAGCGATATTAAAAAAATAAATATTGAAATAATAATTATAGCAAAATATTTACAAGACAGGATCCTAAACAATTTAAAACCACTATTAATTTATAGTAGGTTTTTTATTGTAGTGACATAGTTATTTTTGCCACCTGATTATGGTTGATATTATCACCTTAGACGATAAACAGGTTAACAAATGGCAAAGGCGCGTAGGATATTTAGTCTGGTATTTAAGCTTGCGTCAGCACAACTGATCGTCGACCAGCAAAACTCAATCAGCGCTTATTCAGCGTTTATATCAAGAGAGCTATCCAGTGAATCAGCTGTGTTGCGTGTTCGGCGTTCACCGCAGCTGTCAACGAACGACACGCCATGTGCAGGCGATATCATCTATACTTGCACCGGGCGGCGTTGGGCATACCTGGCCATCGTGCTTGATCTATTTGCTCGATAACCAGATGGGAATGACCTGACAACTACAAATACCAATTACAATACCTTTTATAGATCTATATATTTTCTGATCAATGGTCCAAGTTGATTGGCTAATCTTAATGGAAGTTTTGTCCATGCTTCCTGTATATAACCTTTACTGGATATACCGCTCTGTTTGTTATTATTATTTTCTTGCATATCTATTTTATACCAATCGATTGGATAGGGCTTTGCGCCCCATTGAGCTTTAAATTTATAAGTACCTTCATTTAAAGATGATCTTCCAAAATCAAAGTACCTTAACCCGGCATCACTTGAATACTTTAAAGCATTCCAATACATCAACATATTTGGAGAGAGTTTATTGTATTTTTGCAAGGTTGAGGCCCATGGTATGGAAATTTTATCCCCTAATTTTAACAAAATACAACCTGCTATAACGTTTCCTTCAAACTCAACAAGGCCAATTTTTACACGATTTTCATAATTTTTAATCAGAAATCTAAACCAATCATATGAGTGTGTTGGTGATCCTAACCTCAACATATTATTACTAAACACATTGTAAAATTTTATCAGATCTATATCTGTTCCCCACCTGAAAACACAACCATTTTTTTCCGCTTTACGTATTTGGCTCCTGAGTTTTGATTTGAATCCAGCTAGTAAAATTTCAGAATTTTGAGGAAGCTCTAATATCATTCTTACTTTATTTGTCGATAACAATTTTATTTTATCGTTAGTAAAATCGTGCTCTACAGGACCCCTGAGGTATATATTTTTGATGTCTAGTTCTTTACTTAAATCAAACAATCTTGAAATGATAGTGTCTTGAACTACTTTGTTGTCACAGAGAAGATTACCTATGTCACAATAGGGTAGTGCTGTTAAAGAGTTTATTAATAATGGCAGTTTAATGTGAACCAACGGCAATAAGCCCACTACCACTCCATTGTTTTCTGCTAGCAGATAATAAGTCTTATGCTTATAAGATGCTTCTATAGCATCTTTCCATGCGAATAAATGATATGGCCAAGCGTAAACGTTATTTGAAACATAATCATCCCATTTTTGTCGGTCACTGGTATCAGCTATTTTTACATCAAACATTTTATTTATTTCCAATGTCGTTATTATTTTTATAAACTAATCATGAATTTCTCATATATGGCACATGATTTTAATGCTTTAACTTATGCATTTTTATCATAACAACAATTATCACTATGACTAAGGGCATCTGTATCTGGTATTTTCCAATATGTTAACTAGGCAGGCATGGTTTGAATAATATTGGGTTAAATTAGAATATCTGTGTGATTAGAACGTTGATGCTATCTTAATCATAAAAGATTGCTAGTGGCATTTATAACTATTTTTATTGAAAATATCTAGCTCGTTTATTAACAATTTCCTTCTCTTTTTGAGTTTCAGACTTTACTGTTTGTCTAGCAGTATTGTAAAAACTTACTGTCAGTGCAGCATGAATCCAAAAATATGGGTAATACAAGACTGTGACAAAAAAACCACTTGCGAGAAATCCTAGAAGTGCGGCATCAAAGCCGTATGACATAAATCGGTTGAACCGATCATCACCATTGTATTTTCTTATTTTTGATGTCAAATGGAAGCAGCCTATTATCATAAAAATAAAGACAATCAAGCCAGAATAACCGAGCTCACTGCCACACTGTACAAAAATATTATGTACCAGTAAGGTCCCTTGATCCTCTAAATCATATATGAAACTATCATAATATTCTGGCCAGGCATTAAAACCCACACCAAGGAAAGGATACCTGTTCATCGCTTCAATACCATCTTCCCATCTTTCAAGCCGATGTAACGAAGTTCTGTCTTCACCTGATGCCTGAAATCTTTCTTTTGATTCTTCTGGAATAAGCTCTATGACTACTATTGATGAGATAATGTAAAAGATAATTGTGTAGATAAATAACTTTTTGCTGGTTAATAATGGACGAAGGCAAGCTAATGCCAAACCTAATAACGCACCGCGAGATGAAGACGCGATGATGGTTCCAATACCTGTTATCGGCATTAACGTTAAAATATAGAACCATAGTTTTGATAAATGTTTATGAATTGAAAAGATAAACGCTACAGCCAGCGGCACAAAAATACACATTTGTATGCCCACTTCACCGGAGTTGTGGAACCATCCTGGCGCACCTGTAACACCCCAACTGCGGAACTGAAAACCTCTGAGCGCCCATGATAAAGCACCATGCTGTGACATTTTGAAAGAAAATAATAAAAATATAAACAAAAAAAGAAAAAACCTTTTTTTATTATTTACAAGTATAATTATTAAATAGTAAATCAAAAACCAGGAAAAAAAAGAGCCTAAACTATTTAATGAAGCTTCTTGATTTAAGCTAAATATACTCGACAATATAACGATTAATGCATATATATTGAGGAGCTTGTTTACTGGATTACCTGGTATTTTTATATTATTTAAATTAAAACCAATAGCCAAAATACTAAAAATAATTGTCAATTGGCTCCATGGTAATATATCTATTGCCGGGTATATAGATTGCGGTCTGACATATTCGAAAAAAAGATATAAGCATATCATCAAAAAACCTAACCCTTCGGTTTTGAAAGTTCTGATGATTTCGCTTATTTGTAATTTGTATAATTTTTCCACTATTCACCAACATTTATCATAAATTCATATTTTATTTTTGGCATTTTACAGTATTAACGAAAAATTATTATATTATTGAATGTGCAATTGTAAATATTGTGTCTTTTATTAGTATTTTTCACTGCCAAATCGTTAACCCCACTGTTTTTACTATTTAATACTTATTCTTTTCGTAATTTATGATTGATTTCATTGGCACTTTGAGAGAGTAAAAATAATAATTGTCACGTCACTAATTTCGCCACCAAATTAGTTAGTATTAGCTGTAACTAAGAGCTGGCCACCCTATCATGAGATGCAATTTTACTACAAAAATGTAGCTGTTCAGATATAGTGTTTACCCATCCGCATGACACTATTAACAGTATTCAAATAGAGTTTACTTTCCCGGTCAAGTGATTTTTTACCTCAACTATCATTTCAATCATGTTCTAAAATTCAACAATTACTTCATAGGTGTTGCTATAAATAAACTAAGCTTTATCTTGAGTGTTGTTCCTATAGCAAATCACATACTAGCCTACCTGATGTACTTAATATATACAGTCTTCTATGCATTTTTTTCCTTAGTTTTTTATTGTGGTCATAATTAATTGCATTATACAGATTGGGTCGAAGATCCTTGTTTTGCACAATACTCCAGTTGATAGCATTTGCTGGGCTGATAGAATACCGATGATAATATATATGACCTAGATACACTCGCCTGATAGAGAGAGGCTCTCATGTCTGAAAAGATTAGTATTATCTATTTAATAAAACGGTTCTTTTGGGATCTCGCAGATAAAAATGTACGCGTATACTATGGTTACTGGTTCATTTCACAAATTCCAGGCTTGTTTGGTAACAATCTTAGAGGAAGATATCTATCAAAACGTTTTAAATCTTCAGGTAGCAACTTAAATGTAAGTCCAGGAGTACGATTCCGGTCAATTGAGAATCTTATCGTCGGTGACAATGTGGAAATCGGCTACGATAACTTTATCCAAGCATTGGGGGGAGTCACAATCGGTAATAATGTGATGCTTGCTCCTGGCGTTAAAATTTGGAGTGTTAATCACAATTACAAAGATAAGTCACGCAGGATACAGGATCAGGAGCTATCGCTTGCTCCCGTCACGCTTGGCAATGACATTTGGATCTCCTCAAATGCATTTATCGCCCCTGGTGTTAATTTACCAGATGGCGTCGTTGTTGGAGCAGGAGCCGTGGTTGGTATTAAACAATACCCGCCATACTCAATCATTGCTGGCAATCCTGCACGGGTCATCGGAAAACGCGAAGATCTGGAAAATACCGATGTTGAGAAGAGTGACTGATACTATATTCCACTTGTAAGATATTTTTATTTACAACCACCGGCTATTTACACCGAAAATTGCGCTTTCCAATATACAACATTTAATTATAAGATGTAATCAAGCGCCTAACCCATTATTACATGTTTATGAGTAATGCGGGGTATTTATTCACTATCAGCATCAAGTGTCATGTAACGCTCGTTAGAATTTATTTTCTGTCTCAAGGATCAAGGTTATCATTTAAAATAGTCGTATGTGATATATTATTTAGGTTATAAGTATGATAAAAACCATAAAAGCATTGATACCAAATAAATATAAACGAAACGTTAAGCTTTTTTTTATAGCTGTATCTGACTCGGTTAAATATTATATAGCCCGCGGAGGCATGTTTCCTAAATCTAAAATAAATAATATTGCTGACATTAAAAGAATTATTTTTGTTTGTAAGGGTAACGTGTGCCGTAGTGTATTTGCAGAATACAGATTCAAACAATTGTTAAATAACTTTGAAATTGTCTCATGTGGACTAGATGCCGATCAAGGAACTTATCCTCCATCAGACTCAGTATCAGTTTGTGATTTATATTCATGCGATGTTAAAAACCATGTTTCATTGAATCATCGAAAAATCAATTTTCAGGGTAGTGATTTAATATTCGCAATGGAATATTGGCATTATGTGAGACTAGTAAATCATTACCCCGATATTAAAGACAATATTTTTCTGTTGAGAAGCATCTCAAGATTACCATCTAGTATCAACTGCAATATCGCTGATCCCTATGGTTTAGGTATAGACGAATTTAAAAAGTCGTACAAAATTATCGATCAAGCATTGGGAGAACTTGTTAGATTAATTCCTGACCATTAATATCAGCACCAAGTATTAAGGCATATTTAAAATACACATAAACAATTCTATTAGACATATCTGGAAAGAGTCATAGTTTTTTTATTTGGGTAGCGATTAGTGACCATTGAATTTCCCCTTTACCACTAATGTACACTAAATATTATTATCCTTCCTTTAGGGCCTGATATAACTTTTCAACCTTTTCTGCATAAAGACTCGAACCAAAATCGGTTTGAACTCTATGTACACCATTATTTCCCATCTCTAACATGGATTTTGGATCTTCTAGTAAAGTTAATATAGCATTTGCTAATTCCCTAGAGTCTCTCATTGGTACTAAGATTCCAGTCTTACCATCAACAACTATATCAAGTGGTCCACCTGCTCTTGTGGCTACAACTGGCCTCCCCATAGCCATCCCCTCGATTAAGACCATTCCAAATGGTTCCGGTGTAATAGATGCATGTACTACGATATCCATAAATTTCATTAAAGCTGGTATATCTTGCCGGAAACCAGTGAATATGAGGTTCTCTTGAAGATCGAGATCCTTTGCCAATTCAAGCATCTGTTGCATGTACTCATCACCACCATCAGACGCCCCTCCAATAATAAATGCCTTGACCTCCCTATTCTTGTTAACAACCATATTTGTTGCTTCAATAAACTCTCGAATCCCTTTCCAGTCAATCACGCGACCAAAAATGCCAAATCTAGGTTGTTGTTTATTTATATTAAACTCATGAAATAAATAATCATATTCAACATCAGTATTAAATGTTCCAAGATCGATTGCATCATGAATGAGTGTGATATTTTTTTCGTCTACACCTAGCTGTTTTATGTTATCTCTTATGGCACTTGAAATTGCGATATGATGATCTATAAACTTGGCATATATACGGGTTATGGGGTGTATTTCTTCAAAATCTCTAAGGTGTGCAACACATGGCACGCCTAGTAACTTTGCTGCGAGTATCCCTGAAAGCTGACTCCCAAGTATATTATTGAGATGAACAATATCTATGGCGTGCTTGTTGCCTATACGCATGTAATGTATAGCTTCAGGTATATGCACAAACATCAACCAGTAAACGAATCGCAAGAGATTTAATAATTTTTTGAAAACCTTAATTTTGAAAACCGGAAATTTTATTAGTCTTAAATATATTTTATTATTTATCCAAGGGAGCTTTGGCAAATAATGGTAACATTTAATATCTGGAAAATGTTCGTCTAAAGTACCGATTTCTTGGCCAGATACTACAAAAGGAATAAATCTTTCTCGATTGATCGCTTTCAATAGATGACTGAGGCTATTTATTGCACCTCCAAATGTAAAACTATTATCAATAAATAGAATGTTAACTTTTTCTTTCATAGCACTTTTCACTGCAGAGCTCTATTTGTTCATCTTTCTTACATCTAATGTGCAGAACTAATTAGTACTCTAGGCAGATCCGCCTAGAGTATATATAAATCACTGAATAACATTTATCAATTTTGATGCTGCAATTAGATTATGAGAATACCTTCTATATTTGCTAACAATTAACAATATAGGTTTTAATTGATTGCGCTTTGAGTATGTTAAAGTTCAATCACGTTAACTACTCCGTAGTATAGCTGTTACAGAAAGCAAGAGACTAGTGCTAAATTATAATTAACAAGCTAATAAAAGAACAAATGCTTTGAAGTCTATAGTTTATCGTATCAACCCACCCTTCTTTATTAAAGATATCTGACATATGCTAGTGGTGATTTATTTGCAACTTTAACTAATTAATAACAATGGAAATTAGATCGATATTTAATTACAATGAAATGTCGTGTTGTATTGCACGGAATATTATGCATCTATTTTATATTCTCTAAATACATGCTGACTCAAACCTTGACACGACAGCTACTTTTGTTAAAAAACCCAAAAAACACGTTCAAAATAAAGGGGCTTATCAGATGGAAGTCATATTTATAATTTCTGTATTTTTTGCTGTATATAGTTATTTTATATATCCAGCTATTTTAATGCTAATACCAAAAAGAGCCCATACAGACTCTGAATCTTCTAGTGCGAGCCTTCCTTCCGTCAGCCTCATTATAACAGCACATAATGAGGAAGGCAGAATAGAAAGTAAATTATTAAATTCACTCGAACTTGATTATCCAAGTGATAAATTAGAGATCATTGTTGCCTCTGACTGTTCTACAGATAGAACTGATGAAATCGTTTCAGCTTATTCCGAAAAAGGTGTCTTACTTGTACGGGCAGATGAGAGGAAGGGGAAAGAATATGCACAATTATGCGCTATAAAGGCAAGCACGGGAACTATCCTTGTGTTCTCTGACGTTGCGACAATTATTCAAACAAATTCATTGCTTGACCTAGTTGGTATATTTGCGGATCCATCTATCGGTGCTGTATCAAGTGTCGATAATTTCGTAACGCCTGATAATCAAATTGTTGGCGAAGGTGCATATGTGAAATATGAGATGTGGTTAAGAGAGCTAGAATCGGAACATGCCGGACTTATTGGATTGAGCGGATCATTTTTTGCTGCAAGAAAAAGCATCTGTACTGAATGGGATATTCTTTCTCCCAGTGATTTTAACACTGCATTAAACTGCGCAAAAAATAGCCTGGTTGCTGTGAGTAGTAAAAAAATCATTGGCACCTATAAAGATGTCAAGGATGAAAAAGCAGAATATAATAGGAAAATACGTACTGTAATTCGTGGCATTACCGCTATCTCAAGGCATACAACAGTCCTAAATCCTTTGAATTTTGGTTTATTTTCTTTCCAAATATGGAGCCACAAGTTAATGCGTTGGGCTGTGCCATGGTTTCTCCTACTATGCTTTGTTACAAACTTAACTCTATTAAATAGCGGATTGTTTTTTAAGCTAACAATGTTAATACAGGTACTATTTTACTTAACATCAATTATCGGAGCACTTCTACCAAAGTCACGAGAATCTCAAATTGTTAGGATAGTTTATTATTTTGTACGAACTAATATTGCATTAGCTCATGCTCTAGTGCTCTTTATTTTTGGAAAGCGCATTCAAGTTTGGTCCCCCTCAAAAAGATGATGTTATATCAGCAGCCGCCAGTTGGTAATCTGATATCGCTTTCTAAAAGCAAAAGCGACATCAATTCTCTATTCAATCCTTACAAAGTTAGATATTACCGCTCAGGCACCGTTTCACTCGCAGCAGCAATTAAAACCGCAATAACACTTAATAATACCCCCAAACCTGAGGTCATCCTTCCGGCATATGGCTGCCCAGATATTCTAAGTGCAGTCATTTTTTCTGGAGCAAAACCAGTATTTATTGATTTTGAAGAAAACAAACCATGGATGAACATTACTCAAGTTGAGAATAAAATATCAAAATCAACTGTCGCGATAATCTGTGTGAATTTTCTTGGGATTCAGGAACGAACTGAAATTATAAGAAATATTGCCAAAGATCGAGGAGTAATGACTATTGAAGATAGCGCACAAGCAATGCCTATTTGTAATGATGATAAATTGTGGAAAGGAGATATTGTTGTAATAAGTTTTGGTAGAGGTAAACCTGTAAATTTACTTGGTGGTGGCGCTTTACTGTATAAAGCAGAATCTATTGATACAAGCCTAGACCCATCTATACCGACTACCAAGACATCTTTTCTCAATAGAACGATTTATCGTTTTAAAGTAGCGATCTATAACAAAATTATAAACCCAAGACTATATGTTTATCTGCAGTACTTACCCTTCTTAGGTATAGGAACAACTGAATTTAAACCAATAGAATACATTGAGGGATTTGATGATTATAGACTTTCAATATTAGCCGAGAATCTACATACCTATTGTAATAACAGTGTAGACATTCAACTTGCACTATCTAAAATAATTGACGAACATCGTGAGAATAATAATAGTATTTTAGACCTACCAACCGAATGCTCACACAATTTGAATCATGCTCTTCTTAGATACCCGCTCCTTATTGATTCATCATCAAGGGAAGCACTATATTCTGAGCTAAATGCACAGGGCTTAGGGCCTTCAAAATTATACCCCACAGTCATGCCAAACTATTTACCTGAGGACATGCAACAGTTAAACAGAAATGAGTACCCCTGCGCCAATGATTTCGCTTCTCGTATTTTAACATTACCAACACATCAGGGATTATCATCTGAAGATATAAACCGCATGAGAAAGATTATCTCACCTACCCGGTAGACAATGACAGACACACCCTTAATCACGAATATTACTGACACTAAGCATCGAACTTATTGATGAAAACCTGAAGTCATCAATCAATCGGTTTAGTCTGTCCTCAACTTTTTCAAGATTTATGTAATGTCTAAATTCCGAAAGGAGACTAGACTTAATTCTTGGTTGCCCAGGGTCTAATTCCCATGGATGTAGGTAAAAAATAATTGGTCGATTGTTCTTTACATTGAGGTGCTTTAATCCTGCACGAGTTAGCCAATACGGAAACAACCTAAAATAACCACCCCCACCTATAGGTAATCTTTTATTTGCAATACCAATTGTTGATAGTGGTATTTCAATAATACTATTACCATTATTTGTCATATGGGTGTATATGTTTATTTCCGCATTAGGTATGCCATATCTATCGTGAATTATTGGAAACACACTAGAGTCATATTTGAATCCCAACTCTTCGAGTACATCTAGTGCCCAAATAGACTTTTTTGTAATTGAATAACTCGCTGCCCTATACCCTACAACCTCTTGGCCCACGATATCCTGTAATATATTTTTGGAACGTTTTGTTTCTTCCGTAAATAGATCTATTGACTGGTTGTACACTAGATCATGGCTATATCCGTGACAGGCAATTTCGTGTCCTTGTTCAGAAATAGTTCGAACTAGTTGAGGGTATCTTTCTGCAATCCAGCCCAGAACGAAAAATGTTGCAGTAATCTCTCTATCGGAAAATATCTCAAGGCATTTTTCTGTATTTCTCTCTACCCTTGATTCAAAATTACTCCAGTCATCTTTACTGACCTCTTTTGCGAAGGCTGATACTTGAAAATAGTCTTCAACATCAACAGTCATTGCGTTGACAATATCATCCCGAGCACTCACAGAGTTTGCAATTTGATTTTTGCTCATTCTCTTACCAATATATAATATCTTTAGTTAGGTATTACTCTTTACACGCCTAAGTGAACGAAATAAGACAGGCATTTCTTACCTATACGGACCTAATTTGATATAATTCGGAATAAACTCTGAACGCTCCTTTTGATGGTTCATTCTACAACACAATATGAGAATGATAGCCTGTAATCTTGATTGTACATCATAAATATTTCGAAACCACATGTAGTAGATTGTCCAGCATTATCACCTATTTGTTGAGGCTGATAACAGCTAGGATTTACCCACAGCTATCCCCCGATTGTCACTACGGCTTGACCTCATTATCAGCGAAGACGATTAATTATAAGCATTATAGTTACTTGCCTTATACCAGGTTCTAATGAGGGTTTCCTAGCTTTATGTTTTTCCTCCAAAATCGTGTTAAGTAGGAACTTTTCGTTATACTAAAACTAGTACCATTGCATGGATAAATTACGAGTTTATTTGCTAACCTGCCGGCTTGGTTCAACAAAAGGGATTCAACTACTCTGCTTATATCTATCCAGCTCTCCTTCCATGACTCAATATCCGAATCTAATTCATAATCTAATAATGTAGTCAAAACTATCAATATCTCACCACTTTCTGTGACAGCCTCCTTAAAATCCTGCGGAATTGGTTTGTGGGAAATACCAGATAGATTTGCCAAACCTTTAGCTAAGGAGTGATTTGTATATACGGTGCTGTACCCGGTTATAACTTTCGGTACAACCCCAAAACCACTGAACCAAAGGGCATTTACATTGTATTCATTCGGTATTGATAAGTGGTTTATCTTCTTGTCATTGAAGAGTAGCATCTGTATTTCATTTAAGATACCACGCCATCTGGATCCCTCTT
This sequence comes from Candidatus Thiodiazotropha sp., assembly GCA_040507035.1. Classification (GTDB taxonomy): domain Bacteria; phylum Pseudomonadota; class Gammaproteobacteria; order Chromatiales; family Chromatiaceae; genus Thiodiazotropha. The sequence continues at coordinate 107,435 of JBEVVR010000015.1, forward strand.
TTCCTTGTGGTAGATATTCCTCTATATGACGGCCTATTACGGATTCAATGCTTGAGGTTACTATTTGCGGGCATTGTTCAAGTATTAAATACCACTCTTTTCCACTTTGCCTGGTAAGGTATAAACCATCCTCTTTAAAATGCGAATTAAATAACTCAATCAAATGATCAGCAAACTGATTGCTATGATTCACTTGATTTGGTCCGATAAGTATAACTCTATCCCGATCTGCCAATATATGCACTGGTGTAACTAACGCCACGCACTCATCACCTGGGTACTCTCCATGGCCGACATATGAGACAGCTCCTACAGGGAGATCTGATTGCCTATTAGAATTTACCCCAAAAAGATGAAATAGGGTTTCTGATATATCTCCTCCAGGTACGTTTTCAATATTCGATCTAGCTAATGCTCTATTTAAAAAGAGTGATCTATGACTACCTTTTGCTAACGCACTGATTCCTTCAGGCCACAACAACCCAGGTAGAACAAGAGTTGTTTGTTTAATAGCCAAAACTCAGATATAACTTTCTAGCAACAAGCTATTCAGCCATTAGGCATACTTTCAAGAATTGTGCGCTTAACTTCTTCAAGTTCTGCATTGATAGAATAAACTGGCGCGTCAGACTGTTGAATGGCTGTATCCGGGTCTTTTAGACCATTACCAGTTAACGTGCACACAAGACTTGAGCCTTCTGATATTTTACCCGATTTAATATCCCTCATAGCCCCTGCTAATGAAGTAGCAGATGCTGGTTCACAAAATATACCTTCGTATTTTGCTAGCAGTTTTTGGGCTTCGAGAATTAGCTCATCGTTACATTCATCGAACCAACCTCCAGATTCTTTCTGTACCTTCCACGCTTGATCCCATGATTGCGGATTACCAATACGTATTGCTGTAGCAATTGTATCTGGATTTTTAACAGGTCCGCCACGCAAGAAAGGGGCCGAGCCTGAAGCTTGATAGCCAACCATTTTTGGTCGCTTACCGGTTACTGCACCACCAGCAAATTTGCACTTACCTCCACAATAGGCACATGCCTCTGTCACATGCTCTCCGCTTGCAGTAGAGTATTCGCTATACCCAATCCAGTGGGCCGTAATATTTCCTGCATTTCCAACTGGAAGGCAATGATAGTCTGGTGCGTGCCCTAGCTCTTCTATAATCTCAAAGGCAGCAGTCTTCTGTCCCTGCAGACGAAACGGATTAATGGAATTGACAATCGTTACCGGGGCATGGTCTGCAACTTCTTTCACTATTTGCATACCGTCGTCAAAGTTACCTTTTATTTGTATGGTAATCGCACCATACATCATAGCTTGAGCCAATTTTCCCATTGCTATCTTACCATCAGGGATCACAACGAAAGCTGTAATACCCGCTCTTGCTGCATAGGCTGCAGCAGCTGCAGACGTGTTCCCTGTCGATGCACAGATTATAGCTTTACTACCCTCTTCGACGGCCTTTGTTACAGCCATTGTCATACCACGGTCTTTAAAAGAGCCAGTTGGGTTTAGACCTTCATATTTGATATAAATATCAACATCTTTATTCAGCAATCTTGGGATATTATTAAGGCGAATAAGCGGAGTGTTACCTTCACCAAGGCTTATTACCCGAGTATCATCATGAACTGGAAGCCTATCACGATATCTATCGATTAAACCTGTGTATCGGTTTCGGAATGGCATTGTATAAAACCTCGAAGAACTCTTTTTAAAAATTAAGGATACTATGGCACTGTTTATGTTAACTGCATGTTGCGCTAGATTGGTAACTTACAGGTACTCATTTACAGCTTCTTACCCATCCAGTCGCTCGACACGGATACGCATAATCTGTCCGAACACTGACTCAAGTTTTTCAATCTCAGCAATCGCTTTATTGAGCTGCTTCTCGATGACTTTCTGGGTTAACATCACTAAAGGAACGGTATCATCGCCCTCAGCGGGTTCCTTTTGTTGTATTGCCTCGATACTGATCTGTGAATCAGCCAGTATTCTGGCGATCTCAGCTACCACTCCCGGTTTATCCACAACCTGCAAGCGTAGATAAAAGGTTGTTTCCACCTCTTCTATCGGCAGAATTGTTAAATCAACAAGCTTCCCTGGTTGAAAGGCGAGATGTGGTACGTGGTTTTCGGGATCTGTCGTTAACATGCGGACAACATCCACCACATCCGCCACAACGGCTGAAGCCGTTGGTTCTGAACCAGCACCTGCACCATAGTATAGTGTGGGGCCAACTGCATCACCCTTAACCAACACAGCATTCATCACACCATCCACATTGGCTATCAGGCGACGCTGCGGAATCATTGTCGGATGGACACGCATTTCTATTCCTGCCTCAGTCTTGCGTGTTATACCGAGGTGCTTTATCCGGTAGCCAAACTGATCTGCATACTCGACATCTTGTGGTTCAATCTTAGTGATACCTTCGGTGTAAGTCTTTTCGAATTGTAGAGGAATACCAAAGGCGATCGAGCCAAGTATTGTCAGCTTGTGTGCAGCATCAATACCCTCCACATCAAAGGTAGGGTCTACTTCTGCATAGCCTAATGTCTGAGCCTCTTTCAACACGTCTTCAAACGCACGCCCTTTGTCGCGCATTTCAGTAAGTATGAAGTTGCCAGTACCATTGATGATCCCTGCAATCCACTCTATATGGTTTGCCGCCAATCCTTCTCTTACTGCCTTGATGATCGGTATCCCTCCGGCAACAGCCGCTTCAAAGGCAACCATGACACCTTTATTTTGAGCGGCTTCGAAAATTTCATTGCCATGCATGGCAATCAACGCTTTATTGGCAGTTACAACATGCTTGCCATTCTCAATCGCCTTTAAGACCAATTCACGCGCAGGAGAGTAACCACCAATGAGTTCGATAATGATATCCAACTCTGGGTTCTCGACCACAGCAAAGGCATCATCGCTGACCTCGACATGGTCAAGCCCAATAAGCTTGCTGGGATCATACTGTTTGGCCGCTGCGTGTGTAATCTGGATACCCCTACCAGCCCTACGTGCTATTTCATCAGCATTTCGAGTCAGAACATTCAGCGTCCCACCACCCACGGTCCCCAGTCCCAACAAACCAACTTTTACTGGTTTCAAATCTTCTACTCCTGCTGTCTATTTGCCAAAGAAACTATGATGCCTTCAAGCCATCATTACGAAACATATCCCGAATCCCGCGTACAGCCTGGCGTGTACGATGCTCATTTTCGATCAACCCAAACCTCACATGATCGTCACCATGCTCACCGAATCCGATGCCGGGAGAAACGGCCACTTTCGCCTCTTTCAACAGTTTCTTTGAAAACTCCAACGACCCCATAGACTTGTATGCATCCGGAATAGGCGCCCATACAAACATAGTGGCCTTTGGTTTTGCCACCTGCCAACCAATATTGTTCAGCCCGTCGCAGAGCACATCGCGACGATTTTGATACATGCTGCAGATCTCTTTGACCACATCTTGTGGCCCTTCGAGGGCTGCGATGGCAGCTACCTGTATCGGTGTGAAGGTGCCGTAATCCAGATAGGATTTTATTCGCGCCAGTGCGGCTACCAGAGTCTTGTTGCCCGACATGAATCCAACTCGCCAACCAGGCATATTGTAGCTCTTTGATAGTGAGAAGAATTCAACTGCGATCTCATCAGCCCCCGGCACCTGTAAAATTGAAGGCGCCGTATAGCCATCAAAGACTATATCCGCGTAGGCAAGATCATGGACCACCCAGATATTGTACTCTTTTGCTATCTCTACAACTTTCTCGAAAAAATCGAGGTCGACGCATTGGGTTGTAGGGTTGCCGGGAAAATTGAGCACCAGCATCTTCGGCCGCGGCCAGGATTCTTTGATCGCTCTCACCAATTCATCGAAGAAGTCGATACCCGGGATCAGTGGGACATGGCGCACATCCGCACCCGAAATGATAAAGCCATAGGGGTGAATGGGATATGCCGGATTCGGCACCAGTACCGAATCACCCGGCCCCATGCAGGCCAGGGCAAGATGGGCCAACCCCTCTTTTGAACCAATCGTGGCAATGACCTGTGTTTCGGGATCCAGGGTCACGTCGTAACGGGACTTGTACCAATTGCTCATGGCACGCCGCAGTCTTGGAATACCTTTCGACATGGAGTAGCGGTGGGTGTCCTTGCGGTTTGCCACTTCACACAGCTTGTCGACGATGTGCTGGGGGGTCGGCTGGTCCGGATTTCCCATGCCAAAGTCGATGATGTCCTCACCACGCGCTCGCGCCGCAGCCTTGAGTTCATTGACAATAGCGAACACATAGGGCGGCAACCGCTTGATTCTGCGGAATTCTTCCATCTCTGGCGTTGACACGAAAACCTCGACTAATCACACAGGTTAAAGGAGTTAAAGTTAACTGACCCTCTGTCAAAGATCAATTGACATAATCAGATCCGCCAAGACTGATTTCACCAGAGCGGTGACTGTTAGAGACCAAAAAAATGTTTGGCAAGGCTGATAGAGAGTGTTCCGGGTCGTTGTTTCTGCAACAAACAGAATTCTCCAGCACAAAGAGACCGACTTTTTTCATGGGTTGGAATAGGGTATGGTCGGAAGATGAAATTCATACTCGACGATGGCGGTGAAGGCCATCCCATCCAACGTTACGATCAGGGTGAAGTCACTGTCAGTGGTGTCGTGTACAGGGAGAACTCCATCGTCCTCCCCGATCGGATCATTAGCCCTTGGCGACCTAACAGTTTCCTTGAGCTCAGTACCGAGGATTTCAGTTTTCTGGCGGAACTCCCCGTGGAAATCGTCATCTTGGGTAGCGGCAACCAACAACGCTTTCCCCATCCAGGCCTAACTGAACCGCTGATCCAGCGTCGCATCGGACTCGAGATAATGAGTACCGCGGCAGCCTGCAGGACCTACAACATCCTGATGTCCGAGGGGCGGCGTGTAGCGGCTGCCCTATTTATGATTTAACCTTCTCCCTCCGCTTCCCCGGGTATTGGTGTTGTAACCTCCGTATTTTCGGCTTCATCATCGAGCACCACAACACCCTCTGGATAGGGATACTTCTCCACAACCCGGTTGCTCAGCTTACGCAGGTTGGCCTGATGCAGGGCGTCCGACTCCATGAGGATCAGAATCAACACTGTAACCATGATAGGCAATATACCGACCCCGCCAATCAACGCCAGCACAGCAACCTTTTTCATTTCGAAATAGGTGAAACCTATCCAGCCCAGCAGCCAGACCAAAAGAATGGCTACCAGCATGTAGATAAACAGGCGACTGCGCTCTGCCGCAATCTGCCAGTGGACCCAGACATACCACTCATCCTTGGATCGCTTGGCCCGCCACAAGGTATAGAACAGCGCTACGAATGAGACGATCGGCACCATCGCCAATGGCTGCCAGTAGGAGCGGACCAGCCCCAAGGCCGCAACAAACCACAGGATATGATTGCCGATCAGATTGGTTAGAAAGATATCGTGGGGAATCTTGGCTTTGTGCACCAAATCATCGGAAATCTCGAATTTCATCTCACTCAGCCCCTGACAGTCATCAAACTGAAACAGGAGGCTACCATATTGATCTCAAGGAATGCATCCCTGTGGCGCCAGTCCCCTCCCCTTAAATCTGCTTACACGCCACCCCGTTTGCCGCACCGATTCTTTATATGATCGGGATTCCTTTTTTATTTACCTTAATAAACAATAGTTTATAATGCAGACTAACGCACGATCAAAAGAACTTGATAAATCTTATAACGCAAATAACCGTTCCCATTGTAGAATCCCCATCTGATCATAAAAAGTGGCATATCTTTGCCGATCGGGGATTCCCTGCTACCACATCCGTTTAAATGCCGGTTTTGAATAAATGGAAAAAAAGATCATCTTTTGGGTTGTTTCGCTCTCATTGGTAGCAGTTGCACTTGCCATTCTGCTGCCCGGTGCTCGCAAGGTTGACTCCGATCCCAAACTACCCTGGGAGATCACCGTCAATACCAATAATGAGGTTGAGGTCTTTGACCTTACCCTGACTCGTAGTCGGTTGACAGACGCCCGCACGGTCTTTCAGGAACAGGGAGAGGTCAACATGTTTGTTCCCGAAACAGGAGATCCCTCCCTGGAAGCCTATTTCGAACGGGTCTTCCTGAGTGGATTGAGGGCCGATATTGTACTGGTTCTCAACGCCGATTCCGCACAAATGCAAGGATTGTTCAATCGCGGCTCTCGAATCAGCAGATCTTCTGAGGCGATTCGAAAAGTGGAGCTCTCCAGCGATGACCTGATCGCTGCGGCCGATCTGCCCATTGAGCTGATCAACTACATACCTGCAGCGAATCTCGACGAGGCGTTAATTTTGAGTCGTTTCGGAGAACCCTCTAAGCGGATCAGTGAGGCTGAAAGCGGTATCACACATTGGGTCTATCCGGACAAGGGTCTGAGTATCGGCGTCAATCCAGAGGGCAAGGAGCTGATTCAGTATATGCCCCTGGATAGGGTCCCCGCCTTTCTAGAGCATATCAGCCGCAGCAAAGTCGATGCAGAGAGCTGATCCCAGTTAATCACTCCTGATCTTCGGCATCCGGCATCATCTGTTTTGGCAGCTTAGGTTTCCTTTTATCTGGCTTGATATCGTCATCCATCAGTATGCGATGCCCTTCTCCTTCGAGATCATCGAACTGACCGCTTCTGGCAGCCCAAAACAGTACGCCGACCGCTGCGAGCCCTAAAAGAATCATACCTGGTATCAAGCCATAAATGACTTCCATCTGACTACTCCAAAAAGATTGTCTCACCTTAGCCGAGGAGAGCTCGTTATCTCAGCAACCCATCCGGCAGACGTTCAAATTGCGACTCGGTTTGCCTTAGCGCTGCGCCTTAACACCTTTGAATAGTGTTCGGATTCGTGCCGAATTACCTATCACCGCCAATGAACTCAGGGGCATCGAAACTGCGGCGATCAATGGCGTAATAATCGCCGCCATGGCCAGAGGGACCATAATGATATTGTAGACGATTGATATGCCTATATTCTGCCGGATGGTGAGAAGCGTTCTCTTGGAAAGGCCGATGGCGAGTCTAACCTTTTCCAGCTCACTACTCATCAGCACGATATCCGCACTAGCTATAGAGACATCGGTCCCCGAACCCATGGCAATGCCCACATCGGCCCGAACCAGAGCTGGAGCATCATTGACACCATCCCCGACCATGGCCACACGCTGGCCCTGCTGCTGTAAGCGTTTCACCACCTGGTCTTTCTCTTCTGGTAATACCTCAGCGATGACATCCATTCCCCCCAGGCGTTGTGCAATAGCTTCAGCCGCCTGATGACGATCCCCACTCAACAGGGTCAAGTGCATGCCCTCGGCCTTCAGCGCGCTGATCAACGACTTGGCATCCGGACGTATTCTATCCTCGACTGCGATCAACCCTGCAAGCTGGCCATCGGCCGCAAGATAGAATGTGCCAATCCCCTGCCGAGCCAACTGCCCGGCGATCTGCTCCAGCCAATCTGGCATGACGATACCTTCACTCTTCATCAATGCATCATTGCCGGCAAGCAGCTGTTGACCTGCCACCTTGCCCATGACACCCAAGCCGGGGCGATAGTTGAAGTCACTGCCCTGCAACATGGATTTCGCCTGGCCGTAGGTCTCATACCAAGCGACTACCGCCTGTGCGGTAGGGTGCTCGGAAAATCGCTCTATGGCTGAGGCCTTCCGCATCAGGCCCATTATCGATTCGCCCGGTGGAAGGTCATCTTTAGCTATCTCCCACTGCTCCCCATCCAGGTAGACACCAACCACCGACATACCACCCTCGGTTAGGGTTCCGGTCTTGTCGAAAATGACATGATTGATTGTTGAAAGGGACTCCAGCACCTCTCCATTCTTCACCAGAATACCGTATTTGGCACCCAGGCCCGACGCCACGGCAATGGACATGGGAGTGGCCAGACCGAAGGCGCAGGGGCAGGTAATAATGAGGACCGAGGTTGCCGCCAGCAGCGCCACCTCAAATGAGGTGTTCACCCAGAAGAGGAATGTCGCGGTTCCCAGGGCAAGGGTTACCGCCACGAACCAGGGAACGATCTGATCCGCCAGACATTGGATCGGCGCCTTTGAGCCCTGGGCCTCCTCAACCAACCTGATAATGCGTCCAAGGGCCGTATTTTTCAGCGATCCGGTAACCTTGATCTGCAATACACCATGACCATTGATGGTACCCGCGGAGACCTTGTCGCCCACAGCCTTGTTGACTGCCTGCGATTCCCCTGTGAGCATGGCTTCGTCTACACTGCTCTGGCCTTCACAGACCACACCGTCCACGGGTATCCTCTCCCCCGGTTTGACCAGAACCCTGTCATCGATGTTGACACCGCGAATCGGAACAACCTTTTCATTACCATCGACTATACAGGTCGCCACCCTTGGCTGGAGATCGAACAGGCGTTGGGTCGCTGCCACTGCCTGGCGTTTGGATATCGATTCCAGATAACGTCCGACAAGTATGACAAACAGGAAATTGACCACCGTGTCGAAATAGACCTCACCCACCGTTGTCCCGGTCACTGTGACATAGACCGAGTAGAGATAGGTGATCGTCGCACCGATGGCGATCGGCAGATCCATACCCAGGTGGAGATTGCGTAGCCCGGACCAAGCCCCCCGATAGAAAGGATAACCTGAATAGAGCAACACAGGTGTCGCCAGGGCAAAGCCGATCCAATGAAACATCGATCTGAACTCGCCTTCGTTGGCCCCTGCATAGAGTGCAATCGATACCCAGAGCAGATTCATCATACCGAAGCCGGCAAATGCCATTCGGTAGAGTAGCTGGCGATTCTGTTTTTTCAGGGTGCCTTCGGCAACCTCCGGATCGTAAGGCACCGCCGCATAGCCAATCTGGCCCAGGCGTCTGATGATCTGGGAGAGGCTGACAACACTGTTGTGCCACCTCAGGTGCAGGCGCTTACCCGACAGGTTGACCTGTGCAGAACTCACCCCGGGTTCGGCATTCAGGCTATGTTCAATGAGCCAGACACAGGCAGCACAATGGATACCTTCGATCAGCAGATGTATCTGCCTCTCCTCACCGAGGTCATCGATAAACTCCTCCTGCACCTCATCCAGATCGTAGAGGGCTATCTCCTTGGGTATCTCAGGAGGAGGCGCCAGGCAGGCGTCTTCCGGGGTGCGTCGATAGAATCCGTCCAGTCCGGCAGCGTAGATAGCCTCGCAAACCGCCTTACAGCCCATGCAACAGAAGTGCTGGGGCTCACCCTCGATCTCGGCAAGGATCTCCTCATCGGGGGGAACTGGCAGACTGCAGTGAAAGCAGAATTGCTGATTCTCTGTCTGCGAAGGCTCAGTTTGGAGTGACGGAGAGAGGCTCAAGGTACCCAATCAATTCCTACACCGATGCGTTTCGGCGTATTGTATTCATCTTCCCCATTCTTGATACTCACCAAGGCATCCCAGGCGCCTTTGAGGGGGAAGCTCACCTCTGCCTCGTACTCCCCCGGAGCTATCTGCTTCATAGGCACGGTAAAGTCCTGTTTGGCATCGGACGGGCGGTAGGCATAGAAGGTCACACCATCCCTTGAGACAGGATTCCCTGCTTTGTCCTTGACTGAGAATCGACAGGTAACCGGTTGACCGACATCGATCTTTTTGGGTAGATCGACGGTCATGACCCAGCCAGGAAATCTGGCCTGGCGTTTAAGCATGTTTTCTTCATAATCCTCGCCGCGTTCGTAGAAGTCATCTACCACGAGGCCTGGATTATTATCGATGGCAAGATAGATCATGATCATGTTCATGGTGAAGAAAACCACCACCATGATTACCCAACCGATGACCCATGGACTCTGCCAGGCTGATTTTTTCTCTGTCATAACAATGGATTATAACTTTTTCAGGGGCACAAATAAAAAAGGCGGACAAAAAATTGTCCGCCCTCTGGTTCAGACCCGGCTATTTTAACGCTTGGGACCGATAAAGACACTATTTCGACTGCCCTGCATTTGCTGGCCGTCTGACTCGCCTTGTACGCTAAACTTGACCGGTAGGGTTTCTGCGGTCAACAGCTCCTTTGGCACCCGTAGAAATACGGTACGTGGCGTGACCTTGCCGTGTCTGGCGGTAGTCACCAGATCCTCATCCACCATGATCAGGCCTTCAATTCCCTCGGCACTGATGGTTACCGGGATATCAGCGGTCGTTTTATTCAGAATCTTCAAGGTGTACTTGTTCTGGATGCTGCCGTCGCTCTGCAGTACAAACAGCGGTTGTCGATCGTGGATCACCTTGAGTTCCAGCGGCGCCAACGAGGTGAGTCCATAGACGATACCGAGTACAGCCAATGACATAATGGCCGTATATATCCATACCCTTGGGCGCATGTAGAGCGGTTTCGGCTTGGTATTGGTCTCCAGCGACTCGAAGGACTCGTAGCGAATCAACCCTTTCGGTCGACCGACCTTCTCCATGATTTCATCACAGGCATCGATACAGAGCGCACACATGATGCAGCCCTCCTGCTGACCGTGACGGATATCGACACCGGTGGGACAGACCGCGATACACATTTTACAGTCTATGCAATCCCCGGTGGTTCGCTCCTCTTCTGACTGCCCCTTTTTGATTCTTCCCCTGGGTTCACCACGATGAAAGTCGTAGGCAGGCACCACCGTGGTCTTGTCGATCATGACACCCTGAATACGGGCATAGGGGCAGAGCCAAAAACAGGCCTGCTCTCGCATATAACCGGCCAACACGTAGGTGCCCGCAGTAAACAGGGCGATAGTGCCGTAAGCGACCGGACTGGCCTGCAGGGTAAAAAGATCGCGCCAGAGATCAAAGGCGTCATAGAACCAGGCGACGAAACTGATGCCGGTCAATACCGAGATCACAAGCCAGAGGAAATGCTTGGTCAACTTAATTCCGGCTTTTGAGAAGCTTATCGGTGCCTCTTCAAGTTTACGCCGCTTTTGCGGGGAACCCTCAAGCTTATCTTCCAACCAGGTAAAAACGTCGGTCCAAACCGTTTGAAAGCAGAAAAAACCGCAATAGACCCGGCCGGCGAGGGCTGTGGCAACCGCCAGCAGCAGGGCGAAAAAGAGCAGGGTCAGGGAGAGCATCCAAAAGTCTTGAGGCAGGACGGTAATGCCTAGGATATGAAACTGGCGATTAGGGATATCGAACAGTACTGCCTGCCTGTCCCCCCACTGAAAGTAGGGGCCGATGAAGAAGATGATCCAGACAGCAGCTGATAGCCATTTGACATTGCGCCAATAGCCCCCAATACGCTTGGCGTGGATCGTCTCCTCACCGGTATTGAGATGCCAGTGCACCGATTCAGCATAGAGATCATCAACCACAGACTGCTGCTGGGTTGCCGTGCTATCGTTTCCGCTCAAGGGATCAACTCCTATGAAATCAGAGATGTCGTTTAAGACAAAATCATAAATGGTTGCATAACAGCGAGCCAATGCGATTTATCAATACATTAGAATCAATTAAACAACCATTCAGAGCTAATTACCAGCCGCGGATTTTAAGGGATTCGCTCGATTTTTTACATAAAAAAAGGGGGGTTTTACCCCCCCTTAGACAATAGTATTTGTTTATCTGCTTAGCTATTGTGCTTTTCGGCATCACTCTTGATGAGGTTTCTCACCTTGAAGGCAAGAAATACGATGATAATCACCGCTATCGCAACGGTAGCCATCGAACCCCAAAATACTGCATCTCCGTTCATAGCAAACCCCTAACTTTTCTTTATACCCTGGAAGGCGTCCAGCCTTCCAGGGTAGTAGTGGAAAAAGTGCCAATACAGCTGATTATATCCTGACTTACTGACCGCCACCGAACTTGTGGACATAGACAGCTATCTTCTTGATATCATCTGCCGACAATCTTTCGCCAAAGGCAGGCATCACAGCCTCGCGTGTCTTCGGCTCGGTGGCATCATTCACACCATACTTTATAGTGTATACGATGCTATCAAGTTGGGACTCGCCCTCGGCAGGTGTGAAACGGTAGATGCCGTCGGTCAGGTTTGCCGAGCCGAGGACAGCCATACCCTTTCCATCCATACCGTGACAGGCGATACAGCCTTTCTGAGTAAAGTTGGGGTCCGAAGTAGGATCACCCGCCTCAATGGCCTTTGCCAGGCTATCGATTTCAGCATCCGACAGGATTTTGCCATGTGCCGTCATGATACCTTTACGGCCCATGGCGATGGTCTGCTGAATGGTTTCGATACTACCGCCGTAGAGCCAGTCATCATCGGCGAGTACGGGATAGCCGGGACCACCTTGACCGCCACCGCCGTGACAGGCGGCACAGTTATCACCAAAAAGTACCTTGGCAGAAGCCACGGCATATTGGGAAAGGCCTGGGGCAGCGAGGATTTCCTGGGCCGACATGCCCTTGATCTGGGTCTCGAATTCGGCACGTACCGCTTCGACCTCATCGACACCCTTCTTGTACTCATCCATCTGAGTCCAGCCCATGACCCCCTTGTTTGACTCATGACCCACAGGCCACATGGGGTAGAGGACACCATATACCGCCCACCAGATCACCGAAGCCCAGAAGGCCAGCATCCACCAACGTGGAGGGGGATTCGTCAACTCCCGTAGGTTGTCGTCCCATACATGTCCGGTGTTGTTTTCACCCGGGTAAGGATTGTTATCCGCCATTTTTCTCTCCGCTATCTATTGCATCATCATCCATCGGGATAAAGCGGTTCTTCTCCAGCTTGTCCCGATTTTTCGGACGTAAGGCGTAGAAATACACGCCTATCATGAGAAGGAAGGTGACCACCGTCATAATCAGACCCACCCAATCACTGGTGGTCATAGCCTCCCAATCAGTATGAAAATAGTCTCTGAAACTACTCACGATAGACCTTGTTTTCATCAAGCTTTGCCATGGTCCCCAAAACCTGCAGATATGCCACAATGGCATCCTCTTCGGTCTTGCCTGCCAGTTCGCCATTGGCGCTGGCAATGTCCTCATCGGTATAAGGGACACCTAGCAGTCTCATGACTTTGAAACGCGCCGCCATATCCTTACCCTCGACCATACTATCCTTTAGCCAGGGGTAGTTGGGCATGACAGACTCAGGAACAACTGAGCGCGGAGCGCGCAGATGCTTACGTTGCCAATCATCCGAGTATTTGCCACCGAGTCTGGCGAAGTCAGGACCGGTACGCTTGGAGCCCCACTGGAAGGGGTGGTCGTACATCGATTCTGAAGCCAGTGAATAGTGGCCATAACGCTCTTTCTCATCGCGGAAAGGACGAACCATCTGCGAGTGACAGGTATAGCAACCTTCACGCTGATAGATATCACGTCCCGCCAATTCGAGAGCGGTGTAGGGGCGTACTCCATCGCCGGGTTTGTGGTCATGCAATGTCTGACCGGGTTGACGCTGCCACACCAGTTCGGGCGCGGCATTATGCTCCATGGTGCTCTTCATGGTGAACAGCGGCACGATCTCGACGATACCGCCCACGGTGAGAGCCAAAGCCAGGATCAGAAGAAGCAACCAAACGTTCTTCTCCATCTTCTCCTGGAAACTAGTTGATTGGTTTTCAGCCATTTTGCGAAACCTCCCTTGAATTAAGCGGTTGCCGCAGCAGTACGGGCCTGCTGCAGACTACCTTCACTGGATGCCTTGACAACGGTCATGAGAACGTTGATCAGCATCATCAATGCACCGAGCAGGAAGATCGCACCACCCACAGTACGCATGGCGTAGTAGGGATGCATGGCTTCGACAGATTCGGCAAAGGTGTAGGCCAGGGTGCCGTACTCATCGTAGGCGCGCCACATCAGGCCCTGCATGATACCGGATACCCACATCGCAACGACGTAGATCACCGCACCGATGGTGGCTGTCCAGAAGTGAGCGTTGATCAGCTTCATGGACCACATCTCGGTGTGGAAGGTACGCATCATCAGGTGGTAGATGGCGCCGATGGCAACCATGGCAACCCAACCCAGGGCACCGGAGTGGACGTGACCTACAGTCCAGTCGGTGTAGTGGGAGAGGGCGTTAACGGTCTTCAGCGACATCACCGGACCTTCGAAGGTGGACATGGCGTAGAAGGCCAGGGACATGATCATGAAGCGCAGGATGTAGTCGGTGCGTAGTTTGTCCCACGCCCCGGAGAGGGTCATCATGCCGTTAACCGCACCACCCCAGGAGGGGATGATCATCGCCAGCGAGACCGCGGCGCCGAGGGAACCGGCCCAATCAGGCAGTGCAGTGTACTGCAGATGGTGAGAGCCCAGCCATACATAACCGAACATCAGCGCCCAGAAGTGGACCACTGAGAGGCGGTAGGAGTAGACAGGACGACCGGCCTGCTTGGGAACGAAGTAGTACATGATGCCGAGGAAGCCGGCGGTCAGGTAGAAGCCCACCGCGTTATGGCCGTACCACCATTGAATCATCGCATCCTGAACGCCGGCGAAGGCCGAATAGGATTTGAACAGATCAACCGGGACAGCCAGGCTGTTGACCACGTGGAGGTAGGTGATCATCACCATCATGCCGAGGAAGAACCAGTTGGAGACATAGATGTGGGATGTCTTACGGGTGGCCAGGGTCATGATGAAGTTGAACGAGTAGACCAGCCAGACGACGGCGATCGCCAGGTCTATCGGCCACTCCAGCTCTGCATACTCCTTAGCGGTGGTGATGCCGAGAGGAAGGGTGACCACCGCGGAGACGATGATCAGGTTCCAGCCCCAAAAGGCGACCCATGCCAGTTTGTCACTCCAAAGCCGAACGCCGCAGGTGCGTTGAACGCTGTAGAACGAGGTTGCCATCAGAGCACACCCGCCAAAGGCGAAGATGACTGCATTGGTGTGAAGCGGACGCAGGCGTCCGAATGTGATGTACGGAATATCGAAGTTTAGAAACGGCCAGGCCAATTCGGCGGCGATGTAAACACCCACCAGTGCGCCTACGACTAGGTAGACTACGGCCATGACGGTAAACCAGCGTACAACTGCGAAGTTGTATTTCTGCTCGGCTGCGGCGTCCATGAACCCCCCTCATTAAGACTAAAATTGAACACGACTTTAAAACTGACTTTTTAGATAAAGTCCAAACTACTCCAACTGTGTGATATGACACAATTGCAGCGTGACATATATCACTCTTAAATGGCCCGGATGTCAATACAAACATAAGAAAAATCTGATCGCCGGCAAGTTATTTAGCTTGTTGAATTAAATACAAAAATAAGGACTCATAGCCTAAATTGACATAGATCAACGAAAGTTAAAAAAACAGCTTCTGAATAATCAGGCGGGCATGTCAAACAAGAATTGGGCTGTTTAGCACAATCATCAACCTGAAGCAGGCTTTACTAGAAAGCTGAACGAATGAACGGGAGATGGATATCTATCGAAATTCTTTATGTAGGCATAAGCAATAAAAAGATCAACAGCAAGTGGCGATCTGTTGCAACCCATCCTCATCGAGAAGGATCAGGTTCTGCTTGCGAAGACGGATCAGACCCTTTCTTTGAAACCTTGTCAGTCCTCGACTTATGGTCTCACGGGCAAGCCCGAGGTAGCTGGCCATATCACTCCTCGACATGCCCAAATTGAGTTGCTTGTTTCCCAAGCCACGTAGCGAGGCGCGTAGGGAGAGAGAGAGGATAAAGGCAGCCAGTCGCTGGTCTGCATTTTGCCTGATCAGTGATGCGGTCAACCTGTGATTCAGGGCCACCTCCTGCCCCAGCATCTCGATCAACGCCTGTTGCACGGCTTCGATGGAACGCCCGGTTTCGTGTAAACGGGCGACCTCCAATACGCAAACGCTGCTACTCTCGAGTGCCCTTACCGAGTAGGAGTAGGTGTGGTGGGCCATGCCTTCGGCGCCAATCAGATCCCCAGGCAGATAGAAGCCGACAACACGTTGATCGCAGTTGAGATCGGGCACCGTGGCCTTGAAGGACCCTGACTTTACCGCGTAGACAGCTGTAAACGGCTCATCGACATGGAAAAGTTGCTCTCCCTTGGTGACCGGCTGCCTCCTTAGCAGAATCCCCGCGGGTACCCCACTACCCGGTTCCGCATAGTCGAGAACCTGGCACATGGGATCAAGGCCGCACTCACTGCACGCCACCTCCAGCAGGCGTTCATCGATGGAACTATCTGTTAGGCAGCAAGACTTTTGCACTGTTCAGTGGTCGTTGGGTATGGGGGCTAGCAGCGCCCCGACGAGTTTGCCATCATTTGAAAATCGACTCCACGGAGAAGCCATCCCTCTCTAGGATATCACGTAGGCGCCTGAGTGCATCCATCTGGATCTGCCTGACTCGTTCACGGGTGACGCCGAGTTCGTTAGCCACCTGCTCCAGGGTGGAATTCTCATAGCCGTGGAGCCCGAAGCGGCGTTCAACCACTTCCCGCTGTTTGTCATTGAGTTTACTCAGCCAGCGATCGAGATTGGCATTCAGGCCGTCGTTCTGAATGTCCACCGTCGGATCCATGCTCTTCTCGTCGGCGATGGTATCGAGCAGGGGTTTGTCAGCATCCTTACCGAAGGGGGTGTCCACCGAGGTCACGCGCTCATTGAGCCCCAACATGCGTTTGACTTCATCGATCGGTCTGTCGAGAAGATCGGCGATCTCCTCGGAACTCGGTTCGTGATCCAGGGTTTGTGCCAGTTTCCGCGCCGCTCTCAGATAGACATTGATCTCTTTTACCACATGGATCGGTAGACGGATGGTACGGGTCTGATTCATGATTGCCCGCTCGATGGTCTGGCGGATCCACCAGGTGGCGTAGGTTGAAAAGCGAAAGCCACGTTCAGGATCGAACTTCTCCACCGCGCGGATCAGTCCCAGGTTCCCCTCCTCGATGAGATCGAGAAGGGCAAGGCCACGATTCATGTAGCGACGGGCAATCTTCACCACGAGACGCAGATTGCTCTCTATCATGCGCTGTCTGGCGGACTGGTCGCCCTTTTGTGCGAGCCGGGCGTAGTAGACCTCTTCTTCCGCGGTCAACAGCTTTGATATCCCTATCTCATTGAGATAGAGTCGTGTGGCATCCATCTGCGCATCCCCCGGCTCGGGAGATTTGAGCTTCAGCACATCATTGACATCATCGTCGGCTTTCTCTTCGACGACTTCTTCGCTCTCGACCTCGTCCTCAGTCAGAATCACCTCGTCTTCCACGAGCTCTTCAATGAGTGGACTCTGATCAGAATCATCAGGCTCTACAGGACTTTTACTCATCTCACATCTCCATCAACGAGGCCATGCTTTGGATATGAAACCTGTTCAGGGTTGTTGTTGTAATCCTGAACCGGTTCGAAGCCTGTGCCTCAATCACCCTTGCCAATAGGTGTGCGCATCTTGTTATTTATCTTCGCGGTAGCAGCGGTAGCGGATTGATCGGCTTGCCTTGCTTCCTGACTTCAAAATGAAGCATCGGTTGGCCTCCGCTGTTCGCTGTGCCCATATGCGCCACTATATCGCCTTTGGCCAGTTTATCACCCTCTTTTACCAGCAGTTTTCTATTGTATCCATAGGCACTCAAAAAACCCTGGTGGTGTTTGATGATAACGAGGTTTCCGTAACCGACCAAACCCCCGCCCGCATAGACCACCTTTCCGGCCTCTGCAGCCTTAATGGGCTGACCGATATTCCCTTGGATTCTGATTCCTTTTCGGTTTTGGTCCGATTTTGAAAAGGTCTGAACCACTCTACCTTTGGTCGGCCACATCCAGCTTAACTTGACGCTTTTTTTTGCCTTTTCCGACTTTGATACAGTGCCCCCTTGCAACGCCTTTGTCTGGGCCTTCGCCGTTGTTGTTACAGGCATTTTTTTGGGCGGCGGTTTGGAGCTGGGGGAGAGCTTTACGCCTGATGGAGCTTGTTTTGTTTGCAGCGAGGAACGCACCTCCCCAGCCTGCCGGGTCGCCGGTGGCTTCAGCCGTAGCCGCTGTCCGGGAAAGATAGCGAAGTCAGGCCCCTTGATCCCGTTCCAGGCCGCCAGAGGTTGGTAGGAGAGATGGTGTCGCCAAGCAATTGAGAAGAGTGTATCCCCGGGTTGTACCAGGTAATAGGTACGGGATGTATGGCGTTTAACGGGCTGCTGTTGAGCCTGACTGGCTGATTGGGAAGTAACTCCTTCAGTTGTTCCCGGAACCGGTGTGCGGTTATAGACCGGGGCACTGCCTCTCGATGAACAGGCGCTGAGAACGATCAACTGACCCAGCAGCAACAGGAAACCCAGCGCTCCCAGCAGCAATCTTCGGCATCTGACAGGCAGAGTTACGATATCTAACCCCCTGACTACTTTAGATAAATAATGAGTACCAAAAAAGCGACCACCAATATCCAACCGAGGCGATCCACATAGCGATGGAGGGCTCTCTCCATGCGCTCACCCCCCCAAGACATCAGTGCCGCCACCAGAAAAAAGCGCGCCCCGCGCCCAATCAGGGAGGCCACAACAAAGGGCAAGAACGCCATCCCTATGACACCGGCGGTGATAGTGAATATCTTGTAGGGGATAGGTGAGAAACCGGCTAGGAACACGGCCCAGAATCCCCACTTCGCGAACCACTCCTTGGTAGCCAGATATCCCTCCCAGTAACCCCAACTATGAAGCAAGGGTTCAACCAGATCAAACGCGTACAAGCCGATAACATAACCCAGCATGCCACCGACTACCGAGGCCAGGGTCGTCAAGGCGGCAAAGAACCAGGCCTTGTTCGGTTTCGCCATGCTCATCGGCGCCAACATCACATCGGGCGGAATGGGAAAGAAGGAGGATTCGGCAAAACTGAGGCCAGCGAGATAGGCGGGAGCGTGGGGATGGCGTGACCACTGCATGGTGCGGGCATAGAGTGTTGAAAACAGGCGCATCAGATCATTCCACCCATCAAAGGTACGAAGTTCGCCGATTCCAGGCGCTCCTGGTGAAAGCCATCGTCTCTCCTCGTGATCCTTACCATGACCTGTCCTTTTTCACTTTGGATCGGCACTACCAAGCGGCCTCCCACTGCCAATTGTTCAACTAGGGTTTGCGGCAATCCCATGGGCGCGGCTGTCACCAATATACCGTCGAAAGGTGCATATTCAGGCAGACCGACACCGCCGTCACTATGCTTGAGACGAATATTGCGCAGACCAAGTTCCCGGAACCTGAGCCGAGCCTGATCGAGCAGGGCCGATATCCGTTCAATGCTGTGCACACGACGCACCAGCTGTGCCAATATGGCGCATTGATAACCTGAGCCGGTACCGATTTCCAAGACCATCTCCGGCACCCCGCCCTCGATCAATGCCTCGGTCATACGCGCCACGGTATAGGGTTGCGAGATAGTCTGACCATGGCCTATGGGAAGGGCCGTCTCTTCATAGGCGCGACTGGCCAGCGCCTCGTCGACAAAGATATGCCGTGGGGTATTTCGCATCGCCTCCAGCACAGCGTTGTTACGAATCCCCTTTTTACGCAGGCGTTCGATCAAACGCTGCCGGGTGCGTTGAGAGGTCATGCCGATGCCTTGATGTTCGCGACGCATGATCACGCTTCGAGCCACTCGCTAACCGTCTGCAAGGCGCTGTGCCGGGTAAGATCGACCTGCAGCGGCGTCACCGAAACATAACCCTGTCTTACCGTGTAAAAATCGGTACCAGGCCCCGCATCCTGTTCCGCACCCGCGGGACCGACCCAATAGATGGTTCTTCCCCGCGGATCGTTTGCCTGAATCACAGGCTCCGCCTTGTGTCGGTGGCCCAGACGGGTGGAACGCATCCCCTCTATCTCTTGATAGGGCAGATCCGGCACATTGACATTCAGAATGACATTTTCCGCAAGTGGAAAACGCAGCAGCCGAGTGACCAGTTCCTGGGCAACCCGTCCCCCCGTTTCAAAGTGTTGCGGATCGTGGGAGTTCATCGAAATGGCAATCGCGGGAAACCCCAAAAAACGCCCTTCGGTGGCGGCCGCCACCGTTCCGGAATAGAGGACATCGTCCCCCATATTCGGCCCCGCATTGATGCCGGAGACAACCAGATCCGGCTCATCATCAAGGAGCCCGGTTATCGCCAGATGGACACAGTCGGTGGGGGTGCCATCGACACGGATAAAACCGTTCTCCATGGTGCGGGCACGCAGTGGGTTGACCAGGGTCAGGGAGTTGCTGGCACCGCTGCGGTCCTGGTCCGGGGCCACCACCACGATATCGCCAACCGCCGACAGCTGTTTGGCCAGAATCCGCAGACCCGGGGCCTGATAACCATCGTCGTTACTAAGGAGGATTTTCATACCGGGCACAATATACTGGAAACTCACTGCCTTCTCACCTCCCGTATGCTTCCGCCGATTGAGATTCCCAACGCCAGCCCATACTATGGTTACAAAGGGCCGTAGGGTTTATGAAAAATGGGTGACGAAGAGAAAAAAACTGAAGACAACATGCTGTTTTTCCAGGCACTCGATGATGTGAAACCGATAGACCAGCAGCGTACCGAACCCTACCGGCGCAAACTGCCGCCCAGACCGCTGAATCTAGCGGTGGGTGATGAGAAAGAGAGCGAACGGGATCTCTATTCCGAACAGGAGATCGAAACCGGCGAGGTACTCGATTTCGCACGCCCCGGTGTTCAACACCGCCTGATGCATGATCTGCGTCGCGGTTATCTGGAGATCGGCGCCGAACTCGATCTGCACGGTTTGACCGTACGCTATGCGAGGGAGGATCTGAACCGCTTTCTCAAGGCTTGTCAGCAGCGGGATATTCGATGTGTGCGCATCATTCATGGCAAAGGCTATCGCTCTGAAGGCAAACAGCCGGTGCTCAAGCAGAAACTCAATCTCTGGCTGAGACAGCGGGATGATGTGCTCGCCTTTACCTCCGCCACTCGCCGCGACGGGGGCACGGGTGCAGCCTATGTACTCCTACGCAACCCAAGAAAGAGCAATCTCTAAGCAAGTCCAGACGGGTCAATGCCTTGCTGATGAGGCAGCAGGCGTTGCAAATCGGCTTAAACCAAGTAAAATGCTTGGTTATTGAGCCCGCAGTACAAGCGCAGTACAAGCACCATCCATCGAATCCGGTGGATTTTTCCCTGACCGACTTGACTGCCCATGCCCTCTAGGGGCTGTAGATGTATGAGAGAGGAGATCTGTTTTGGCCATCAGAATCAAAAGCCAGTGGCACGATGAAGATAGTTCGCGCTCTGCGGAAGAGATCGGCGGCGCCATCGCTTTCATCGCCTGGCGCATCGCCCTGGACAAGGCCATCACCCTGCATGGCAAGCACTTTGTCTATAAAAGTGACGAGCAGCGACTCGCGGTTATTGCCGAATACCTCTGCTACGAGGCACAAATCAGTGATCGCCTGATCCATACCATGGTCGAGAATGAGGCCAGGGTGGCAATCGTTACCGCGCTGGTGATGAAGATGGCCGACCACTTCCAGGACAATGCGACAGACCTGCTTGGTCCCGGTGACCACGCCAACCGTTTCATCGCAATCTATAACCAGCGTTCTGGGGAGTATGCCGAATTCAATTTCGACAAGGAGGGCCCGAGCTACCCCTTTCTACGCCATCTCGGCTTTGAGATTCAGCAGATCATGGGCAGTGAGGAGCACGATAACCGTTGGGTCATAGATCAGGTGATGGACGTGGATGCCCCTGACGTCTACAAACAGTTGGCTCGCGCGGTCAGAAATCTTTTCGATTAGGTATCCCTATGCGCCCCATGCAGTTAATCACCATACTCGAGCAGGAGTTCATCAGTACCCGTGCCGGTCACCATACGCCAGTGATGCTCTGGGGGCCTCCCGGCGTTGGTAAGTCCGACATGGTACGTGAGGTTGCGCGCAATCATCAGGCACCGGTAATCGATATCCGTCTGTCACAGATGGAACCCAGCGACCTGAGAGGCATCCCTTTCCGCGTCAATGGCAGCGTCGATTGGGCGATCCCCTCGATCCTGCCGAACAGCCAGCGCCATGGTGCGCAGGGGATACTCTTTCTCGATGAGATTACATCGGCGCCACCCACCGTCTCTGCTGCCGCCTACCAACTGATTCTCGATCGCCGTCTGGGTGAATATCAGGTGCCTGAGGGTTGGGCGATCTTTGCCGCGGGCAATCGTCAGGGCGACCGGGGAGTGACCTACAGCATGCCGGCTCCCCTGGCCAACCGCTTCTCCCACTTCGAAGTCGATACCAATCTGGATGACTGGGTTGCCTGGGCCTATCGCAACAACATCGACGAACGCATCATCGCCTTTCTGCGTTTTCGCCCCGAACTGCTGTTCGACTTCGACCCCGCGCACAATCCTGTCGCCTTCCCCTCACCCAGATCATGGGAGTTCGCCCATCGGGCGCTGCAGAAGTTCGATGGCCATCCGCGACTTCTGCAAGGTGCGCTGCAGGCCTGTGTAGGGCCCGCCGCGGGCATAGAGTTGAATGCCTTTGTCAGCAGCCTGGACAAGATGCCCGACCTGGATGCCATCATCAGCGGCGAGGAGGTGCCGGTACCCGATGAGATCGACCTGCAGTATGCCGTCGCCGCAGCCCTGGTGGGACGCGCCATCCGCGCCCATGACGCCGGCGACGGCAGCATCACCCACGGCCGAATTCTCGAGTATGCACGCCAGTTTCCACAACGGGAGATGGGAATCATGCTGGTCTCCGATATGCACCGCGCCATCGGTGAGGCGATATTTACGCTACCCCAGTTCAGCGATTGGGCCCAGCTTGTGTCGGATGTGATGTTGTATGAATCCTGAAAAGTCCGCAAATGAACGCGAATAGACGCAAATGTTCATTCGCGTTCATTCGCGGACTCACGAATCAATGAACCAGGAACAGATCGAAACCAAACTGGCCGCGGCCCGTACCAAGCTGATCCTCGACAAGCCCTTTCTCGGTGCGCTGGTGATGCGACTGCCGATGGAGGCGGCGAATGCGGACTGGTGTCCGGCAACCGCCACCGATGCGCGCAAGTTCTACTACAACCCAGAATACATCGAACAGCTGAACCTCGACGAGACCCAGTTCATGCTGGCCCATGAAGCATTGCACTGCGCCCTTTCCCATTTCGTCCGACGCCAGCATCGACACAAACTCCATTGGGATATGGCCTGTGACTACGCCATCAATCCGCTGCTGATCGAGGATGGCCTGCAGCCACCTCCCGGCTCTCTTTTTCTCCCCCAGTTCGAGGGCATGACCGCGGAAGAGATCTACCCCTGCCTAGATGAGAAGAGTGACGATGAGCCACTGGACAACCATCTCTACGACCAGGAGAACACCAAGGGATCAGACAGCGGCAAGCGCGAGAAGGATATCTCCAACAAAGAGGACCAGACCGAGACGGAGAACGAGGGCGAGCAAGACGACAACCGGCAGAGCGGTTCCGAACCCACCTCCAAGCAGCCACCACCACTCACCCCCGATGAGGCGGTGACACTGAATATTCAGTGGCAGCAACGTCTCGCGGGCGCCGCCCAGCAAGCGATGCAGGTGGGTAAGCTGGATGGGGCGATGGCGCGCATGGTGGATCACCTGCTACAGCCCCAGCTCCCCTGGCGTCTGCTGCTTGCCCGCTACATGACCGCCATCGCCAGGGACGATTTCAGCTATATGCGCCCCTCCAGGCGCGAAGGTGAGCATATACTCCCCAGCTTGCGCAGCAGTCAGGTCGAGTTGGTGGTTGCCCTCGACAGCAGTGGTTCGATACAGGATCATGAGATGGGGGAATTTCTTTCGGAAATCAATGCCATGAAAGGACAGATGCGGGCCCGTATCACACTCCTCGCCTGCGACTCGGCAATCGCAGAGGATGCGCCCTGGATCTATGAGGCCTGGGAGGATTTCCAGTTACCGAAGAAGATCAGCGGCGGCGGCGGCACCCGTTTTGAACCTGTCTTTGAATGGATATCCGCTCAGGGTTTAAGCCCCGATCTGCTGGTCTATTTTACCGATGCGCAGGGTGCCTTTCCCAAGCATGGACCGGACTATCCAGTCATCTGGCTGGTAAAAGGCAAACAAGCTACGCCCTGGGGACAGAGAATTCAGCTCAATTAAGACCGGGTTGGCCGAGAATCCGCATTTGAGCGCAGCGGACTGGCCCCGACTTCCCTGTGGCGAGGCCGGCCCACTGTCAATTTCAGCTCACAACTTCTTCTTCAGTGTGAAGGCACCCCGCAAGTCACCCACCTTGTAGCCACGTGCCTTGTCGTCAGGATAGAGCTCGTCGAGTTTGGCAGCCACGGGCTCAGCGATTGCGTCACCGTGGCACTTGGTGCATACCTCGGCGGTGGGGATCGCCTTCATCATGCGGAATACCTGACGACCCTGCTCCTCGACGATTTCCCCCTTCACCAGTTGCATCGGATCCTCACCCGCTGATTTGCGCGCCTCGAACTCCTGCAAAACCGCTGTTTCCCAGGCATCCGGGGCATTATTCGGATTGCGTGGCTTCAAGCTGGTCCTGGCCACATTCCAGCCGCTCATCTGAGAATGGGCCTCGGCCAGATGGGGTGCCACCTTGTTACAGGTTGTCGTGGTGGCAACTGGCCCGCCCTCTTTCATTCCCTTGACCAATTCTCCCTTTAGATCGCCGAAAAAGGCCTTGATTATCCCTTTACCCTCCTCCAGATTGGCCTGCAGATTTTGCTCGGCATGAACAGCTCCCGCCAGTGAAAGGGTGGTCGCTATGGCTATTGCGCCTAGATTCTTATACATCAACGGATCTCCCAATTTTTTACACAAGTAAACTCGAACAGTTCAGTGAGGCTGTCGAAAGGCGGCCAAGGGTAAACAAATTAATCACAACTCAGCAACCCGTTTTTACGACTCCCGCAACAACTGAGGGTTCCCAACTCACAGCGAGAGTAAGGGCAATAGCACTGCCAACATTTTGGGTTGCTCTATTTTTGCTGGATGGAGGCCTGTAGATAAGCAAATACGTTCTATTCCGCTCAGAGATGAATAATCTTCCTGGTGAAATCGAGTTACTTATGATATTAGGCAGAAGAGTATTTACCGTCACATTCATTTAACTCTTGTGGAACTATCCCCGCTCACCGAGCATCAGTTAAAGACATGATCAATAGAGCGCTGAAGAAACTAGCTGTTTTTCTCCTATCAACCAGCCTGTTGGCAATATCGAACAGCCATTCACAAGAGGCGGATACCATTCAACTGCCGGAACTGGGCTCTCCATCGGATCAATATCTAACCCCACGAGACGAAGCACGGCTTGGCAGGGAGTTCATGCTCAATCTGCGTAAAACGGGCAAAGTGCTGGATGATCCTCAGATCTCTGAATACATTCAGCAGTTGGGAGATAAACTGCTGAAGCAGAGTGACGCGGTTGGTGAGAAGTTTACCTTTTTCATCGTCGATCAACCCGAAATCAATGCCTTTGCCGGCCCTGGGGGCTATATTGGCATCTATAGCGGCCTGATCCTGGCGACCCAGAGCGAGAGCGAATTGGCCTCTGTGATCGCCCACGAGATCGCCCACGTCACCCAGAAGCACCTGCTACGCGCCTTTGATGCCGCCAACCGCATGAGCGGCAAGACCGCGGCCCTATTGCTGGCATCCATACTGGTGGGTGTCGCCGGATCACCCGATGCCGGCCTCGCCATGGCCACAGGCGTCCAGGCCAGCACCATTCAAGAGCAGATAAATTTCACCCGCAGTAACGAGGAAGAGGCCGATACCGTCGGTATCCAGATCCTCGCGAAATCCGACTTCAATCCCCGCGCAATGCCGATCTTCTTTGAACGCCTCACCCACGCCAGCCGGCTCTATGAATCGGGCATACCGGAGATACTGCGCACCCATCCGGTCACTACCAATCGTATTGCAGACGCCCTGGGACGCGCGGAGAAATACAGTTACCGCCAATTTCCAGGCAACCTGAGCTACCACCTGACCCGTGAAGCCCTGCGGGTCAGACAGTTCAAAGATCCCAGCAAGGCGGTCACCCACTTTGCCACCGGACTCGACGATGGACGCTATCTCAATCAGGAAGCCCATAGGTATGGCCACGCCCTTGCGCTGGCCGCCAACCGTCAACTCACCGAGGCAGAGAAGATCATCGATGCGTTGCAGCAGAAGAACCCGAGTCAGATCGAGTATATCCTCGCCGCGGCTGATTTGGCGGGGAGACGAGGAAACAACGAAAAAGTCCTCAAGATACTGGATACCTACTACAGCCTGATGCCCGATAACTACCCATTGGCAAGCGCCTACATCGAGGCGCTTACAACCGCAAACAGATTGGGAAAAGCCCGTGAAATCACCCAACAATCAATTACTTTACGTAACAATGAACCAAGACTCTATCGCCTGCTGAGCAAAATCGAGGAGTTGGATAACAACCCGGTGGAATCCCACCGTATGCTGGCCGAAGCCTTTGTTGCCAACGGCGAACTTGCAGCGGCAGTACAGCAGCTGGAGATTTCGTTAAACAATGTTAACAAATCAGATTTCTACCTGACCTCCCGCATAGAGTCCCGCTTAAATAAGCTGCGTGAGCTACTCAAAGCCGAGGAGAGGGATGATAAAAAAAAGAACTGACCATCTTCTTCGGCCTGGCCGGCATCCGATACCTCAGCAGCTATTCAGGTAAACCCCAATCAGCCACGCATAAAACCCAAGCCCGCTATGCTGATGACTCGCCTAGAAAACCTCAAATCACTAATATCTCAACAATTTTAACTTGATATCGTCGATCGTTTAGGTATTCTTACACGCTACCAATATAAGGTAGCATGTTAGGCATAAAGCCGGCATGCAAAGAAAAAAACTTGTCGCGGTTTTACCGCGGATTGACGAACAACAAGGATGGATGGGTGCAGACTGTCGCAACTTTTTATTATAAAAATTGTTCTAAAGCGTCAGATGTCGCATGATTTATAGGGTTTATGGTGTCTTGATTGCATTCAGCAATCCCAAGGCATTGATGTGACCCGACAGCCGACTTCAGCAGTTTTGTCAGACACTAGTAAGCAAACAATGACGGCGGCAGATAACGTGCACTCAACCCGGTAGTCATGGTGCCACAACTCACTCTCTAATTAAGTAGATGGGGCATTTAAGACGATTAGAATAACCGGGCAATGAAATTGACCAACCAACTCAGTTTCATACTATAACTGTTAATCACTAACCTTTCTCAGTCTGGAGAGAATGAATGAGCACAGAAATAAAACGCAGGATCTTCCTCAAAAGATCGCTTGCAGCAGGCACCGTAGGCATTGCTGCTGCCGCCGGTTTACTGGCACCTCAAAGAGTACTCGCCGCCTGGAACAAAGAGGCATTTGAAGCAAAGGAGCTCCCGGCAGCTCTGAATGCGTTATTAGGCAGTTCCGATGTCGCTGATTCCGCCGACATTACGGTAAAAGCACCCGATATCGCAGAGAACGGTGCCGTAGTTCCGGTCACGGTGGAGACAGCAATGGAAGGCGTTGAATCGATCTCCATCATTGCATCCAACAATCCTGTACCTCTGGTAGCCAACTTCGTTATGGGTACCGGTGCTAGTGGTTTTGTATCCACGCGTATCAAGATGGGTAAAACCGGCGATGTCGTTGGCATAGTCAAGGCTGGCGGCAAACTCCACAGCGCTAAAAAAGAAGTTAAAGTCACCATTGGTGGTTGCGGCGGTTGATTCCAGCCGGGACGATCTCAGCAACACGTACACGAGGAACAGAACATGGCTAAATCGATCAAGATCCGCGCCAAAGAGAAAGGTGGGGTAACCACCGTAAAGGCCCTGATGACCCATCCCATGGAGACCGGTGCCCGCAAAGATTCGAAGACTGGCAAAAAAATACCGGCCCACTTCATTCAGGAAGTTGTCTGCAAACATAAGGGAAACACGGTGATGACCGCAGAATGGAGCGGTGGTATCTCAAAGAATCCCTACATATCCTTTAAGTTCTCCGGCGGCGCCAAAGGCGACGAAATCGAACTCAGCTGGAATGATAACAAGGGTGGTAGCGATAGTATGAAAAGCGCCATCAAATAACACCAGTTGTTCAAGCTAGAGTATAAAAGGACGCCTCAGTGCGTCCTTTTTCTCTGCCCTGGTGTTTGGATCACTCTAACTCCTACTCCTGTTTTTTATCCTGCTCAGCGTCCTCTTCGAGCAATTTGGCCCACTCCTCTTCCAGGGAGCCCGCCTCAAATTCACTGCTATCCGCCAATGCCTCAGCCTCATCGGGGATCTCAATATCGATCTTCTCAAGGTCATCGACCATAGATTCACCGACACTGTTTTCGGTTTCTGTCTGTGCCTGGTTTTCGGTCTCTTCAATCATCTCATCGGCCAGTTCCATCACCTCATCAATGATCTCCGAAACATCCTCATCCGCTTCAGCCGCATCTTCATCCAAACTGGCATTTTCCGCAGTTTGAGTCTGTGCCGAGTCCTCTTCGGCCGAGGTGTCAGTCTCCTCGAGATAGGAGGATTGTTCCATCTCCTCAGCGTTAAAGTCGGGTATCTCCGTGTCAAGCGCAGACGTGGAACTCACTGCTTCCGCCGGCAACTCATCCAACATGGACTCTGCCGCCGCGGTAGTCTGTTGTTGTGTCGATTCTTCCACCTCACTCTCGACACTGGGTTCCGCGCTCTCCCCCTGGGGCTGACCCGCATCCGCAGTATCGGCAACCGGGGCTGCAGTATCAGTGGTTGGTTCCACGCCACCGGAAAACATGGTCGAGTACTCATTCAACATTCTACCCATGGTGTCCATGGTCACCCGCAACTCTTCAGATAGCCGTTCGTTCTCCTCTTTGAGCTTGTTGATATCCTCGCTCTCTTCAGTCGCAGGTCCCTGCTCCGAGGTGGCGGTTGATTCTGGCGCCCCCAGACCCTGATAACCAAGCACCAGGTTCTCCACATCCACATCCAGCTGTTGCAGATGTACCTGGTCGTCCTTGATAAAACCATTGATGACATTTTGATAGAGCAACATCTCCGTCTGCATGATGTTGTGCGTCGTCTGTTCCAAATCGTCATCTGCTAACTTGTAACTATCCTGCAACAACACTTTCAAGCGTTTTTCCCTGTTGGCCTTGTCGCTTTGTACGCGCTCCGCCAGATGGGTGGCGGCCTTGCGAATTCTCCCTTTACGCATCAGGGTGAAGAACAGCAGCAGGCCGCTCAGTACAAGCAGACCGACCATGACCTCAGCGACAATCAGCGCTACCAGGGAACTGACTTCAATCATTTTTCATCTGCCTCATCCTTCTCAGCGGTGGTGGCATTCTCATCCACCAGGCTGACCACGGCGCGTTTGTTACGTATGAAGAACCACCAAGCAGCTCCACCACCGACGATCAACAGCAGGTTGATAACACCAAACCAGATCAGTGCTGAGACCCAGCCCCCCTGCTCTTCACTCTTCTCTTCCGGCTCTGGCTCGACTTCAGGTTCCGGCTGCGGCTGCGGCTCCGGCTCCGGTTCAGGCTCTACCGGGGGGGGTGGCGGTGGTGGTTCAGGTTTTGTGACAGCCACGGGTTCAGGCAGTTTCATACCCTCAATCTCGACTGGCATATCAAAGTAGGAGATGGACTCTCCAGAGCGACTTTTGGCACTTGCCTTGACCGCGATCTGCCGCGGACCGGCGAAACTCATGAGATCGATTTCACCGCTGCCACCGTCTCCTCCCGGAAGGCTGTTCATCGAGAGGCGGAACTGCTCACCCTCGGCATTCTCCAACCAGGTTTCGAGTTGCAATGAAGCAGGATCGATCAGCTCCCCATCAGCGCTGATTTTTACATCGAGTAGGTGACCATCACTGCGGGGGGAGACCTCCAGATTGACCGGCGGCACCACCTCATAGGTCATCCTTTTTTCGCGGACAAAGGTAGGACCGCTTGCATTCACGACCAACTCACCTACACCGCTGGCAACTGACTCGCCGCCAAATGAAAGGGTAAACAGACCGTCGTTAGCGGCCTCATCTGGCTGCTGGCCACTATCCTGCAGGGGCCTTGCTTCCGAAGTACCTCTACTATCCTGCTGGGTAGCAGAGACATTGACCACACTGAGAAACTCCTGTTTGCGAATCAGCTTACCGTGATCACTGAACTCTACGACAACCGGCAGACTTGTACCCTGTATCAGACGGTTGGGCAGTTCGCTGGTCTTCATTTTCAGATCGGTCACGATCATGACCCGGTTGTCGGGATCGACTTCCGCGCGAATCTTCCACTCTCCCGGTTGTGGATCCGATATGGTCAGCATGTCGTAGCCCTTGTCCCGATGCCAGCTCACCGAGGAGGGTGCGCTGTCCGCTTTGAAGGTCTTGCCGGCGGGGGTAACAACCTCTGTCTCCTGGGCACCGGGTTTACGAAACACCAACAGGGTCGCTTCGGTAATCGTCTCATCCACTTTAAACTTGTTATCCTGCAGCGGCAGGGCATCGGGTTTACCCACCTTCTCGAAGATTCTGAGAAACACCTTTTGCAGCTGCTCGGCGTTTTCAACCTGCTCATACCAACCGCCAGTGGTACTGGCCAGCTGCTTCATCAGTTCATGGTCGGCGTTCTTCGACAAGGCTATGGTATGCACCGTAGCTTCCCGATCCGCCAGACGAGGTAAAATCCGTTCCAGGATACGCCGCTTCGATGCCGCGTTTTTGGTCCGGTCCCTGGAGATATCCACCATCCCGTCTGTGAGCAGAATGACACTGCGGCGGTTGGCACCGGGTGGGCCGCTCCAATCTTCGGTGGAGCGCTTAAGGGCGTCTTCGATATTGGTGAATTGACCAGGGGAGCCGATCGACTCAGATGATTTGCGTGCCCGCTGCTTCCACGCCTTGTCGACCTGGCCCAGGGGTATCTGCATATTGACATATTGACCGAATGTCCAGACACCCGCTCTGGTTTCGGCCGAGAGCAGACCGACCAATAGGCGCAGCGCGGGACGTCTCAGGTTGTTTGGGTCATTCTGCTTCATGCTGCCGGATACATCGATAAGAATCCGCACATCAGCCTTCTCTTCAACAGCAAGCAGTTGGCCGCTCCAGAGCAGCGTCAACAACAGCGAGAGTACAATCCAGGCCTTTCCTTTCGTCATCACGAGGTCATCCCAGCTCTATCTATAGAGTCAATAGTCAGATAATTGGAGAAAACTCCATATCCGTCTATCGGCTGATGCGGGTAGCTCTTTAATTCCTATTATCTGAGCGAGCGTGCCGGTAGGGTGACTGCCCACCCTTGGGTTGCCTATGGAAACGCTTGTATGACCACTGGTACTGGCTAGGCAAGCGACGGATGATCGATTCGACGGCAAGATTCAACGCGCTGGCGGCTACAACTGGGTCCTTATCCATGATTCTCTCATCGGCCGGCAGATAGTGGATGTGGTAGCCTCGGCCAGCGGAAAGGCGTTCGGCATAGGTAAAGATCACCTTGGCCCCCGTCTTCCTCGCCAGTCGATTGGTTAACAGCATGGTCAATGCCGGAATCCCGAAAAAGGGGGCGAAGACCGCCCCGGCATCCGATTTCGGCTGTTGATCCGGCAGCATACAGGTGACACCACCCGATTTGAGTGAGGCCAGAATCCGCTTCACCCCGGAGGTATCCGTCGGTACCAATTCCGAGCCGCTGCGCTCTCTTGCCTGTTTTACTACATCATCGTAGGCCCTGTTTCTGGGCGGGCGGTAGAGGGAGGTCACCTGTTGATGGGTGGCCAGCTCCAATCCAATGATCTCCCAACAACCCAGGTGAGGGGCAAGGATGATCAAACCCTGTCCCTTCTCCCGCTGCAGCAGTTCAGCGCCTGAGATGCCTTCAATCAATCCCAGCACTCGTTTGGTGGGCGCGAACCAGATGATGGCCAACTCCATCAAAGTCGCGCCCATCTCGATGGTCGCCTGATCACGCAGCTCAATCAGCTCCTTGTCCGACATATCAGGAAAGCAGAGACGAAGATTGATCTCGGTGATCCGCCTTTCGCGATTGGGAAACCAGGTATAGAGACGCCCCAGCAAACGGCCAATACGGTGCGACCAAGTCAATGGCAGATTGGCGGCAAGTCGCCACAGAGTGTAGACGGGGTGTTTTGACATGATGCGGTGATTGTACACAAAAAGGGCCTGATCCCAATCGGATATCATCTATCTATTGACCAGCAAGATGTTAGCTGATGGCTATTGCAATCCAGGAGTGTTGGATTGCTTTCATGTTCAAAACATCTACCATGTAGTGGTATAGATCCCAACTGTATCCATAGGATAGTTTTCATGAGTGAGTCTCATCTGCACAACCTTTCACCACAACAAGCCTGGCAATTGATGCAGGACGATCCACGTACCGTGCTTGTGGACATCAGGTCCAGCATGGAGTTTCTCTTCGTCGGACACCCCAAGGGTGCTGTCCACGTACCCTGGATCGATGAACCGGACTGGACGGTGAATCCCCACTTTGTCACCGATATCAGAAAGCTCCTCCTTGGCGGCAGCATCTGTACCATCGATGAGGGTTGTGCACCGGTAGTTCTAATCTGCCGCAGCGGAAAACGCTCACTGGAGGCGGGGAAAGCGCTTATCGACGCGGGATTTGTCCGCGTCTACCATATCGATGAGGGTTTCGAGGGCGATTTGGATGAGGATCATCATCGCAGCAGTTCGGGGGGTTGGCGCTATCACGGTTTACCCTGGGAACAGTGCTGAACCTAGTCTTTTATACCGACACCCCGTGACAGAAGTCGCAAGCTATAGAAGGTGAGAATAGCGATGAAGCCCAGAATAATCGTCAACGCCAGCGTCACATTGATATCCGATATCCCAAGAATCCCAAAGCGGAATGTGTTGACCATGTAGAGCACCGGATTGGCCAGGGATAGTTGCTGCCAGAACCCCGGCAGCAACTCGATGGAGTAGAAGACTCCGCCCAGATAGGTCAAAGGTGTCAGCACAAAGGTCGGTACGATGGAGATATCATCGAATGTTTTGGCATACACTGCATTGATGAACCCCGCCAGGGCAAAGAGTACCGAAGTCAGAACAAAGACCAACAGGGTCAAACCATAGCTGTTGATGGAGAGATCAGTAAAAAACAGCGAGATGATCGTGACCAATATACCAACCATGGTACCGCGCGCCACACCGCCTATTACATAGCCGCTGAGTATCACCCAGTGGGGTACGGGTGCGATCAGCAGCTCTTCGATGTAGTGCTGCAGCTTGGTGCCAAAGAATGAAGAGACCACATTGGCATAGGAGTTCTGGATCACCGACATCAGGATCAGGCCGGGTACGATAAAGTCGATATAGCGGTAGCCATCCATTTCACCGATGCGATCGCCAATCAATCTGCCGAAGATGACGAAATAGAGAGTTGTGGTTATCGCCGGCGGGAGCAGAGTCTGTACCCAAATGCGCATGAAGCGCAGTATCTCCTTGGTAACGATGGTCTGGAATGCGATACGGTAGATTTGCCAGCTGTTCACGTTGACACCCGCATCTGCTTGGAGCCGTCGACCAGATCCACGAACATCTGTTCCAGACGATTCTGTTTGTTGCGCATGCTGCTCACCTCGATGCCCTGATCTGAAAGCAGTGCGAACAGCTGATTCATGCTCTGTTCCCGTGTCACCTCCACCTCCAGGGTTTCACTATCGATCAAGGTGGCTTGATATTCAGGTAAAGCAGGAGCGCTGCTGATGGGCGCTGCCAGATTGAGCAGGAACACCTCGGTGTGCAGTTGACTCAACAATCTCGACATACTGGTCTGCTCGACGATACGTCCATGATCGATAATGGCGATATTGCGACACAAGCTCTCCGCCTCCTCCAGATAGTGGGTAGTCAGAATAATGGTGGTACCCTTGCGGTTGATCTCGCGCATGAAATCCCACATCGAGCGTCGAATTTCGATATCGACCCCGGCGGTCGGCTCATCCAGAATCAATAGCCTTGGCTGGTGCACCAAGGCCCGGGCTATCATCAATCTGCGTTTCATACCCCCCGAAAGCCAACGCGCCTGGGTAACACGCTTTTCCCACAAGCCCAATCGTTTCAATGCCTCATCGGCGCGCTCAAAGGCCAGCTTGCGCGGAATCCCGTAATACCCAGCCTGATTCACCAGGATCTCCACCACCGGCTCCCACATGTTGAAGTTGAACTCCTGAGGCACCAGACCGATCAGGCGCTTTGCCTGATCCCTCTGCCGATCCAGATCGTGGCCGTAGATCTCTACCCTGCCGGCGGTTTTGTTTATCAACGAGGCGATAATACTGATAGCGGTGGACTTGCCGGCGCCATTCGGCCCCAGCAGGGCAAAAAAGTCCCCCTGTTCTACCTTCAGATCGATTCCCATCAGGGCTTCGAAACCGTTACGGTAGGTCTTGTGCAGGTTTTCGATGATAAGTGCAGCCACGGTAGAAACTTCAGCTATGAGGCACCCGGTCGGTGCCTGTTAACACTAACCCAAGCGTTCTTGTACATCCATCCACAATGCCTGGTAGGCGCTGGCCGCAAAACAGTTGGGGGAAAATGCCTCTACCGGCATGCGATGGATCCCCATCTTCTCCACATCGCTGGCATAGGGGATCTGTGCCTTCAACAGCTCGCCGTGGGCATCGGGAAAATTCTGCATGATATCCAGATGCATGCGTTTGCGCCGATCGACCATGGAGAAGAAAGGCATCAATTCCAACCCGGTGATGCGATGTCCCTGAAGAAAATCGAGCAGCTGCTGATAGGTGCGCAGGGAGAGCGTGGTCGGGATCATGGGCAGTAGAAGACCCTCGGCGGCACGGAAGATATTCTCTGACACCAGTGAAATACTCGGCGGACAGTCGAGAAAGAGATAGTCGTAGGCCTTGGAGAGGGGACGCAGCAGTTTAAGCAACTGCTTGGTGGGCTTTTTGCTATCCTCCAAACGTAGATCCATGTTGCGGTAGGAAAAATCGGCGGGAAGCATATCGAGATTCTCGAAATCCGTGGCCTTCACCACATCATCCAAATCGATCTTTCCCCTTAAAAGCTTCTTGCTTTTCTTCACTTTCGGCTTGATACGAAAATAGAAGGTGGCGGCTGCCTGGGGATCCAGGTCCCAAATCAGGGTGCGATAACCCTGCCTGGCAGCAAGGTAGGCGAGGTTGACCGCGGTAGCCGTCTTGCCAACCCCGCCTTTGATGTTATAGACACCTATAATATGCATCATGCCGCTCCGAACAGCTGTTTAAAGGCTTGCTGATTGGACTCGCCGCTAAACTCTGTAAACAGCTCGACGAACTCAGCTCTCGCCTGTTGCTGGCGCTCCAACAGCTTTCCAACCAGGATCCCCATGGCCATCAAAGCGCTGGCCGGGGCGCCCTCCTTGAGCATCTGTTCGCCAAAATCTTCCAAGGAGTGGGCTTGAACCTCCAGGTCCTGAAACTCTCCCAAATTGTCGAGGATAACCTTCAATGCCCTGATCAATCCGCGGATTGCCGGCTTTGGATAGAGGCTTTGGAAGAACTCCATCATGTAACGCAGCTTTTTACAATCCTTGCGCAGCTCATGCAGTCTCTCCGCGGGGGTATCAGCGCC
Source organism: Candidatus Thiodiazotropha sp. (assembly GCA_040507035.1). Classification (GTDB taxonomy): domain Bacteria; phylum Pseudomonadota; class Gammaproteobacteria; order Chromatiales; family Chromatiaceae; genus Thiodiazotropha. The sequence goes on from JBEVVR010000015.1 coordinate 143,020, forward strand.
GATGTTGCGGCCATCTTTGAGTACCCGCTTGTAGAGCTTACTGATTCTCCTGTCGGCCAACTTGGCGGTGGGCAGCATTGCATTAGGCGCTTGGGTAGCGTTTTCCGCCGGTGCCTGCAGCCAACTGCGCCAGGTTTTCAATGTCTTCCTGAAATGCGGAGAGTTAATCTTCTTTACCAACTCGGCCTGCGCCGTCTTGTGATGCTGCTGAAGAAAGCCATGGAAGGGTTCAAGATCGTCCTGAATCGCCGTCGGCAAGGATGCGCGGTAGTCAGGGTAGTTTAGCAGATAGACGTCGAGATCCCTTGTCTCACCGGTGATTTGACCAATCCAGCCAAAACCCTGTTTGAAAGGCTCCAGTTGCGCTGGATCGAAAACCCCCTTTATCTGGCTCATGGCCGAGCGGGTACGTCTTGTCGACACCCGTAGATCATGGAGAAATTCACTATCGAGATTTGCCCTGGTGCCGTCGATATTGGCCTCCAGGGTATCGAGCAGACTCAGCAAAATCTGCCGTGCCGTAGCATGGGCGGGGGCATCGGGGTCAAGCCTGAAGTTGAGCTTGGAGCTATAGTCACCCGGTTTGCGTCCGACCCCCTGCAATGCGTCTTCATAGAGACTCTTCTCCGATTGCCGAAGCTTGAGTGATCGCAGCTGCTGTTTTAGTTTCAGGAATGCGTTTTCATAACCCTTCAGTGGCTGCAACAGGATGCGGCTCTCCAGCTCACCCCTGTTCTTGCCCTTGACTGCGCTATAGTGGTTTTTCTGCACGACAACCCTGACCACCGTCTTCTCTTCAATGTCAAGAACCCGCAAGGTGTTGCGTGTCTGATTTACCTGCACCAGGGGTAACAGAACCCGCATCTCCAATAGCTTTGACAAACGCTCTTTTAGCTGGCCCGCTGGAAGATCCTCGGCAAAACCTGGTGCTGAGTCGATTGATTGACAACTAGGCAGAAGCTGGCCTTTACGATCCTTCCAGCAGAGTTTTTCATTTTCACCCTGCTCCTGGTATAACTCTTCACCCGCCTGCCAGAGCCGCCAATCAAAACTATCGTAATAGGTCTGCTTGACCTTGACAGGACTCTCCTCGAAGAAACGATTGGATTCAGAGATTATTTTTTTAAGCCCCTCTAGATCGAGTTCATCGGGCAGGATATAGGTAACTGGGTGTTGTGCCATATGGTGGCCTCAGAATTAACGAGCCAAAAGATTAACTGACCACGCTGAATGTTACAAATGGCGGTGTCAGAACCCTTCCCTATCACCTCCTAATACTCCATAGCAATGCGCATTGTCATTCACGGATTATCCGCATCGGCCAGAGATTTACTGGCGATCTCGTAGACATCCTTCGAGATATTGGAAACTGAGAGTACGCGCTCGAACTGTTCGCGCATCAATGCCTGACGCTGTTCGTCGTAGCGACGCCAGCGGCTCATGAGTCGTATCATACGGGCGGCGATCTGCGGATTCAGCCTGTCGAGGGCGATTACCTGATCGGTTAGAAATGCATATCCTGAACCGTCAATCTGATGAAAGGCGCTGATATTGATGCCGCAAAAGACACCGATCAGACTGCGTACCCTGTTTGGATTGCGCAGGGAAAAGGCGGGGTGACTCATCAACGCCTGAACCCGCTCCAGGGTGCCGGGAAGCCGGGAGTTCGCCTGTACCGAAAACCACTTGTCCATCACCAGGGGTTCATCGCGCCACTGCTCCTCAAAGGCGGTGAGGGCCAGCTCCCGCTGCGGACAGTCTGTATTGGCGAGAGAGCTGAGTGCCGCCATCACATCTGTCATATTGTCCGCTGTTTGAAACTGATTGTAACAAAGCCGGTTGATCTCCGGTTCATCCAGTTGCATCAGATAATCTAACGCCAGATTTTTCAACCTGCGCCTGGCAATGGATGTGGACTCGATATCGTAGGCATGTCCAGTAGAGCAATTTAGCTGGTAGACCGTTATTAGATGATGACGTAGTCGTCTGGCCAAGGCCTGTTTCAGCCACTCCCTGGCATGGTGTATACCCTCCACGTCCACAAGCCCCATCTGGTCGCCCAATGTGGACTCGCCGGGAAGCCGCAGCACTTCACTCAGCAACGCCTTGTCCAAGGCGTCGTCGAGCAGGGCCGACTCGAAGGCCTGCGCCAATCCCTCAGCCAACACCAGGGGTCTGCCCGCGCGATGGTCGGCCACCAGATTGAGCAGGGTCCGTTGCGCAAGGGCCTGAGAGGCATCCCATCGATTGAAGTCGTCGCTGTCCCTGGCGATGCGAAACATCAACTCCTCATCGCTGGCCGTGTAGCGCAGTTTCACCGGTGCCGAGAATCCTCTCAACAGGGAGGGTACCGGCCTTTCACTCAAACCAACGAAGGTGAAAACCTGCTCCTCTTCGGTCAGCTCCAGCAACCGGTTTGTGCCCTTTGGTTCTGCCTCATCATGCAGCTGTAGAGGGAGTTCGTCTCCTTGCGGGCCCAACAACGCGATCTCAATCGGTATATGGAAAGGTTGCTTGTTCTGTTGTCCCGGCGTATCCGGACAGTGTTGACGAAAGCTGAACCTAAAGCTGCCCTGTTGCTCGTTAAACTGGGCTTTCACCTCCACCACCGGGGTACCCGACTGGCTGTACCAGCGGCGAAACTGGCTGAGGTCACGACCGCTGGCATCCTCCATGCACTGAATAAAGTCATCGGTGGTGACAGCCTGACCATCGTGGCGCTGGAAATAGAGATCCGTGGCCTCCCGGTAGCAGTCGGGACCGAGCAGTTTCGCCTGCATGCGCACCACCTCTGCCCCTTTCTCGTACACCGTCACCGTATAGAAGTTATTGATCTCTATGTAGCTGTCGGGGCGCACCGGGTGGGCCATTGGGCTTGCGTCTTCGGCAAACTGGTGGCTGCGCAACAGTCGTACGTCATCGATGCGCTTGACGCCTCGCGATCCCATATCGGCGGAGAATTCCTGATCGCGAAAAACCGTCAGGCCCTCTTTGAGACTGAGCTGAAACCAATCCCGGCAGGTGATCCGGTTCCCTGTCCAGTTATGAAAATACTCATGGGCGATTACCCCTTCGATACCCTGATAGTCGTAGTCTGTGGCGGTATCGGCACGGGCCAGCACATACTTGGAATTGAAGATATTGAGCCCCTTGTTCTCCATGGCGCCCATGTTGAAATCGTTGACTGCGACGATCATGTAGATATCCAGGTCATATTCGCGGCCATACTGCCGCTCGTCCCAGGCCATGGCCCGCTGCAACGAGTTCATGGCATGGTCGCATCGATCGATATTCTCCGGTTCCACGTAGATCCTCAGATCGACCTCCCTGCCTGACAGCGTGGTATATCGATCCTGTTGATAGCGCAGCTCACCCGCAACCATGGCGAACAGGTAGCAGGGTTTTGGAAAGGGATCCTGCCAACGCACCAGATGACGCCCATCGCCCAGCTCCCTCTCCTCGACACAATTCCCATTCGAGAGCAGTACGGGAGATTCGGCTTTGTCGGCGATGATGGTGGTGGAAAACCGCGCCATCACATCGGGTCGATCGAGGTAGTAGGTGATGCGGCGGAAACCTTCCGCCTCGCACTGGGTGCAGTAGAGTCCAGCGGAGCGATAGAGCCCCTCGAGGGCGGTATTTTGCTCCGGATAGATGATGACATGGGTGGTCAAGCTAAAGCGTTCCGGCACGCTGTGGATGGTCAATGATCCCTCATCGCACTGATAGGCATCCTTGTCGAGGGCGTGCTGATCCAGCTCGATAGCCTGCAGCTCCAGCTCTTCACCATCGAGTATCAGCGGTGGTTTGAAGGCTTCGCTGGCTGGGTTTTTTCGCATTTGTAAGTGACTGGTCACCCGGGTCGAATCAGCTAGCAGTTCAAAAACCAACTCCACCTCATCTATCAGGTAGTCCGGTGGTCGATAGTCCTTCAAATAGATGGTCTTGGCATTTTTTGTTCGCATATTTGCTACCTAGATGGTGGTGCAACACCCTTCCATTCTCCTCCACGCAAGGATGACGATAAACGCAGAGTATCTACCGGTATTCAGGGATTTGGCTGGGTGACTTTTTAATTCTGGCACATTTGCGATCTGCGTCTGAAGTCTGGCACTCCCGCCAGGAGAAATCTTACAAAACAGCTTTAGCATTAGGTGTATTAGTTTGTCACCGAGTGACAGTATACTGATCTGTTGACCTAATGAGGATAAAATAGAGTCTAGCGACGCCCCTCATGAACTCAAGATAACAGATCGAGTTAAGCGGTGAACATGGAAAACAGTGTAATTAAATACTAATTTCCTTTTTTTACAAACAGTTAGATATACTATAATTGCAAATTATTGGTGAGGAACCCTCTTTTATGCCAAATGTCGTCATCTATTCAACCGCAATTTGCCCCTATTGTGTTCGTGCCAAGCACCTGCTTGAAAACAAAGGTGTAAGCTTCGAGGAGATTCGAATCGAACACAATCGCGAAGTGATGCAGGAAATGATGCGCCGCAGCAACCGGCATACGGTGCCGCAGATTTTTATCGATGATTATCACGTGGGAGGATACGACGACCTTGCATCCCTCGAGATATCGGGCCAGCTGGATCTTCTACTGGGCAGAGCAGAGGAATGAACCAGGCTGCCGAGAAAATTGAAGAAAAAGTACGCCTGGACAAGTGGTTATGTGCGGCTCGCTTTTTCAAGACCCGGCAGATCGCCTGCGAGGCCATCAATGGCGGCAAGGTACATCTCAACGGTCAGAGAACCAAACCCGGGAAGGAGATCAAGGCGGGATCCCGGCTGCGTATCCACAAGGGCGCTTTGGAGTGGGAGATCACGGTACGGGTTCTGGCGAGCAAGAGAAGACCGGCTGCCGAGGCGCGTGATTTCTATGACGAAACCCCTGCCAGTATCGAACGCCGGGAGAAACTGCTTGAGGCGCTGCGCCTGGAACGATCGATGTCGCCGCGCATCGCCCCTGGAAGACCTAGCAAAAAGGATCGTCGCATGATTCACCGTTTTACAGGTAAATCGAGCTGATGGATCAGGATGCTTTTCGTCGCACCTATCGGGAGATGAATGAGCGTATCTGTGCTTACGAGAAAAGCATCCTCGCCCGCCATTGTGGCTGTTCCCAATCGAAGAAACTCTGCATCGCCGAACGTGAGGGGGTCCACTGTGTATCGGATGAAGCACTGCAACAGTGTTTGGAGCTACTCGACACGCTTCGACACCAGGCCCGGTTTGCCCTCAAGTCCAACGACGACAGTTCGGTGCTGCCCCATGGCAAGGCGATGCGACTTCAGGTGGGAGGTCTGCGCGGTCTCTTCTCCGCTATTCACCCGGATCAACCCGTACCGGAATTGATCGATGATATTTTCGAACTCATAAACCGCGCCACAGCGGCCTTCGGAAAGCTGGAGAATCTGCCTTATCAGAAACTCATTCAACAGGTCTCCGCCTATAAGGGCAGGAAACGGGGCAGTATCAGATAATCCCTTTACTAGTCACCCAGCAGTAACCCGATATAGCGCTTCAGGGGGTCGAATACCGGTTCCAGTTTCTTGCGCATCAATGAGCCGATGGCATCCGTATTGCGCAACACCGGCCTTACCACCCCATACCCAATACCGGACAGGAGATAGAGGCTACGTAATTCGGATTCCCGCTGGCCGGCAACTTCGCGACAGGCGAGAAAGGGTCCACTACTCAGCTCATCCGCTTCCGCTTGAAGTGCCTCCAAGGTCAAATCGGGATCCCCTGTCGGACGCAGGTTGTGCAGATAGTCGCGTATGACATCAAGCAGGGTTGTCACCACATCCTGGTTGGCCGGCTTTTCCATGACTTTCAGCAAGGTAGCGACAAACCCCTGTCCCGCCGATGAGTGTATGCGCAACAGCTGTTTGGCGAATGGGTTCCCCTGCGCGGATAACGACGCCAACGCAGTTGACTCCTGATCAGTCAATGGCCAGGAGACAGACTGCAGCGGCAGATCGTCGGGCAAAGAAACGAGAAAGCCAAGGTAGTAGGTCGGCTTGCGTTGGCTGCGTCGCCACAGGTTGCCCTTCTCCTCTTCATCGATCAATCCAGGCTGCAGTATCAAGCGCAGGCTTTCGATGATAACCATGGGTTCGGTTTCAAAGGGCAGATAGTCGACTAGAAACCTGGCCAGCACCGGTCCCATAGTGCCGTTGACTACCTGTGTGCTGTTAAGCATTCGACGTGCATTGTCGGGGTCCTCGCCGATCCACCAGGCACGTCTGGCCAACTCATCGGTGATACCCTTGGCACAGGTAAAAGCCACCACCGCTTCAGGTTCGCCCAACAACAACAGCTGTTCCAGGTTCTCATCCCGGGTCTGCCCCATACGGCTCCATCGTTTGAGATAGACCGGATAGCCTCCGGGAGAACCCTGTACATGACCGGAGAGGACTTCACGCACCTTGCGCAGATAGAGATCGTCACGACTGTTGGGGTTGAGGGTAATTTTGGATTCTCCCTGTTCGGTCAAGCCAAACAGGGTCATGTTGGATTCGTCGATGCGGATCGCCTGCGGGTTGTTGGCAAGCAACACATTCAGGCGCAATGCATCTTCACTGCTCAGATCCATATCAAATGGTGGATCCAATCTGTTGTATGGCGAAAAGGTGTCTGGTTGCAGCTAGTGTCACGCTGAGGCAGTCTATTGAACCGGCTCTTTTGGGGGAGTGTAGTTACTGTCTTTGGGATTGATGAATATGAATTGGCTTTCACCGTCATCCAGTTCTGCAAAGTCCATGGTTGTCTCATCCAAAAGAGAGAAAAACTCAGGCTCCATGATGATACTGACCCCTTCTGAATCGAACTGGATATCCTCATCCTTGGCATCATCAAACCCCATCAGGTAGTCAAATGATCCATCCTCTTTCTTTTGTGCGGCAAAACGCAAGGCCATGCCTTCCGTTCCGCCCATCTTGGCCGCTTGCTGTATCTGTTGTGCTGCTCGAGGTGTAATTTTAAACATCTGTCACCTGTTGACTATTGCGGTTACAGTCCTAATCCCATCTAGTTTAGGACTTCAGTTTTACATCCATCCACGTGGGCCACGAAGCGTTCAACCCAGTCGTTACCGCCTACATTTCGCATATGGGTATAACTGGCCAGCATGTTCTTGTAAGTGTAACCGTCAAACTCTCCGTTGATACCGAAACCACGCTCTACGCGATAGACGAAGTCGTTATCATCACACTGCAGTGACTCCAACGATGAGTAATGAAACTCATGTGCGTTGATTACCCGCTCCTGTGGGCCATCAGCCAATTGGGGCCAAGGTCCCTTCCCGCTATCGCGAAGACGCACATACCCCCTGCCCTGGGGTTTCTCATACATCCGGGTGTCAGCCGGTATTATGCCGACCATTCTACATTTTTTGGCGCCCCAGGTAAGGCTGCGGGTCAGATAAATCAACCCCCCGCACTCGGCATAGAGTGGCCCGCCCCGCTCCACATAGGTGCGTATCGCATCACGCATGGAACGGTTCGCTTCGAGTGCCTCCATGGCCGTTTCAGGGAAACCTCCACCTATAAAAAGTCCATCAATTTCAGGCAGTTCCTTGTCATTCAAGGTATCTATTTCAAGCAATTCCACACCCAAATCGCGAAATCTGTCCAAATCGTCAGGATAGTAGAATCCGAACGCCCGGTCGCGAGCGAATGCGATTCTAAGTCGATTCTGCGGCTTAAAACAGGAGGAAAATCTTGTGGTAATGGGTGCAGGCACAGAGGCCTTCGCCGCGATTTCAATCACTTTTTCCAAATCGATCTGCTGCTCGACACTCTCTGCCAACAACTGAATGACCTGCTCAGCGTGTTGATTTTCATTACTCGGAATCAATCCCAGGTGACGCTCGTCGATCTGCAACCGATTGTCCGCCTGGATGGCACCCAGTACCGGGATATCGGTATAGTGCTCGACCACCTGAATCAGCTTGGATTGGTGTCTGCCTCCTCCAACCTGGTTGAGGATAACGCCCGCGATATCAATACTCGGATCGAATGCCTGATACCCCAGCAACAGCGGCGCTATACCTCTTGTCATGCCGCGGCAGTTGATCACCAGAATCACCGGTGTACCCAGAAAGGCCGCCATAGCGGCGTTGCTGTTTGAACCCTCGATATCCACACCGTCGAACAGCCCTTTGTTACCCTCAATCAAGGCCATATCCCTGCCGTCCATATAGCTGGCATAGTTTTGCAGAATCTCATCTCTGCTTTGGGTATAAAAATCGAGGTTGTAACAGGCCCTGCCTGCGGCTGCAGTAAGCCACAGAGGATCTATGTAATCCGGCCCTTTCTTGAAAGGTTGCAGATTGATCCCGCGCTTGATCAGGGCACGCACAAGACCAATGGCAAGGGTCGTCTTACCGGATGACTTATGGGCGGCTGAGAGGTAGATCGCTGACACGGAAAACCATCGACATAGGTTTAAATCTAATCAACTTGAACGGATTGATGAGTCCCATCTGGAGATCCATCCTACCCTGTAGAAAAAAAATCCACCACCGCTCGACGGTGATGGATTTTTCAGCGACGATTCAGCGGCGATGTTCAGTCTTCTAGGGTCTCTGGGAATACCTTGAAAACCCTTGCACCGATTGCCACCAAGGCCAATGATACGGCCATTCCGGCGATACCCAGTGCCGCTTCCGGAAAGGTGGGGACATAGCTTGCGATCTGCCCATCGAAAAAGCCGGTCTCGATGATCTCCTTGCCCGGGAACAGATTCATCGGATAGGCCTGTCCACCGATCACAATCACATAGATCTGAAAGAAGCCACCGATGAGTACCGCTATCGATGCCACCGCGATGGCCCAGCGGGAGTTTTCAAAGGCAGGTGAATAGATCAGGAACAGCGGAATGATACTGCCTATGAGTATCTGGCCGATCCAAAACATCAACGTGTAGATACCGCCATCAAGAAGGATAAAACGCTCGATACCGTGGTGCTGGGTAATATAGAGATTGGTCAGGTTGTAGGCCAGAACAAAGTAGAGCACCGCGCCCACGAATACACCGAGCAGGTTCTTCAGCTTGGTCAGGCGATAGTCGCCGATCTCCCTGTCACCCCACATGTAGGCGGCAATCAGCGTTATGATGAAGAAGGCCAGGCCGTAGCTGAAAGACATGATGACGAACATCGGCGCCATAATTGCGGCATCGTAGGCCTCTCGGGCCACCAGGAAACCGAAGATTGAACCGGTACCCGTGGTCAGTGCGATACGCCAGAAGAACGCCGTGAAGCCCAGGGGGCGTTTGAATTTCGCCATGCTGCGGTCGATCATGGTCCAGAGGTAGACCGCGACAATGGCAATGAAACCGCTATAGAGAATCACGTTCCAAGCGAAGATCGACTTGAAATTGTACTCAGTCATAGCGACGATCAAGCGATCGGGCCTACCGAGATCGAGTACCAGCACAATCAGACCACCAACAAGAAGTCCGATTGCCAACAGCGCGGAGTAGCGTCCCAGTGGTTTATAGAGCGGACCGCCGAAAACAGAACCGATGGAAGCCACATTCAAGGCACCGGAAGCGGCTACGATGAGAAAGATCGCGAACACATGGGGCAGACCCCAGACGATCTGGTTGGTCATCCCGGTCACCCAGTGACCATTATGTTCCATGTAGTAGGCAGCACCCAGACCCACGGCGATAATGGTGCCGAGCAGCGTCAACCCCATCCAGAAGCGCACGGGTGAGCCACAGTAGAGCTCGCGGTAGTACATCTTACTCATATGATTCCAAGCTCCCTACAGATCACAGGTTGAGATAGCGCACGCCGGTGTTCAACTCGAGGTCGGCCCGGATCTGTACTGAGTTGTGAGACTTGAGAATCCGGCTGATCTCGCTATTCGGATCCTTCAAGTCGCCAAAAACGATTGCATTATGACCCTCCTTGGCGCAGGCCTCCTGACAGGCTGTCTGCATTTGCCCTGCATCGATTCTGTGCACGCAAAGGGTACAACCCTCAACACAACCCTTGCCCCGGGGTGCAGCCACCGATTGCTCTGAGAGCGCCTCGTGGACGAAGGAGCGTGCCTTATAGGGACAGGCCATCATGCAGTAGCGGCAACCGATACAACGGTGACGATCGACCAGCACCACACCATCCACACGCTTGAATGATGCATTGGTGGGACAGACATCGACACAGGGGGGGTGCTCACAATGCTGGCACATCATAACCAGCCGATCCACATGCCCGGTCTGTTTATCCTGCAGTTTTACCGGACGAATCCATACCGCGTCGGTCTCAGGCCTGCCAAGGTCGGTAAGGCCATGTTCACTGTTACAGGCATCGACACAGGCACTGCAGCCATCGGCACATTTGTCGGCATCGATGAGCATGCCCCAGCGGCGTTCACCGGAAGCACCGGAAGTTGATTCATCTGTGTCGCTTGCAGCGTGCAAAATCACACCGGGCGCCAGGGTCAAGGCCCCGGCAGCCGCGAGTGTTCCACCAATAAACTGGCGGCGTTCCACGCTCGGCTGGTCACTCTTGTTGCTCATGATCAGTCTCTCTATCTGCCAGCTGGCTGTTGCATATCCAGAGCCCGGCTATGCGCGTCCAATTTGTAACCCAGGGATTTGCCAATGCCGTTCTCTTGCGGTGTCGTTCGATGACACTGAAAACAGGCGGGACTCACCGCAACATAGTTGTGGCATTCCTGGCAAAACTCGCCTTCAGCGGTAACCGATACGCCCTGCCCCTTGGCATCCCTGGAGGCATGACAATCGACACACTCGGAAAGGCTGTATTTCAACCCACGCACACCGTCTCTAACCGTATCGTCCCTACCATGCTGGAGGAAATCCATATGGTTACGGCGCATCACATCGGTGGGCGCCACGCAGCTCTCCATGGAGGCCGCTTGTGAGTTTTTGGTTACATAACGACTCTCAGCAAAGAGCTGCATGGCAGGTAGCATCAGCGCTGCCAGCAGTATGATGAGGAGTCTATTGCTGATCAGAGAACTACGCATCTCAGCTCCTATTCACCTAGCCCCATCTGGATATATCCGGTGGGACAAACATCGGTGCAGACATGGCAACCGATACACTTGTTGTAATCGGTGTCGACGTAGCGACCGGTGGTCGATTCGTTTTTCTTTACCCGGAACACAGCGTCTTGCGGGCAGAAGACGACACAGTTGTCACATTCGAAACACATACCGCAGCTCATGCAGCGCTTGGCCTCTTCCTGCACCTGTTCCTGATTGAGACCGCTCATCCGCTCCTTGAAATGGTGCAGTACCTCATCGGCTGATGGCACATCTTCCGAGCGCAGCAGACGCGGCGTAAAATCGAAGTGCCCTAGAAACAGATCGCCGGCAGGAATAACCTCCTGATATGAACGATCCTCGTAGTTGTGCACGGCAAACTTGGCCGTGTTGGTGCCACGCATGTCGCCTTCATTCTTATCGAAGGTTTCAGGTGACATATCAGTCTCTTTCAGCTTGTCGAGCAGATCGAAGTGGTGCACATCCACCTTGGGGCGCTTGGCAAGCTCCTTTTTTGCCAGATAAGCATCGATGCTCTCACAGGCGATGGATGCCTGACCGATAGCCGTGGTCAATAGGTGGGGACGAATGATATCGCCGGCCACGAAGTGACCCTCCTTGCCGGGCACCTGATAAAACTTATCCGCGTCCACCAGGTTTTTATCGTTGGCCATCTCTTCGAGACCTTCCATATCGGCACTCTGACCGATGGCGGAGACGATGAGATCGGCTTCGAGTACACGCTCCGTACCCTCGGTGGGAATCGGGGTCATGCCGTCCATGGTGCAGTCACAGACCTTGAGGCCTGTGGCACGACCGTCGTCGCCAAGGATCACTTCCAGAGGCATCACGCCGTCGAGGATCTCACAGCCCTCATGCAGGGCATCATGAATCTCGTGCTGAGCGGCAAACATCTTGTCCTTGGTGAACAGGGAGGTCAGGGTGGCGGCAGCAGGCTCGGCCCCTGTGGCGAGGGCATCGTCCTGGTTCAGGCTGGTATCGTGCACCACATCTTCGGGTTTACCCGCTGCGCTGTTGGCGCCCAGGCGTCTGGCCACAGAGATCACATCGATAGAGGTGTCACCACCACCGATACAGACCACCTTTTCGGCGGTAACCTTCATGCGACCTTCATTGAAGGCCTTGAGGAAGGCCACACCGGAGACACAGTTGGGAGTACCGACCCAGCCATCCACCGGCAGATCACGGCCGTTCTGACAACCGAGGGCCCAGAGAATCGCGTCGTGTTCCTTTTCGATATCGGCCACCGGCACATCGACACCGACCTTGACCCCGGTCCGGGTCTCCACACCCATGTCGAGAATACGCTGGATCTCCGCCTGCAGCTTGTCGCGGGGAATACGGTAGTTGGGAATGCCGTAGCGCATCATACCGCCAAGCTCAGGGTCTTTCTCGAAGACGGTCACGGCATGACCCATCTTGCGCAGTTGGAAGGCCGCTGCCATACCCGCGGGACCACCGCCGATGACTGCGACTTTCTTACCGCTGTCGGTACCGGGGGTAAACTTGAAACCCTTCTCGATGGCGGTATCACCGATATACTGTTCCACCGCGTTGATGCCGACAAAGTCTTCGACTTCGTTGCGGTTACAGCCGTCCTGACAGGGTGCCGGACAGACTCGGCCCATCATCGAGGGAAAGGGGTTGGCCTCAACTGCACGCTCGAAAGCGTACTGTTCCCACTCCATACCCTCGGAAGGCTTCTCCTGCTCACGCACGATCGCCAACCAACCACGAATATCGTGACCCGAGGGGCAGCCGCCCTGACAGGGAGGTGTGCGATTGATATAGGTTGGGCACTTGTAGGAGGTATCTTCAAGGAAGATTTTGTCACCCCAATCATCCCATTCTGTCTCGCCGTCCTCGAAACGGCGCCAAGTAATCTGTTTTTTCATCTCTTCGCTAGGAGTTGCCATTTTCAGTCTCCTCTTGGAACTTGTCTTGGTCGTGCCCTACCTTTGGTAGGAATCGTAGTTTGCGCTAGTTATCGTCTTCTATTCGTCGTCATCGTCTTCGCCATAGCCGGGAGCTTCCTCCGGTGGCGTCTTCCTGTTCAACACAATCGCGTTGCTCACGAGTTGATGGACACTGACGATCTGGAACATATCCATCCCGTAGTAGGGGAACACCTTGGTGAACTGGCTCTTACAGATCGCACAGATCGCCGCCAGGTGGGTTACCCCCTTCTCCTCCATGACATTCTTGAAAGCGGTCATGCGCGGCTTGGCGCCCTTGACGCGAACCTCCATCAGGTCATCGGTCAGCAGACCGCCGCCGCCACCGCAGCAGAAGGTGCGCTCATGGATGGTGTCCCACTCCATGTCGTGGTAGTTGTTCACCACCGCCTTGATCACCTTACGCGGAATCTCGAACTGGCCACCGGGCTTGTCGCCCATGCGCGAGGCGCGGGCCACGTTGCAGGAGTCGTGGAAGGTGATCGACATATCGTCGTTCTCCGACTTGTCGAACTCCAGGGTGCCCTTCTCGATCTCGTTGAGGGTGAACTCGCAGATATGCTGCGGCACCGGATAGTCGGGATCGAGGAAATCGAAGGGACCGGCCAGGGTATTCAAAAAGCTGTAGGCGATACGCCAGGCGTGGCCGCACTCGCCAAACACGATGCGTTTGACGCCCAGCTCCAGGGCCGCCTCGCGGATACGCAGGGAGACCCGGCGCATGTTCTCGTAACTGCCGATGAACATGCCGAAGTTACCGGCCTCGGAGGCCTTGGTACTCAGGGTCCAGCTGACGCCGGCCTCGTGGAAGACCTTGCCGTAGCCGATCAGGCCGTCCACATGGGGCTCGGCAAAGAAGTCGGCGGATGGGGTTACCAGCAGGATATCGGCGCCTTTGACGTCGAGGGGATACTTGACTGCAACTTCGTCCTCATCCCAGACATCTTCCTCCAGACCTTCCAGGGTATCTTCGATAGCCGGACCGGGCAGACCGAGGTTGTTACCGATCTTGTGCACCTTGCCGATGATCTCGTTGCAGTACTTCTGACCGACACCGATGGAGTCGAGGATCTCCCTCGCCGCCATGGAGATCTCAGCGGTATCGATACCATAGGGACAGAAGACCGAACAGCGACGGCACTGGGAGCACTGATGGAAGTAGCTGTACCACTCGTCGATCACCTCGTCGGTCAGATCGACCGCGCCCACCAGCTTGGGAAAGTACTTACCGGCAAAGGTGAAGTAGCGACGGTAGACCTTGCGCAGCAGATCCTGACGGCCCACCGGCATATTCTTCGGGTCTTTGGTTCCGATGTAGTAGTGGCACTTGTCGGTACAGGAGCCGCACTTCACACAGGCGTCCATGAACACCTGCAGTCCACGATAACGACTCAGCAGGTCTCCCATCTTGTCGATGGCGACCTCTTTCCAGTTCTCGAGTTTCTCTCCCGGAAAGCCCAAGTCGGTATTGTGCTCAGGCTTGGCCACGAAGCAGGTGATATGCTCCATGGTGCCTTCAGACAGCTTGGGAACCTCGATGTACTCTGTCAGTTCCGGTGTTTCGAATTCAGCCTTAGCCATTTGTAGCCCTCATCGGCCAAGCAGTAAATTAAGAGTCTTCAAGTTTTCTCGCCCACTCCACCAGGTGCCGCTTTTCCCGCGGGTTGTCCACCTGGTTACGGGTCGGGCTGAAAAAGACCCCTGGGATGTGCAGCAGTTTGCTGAACGGCAGCAACAGCATCAGCACGGCAACCAGGGTCAGATGGAGCAGCAGGATGGGATCCATCGGCAGCTCCCCGCCACTGAGTGTCCAGAAGCCGGTAAAAAACTGTTTCACGGCGACCACGTCGGTGTGCACGACGAAGGTCATCATGGCGCCGCTGATGCCGATCATGATCAGCAGCAGCAGCCAGAGATAGTCTGAAGGGGCAGAGATGTAACGAACGCGATCGACGAAGATTCTTCGGATCAGCAGTCCAGCGAGACCAACCACCATGGCGAAGGCCGCATATTTACCAAAAGGTTGAATCAACTGAATTGGCAACCACACGGGATCGATAAAGTAGCGGACATGTCGCGCAAGTACCAGGAACAGGCCCATGTGGAACATCCAGGAGAATATCCAGGTCCACTTGGTGCTCTTGAACAGGCTCTCAAAGAACACAACTTCGCGAAACATGCGTAACACGACACCGGTTTGATTCACCGGTGCAGGTGTCGTAGGAATCTTTAATGGAGCAGGCGTCTTGGCATACTGGACAATCTTTCTGGCCAGTCCAAGCACGAGCACTATGGTCGCCACGATAAACAGCAACGCGTAGACAGATGACATGATCCTGCTTTCCTCAAATAGTGAAAGGACGCGCGGTGGATGGCCGGGGCCATCCACCACATCTACCACTGTTTAGATACAACCGGTAGGCTTGGGCAGACCGGCAAAGCGGCAAGCCTGCTTACCCGGGCCGTAGGGGAACAGGGCGTAGAGGTATTTGGAGTTACCCTTATCCTTACCCAGCTTCTTGCCTACAGCCTTGGTCAGAACGCGAACCGCGGGAGCGATCTGATACTCCTCGTAGTACTCACGCAGGAAGTTGATGATCTCCCAGTGCTCGTCGGTCAGAGGCAGATCATCTTCAGCAGCCATTGCCTCGGCAACAGCGGGTTCCCAATCTGCCAGATTGGTGAGGTAACCCTCTTCATCAGTTTCGAAGGTTTTGCCGTTAGCTTCGATAGCCATATTTTCTCTCCCAGATAGAGTTGAAATTTATTCAGTTAAAACAATCAGACCCAAGCCTGTACTTTGTCATTCTCGGCAGCGAGGCTAACAAACTTGGCGTAGTCCACTATTTCAATGCCATCAGCGACCTTGTCTTCGCTTACACCGCGAGCCTTGAGGTCGGGGCCCAGCACATAGAAACTCACGCCATCAGTGGCGGCTATCTTCTGTGTGCAGTCGGTGCCCTTGATCGCACCATAAATGCCGTCTTCGTACATAAGGACAGCACTGCCCGCCTTGGCATAGGCCAAGCAGCTATCCATTGAAGACTTTTCAAAAGGTGATTTGTTGACTGTATGTAGAGTACTCATTCGCTTGTCTCCGACTTAGAAGCTGAACATGACATCTTGTTGTTCCATGATGTCCGCCATTTCAGCGCGACTGACCACACGGATAGAGTCCTTTTCCGCCCAGTCGTCATCTTCATCCTCGTAGGTGAGAGGCATCAGGTCTTCCAAGGTCAGACCCCGCTCCTCCAGTGACTCCTTTTCTACATACAGCTTGGTAACATCGTAATCACCAAGCGCCTGGTAGGTGGGTGAGAAGTTCTTCATATCCACCCCGGCAGTATCCTGCCCTTTGACCAGCTGATAGACACCGTCATCGAGGAAAGCCAGACTGACATCCTGATCGAAGGCAGCGCCGATCAATACAACCTCCAGTGACTCCCAGGCATAGATAGTGCCGTAGGGGGCCCGACGGTTGAGGTACATGAATTTTTTAATATCTTCAGACATCGTCAACCCCTATGCTCAATCACCGAATACCACAAGACGTTCCGACTGAATTCCCGCCTCAACCAATTGACCGAGACCGGAGATACGGAACCCTTCAGCGATGTTCTGCGCATCCTTGCCGTTGCGCTGCATCTCGCCCTCGTCGACGATACCCCGTCGTTGAGCGGCGGCAACACAGACGACCAGATCGAGATCGTGCTGTTTACCGAGTTCGGACCAACGCTTGACGATATTGCGATCGTCCTGCGGCGGCGTAGTCAGATTGGTGCCATTGTTGACACCATCGTGATAGAAGAAGACACGCATGATCTCGTGTCCGGCCTCCAGCGCCGCTTTGGCGAACTGATAGGCGGAGTCCGTGGCCTGATGCTGGTAGGGACCCTCATTGACCTGAATCGCGAATTTCATCAGTAGACCTTCCTGTTATTACCGAATTAGAAGCGGATATGCGCAGAGGCATTCAGGTTGTTACGGCTGCCACGCCAGTTATCGATGTGATACTTGGTGAAGGGCAGACCGGTCTTTTCGAAGAACTTCGGCCAACCGATACGCTCAGCCCACTCGCCGATACGCTCCCAATCCTTGGCGTCTTCCTTGTAAGCAGAAAGGATCTGCTTGACCACGGTGGAAACCTCGGGCCAGCGCGGCGGGTTGTTGGGCACACCGGCAGCGACCAGCTTGTGGAAGGTCGGCTTGGAACGGGCGTTGGAGTTCTTACCACCCACCCAGATAGCGAACTTGGAGTGCTCCGGATCGTTGATCTGCATCGGCGGACAGGGCGGGAAGCAGGCACCACAGCAGATGCACTTCTTCTCATCCACTTCCAACGAAGGCTTGCCATTGACCATTGCAGGACGGATAGCGGCAACCGGACAACGTGCTACGACCGAAGGACGCTCGCAGACATTGGCAACCTGTGTATGGTCGATCTTCGGCGGCTTGGTGTGCTGAATGTTGATGGCGATATCACCCTGGCCACCGCAGTTGATCTGGCAGCAGGAGGTGGTGATACGCACACGGTTGGGCATCTCCTCTTTGATGAACTCTTCGTAGAGATCATCCATCAGGGCCTTCACCGCACCGGAGGCATCGGTACCCGGGATGTCGCAGTGCAACCAGCCCTGGGTATGGGAGATCATGGAAACCGAGGGGCCGGTACCACCAATGGGGAAACCCTCTGACTCGAGCTTGTCGATCAGGGGCTGAACCTTGGACTCCTCGCTTACCATGTACTCGATGTTGGAGCGAATGGTGAAACGTACAAAGCCCTCGGCGAACTCGTCGGCGATATCCATCAACTTGCGGATGGTATAGAGATCCATCTGACGCTGGGTACCGGCACGTACGGTCCAGATGCTGTCGCCGCTCTTGGCGACGTGGACCAGTACACCGGGACGCGGACGCTCATGATAGGCCCACTGGCCGTAGTTTTTCTTGAGTACGGGGTGTAAGTAGGGCTCCATCTCAGGGACGCCACTCTCAATCGGCATACGAGGTTCCGACATACCTACCTCCAAAAAATTAGGGTAATTGATTCGTTTTAAGGGGCAAGCGAGATATCCCGTTGCCCCCCTTAATAGCTAGATCGATGTTACTGGGCCTTTCTCTCAGCCCACTTCGCCGCTTCCTCATCCCAGCCGTCGGTACGGACGTAAGGATTCATACGCGGACGCTCGATCATGTTTGGATCGATCTCGAGACCGACACCTTCGAGGAAGTTGACCAGGCCGATACGCTCGATCATCTCACCGGTACGCTCGTGTTCCAGAGCGTTCTCGGCGAAGAAGTCGAGGATCTCGGTTGCCAGCTCTTCCAACCACTCGAAGTCCTCGTCGGTCTCCAGCTTGTGGAAAGGCACGATCACGGTACCCATGAGGTCGCCGATCTTCAGGGTACGTTTACCACCGCAGAGCAGGGTAACACCCTTATCGTCGCCGGGAGAGAGCGCCTTGTTCATGACGTTGATGCAATGCATGCAACGGACACAGGCAGGGTTGTCCACTTCCAGGGTGTCGTCGTCGTTCAGCGACAGGGCCTGGGTCGGGCAACGGGTGATGACATTGTCGATCACATATTTGCGGCCCTTGTCGGCCACGAATTTCTTCACCTCGTCCTGGTCGACCTTCATATCGTCGCGCCAGGTACCGATGGTAGCCAGGTCGGCACGCTGCACCGAGTTCATGCAGTCGTTGGGGCAACCTGAGACTTTGTACTTGAACTTGTAGGGCAATGCCGGACGATGCATGTCGTCGAGGGCGTTGTTGACCAGCATGCGCATGGTACGACCCTCATCGAAGCAGGAGTTCTCACAGCGTGCGGCACCCACGCAGGACATGCCGGTGCGCACAGCGGGACCGGCGCCGCCGAGGTCGAAGCCCATCTCGTTGATCTCGTCGAAAGCGGGCTGGACATTATCGGTGGAGCAGCCCTGAAACATGATGTCGCCGGACTGGCCGTGGAAGGCGATCAGGCCGGAGCCGTACTTCTCCCAGATGTCGCAGAATTTGCGAATGGTGTTGGTGTCGTAGTGCATGCCTGGAGGGGGCATGACACGCAGGGTGTGGAACTCAGCCGCGGCGGGAAAGAGTGCCTGACCGTCCTCACCCTTGAGTTCGGTGAAACGCGGGATGATACCGCCACCATAACCGAGTACGCCCACGGTACCACCTTTCCAGTAGCCTTTGCGGGTCTCGTAGGAGGTCTCGAGCTGACCCAGCAGGTCAACCATCATATCGTTGTCTTTAGCGAGACGCTTGAGGCCGGTTACAAACGAGGGCCAGGGGCCGCTCTCCAGCTGGTCAAGCATGGGGGTATCATGCATCTGTTTTGCCATCACTCTTTCTCCCAATGGTCGTTTGTTCAGGTCTTTAGCTACTTCATCGCCTGATATTTTTGGGCAGCGCCAAAATTTGGCGTAGAGAACGAGCCGTCAGACCTGCAATCCGAAACCGTTACTACAGGCGGCTGGCCTGTTTCTACTGGTGCGAAAGTTTAGGGATCTCTAATGCAGACCAATATCCTTCCGATGGGGGGGGAAGAGATATTTATGACTATCCCATTTGGGATATATTTTCACGAAAATAGGGGTATATGAAGGTCGATTTGACCCTTTATTTTATTTAATAAACAATGTTTTAAAGACTTTTATTCATTTCTAATATTCAAACAACTCCCTTACTTTCAACAGGGGAGGTTTTGTCGATAAACTAAGCTGAAACGGCCCTTGATCGAAGGCCGTTGATGAGGTTCAATAGTAATAACCAACTATTTTACTGCGATTTTGCTTCGGCAATCGCCCAACCCCAGGGATACGTTTTAAGAGATGCTGTATTTGAGTGAGCTTATGATGCAACACCCGGAGGTCGACAGCTTCGACAAACTGTTGCAAGTGGTGAAGGAGCGGTCGAAGACGGAGATGTTCTTTCGCATCGATGTGAAACCCCCCTTTGCCGACACCCCGGACAATTGGGAAGACCGCCTTGAAGCGACTTTCACCTGAATCGGCCGAGTGGCCGAAGAGAATAGACCGAGAAGACCATTGTGAAGTACCTAGAATCTGAAGCCTTTATCGGTGACAACGACAGCGCCGAAGACGCGATCAAGTCAAGCAAGCTATTAGAGATCAAGCTCCAGGAGAAGCGCGATGCATTGACATCCCTGGGCGCAGACGCCGCTGAGGAAAGACGCCTTGAACTCGAACTGGAGTCCGCCTATATCCTGCTCGACCTGGACCGGCAGCAGGATGCCTGGGAGATCGGCAAGGCGATGCTCGACAGGGCCCTCGGCGAGGAACTCTGGCTGCGCGCAGTAGAGGCCTGCGACATCCTCTATCAATCGGAGCAGGCGGATGCGATCAAGGCCCTGGCCCACGGCATCTGGCTGGGGGTGACCTTTCCCATCGACCCGGAATTGAGTGTGGCCATGCTGCAGCACCTGATCGATGAAACCCCGGACAACTCTGACGGCGCCGCGGTGGCCGCCGTAACCGCCTGCTATGTAGTCGATGTTCGGGCCGAGGACGAACAACGGGAGGAGCTCAAGTTTTTCACCAATCAACTGCTGGGCCAGGTTGCCAGGCGCCACAGTCAGGTGGAGGAACAGGAGATCTTCGATTTCTGGGTAGAGCGCATGGAGCTGGATGACCCGGGGAAGTTTCTGCCCAGGCTGGCCAAGGTGCTGGAGGTCATCGTCGATGGCGATTGGTGGTTCGACAGGGATGCCCTGCGGGCAAAAATCCCGGCAGACTGACTAAGGTGAACTGATGTGAACGCGATACACTGGCAAGAAGACGAGGATGAAGAACAGTTTGTGGTGCCCGAGAATGTGGTCGACCTGATCTTTAAGATCAACTGTTCCTCCCTGCCCGTTGATCACGCCTGGTCCCTCTCGGAGGCGATCCATAACGAGTTGCCCTGGTTTACGGAGGAGACCCAAGCCGGTCTCCACCTGGTCTACGGGGCCGAGTCGGGCAATGGCTGGGAACGTCCCAGCGATGGTGGCGATACCCTCTATCTCTCACGCCGCACCCCGCTGATCCTGAGGCTGCCGAAAGAGCGGGTCGATGACGCCGAGGCGCTCAGCGGCAAGATCCTGGATATCGAGGGTAACAAGATGGAAGTCGGCGCCGCGCACAGCCGCTTCCTCGCCATGACCAACACCCTCTACTGTCGCCACCTGGTCTGCGAGGCGAAGCAGAGCGAGGAGGCATTCCTGCAGTCTGCCGTGGAGTCACTGCAGGACCTCAATCTGCGTTTCAAGAAGGTTTTGTGCGGCAAGGGCGGTGGCTTTGCATCACCGGATGCGGTGATATCGACCCGCAGTCTGATGGTCGCCGGACTATCCCTGGACGACGCCGTGACCCTGCAGGAGTATGGCCTGGGCCCCCTGCGTAACCGCGGTTTCGGCTTGTTTGTTGCGCACAAGACTGTATAAGATACCGCGCCAAGATTTGAAATAATCCCAAAATAGACGGGGAGACCACCCCGCCGTTGTTTCTGTTTGTAAGGAGAGATCAATGTCTTATGAAGTAAACGGTAAAACCATCGAAGCCGACGCCAACGGCTACCTGGTCGATCACACCGAGTGGAGTGAGGATGTAGCAAAGGCCATCGCCGCCAGCGAGGGTCTGGAGCTGAGCGAAAAGGCGTGGGAGATCATCAACTATCTGCGCGAAGAGTATTTCAACAACAATGGCAATCAGCCCAATGAACGCCATATGGTGAAGCACTTCAAAGGACTCTGGAGCGACGAAGGAAAGGTGGATGCCAAATCCCTCTATATCCACTTCCCCAAGGGACCGGCGAAACAGGCGAGTAAAGTTGCCGGCCTGCCTGAGACCAAGCGTAAAGGCGGTTATTGATCCCTTTGGGACTCAGCGCAACGACTGCGCTGTGGTAGCGCCCTACCCTGCAGCCACTGTTTGCAGGGTGGGCTACCACAGCAGCTCACTTGAACCATCCGCAGAACCCGGCTGTAACACCAGCCATCACTACTTCGGTTTGTACTCGAACTTCTGACCACCGAGAGAAGCCTCTACCATCAACCCCCCCTTGGCGATGGTGAAGACAGCCATACCTTTGTAGTAGCTGCCAACCGTGTCGGCACTATTTTGACTTCCGCTGGTGCCGGCAGAGCTGCCGGTGGTGGTCGCGGCTGCAGATGCGCCTGCTTTAATCGCAACGGCTGTGGCCTGTGCACCAAACTCGAAGTTGCTACCGATGAACTCATTGAAGGCGCGCCGATCCTGGAAAAAAATAATCTGACTGAATGTCTGCCCCCCCAGCTGCAGTCCAAGGGTAAGCTGGGTCATCTCCACATCACCTGTATGTGCCCCCTGGACATAGACCTTGCCCGTGCCATAGGCACCACCGACAACAAAGCCACCCTTGCCGATGCTGGGAAACACCGCGTAACCGTAGGCGCCATCGAAAAAGCGGCTGCTTTCACCCGCCTGCATGAAGAGATCGATGGTCGCTTGATACTCATCCCCCCATGCCTGGGAGATTGGCAGTAATAGGAACAACATCAGCCATGCGCTTGGCTCTATTCTCTTCATTTAAAAACTCCCCAGATTGTTGTTATGGAAACAAGTTGATAGCCGGCTAGGGCCTGTTAGCAGGCCCTAGATTACCTGGCGCTTGTGACAGGTGGGAGACAAAGTGGTTCCCTATAGCCTGCAAAGCAGATCCTCCACATCACTGGCGAAACAACTCGATAACCAGGTTACGTTTGTCGTTGCTGCGCCAAATCATATAGTCCCGATCGACGACTTCGTAGGTACCCGAACTGTTCGCATCCTGATAGAGGTTTTCTCCGATCTCCACATAGTGTACTCCTTTGCCTCTTCCCACCGGAATCACGTAGTAGCCTTCGT
Organism: Candidatus Thiodiazotropha sp.; assembly: GCA_040507035.1. Classification (GTDB taxonomy): domain Bacteria; phylum Pseudomonadota; class Gammaproteobacteria; order Chromatiales; family Chromatiaceae; genus Thiodiazotropha. The sequence goes on from JBEVVR010000015.1 coordinate 165,915, forward strand.
AGGATTTCTGGAAACGGTTGACCTTGCCGCCACGCATACCCCAGCTACCGCTGATATTGTAGATAACCGGCCCCTCTTCGTAGTATCCCGTCTGTTGATAACCCCCCTGGTAGTACTCGTCTTGGTGCCCGTGTGAGGGGCTGCCCCCATAATCTGCCTGCTGCTGTGCCGCAGCTTGGGCAATGGCGCTGAACAAGGCTTTAAAGACGCTGCCACTGTCGCCGGCATGGGCGGAAAAAGAGACCAGGACAAAGGCGGCGATTGTGATGGTTTTGATCGTTTTCATGGTTGCTCTCCAAGTTAAGAATTTGCAATTTGGGTGAGCATGAAACTGCCACCCTCACTGATGAAAGCGCCACCCCGCTGAAGATCGTTCGGCGATATTTCAACTTTTTTCGATTTACCCACCCGTCTCCGCCAAACCCGGCTCGACGCTCACCCTCTCCCCAACCCCTCTCCCGTCAAGGGAGAGGGGCTTTTACGCCACCTCCGGAGTCTCGGAGCAGTTCCTCCCCTCTCCCCTCGCGGGAGAGGGGCCGGGGGAGAGGGGGTATCTATCAGCGGCAAAACAGCATTGATATATACTTGATATTTATAGAGTTTATTTAATTCGCCCACTCTTTCCGAACGAATCCAAAGCAAACCACGCTTTAACCAGTAGAACCGCTCGAAACAGCGGCAAGAGCAACAACCATCGACCCTACTGGAGAAGACCCATGAACAGATTCAACCTGGCAATGCTTGCACTCATCTCAATTACCGCTAGCGGATGCTCCACCCTCGCAGCCAACCTGGAACGCAACCTCAACGACCCGAATGTCCTGGCCAAGATCCAGGAGATATCCGAGCGTTACAACAGGCGCGCCGAGGAGAGAGAGAGCGGAAACTACGGCAACCCATACGAGGAGATCGACCTCACCGGGGAGTGGCAACTGGTGGGCCATGGCAATCGCGTCAACAGCATCCGCCATACCTACGACGGCATCATGGTGACCCCCGAAAACGGCAAGCCCGTCTTCTACAACAAGATCGGCCCCAATCTTTACGAATCGAAGGGCATGACCTACGAGTTCATCACCATTCATAACGGCGAATGGCGCAGCAACGACAAGCGAAACGTTGTTATCCAACTACGCCGTCTGTCCTGGGGCTAGACAACGAACCAGAACAATACTCTTTTACTCTCCATTCGGCGGCCTGGTGCCGCCTTTTTTTGTGCCAACATGATGCTGTTGTTGGCACTTCTCTTTGCACAAATATCGATCGGGTAATCTAAGATTCATTGTTAACAACGGTACGCGGACAAGTTTTCGTGGATAGAGAACGCTGGCAACGGATACAGAGAGTTTTTCACCATCTCTCGGACAAGAGCCCCAGCCACCGGCGGGACTACCTGGATATGGTGTGCGAGGATGACCAGGAGCTGCGTCTTGAAATCGAGGCCCTGCTCGAATCCCACGATCAGCTGCAGCAGGGGGAGCGGGAGTTCATCACCCCCGTTTTGCAGGGTCCCAGGGAGATTGGGCATCCGCAAACCCTGGGGGATTACCGTATTCTCGACGAACTGGGGCGCGGCGGCATGGGCGTCGTATACCTGGCGCAACACCCGCAGCAGGGAGAGGTTGCACTCAAGCTGCTGCCACGCTACACCGTCGCTGCCGAGGAGGCCCAGCGCCGCTTCAGCCTCGAGGCCAGGGTACTGGCCAGCCTCGACCACCCGGCACTCTGCCGGCTGATCGACTCCTTCAGCACCGAGGAGTATGCCGCTATCGCCATGGAGTTCATCGACGGCGAGGGCCTCGATGTACATCTCAGTCGAGGTCCCCTGCCCTATCGCCAGGGTTTAAAGATCATCCTCGACCTCAGCGATGTATTGGCCCAGGCCCACGCCCAGGGCCTGGCACACCGGGATATCAAGTCCAACAATGTGCTGCTCGACCGGCAGGGAGAGACCAAGCTGATCGACTTCGGCATTGCCAAGTTCGCCGACGTTAAACTTACCGCTACTGGACAGATCATTGGAACACCCGGTTATATGTCTCCGGAGCAGTGGCGCGGAAAGGATGTGGATCACCGTACGGACCTCTGGTCCCTGGGAATATTGCTGTTTGAGCTACTCACCGCGCAAAAACCCTTTACCGCTGAAGAACGTTTTGAAGTGGCGAATAAAATATTGACCAGGGAGGCCCCGCCTCTGCCTGCAAACAGCTGCGATGGAGAGGATCTGGCACCGGTTCAGGCCATCCTCGATCAGCTTCTGATAAAGGAGCCGCAACAGCGCCTGGGCTCTTGCAGCGAGTTGAGCTCACTGCTCGGGAAATTAGTTTAAAGAGTAGAAGTTTCGGTGGGGCAGGGTCCCACTAGTAAAAGTCATGAAAAAACCCGCGCAATGCGCGGGTTCTCATGCTCTTCAAAGCCTAGAAAAAGAACTACCAATCAGCACTTCGCGCCAAACAGCTTACCCACTGAACAACCAGCCTTTTTGATCGACTTGCTGGCCTTTTTCGCTCCCCTTTTCAGATTCTTGCCCATCTTTTTCGGGTTGGTCAGGGTGCGGCCCGCCTTGTGCGCGGTGCGCAGGGAGTCTCTGCCCAGTTTCTTGAAGCGGCGCGGCGCCTGCTTGGGATCTTTAAAGGTACCGTAGGTCCACTCCGCGGCATCGACCGCATCGGGGATATCCACACCGAGGGCGGTCTCGGCGACCATTGTGCCTCCGGCCACCACCACACCCCCTGCGGCCACCTTGCCCAGGGTACGCAGCTTCTTGCCTTTCTTGACTGTCTTCAGGGCATTTTTATTTTTCAATATACCCTTGGGTTTGGTGACTTTGTTGCGTGGCTTACTGGCGCTGTAACCGGCACCACGGGTACGCTTGGTATTGTCGAATCTAACTCGAGTTTTGTGGGTTTTTTTCACACTTGTATGGCTCGGGCCGCTCTTCCCTCGTGCCTGCTTGGCCAGGTTACCGCGGCGTTCCATGTTACGACGCACCTCCGGTGATAGCTGAGAAGTACTGAAACGGGCCTTCGGCTTTCTCGCCTGCCTATTCAGAGTCGATTTGATCTGCTCGTTATTCCGCGCGTGGCGAGCCACATCACCGCGATGACGCATATTGCCGCGAGTCTCCGAACCCAGTTCACGTGTAAAGTTCCGCTCGTTGTGCAGTGCCCGGTTGGCCGCACTGCCTTTCAGGATGCTTTTGGGTTGGCCAACACGCCGGTCGACACGGGTGTTGTTATAGCCGGCGCCCGGTCCGCGAGGCTCAAGATTGAACTGCACTCCACCCTCGGCCACGGCAGCCGAACTTATAGCAGTGGTGGTAAGGATCAGGGTTACACTCGAGAGATAACTGATTACTTTGTTCATGACACGATTTCCTCAATGGCTGTTATGGTCCAAGTCGGGTTTATTGACCTGTTACTGGATAGAGCGCCGTTTGCGAGCTGATCGTTCGGAGAAATATTTACCAGGTGATCTGGCTGAAGTACTATCCAAGCCAGAAATCCTTGCAGGGAGGAGAGATGTCAGATAACGAAAACGAGGTGACACAGCTTCTGGCCGCGGTTAGAGAGGGCGACCGGGGTGCCCATGAGTTGCTGTTGTCCCAGGTCTATGACGAACTGCGTCGTCTCGCCGCATCCCACATGCGCAGGGAGCGCAGTGATCACACCCTGCAGGCCACGGCCCTGGTCAACGAGGCCTATCTGCGTCTGGCGGGGGCGGAGGCGAAGGCCCGGGACCGGGTGCACTTCTTTGCCCTCGCCGCGCAGACCATGCGGCGCATCCTGGTGGATCACGCCCGGGCTAAAAAGCGGGGAAAACGGGGTGGTGGTTTGAGGCAGACGACCCTTGACGGCTCTGCCTATCTGGATGACGACAACCGGGAGAGCGTCCTCGAACTGGACGACGCCCTGCAACGATTGGCCGCATTCGACGAGCGCGGCGCCAAGGCCGTTGAGCTGATGTTCTTCGGCGGCCTGACCTACGACGAAGCCGGAGAGGTCCTGGGTATATCAAAGACTACCCTGTTCGAAGAGATCAAACTCGCCAAGGCCTGGCTCGCGAGAGAAATGGGGAGTTGAGTCATTGAAACAGATAGACAACCCCCACGTTAAAAAAGGTGAGCTTCTGATCCGCTGAGAAAGTTTCACCCTCGAACTTGATCTCCTGATCGTAATCGTTGATTTTGAAAGTAGTATTGATATAGAGCCTGTCGTTCACCGGCACCAGCCAGTTGACCCCATAGCTCCAACCATCCGCATCGCCCTTGTGTCGACCGCTGAGATCATCGAACTCCGTGGCTTCCTCGGGTTCGTCGTCATCCTCTTCCTCATCCGCCCTGAACCTATCATCGGTTTTCAAATCCACATAACCCAGGTTAAAACTCAATGTGCCCGCGGATTTCAGGGGAATATTGTATGTTGCACCGGCAAACCAGCCATCCTTGCGATAGAACTCCCTGCGTGAAGTTCCATCATCACGCAGCTTGAAATCGATATCGGTTTCACTGTCCTTGTAACCGATGAAGAGATTCAATCCATCGTTGACTCGATAACCCAGGGTAAGATCAAGATCGGATCGCCCTGCATCGCCGGTATCCTCCTCTTCAGAGATGGCGGTATTGCCCACCGAGTCGGCATAACTCAGATTCACAAAGTAGCTATCGAACAGCAGACCGCCGCTCAGCACCAGGGATTGAAAGCTTGGTGAGGAATCGAGTTTGGCATCGAACTCCAGGTTTGTATAACCAAAGGCAACACCACCCACATAGTCGACTTTCGATTCCGCTTCAGCGCTTGTTGCAATCGATGTCAACCAAATTAAACCTACCAATATCCAGCTTTTTTTCATAATGCCTCCGATTGATCTTGTCCTACCGTTAAACAGCAACAACATCCGGTATCAATTATGGTCAGTCGTTTAGTAAAAATAGTCTATGCTTTGAAGCGTATTCCCTAGCCTTATTAGAATGCCTGCATCTTACCATGGCCACTCAAACCCCCGGTACCGAGATTCCCGGTTACTCCATAATCCGTAAGGTTGGATCGGGTGGTAGTGCCGATGTCTATCTGGCCGTGCAACAAAACCTCAATCGCCGCGTTGCGCTGAAACTGCTCAAGGGTGCACTCACCGCCGATACAAAATTCGGAGAACGCTTCAAGCGTGAGGGCCGAATAATCGCCCAACTCAACCATCCCCATATCATCCCTGTCTACGATATCGGTGAACACCACGGCTACTACTACATGGCGATGGAGTACCTTAAGGGTGGCGATTTGAGAGACCAGGCCGAGGGATTAACACTGAAAGATCTGCTGCAGACTATGCTGCAGGTGACAGATGCCCTGCAGACAGCTCATGAGCGCGGCTTTATCCACCGTGACATCAAGCCCGCCAACATTCTGTTTCGCAATTCGCATCAGGCGGTGCTGACCGACTTTGGCATCGCCCGTCAGACCGAATCTCTCACCCAGATGACGGTAACCGGCGCCATGCTCGGCACCCCGGCCTACATGAGCCCGGAACAGATCGCCGGCAGGCCCCTGGACGGCCGCACCGATCTCTACTCCCTGGGTGTTAGCCTGTTCGAAATGCTCACCGGCTATCAACCCTATCGTGGCGACAGCATGATGAGTGTTGCCATACAACACCTGAATGCCAAGATCCCAAGTCTGCCGAGAGCAAGCTCACCACTGCAAAAGCTTATTGACCAACTATTGACCAAGGACCCGGAGCAGCGAATCCCCGATGCTAAAACTTTAGCGGAGGAGATACTAAGGATCTTGGAACGGTCCGACATAACGACAACACCCCTCAACGCCTTGTGGCCGCAACAGCCTCCGGATAGCGACAGCGATGTAAGCATCATAGAGGCCTCGGAACAATCGTTGAAAAGCAATAGGTCTAAATCTCGCATCACAACAGGAATTGCCACTGTTGGCACTATTGCCGCGCTAGGAACGATTGCCTGGTACCTGAATAATCCAACCGAGATCAACGACAACAACCTTCCTACCAGCCAGATCGATAACAGCACGACACGCGAAACAACTCAAAACATAACTGATACGCGTCAAGGTCGTGAGGAATTGACATCAACGGAAACCATACCACCCTGGCAGAAGATCTTGACCGAGGCGAACCGTCTCTTCGAAGCGGGTCAATTGATAACTCCGGAAGATGACAATGCACTTTCCCGCTACCGGGAAGTGCTACAACAGGACAGCGAGAACATCATTGCTAAAAATGGCGAACAGAACATCCTCCAACGCCTGATATTGAATGTAGAGAGATTGATAGTGAATCAATCTCTCGAACAAGCAGGCCGGGAACTCGACACATTGACAGGCCTGTGGCCAGGGGAGCAACAGCTCGCGCAACTGCAGGAGAGAATCACCGCAACACGCCAGCGTATTGAGGCGAACAATCGGGCCGCGGCGGATGCCTCCAAGCAGCGGGAGATCGACCGTCATCTGCAAGCCGCGACGTCGGCAATGATTGCAGGCCGGTATCTAAAACCGCAACAGGAGAGCGCCCACTACCACTTCAATAAAGCCCTGGCACTCGATCCGAAAAACCAGACTGCAAACAACGGCCTGTCACAGATCAAAGATCTCTTGATAACACAAATAGAGACCGCCACATCAAGCAACGACTTCAGCTTGTCGGAATCCCTGCTGAAGGAACTGCGCAGCCTCGATTCCAACAACCCTCGATTGGCGTCGTTAACAGAAGCGGTTACAGATGCAAAAGCAAGCCTTGCAAGGCAACAACTGGAAGCGCGGAAAATGGCAGACTTTCAACGTCAACTCGAGGGACTGATGGAGAGAAACGCCCAATGGCGGCTCAGCAGCGCGGATCTCGCCACGCAAACCGACAATGGAAATCGACTCATAGCCGACATATCAAGCCTGTTCAACAATCACCCCGATAACGATCAACTCCGTACCCTGTACGACGCCGCGAATCAACGGCTGCAGCAGATCAAGGCTCGACGGCTCGATGATCAGAGGCAACAAGCGGATAAAGACCCTCCAAGAAAACCGGTCATGGGTGGCTTCTGACTAGCCACAAACCTGGCAAGTGAATAAATTTGTGATAAATGCGTGATCTCCACAAGAGATCCTCCTTTTACCCTGCACCCAATGCTGTAAATCAATCCCCAGGAGGGTGCCATGTCGGGTGTAAAAGAGATACAACTAGACAAGAACCGGAAAAGAGATCAAAGACTCAGAGAACTCTTGTCTGCCTGCGCTTTGAATGATCGCAAGGCCTTTGCCGAAATCTATCAAATCGCGTCACCGGCCCTGTATGGCATCGTGTTACGCATCCTGAAAAGAGAGGCATGGGCGGAAGAGTGCCTGCAGGAGGCTTTCATCAAGGTCTGGAACAATGCTGAGAGTTACAGAGGTCATCTAGCCGCACCCATGACCTGGATGACGACGATTGCGCGCAATCAAGCACTGGATCAGTTGCGTCGCTACCGGCGTGAGGTGTTGGAATCTGAGGGGACCTACATAGCGGAGGAGATCGATACCGAACCCTTGCCCTTGGATAGGCTGACACACAGTGAAGAGGGATCACGGCTCAAAGTCTGCCTGGAACAGTTAAATGAAAAGGAGCGCCAGGTGATCAGTTTGGCCTATTTCAGGGGGCTTACCCAGAGTGAGCTAGCCAGCCAGATTGATATGCCGTTGGGGACGGTCAAGACGCAGATGCGGCGGGGGTTGGCGCAGCTTCGGGGGTGTTTGCAATGACCTGTGGAGGGGGCGAAATTTTGCAGGATAAACTGGAAACCATTTGACTTCTGGACAAACCCTTTTATCAAAGTTCCCTCCTTAGAGATTACCGAACCCACAAACCAGTGCAATCGTTACAAGGTCAATTGACCTTAGAAAAAGAGAGACCGATTTGTGAGGTTCGATAGTGGCGAGTGCCTTGTCCTAACCGCTTATTGCAAACTAATAGCAACTTAGTAAAAAATACTGATATTAATTGTAGATAAAAGTACCTCTACTCTATTTATGGTGGACAGGCTTTGGCGAAACAATCTGGACACACACGGAGTTCACGGACTATTTCTAGACCTTGACCGCCTGGATCATCGGTCTTCTTGCATCGTCCTGATATTGGGTCTGTATATTCATTTGCAGCTGGGCGAAACGGATATTTTTTTCTTCGCAGTTTGATTGGAAGAAGAGAGGAAGGAGTATTGGGTCTTATGATCTTTTTACAGAGTTCACATACATACACATTCTCCGGCTATATATGGCCTCCAAGCAGCCGATCCCCTGGAGGAGTTGTTAGAGAGCCGATTTTGTCTCGGCCACTAGATATTAGCAATACACTCCTAGGGATACAAACTGATTGAATTCTTTATGACAACTGAGCGGATGTGAATAAACATCCATCGAAAATGGTGCGGCAAAGCTACTGTCTTAGTTAAAACACCCATCACGCAAATAGTAGGGATTGTTACCCGATAAGTACTGAGCTCTATTTCGTCTGTGATTACTAATATCTATTTCACATCACGAAACCACTCCAAGAACTCATCCACCAAAAAATCAAACACAACCCTAACCCGTCGACTTGTCCTAAGTTCTTTATGCACTACCAGCCAAAGCGGCCCTGCAAACGGTTGCAAATCCGGCAGCACCTTATGAAATCCTGGTTCTTTTGCTGCCAACTGATCGGGCAACAAGGCTATGCCAAGCCCGCGTTTTACCAGCTCCCATTGTGTAATCACACTCTCTGAGGTTATCGAAAAGTTTCTTTGGGTCAATTTAACACCGCACCCTGCCATGATATTTATCACCATCTCGGATTTATCACAGATGAAATTGGCATCGCCAAGATCTCCCGGTGACTGAGGAACACCCATCTGCTCGAGATATTGTGCTGATGCGTAGAGGTGTCCGGTGACATCGCCCAGCTTGCGTGCAATCAAATCCGGATCTGAGGGTTGCATAGCACGTATGGCGATATCGGCTTCCCGACGCCTTAGATCACTAAGCGTGTTCGACACAATAAGGTCGACCCTGATGGCAGGATAGAGACATACCAGCTTTTGTACCAGGGTGGGCATGACAAGGTTTGCAACCAAGTCGGTGGCACTGATACAGATCTCTCCTTCGATGGTGTTTGCTTGGCCAGCCGCTGTCAGTTTGAGATCTACCGCAGCATCCCCCATGGCCCGCACCTGTTGCAGAAGCTCGGCTCCGCTTGGGGTGAGTTCGAGTCCTCTACCAACTCTTTCGAACAAGGCAACACCCAGCTCTTCTTCCAGGCCGGCAACCTGACGGCTCAGTGTCGGTTGCGTCAGACCCAGTGCCCTTGCTGCCGCGGACAGAGAACCCTCTTCGGCAGTCACCAGGAAGGCCCGGGCCAGATTCCAGTCAAATTGTACTGATTGCCAATCCATACATTTTTGCATGTGTTGTATGCATATTTTCGCAATTTATATAATTTTCGTATTGATTAATATAGCGACATTGGCAACACAAATACAGGGAGAAATCGAAATTGAAAGAACTTGTCGTCTGGTTAATCCATTTTCCAACGGGATCGGTGGCCATATTGGCTGCGATCGCCGCTTTTTATTACCCAAAAGGCTCTTCAAACCACAGGAAGGCCGGCCGGGTATTCACCATTGCCATGCTCGCTATGCTGATCAGTGGAGCTGTTGCCGGTGCCCTCAAGGGATCACTCGATGATCTGTTTCTCGCCGCGCTTGTGTTCTATAGCGTGTTTACAGCCTGGTTAACGGTTCGGAACCGTCGACCCGTCATCGGCATTCTGGAATACCTTGCCCTGGCCTATATCGTTATCTATGGACTGGCTGCCCTGGCGATCCATCCTGAGTGGGCCATGGTTAAAGAACCCGCTGTCTACACATTTGACGCAATTATGGCCCTCCTTTTTGCCACGGGTGACATTCGAAACATCTTGTTGAAAGGGATGAAACGAACTCATCGACTGGCGCGTCACATCTGGCGTGTATCCTTTTCCGTCGTCTGGGCGGCGTTGGCCTTTAGCGACAAAATCATCAAGATGCTTGATTCAACGATACAGCAAATGCCTTATGTGGTTGTGATACCTTCCACCCTTGTGTTGTGCTTTATGTTTTATTGGCTTATCAGAATTTTCAAAGCGCACATCCCTATTAGCACGGAGACTCCAATTAGGAGATAATATTACTATTGGAGAACCGATATATGCAGCATCTTTTACAGGCAATCAGCAAATGGGGTGTAATCATCTCATTTGTTCTGCTGTTACTCTCACTCGTCTACAAAGACCGCCTTCCCGATCCGGACCACTATGAAGTCAGGCGCCTTGTCGATCCGGTACAGGAATCCACCTTTCGCTCGCCGTTTTGGATCGAGGCGGAGGGAGAGCGATACCGCATCAAACCGCTTTATGAATATAGCCTGGAGGGTGTTGTGGTCAGTTTTCACGATGCCGATTCATTCAGCGACATCTGGCATCACGACAGATGGAAAGACTTTCTCAACGTGAGGGACCTGTGTGTCATATGGGGGTCCAATGTCAGCAACGGCGTTTACCAGGACATGAGCTTCGATAACGACAGCTGGACCTGTTGGGCCTACTGGCCAGACGCGCAAACCGGGGCCAACTTTCAGATGAACCAACTCTCCAACAACCATCTTCTGGTCAATGACGACACCATCAAGGAGGAACTGATGTCCGCAGAGCCAGGTGATCATATCCGCATCAGCGGACAACTGGCCAGTTATGAAAATCCCTCCAACAACTTTAAACGTGGCAGCAGTACGCGCCGCGACGACACGGGCAACGGGGCCTGCGAGACGATCTATGTTGAGCGTTTTGAGATCGTATCCAAAGCCAATACACGCTGGCGTGGTGTGCATACCTTCTCTGTCTGGAGCCTGGGCCTCTTTTTGATAGCGTTTCTGATCCTGTTTATCAATACCCCTCCGAAGCGTAAGTCCACGATTTATTAGCTAGTAACGAATGTCCAGATACTTATTCCATGGTTCCAGTTTCAAAGGTGGATAACCGTGAGAAACAGAACAACAATTGGCTACTTGTTGGCTGGATTGTTATTGCTCTTATCCCCAATGGGATGGGCGACAGGTGATAACGATGAAGGCCCCGAATCCGGCGCTATCGATTTACATTTTTTCTGGTCAAAGAGCTGTCCCCACTGCCAGACAGCCCGCCCCTATGTAGAACATTTGGCAGCGGAGTACGACTGGCTGCAACTGGACTCCCGTATGCTCGATAAGAGTCCGCAGAATGTGGCGCTCTATGTAGCCATGGCAAAGGCTTTGGGAGAGGAGGCCAAATCGGTTCCCGCCTTTTTCTTCTGTGATCTAATGCTGGTGGGTTTCGACAGTGCGGAGACCACGGGCAAAGAGCTGGAACATTTACTTCAACAGTGCCGGGCGGGTGATAGCTCCGGCGGCAAGGTGGCCACCGCGGATCTGCCTTTGATCGGTGATCCCCTCGCCTCAGGCATGTCACTGCCGCTGCTGACCCTGATAATCGCCGGCTTGGATGCCTTCAATCCCTGCGCCTTTTTCGTACTGCTGTTTCTGCTCAGCCTGCTGGTCAATGCCCGCAGCCGGGGCCGTATGTTACTCGTGGGTGGCGTCTTCGTCTTCTTCTCCGGGGCGATCTACTTCCTGTTTATGGCCGCTTGGCTCAATCTGTTTCTGCTCACTGGCGGAATACCCTATATAACCCTGTTTGCAGCATTGCTGGCGTTGTTGATCGCTGCCATCAATATCAAGGATTTCTTCTGGTTTCGCCAAGGACCCTCTTTGTCGATCCCCCAGCAAGCCAAACATGGACTGTTTCATCGAATGCGCGGTCTCATCGGCGTCGAACATCTGCCTACCCTGGTGTTGGGCACGGTGGTGCTGGCGATAGCCGCAAACAGCTATGAACTCCTCTGTACAGCCGGCTTTCCCATGGTCTATACACGTATTCTGACCCTGAATGAACTAAGCGATTTTAACTACTATCTCTATCTGCTGCTCTATAACCTGATCTATGTGTTGCCGCTGTTGATCATCGTCCTGCTCTTCGTCTATACGATGGGTCGCTATAAACTCAGTGAACGACAGGGCAGAGTATTGAAGCTGCTATCGGGGTTGATGATGCTTGGTCTGGGAGGTGTATTGCTGATCGCACCCAACCTGTTGAGCAATCCGTTAATTGGGTTGATGATCCTGCTGGGGGCACTGATGGTAACCGCGGTGCTTAACCGTATGGTTAAAGCAGCATAAACAGGGTCAGAGAACAAATACCTCTAATATTCGAAACAATTGTCCTCTGACCCCATTTGTACTCATCAATCTATCTCTTTTCCATCAATTACATTCTTTATACTGTCTTTTACATCCGCATCGGGTTCTAACTTGTAAGCGCTCTTCAAACTATCTGTTATTTTTTCTCCACGAATATCAAGACTCCATGCTGTAAGTGCTTTCAAGGCCATATTACGATTACGGATCACCGGACTTTGTAAACCGGTCAGTATCAGTTTTTCCCCCTTTCCGGGATACTGATCCAGATCTTGCAGAATGTAGTCCAATACAGAATGCCAATTATATTCTGGGCCCATACCCATTTCGTCTGCCGCTCCAGTGGATATGCTATCGAGTGGGATCTTGGATTCAGCAAGTGACAAAATCGCATCAATTCTCTCCAAGTTGCTTTCACGCATGACATAAAACCATCTTCCCGAATCTGCTGGTTCTTCTATAAGCCTATGCCAGTGGATGTCCCATGTATCCATTTTCAAATATCGTGCGGCCCTATCGGCATTGAAAAAATCCATGTTGTCAGCGCTTTTTAATGCCTTTTCGGTAATTGTTTTCCATTCAATGTCATTGAGCAGATTCTCGAGCGTTGATAAAGCCCGCTCACGCGTATGTAGCTGCCATCCGCTTGACTTTTGTTCTTCAATATCCCAACTGTCGCTAGAAAGATATCCTTTGATCGCCTGAAGAACTAAATAGTGCTTCAATTGTTTTGGTTGATTAGTAAAGTGATGGAGATACATGGAAATAACATCAGCCGCATCATCATACTCATAGATGTCTCTTGCAGGCCCACCGCTTATCAATGCTTCAATCAGATCACCGGCTGAATTGAACATACCTTTATCCAGGCTTGTTATTTTGAGTGATTCTCTAAGCTTGCCGGATGTGGCACAGATGTATGCCAGATATTCATACATGATACTGTTCTTGTATCCATCTCGCAGCATCCACTCCTGTATCTCCTTGTTATCTGTTCCTTCCAAACTCTCAACCAGGTGAATCCTGCCCCATCCATTAACTTTCTTGGCCAAGTCGAAAAGGTCACCTTCTGGCTGTTGCGACATATTTGAGAGTGCCACTGCAGAAAACAGTGTAAATTCTTCATGTTTACCCAAAAGCATGATGAGTGGCTTGTCATTCGAATCTTGGATAATGCCGAGTAATGCGATACCGAACTTTACAGGCCCGCGGTCTGGAGATTCTTTTGCAAGGAAATTGGCAAATGTATGCAAATAGGGTTCAGGTGAAATATTAAGGGCAACAGCTTTTTCGATAGATTCATCAATATAGTCCAGCACTGAATCTTCTTGAAGAATCTTGTATAACTCTATTTTTGATGAATCCTTACCAGTTTGCGAAATAACTTTTAACAGATGAGCGATCCTCTTGGATTGTTCCTCACTTTGACTTCCACCCCCATGATGTCCAAATGCACCATCCATGGCTCCTGATACCCAGCGCAATTCACCTTCCTTAAACCGAATTTCATCATCAGGAAGCTTGTCGTAATCCTCTGGCAAACGTTCGGTTTGTTTATCCAGGTTTTGCTTGATGAACGCATATATGGAAACTCTTCCATACCATGGCGTTTCAGTTTTTCCTTTTCTTTCGAATATCGAAAACATGTCAACTTCCAGTATTATGATAACGATTAAAACAAACAGGCCAGACTATAAATACCGTTAATATTAGAAACAATTGTTCTCTGACCCCATTTGTGCATTTGTAAATATTATTCATACATCATTCTTGACAACTGAGTCAAAATGTCGCGAGTGCTGCCAATTTGAATATATATGAGCGGTGCAATAAATACTAACGAAATAAGCGATAAGGCAATCGTAGCAGGATCACCTGGTTTAAATACAACTCCGCACATCGGAAGAACAATAAAAACAACAAGCAGAGTCTTATAAAAAATATTTTTAAACCTGTATGCTTTTAACTTACTGACTAAATCCGTTACCGGAAACACATCGTATCCATACGCTTTATTGGCGACTTTCCGACTGATCATGGCTATATATTCGCAGTCATCCGTATAAAGATCGCCCTTGGATTCTGTGCGTAAAATTTTATTATTGTTGATAGAAAACCTATATTTATACTTCGTACCCCCTTGTGTACCCTGACCTTTTTCTATGTCTCTATTTTCGATTTTGCCTTTAATAATTTCCACGATCTTTTATTTTTCACTTGTATCGATATCTCGCCGCTATTTTTTAACGACTATACATGCGGTGTTGAACACTAGCCAAGCGTTCAAACATCCCCCCACATCCGCAACAAATTCGCATAAGACTTATCCACCAACCCGGTAGTCTCAGCCTCCGGCGCCGTCGCCAACAGATGCTCCCTGGCCAGGTCCAGTTCATACAGCAACTCCCGCCGCGCCGGATCCCGCACATAACTCTGAATCCAGGCCAGCGCCACCAAGCGCTCCCCCTCGGTCACCTCCGCCACATGGTGCAGGCTTGAAGAGGGATAGATCACCGCACTTCCTGCCTTCAATTTCACCCGTTTCTCGCCAAAGGTGGTGCGCACCACCAGCTCCCCTCCCTCATAGGTCTCGGGCTCGCGTAAAAATATCGTCATCGATACATCGCTGCGGAAGCGTTGGCCGCTGAGTCCCATCAGCGGATCGTCCACATGATCGCCATAGGTCATACCGGGTTGGTAGCGGGCGAAGATCGGATCGGCCATGCGATAGGGCAGCACCGCAGAGCGGAAGGTTGGATTGTTGCCCATGGCGCTGGTGAGGATGCGGATCAGCAGCTCCATCTGCTTCTGTTCGCCCTTGAGCTCCTCATTGTTTTTTACTCGCTGTGCCGCCTTGCCGGCGGTGAGTTTGCCGTCGACGAACTGGGCCTGGGCCAGCACCTGGTCGATCTTCTGCAGTTGGGGTTGTTGTAGCAGGCCTTCGATCTCAACCAACATCGGTGTCTCCTTGGATACGCTCCAACGCCGCCTGCATGCCTGAAGTCTCGATGGGGAAGGTCAGCACGGCATTCACCGGATAGCGCTGTTTTACTTTTTCCAAATTCTCAAGATATTTAGCATCGATCAGTACAATCACCTTGGCCTCCACACCATAACGCTGCAGGGTGGCGAGGAGGGATTCCAGGTTGCTGATACGGTCGCGGAATTGGGGATCAGCGTAGTACTCCGCGACAACGACCTTCGGGCGATGGCGTTTCAACCAGGCCTGGGCCTTGCGCACCGAGTTGACCATCTCCACCCGGTAGCCGCAACGCTGATAGAGGGGCACAAAGTTGGGATAGCCTCCCAATTCGACCAATGCGAGTAATTCCCGATCTTCCATATGCTTGATTTTACCTCACCGTGGCCCGATCATAGCCGTCGAACCTTCGCGCGATGCCGAGCTTCACAACTAAAATCACTACAGCAGTTTTCAGACCCATGCAACTCAATCTGATTATCGACGACTGGTCAATGAACCTGGAGATACCCGACGACTACCTGGAGTCGATGCAGGATTCATTCGAGAAGATGGACAGGGATATGGACAGGGGTTGGCAGCTTGGCCAACGTTGGGTCAGGGATCCCGACCCCACCCAGCGCTGCCAGTTGGTTGCCGGCAAACTGCTGACCGCGTTGGAGACCGACAACGAGCAGCTGGCGATGATGATGGGGGGCTATATCCTGTCGCGCATGCCCGAAGTGAAACAGGTGATCATAGACAACACCGGCTCACCGGAGGAGACCAGCTTCAGCAACAATTGAGCCCTAGAGCGGGTTGGCCTCGAGCAGTGAGGTGATCTCAACCCGGGCCCGCTCCGGCTGTTCGCGGTAGAGCCTCAACAGGCCCATCGCCAAGTCCTGCCAATGCTCCCTGCCCGCCTGGGCCGCTGTTAGCAATGGTTCCCAATTCCCCTCTTTGTGCCAGCTCTCATAGGCGGCTATCAGGCTGGGAAAGAGTTTTTTGCGCATCCCGGTGATGCCTCCCATGTAGAAGTGTATCGAGGCGCGATCCTCCCGTTCGATGAGACGCGGCAGGGTGACCTGGCAGTCGGCCAGGTGGTCACGCAACGCCCGCGCCATCAGTTCCGCCGGGGAGTGGCCGAGATCGGATAGCATCTGGTTCCACACATCGCCCAGCACCCTGCCCGCCTGATACTCCCCCTGCTCGTGGAGCAGCACCACATCCAGCTCCTTCTCCACCATCTCGTCAAGGGCGCGTTCAAGATCGGCCTCGAAATCGTAGTAGGTAAAGGCGCGGCCCATGGCGTTGTCGGGACGATGCCAGCGCCAGTTTTCCAGGCGCTCCCAGAGCAGGCGGCGGAACGACTCGCGACGGATGTAGATGCGATCACCTTGACTCATCGCCGCCGGGGCCATCAGATCCCGCGCCAGTTCACGCCCGGCAACCCAGACAGAGGCGCCCCCAGGCTCCTCCCGGCGCTCCAGGTGACCGAGAAAGAAGAGGGGTTTGCTCTTGGAGCCGTAGCCGGCGCTGTAGACCAGGCCATAGGGGTCGAGCAGTTGATTGACCCTGTCGGCGTCGAAGGGATCGATCGACTCCCCCTCGAAAGGCAGGGGTGCGAAATCATCGTCGCTGAGGGTGTCCCAGAGCTTCTCCCGTTCAGTCAGCCACTCGCCCACCGACTCGTTGCTCAGGGTGGCCCCGTAGTCGAGGCCGTTCTCCCAGCGGTAATACTCGCGCATTTTCAACAGATAGGTGCAGAGACCATAGTCGGTGCCGTGGCGGGCATCGGAGATATGGCAGTTGCGCTGCACGGCACAGCAGAGTTCTCGCAGAGAGCCCTTCATCGGCCTGCCTCGGCAACGACTGATAGTAACGCGGCGTCGTCGGGGTATCTCATGGTGCTAATGCCTCATCTACTCCAGGAGCAAGTCGTATTCGTAATCCTATCCCGGCAGAGGCCATTTACCACCCCCCTTTGTTCAGGGAAATCAGCAGGCATTATCGATTTTAATCCTATACATCATGCAGTTAATCTTTCGTGTTGTTAGCAATCGTTGCTGATCGGTAGTTCAACAATTCCCGCAATAACACAGTGGCGAAACAGCCTGCCGGCAGAAAGAAGCTTATCGCCAGGCACTCCTCAGCATCAAATTGCCAGCTCAGATCCTTAAGTGGCACGCGCAATGCCCTACGCTCCTGTTCCAGGCCGACATGCTCCAGGCCGTTACGCCATCTCTCGAAGGGGAGCAGTACCCGCTCCTCGAGCTCTCCCGTTTCACAATTCACCAAGGGACGGCCTCGCCCCCAGAGGGGGCCGCTGGGATGTATATCCAATAGTGCACAGCGTCGTGTCAGCTCCTCGACCTGCTCTTTGTCATCGCTGAATCCCGATCGACTGCCATCAAGACTGAAATAGTCCCCCTTGAGCGGGGTGTTCCAGTTGCCCTCTAGGATCCGCTCAGCCAGGACTTGGTTGAAGAGTTGAGAACGTGCGGCGGAGATCACCAGACCCCGCAACTGCCTATCCATGCGCGCTCTGCCTGGGGCGAAGAGCCTATCTGCCTGGGCAAGGTTGCCGTAGTCATGGCCGAAGCGCTGTTCACCGAAATAGTTCGGCATACCCGATGCCCGCAACAAGGTGAGGCGCTGCTGCAACTGTTCCCGGTCGGCCTGTAATTCCCGAATACGAATCTTGAAGCTGTTGCCCCGCAGACTTCCCCGGCGCAGTTTGCGTCGATGGTGATGTACCGCCAGGATCTGAATCAGATCGCTCTCCAACTCAGCCCAATCGGGCTGGGGACGACCCGCCATGCGCAGGGAGAACCACTGGGTCGTCACCGCATGGCGGTCCTTCATACCGGCGTAGCTCACATCCTTCGGGGGTATGCCCGCATGTCCGGCCAGTTGCCCGGCCAGCCAGTGGGTATTGGTGTCACGTTTTCTGATCTGCAGCAGCAGGTGTTCACCATCGCCATCCGCCTCGAATCCCAGTACCTCGTCGACCTGAAAATCGTCCGCGGTGGCTCGTATCACCCCACTCCCCAGCGGGGGGCCTAAGGCCCGTGGCATCTCCTCCAGGGGTTGCCAGGGTTGGTCACTCAAGCCCTCGCTCCTGCAGCAACACCACGGCCATCGCGGCTATACCCTCGGCGCGTCCGGTGAAGCCCATACCCTCGGTGGTGGTTGCCTTGATATTGACCCGCTGTTGTTCTATTTGTAGATCATCGGCCAGGCAGTTGCGCATGGCTTCGACATGGGGGGCCAGCTTGGGACGCTGGGCGATGATGGTCATATCCGCATTGGCCAGAGCGAAGCCGTTACGCTGGAGCTGTTGGATCACCTGGCGCAGCAGCACCCGGCTGTCGATCCCCGCATAGGCCTGGTCAGTGTCGGGAAAGTGTCTGCCGATATCCCCCAGCCCGGCGGCACCAAGCAGGGCATCGCAGAGGGCATGGATCAGCACATCCCCATCGGAGTGGGCCTTAAGGCCCTGATCATGGGGCACTTCGACGCCCCCTAGCACCAGGCGGGAGCCGGTTTCAAAACGATGAGCGTCAAAGCCTTGTCCAATACGCATCCGGGTCACCTTAGAGTAAAGTGTCGACCAGTGGGGCCGTTATCATGAACTGACATTGTACGTAAAGCTCCGATCAAATGCCGCCTGTTATAGTGGACGGACCCAACCACCGAGCAATAAAAAAATGATCCAAAGAGTAACCGCAGTCAGCAGCAATAATGTAAAGAAAATTCCCATCCTTAGATATCTGCCGAAACGGGTGCTGGACTATGTTTTGTCCGAAACCCATGTGGAGCATGAGAACGCCGGGGTCAGTATCGTCGCCAATGGCGAGGCTAATGATAGGGTCTTTTTCCTGCTTCAGGGCGAGGTCGAGGTTATGTCGGCTGATGGCAAACGGAGGACCGTGCAGTCGGATCAGACAATCAGCCCATTGCTAGCGGAAAATATCACCACTGACAGAGATATCAGCAGCATTACCGCAGTGGACCTGTTGACCCTGCCCAGGGAGCTCTACAACGCTATCAAGAGCCTACCTCCGGTTGTGAATGCACGCAGCAACCAAACCATTGAGCTGAAGGATTCGGAAGGACCGGAAGACAGCCTCTATTGGGAGTTCTACGAAGCGATCAAGAACGATACCCTGGAACTCCCCAGCATGCCGGACATCACCATGCGTATCGCCAAGGTGATCAACGATCCCAATACCGATAGCGAAGAGATCGCACGGGTGGTACAGGCCGATCCCACGGTGGCCGGACGCATCATCAACGTGGTCAACAGTGCCGCCTACCGGGGAAAACAACAGATCGATACCCTCCCCGATGCGGTCACCCGCCTCGGACGCTCGGTGACCCACAACCTGGTGATCAGCTTTGCCCTGGGCAAGCTCTTCAACAGCCGTTCGCAGGCCTTGAAGAAGCGCATGATCGATCTCTGGAAACATGTCAGCTATGTGGCACCCATCTGCCATGAGCTGGCCCAGGTCACCCCGGGGCTGGAAAACGATCAGGCTCTTTTATGCGGTCTGTTACACGATATCGGCGCACTCGCGATCCTCGGTGCCGCCTCAAGCAAACCCGAGCTGGCGGAAAACCCGGTGCTGCTCGACCGCATCATCGATAACCTGAAGGGTGAGGTCGGAGCGATGGTACTTCGCAAGTGGGAGTTCCCCGACTACTTCGTCCAGGCGGCGCTGCATGCCGAGGATTGGATGGAGGACATCAGCCACGAAGCCGACTATGTCGACCTGGTGGTGGTGGCCCAACTGCACGCCTATGTGGGCACCCCAAAGATGCATACCCTGCCCCGGCTCGATCTGGTCCCGGCGTTCCATAAATTGGCACTGGGCAAGCTGACGCCGAGGCACTCCATCGGCATTATCGACAACGCGAAGGATCAGATACGGGAGTTGCGGGAGTTGTTGGCGATCTAAAGATGAAGAAGAGGGTCCGCAAATGAACGCTAATAAACGCAAATATTATTTTTTCCCACGCTCCAGCGTGGGATTGCATACAACCAGTCCTTAAACCAGCTTCACGAAAACGAGATCAGAGTGCACGGTGCGGCAAACCGCACCCTACTTATCCTGTAGGTAAAAGAATGGTACTTGAACCTTCTTTATTTGCATTGATTTGCGATAAAGGTTTTAAATCATTCGCAACGGGAAAGATAATCCGCAGCCAACTGCAGATCCTCCGGACGGGTGATTTTGATATTGCTCGCATCCCCTTCAACCATCAGAGGACGATGACCAGCCAGTTCCATGGCACTGGCGTCATCGGTCACCATTGCGCCATTCCCAATGGCACGCTCAAGGGCCTGGTATAGAGGACCAAGACGAAACATCTGCGGGGTCAGGGCATGCCAGAGACCTTCCCGTGAGACGGTGCGCTCTACACTGCCTTCATTGTCGACAGCTTTCAGAGTATCGCGAACCGGCACACCAAGCAGGCCACCAACGGGATGATCCATCAGTGTTTCGATTAAACGATCAAGATCGCTACGGGAGAGACAGGGGCGTGCCGCATCATGGACCAGCACCCAATCCTCGTCGGCGGCCTGCTGTTTCAAGGCACCCAGGGCGTTTAGCACTGAATGGCAGCGCTCCTCTCCGCCCTCGACCCTGACGATTCTCGTATCTTCGGCGAAGTCGCACGCCTGCCACAGCTCATCATCAGAAGAGAGCGCCAGGTAAACGCCCTCAATGTTGGGATGGCTGAGCAGCCTATCCAGGGTATGGTCGATGACCCGCCTTCCCGCCAGATCCAAATACTGTTTGGGGATCATGGCACCCATGCGTTGTCCCACACCGGCAGCGGGAACCACGCCCCAACATCGTACCCTGCTACTCATCCCCTCTCTCATCGCTTGGCGCGATGACCTGATAGAAGGTCTCCCCCTCCTTGATCATGCCAAGTTCGCTGCGGGCACGCTCTTCAATGGCAGTCTGGCCGCTGCGCAGGTCTTCCACCTCAGCCTGCAGGGCACTATTGCGTTCCCGCAGGCCTACCAGCTCCTGTTGCAGATCGCTGATCTCCTGCTTGAGATTGCTGACCTCCGCCAGGCTCCCCTGGCCCACCCAGAGTCGGTACTGCAGAAAGAGCAGCAGTCCGACCAGGATGGCGATCACCAGACGCACGGCTTGGAGGTCAGTCGACAGCTACGGGAAACGCGTCCTTTCCCGCGTAGACCGCATCGGCACCCAATTGGTCCTCGATGCGCATCAGCTGGTTGTACTTGGCAACGCGATCGGAACGGGAGAGGGAGCCGGTCTTGATCTGGCCGGTACCCGTCGCCACCACCAGATCGGCGATGGTGGTATCCTCGGTCTCCCCAGAGCGATGGGAGACCACCGCGCTATAACCTGCATTGGCCGCCATTTCGATTGCCGCCAGGGTCTCGGTCAAAGTACCTATCTGGTTGACCTTGATGAGGATGGAGTTGGCGATCTTCTCATCGATACCACGCTGGAGGATCTTGGTATTGGTGACAAACAGGTCGTCACCCACCAGCTGTACCCGTTCGCCCAGCTTTTCGGTCAACAGCTTCCAGCCATCCCAGTCGCCCTCATCCATACCGTCCTCGATGGTGATGATCGGGTATTGGTCTACCCAGGCGGCGAGATAGTCGGTGAATTCGGCAGCGGTGAACTTGCGTCCCTCGGAGGCGAGATTGTAGACCCCGTCCTCATAGAATTCGGAGCTGGCCACATCGAGACCCAGGTAGATATCCTTACCGGCGCTGAATCCGGCGTTGCCGATCGCCTCCAGAATCACCTCGATCGCCGCCTCGTTGGAGGGCAGGTTGGGGGCGAAGCCACCCTCGTCACCCACCGCGGTCGCCATCCCGCGCTTCTTCAGCACGCTCTGCAGGGCATGGAAGACCTCGGCGCCGTAGCGTACCGCCTCACGAATCGATCCCGCGCCCACCGGCAGGATCATGAACTCCTGCAGATCGACACTGTTGTCCGCATGGGCACCGCCATTGATGATATTCATCATCGGTACGGGGAGCCGGTAGGGTCCCGAGGCCAAGGATCGATAGAGGGGCAAGGCCAGCTCCTGGGCGGCGCCGTGGGCCACCGCAAGGGAGACCCCAAGCAGTGCATTGGCACCCAACTTGGATTTGTTCTCGGTGCCATCCAGATCGAGCATACATTGATCGACCCCGGCCTGATCGGTCACCTCTCTCCCCATCAACGCCTCTCTGATGGGGCCGTTTATATGGGATACCGCCCGCAACACGCCTTTCCCCAGATAGCGGCTCTTGTCACCATCACGCAGCTCCAGGGCCTCCCTGGATCCGGTCGAGGCACCGGAAGGCACCAAGGCGCGACCGATGGCGCCGTCCGCGGTGATAACGTCCGCTTCGATGGTGGGATTGCCCCGTGAATCGAGGATCTCGCGTCCACGAACATCAACAATTTCAGACATGTTGTCTCCGTATTCTTGTCACTTTACTTATGAAAATTCAGTTGGGAGGTATCAGTTAACCAAGATGGTGTTACAGCATGGTGTAACCAGTCTATTTAAAGTGACATCTCGGCCAAGCGTTTCCCTTTTACCAGTTGATCGATCTCCATCAAGGTTTCGAGCAATTCCCTCATTCTGGACAATGGCCAGGCATTGGGACCATCACTCAGTGCCCGTTCCGGCTGTGGATGGGTCTCCATGAAGAGACCCGACACGCCAACCGCAACCGCCGCCCGCGCCAGCACCGGCACGAATTCACTCTGCCCTCCCGAACTGGCGCCCTGACCACCCGGTAACTGTACAGAATGGGTGGCGTCAAAGACTACCGGACATCCGGTATCGCGCATTACCGCCAGGGAGCGCATATCGGAAACAAGATTATTGTAGCCGAAGGAGACGCCCCGCTCACACACCATGATCTGTTCATTACCCGTGGCCATTGCCTTGTCGACCACATGGGCCATGTCCCAGGGGGCGAGGAACTGCCCTTTTTTGATATTCACCGGCAGGCCCTGGCGAGCAACACTCTGAATAAAGTTGGTCTGACGACAGAGGAACGCCGGTGTCTGCAGCACATCCACCACCGATGCAACCTCTAACAACGGGGTATCTTCATGCACATCGGTCAACACCGGCACCCCGATGGACGTCTTGACCTGCTCCAGTACATGCAATCCCTGCTCCACACCCGGCCCGCGAAAACTCGCGACTGATGAACGATTCGCCTTATCGAAGGAGGATTTGTAGATAAACGGGACACCGAGCTCCTGGGTCAGCGCCTTCAATTCACCAGCGGTATCCAAGGCCAACTGCTCACTCTCGATGACACAAGGGCCGGCAATCAGAAAAAACGGCCGGTCCAAACCGACCTCGAAGCCGCAAAGCTTCATGCCTTGCTGTCCCGATGTTTTCTTGCCGCCTCGATAAAACCGGAAAACAGCGGATGGCCATAACGCGGGGTGGAGGTGAATTCCGGATGGAATTGGCAGGCCACGAACCAGGGATGATCGGGGATCTCCACAATCTCCACCAGGCGCCCGTCGACCGAACGCCCCGAGACCTTCATCCCCGCGGTGACGATATTGTCGAGATAGCTGTTGTTGAACTCATAGCGGTGTCGGTGACGCTCGGTGATCACCTCCTCGTCGTAGAGCTGATGGGTCTTGCTGCCGGGCTCGAGACGACACTGCTGCCCACCCAGGCGCATGGTGCCGCCGAGATCGGAATCCTCACTGCGCTTCTCGACCTGGCCGTCGGCGTTGAGCCACTCGGTGATCAGACCGATCACCGGGTGTGGGGTGTCACGTTTGAACTCGGTGCTGTGGGCGCCTTCCAATTGGGCGACATTGCGGGCGAATTCGATCACCGCAACCTGCATGCCGAGACAGATCCCCAGGTAGGGGATACCCTTTTCACGGGCAAAACGCACCGCCGCGATCTTACCTTCAACCCCGCGATTGCCAAAGCCCCCGGGCACCAGGATGGCATCCATACCCTCGAGGCTTTCCAGACCGCTGCGTTCAAGTTGCTCCGAATCCACATAGTGGATCTTCACCCGGTTGCCGGTATGCACACCGGCATGCACCAAGGCCTCGGAGAGGGATTTATAGGCCTCCGTCAGGTGGACATATTTCCCCACCATGGCAACCTTGACCTCCTCTTCAAGGCTATCAAGGCCATTCAGGAATGCCTCCCATTCGGAAAGATCCGCAGGCGGCAAATCCAGATTGAAGCGTTGATTGACCAGTTCATCCATCTCCTGGGCGTGCAGCAGTACCGGTATACGATAGATCGAATCGGCGTCTACCGCGGAGATGACCGCCTTTTCCGGCACATTGGTGAAGAGGGCAATCTTTTTGCGTTCATTCTCGGGCAGGGGCTGCTCCGATCGGCACACCAGGATATCGGGTTGGATACCGATGGAACGCAGCTCTTTTACCGAGTGTTGTGTCGGTTTGGTCTTTATCTCACCGGAGGCCTTGATGTAGGGCACCAGGGTAAGATGCATGAACATCACCCGTTGCGGACCCAATTCCACACCCATCTGACGAATCGCCTCGAGAAAAGGGAGTGACTCGATGTCACCCACCGTGCCACCGATCTCCACCAGGCAGATGTCCTTGTCTCCGGCACCCAGCAACACGCTCTCCTTGATCTGATTGGTGATATGGGGAATCACCTGTACCGTACCACCCAGATACTCCCCTTTACGCTCCTTGCGGATCACGCTGTCATAGATCTGGCCAGTGGTGAAATTGTTGTTGCGGCCCATGGTACTGCGCAGGAAACGCTCGTAATGACCCAGATCGAGGTCGGTCTCTGCCCCATCGTCGGTAACAAAGACCTCCCCATGCTGGAAGGGACTCATGGTGCCCGGATCCACATTGATATAGGGATCGAGCTTGATCATGGTGACATCGAGGCCGCGGGCTTCGAGTAGGGCAGCAAGGGATGCAGAGGCGATTCCTTTGCCAAGAGAGGATACAACACCGCCCGTGATAAAAATAAATCTTGTCATGAAACTTCAAGTAAGCGCGCTGGATAAGGGAAAACGGACGGGAGTAAACAGTAACAGATTGGACCTCCTCTCTCAATCGAATATAAAAAAAAGTGGTGAGTGGACAAATCGATTTCAGACCATCATAGGCAGCGTTTTATTCTTAATACTTAAGGTCTATAATCGATTGGCGATTTCCGCAAAATAACATTCACAGAGGCCAGTTGGCTGTTACCCGATTAAGACTAAGCCGAAGTATGAGATGGATGGTGCTTAAGCAGTTCACTCGAGATTTAGTCACCAAGCCTTTACCAGTACGTAACTACCAACTATTTGTTTTTTCAAAGAAATCTGCAGTTACATAAAAATCAATCATTAAAGAGGAAGAAAGCATGACTAAAATTGCTAAAGCCCTGAGCGTCGCTGCTCTCGTAGCCTTCTCCACAAGCGCTGCTGCATGGTGGGGTGGACCCGGCTGGGGTAACCGCGGCTGGAACAACGATGGCTGGGGTGACGGCTGGGGCGATGGTTCCGGTGACTTCAGCTTCGGCATGAGTGGCAGCGGACGTGGTTCCGGCTATGGCCGCGGCAATAACTATTATCGTGATCATTATGGTTATGGCCCCTACGGTTATGGCGCACCTTACGGCTATGGCGCACCTTATGGCTACGGAGCTCCTGCTCCCTACGGCGCTCCCTATGGTTATCCGGCTCCTGCGGCACCTGCTGCACCCGCTGCGCCCGCCAAATAAACGACTCAACCGTTTATTTGTATAAAAAGTCGGCCAAATGGCCGGCTTTTTTTATCTAAAAATGATCTATGGTAATAAAAAGCATAAAATAACTTGATCCTGATCAAGAACTTCTGGAAAAATAGGCACAGAGATATCCTTGACGACAATATACCCCATGCCGGAGCGCATCCTTGACTAGCAGAAAAGTTGTCTCATTCGAAAATATCAAGGTCGCCTGCAAGAACTGCAGCCTTTCAACCCTTTGTCTACCCATGGGCTTGACCCCCGAAGATGTTGAACGCCTCGATTCCATCATTAAACGCGGGCGCCCCTATCACCGGGGAGACCACCTCTATCGTGGTGGCGACAAGTTCCATAGCCTACGGGTCATTACCAGTGGTTCCGTGAAGACCTATTCGCCCAATGAGGATGGCGGCGAGCAGGTCCTGGGGTTTCATCTCCCGGGGGAGCTGATCGGCTTGGACGCCATTCAGGACGACAACCATACCTGTTCCGCCATCGCTCTCGAGACCACCGCGGTATGCGAGATCCCTTTCTCGCAACTGGAATCCCTCAGTTCCATCATGCCGAGCCTGCAACATCAGATGTACCGTCTGCTCAGCCGCGAGATAGGACAGGACACGGAGATGCTGACGCTGTTGGGTAAAAAAAGTGCCGAGGAGAGACTCGCCACCTTCCTGCTCAGCTTTTCGGAGCGTTTCAAGCAACGCGGCTTCTCTGCCAGTGATTTCTTTCTCAGCATGTCACGTCACGAGATCGGCAACTACCTGGGATTGGCGGTGGAGACGGTAAGCCGGCTGTTCACCCGTTTTCAGGACGAAAACCTGCTGCACGTTGAGAGGAAACACGTACAGCTGTTGGACATACCAAAGCTCTACGAAATCGTTCAGGGTACGGACAGGGCCAAACCGAGCCAGTCCAGGATCTGAGACTCAATCAATCCTGCTTTGACCAGACACAGGCCCCGCCCATGGCTTTCAGCTGTAGCTGATGGATTTCGAGTTCCTGTTGGCTCGCCTGCACCACCTTTAGTTTGGGCCTATTTGTCGGAAGTCGCTGGATACCGCTGACCGAAGCCTCGCCAAACTCATCGCTCGGGACGCCGTCCAGCACCAAGGAGGCCTGGCCGCCGGTCATCATCAGATAGACATCGGCCAATATCTCCGCATCCAACAGGGCGCCATGAAGCTCGCGATGGGAGTTGTCGATATCGTAGCGCTTGCAAAGGGCATCGAGACTGTTTCGCTGGCCAGGATGCATCTTCTTCGCCATTATCAGGGTATCGGTGACGGCACACAGAGAGTTGATCCGTGCCGGGTTCTCCATCAGCCCAAATTCGTGGTCGAGAAACCCCACATCGAAGGGTGCGTTGTGTATGATAAGCTCCGATCCGCTTACATAGTCGATGAAGTCCTGGGCCACATCCATGAACCGGGGCTTGTCTTGGAGAAATTCATTGGTGATGCCATGGACCTCGATTGCGGCCGCATCGATCTCCCGCTCGGGTTGCAGATATTGATGGAAATTGTTACCGGTGAGTCTGCGATCAACCATCTCCACACAGCCGATTTCGATAATACGGTGACCCTGCTCAGGTTCCAGGCCCGTGGTCTCGGTATCGAGGACAATCTGTCGCATCATCAAGTCAATCCTAATTCATCAATACCGCGGTTCGCCAGCTCATCAGCCCGTTCATTTTCCGCATGGCCGGAGTGACCCTTGACCCAGGCCCACTCCACCCGGTGCTTTTTGACCTCAACATCCAGGAGTTTCCATAGATCGGCATTCTTGACCGATTTTTTCGCCGCCGTCTTCCAGCCGTTGCGTTTCCAATTGTGGATCCACTGGGTGATTCCGTTCTTAACATATTGGGAGTCGGTGGTCACCCTCACCCGGCTGTTACGGGTCAGGCTCTGTAACCCCCTTATCACCGCCATCAGCTCCATGCGATTGTTGGTCGTTTCAGCCTCGCCACCATAGAGCTGCTTCTGATGTCGTCCATAGCGCATTACCACACCCCACCCCCCGGGACCGGGATTCCCACGGCAGGCGCCATCACTGTAGATTTCCACAAGTTGTGTCATTTTACTCCGTTTCTCGTCGTCGGTTCAGCCGCGGTTGGCAAAACCCGTTTCTTTATCCGCCACTTCGACCGCAGTGGGGTCAAGGTGACTTCCCGCTTCACCGCGAGTATGACATAGACACCACCGAACATCGGGTAGATACGCTCACCCAACCCCTCCATAAAGGCCAGCCGCTGCATGATGGGCAGATTGGAGACTGGCGGTCTGAAGTGGAGATAGACCAGCTCTTCCAGCTCAAAACCAAGCAGGGAGAACCAATCCTGGATACGCTTGCCGCTGAAGAAGTGGCCACACCAGGGAATCACGGGGGATCGCAGTCGCAGCAGACGCCACAAGCCCCATTGACTCCAGGGATTGAAACCGCAGAGCACTACCTTACCCTCAGGGATCAATACCCGCTCCACCTCGCGCAGCACTTGATGGGGATCCAGGGCATAATCGAGGGTGTGGGGCAGTACCATCCCGTCCACACTGTCGCTGGCGAAGGGCAGATCATGACAGTCTGCGTGCAGATCGATCCCTCCACTTGCCGTGCCATCCCCCATAACTATTCGGTTTCGCGCCGGGCTCACCTCGAGTAGATCCTGATCTCTGCAGGGAAGCCCGAGCTGAACCACATGATAGCCAAACAGGGTGGCAATGCGGGATTTCAGGCAAGTCGCCTCCTGCTCGGCCAACAACCCGCCCAGATCGCTCTCAAACCAGGTTTGTAGCTGTTTCTGTCGACAGGTTCCCAAATTCAACTGCTTATTTTCTCTCATTTTTCAAGCTATCGACTTTGCTACCGACACAACTGTCAGGTAACCTGTGCAGCCCAGTGTGCCTCAAATAGGTTACAGGTTATCAGGCGGTATACTCGAAGCACAGTCAATTACGGGTTACCACTCAACACGGAGTACCGGCCATGGAAATGATACGCGGCTCTGATACTATTTTCCTCCGATATAGTCTATGCCAACCACAAACCCCAACAGTTCGATGCAGTATTCCAACGCGCCATTTCTCGTCATGAACCTCCTTGTCACCTGCCTCCTCGCTGCCTGCCAAACCCTTCCCAACGGGGATAGAGCAAGCACTTTGCAGCAGGTACCTCTCTCCCCACCCGCGACAGAGGCATTGCAAGTCCAGCCCAGTGAGCCAGAACAGGCGATCAACCTGGAGCAGATGCCGGATGTGGCGGTCGAGCTGGAGGCGACACTCTCCGAGCTGCCCGCCCCGGCGAAACCCGCGGAACTCTGGGCCAGGATGTTGGATGGCTATCGCCTGAGCATCCCTCAAAATTCCCGCATCGAGCGTGAATTGAACTGGTACAGCCGCAATCCAAGCTACATACAGCGCATCCAGGAGCGCTCACAACCCTATCTCCACTTCATCCTGGAGGAGATTGAGAAACGGGATATCCCTCGAGAGATCGCCCTGCTTCCCGCCGTGGAGAGCGCCTATCGGCCATTTGCCTATTCACCGGGACGCGCCGCCGGCATGTGGCAGTTCATACCCTCTACCGGCCGTCAGTATGGGCTCAAGCAGAACTGGTGGTATGACGGACGCAGGGATATCGTGGCCTCGACCCAGGCGGCACTCGACTATCTACAGGCGCTTAGCCGTCAGTTCGACAATGACTGGGAATTGGCCCTCGCCGCCTACAACTCAGGGGCCGGAACGGTGCGCAAAGCGCAGCGCCGCAACAAGAAACGGGGCAAGCCTACCGATTACTGGTCCTTGAAACTGCCCGATGAAACCAGCGCCTATGTACCCCGTCTGCTGGCCCTGGCGGAGATATTCAGAAACCCTCAACAGTATGCTGTCAGCCTCATCTCGATACCGGATGAGCCCTACTTCACCACCGTAGACATCGAGTCTCAGCTCGATCTCGCCCTCGCGGCGGAGATGGCGGAACTGCCCATTCAGGACCTCTATCTGCTCAATCCCGGTCTGAACCGCTGGGCCACAGATCCCGACGGCCCCCACAAACTCAGCCTGCCGCTGGACAAAGTCGAGCAGTTTCTGGAAAAACTCGATCAACTGCCGGCTGAAAAGCGCCTGACCTGGAAACGTTACAAGATCAAACCCGGTGACGCTCTCAGTGTCATCGCCAGAAAGCATGGCACCACTACCAAGGTGCTCAAGCGGGTCAATAAGCTCAAGGGCAACAGAATCCGCGCGGGGAAACACCTGCTGATCCCGGTCTCCAGCAAAAGCCTCGACCAATACGCCTACAGCGCCGAACAGCGCAAGGCAACCATTCAGAACCGTTCTCGTGGCGGGCATAAACAGCACTACCGGGTGAAACCCGGGGACAGCCTGTGGAAGATCGCCAAGGCCTACTCCGTCAACCATCGCAAGCTTGCCGCCTGGAACGGAATGGCGCCGGGTGATCCGCTGAAACCGGGACAGAGACTGGTGATCTGGCTAAACAAGCCCCCCGCCTCGGAAGTATCGCTGCTCAATCTTCAACCCTCCGGAACCCAGAGCCGGCTGCACTACCGGGTCAGGCGTGGCGACTCCCTTTCGGGTATAGCTCAACGCTTCAAGGTATCGGTGGCTGACCTCAAGCGCTGGAACACCCTAGGCGGAAAATATTTGCAACCCGGTCAAAAACTTAAGCTCTATGTCGACGTGACGGAACAGACCCTCTGAGAAGCTTCCAACTCCCTGCACGGCATCCAATCCTGCGCAGCCCCATCCGCTTGACCTATGTCAATTAGTGGTTTCTATTTGTTGACATATATCAGTATCTGACCAAATATCCATAGAATGAGTAGTGTTTTTATCGAGGTAGTATCTTATGAGCGATGAATGCAGTCTGAGGGAAGGGGCAGAGTTGAATCTTGCCGATGTTGAGAAGATCGCCATGGGACTCAAATCACTGGCCGCCTACTCCATGCTCGCCTATGAGCACGACGATGATCCGGAAGAGCTGGACGAGATCGTGCAGGAGGGACTGGACGCCATCGATCGGCTGTTCAACTGCTGAGACGCACTGAAACCCTTCCCGACCTTTTTCCACCACCGAGTTCAAGCCGCAGCACGAGCCAGGCGGCCTCGTTGTCGGTCCCCAAAGGCCCTGCCTGCGATCGACCAGCTCATGGATGGCAGGGATTGCAGCAGAACCGCGGTTATCGCTGGTTGCTTGCCCATGATCTGAGCAATCAATCGGACGCTGTTTGTTGTAAATCCTGAATTTGCGATGAGGTGGGCTGTGTACCTGTCAGGGGGTTTAAAGGATCACCCAGGCGGCCAATCCCAGCCACAACATGCCTTTAGCAAGGAAGAAGAGGAAGCTGACCGCGGTCAACTTTCGTAACCAATTTGGTAAGTTTGCGAAACGTTTCTGAATCCCACTTCTCAACTGATCGCTTGTCATCGCCTTGCATCCTGAAATTAAACGGGCCACGCAGATCCATCAGACGAAACAGGTCATCTGACTGAGTATAGTCAATCGATCTGTCTCAGGGTGTTCATCACCCAACTGCGGGTGTAAAAACTATTGCCCTGGTAGGTAGACCCATGTCAACGGAGTGTCCACCGGTGCGTTGTAGTGAATGAAAGATTATTTCAAACAGCTACAACACAGGAGTTTTGCCATGAAGGTTTATCCACTATCAGCGCCCCTGCTCAGCGGGCTTCTTCTCATCTCCAGCTCGACCATCCAGGCCGATCCCGGCACCGTCGGTGAACGCATCAACGACCACCTGGACAGGCGGGGTGACCGAATCGATGATCGGCTCGATCACAGAGGCGACCGCATCGACGACCGTCTCGACCTCAAGGGTGAGCGCATCGACAGCAAACTGGATAGAAGAGGTGAACGCATCGACAACCGTCTCGACGGTGCCTCGGATCGTGCCGCAGCCAACGGCAGGGAGGGATTGGCAAACAGACTCGACCGCAAGGGTGACCGAGCGGAATTCAGACTCGATCGCAAAGGTGACCGCGTCAGCCATCGGCTCGATCGCAAAGGGGATCGGGTCAACCACCGTCTTGACCATAGAGGTAACCGTGTCGATCGACACCTGGATCGAAAGGGGGATAGGATCGAGAGACGCCTCAACCGGTGATCTTGCGATGACGGCTGCTGTGTCATGCAGCCGTCGTGGGTATTGGTCAGGAATATTGTAAACTGGGGACAAACGACTAAGACGAGGAGCCTATCCTGGAATCGAGTAAAGCCCTAGAACGGTTTCTCATCCAAGTCGAACGGCGCGCATTCACCATGGCTGAAATTGCCACGGGAAATCGCGATGATGCATTGGACCTGGTGCAGGATGCCATGCTGGCACTGGTCAAGCGCTATGGCGACCGAGCCAGTGAGGAGTGGCCACCCCTGTTCTATCGCATCCTGCAGAGCCGCATCCGCGACTGGTACCGGCGCACCCGGGTACGCAACCGGTTTCGTGTCTGGCTGGGCCTCTCCGGCAAGGAGCCGGGGCAGGAGCCGGATCCGATCCAGGAGGCAGCGGATCACAAACTGCCGGATGTAGTCGATCAGCTGGCATCCCAAGTCGCCATGGACGATCTGCACGCTACCCTGAGGGAACTGCCGATGCGCCAACAGCAGGCATTCCTGCTCAGAACCTGGGAGGGCTTGAGCGTTGGCGAGACCGCCTATGCCATGGGATGCAGTGAAGGCAGTGTTAAGACCCACTACTCCCGGGCGGTACACCGCCTGAGGGAGCGACTGGAGGATTTCAGACCATGAAATCGGATGAACAAGCGTTCTTGAGCAAGCTAAAACAGCGGCTCGATGATCATGTGGACGACATGGATCCGTTAACCGCCTCGCGTCTGCAGGCGGCACGCAAGCGTGCCCTGGAGGGGGAATCCAGACGGACAAACACTTGGTTGCCTGTTTCCGGTTTAGCCACTGCAGCGGCAATGCTGCTGGCGATTGCCCTGTGGTATCAAGGCAACTCCACTAACTCACCGGAATTCAATGAGGATTGGGAGCTGCTCGCATCGAGCGAGGAGCTGGAGCTGATCGAGGAGTTGGAGTTCTATAACTGGTTGGAGCTGATGCATGGGGAGAGCTGATCGGATCAGCAACCGCTGCCAGGAAACGACCAACCAGCGTGTAATAGCCATACTCGGTAGCATCTGCCTGATTCAGCTCTATTTCGGTATGCCCGTGATGGCAGAGCAAGTCGATGAAACCCTGCCTTCCGGCGCCTTTTTGGAGTTTCTCGCCGATTGGGAAGATGAGAACGGCGCATGGCAGGACCCGTTGGAGTACCAGGAGATGGAATTGGATTTTCTAGATCAAAGGCAACAGCATGACGATGAGTAGCGTGAAACTCCTGACGATCTTATTCCTGTGCTGGCTGGTATTTCCGCTCGCCACCAGTGCCGCCGAACCTGTTCCATGGGTCCAGCTCACCCAGGAGGAACAGAAAATATTGCACCCATTCCAGGAGAGGTGGGATAAGCTCTCAGCAGAACGCCAACAGAAACTGCGCCGGGGCGCAAAGCGTTGGACAGAGATGAATCCCGAGCAGAAGCACAGGGCCAAGCAGCGCTTTCAGCGTTGGCAATCCTTATCCGCGGAAGAGAAAGCGAAAATACGCAAACGCCACGCCTGGTTCAAACAGCTCTCCCCCAAGCAGCAGCAGCGACTGCGCAAGCGTCGTCAGTGGTTTATGCAACTGCCGCAAGAGAAACGGCGTGAATTGCGTGAAAAATGGCAAAGCATGTCGGCGGAAGAGAGGAAGCAACTCAGAAAAAAAATAATCGAGCAGTGGGGAAACATGACCCCCGAGGAGCGTCAAAGCCTTAAAGATGAATGGTTGAACGACGAGCAATAGACGCCACAATTCTGGATTATCCGGCTCGTTAACGAAGCTCAAGATAGCTTATGCACGCGGAGAACAAGGCTGTAGATACCATACTCCTGGAAGCCCACGGATTGGTAAAACACTTCGCCTCGAGGCGGGTCGTTGACAAGGTGGATCTTCACTGCCATTCCGGGGAGATCCTGGGGATGCTGGGCGCCAATGGCGCCGGCAAGACCACGATCCTGCGCATCTGTTACGGCTTTCTGCAACCCGATGCCGGGGAGATTCGAATCGCTGGCATCGACCGCCTGAATGATCCGGATAGAGCCAACCGACTGATCGGTGTCTGCACCCAGGACGACACCTTCGATACCGATTTCAGCGTCCGTGAAAACCTGTTGGGCTTTGGCAACTACTTCCGTCCCCGCCCATCTGATATTGAGCAACGGGTGGAAGAGTTACTTCAGCGTTTCGATCTCGCCCGTCACGCTGAAGCAAAACCGGAGACCCTCTCCGGTGGCTATAAACGACGTTTGATGGTCGCCCGGGCCCTGGTGCACCAGCCCAAGGTGCTGTTCCTCGACGAGCCGACCACAGGGCTCGATCCCCAGGCACGGATGTCGGTGTGGGAGCTGGTCGATGACTTGAGACAGGAGGGGCTGGGCATTGTGTTGACCACCCACTACATGGATGAGGCCGAGAGGCTCTCGGACAATCTGCTGGTGTTGAAAGAGGGCAAGGTGATCACATCAGGCAGACCGCGCTCAGTGTTGGGAGACCTGGTGGGAGAACATGTGGTCGTCCTGGACGCCAACATCCCTGAAGCCGATGCGCTGCAGCAGTGGCTCCTTGAGGAAGGCCTCGACAGGCCGACAAAGATCCTCAATACCTGGCAGATCGCTCTCGACGGCGCGGGCCTGGCGCGGTTTTCCACAACCTTCGGTCAACTCCGCTTTGAGGTCAGGCCACCGAATCTCGACGACCTGTTTCTGCAATTGAGCGACAAGCGATCATGAGACTCTACCTCGCCGTCGCCGCATGGCAGAGCTGGTCGGTGCTGAGGCGCCACTTGACCGTCTATCTGCGCAACTGGCATACCGCGGCGCTACCGCCGATCCTGGAACCGGTGATTCTGCTGCTGGTCTTCGGGGTCGGACTCGGCAGCAGCATCCCCGACTTCGACTGGAAGGGACAGGACGTCTCCTACCTCTCCTACCTGGCTCCCGGCATCCTTGCCTATACCGTTTTCATGACCGCCTTCTTTCAGGCGCTCTTTGCCGCCTATATCCGCATGCACTACCAGAAGACCTGGGAGGGCCAGTTGACCACACAGGTGAGGCTGGAACATGTGGTCTGGGGCGAAGCGCTGTGGGCGGCACTGCTTGGCCTCGCCTATAGCGTGATCGTGTTCTTTGTCATCGCCGGTTTCGCCCTCTCCGGCTGGCTTGAACTGCATTGGCAAGGGGTGATCCTCACCCTGCCCCTGCTGTTTCTCGCCGGGGTGGCCTTTGCCACGTTGGGCCTGCTGTTCACCGCAATCGTCCCCACCATCGACCACATGAACATCCCCTTCTATCTGGTCATCATGCCGTTGGGCTTTGCCAGCAATACCTACTTCCCCCTGGATAGCGACAGTCTGCTCGCTCAGGCCTGGCTGTTTGTCAATCCATTGCACCACACCGCCGAGGGCATTCGACTGCTGCTGTTATCTGACCAGCTCAGTTTTCACCTGCCCGCCGCAATGGGCCTCTACTGCCTGATGATCCTGATCCTGTTGCCGGTGGATCTGCGTCTGCTGCGGCGCAGGGTTTTGGGTGAGGCATAGGGTCTCTCTACCCCTATTCCCATAGGTAGATCTGATAGCGTGATGACTGTAAAGTTGACGCCTCAGACATCAAGGTCTGAACGAGAAAAATGAAAACACGATACCGCTTAAGGACCATAGCGATTTGAGGGGAGAGCTTCATGCCATTGGTAAACATGAAACAGATGTTGCAGCACGCCTATGACAACGGCTATGCGGTAGGTGCCTTTGACCTGATCAACCACGATTTCCTCGCAGGGATACTGGATGCCGCCGAGGCCTGCAAGGCGCCGGTGATCCTCAGCCTGGCCGAGTCCCACTTTGACTATTTCGATTTCGAACAGTTGATGCCCGCGGTGGAGAAGGCGGCGCGCTCTGCCTCGGTACCGGTGGCGATCCATCTCGACCATGGTGAGAGCCTGGAGTCGGCGATCAACGCCATCAATTGCGGTTGCAATGGGGTTATGGTGGATGCCTCCCATAGCTCCCTTGAGGATAACATCCATACAACCCGCAGCGTGGTCGAGATGGCTCAGGGATGTGGCGTGCCAGTTGAAGGTGAACTGGGTTACGTGCCGGGTGTCGAGGGTGAGGATGCGCAGCGTCATCCGGGAGAGGTCAGCTACACCACCATCGACGAAGCGAAACAGTTCGTCGAGACCACGGGGATTGATTTCCTCGCGGTCTCCATAGGCACAGTGCATGGCCGCATGCGCGGCGAGCCGAAGCTCGACTTCCAACGCCTGCGGGATATCAACCAGGCGTTGCACCTGCCCCTGGTGATCCATGGTGGAACCGGACTCAGCGAAGACCAGTACCGGCAGTTGATCGCCAATGGGGTGGTCAAGATCAACTACTTCACCGCGCTGGCCGACGCCGCGGGTGCTGCCATTCGAAACAACGTTACCACAACAGAGAGTAACGGCTATACCCAACTCACCCGGGGAGTAGAGGCTGCAATCAGCCAGGAGGCCGAGCGCTGTATAAGGCTCTGGGGCTCCGCGGGACGCGCCGCCGAAGTGTTGTCCCACTGCACCCCCTGGCTACCGGTGGAGCACCTGATCATCTACAACGTCAACGGCCTGGATGATGAGGGCGCTAAAGCGATGATGGCCAAGGGGCGGGATGTGTTGTCGAAGATCCCCGGGGTGCTGGAGGTGGCCACCGGCAGCGCGGTAAAAACAGATGCCGCCTACCGCTACACCTGGCTGGTGCAGTTCTGCCACCCGGCGGTGATCGACAGCTACCGCGACCATCCCGACCATGTCGCCTTCGCCGATCAGCTCTTCCGCCCGGTGGCCGGGGAGCGTATCAGCATCGATTACGCATGGGTTGAATAGTCACCCCTACCCCGTGCGAATCCCATTCACAGGCCCAAATCAGTCAGCCCCGGATGATCATCCGGCCGCCGTCCCAGGGGCCAGTGGTAGAGGCGTTCCGACTCTTTGATGGGCAGGTCGTTGATACTGGCGAAGCGCCGCTGCATGAAGCCCTGGGGGTTGAACTCCCAGTTCTCATTGCCGTAACTGCGATACCACTGGCCCGAGTCGTCGTGGCATTCGTAGGCGAAGCGCACGGCGATGCGATTCCCCTCGAAGGCCCAAAGCTCCTTGATCAGCCGGTAGTCCAGCTCCCGGGCCCACTTGCGTTGGAGAAACTGTCTCACCTCTTCCCTGCCTCGGGGAAACTCGGCGCGATTGCGCCATTGGGTATCCTCGGTATAGGCAAGCACCACGCGCTCGGGATCCCGGGTATTCCAGGCGTCTTCCGCCATGCGAACCTTCTGGGTGGCGCTTTCATGATCAAAAGGCGGAAGCGGTGGTTTTTGGTCCATAGCGGAGTCCCCGGTGTAAGTGGATAGGCTTAAGTAGACAGGTCTGTCTACCCGATAGAGACTAGTCGATGTAGACAGATCTGTCTACACTGTAACCATGCTGATGTCTGAACCTGCAAAGATTGAAGAGTTACCGGCCCACGAGCGCATCCTGCTCACCGCCTACCGGCTCTTCTACAGGCATGGAATCCGCGCCACCGGGGTGGACCGGGTGATTGCGGAGGCGAAGGTCACCAAGGTCACCTTCTATCGCCACTTTCCGAGCAAGAACGACCTGGTGTTTGAATTTCTCGACTATCGCCACCGGCGCTGGATGGAGTGGTTCTCCCAATCACTGACCGCCCATGGGGGCAACCTGGCCGCCCTGGTGCCGACACTGAGGGAGTGGCTGGGCGACGCCGACTACCGAGGCTGCGCCTTTATCAACAGCCTGGGTGAACTCGGTGAGGCGGTCCCTGAAATCGCGGAAATCACCCGCCGCCACAAGCAGGAGATGAACCGGTCGATTGCCGGGCTATTACCCAATCCACGAAGTAAGAAGGCGGCTGAAAAGGCAGCGATCATCGGTATGGCGGTGGATGGGGCCATTGTCGGGGCGCAGTATGCGGTGGGTGTTGAAGAGGTGTTGGCTAGACTAGAGACGTTCCTCGATAAACTCTAGCGATCTAGCCATATCAAATCAGCCACCATACATTCACATTCCCTGTTTATATGATTGTTAGTTGTGAAAAATTCACAACTCCGCTAGTCACTATTCAACATTAAAACGCTGCTCGCTCAACTATCGTTTGTTACATGTTGCGCTGGAAAAGTATAAACGACCCATCGGATAGGAGAGATGAAAATGAACAATCATGATGCCAACTGTGCGTGTAGCGGTAACTGTTGCAGCTCAGAACCAACCTCAGTTAAAAACGAACACCCACCCATCCACTTGGAAACCCTAGAGCAAGAACCCCAAAGCACGACAGCAACAGCAGACACAGCCTCTCTCTATCCACAACTCTCCAATATCAATAACTATGTGGTTGTCCTCAGTTCCGGCGCGGAGGATGGCGGCAAGCGAGCCACCTTGGCCTTCTCAGCGGCGTGCACAGCCAAGGCCATGGATCTCGATACTCACATATTCCTGGTGGGTGACGGCAGCCACTGGGCCTATCAGGGCAACTGTGACGGTATCAGTCAAAAGGGCTTTCCGGACCTGGCCAGTCTGATGGAGAACTTTGTTGAGCTGGAAGGCCGGATCTTTGTCTGTTCGGCCTGTGACACTGTCTGTTCCCTACCAGAGGACAATCAAGGCAATCCGTTAGTCAGACAGCCGTTCATCCAACCCCGCGGCCTCGCCTCGATTATGGAGCATATGGTCGGGGGGAGCTCAATTACCTTTTGATAATCCGTTGTCCAGGTGAAGAAGTCCTGACCTGGCACTTTGTTTCGTTCCAGGGATTGGAAGAGTGCCTTAACCCTGTCTCTTGGTGACAAGGATGTCACCGCCCAAAACAGTCAGGCAGGAAATGCCACCACATGATCCACGGCGAGGCGCACTCCTATCCGCTCGCCGATCTCATGGTCGTGATGGCTCTGTACCAGACACAGCAGTTGCACATCGCCATCCAGTGCAAGGGTGTAGAGATACTCTGCGCCTTGAAAGACCTTACCCACGATCTCCAGCTTGAATTCACTCTCGTCGTCGTGAACGATATCGTCGGGCCGCAGTAGCAGATCCACTGAATCCCCTACCTGATGCTGTTTGACGAAATCGGCTGTCATGATGCCGATGGCGGAGTCGATGCGCCCACCCGCCAACACCCGCCCCGGAATCATCGCACCCTGGCCGATGAACTCCGCGACGAAACGATCTGCCGGTTGATGATAGATGTTGAACCCTGTATCCCATTGTCGCAGACGGCCACTGCCCAGGACGCCGATGATATCGGCCAGGGCGAAGGCCTCCAATTGATCATGGGTGACTAGGATTGCGGTGACACCCTCCCTTTTCAGGATGCTGCGCACCTCCCCGGCGAGCTGCTCCCGCAACTCCACGTCGAGACCGGAAAAGGGCTCGTCCAGGAGCAGTATCTCCGGCCTCGGGGCCATCGCGCGGATCAACGCAATCCGCTGTTGCTGCCCGCCGGAGAGCTGATGGGGATACTTCTCCTCGAGACCGCTGAGACCGACCAGCCCCAGCAACTCTTCGACACGCTGCCGCTGTTGCCTGCCGCTCATCCCCCGCAGGCCGAAGGCGACGTTGTCGCTGACATTGAGATGGGGGTAGAGGGCGAAGTCCTGAAACACCATGCCGACCTTGCGTTTCTCCGGCGCAAGGGTGCGCCCCGGCCGGGAGACGCTTTTTCCATGTAACAGAATCTCGCCGCTGGTCAGGGGCTCGAACCCCGCGATGGCGCGCAACAAACTGGTCTTGCCGCAGCCGCTGGGCCCCAGCAGGCAGCCGATCACCGCGCTCTGCAGTTCGAAACTGACCCTGTCCACCACCGTCTGGCGGCCATACTTGACGCTGACCTCGCTGACTTCAAGCTGATTTTGCATGGCGTGACCGGGTGATGGTTCGACTCAACAGGATAACCGGCAGTATACCGACAATAACGATGGTCAGGGCCGCATAGGAGGCGTCCGCCAGGCGCTCGTCGGAGGCCAGTTCATAGGCCCGCACCGCGAGGGTATTGTAGTTGAAGGGACGCAGGATCAGGGTTGCGGGAAGCTCCTTCAGAACATCCACAAAGACCAGCAGCAGCGCGGTCATCAGGCTCCCCTTGAGCATCGGCATATGCACCCTGCGCACGATCTCCCCCGAACCTGTACCCATGGAGCGGGCCACCTCGTCCATGGTGGGTCGAATCTTGCCCAGCCCCGCCTCCACCGTCTGCAGGGAGACCGCGAGGAAGCGCACCAGATAGGCGAAGATCAGGGCCACCAAAGTACCGCTCAAGAGCAGACCGGAAGACCAGCCGAACTGGGCCCGCAACCAGCTGTCGAGGGCGTTGTCGAAGGCGGCAAAGGGGATCATCACCCCGATGGCAATCACCGTCCCCGGTATGGCGTAACCCATCCCGGCGAGCCTGACCGCAAACAGGGTCGGCCAGCCCCCCTGTTGGCGCTTGCCGTAGCTGAGGAAGAGGGCCAGCAGCAGGGCCAGGATCGATGCCGCTCCCGCCAGCATCAGGCTATGGGTGATCAGCCCCAGAAAACGGCTGTCGAGACTCTCTTCGGCGGTGGTCAGGGCCCACCAGAGGAGTTGTCCAGCGGGCAGGATGAAACCGAAGAAGAGCGCACCGAAACAGATCAAGAAGGCCATCAAGGATTGCCGGGCATTCAACTGAAAACGGGTCAGCGCCTGGTGGCGTTGACTGGTATGGTGATAACGAGCCTGGCGGCGGGAGACCTTTTCCATGATGATCAGGGCAAACACCACCAGCAGCAGCAGGGCGGAGAGTTGCGCCGCCGCCGCAGCGTTGTTGAGGCCGTACCAGGTGCGGAAGATTCCGGTGGTAAAAGTGGAGACGCCGAAATACTGCACCGTGCCATAGTCGGCCAGGGTCTCCATCAAGGCAAGGGAGAGACCGGCAACGATGGCAGGCCTCGCCAAGGGCAGGGCGACGTGAAAGAAGGTCCGCCAGGGACCGTTACCCAGGGTGCGGCTCACATCCAGCACGCAGATCGACTGGCCGAGAAAGGCGGCCCGCGATAACAGATAGACATAGGGATAGAGCACCAGCGCCAGCATCAGCGCAGCCCCCTCGATGGAGCGTATCTCGGGGAACCAGTAGTCGCCGTAACCCCAACCGGTCCACTGCCGGATCAAGGTCTGCACGGGACCCGCGAAATCAAAAAGCCCGGTATAGGTATAGGCGATGATATAGGCGGGAATCGCCATCGGCAGCAGCAGCGCCCATTCAAACACCGATCGCCCGGGGAACTGGCACATGCTGGTGAGCCAGGCCGTGCTCACGCCCAGCAGCAGCACACCGATGGCAACGCCCAGCATCAACAGCAGGGAGTTGATCACATAGTCCTGCAACACCGTGTCGACCAGGTGACTCCACACCTCGCCGGCTGGCTCGAAGAGATAACTCAACACCAGCACCACCGGCACCGCCAGCAGCAGGGCGATCAGCAGCACACCGATACTCCAGGGTTCGATGTTGAGGCGGGGCCATGCAGCCCTTTTTATCGCCACCAGCAACGCGCTATCCCGCCGGGATCATTTCCATCCCACCCGGTCCATCAAGCGCACCGCATCGGGATTGAGCAGACCAAGCTGTTGCAGATTGAGTCTATCCATTTTGAATTCACCCCAGCTTTTGAGCAGTTCGCCCGGTTCCACATCGGCGCGCACCGGATACTCCCCATTGGTCTTTGCATACCAGGCCTGGGAAGCGGGATTGGCGAGAAACTCCAGCAGCTTGATGGCATTTTCCCGGTGGGCCGCCGCCTTGGTGATCGCCGCCCCACTCACATTGACATGGGCACCCCTGCCCTGCTGATTCGGCCAGAAAACAGCCAGCTTGGCGGCGGC
Organism: Candidatus Thiodiazotropha sp.; assembly: GCA_040507035.1. Lineage (GTDB taxonomy): Bacteria > Pseudomonadota > Gammaproteobacteria > Chromatiales > Chromatiaceae > Thiodiazotropha. The sequence continues at coordinate 207,946 of JBEVVR010000015.1, forward strand.
ATCGCGCTGCCCCTGATCCTTAGAGGTTAGCATCCCCGCAAGATAGTAGGTGTTGGCAATGGCGATATCGCACTGACCTGCCGCGGCGGCTTTGATCTGATCCCGGTCTCCCCCTTTTGGCGGCCGGGCAAACTGATTGACAAAGGTCTTGGCCCAGGTCTCTGTCGCCTCCGCGCCGTTGGCGGCTATCATCGAGGCCACCAGGGATTGGTTGTAGATATTGCCGGAGGAGCGGATGCAGATCCGGTTGTCCCAATCGGGATCGATCAAGGCCTCGTAGGTTGAGAGCTTGGTGGGATCGACCTTGCCCTTCACATAGAGAATGGGTCGTGCCCGCAATGAGAGGCCGTACCAGTGACCCTCGGGGTCACGAAAACTCTCCGGCACTACCTGCTTCAGCGCCGCCGAATCTACCCCCTGAGTGACCCCCGCCGCCTTTGCCCGGTGCAGACGACCGGCATCGGTGGTGATCAGCATATCGGCCGGTGTGTTGCGCCCTTCGCTCTGCAGCCTCTGCAGCAGCGCATCGGCCTTACCGGTGACCAGATTGACTTTGATACCGGTCTCCTCAGTGAACCGATCGAGCAGGGGTTTGATCAGCTTTTCCTTTCTCGCCGAGTAGAGATTGACTACCTCTTCCGCCAGGGTCAACGAGGGTGCGATGAAAGTTAACAGCAGACCCAGCATAATGGGTTTTGAATAGTGCAACACAATTGCCTCCAATCGATGGTCTTATAGGTTAAATGGTCTATGGATAATTATAATGATAACGATTATTATTTAGATTATCAAGATTCTGCTGCTACCTGGCCGGGTCCGACTCAGCTAGAGCCACACTATAATCAGGAACCCAACGGGTCTGTTAATAAATAGTAGGTTTGTTTATGAAAAAGCGAGAGAAAAGAAACGGGATCACTCTGGTGCTTACCGGCGAAGGCAAGGGCAAGTCATCCAGCGCCTTCGGCACTGCCTTCAGGGCCGCGGGCTGGGGACTGCAGGTGTTGGTGATTCAATTCATCAAGGGAAAGTGGAAGACAGGCGAGCAACAGGCGGCAAAGCGTTTCGAGAATATCGAGTGGCACGCCCTGGGGGACGGTTTTACCTGGGATACCAAGAATCCAGAGCAGGACCAGGCTACCAGCCGGGAGATCTGGCAGCTCTGCCAGGAGAAGATTCGCAGCCAGCACTATGACCTGGTGGTACTGGATGAGATCAACTATGTCTGCCAATATGGCTGGATAAGCGGCGAGGAGATCGCTGGCTTCATCCAACAGGAAAAAGCACCATGGATGCACCTGATCCTAACCGGACGTGGTGCCCCCCCCGAAGTTGTCGAGGTCGCTGATACGGTTACAGAGATGAAACTGGTCAAGCACGCCTTTGAGCAGGGTATCCATGCCGAACAGGGTGTGGAGTTCTAGGGCCTGTTAACACTAATCCAATTGGCCCTAGCTGTTTACTTGCCATCCAGCAATCGGCCAATACCCCCGAGCACAGAACCCTCTCCCTGGTCACCGCCACCCCCCGAGGGGGCATTGGCCAGGATTCGATCCGCCATACGCGAAAAGGGAAGACTCTGCAGCCAGATGGTGCCGTGACCCTTGAGGGTGGCCAGGAACAGCCCCTCGCCGCCGAACACCATCGACTTGAGATTGCCTGCGCGCTGGATGTCGTACTCTATGCCCCCGGTAAAGCCGACCAGACAACCGGTATCCACCCGCAGGGTCTCACCCTCGAGGCGCTTTTCGATCACCGTGCCCCCGGCCTGGATAAAGGCCATGCCATCCCCCTCCAATGCCTGCAGGATGAATCCCTCGCCACCGAATAGTCCCACTCCAAGCCGGCGATTGAAGGCGATATCGACCTTGGTGCCCAGGGCCGCGCAGAGGAAGGCATCCTTCTGGCAGGTGATCTTCTCCCCCAGCTGTTGCATGTTCAAAGGCACGATATTCCCCGGATAGGGGGCCGAGAAGGAGACGCGTTTTTTACCGGAACCCCGGTTGGTGAAATGGGTGGTGAATATGGACTCACCGGTGAAGACCCGCTTGCCCGCGGAGAAGAGTTTGCCCATCAAGCCCTCATCCGCCGTGGAACCGTCGCCCATCTTGGTCTCGAAATCTATCCCCTCCTCCATGTAGGTCATGGCGCCCGCCTCGGCGATCACCGTCTCGCCGGGATCCAGCTCCACCTCCACCAGCTGCATCTCGGATCCGAGGATCTCGTAGTCCACTTCATGGCAACGCATCGCTAGCACTCCTTTTCTGAATTATTAGAATCTGTGGTTGTCACTCGAGAGTTTTGACCCATGCGGGAAAAAATATCAACCGCCAAGATTAGTTATATTATCATTTTCTGATATACTGCGCCGCTTTTTGTCCCAGCCACGCGAGGTAATCCATGTTTCAACTCACCTGCCCAGGGAATCAGTGTGTCAAAAACGACGTTCTCTCTGGCCTGACGGTTGCCTTGGCCCTGGTACCTGAAGCGGTCGCTTTCGCCTTTGTTGCCGGTGTCGCGCCACTGGTCGGTCTCTATGCCGCCTTCATGATGGGCATCATCACCGCAATCATTGGTGGCCGGCCGGGTATGATATCCGGCGCTACCGGTGCCATGGCGGTAGTGATGGTGGCCCTGGTGGCAGAGCATGGCATCGAGTATCTCTTCGCCGCCGTGCTGCTGGCCGGGATCATCCAGATCAGCGCCGGCCTGCTGCGCCTGGGTAAGTTCATTCGTATGGTGCCCCACCCTGTGATGTTGGGATTCGTCAATGGCCTCGCCATTGTCATCTTCATCGCCCAATTGAAACAGTTTCAGGTGGCCGATGAAAACGGTGTCATGGTATGGCTCAGCGACACGCCGCTGTGGATCATGCTGGGATTGGTTGCACTCACCATGACAATCATCCACTTCCTGCCCAAACTCACATCCGCTGTACCGGCGTCGTTGGTGGCGATTGTCACGGTGACCCTGTTGGTGATATTTCTGGATCTCGATACCCGCTCCGTACAAGATGTGTTGCGCGATCTATCGGGAGATCCCAGCGCCACCATCGCAGGCGGGCTGCCCAGCTTTCATCTACCCATGGTCCCCCTCACCCTTGAAACACTGCAGATCATCCTCCCCTATGCCTTTATCCTCGCCGGTGTCGGATTGATCGAATCGCTACTGACCATGAGCCTGATCGATGAGTTGACCGAGTCCAGGGGTCGCGGCAACAAAGAGTGTATCGGACAGGGAGTTGGCAATACGGTGAATGGTCTGTTTGGGGGTATGGGGGGCTGTGCCATGATCGGACAAAGTCTTATCAACATAAACTCGGGTGGTCGCGGCCGTCTTTCAGGGATTTCGGCGGCACTGTTTCTGCTCGCCTTTATCCTCTTCGGTGCAAGCCTGATAGAGATGATCCCGGTTGCCGCACTGGTGGGTGTGATGTTCATCGTCGTGCTTGGCACCTTCGAATGGGCCAGCTTTCGTCTGCTTGGCCGCATCCCCCTGGCAGACACCTTCGTCGGCATCCTGGTGGCCGTCATCACCGTCCTGACCGACCTCGCGATCGCGGTCATTGTCGGGGTCATCGTCTCGGCCCTGGTGTTCGCCTGGGAGCATGCCAAGCAGATGCATGCTGATACGCACACCGACAAATACGGGATCAAATACTACACCCTTCGGGGCCCACTCTTCTTTGGTTCGGTACAGACCTTTGCCGATCTGTTCGATCCAAAAAATGATCCCCAGGAGGTGATCGTCGACTTCGCTGGCGCCCGTGTCTACGATCATTCTGGACTGGAGGCGATTGATAATTTGGCTGAACGCTATATGCGCAGGCAGAAGACGCTGCATATCCGCCATCTGAATCAGGAGTGTCAAAACCTGCTGGTAAAAGCCGGCGATCTGGTGGAGGTCAACATGATGGAAGATCCCATCTATCGAGTAGCGGATGACCGAGTGGCGTGAAATAACGCTGTAAACTTCAGTTACATCTTTCCCGGAATAACCTGGTAGGTGCTGCAATTTACCTCAATCAAGCATAGAATCGGCTGACACATCGCCATTGGATATGAGGGATACAAGCAATGACAACACTGATAGTAGTAGTGGTTATAATCCTGGCTGTCATCGGTTTCGGCGTTGGCATGTACAACAAGCTCATCGCCGGACGCAACCGCTACCAGAATGCATTTGCGCAAATCGATGTTCAGCTCACACGACGCCATGACCTGATCCCCAATCTGGTGGAGACAGCCAAGGGCTACATGAAGCACGAGAAAGAGACCCTGGAGGCTGTGATCGAGGCACGTAACCGGGCAGTCAGCGGACTGCAGCAGGCGGCGAAAGATCCATCCAACCCCGAAACCATGAAACAACTCGGTGAAGCCGAGCAGGGCCTCAGCGGCGCCCTCGGTCGCCTGTTTGCATTGGCGGAAGCCTATCCCGATCTCAAAGCCAATGAGAACATGATGCAGCTATCGGAGGAGCTTGTCAGCACCGAAAACAAGGTCTCCTTTGCTCGCCAGGCCTTTAACGATGCGGTGATGCAGTACAACATCGACCGCGAGTCATTCCCCAGCAATCTGATCGCGGGCTGGTTCCGTTTTCAGGCCGCTCAACTGCTTGAGATCGAGGATGAGGTGAAACGTGAGGTACCCAAGGTATCCTTCAACTGACCTGCGGCGCGACTCAGGAGTGCTGATCCCTTAGACCTACTCAAAGATCGTGAACTTCTTCGAGCATCAAGACGAAGCCAAGCGCAACACCCGTCGTCTGGTGTTGCTTTTTCTACTTGCCGTTATCGTTATCATCATCGCCGTCGATGCTGCATTGATGTTGCTGTTCAGCACTGCAATGGATCAATCGATGGTGGATACGGCCAGCAGTCTGGGTGGGTTTCTCACCAATAACAGCACGATCCTGCTCTTCGGAACGGGGGGCACCGGTGCGGTAATCGGTTTTGCCAGTCTCTATCGAAGCGCCAGCCTCAGGGATGGAGGTGGTGCGGTGGCGCGTCAAATGGGCGGGGTGCCGGTTGAAGCCGATCCGAAGGATCCGCTGCGCCAGCGTCTGCGTAATGTGGTGGAAGAGATCGCCATCGCCTCCGGCGTGCCGGTGCCTGAAATCTATATCATGGAACAGGAGTCGGGGATCAATGCCTTTGCCGCCGGCTACTCACCCAGCGATGCCGCGGTGGCGGTTACCCGCGGAACCCTGGAGAACCTCAACCGGGAAGAGCTGCAGGGTGTCATCGCCCATGAGTTCAGCCATATCTTCAACGGCGATATGCGTCTCAACATCCGCCTCATTGGCGCCCTGTTCGGTATTATGGTGCTGGCCATTGCCGGACGGCGTATACTCTCCAGCGTTCGATTCTCTTCAGGATCGAGAAAAAACAACGGTGGTGCGATCATACTTTTCGCCGCCGCCCTTACCGCCATCGGTTACATCGGCCTCTTCTTCGCACGCTGGATCAAGGCCGCCGTCTCCCGCCAGCGGGAGTATCTCGCCGATGCCTCTGCGGTACAGTTCACCCGCAATCCCCAAGGCATTTCCGGTGCCTTGAAAAAGATCGCGATACACTCCCAGGGTGCGACCTTGACGAGGGATAGTGAGGAGATCGCTCATATGTTGTTTGGCCAGGGTGCCAATGCCGCCCTTTTCGCCACCCATCCGCCGATTGTCGAACGCATCCAACGCATCGAGCCGGGTTTTCGACAGGAGCAGCTGGCAGATATCGCTAAACGCATGCAGCGACAGATGCATAGGCAGGTAGAAAAGGAAGAGGCGGCGGCAGCGGCATCCACCACACGCACCCCCTTTGATCCTCGCACTATCATCGAGAATATCGGCAAGCCCGATTGGGAACGCATCGTCGCTGCGGCGGTACTGGCTGCCAGCCTGCCTTCCAGTCTGCTCTCCGCCGCCCGCTCCACGGAGTGGGCGCCGGAGCTGTTGCTCACTGTCCTCCTCGACAAGGATGATGCGATCCGCGAGCAACAGCTGCTCACCATCGCCAAAAACCTCGGCGCGGAGAGCGAGGCCCAGGTAAGCCACCTGGCGAAATCAGCGCTGCCTATCGAGCCCGAGCAGCGCCTTCCCCTGTTGGAAATAGCCTTTCCGGCCCTGAAGCGTCGACCTATTGAGTTTATCCAGCGCATGCTCGAGACCGTCAACGAGATCGTCCGTCTCGACGGCAAGATCGAGGTTTTCGAGTTTCTCCTCGCCAAGGTTATCAGCCTCCATCTTAACGATGCGATCCATCCCGCCCAAAGCCGAAGCGGAGGCAATGCCACCCTGCAGGCCCTGGCGCAATCCGTCAGGGATGTGATTACGATCCTCTCGCAGCACGGCCATAAAGATCAGGAGTTGGTGCAGCACAGCTATCAGAATGGGCTCAAGCGAGCAGGCATCGAAATGCTGCCATTGACGCTACACGACGACTGGGTAGGCACACTGGAGCAGGCGTTGAACCGGCTGGACAAACTCAGAAACAAGGAGAAAGAGCGTCTGATCATGGCGCTGATGGACACCATCCTCACCGACAACCGTGCCACGGTTGAAGAGTTGGAACTGCTGAGAGCCATCGGGTCGGCGCTGCACATTCCACTGCCTTTGCTGAGCAATCATTCGTTTCGCCCTGAAGGTGGCGAATAGACGCCCAAGGAACCTAAACCGTCAGCAGAAGGGTACAGCTGACGGTTTGGTCGCACACTGCTAACATCGAATATCATGAGCGACTAAATCCGAGTATCCGCCATTGAAAAACTCACTGCTACTTCGATTTGGAACCGTCATCACGATTCTATTCATCCTTGCCGTTTCCGGAATGATAAGTTCGATGATCATTGCGGAAACCAAGGAAGGCTACGCCGCTGCCATCAACCAGGCCGGTACCTTGCGTATGCAGTCCTATCGCATCGCAAACAGCCTGGTGCACCGCACCAAGTTTCATGATGAACTGGCCTCGACACGAACCAGGAATCTGGTAACAGAGTATAACCAGCGCCTTTTCAGCCATCGCATACATGACGTTCTCACCAAGGGACCCAATCCAGATGTCACTGAAAGCTATCGCCAGGTGGAGTCCCAATGGCAGCAGCTGATGCTCCCCAACCTCGAAGAGTATATGAGATTGAGCTCTGCCAATTCACTCACTGCAGAGGAGGGGCGGCAGCTCGATGTCAGCCAGAGCAACTACCTGGCATTGGTTGATAACTTCGTTGACCAAATTCATAGCTTTGTCGAGGCCCTGGAGATCGACGCCGAGAAAAAAAACCAGCAGCTCAGAATCATCCAGATCGTATTGCTGACCCTAACCTTTCTGGTTGCAATGGTGAGCCTCTACCTGACCAAGACCCGGGTACTCAATCCCCTGCGCAATCTGCTTGCCTGTGCCAATGCGGCGCGTCATGGGGACTTCTCGGTTCGCAGCCGCTATCTCGGCGAAGATGAACTGGGACAACTGGGCCAGGCCTTCAACGTCATGGCAGAGGATCTTTCAATCATCTACACCGATCTTGAAGATCGGGTAAGGAAAAAGACCCATGACCTGGAGCAGAGTAACCGCTCTCTGGAACTGCTCTACTCCGCGACCAAACGTTTGAGCGACTCCTCCTTAAGCAAGTCGGTGCTGATAGCAGTGATCAACGACATCAAGGCATTGCTAGGTGTCAGCAATGGCACCATCTGTCTCGGTCAACCCGGTGATGATCACGCCTATCGCTACGCGTCGACCCGGGAGCAGGATATCCTGGCCCAGGAGAAGATTGAGCATCAGTGCGCACGCTGTCTCGGCGACGGTAAATCCCACAGCTTCAAGGTTGCAGAACCCGAATCGAGGATCGAGCTGAATATCTTCTCGGTACCGATAAGGGACAAGGACCGGCAGTATGGTGTGTTGTTGGTGGAGTTTCCACAAAGCACCCAACTTGAGGAGTGGCAGCAACGCCTGTTGGAAACAGTCGCCAGCCATATCGCTTTGGCGATCAACGTTGCCAAGCAGGTAACCCAGAGCCGCAAGCTCTCTTTGATGGAGGAACGCAGCGTGATTGCAAGGGAGTTGCATGACTCCATAGCCCAATCCCTCTCCTACCTGAAGATACAGGTGGCCAAACTGGAGAAGTCGATAAACGAGGAGCGAGACAAAACAGATGTTCTGCTGGTAAGCAAGGATCTGCGCTCGGCACTCAATGGTGCCTATCGCCAGTTGCGTGAACTGCTGACCACTTTCAGACTCAAGGTGAGCGATGCCGAGCTTGGAAAACTCCTCAGCGAGACCGTTGCGGAGTTTGAGAACAGATCCGGTATTCCCATCGATTTCATCAATCAAATCGGTAATTGCCAATTCACCCCCAATGCGGAGATACATATCATACAGATCATCCGCGAGGCGCTTTCGAATGTCATCCGTCATGCCAATGCGACCCGCGCCCGGGTATCCTTGGCGTGTGACCAGGCAGGCACGGTCAATATCAGCATCGAAGATGACGGCATCGGAATCAACGATGAAAGTGATATGATGCAACACTACGGCCTGCCGATCATGAAAGAGCGGGCCGAGTGGCTGGGAGGCATGTTGACGATCGAAGAACCGCAAGGCGGTGGTACCCGGATCAATCTCTATTTCAATATTACCGATGCCTCCGATACCGAATCCAAAAAATTGTTAATCGAGCAATTGAAACATGGTTGAGCAACAGAGATACACCGTACTTACCATCGACGATCACCCGCTCTTCAGAAAGGGGGTCTCCGATCTGATCGATATGGATGAAACCTTGGAACTGGTAGGTGAGGCCGCCAACGGGCCGGATGGGCTGGTGCAGGCAAAACAGCTCAATCCCGATTTGATCCTGCTCGATATCAATATGAAAGGGATGAACGGACTCGAGACCCTGAAAGCGATCAGAAACGAGGAGATAGATTCCAGAATATTGATGCTTACCGTATCCGATAACGAAGAGGATGTGCTGACTGCCCTGCGCGCGGGAGCAGACGGTTATCTGTTGAAGGATATGGAACCCGAGGATATTCTCAAATCGATCCGCATGGCGGTAAACGGCGCCCTGGTGATCAGTGACCATCTGACCCAGTTGCTGGCAAAAGCACTACGCGATGATGGCAAGTTGGAGGATCAAGAGCCACTCTCCTCGCTCACCGCCAGAGAGAGGGAGATTCTGCAGTGCATTGCCCGCGGCCAGAGTAACAAGCAGATTGCGAACGTCCTGAACATAACCGAAGGCACGGTAAAGGTACATGTCAAACACCTGCTCAAAAAACTCAACCTCCACTCCCGAACCGAAGCTGCGGTGTGGGCCTTGAACGAAGGCAAAGCCGCACTGCATAAAACCTCATAAACCGGCTGGCGGGGGTAACTTGAAGCCGCCCCCAAGCAGCTAACTCATACCCAATAACAGCTACCCATATTGTAGTAACAAGTAATACCAAATAATTGGTAACATGTTGTTTGTATTATATATTTTTTGACTTTTTCTGCGCATCCTTGATCCGTATCAAAGCGGACTCACACTACCGGTGAAACACTCCTCTTAGTTAGATAAGACTATCGCTGACGCACCCGGTGCAAGCGGTCTTCCGGACACCTCGATCGAGGCGAAACTGTGCAGGCATCAATAGACAGAGTTCAGCTCCTCCGTGGCGACCTCAGCGGTCGGCGCCGAGATATACGTCCTCCCTGGGCGATCCTGGAAGAGAGTTTTGTCAATCTCTGCAATCGCTGCGGCGAATGCAGCAAGGTCTGTCCGACCCAGATTATCAAAAGCGGATCCGGCGGTTATCCGGGTATCGATTTCAAACGGGGTCACTGTACATTTTGCGGCGATTGCGTCAGGAGTTGTGAAGCCAAAGCATTGGCCTTTGCTGAGGATCCAACCACTCTGCCCTGGTCTCTTCGCATCGACATCGAAACCTCGTGTCTCTCCCTCAATGGTGTTGTCTGCAGAAGCTGTGGCGACATTTGCGATCAGCGCGCAATTCGCTTCCAACTGCAGATGGGAGGCCGTTCACAAGCAGAAATCGACCCCTCTTTGTGCAGCGGTTGTGGCGCCTGTGTTGCGGTCTGTCCAAATCACTCCATAAGCGTCTCACACACTGTCAACGATTGCGCGGCATCAAGCCAACCCCGCGAGGAGATTACCTTTTAAATGAATATATGCAGCTTGATAGTCCACACCAAACCGACATTCGGCGCAGAAGTTTCACAGCGCCTGCAGATGTTCCAGGGAGTCGAAGTTCATGGAGGAGCCGAGGCAGACAAGTTGATTGTCACCATTGAGGATGAAGGTGAGTCTGTATCACCCGTGTCGGACACCATGAATGCCCTTCGCGACGTGGAAGGCGTCGTGAGCACTGTATTGGTTTATCACTATGGCGGTGAAGAGTCGATGGAGGAAATGAACCGTGAAATTAACTAGAAGAGCGTTTATTAAAAGCAATGCCGTGGCAGCAGCCGCCTCCGTGGCCGGTGTCACCCTGCCGCTATCCAATGCAGCGGCCGCCGACGGGGATGATGGTATCCGCTGGGACAAGGCCGCGTGTCGCTACTGCGGCACCGGTTGCAGCGTCCTGATGGGTGTCAAAGACGGCAAGGTAGTAGCCAGCCAGGGAGATCCCGACGCCCCGGTCAACAAGGGGCTCAACTGTATCAAAGGTTATTTCCTGCCGAAGATACTCTACGGAGAGGACCGGCTGACAAAGCCACTACTGAGAAAAACCAACGGCAAATACGACAAGAACGGCAAGTTCGAGGCGGTCACCTGGGACGAGGCCTTCAAGACCATGGCCGAAAAGTGGATCGCTGCGCGCAAGGCCAAGGGGCCCAAAGGCGTCGGCATGTTCGGTTCCGGTCAATGGACCGTCTGGGAAGGCTATGCCGCTCAAAAGCTGCTCAAGGCCGGTTTCCGCTCCAACAGCCTGGAGCCCAACGCCCGCCACTGCATGGCATCCGCGGTGGGCGCCTTCATGCGTGCCTTCGGTATCGACGAGCCCATGGGCTGCTACGACGATCTGGAACACGCCGATGTGTTCGTGCTCTGGGGCGCCAACATGGCGGAGATGCACCCGATTCTCTGGTCACGGCTTACCGATACCCGCCTCACCAAGCCCGGCTGTGAAGTGCATGTGCTCTCCACCTTCGAGCACCGCTGTTATGAACTGGCCGACAACGGCATGATCTTCGAGCCCCAGACCGATCTGGCGATCCTCAACTACATCGCCAACTACATCATCCAGAACAAGGCCTACAACAAGGCGTTCATCGACAAGCATGTGAACTTCACCAAGACCCCCACCGATATCGGTTACGGTCTGCGTGCCGATGACCCGCGGGAGAAGGCGGCGAAGAATCGCAACAAGGGCAAGCTCACCAAGATCAGTTTCGAGGAGTACGCCAAGTCGGTGGAGCCCTACACCCTGGAGTACACCTCAAAGCTCTCCAAGGTGCCTAAGGATAAGCTTGAGAAGTTGGCCAAGGCCTATGCAGATCCGAAGAAGAAGGTCGCCTCCTTCTGGACCATGGGCTTTAACCAACACACCCGCGGCGTCTGGGTCAACGGCCTCTGCTACAACGTCCATCTGTTGATGGGCAAGATCGCCGAGCCAGGCAACAGCCCCTTCTCCCTGACCGGTCAGCCTTCAGCCTGCGGTACCGCCCGGGAGGTCGGCACCTTCACCCACCGGCTGCCCGCCGATCTGGTGGTGAAGAAGGATGCCCACTGCAGGTTCGCCGAGAAGACCTGGAAACTCCCGGCAGGCACCATTCCCCGGGCCAATGGCAAGAGCGACGACGCCGATCAGAGCGATATCAGCGGCAAACCCATGGGACCGACCCTGATTCACGCGGTGGCCATGCACCGGGCACTCAACGACGGCAAGATGAACACCTTCTGGGTGATGTGCAACAACAACATGCAGGCCGCCGCCAACATGAACGACGAGAGCTATCCCGGCTGGCGCAACCCGAACAACTTCATCACCGTCTCCGATCCCTACCCCACGGTATCGGCCCAGGCCGCCGACCTGATCCTGCCCACTGCGATGTGGATCGAGAAGGAAGGCGCCTACGGTAACGCCGAGCGTCGCACCCAGTTCTGGCGTCAACAGGTTGGCGCTCCCGGCGAGGCCAAGTCCGATGTCTGGCAGATCATGGAGTTCTCCAAGTATGTCAAGGTAAAGGATGTCTGGCCACAAGACCTGATCGCGAAGATGCCAGAGTATGCCGACAAGAGTCTCTACGAGGTGCTCTACACCAACGGCCAGGTGGACAAGTTCCCGGTGGAGCAGGTCACCGACAGCCGTGGCAACAAGTACGCCAACGACGAATCGGCCGACTTTGGCTTCTATGTGCAGAAGGGGCTGTTCGAGGAGTATCGCCTCTTCAACTCCGCCGAGGGCATCCCCAAGAAGGGTCATGAGATGGCCGACTTCGATGCCTACCACAAGGTCCGCGGCATGCGCTGGCCAGTGATCGACGGCAAGGAGACCCTGTGGCGCTTCCGCGAAGGCTACGATCCCCATGTGGCCAAGGGCGAAGGGGTCAAGTTCTACGGCAAGCCGGACGGCAAGGCCAATATCATCACCGCGCCCTATGAAGCGGCCGCCGAGCCACCGGACAAAGAGTACGATCTCTGGCTCTGCACCGGTCGTGTACTGGAACACTGGCACTCGGGCTCCATGACCCGTCGCGTACCCGAGCTCTATCGCGCCGTGCCCGACGCGGTGGTCTACATGCATCCTAAAGACGCCAAGAAACGTCGTCTGCGCAACGGCGCCCTGGCCAAGCTCACCAGCCGTCGCGGTGAGATCGTGTGCAAGGTCGACACCAAGGGTCGCAACAAGTGTCCCGAGGGGCTGGTCTTCGTGCCCTGGTTCGATGCGGGTCGCCTGGTCAATAAACTCACCCTGGACCAGACCGATCCGCTCTCGAAAGAGACGGACTATAAGAAGTGCGGGGTGAAGATCACTCGTGCCTAATGGGGGATGGACCCGGTGAAACGGTGCGGCAAGCCGCACCCTACACCGGGGCAATTGTAGGGTGCGGTTCACCGCACCGAACAAACTGAAACTTCAACGATGTCGGAAAGAGAGAGAAAAAACGAGATCAACCGCAGACAGTTCCTGGGCAACATGCTCAAGACCGCCTGTGGCGTCGGCCTGGTTGGATTGGGGCTGGGTGCCTACTCGAAACGGGCATCGTCACTACCGGCCAGCTATATTCGACCGCCCGGCGCCCTGCCGGAGGAGGAGTTTCTCGGCACCTGCATCCGTTGCGGCCTCTGTGTACGCGACTGTCCCTACGACATCCTGTTCCTGGGTGAGCTCGGTGACCAGGTGCCCACCGGGACGCCCTATTTCGTGGCCCGTAGCGGACCCTGTGAGATGTGCGAGGATATCCCCTGCGTGGTGGCCTGCCCCACCAACGCCCTCGATCACGAGCTGAAGGATATCGAGGCGTCGCGCATGGGCCTGGCGGTGCTCGTGGACCAGGAGAACTGCATTGCCTTCCACGGACTGCGTTGCGAGGTCTGCTTCAACGTCTGTCCGCTACGCAATCGTGCCATCTCCCTGGACATGCAGCACAACACACGCTCAGGCAAGCATGCCCTGTTCATCCCCGTGGTCCACTCCGATGCCTGTACGGGATGCGGCCTCTGCGAGCGAGCCTGCATCCTGGAAGAGGCGGCGATCAAAGTCTTCCCCACCCACCTGGCCAAGGGTGAACTGGGTAAGCACTACCGCCTGGGATGGGAGGAGAAAGAGAAGGCCGGAGGAGCGCTGGTCACACCCGATACCAAGCATCACTACAACCTCCCCGACGGGGTGCGTTACGAGCTGCAGGGCGAAGGCTTGATCATCGAAGGCGAGGCGGAGGATAGCCCATTCTCCTCCAATCCCTTGGATACACTCAATAGCGGTTTCATGGATAAGTAGCATGTTAGACATGAAGAGATTGGGCAACGACGCCATTGCCGAAAAAGGCTGGTTCAATGCCCACAAGTTCCTGATCCTGAGGCGCCTGAGTCAACTCGGGATTCTGGCGCTGTTCCTTGCCGGGCCCTGGCTCGGCATCTGGATCGTGAAGGGAAACCTTGCCTACAGTCTGACCTTGGATTTCCTGCCCTTGACCGATCCCTATGTGCTGCTGCAGGGAAGTCTGTCGGGTGTGGTGCCGCAGACCACGGCCATCATCGGCGTGGTCATCGTATTGCTCTTCTACTTCCTGGTAGGGGGCCGGGTCTACTGCTCCTGGGTCTGCCCGGTCAATATGGTCACCGACCTGGCTGCCTGGCTGCGGCGCAAACTGGGCATACGCACCACCTCGCAGCTGTCGCGCAGCACCCGTTTCTGGATGCTGGGACTGACCCTGATCCTGCCCTTTGCCGTCGCCGGCGGCATCGTCTGGGAGCTGGTCAATCCGGTCTCTATGATGTTCCGCGGCATCGTCTTCGGCATGGGCGCGGCCTGGGTGATGATCCTGGGGATCTTTCTGTTCGATCTCGTGGTGGCTAAAGATGGCTGGTGTGGCCACATCTGCCCGGTGGGGGCCTTCTACAACCTGGTCGGCAGCAGGAGTCTGCTGCGGGTAAATGCCGTTCAGCGCCAGGCCTGCAACGATTGCATGGAGTGCTATGTAATCTGTCCAGAGCCACAGGTGATCAAGCCGGCACTGAAGGGGGAGGAGAAGGGAACATCGCCGGTAATTCTCTCTTCCGACTGCACCAACTGCGGGCGCTGTATCGATATCTGCGCAAAGGATGTTTTCAAGTTTGGTGGACGACAAAACAAAACCACCGAAGCCCTCAAACGTGAAGGTGAAATCAATCGGGGTGTCCGGGTATGACCGACACCGCAAATCAATTCTGTTTACGAGAGTGATGATGGAGAAAGGTATGAAAAAGATCGCATTACAGACCGTTGCGGCAATCACAACCGTGTTTCTGTCGACAGCGTTGCTGGCGGAGCTTCAATCGCTACGCGGCGACAAGCTGGACACGATGGCGAAAAAACCTGCCAACATGAAGATCGTCAATGTCAAAGGCGGCATCGAACGCAGCTTCAAACTACAGCCGCCAATGGTCCCCCATGAAGTCGATAAGTATGAGATCAACCTCAAGAACAACGGCTGTATGAAATGCCACAGTGAGGCGAGCTACGAAAAAGAGAAGGCGCCAAAGGTCGGCGATAGCCACTATGAGGATCGTGATGGCAAGGTACTGAAAACCATCTCCAGCCGACGTTACTTCTGCAATCAGTGCCATGCACCCCAGATGGGTGCGGACCCATTGGTGCAAAACAACTTTCAAGGTGCCAAATAGAGATCAACTGGTGTAATCATGAACGCAAGTAAGAAAAAAGGCGGCCTCTTCCTGATAGCAGTCGGCATCGTTGCCGGTATCCTGCTGTGGGGTGGATTCAATACCGCAATGGAGATGACCAATACCGAAACCTTCTGCATCTCATGTCATGAGATGGATGAGACTGTCTATCAAGAGTTGCAGGAGACGATCCACTTCACCAACCGAACCGGTGTGCGCGCTACCTGCCCCGATTGCCATGTACCCAAAGAGTGGGTACATAAGTTTGTGCGCAAGATTCAGGCAACCAACGAACTCTACCACAAGGTAGTGGGGACCATAGACACACCGGAGAAGTTCGAGGCCAAGCGTCTGGAGCTCGCACAGAATGTCTGGCGCTCGATGAAGAAGACCGATTCACGGGAGTGCCGCAACTGCCATAAGTTCATCTCCATGGATCTCGACAAGCAGACACCTCGCAGTGCCGATCAACACGATCCCCACTACTGGGATGCGGTGGATGGCAAACAGCCGCAGAAAACCTGCATCGACTGTCATAAAGGGGTCGCCCATTCCCTTCCCGAAGGCTTCGATCCGAATGCCGAGTATTGAAATAGGCTTACTTCTAGCCTATATAAAAGGGTTATTGCCCCGGCAATCTCGGTCAAAGATGGCCTGACCTAGTAGTGCTAAACGAACAATTAACACACACAGGTGAAGCGACCATGCTAAATGACCCCTTCGGCAGGCGAATCGAATACCTTCGCCTGTCGGTTACCGATCGCTGCGATTTTCGCTGTTTCTATTGCCTGCCGCGGAGCCACAGAGCATTCGAGACAGCGGACGAGTGGCTTAGTCCTGACGAGATCGAACGGCTTGTCGCACAATTCGCCACCCTGGGTGTCAGGCATGTCAGACTCACCGGCGGCGAGCCCCTGGTGCGCAAGGAGCTGGGTGAGATAGCGCAACGCATCGCCAAGCTGCCCGGCATCGACGAGCTCTCCCTGAGCACCAATGCATCCCGTCTCAGCAAGTTCGCCGATTCCCTGAGCCGCGCCGGTGTCAGCCGGCTCAATATCAGCCTCGACTCCCTCAACGAGGATAAATTTCATCAGATCACCGGCAGCCGTTTGCAACCCGTACTGACAGGTATAGCGCAGGCGCGATCATCCGGCATGTCGCCGATAAAGATCAACATGGTGGTAATGCGCGGTATCAACGACGATGAAGTGGAAGGCATGATCGAGTACTGCATGGAACACCATCTTACCCTGCGCTTTATCGAAACCATGCCGGTAGGACGGGGTGGACAGGATGCATCCAAGCACTACATGCCCCTGGCGGAAATCGAGGCGCGTCTCAGAAAGCGCTACAGGCTGGGTGGCGCCGCCATGCGCGGCAGCGGCCCGGCGCGCTATTTCCGCATCGACGATTCCGATCTCGTGATCGGTTTCATCACCCCCCAATCCCAACACTTCTGCGACACCTGTAACCGGGTGCGTGTCTCCGTCAGCGGCGATCTCCACCTCTGCCTTGGGCAGGAAGATAAATTGGCGCTTCGCCCCCTGCTGCGTAAGGGTGCGTCGGATGAGGATATCCAGCAAGCCATCCGGGAGGCTATCGCACATAAACCGCAACGTCATCAATTCAACGAAGTACCGAGCGCAATCATCCGCCCGATGTCGGCCCTTGGCGGCTGAGTGGCGTCAGCCTACCGCTTTATAGAGAGCCCCCTTCTTTTTAGTGGGAGGCAGGTGCAGCACATCGATTCCGATGTGGTGTGGCGTATAGAGGGTGGTGCGGATCAACCAACCGCCCCCGGGTATTTTTGCTTGTTCGGTCATGCTTCTGATGTGCGTGGTATCGTCGTATTGATCTTCAACGACTTCATATACAAGTTTCATGATACTCCCTCTAGTTGATGGTATTTTTTAGTCACTCCTGCATAGACAAGCATAGGCCAGAATCATGATTGTTCACTATTGCGTAGTTCAGGGAGGAAAGCGGATGGAGAAGAGTGGAGAACAGAAGAAAGCCCTGCTATAGAGCAGGGCCATCTGATGATCGCGAGCTTTGCACCGAATTATATTCTTTTATATCTCGAAAATCCGATCAAACCCAATAGACCGCTAGCAAAGAGCCATAAGGCAGCCGGGAGTGGAACTGGCGATACATTCAATTCGATAGACCAGTTCATATCATAGAGTCCAGGAACGTTTGCATGTTGGCCGAACATCGAAATACTGTATATACCAGCACCTAAAACTGTATCTAGCAAATTGTCGCTCGTAGCATCGTTAGCTAAACGGGGTTCGAAGACATAATCGGTTGAATCGTCCCTAATATTAAAGCTCGAATTAAATCCCGCAGGCATGCTGTCAATTGATGTGGTTACAAGTATGCTATCAATCACAGTGGCGCTGTCGACCTGCACCAATAAACTATCTTGCGAATCCGTACCCAGAACAATGTTGCAATCAAAGGTAGTGCTGCCTACACATTCACTGGACAAGGATCCGGAGATGGTGTTTGCACCAATATCCAACGTCCCAACCGTGAAACCATTGCTAAAACCTGAAACCCCCGGGAAATCGAAGTCCGTAATTTCACTTTCAGTGAAGGTTAACGCTTGCGCGTTTGCGGCAAACAACAAGGATAGATAGAAAACCACAACTGGTTTATTCACCATACTCCTCCGCGACATGAACCAAACATATAATCAATCTTATTCGTCAGCTATCTATAAACAAAAGAGATCGAATAATCAAAAAAGAAACTAAATAACGTTTAACTTAGGCCATGCTCAGCGGGTACTTATTACTAGGATCACGCTTAAATTAGAGGGTTTTGCCAATGGCACCGCTCAGGGTCATTTGCGGGAAGGGTATCTCCCAACCGTTTTCAGTGCAGGCATCGACAGACCAGCGCTGAATGGCACGACGCAGGCGATTGTAGAGATCCCCGATCTCACCGCTGAAATCGGCAATCACGGTAATATCGAGGGAGGAGCTGTTGGCCTGGGAGAACTCGACTCGCAGATTGAGCAGCTGTTCGCCATAGCCCTCCTGCTCGGCCCGCTGTTGAATGGTGTCGCGGAGGATTTGCGGGATGGTTTCGGTGCTCTTCTCCTGGAGCGTGTAGCTGACGCCAATCACCTCCTTGATACGGAAGTTGGTCGACAGGTTGCGTGGCGAGGCAGCGAGAAAGTCGGTGGTTGGGTAGGTTTTCATGGCACCGCCCCGCTCCACCAGTTGTACCAGTTCAGGGGATATGCCGGTCACTTTACCTCTCACCCCATCACTGAGAATGACCCAATCCTCCTTATGACAGGGAAACCATGGCTCATCGGGATTACTCGGTCTCGATTTTTGATCCACCAGATCATCGATCGGTACACGCTGACTCAAACCCGCATCCGGATTTTCCAACATCGAGAAGACATTGATCTGCTCAACCCGCCAGGGTAGACCGTCCATATAGATACGCTCACCTTCACGTACCGAGCCGATATTGAGAAAGAGCTGGATCTGATGCCAATACCTGGGTAAGGCGTGGCGCAACCCCCAGCCAAAACCCAACAACAGCAGAATTCCCAAACTGAACAATACCCAATCCTCCACCACGTAGAACACAACCATCGGACCGATGATGATCAAAAGTGTGGTCAAGATTCTGTGTACAAGCTCCAACAACCGAATACGAAAACTGCGATGCCGCTTTTTAAAACCGGGCAGCAGACGCCGCATCGCCTTGTTACTCATCCGGGAGAGGAATATAACCGCCACAACCACCAGCATGGCTACGACAAGATAGAGGCCGCGACGCTGAAAAAACTGTTTCAGATAGTCTTGCGAGGCATCGGTGAGCGAGACCTCCGCGGCCATCAATTCGTCCAGTTGCAGACGGGCGGCCTGATGCTCACTGGACATAAAGGCCTGATTCCTGCGCCACTTCTCCGCCAACCCGTCGAGGGCGCTTTTCAACTTCTCCGAATCACTCTTTTGGCGTAACAGATCGATATTCTTCAGCGCACTTTCCAAGGTATCCAGGCGTTCTCCATAGTAGGCGATCTTCTCCTTGAGTTCCGACTTTAGACGCACCTTCGACGTCATATCCTTCATCTCGTCAATGGCCGGCTTGAGTAACGCGAACAGCTCCTCCTTGAGATCGAATTGAACCTCATCCTGACTGCGCAGATTGGTGAGATCGACACCGGCAGAGATATTTTCGAAATTCTCCTCGGTAACGCTGAGTTCGCTATCGAGCTTGATCAAGCGCTGCTGCAGTGATGACTTCTGTGTCTCCGATTCCGCTCTCCCGACCTCTTTGCTCAGGGTCCCGATGTCGTTCTCGATATTCTCTCTGATGTTCACCAGATTCTGTAGGGTGGTCAGGGTATTGCTCTCTTTGTCGCTGACTTCGGGCGGTTCCTGTTCAGCAAACAATCGACAAGGGGAGACCAGCAACAACATAATCAGAGAAACTGTTGCGAGGCACTCATTCAGAGATCGGTTCTGGACACTCATATTTATCTCCCCATTGTTGTCAGGGACGCTTTTTCTTCACCAGGGCCTGTTAACACGAATCCAATACGCCCTAGATCAAACCATACTTACCCAACACTGTGACCAGGGTAACGCTCAGTCCCAATATAAGGTTCAGCAGTATCAATCGTCTTATTCGGGTTACAGCCATCACTACCTTCGGCTTATCGCCGCTATTGATAGCCGCGCCCAGCTGTTTATAGGGAACGCTATAGATATAGACAAAAATTGCGGACATGATCAAACCGGTCATGGCCATGAATTCCAACCAAAATCCGATGCCATTTTCATAAATAGCAAACAACATCCAAAACCCGCTGGCCAGAATAGCGATCACGGACCCCCAAACCCATGGAAAGAAGTGGTCGAATACACCCAGCAGCAGAGGCACACGATCCTCTGGCTCAAGGGTTGTATTGAGTACGGGACGCATCACCATATGAGCAAAGAACATCCCTCCCACCCAGACGATGACACCCAACAGATGTAGGGCCATAGCAATCGACACGGCGCATAACCTCCATAAACTTAGGTTGGCAGTTGAATGATTGTTCATTGTGCCTAAGCCCCAGACAATCTCCAAATATCCCATCCCAGGATCTTTCAACACAAAATTCTTGTTTTCGCCACCGGAGAGCGGTTGATCGATAACTGTACAATCCATTTCAGCCACCCACCAAAGAAGTTTGAAAAACTCTATTTGGGTGGGTAAACTAGCCGATTACCTGTCGATTTGGCGGGAAAAACGCGCAACTGGCGTCCTAACCGGGATGCCTTTTTTGTTTTATGGGTTTGCACATGACCGAGTCTTTGATGTCGACATACAATCGGTTGCCAGTGACTTTCCAGCGGGGCGAGGGTGCCCGCTTGTGGGACGAAAAGGGTCGCTGCTATCTTGACGCTGTTGCAGGTATTGCTGTCTGCGGCCTCGGTCACGCTCACCCCGAGATTCGCGACGCCCTCTGCGAGCAGGCGGGAACCCTGCTCCATACCTCGAACATCTACGGTATCGCCAACCAGGAACAGCTCGGTGAAAGACTATGTCAACTGGCCTCCATGGACAGGGTCTTTTTCGCCAACTCCGGTGCCGAGGCCAATGAGGCCGCGATAAAGATCGCACGCCTCTATGGCAACAAAAAGGGGATTAAAAACCCATCCATCATTGTCATGGAACAGAGCTTCCATGGGCGTACCCTCGCCACCCTGAGTGCCACCGGCAGCCGCAAGGTTCAGGCCGGTTTCGAACCATTGGTTCAGGGTTTCGTGCGCGTCCCCTATGACGATATCGATGCGATCATCGAAATTGCCAAGAGCAGCAACAGTGTCGTGGCGATACTGGTTGAACCCGTACAAGGCGAGGGGGGCATCAACATCCCACAAGCGGATTACCTCAACCGGATACGGGATATCTGCGACCAGAACCAATGGCTGATGATGTTGGATGAGATTCAGACCGGCATCGGCCGGACCGGCAGCATGTTTAGCCATCAGCACAATCGAATTCTTCCCGACGTAATGACCCTGGCGAAGGGATTGGGCAACGGCATGCCTATTGGCGCCTGCCTCGCAAGAGGCGCAGCCGCCGAAGTCTTATCACCGGGCACTCATGGCTCCACTTTTGGTGGCAATCCACTGGCATGCCGGGTTGCACTGACTGTACTTGATCTCGTCGAATCCCAGCAGTTGGTGGACAGGGCGGCACAACTTGGTGAACGCATGTTAAGCGGCTTTCAATCGAAGCTGGGAGATCAAAAGGGTGTGGAGGCCATTCGCATCTCCGGCCTGATGGTCGGCATCGAACTCGACCGCCCCTGTTTCGAACTGGTCAACCGTGGCCTCGAGGAGGGCATACTCATCAATGTCACCGCAGAAAAAGTGGTAAGACTACTGCCACCACTGATCATCAGTGAGACGGAATGCGATGAAATCATCGACAAGGTGAGCGCATTGATCCAGGGATATCTCTGATTGCCCAATTGAGGCGGCAACTATGACTAGGCATTTTCTTTCACTCCTCGATCTCAGCCGTGACCAACTGCATGCACTGATCCGCAGGGCCACCGAGCTCAAGCGTATGCAACACAGGGGTGATATACATACCCCGCTGAAAGGCAAAAATCTCGGCATGGTGTTCGAGAAGTCCTCAACCCGGACCCGGGTCTCCTTCGAAGTCGGCATGTCACAGCTGGGCGGACACGCTCTCTTCCTCTCACCCCGGGATACCCAGTTGGGACGCGGGGAACCGATTGAGGACAGTGCCCGGGTACTGTCACGCATGCTCGATATCATCATGATTCGCACCTACGATCATTCAGTGCTCGAGCTGTTCGCGGCCAACTCCCAGGTACCGGTGATCAATGCGCTGACCGATCTGCTCCATCCCTGCCAACTGCTTGCGGACATGCAGACCTATTTCGAGCATCGCGGCGATATTCAGGACAAGCGAGCGGCCTGGATAGGCGACGGCAACAATATGTGCCACTCCTATATCAATGCCGCCAGGCGCTTCGGCTTCCACTTGAATATCGCCTGTCCGCAGGGTTACGATCCAGATATAAACATATTAGAGGCCGCAGAGGGCCAGGCCGTCATTGTTCGAGATCCCCTGCAAGCCGCCGAGGGCGCCGATCTGGTGGTCACAGATGTCTGGGCCAGCATGGGTCAGGAAGAGGAGCAGGCGCAGCGGGAGAAGGTGTTCTCCCGCTATCAGGTTAACGATGAACTGATGGCACAAGCTGCCGAGGACGCCCTCTTTTTTCACTGCCTTCCGGCACATCGCGGAGAAGAGGTGAGCGCATCCATCATCGACAGGGAAGACAGCGTGGTGTGGGACGAAGCGGAAAACCGCCTCCACTCTCAAAAAGCACTGCTGGAATTTCTTCTTCTGGGCAGATGATGCAGGCAGTGAAAATGTGGCCTGTTTCGTAACATGGTGCAGGTTGAGTTGTACAATGCCCGTTATTGTCCGGACTGAGAGATTATTATGAAGAGATTCATCATTTCGATCCTCTGCGTAGTGCTTTTACCCACAGTGGTTGAAGCCAAAATCTACTACATCACCGATACATTCAAGGTCGAAATGCGCACCGGCGAGAGTAACCGGCATCGTATCACCCGCTATCTCAACACCGGCACCGCGGTTGACGTTCTCTCAAGCAACAAGGAGAGTGGCTACAGTAAGGTCCGCGTTGGCAACAAGGAGGGTTTTGTCCTCACCCGCCAACTGATGCAGCAACCCACTGCCCGTGCCCAGTTGGAAAATATGCGCAAGGAGGTCGAGGCACTGAAAGCAGCCCCTGGTGAACTCCGCCGCAACCTCGCAGACCTGCAGAAGAACCATCGTGAATTACTTACCGAACACAAGAAACTGCAGCAGATAAAGGAGAAGCAGGAACAGGAGCTGCAAAGCATCCAGAGAACCGCCTCCAATGCGATTCGTATCTCCAACGAACGCAATGAGCTGCGCAAACAGGTTGCCGACCTAACCCGGGAGGCGGAGGAGCTGAAACAGGAAAATAGGGATCTCAGCAATGAAGCCACCCGCGATTGGTTCCTCATCGGCGCCGGCGTCATCATTGCCGGCATACTCATCGGCCTGATCCTGCCCCATCTTCGCTTCCAGCGCCGTCGCAGTTCGTGGGGATCACTCTAAATACTGGGACTCTCTATGAGTGACATCGCATTTGAATTCGTTCGCCAGCTAGGCAACGAAATCTCAACCGGCAAACTCAAACTGCCCGCCTTTCCCGACGTTGCGATGCGTGTAAAAGAGGCCTTGGAGAGTGACGATGTATCCGCCGACAAAGTGGCGAAGGTGGTTGGCAGCGACCCGGTACTTTCGGCCAGATTGTTAAAGGTGGCGAACTCCAACTTCGCCAATCGCAGCGGCACCCAGATAAAAGATCTGCGCACCGCAATCGCCAGGCTGGGCTACGATCTCGCTTACAGTACCGCTGTCTCCATTGCACTGGAGCAGATCATGGACTCGAAGTCCACTGGTCCGATCCGTGAGCAACTCAAAACACTCTGGCAGCATAGCGTGAACGTCTCTGCCATCGCCTATGTGATCGCCAAAAAACACAGCAACGTCAATCCGGATGAGGCCATGCTGGCGGGATTGCTGCACGATATCGGCAAGTACTACATCTTTACCCGCGCCCAGGATCATCAGGAACTCTTCGACGATGCAGAGGGCATGGATGAGCTGCTGAAGACCTGGCATACAGGGATTGGCCATGCCATTCTCGAGGCCTGGCATTTCAGTGACGACATTGCCAACACCGCCAGCGATCATGATGACCTGGAGAGGGTACAATTTGGCCAGGCCGATATTACCGATATTGTCATCACCGCAAACCTCTGTGCCAACCGGGAAGAGTTGGCCGAGGATTTTGACTGGAACCGAGTCAGCGCTGCCCAGCGCTTGAGTCTCGACCATGAAAGTATTGAGTCGATCCTTGAAGCATCAAGCGAAGAGATTCAGTCGATCATGCAGGCGTTGGGATGCTGAAATAAAAAAGGCCGCCAGTAATACCGGCGGCCTGGTCGTTTAAGCCACAAAGTGGCTACTTCTTATTAGCCTCCAAATCCTTTTACGTCATCTCAAATTAAGTGTTATTGCTCAGCCAACCTGATTTTTTTATGCATCTTCATTCAGACGTAAAAACCGATCTCTTCTCAATACAGCTCCTGAGGAGATCGGAGCACTCCGCTCCATCTTCCCTCATCTCCAATGGTGACGGTTGAGTATTGAACGTCAACTGTCAGAGATTGGTTTTAAGTCCAAGCATACAAGCAAAATACAGGCACAATTTGTGCCGATATACCTGAGCAGTTATCTAGGTATGTAAAAAAGAGATGTGAACAGAGCCTTGCACACCTCCTAACCCCTTGTTGAAAGGTCAATCTATCGAGACAGGTGTTAAAAATGACGAGCCAGGCTAAAGCGCTATCTATCCACCCCAATCGTATATTGAGATGTTACTGAGGGCGAGTAATTGAACGTTTCGTTCAATCCTTATCACATTACGATTGAACGAATCGTATCACTCACCGATACAACTCGAGGCAGCGTTTGAAATAGGTCACTGGTTTTTACTACTCGGACCGGCGCTGACTCTGCTCAATCGTCACTCTCTTTCTCCGCTGAAATACCCGGCGGGGAGGATAGATTGTATTGAAGCATCATACGCCTCAATCGCGGACGGGAAATTTCGAGAATTTCACATGCCCTGCCCCGGTGCCAATCGACAAGTTCGAGTACCTGCTTTATATGCGCCTTCTCCATGGCCTGCAGACTGATAGCACCGGTTGCCGGAAGTGGCTCTTGCTGCTCCTCCACACTGATTCCCCTGATGTCGGCTGGAAACAGGTCAATGGAGAGGCTGTCGGTGGAACACATCGCCACGGCCTTCATCAGCGCATTCTCCAACTCCCTGACATTACCCGGCCAATCATGGGCCAGGAGGCAGTTCAAGGCCTCCGTCGTGATATGGGTGACCTTTCGATTCAATTCATTATTGATACGAGCCAGCAGAGCCTGTACCAGCCCCATGATATCCTCTTTCCTCTCCCGCAGAGGCGGCAGATGGATATTGACCACCTGCAACCGATAGAAAAGGTCTTCACGAAAATGACCTCTGCCTGCCTCATCGGAGAGATTGACATTGGTGGCTGCAATGATACGGGCATTGCTCCTCAAGGTCTGTTTTGCACCTAAGGGTGTGAACTCCTTATGCTGGATAACACGCAGCAGTTTCGCCTGCATGATCGGGGAGAGTTCACCGATTTCATCGAGAAAGATGGTGCCATTCTCGGCCAGGGTGAATTTTCCCACCTGTTTCGATACGGCTCCGGTGAACGCCCCTTTCTCGTGACCGAACATATCCGATTCCAGCAGGGTCTCAACGATCGCGGCACAATTCACCACAACAAATGGCCCATCGGGGTTGTCCCCACTGCGATGAATTGCACGTGCCACCAGTTCCTTGCCGGTACCCGATTCTCCGGTGATCAACACCGTCGCCGGGCTCTTCGCCACCCGTCCGATGGTTTTGAAGATCTCCTTCATTACTCTCGAGTTGCCGACCATGGAGATTGAAGAGAGGCCTTCGCCGGCGGTATCTACCAATTCGCCTTCGGTATTCGAAAGAATCTTGTCGATCGCAGCATCGAATTCGTCGATATCGATCGGTTTGTGGATATAGTCGTCGGCCCCTTGCTGCATCGCCTCGATGGTGCTCTCCATGTCATGGAAGGCGGTGATCATGATGATATGCACCCCGGGCAGGTCTGACTTGAACTCGGGCAACCCTTCGAGACCCGATTTCCCCGGCATGCGAATATCGAGCACGATCAGTTCGGGATGAAACTGCTGCGACATTTTCAGTCCTTCATCCACACTGTGGGCGATCTCAATCTCATGCCCCAATGCAGAGAGGTGCAGCTGCAGAGTACGGCAGCTTGCATAATCGTCATCAACGAGCAGGATTCTGGCCATGGTCTCTGTTTCTGCGACAGGTTTCTACTATTTAGACTAATGTATAGCGGGCTGTTTTGCCAATAACCATAAATAAACAAGAATAACGAAAACTTGCCCGCTTAGCGTCATAAACAAAGCGTAGGGTGCGGCTCGTCGCGCCCGAAGGTAGTGCCCTTGGGGTGCACCGTTTAACCCTCTATACAGAGAGGTGGCGTATCAATGCAGGCCTATTGGTGCGGCAAGCCGCACCCTACGCTTTAAGGAGGCTTGATACCTAGTACGGAAATTCTCTGTGACAACCAAACTATTTTGGTGGGGCCCTGCCCCACCAAAACAGGTTTGAACACACCCGTGGGCTTTCTTACTTTGGGTAGGAGCATTTAGCTTAGACTAGTTGCTAGTCAGAAACCGTTTTTCAATTTTATTATCTGGCCAGTCAATCTTCGGCAGGAGTTGTCGGCAGACTGACCTTGGCGCAGACGCCTCGGTTATCACACAGCTCCAGTTGCACCTGGCCATGGTGCTGCTCGACAATCTGTTTCACGATGGCCAAACCCAATCCGGTACCCTTGGTGCGTGTGGTGTAGAAGGGTTCGAATAGCCGCTCAAGCTCCTCCTCGGGGAGACCTTCGCCGTTGTCACAGATCGATATCTCGATGGCATTCCCCGACTCCGTCAATACCTGGTTGCTTCGAATATCGATAGTACGCTCATCACCCGGCAGATTCTCTGTAGCTTGAATCGCATTTACAATCAGGTTGGAAAATAGTTGGCGCAGCTTGTTGGCATCCGCCGGCAGCGCCGGCAAGCCTGGCCGGTGATCCACCCGTAACTGCACTTTCGATTCTTCAATACGCCGCTGCAGGCTCAGCAATGTGGTATCGATCAGCTTTTCAATATTGACCCACTCTACATTCACTGCCTCCGGTCTGGCGTAGGTCAACATGTCAGTCAGGATATTCTCCATATAGCGGATCTGGTCCAGTGCAATCACCGAGAGTTCGGCGAGTTCACTCTCCGCCTGTTTGCTTAACATCTGCATGCACATCTTTACCGAAGAGAGCGGGTTTCTCAGGTCATGAGCAATCATGCTCGCCATTCTGCCCATGGCCGTCAGGGCCTGGGTCCTGACGAGCTCCTGGTTGTGCATGTCGATCTCCTGCTGCAACCGCTTGCGCTCGGTAATATCCTCCTTCACCGCGACATAGTGGGTGATTTCACCCTGCGGATTTTTCAACGCTGAAATCGAGGCCGATTCCCAATAGAGTTCCCCATTCTTGCGCCGATTGTGGAACTCCCCACGCCACTCCTCTCCCTGCTTTACCGTGACCCAGAGTTTTGCATACTCCTCCGAGGGCATCTCCCCGGACTTGAGAATATTGGGACGCTTCCCAACCACTTCGTCCGCGCGGTAGCCGGTAACCTCGGTGAATTTTGGATTCACATACTCGATCAACCCCTGGCTGTTTGTCAGCATCACGATACTGGGACTCTGTTCGACCGCGTGAGATAGTTTACGTACTTTATCTTCCGCCTTACGCCGATCGGTAACATCCTCGCCAATTGCGGTTATGCCGATAACCTCTCCCTGGGAATTGGTTGAAAGGGTGTTGTGCCAGGCGATTCTGCGATGACCAAACAGTTTCATGCGCACATCCACCTCCACATCTCGCGAGACATCACTCTCAGTCAAAAGTCTGCTGAATGTATCCCGCATCGCCTCTGTTTGCGCTGCATCGATGAAGCGTTCTATCCAGTCGCAATCCAATACCTCATGCCGACGCCATCCGGTCAGACGCAGGAAATAGTCATTGCAGAATATCAACCGACTATCCGTATCCAGAGTAATTGCCGCCAACTGCATATCTTCCAAGGTTTGACGGAAGCGTCTCTCATATTCACTTTGACGCTGCACATTGCGGTGCCGCAGGTTTGTGCTGGCCAACAACCAGGAACCGAAAAGTAACACCAGCATTATGGTAAAATAGAGTGGCAGATGTTGACGGATAAAGGTCCAAAAACCGGGAAGATAACGCGCTTGCGGCACTTCTGAAACCACCTTCCAATGTGAAGTGCCGGGAGGAATGACGTAACCGCTTTCGCTAATGCCATGCATGGTCTGCGCGGCGACTATCCAAGGGGTGACGGTTTCGAAGGTCAACAGACCGGCAGTTGTCGGTAACTGACCGGAACCCAGATCCCCTATCTCCCGCCAGGCCTCGGCATGACTATCGGAATAACGCCGTTTGTGCTCGAGCATGAAGCCCCACTCGTCTCCTTGATTAGGACTGCTTAACCAGTAGCCCTGGGCATTCAATAGATGGATATGATCCGCGATATTCGCAGCAGCCCGATTGAAATCGTTCAACAATCGTTCACCCAGATAGTTCAACACGAGTATTCCCTTCTTCTCCTCGTCAGCAAGGTATATGGGAACCGCAAAACGCATCACCGATTTATACGGACGTTCGATCTCTCCCTCCTCGACATTGAGATCCAGAGGCGATATATAGATCTCACCCGGTTTCAGTTCCATGGTCTCCGTGAAGTAGTAGCGTTTTGATTTATCCTGCAGCTGTGCCGGTAACACCAACTCCGGCTGCCCCGATGAAAAGTTGACCCTGACGCGCTCCTTACCATCCAGATCGATAAACCTGACCTGGTCATAGAGGCGCTTCTCCTTGATAAAGGTATAAAACAGTTGTCCGACCTGGGCCTTCTGCAGAAGGCCATCCTCGGTAAATCCCTGACGCTCGATGTAACTGGAGAGAAAAATAATATCCGATACGACATTGGAGAGATCTCTGTTGAGCGCACTGCGCGCAAGCCCCACATTGAGCAGTTCCCTTGACTCCTTTGTCACCCGATCAGTTTCGGATATGGTGTAGTAGTGCACATAGGCACCGATGGACAGGGTGGCGGCAAAGGGAATGAGGATGGCAAGAAATTGCTTCAGCCAGTCAAAGTTCACCAATGTCCCATGCTGTCGGTTCATGGATCAGGACCAGTTAAGCCGTAATCCCCGCTTTCGGGGTTATCGAATTGAATACAGCCACCAGAAGAGCTGTCTATCTGCCGGCACGCAGCAGACCGCCCAATCCCATCTCCTCCAGGGCGTTGCCCAGCAGCTGCCTGACTTCAGATACCTTTTCACAACGCAGTGCCGCCTGCAACAACTCCCTTGCCCTGGCCCGGGAGACAGATCGCAATACCCATTTCACGCGCAGCAGGCTGCCCCCATTCATGCTCAGGCTGTCAACACCCATACCAATCAGTAACACCGCGGCAGCGGGATTGCCCGCCATCTCACCACAGACACTCACTTCACGCTGATACTCCCTGGCCCCGGAGACGATCTGGATCAGCGCCCTCAGCACCGCGGGATGAAGATCATCGTAGATATCGGCAACATGGGCATTGTTGCGATCCACGGCAAGCAGATATTGGGTCAGGTCATTGGTGCCGACAGAGATGAAATCGATGCGCCGTGCCAGGGCTTCCACCTGGTAGACGGCCGCCGGGACTTCGATCATGACACCGATTTTCGGCATGGTAACCGCGTAGCCCTCTTCGATGAGCTCGTCGTGGGCCCGCTGAATCAGCAACAACGTGTCATCGACCTCCTGAACGTGACTCACCATCGGCAGCAGGATGCGCAGGTTATTCAGGCCGATGGCGGCACGCAGCATGGCACGCACCTGGGTTAGAAAGATCTCGGGATGATCGAGGGAGATGCGTATTCCCCGCCACCCTAGGAATGGGTTCGACTCTTCCACGGGAAAGTAGGGAAGCGGCTTGTCGCCACCGATGTCGAGGGTACGTATGGTAACCGGTCGAGGATGGAATGTACCCAGCACCCGCTGATAGTTGGCCACCTGCACCGACTCGCCGGGAAAGCTGTCTCGCACCATAAACGGCAGCTCGGTGCGATAGAGACCGACGCCCTCAGACTCCTCGACACCCTGAGATCCCAGCTCGGTGATCAGGCCGGTATTCATGTAGAGTGGTATCCTGGCGCCATCGGTGGTCTCACAGGGCAGATCCTTATCCGCCTCGAGCTCCTTGAACAGCGCCCGGTCCTCATTGGCCAGGCGCTGATACTCATCGATGACTGAGGATGCGGGGGAGACATAGAGGCGCCCCAGATAGCCCTCCAGAATCACGAAACGACCGTCGACGCGGTTGACCGGCAGATCGCTGAGACCCATCACCGCGGGAACATTCATCGCCCTGGCCAAGATAGCAACGTGAGAGAAGCTCGCACCACCGGCAGAAACCACACCCACCAGACGTCCCTGGGGCACCTCGGCCAGTTGCATCGCGCTGACCTCATCACCAACCAATACCGTCTTCTCCGGGTAATCGGTCGGCCTGGCCACCCGCTGTTGCAGATGCATCAGGATGCGCCTTCCCAAATCCCTGACATCGGAGGCCCGCTCCTGCAGATAGATATCCTCCATGGCATCAAAGACCTTGGCATGTTCCTCGATGGTCTCACGCAGCGCTCCCGAGGCCCAGTTACCCTCATGAATCCGCCTCACCGTGCTGCCGATCAGCGAATCGCCGCCCAGCATCATCAGCCAGGCATCGAACAGCGCCCTGTCTTCCGCCGGAAGGCTCTCCTCGAAACGGTCCTCGAGTGCCATCAGATCCTGCACCACGGCGGCAACTGCGGTACGAAACTCCTCCTCTTCACGCTCCGGATCCTGGGCGGGCCTGTCGGGAACCGCATCCAGATCCGCGGGAGGATAGACGACCACCGCGGTTCCCAACGCCACCCCCGGTGAGCCCGGCCGTCCCTGGAGAAAGCGATTGGGCGGTGCCATGTCGCTGTGGGTAACCAGGTTGCCAGTGGCCTGGGCGTGGATAATGGCGCCGGCCAGTTGCGCCGCGAGGGTAAAGAGAAAAGTCACCTCCTCATCTTCGAAACTGCGCTGGATGTGCTGACGCACCACCAATACACCCAGCACTTTACGATTCTGGATAATCGGCACACCGAGAAATCCCTTGTACTGGGTCTCGCCGGTCTCATGGGTGAAGAGATAGCGGCTATGGCTGGGGGCATCCGCCAGATTGACCGGCTCCGCCCTTTCGCAAACCAGGCCGATCAGTCCGCGATGATAGGGCAGCCTGGCCTTGCCGACCGCATCCCGGTGCAGGCCTTCGGTTGCCATCAATACATGCTCACGACGTTCGAAATCGGTCAGATAGACAGAACAGACATCGCTGCCGATCGCTCCTTTCACCTGAGCTACGATAATCTCCAGGGCCTGTTCGAGGTCGGGCGCGGCGTTAACCTCTTTGACGATGCGATGGAGGGTATCAAGCATGCGGGTGATCCTTAAGACGAATGGTTGGGAGTTGGCCAGGTCGGCGATTCAAGATCGCGCTACCCTGTTCTTGGGAAGAGGCACATAACAGGGCGGACTTTTAAAGCCCCCATACCCTACGCTAATCAACAGCGGATAATGGGTCTTTCAACGCCGCTGCTGTCGTAGAAAATTAGTATGTAATCGGTTGGGTGTCCCTTCCGGATAGAGCAGGGGCGCCAGCTCTTGCAGTGCCTTGGTATAGACATTGCGTTTGAAGTAGATCACCTCACGCACCGGTTGCCAATACTTGACCCAACGCCACTCCTCGAATTCCGGGGTTTCGCAGTTGTCGAGGCAGAAGGCATCCTCCCCGCATTGTGCGCGCAGCAGAAACCAGATCTGCTTCTGCCCGATGCATAAAGGCTCTCGATGACGACGGATATAGCGTTCGGGGAGTCGATAGCGCAGCCAGTTACGCGTCGCCCCCATCACCTCGACCTGTTCGGTCTTCAATCCGACCTCTTCCCGCAACTCCCGGTACATGGCCTGTTCAGGCGTTTCAGTCGCTTTGATACCACCCTGAGGGAACTGCCAGGCATCCTGTCCGACCCGACGCCCCCAAAAGAGTTGGCGATTGTCATTGCACAGGATGATGCCTACATTGGGTCGATAACCGTCAGAGTCAATCAAGTTAGAAGCCAGAACATTGCGAAATCAATACTGTAGATTCTTCCATATAAACCACTGAGCAGCAAGGCAGATAAACATAAGCCTTTGCAAATTATGGATATTCCATTACTGTTCATAGCTCAAACAGATGAGAGTCGCGCTACAGCGAGATCATTTCACCAGCAATAGGCAGCAACGGGCCCGATTATGGCATTGGCAATTTTTGACCTCGACAATACCCTCCTCGCCGGAGACTCCGACTATCTCTGGGGTGAGTTCCTGGTAGAAAAAGGGATTGTCGACGCAGAGAGTTACCGGCGAGAAAACCAGCGCTTCTACGAGGATTACAAGGCCGGATGCCTGGATATCTTCGCCTTTCAGCGTTTCTCCCTGAAACCTTTGCGTGACAACAGCCTGGAGAGCCTGCTTGATTGGCGCAGGGAGTTCATCGATCGCAAAATCTCACCCCTAATCAGCCAACAATCCCGGCAACTGGTGGAAAAACACAGAAGCGCCGGGGATACACTGTTGATAATCACCGCCACCAATACATTCATTACCAGCCCAATCGCGCAAAGCTACGGAATCGGCCATCTGATCGCTACCGAACCGGAGACACTGGATGGGCACTACACCGGGGAGGTCGCTGGCGAACCCAGCTTCAAGGAGGGTAAGGTGAAACGACTGCATACCTGGCTGCAGGAAAACGCACAAGATCTGCATGGAAGTTGGTTTTACAGCGATTCCCACAATGACCTGCCCCTGCTGGAAATCGTCGACAATCCGGTGGCTGTGGATCCGGATGAAACCCTTTCGAAGATCGCCAAGGCGCGTGACTGGTCGATTCTGCGGCTACATGCTTGAGCAAACCTGGTGGTGGGTCATTAGCAAAGGAGACAACTTAAATGAGAAATACAGCATTTTTCGCTGTGCTTATCGTTCTCATCCTCGGCATAGTCTATGTCATGAAGAGTAGCGACAATCCGCCTGAAACCAACATCAGCCAGACACCGAAAGAGTATATCGAGATGGTGGAAAAGAGAAAGGCCGAGCGTATTTCGAAGGAGAAGGCCCGCGCGCAGGAGCAACAGTCCCCGCCACCGCCTCAACGTTGACACAAGGGTCGATCGTCAGGATTTTCCACCGCGGCAACTATGGTATCCACGAACTCTCCCAGCTCTTGGGGTGAAACCACGGTCAGCAGACGCCGCATCAACCCCGGATCGATAACTGCCTGAATGACGCGTCCATCCCTCAAGGTGACATTCACACCCGCCACGTGGTGTTGTGCCTTGCCTTCAGGCGCCAACCCCAGCTGTTTCAGGTAGTTGATGAAATCGTGCCAAGATCCCGCGTCGAAAAGGATATAGCCCAACATCTCGGCTCTCACCTCCCTATGGGGCTCACGGATTGAGCCCCTACCCAGGTTATTCTCACATTCATGTGCAGATAGGGAGTCTACAGCATGAAGAGTCAAAATTTCCTGGTCAAACTATTCAAGCTTGCGGAAATCGCCCCGAGGTTCAACTCAGGCGCCCTGAGATGCCCCCCTAGGCGCAAAGTAATCCTTCAAGAGTCTGCACTAGCCGGTTTTCAATATCATCGGGCTGGGGCGGTCTGGCCCTTTCTCCGCGTTGGCGAGCCACTTCGCCTGAAACGGGAACCGAGTAATCCACATGATCGCTATGCGATTGCCGTTTGGTTCAAGAATGAACATCTGGGATACATTCCCCGCCATGAGAACCGCACCCTGGCTCGCCTGCTGGATCAAGGCGAACGCCTGGAGACGACCATTGTCCGCCTCCTCGAAGAGGACAATCCTTGGCGCAAGATCCGTTTTCGCGTTGAGTGGCTGCACTCATAAAAACAACGAACCTGTACCCACCCCAGGGATCAGTTCACGCAGCAACATGCTCCACATCGATCTCTATAGGATGGGCAATACCTGCCGGGGTAAGTTCTCCTGACAGCCTTGCCTTACCCTCTCCTAGGGCCTGTTAAACAACTGAACCCAAGATGGCTGATCTTAAACTGTATAAAGGCATGCCCAGCTTCGGTATCGATCACATCATCTGCAGCCTGAATCGATTTAACAAGACAAAGCACAAGCAACATTCGCCGTGGTAATTCGAGGGGAATTTTAATCTTATCAAGCGCTATCAATTTCAGCTTTGCGAATAAGTTAATTGTAACTAATTATCAAAAGATTTAATCAAACGCCTTTTAGTATTTCCGATTTTTAAAAACAGTTAAAAAAAGCAAAACAAAAGACAAGAAATAAACATAATTTAATTGCCATTTACTGATTTTATGGAAGTAATTTTAGATAGACCTCTCATAAAGGGCCATGACCAGTTCTCACTTAATCAACCGTCAATCTCTACTCCTCAAAAAGACAAGTGTGCGTTGTGTAATTTCAGAAAATTTTTACAATTTGAGTGGCATATTTTCGAGCTCTTTCACACTACTGATGGCCGCCACAAATTGTGTGAAATTGGTCATCTAAAACTGTGATCTCGTGAATGAATAAAATAGGGTGCTGACCGCCATAGTGAGCAACTAAAGGAACTCGCTATTGAGGTTGTCTAATGAAATTTTTACGCACTCTCCTTCCACTAGCTCTTATCCCTGCACTCTACATGACTGAGATCAATCAGCTGCATGCAGGCACAGACTATTTTACATTCGATAAAGCCGTATGGAGGGACAAAAAAGACCTACTGGTATTCAAGGGCACCGGAACACCCAAGACAACAGTTGAACTTTTTGTCGCCGGCACAGATATCTCTCTGGGCACCAAAACAGTCAACAAGCGAGGTATGTGGCGTTTCAAGTTTTATAACCCGGACTCCATTCCTTGCAGTGTACGAGCTGAAAACAGTACTAATGAGCTGGAGAAAGACGTTTATCGGGCACCGGCCGATTGCTCCAGTCAATCTGAATCACCCACAGAAAACACAGCTCCCGTAATCAGCGGATCGCCACGGACCCAAGTCGCTGAAGGTGATGCATATAGCTTTACTCCCAGTGCAAGCGATGTGGATGGCGACAGCCTTAGCTTCTCCATCATGAATAAGCCCTCCTGGGCCAATTTCAGCAAGTCTTCAGGAAAACTTAGCGGCACACCGGGCTATAGTGCAGCGGGCACCACAGAGAATATTCAGATCAGCGTCAGCGACGGTAGCGCAACGGCCTCACTAGACGCCTTCAGCATCACTGTCGACAACACCAACCGGGCACCGTCAATCAGTGGAACGCCGGCCAGCTATGCTTCTGAAGGCATCAGCTACTCCTTTATCCCCCAGGCCAGCGACGCAGATGGCGACAAACTGAGCTTCTCTATCCAAAACAAACCAAGCTGGGCAAGCTTTGACTCCGCCACCGGCAATCTGAGCGGTACCCCAGATTACAGTGACACGGGCACCACCAGTAATATTTACATCAGTGTCTCCGACGGCTACACATTGGTGACCCTACAGGCCTTCAGCATTACTGTTGACGAATCCAATCAAGCACCCATAATCAGTGGCACACCGGCCACCTCTGTCTCTGAAGGCGCTGACTACTCGTTCGTGCCCCATGCCAGCGACGCAGATGGCGACAAATTGAGCTTCTCAATCGATAATAAGCCATCCTGGGCAAACTTCAGCACCTCCACAGGTGCCCTGAGTGGAACGCCTGGTTACAGTGATGCAGGTACCACCGGGAATATTCGTATCAGTGTCTCCGACGGTAACGCAGTCACATCCCTGAATACCTTCAGTATCACGGTCGATGAAACAAACCGTGCGCCAAGCATAAGTGGCGCTCCTACGACCAATTTAGATGAGGGATCTTCCTACAGCTTCACGCCAGCAGCCAGCGACCCGGATGGCGACGCACTGACATTCTCAATCAGTAACCTGCCATACTGGGCCAGTTTCAATGAGAGTAACGGTAACCTCACCGGTACACCTGATTCGGACTCCGCGGGAAGCTACCAAAATATCGTCATCAGCGTATCAGACGGCAGTGAAAGGGTAAGCCTGGATGGATTTACCATCACCATTAGCGATGTCGCAGATCCTAACAATGCACCTGTCATCAGCGGCAGCGCGGAACCCAACATCATCGCTGGAAACGAATACTGGTTTGCACCCAATGCCTCTGATGCAGATGGCGACGAGCTAACCTTCAGCGTGTCAAATCTACCCCTGTGGGCCAGCTTCAACACCAATACAGGTGCAATCAGCGGCAATCCCAGCAGTGAAGACATCGGACTCTACAGCAATATCGTCATCTCGGTAACGGACGGCATCGATAGTGCCACACTGAGCCCACAGAGCATCACAGTCGTGGAACCAGAACCAACCGTAGGTAGCATTTCACTGATGTGGGTTCCGCCTTCAACTCGCACCGACGGATCGGCGCTGGATCTGAGCGAGATTGAAGGTTACAAAATCTACATGGGAACAACCAGTGACAACCTTACACAGATTGTCGACCTGGCTGACTCCACCATCAATGAACATGTTGTCGACAATCTTGCCACTGGCGACTACTACTTCGCAGTCACCACCTACGATACCGAGGGTAATGAGAGTGCTTACTCCAACGTTGCCATGAAGAGTACAATGTAACGAGAGATAGTGTCAGCCAAGTAGAACATAGCTTCAACCAGATAGTCGATTGGTTGGCTATACCAAGCACCGGATTCCAGGGATTACGATCCTTGAATCCGGTGCATCTTGTTGGGACTTGTAAAATCGGATTCGCGTTTGATTTGGTTTAAGTCAGGACTTGACTGCCAATACAATTTGATTTCGCAAAGACTTTAGCAGATTGAGCCTTTTTTTATCTATCTCCACACCACTGGGATTGGCATGATCCGCATAGATCAATCCCACTGCCCTGCTGTTAACCACCAGGGGAAAGAGCAGGAATGAACCGGCGCTGGAGATCTTCTTATACCAATCCGGTATATCCGCCTGTATCTTGCCTTCCGTGGTGTCGGCAATATAGACATCCACTGCATTTTTCAACGCACCGTGAAAGACATCCACACTGTAGGCCGTCGGAAAGTGAAAAAGTTGAACAAACTCATCGGCGGAATTGCCAAAACCCAGCCTGCCAACCATTTCTCCTCGTTTCCGGTCCAGCAACGCCAATATCACCCTTTGAAAACCGATGGCGCGATACATGGTTTCCAGTACCACATTGAAAATCTCGGATACACTGTGATTCCCCACCAGCATACCGGTGACCTCCTGCAGGCCATCCATCAGCAGGGCCTCCGCATCTTCTGGAGTTGCAACAGCGCCGGCTTCATCAGGGGCTGACTCGAGGGGTTTGGTACCCTCCTCATCGAGGATTTGGGTTTCAGCCAGCCCATCCTTATCCATCTCTTTCGAACGGCCTCTTTCGACCCCTTTTTGAGACTGCAACTCATCACTTTTGCTGGTGAGTTTTTCTATGAACTGATCTGAAATGTCACCCGATATCGCCTTCGCCACCTCCTGAAACTCCTCAATGGACTGGGTCGCCAAGCGG
This sequence comes from Candidatus Thiodiazotropha sp., assembly GCA_040507035.1. Classification (GTDB taxonomy): domain Bacteria; phylum Pseudomonadota; class Gammaproteobacteria; order Chromatiales; family Chromatiaceae; genus Thiodiazotropha. Next base: position 245,783 of record JBEVVR010000015.1, read on the forward strand.
TTGAACTGTTTATTCGAAATATCGAGCCCCTTGGCATATTTTTTACTCAAGGCCTCCATCGCCGACTTGTCGTCCAGCCCTGATTCGACCATCACCGTCATTGCCTCATTCGCAAATGCGGAGACCAGGCGCCTGCGCTCTATCCGATTGACAGGTTTATGATCTCCCTGCCAATGCTTCATGCTGTCGACCAGTGTCTTGGGGAAATTCCATTGCGCCGCGATCTCAATTCCGATCTTTTCATAACTAACCCCAAGAACACTGTGTTGGGCGGTGATCGGCTCCCTGTGCTCAACCTCGATCAGACGTTCGATCTCCTGTGACTCCTCTGGTAAGTAGAATGCCACCAGCAACTTGCCGAGGTCGTTCAACAGACCGGTGAGAAAATAGGCCTCGGCTTCGTGCTGATCGATCTCCCCCGCCACCTTGTGTGCCAGGGTTGCACGAAACATGGCCGATGAGACCAAATCCCGAAGATAGCCGGCCTGCTGCTTGTTTTCGATATGCTCGAAAAAGATCAACGACGCCGCCAGGGAGCGGATCGACTGCGTACCCAGCACCACCACGGCTCGCGATACGGTACCGATTCTGCCGGAGAATCGTCCATAGTAAGCGGAGTTGACCACTTTCAGTATCTTGTTGGTGAGGGCGAAATCCTTAACGATCACCCCCGCCATCTGATTCACGTCCTTATTGCTGGCGTCCGCCATGGCGTTGATGCTACGCACCGATTGAGACAGCGCTGGAAAGTCGCTTTTGCGCTTCATTCGACGCAGTAGGAACTCCACGGTGCCACTGGCATCCTCGTCGAGCGCCAGCTTTTGATCACTGACACCGCGCATTTCATTGAAGGCCTGCAACATCTCCGTGGCATCTTGGTAACGCAATGCAGGGTCCTTCTCCAGGGACTTGAGGATAAAGCGGTCGAGTTTTTCATCCACCGCTGAATTGAACTGGGATGGGGGTCTGGGCTCTAGCTTGAGTATTGCATCGATAACGATCTGCTGATTGTTGCCACTGAATACCGGCATGCCGGTCAGCATCTCATCCAGGATCAGGCCAAGGGCAAAGACATCCGCCTGGGGCCCGACCTCCCCCTTTTTAATATACTCCGGTGCCAGGTAGCGGGGGGTTCCGATCAGCTTACGGTCAGGTCCCTTGGCCTCGGTAATCAGACGCGCAATACCGAAATCCATGATCTTCGGTACCTTGTCATTGTTGATGATGATATTTGCCGGCTTCAGGTCACGATGGACTATACCTGCCTTGTGCGCCTGGCTCATTCCTTCCAGCAAGCCCTGGAATATTTGCAGGATATCACTCAATACAGGCTGATCACCCTTAACCAGGTCCTTGAGTAGATCGCCCTCTACATACTCGAAAACCAGATAGGGAATCTGTTGATGCTTTCCAGCCTCATAGATGGAGACGATATTGGGATGCTGGAGCTTGCTTACCGCACGGGCCTCATCGAGAAACGACACCCCCATCAGCGACTTGTCGAGCAATTTTATCGCAACCTTGCGCTCCAGCTGGCTGTCGTGGCAAAGATAGACCGTACCCTGATTGCCTACACCCAGCTGTTTGCCGACTTGGAACCGGCCGATCTGTTTTGGCTTCATTACCACTCCCGGATTACACCCCCTCTCTCTTAGCGGCAAAGGATTGGAAACCTGATGTCGAGACTCGGATTGAAAACAGTGAAACTAGTTTTGCTTTACTCGCTTCAAGGGCTGAGTAATCGATACATCAAATCCTCAAGGGCTGGAAAATCGATAGCCGGCAATCGAGAGACATCATCCCCTGTCTCTATTCCAATCACACTGAGTCGTGATGGTAACGCCTCCAGTTGCCCAGCCAAGGCTATGGCTTCGACCACACCGAATCCGTGGCTGGATGCCAGAGACTGCTGCTGCCGTAGGGCCTCGGGATCTATCACTCTAACACCTCCCGGTCTCTCGGACAGGTGCAGGGCATCGATAATCACCACCCGCTCAACACCTTGAAAGTGACTGACAATCTGGCTGCCGGGACGATCGAGTTTTAGCAATTCACAACCTTCAAGTTCCAGCCCGGCTAGGTGATCGATCGCCTGCCATGCCAATTGGTCGGCACCGAAGGGGGATCCGATCCCGAGAACACGAATCATCGGCGATTGATATCGAGCCTAAGAAAGTGGGTAGCGCATGAGATACAGGGGTCGTAATTGCGTATCACCTGTTCGGCCCGCAGACGCAGGGCATCGTCCGGTTTGTCGAGCCCCAATTTCTCCAGGGAGAGGCGGATATCCTCTTCGATTCGGCCCTGGTTCTGGCTGGTGGGCGGTACGATACGGGCATAGCGGACCATCCCCTTGTCGTCCACGTCGTAGCGGTGCCAGAGGATTCCCCGGGGTGCCTCGGTGCAACCGAAGGCGTTGCCCTCCTGGGGTTGCAGCGGAACATAGGGCTCGGCAGGCCGACGATAGTGCTGCAGCAGATGGATCGCCTCATAGATGGCGAAATGGAGTTCGATGGCCCGCGCCACGATGCTGTGAAACATATTGTGGCTGGGGAAGGTTATACCGCACCCATCCATCACCTCACGCACTGGCTTGGGAAGCTGATGAAAATTGAGGTTGAGCCTGGGCAGGGGCCCGACCAGGTAGGGTCGCCCCTCCAGGGTTGAATGCAGCGCGGTGGAGTGAGGCGATTGGTGCTCTTTGAAAAAGCTCTCGTAGTAGTTGATCTCGGTCTCCAGTCCCTGTCCCGAAATCAGATTGCCGCGCTCGATGGCGTACTCCTCAGGATGACTTAGGGCCACACTGATGAAGGACTGTTCGTCGTCGGGGAAATCAAGCCCCGCGGTCCAACCCACCAGGGCCTTCGCCGCCGGCAGGGCCGCCTCCAGGCGTCGCAGCAAAGACTCTACCTCATCTTCTTGTGGCGCCCGGTAGAAACCACCGACACGTACCCCCACCGGATGCACCGAGCGGCCACCGAAGAGCGCGATCAGGTCATTGCCCAGGGTCTGCAGTTCCAGTCCCCGTCGCACCGCATCGGGATAGTCGGCAGCCATCGCGATCGCCGAATCGAAACCGAGAAAATCGGGGGCCGCCAAGAGGTGAATATGCAGGGCATGGCTCTGTAACCACTCCCCACAATACATGGCGCGGCGCATTCCCCGCAGCCAATCGGGGGGTTGCAGGCCAAACAGGTCTTCGAAGGCCTGCACCGCACTCATCTGGTAGGCCACCGGACAGATGCCGCAGATACGCGCCACCATATCGATCACCTGATCGCATTCGTAACCCTCGACAAACTTCTCAAATAGCCGGGGTGGTTCGTAGATATTCAACTCCAGATTTTGGATGGCGCCGTCCACTGCATCGATCTTCAGGGCGCCTTCACCCTCGACCCGGGTCAATACCGGTACATGGATATGGATATCGCGTGTCTTGTCATTCATTGGAGCTATCTTTCAAGCGCTCACCCGCCTGTTTGAAGGCGGGGGCGTGATTGGCTATGAAATGGAACCGCCTGGCGACGGCTGAGCTATCAAGGCCCAACTCGGTAAAGCGTTGCGCCAGGGATCGGTCGTTGATCTGTTTCAGGGGTCCGTAACAGCTGTAACAACCGCGTCCCATGGAGGGACAGAGGGCGTTACAACCCGCCACCGTCACCGGCCCCATGCAGGGCTCACCCTTGCTCACCATGACACAGACCAGCCCTTTACGTTTACACCCCATACAGACGGAACGCTTCTCCGGACGTGGCTGAACACCACTCAGCAGGTCCCGCAGGGCCCCCACGACCTGACGTGAGTTGACCGGGCAGCCAGGGATCTCGAAGTCGACCTTGATATAGTCGGAGATGGGATTGGAGCTCTGCAGGGCCTCGATATGGTCGGGCCGGGCATAGACCGCCGCCATCCAGGCGGAGCGGTCGGTAAAATTGGCCAGCGCCTGCAACCCACCCGCGGTGGCACAGGCACCGATGGCAATCAGGGTAGCACTCTTCTCCCGCACCTCCTTGATGCGCGCTATATCCTCCGCTGTGGAGACGCTCCCCTCCACCAGTGCGATATCGGCCTCGGCCACCGGATCGTTGGGACCGGCCTCGGCGAAGTGAACTATATCCACCAGCTCCGGTAGCAACAGCAGGGGTTCACCCAGATTCAGCAGCGCCAGCTGGCAGCCATCGCATGAACTGAACTTGTGTACCGCTAGTTTTGGTTTAGTAGTTGTCATCGTCTGACACCGCTCCATAAATCTAGAAGTTTTGAGTTATCAGTCAAAACCCTTTCGCCCCCAAAAAATCCGCCAAATCTGAATAACAGAAAACAGGCCCATCCTGACACACATAGTGGGGACCGATCTGGCAGTGACCGCACTGGCCAATGCCACACTGCATGTTGCGCTCCATGCTGAACCAGATGCTGCCATCGGCGAGCCCCATGTCCCGCAGATTGGCGATCGCCGCCAACATCATCAACTCAGGCCCGCAGAGCAGGGCAACCGTACGTTGGGGCCGCACCGAGATCTGTCCGATCAACTCAGTGACCATTCCCTGCTGCCCTTTCCATCCCTTACCGGCCACATCCGCTGCCAGCAGGATGTGCACGTCGCGCAGTTTCGCCCACTCCTCATACTGTTCACGCCAAATGAGATCATCGGAGTGTTTGACACCCTGTAGAATATGGATACGACCATAGTATTCGCGACGGCGCATGATGAAACGGATCACCGAGACCAGAGGGGCACAACCCAGCCCACCGGTAATCAACAGGATATCCTTACCCTTCATTCGCGCCAGCGGCCAGCCCCGACCGAAGGGGCCGCGAATGCCCACCCGGTCACCCGGCTGCAGTTCCGACAGCCCTGCCGATACCCGCCCCACCACGCGGATGGTATGGTCGAAATAGTGGTTGTCCAGGGGGTCGTTGACGATGGAGATGGGTATCTCGCCGACGCCGAAGAGGGTCACCATGTTGAACTGCCCGGGATCGAATTCGTAGGCCTTCTGCACCTCCCAGTCGTACTGAAGCCGCAGGGTAAAGATGGTGGGTGACTCTTGAATACGCTGGTCGATCACCGCAACATGAGGGATATGGGGATCAAACATCGAGACTGCCCTCCTCCAGCACGGCTGTCACTTCCTGGGTCAGATCTATGCCCACGGGACACCAGGTGATACAGCGACCGCAACCGGTGCAGCCGATACGCCGCTGCTGCACCTGCCACCCGGCGAGCTTGTGGGTCAGCCACTGGCGGTAGCGGTGCTTGATACTGCTGCGCACCTGGAAATGACCCATGTCGCTGTGGGTGGGGCTGAAACAGGAGTCCCAGCTACGGACCATCTCCGCTGCATCACCGGTCAAAGCCATTTCGTGCTCGACCTGGTAGCAGAAACAGGTGGGGCAGACCGCGGTGCAGTTGCCGCAGGAGAGGCAACGTTCAGCAACCTGTTCCCAATGGACATGGTCCAGGCGTTCATAGAGCTGTTGCAACGCTTCATTTCCGGGCAGCTGTCGCTGTTGCTCCTTCGCCGCCTGTCTGCTGGATTCAAGCATCGCCTCGAGCTGGGCTTGATCAGCGTTCTTAAGCGCCAGTTGCCCAGTGATGGCCTCTCCCTTTTCACTCTGGTGCCAGATGAGAAATCCCTCGTCCAGCTCTGCCATGCCGATATCGTAACCGCCATCCAGTGCCGGCCCGTCAGCGGTGGATGCGCAAAAACAGGTCGAGGCGGAATGGGCACAGTCGACGCCGATCAACAACAGGCTTTCGCGGCGCTGACGATAGTGGGGATCCGGTCTCATCTCCAGCTCGAAGTGTTGGTCATGAATCAATAACGCAGCAAGGTCGCAGGCACGCACACCGATCACCGCGGTTGGTGTCACTTCCGGCAGTGTCCGCTGAAAACCGTAGGGCTCCAACCGCTCCTGCCAAAGCACCTCGCGAGGGGCGAAACAGAGGGGTTTCAGCGCCTGCGAACCGTGATTCCAATCGAAGAGCCGCTGACTCTCCCCGGTTTCCAATCGATAGCGCCCAGGCTGCTGGTCGTTGCTCACACCAAGCGGCAGTCTATCGGGGCTGTCGAGATAGTCGAACTGAATCACACCATCGCGAACAGTGGGGCCATAGATCTTGTAACCGGCCTGTTGCAAAACCGTAAACAGTGCCTGCAGGGCCGAACGGGGAAGAAAGCCCGGACGCCTTTCGACACCTGTATGATGCTGAGAATTCACACTGGATCCTTAAGACCGTCACTTGGTCATCGTTGGAATAAAGCGTAGAGTTGAACT
>JBEVVR010000015.1:252164-253509 GCA_040507035.1 Candidatus Thiodiazotropha sp.
AAGCATCCATGCCGTTTAACGTTCACAATGAAAAATAGACTACATTTTCTGATTCAATTTTAGTCAATGAATGGATACTGCATAGGTAAAAAGAAGACAAAATCGATAGCCCTTTGACCTTCATCAATCGTGGTATTTATGACCAATTGTCATGGACAATGGATCGCAACGATTTAAGTATGACTGCTGTAGCGTAAATCAAATACCATTCAATTGAGATCGGACCAGGAACACAGGATATGCATAAGAACAAGGTCACCATCGACGGCAATGAAGCAGCGGCCCAGATTGCCCATCTCACCAACGAGGTAATCGCCATCTATCCGATCACCCCCGCATCCCCCATGGGGGAGTGGTCCGATGAGTGGTCTGCCAAGGGCATTAAAAATATCTGGGGCGCGGTCCCCGATGTGATCGAGATGCAGAGCGAGGCCGGCGCTGCCGGCACCGTACATGGGGCGTTGCAGGCGGGATCACTCTCCACCTCCTTTACCGCCTCCCAGGGCCTGCTGTTGATGATACCCAACATGTATAAGATCGCCGGTGAACTGACCCCCACCGTGCTTCATGTCTCGGCCCGTTCCCTGGCGGTTCAGGCGTTATCCATCTTCGGCGACCATAGCGATGTGATGGCCTGCCGCGCCACCGGCTATGCCATGCTCTGCTCCGCCAGCGTGCAGGAAGTGGCGGACTTCGCCCTGATCGCCCAGGCGGCGAGCCTGGAAAGCCGCGTCCCCTACCTCCACTTCTTCGACGGTTTCCGCACCTCCCACGAGGTCAATAAGATTGAGCTCCCCGGGAAAGAGACCATCAAGGGGATGATCAACGAGGAGTGGATCAATGCCCACCGGGAGCGCGCCCTCTCCCCCGATCGCCCGGTGATCCGCGGTACCTCGCAAAACCCCGACGTCTATTTCCAGGGGCGGGAAACGGTGAACCCCTTCTATGATGCAGCACCTACAATCCTGCAAGGGGCCATGGACAGATTCGCCCGCCTCAGCGGTCGCCGATACGGCCTGTTCGAATATGTCGGTGCCGAGCAACCAGAGCACATCATCATGCTCATGGGCTCTGGCATCGGTGCCGCCCAGGAGGCGGTGGAGCACCTGGCTGCCGCGGGTGACAGGATCGGCATGGTCAAGGTGCGTCTGTTCCGCCCCTTTGCGGCGCAAAGCCTGCTCCAAGCGGTACCCGATTCGGTGAAGAAGATCGCTGTGCTCGACCGCACCAAGGAACCGGGCGCCGATGGCGAACCCCTCTATAAGGATGTCCTGGGTGCCTTTGCCCAGGCCTTCAATGAGGGCCGCCGCGCAAGCCTGCCACGTATCATCGGTGGACGCTACGG